>CAVSEH010000027.1:0-129443 GCA_963726935.1 uncultured beta proteobacterium
CTGCGGCAACGGCGATGGCGCTGCGGCTGAACGGAATCTCGCACTGGGTCATGTGGGAGATGGCGGCCCTCTTCGAGCACATCGGCACCGTGCAGGACGGCATCAACACCCTCGCCCGACCGCACGCGGTGGTGGACGCGCCCGATGCGAAGCCGCTGGTCGTAACCCGAGGCGACATTCGCTTCGAGCGCGTCAGCTTCGCGTACGGCGGCAAGAACCAGGTCATCGACGACCTGACCCTGCACATCCGACCGGGCGAAAAGATAGGGCTCGTCGGCCGTTCAGGTGCAGGCAAGTCGACCATCGTCAACCTGCTCCTCCGGTTCTACGACGTCGAGGCCGGCCGGATTCTCATCGACGGTCAGGATATCGCGCACGCGACGCAGGAAAGCCTGCGCGCGCAGATCGGCATGGTCACGCAGGACACGTCGCTGCTGCATCGCTCGGTGCGCGACAACATCGTCTACGGGCGGCCAGACGCAACGGACGTCGAGGTGCTCGCTGCGACGCAGCGAGCGGAGGCGCACGAGTTCGTGACGGTGCTCACCGACCCGAAGGGTCGGACCGGCTACGACGCGCACGTCGGTGAGCGGGGTGTGAAGCTCTCGGGGGGCCAGCGACAACGGATCGCGATCGCGCGCGTGATGCTCAAGGACGCGCCGATTCTGCTTCTCGACGAGGCGACCAGCGCCCTCGACTCGGAGGTCGAGGCCGCTATCCAGACCAGCCTGAACCGATTGATGGAAGGCAAGACCGTGGTCGCAATCGCCCACCGGTTGTCGACGATCGCCGCCATGGATCGCCTGCTGGTGCTCGACCGCGGCAAGCTCGTCGAAGAGGGCGATCACCGCAGCCTCCTTGCGCGCAACGGCCTGTACGCACGGCTTTGGGCACATCAAAGCGGAGGATTCCTGGGCGACGGCGCGGAGGACGACGGAATCGAAGTCGAGCAGCCCGGGAGTGAAGACGAGCTCGCGGAAAATGTCGACCGCGAGTCGTCGACTCGTCGCCTGGAAGTCACAAGCACCGGTCACGACCGCCCGACAGGCTCCGATCCGATCAGCCGATGACGGACGGCCTACGTTGCAACAGGTCGATCAATGGTGCCGCTTCAGGTCCAGACGCCTCCGGTCAATCCGACACGGGTTCGGTCATTCAATAACCTTGTCGGCGCGCACGACGATCGACTGCGGCACGTTGAGCCCGAGCGCTCTTGCTGCTGCAAGGTTTAGCGTCAGCGTGATTCTCTTGACCTGCTCGATCGGAATATTGCTCGCGGCCGTGCCCTTGAGCACCTTGTCGACGAACACGGCAAGCGCCTTGAAATTCTCCGTGAGCGTCGGCCCGTAGCTTAACAGTCCACCGGACTCGGCAAATTCGGTCCAACCGTAAATGCACGGAATGCTTGCCTGCGCGGCGAATACCGCGATGTCCTTGCGGCGCGCGAGAGTCAATGCGTCCGGAAACACGATCATTGCATCCACTTTGTCCGCACGGATTGCGGCGAACGCGGTCGTCAACTCCTCGGGATTGCGCACAAGATAGCGCGTCACCGCGGCGCCGACACGGCGCGCCGTATCCTCGGTGACACCGTACTCGCTCAGCTCTCCTGCGTGCTCGGGATTGGACAGAAGCGCAATGCGCGAGGCTTTCGGTATCATTTCCTTGAGCACTTCGACGCGCTTGGCCGAAAGATCCATCGCCATGAATGTGATGCCGGTCATATTGCGGCCTGGTGTGCGCAGGCTGTCGGCGAACCCTGCCGCGATCGGATCGCCGCTGTGGCGAACACGACCGGATCGGGCGGCGCGTGGTCAGGCCGCGAACGACGTGGAGGCGGGGTGTGAGGACAGCCAGCCGACGCGCGCCGCCCGCGACACGGACCCGGATCCGGGGCCGCGAGATAAGCCGCCGCGCGCGCAGTCCTGAGCGGTTGCTGCTGTGCAAATGCAAAAAGCGGCGACGCAATGGCGCCTGCACCCAGCACGATGATGATTTCCCGCCGTGTCGTCACGCAAGCCTCCGGCGCCGCGGCCAGCCCGTCATCTGATTCTCGGCGGCGATCATTTCCTGCCCCGGTACGCCGCAATCGCACGTTCGAGGTCCGTGAGTTCCTCGCAAGGCAGCAGGCATATCTGTTTGAGCGCCGCGAGGTGCTTCTCCGCACCCGCCAGGTCTCCCGTCATGAGGTAAGCCTCACCGATGTACTCGTGCGCGCCGCGATGCCGCGGATCGAGCGCGATCGCGCGCTCATAGTGCTTGAACGCGAGGTCGAACTGCTTCAGGTTGCGATAGGAAAAACCCAGGCTGTTCTGCAGGTCCGCGTTGTCGGGATGGCGTTTCTCCGCCTGCTCGAACAGGCGCGCCGCTTCCGCCCAGTCCTTCTTCTCGACCGCGCGCTTGCCCGCGGCGTAGTCCTCGTCGCGGGTGGCGAGATCGGGATCCGCCTCGGACGGATCGGCGACGGCGATCGGTACGAACGCTCCGATCGCCGCCAGCAGGACGGTTGCCCGAACGAGACCGGCGAGGCTCACCCTGCTGTGAATTTCTTCGCGCTCACCAGCTCCGGCCGCGCCGAATCGGTATCCTTGGCGAGCGCCAGCAGCTTTTGGTAGTAAGCGGCGGCTTTCGCGCGATCGCCCGCCATTTCCGCGGCGCGAGCGGCACCAAGGTAGTTGCGGAAGCGGTTGGGCTCGCGCTGCTGCGATGCTTCGAATTCCTTCAACGCGGCCTGGGGTTGCTTCACCTCGAGCAGCATTTCGCCCAGCATCTCGCGTGCAGGAACGAGCCGACCCGGCGTGACGATGTGCTTCTCGTTGCGGTCCTCGAGATCGGCGGCGGCGCGCATGAACTTGAGTGCCTCGTCGGACTTGCCTTCACCGAGCGCGATCCACGCGGCTGCGGCCAGGCGCTGGATCTCGACCTCGGTAGCCCAGTAGGTGTTCTTCGCGTCGAGCAGCGCCTTATGGAAGGTTTCGAGCTGCGCAGCATCCTTGCGCGCCGCGGCGAGATCGCCGCTGCGCGCAGCGCCCACGCTCCGGGCGAAGTACGTGATCGACTCGACGAAGGGATAGGTCGAACCGGGCGGCTGCAACACCGCCGCCTCCTGCCACGCACCGCGTTCGAACGCATAGCGCGCAGGCATTGCCGCAATGGCATAGGGCGCAACGAAGCGCGCACTTACGCCGCTGATCTTCATCGCATCGTCGATGCTGCGACGCGCATCGGCGTCGCGAGCGAGCTGCAGGTACGCGTAGACCATGTAGTCGGACGCGTGATAGGCCTCGTCCGGCTCGTTGCCCGCCTTGGCCGTGTCCCTGGAGCGCGTGTTGGTGCTCGCGGACTCCTGCCATGAGCCGACGCGAGTGAAGATATGCGAAGGCATGTGCAAGGCGTGCGGTGCCGCAGGCGCGATCGTTGCATACAGGCGCGCAGCGGTGAGCCCTTTTTCGGCGATCGGCGGCGCGTCATAGCAGTGGATCAGGTAGTGCGCCACGCCGGGGTGGTCGGGATACTTCTTGAATTCCCCTTCGAGGATGCCCGCCGCCTTGAGATAGGCCGCGTAGGTCTGGTCGGCCTGCGTCTGCGTCCCGGCAAGGTAGAGGGCGTAGAAGATCTGTGCCTCGTCGTCAACCGGATAGCGTTGCGCCAGCGCCTCGTAGGCCTTGGCGCGCGAGGCCTGGCGTTCCCTCTCCGAGCGCGTCGCGAAGTCCTTGTAATAGGCCGCGACAGCTTCGATGTAATCGCGCTCGCGCTCGGTTTTGGCGCCGATGCGCCGCCCCTCGTCGATCGCCGCCTGCGCCTGCTCCGCGCCCTTGGGTGATGCGCCCTGTCCCGCCAGCGGATTCGACATGAGGATCGACGCAATGCCCCAAGTGGCGATTGCGCATTGCGGATCGGCCTTGAGCACGTCGCGGAAGGCCTGCTCCCCGGCCGAATACCAGAAGGAATGAAGCATAGCCACGGCACGCTCGAAGGCCGGCTGCACTTTCGGATCGCAGCTGGTCGGGAAGGACACCTTGCCCAGCGGACCCGATTGGGCATCCGTGTCGTGCGCCATGGCCGGAACGCAGACGGCTAGAGAAACAAGGAATGAAAGATGCAACAGGCGGAGTTTCATGGTCCTCTCCTTCGATGAGGTAAGAGGGAATCTCCTACGCGATGCTTACTCTGCGCCGCAGACGGTGGAGAGTCAATTCCCGACTGAGGATCGTGCGTCAGTCCCGTCCCGCCCAGTGCACGATGCGCCGTTCCAGCAGGCGAAAGATCTGGTCCAGGCCGTAGCCGAGCGCGGCCATGATCAGCACGGCAACCAGAACGATGTCGGTCTGCACGAAGTCGGCGGCGGTGAGCGCCATCCAGGCGATACCGTCGCTGGTGGCGACCATCTCGGCGCCCACGAGCATGGTGACGCCGATCCCGACCGACACGCGTAGCCCGGTGAAGATGCCGGGCAGACTTGCCGGCAACAGCACTCGCCGGAAGATCATGCTTCTGCTGGCACCGAGGGACTGCGCCGCCTGAATCTTGCGCACGCTGACGGCGCGCACCGCCTGCATCGCCGAAATGGAGATCAGCGGGAAGAGCGCAGCGATGATGACGATCGTCTTCGACAGCTCGCCGATGCCGAACCAGATGATGAACAACGGCAGCAGCGCGAGCTTCGGGATGGGTCGCGTCGTCTCGATCGGAGGATCGAGCACCGCGCGTACCCCGCTATGCATGCCCATGAGTAGGCCCACCGGGACACCGATAGCGACGCAGATCGCGAAGGCGAGTCCGAAGCGCATCAGGCTGATCAGGAAGTGATGCAGCAGCGTGTGCCCCTGATACCCGGTCGCGGCGAGTCGCATGAAGGTTTTGGCGACGGTCACCGGCGATGGCAGGAACGCGGGTTGCACCAACGGCGGCCACAAGCCGCTGCCCGTTATCGCGAACCACACGGCGAGCATCGCCGCGAACGACGCGAGTCCCAGCCAGCGATCGCGGCGGGCCGTGCCGCGCGCGGGAGCAAGGTCCTCCGTCAGGCTTTCGGCGGCATCGACCTGCGCCATGTTGCTACAGCTTCGCCGTGAACATCGTCACGCAGCCGTCTCCTGCCGCTGTGCTTCGAGCGACTCCTGGCGCAGCAGGCCGACGATCGTGCGCTTGGCTTCTGCAAACTCCGGGGTGGTGGCGATCAAAGGATCGGCTTCGCGCGAGAACCCGCATGCGAACGCCGCCTTGACGCGTCCCGGGCGCGCAGTCATCACCACGACATGGGTTGCAAGAAAGAGCGCTTCCTCGATGCTGTGCGTGATCCAGAGTATGGTCTTGCCGGTACGTCGCCAGATCGCACGGATCTCTTCCTGCAGAAGCTCGCGCGTCTGCTGGTCGAGCGCGGCGAAGGGCTCGTCCATCAACAGCACTTCGGGCTCGTTGGCGAGCGCACGCGCAATCCCGACGCGCTGCTGCATGCCGCCGGAAAGCTCGTAGGGATAGCGCTTGCCGAAGCCCGTCAGACCGACCAACCCGATGTAACGCTCGGCAATATCCCGCGACTCGGCGACGCTCTTGCCAAGCGCGCGCGGCCCGAATGCGATGTTGTCCAGCACCGACATCCAGGTGAACAGTGCGCCCTGCTGGAACACGACGCCGCGCTCGCGACCCGGGCCCGCGATTACTTTGCCGTCCAGCGTCGCACGACCCGTGGTCGGTGTTTCGAATCCGGCAACGATATTGAGCAGCGTGCTCTTGCCGCACCCGGACGGTCCGACGATCGTGAGAAACTCGCCGGCGCCGACCGCTATGTCGATGGGCTTGAGCGCCTGCACGGCGTCGCGACTCGTGCCGAAGCGCTTGGACACACCGTCGATCAACAGCTTGGCGACGGCGCGCCGCGGTGCGTCGTCGAGCGCGACAGGTTCGATGATCATCGCTTGCGCGCTACGCAGCGTCGTCAGAAACCACCACGGCGATCGTCGTCCCCGCGAACGCGGGCACCCATTTTTCTTCCGTCAATAGGCAATGGATTCCCGCTTACGCGGGAATGACGGGGCAGCATGGTGTCACCAGGCGAGCACCTCTACACCATCTTCGCCAGAAACGTCGAGTCCACGTACGGCACCCAGCTCGGCGGAATCGTCGTCATCTGCTCGGCTGCCTTGAGAAACTCCGCCTGTGATTGGAGCGTCCGCAGCACGCCGGTGTCTTTCGCGCCGGGCATCCCCATCCACTTTTCGCTCGCGAGCTCCTTCGGCGGGATCGAGTGGAAAGTATTGATGTAATCCATCGTCTTTTCCGGCGTCATCTGCAGGTATGGCGAGAGCACCTTCACCACTTCCTGCGGCTGCTTTTCGTACATGGTGCAGAGGCGGTCGTATTCCTTGAGATAGGCCAGCACCAGCTCCGGCTGCTTCTGCTTGAACTCGTCGCGCACGACGATACCGTCGAACACCAGCGTGCCGCTCGCCGCGAGGTCGCCGGTCTTGAGCAGCAGCTTGCCGTTGTCAGCGAGCAGGTCGCCCAGCACCGGATGCCAGATGTAGGCGCCGTCGATGTCCTTGCGCTGCCATGTCGCGAGAATGGAGTCGGCCTTGACGTTGATCAGGGTGAGATCGGACGGCCCGAGTCCTGCCGTCTTCAGCGCGGCAAGCATCGCGAAATGCACCGAGGTGTTGAACGGCAGGCCGATCTTCTTGCCTTTGAGTTCCTTGAGCGTGTTGATGCCGGCGTCCTTGCGCACCGCCAGGCACTCGCTGTCGGTGATGTACTTCTCGACATAGACCATCGACATCTTGATGCCTTGCGCGAAGCCCACCACCATGGGCGACGAGCCGACATTGCAGATATCCATGCTGTTGCCGGCGATGGCGGCGATCACCTGCGGGCCACCGCCGACCGTCGCGAACTCGGTCTTGACGTTGGGACCGAACGCCTTGGCGAACGAGCCGGACGCCTTGCCCATCGTCTGCGGATTGGCCGAGCCGAAGTGGCCCAGGACGGCGGTGGCCTGCTGCGCGAACACGCTGCGTGACGCGAGCATCGCACCGCCTGCAAACGTGGCGACACCCATGTTGGCCATGAGCTTGAGTGTGTCCCGACGAGACAGCTTGGCATTCATTTCGTCCCTCCCATCAATCGGTTCGATTTGCCGCCTGTCGCTAGGGCGCGAAAGGCGCGTTCCATTGGCGCCGTTTTACCACCTTTTGCGTATTCGCGCGAAGGAAGCGGAGATGCGTTGTATCGGCGGCGGAAGGCTTATTGCTCAATACGTAACATCCACCTTCGCCGCCTTGCCGCTTTCCTGGCGCACCTGCGCGACCGCGTCGCGCAAATCGCGCAGGTAGTCCTCGCGCGCCGGCGCATGCAACATCGATAACATCAAGTGCATGGCGCGTGGCTCTCGCACCAGCCCCGGCAGCCATCCGCGCGCAGCCATCACTTCGCTCACGCGCAGCATGTCGACATCGTTCGACGTGAAGCACAAGATGGACAAGTCCGGGTCACCAACGACCGCAAGGCCGATCGCCTCGATACCGCGCCGATATTCGAGGGCAAGTTCCATGATCTGCCGTGCGGTCGACACATATCCCTGTTCACCCATTCCTTGCAGCGTCGCCCACGCGCCGGCGACGGCCCCGCCCGGCCGCGTGCCGACGAGCGTCGCAGTCGCGAATTTTCCACCGGGCCAATCGTCCATCTCGAATGGCTGGCACGCGGCGCGATCCGCCGAGCGATAGAACACCGTCGAGGCGGGCTTGGGACAAAATCCGAACTTGTGCAGGTCCGCCGAGATCGATGTCACGCCCGGCACGGCGAAATCAAACGTCGGGATGGGATACCCCGCCTTGGCGGCGAACGGGGCGATGTATCCACCGACGCACGCGTCGACGTGCAGCCACACCCCACGTTCCTGTGCGAGTCGGCCCAGATCGACGATGGGATCGATGGTGCCGTACGAAAAACACGGCGCGGAGCCGACCAGCATCATCGTGTCCCCATCGATTGCGCGCGACATCGCGACGACGTCGGCACGGTAGTTGGCCGCTACAGGGATGCGTCGCAACTCGATGTCCATCAGCCGCGCCGCTTTGGTGAACGCCGGATGGGCGGAATACGGCAGCACGATGTTGCCGCGCTTGTCGGCTCTGCCGGACAGGCGGCGACCGAAGTCGCGGCACGCCAGGACCGCGGAGATGATGCTCTCCGAGCCGCCGGTGGTGAAAAACCCGGCCGCGTCGTCCGGCGCACGGAACAGCGACAGACCCATGGAGACGATATCGTCTTCCATCTTTTTCAGGCCGTGAAACGCGCGCTTGCCGCCCAGCGCATTCTCCGTGAAGAACTCCAGGAATGCGTCGCGCCCGAGCGTCGCGATCTCATCGTTGGCCTTGAACACGTAGAGCGGTACGCGCCCGCGACGCCAGTCGATGTCGCCGGCGGACAGCGCCTTCATGCGCGAGAAGATCTCGTCGCGGGATATTCCCACGATGGGGAGTTGGGTACGCATGGGTCCGTATGGGTTTCGGGGAGGAGGTCAAGATGCCGCAGGACGGCGGGGGCGTCAAGGCAGCCTCTGCATGCCGAATCTGGAGTCTGGACCGACGGCTATGGTTGCGCTACCGCTCCGCCAGAAACTTCGCCACGCTCGGCCAGAACACATCATCGTTCCCAAGATCGTTATGGTCCGCACCGGGCACGACCTGCCATGTCTTCGGTCCGGCCCACGCGTCGAAGAGCGCGCGCGAGCGTTCGGGTGGAATGATCGAGTCGGCTCCGCCCACGATCGCGAGCAAAGGTGTCCGGTTCCGCGTCGCATCCGCGAGGGCATCGAAGCGATGACGCAACAACAACGACACGGGCAACCACGGATAGTGCCTCTTGCCGATCTCCGTCAAGCTGTCGTACGGCGACACAAGCACGGCGCCGGCGATGGACCGCTCTGCAGCGAGATGAACCGCGATCGCGGTACCGAGGCTCCGTCCGAACACGACGATGCGACGCGGGTCGATGTCCTGACGCTGCGTCACCGCATCGTAGATCGCCAATGCATCGGCGGTGAGCGCAGGTTCACCGGGCGTGCCCTCGCTCGCGCCATAACCCCGGTAGTTCAGGCTCACAATCGACCATTGCCGCGGCCAGCGCCCGTCGGCGAGCGTCCACGATACTTCTTCGGCGTTGCCCCCGAAGTAGATCACCGCAGGCGCCGGCGTGGTTGCGCCTTTGACGACCCAACCGCGAAGATGTGTGCCGTCGGCGGCCACGACTTCCAGCGGTGATGCGCGTGCCGGCAGGTGCGCAGTCGAGGCGACAGGCTGCGGAAAGAAGATCAGCCGTTCCTGCGCGAGCCACGCCAGCGCGGGCACGCCAAGCGAGATAACGGCGATGAAGAGGAGCCATTCCATAGCGGGACGCCGCGATCGCGCTGGTTCCGCCACCGCGACTTGATTATAGACGGCTCGTTGCTATGGCAGCTGCCGACGATGCAGTAGACTCGCAAATCCCGCCAACGGTCGCTGTTTGGTTTCCCGTTTGATCCAGGAAGTTCACCGCCTTGGTCTACCCAACCTCCTCCAAGGTCGACGTCGCCATCATCGGCGGCGGCATCATCGGTTCGAGCACGGCCTACTTCCTCCTGAAGGAAGCGCCGGCCATCGCCGTCCGCGTCATCGAACCCGACCCCACCTACGAGTTCGCTTCGACCCTGCGGGCGTCGGGTGGTTGCCGGGTCCAGTTCACCTGTCCGGAAAATATCTCGATGTCGCGCTACAGCCTCGACTTCATCAAGGCGTTCGAGGGCGTCATGGCGACGGAGGGTCGTCCTGCCCCGGTGGATTGGGTGGAAGGTGGCTATCTCTTCATCGTTCCGCCCAAGGACGTTGCGACCCTCGAGCGGAATGCGCGCAAGCAACGGATCCTGGGCTGCGACGTCGACCTCCTCACGCCGGCAGAGCTCAAGAACAGGTTTCCGTCCATGCGCGTCGACGATCTGGGTGCGGGGGCGCACACCCCGCACGATGGGTGGTGCGATCCGAACGGACTGTTGTGGGGCTTTCGCCGGAAGGCCGTCGAGCTGGGCGCGGTCTATGTGAACGATCGCGTCGTGGGCGCCGAGATGGACCCGGCGAAGATTCGAACTGTCACGCTAGCGAGCGGAGAACGCATTGCGGCCGATGCATTTGTCAACGCCGCCGGCGCCTGGTCCGGCGACGTTGCGTCGATGTTTGGAATGAAGCTGCCGGTGACGCCGATGCGTCGCTTCGAGCACTACTTCACGGCGGGATCACCGATCGAACGTCTGCCCTATGTCAAGGACGTGGCGCGCCTTGCCTTCCGCTCCGAGGGCAGCGGCTTCTCGGGCGGCCTGGTCGATGGCGACGAACGTCGCGGTTTCAACTTCGAGGTCGATCACGACTACTTCGAGCGGGTTGTATGGCCCGCGGTGGCGCATCGATTCCCGGCCTTCGAAGCCGCCAAGTGCCACCGCACGTGGTCAGGCCTCTACGAGCAGAACGAGCTGGACGGCAATCCCGTCATCGGTCGTTGGAGTCGTATGCCGAACCTCTACACCGTCGCGGGATTTTCCGGCCACGGGATGATGCATGCCCCGGCCGCGGGGCGCGCGATAGCCGAGCTCGTGGTGCACGGAAGATATCGGTCACTGGATCTGAGCCGCCTTGGCTACGAGCGTGTCGAAGCGAATGCGCCGTATCCGGAGGAAGGGATTTTGTAAGGGACTTTCACTCTACGGTGGCACCTGAGGAGATCACCACCTTTGCCCACTTCTCCGTTTCGGCCGCGATGACTTTGCCGAAATCCTCCGGCGTTCCGGATATGGGCTTGCCGCCCAGCTCGGCCAATCGCGCGCGCATCGTCGGATCGGCAAGCGCGCGGTTCACTTCTGCATTGACCTTGTCGATGATTTCGCGCGGCGTGCCCTTGGGCATTCCAATACCGAACCAGGCGGTCGCTTCATAGCCGGGCACCGTTTCTGCTACCGTGGGCAATTCGGGCATCGAAGGCTCGCGTTCCGCCGATGTGACCGCGAGCGCGCGAATCCGGCCGCCTTTGATGTGTCCGGCGGATGAGGGCAGGTTGTCGAAGAGCACGTGCACCTGGCCCGAGATGAGGTCGGCGAGCGCGGGGCCCGCGCCCTTGTAAGGAACGTGCAGCATCTGGCAGCCGGTCATGGATTTGAAGAGCTCGCCGGAAAGGTGCACGGACGTGCCGCTGCCCGAGGAAGCCATGTTGATCTTGTTCGGATTCGCCTTGCAGTACGCGATGAATTCCGCGACGGTCTTCGCCGGAAAGGCGCTCGTCACCTCCATCACGTTCGGCGTGCGCACGATGCCCGCGACCGGCGCGATATCGCGGATGAAATTGAAACGTAGATCCTTGTAGAGGGTCGCGTTGATGCCGTTCGCCGGATTGACGAGGAGCATCGTGTAGCCATCGGGCGGCGCGGTCACGACGAACTCGACCCCGATATTGTTGCCTCCGCCCGGCTTGTTCTCAACCACGAATGACTGGCCCATCTTCTCGGTGAGCCACTGCGCGATGATGCGCGCCAGGACATCGGTGGTGCCGCCGGGCGGATAGGGCACGATCCATTTCACGGGACGCACCGGATAGTCGACCGCGAATGCGGAACCAGCGCCGGCAAGCGCGGCAACCAGCAATAGGGTAAGGATGCGGAAAAATCGGCTCACTGTTCCTCCCATTCGTTTATTCGGCGCTCGGGACCACCCGTCGCCCGCATTCTGCTAGGAACGCGAATCCTGGGCAAGCTTGCCTTGCCGGCGTCTCGCGTGAATCGGTTGCTCTGGAAGGGCGGTGCAAGGTACGGGATCAGACGCTGGATTTGAGTCGGTTGGGATATGATCGAATGAGAACGAGGCGCTGCGGCAATATTTACCGGGCGCGGAGCCGCCAATGACAGAAGCGATATTGCCCCACGTGCCGAGCGAGCAGATCGCGCGCCTCGTTGGACTCGCTTTCGCCTTGCTGATTGCAGGTTGCTCGACGTCAAGCCAGTGCCGCCGGCAACGCAGCCGCCAACCGCGGCCGAAGCCGTTGCGCCGACGGCTTCTTTGGCATCGACGCCAAGCCCGCCGAAGACGGCCGTTGTGACACCGACCGGCACTGCAGCACTCGAGGCGTCGAATCCTCCCGCTGCGCCAGCCGCGACCCCAAGTCAGAGCGCTGCCAAGCCCATTCCCCCGGCCGCAAAGACGACCGCAACCGCAGCTACAAAGCCGCCCGTCACGCCCTCACCGACGAAGGAGGGTGCAGTTGCAGATGTGGCCAAGAAGGCGCCGCCGCTGGACCTCGCTTCGCTCGTCCAACGTCTCAAGGACACCAAAGCTATCGGCGTGCTCACCAAGATCGCGCTCAAAAACCAGGTCGACGACCTGCTGGATCAATTCCGGGCCTTCTACCAGGGGAAACTCAAGATCACGCTGGCCGAGCTGCGGCGCCCGTACGATCTGCTCGTGCTCAAGGTGCTCTCGTTATTGCAGGATAGCGACCCAATGCTAGCGTCCGCGATCGTGGATTCGCGCGAGGCGATCTGGAGCGTTCTTGCGGATCCGAAAAAGTTTGCCACGATCTGATTCGATGCAGGAGGCACCATGAACAAATGCGTGAGGCGCAGTGCTCTTGCGCCGCTGTTGGCTGCATGTTTCGGTGCATCCGCGTTCGCCGCCGACGACGCGACGCTAAGGAAGGATCTGTTCACCGTGATCACCTTGCAGGGTCTGCCATGCGGTGAAGTGCTCAGCGTCACGACGCGAGCCGACAACGACCACGTCGCATCCTGCAAGGACGGCAACCGCTACCACGTGTTTCTCAACGCGCAGGGACGGGTCGTCGTGGAGAAGCAGTAACAGCTGGTCGTTACGTCTGCACTGGCATCGTCGAGCGTGAGTGCTCGGCGATTGCAGACATGGTCGTCAGCGGGTACCTGCCGAATGGGATCCAGCAACGACATCGGTCGCGGCATCGATGTCGTTGATTGCCGTGTTCAGTATCGACAGCGCACTGCTGGTATGGCCGGCCGCAAGCTGATCGCGCGCGTCGATGATGCACTGGCGGAGCTTGACCTCGTAGGCCTCGGCTTCCTCAAGTTCGCTGACCATGGCGGCGAACTCCTGCGGAGACGCTTGTTGTTCGGGAATCGTAGGCATGTCCGGTCTCCTGCAATGAGGCGGGGTATGCGGTCCGTGCGGCACTGACAACAGACAGTCTACGCCTGACGCGGCAGGGTGAATCGGGTAAGGTTGCGCATAGTGCCTCTGCAACCGCACGGATCGAACACACGCCCATGTCGCCCAAGCTCGTAGCCTCGTCAGCCGCTCTCGCCGGCCTCCTTTACGCGACGGCATTTGCTGCGGAGTCGCCCCTCAACGTCGGCTCGAAGCGTTTCACCGAGTCCTACATTCTCGGCGAAATCATCAAGCAGACCGCGCAGGGCGCCGGGGAGACGACCGCCGTACACCAGCAGGGGCTCGGCAACACCGCCATCGTCCTGAACGCGCTTACAACCGGCAGCATCGATGTCTACCCTGAATACACGGGGACCATCGCCCGCGAAATTCTCAAGCTCGACACGGTCCCATCGCTCACCGAGCTCAACGCCAAGCTTGCATCCATGGGGCTGGCCGTCGCTGTCCCACTCGGCTTCAACAATACCTACGCGCTCGCGATGCGCGCCGACGACGCGCGCGCGAAGGGAATCGCTCGTCTCTCCGATCTGAAGGTGCACCCGGAGCTGCAACTCGGGCTGTCGCAGGAATTCATCGGGCGCGCCGACGGCTGGCCGGGGTTGAAACGCACCTACGAGCTACCTTTCGCGACGCCGCGCGGCCTGGATCATGGTCTCGCGTATGACGCGATGGCACAGAAGCAGGTCGATGCGATCGATATCTACTCGACCGACGCCAAGATCGACAAGTACGGGTTGACGGTGCTCACCGACGATCGTCACTATTTCCCGCCCTATGACGCCGTGTTGCTCTATCGCGCGGATCTGCCGCGGCGCCTCCCACGGACCTGGGCTGCCCTTACCACGCTCGAAGGCGCTATCGACGACGCCGCCATGCGACGCATGAACGCGTCCGCCGAACTGGATGGCAAGGAATTCGCGGCGGTCGCTGCCGGCTTTCTCGCGCAACGCACCGGCGCAACTTCGCTCGCCGCAGCGCCAAATGCGACCGCGGGCGTCGCTGCTGCGTCTGCCGAAGGACAACGGCGCTCCTTCGTTGACAAGCTCTTCGGCCCGGACTTCGCCCGCCTGACCGTCGAACAGCTGTCGCTCGTATTCATGTCGCTCGCCGCCAGCATCGTCGTCGGCATCCCGCTCGGCATACTCGCCGCCAAGCGTCCCGCCACCGAAGGCGTCATTCTCGGGGCCACAGCCGTGATTCAGACCATCCCTTCGCTGGCACTGCTGGCCGCACTGATTCCATTGACCGGGCGCATCGGCGCAGTGCCGGCGTTCATCGCGCTCGCGCTGTACGCGCTGCTGCCCATCGTGCGCAACACGCATACCGCCATGACGCAAATCTCGCGGGGCATGAAGCAAGCCGCGCTGTCGCTAGGCATGACGGCGGGCACGATCCTGCAAAAAATCGAGTTGCCGCTTGCGGCGCCTACCATCCTGGCCGGCATCAAGACCTCTGCCGTCATCAACGTGGGTACCGCCACCATCGCCGCGTTCATCGGTGCGGGTGGCTATGGCGAACGGATCGTGACCGGCCTCGCGCTCAACGATCACGCGATGCTGCTTGCCGGGGCGGTTCCCGCCGCAGTGTTGGCGCTACTGATCGAAGGTGCCTTTCGCCTTGGGGAGCGGTGGATGATACCGGCGGGGTTGCGACGCGCGTCATAGCACGCGGTACTCCTACGCTGCCGTCAGTACAGCTTCGGCAACGATCTCCACGGCGTCCCTGGCCGTGCCGGCGTGTCGCACGCCGTCGACGTCCGCGGCGTCCTCGAGACCGACGACGAGTTTCCCGAAGTGGCGACCGAGCGCGACTTCGGAAAGGGTGCCGAAGCTATCGCCGATGGCAATCAGACAGAGCGACGCGCGCGCGATCAGCGCGTTGCGCGCTTCGCCGATGCCGGTGGCGATCGCGACGCCGACGTACGGATTCGCCGCCGTCGGGTCCGTTTCGGGCAGCAGCCCGATGGACAGCCCGCCGACGCGCGCCACGCCTTCGCACACCGCCTGCATCACGCCCTGACGGCCGCCGCAAATGACGGTCAGCCCGCAATCGCCGAGCAGTTCACCGACTTCGAGCGCCGCGGCGAGCTGCGCGTCGGTGGCCTCGCGTGGGCCGATCACGCCGATGGGGACGCGCAGCGGGTGGCCGCTCTCGCGTTGCAACCACGTGACGGCCCCGATTGCGTCGACCGATTCCAGCGCATCGGCGTGCGAACGCGAATCGGTCGCACGCCACGTTCGGCTGATCGGGTCGAGTTGTCGCCCCGCCGCGTCAAGCAACGCACTGCGCTTGCGATCGACTCTAAAGGTGGCGCTCATGCTTCGCTCCCGCCCACTCGCCAGTGGTAATGATCGCCGAACAGACCGCGGTAATCAACAACGCGAGCGCGGCCGCCGCCGGAAAGTCCGAGCCCGTCTCGGAGATCAGACTGTAGAGCCGCAGCGGCAGTATCGGCAGCTGGGTGCCGACCAGCGCCAGCGCGGTACCGTATGCGCCGAACACGACCGCTGCGACCAGGCAGAACGAGGCGACGGCGGGTGCAGCAACCTGCGGCAGAAGTACGTGGCGAAACGCCTGCGTCGACGTGGCACCGAGCGACTCGGCCGCAGCGATTTGAGTGCGGTCGAAGTTCACCAGCACGGGCAGCATGCCGATCACCACGCGCGGAATGAGGTAATACGACGAAGCGAACGCGAGTCCTGTCGGCGTGAATAGCGCACCGCCGATAGTCGCCGCATCGAACCCGGCGCGCGCGAGCAATTGCGTGACGAACCCGGCGCGGCCATAGCCGAGGATGAAGCCATAAGCGACGATCAGTCCGGAGAAGGTGAGCGGCAAGGCGATCACGAACGAAAGGACTGTGCGTCGACGCGGCGACAGATGCGACAGATACAGTGCGACCGCGACACCAACCACCGTGGACAAGGTGGCGGCAAACAGCGTCAGCACACTACTGCCCGCCAGCGCATGCCAGAACCCGGAGGTTGCAAACACGCGCGCAAAGGAAGCGCTGCCTTCGCGCAGCGCATCGACGGCCACTGCGAGTACCGGCACCAGAAAAAACAGCGCAAAGAGCAGTACGCCGGGCGATGCGAGGAAGAGTTGGGTGCGAATGCGCATAAAATTGCAGTCTCGAACCAGTCTCTAACGAGTCGTCGCCCCGGCCTAGGCCGGCGCCAATTCATGGCCCCGAACTTGGATCCCGGCCTTCGCCGGGATGACCGAGAATTTTGTCGTCACCGCGAAAGCGGGGACCCGTTTTGACATCTTGCGGCAGCAACTCGGATTCCCGCTTTCGCGGGAATGACGGACTTGGCCGTTGCTTACGCCGCATCACTTGCTGCCCGTCGCCGCCGCCCAGCCCTTGTCGACGTCGGCCTTCTTCGCCGCCGCGCTTTTCACGTCGAGCGGACGTACCTGCGGCGCCGCTGGCAGCTTGTCGGCAACGTTGTCGGGCAGCTTCACACCCGGCACGGACGGCCGCACGAACCCCTGCGCGAAAATGCCCTGCCCCATGTCGGTCATGATGAAGTTGAGCCACAGCTTGCCAGCGTTTGGATTCGGACCCTTGTCCACCAGGCTGATCGCATACGGCGCGGCCGCGGACGCTTCCTTGGGAATCACCACCGCCACCGCGTCTCCGAGGCCATCCGTGTACTTCGCCTTCAGACCGTCGTTCTCGTAGGAAATCCAGATCGGGATCTCGCCTTTCACGAATTGCGCGTACGGGGTCGTGCCGAGAACACGCAGCACGTTGCCCGACTGGTGCAGCTTGGCGAAATAGTCCATCCCCGGCTGCAGGTTGTTCATGTCGCCGCCCATGCCGAAGTTCGCGGCGAACGCGACGACTTGGCCGACGCCGGTCGAGCGCGGGTCGAGATAGACCACGGTATTCTTGTACTCGGGTTTGAGCAGATCGGCCCACGACTGCGGCACGTTCTTCACCAGCTTGGTGTTGACGACGAAGGCGACGGTCAACGTGTGGATCGTGAACCACTTGGCGTCGGGATCGCGGAACACGGGCGTGAGCTTGTCGTAGTTCACGGGCTGAAAGCCCGTGACCACGTTCTTCGCCGCGGCATCGATCCCGGAGGCCGCGAAGTAGTACGCCGTGTCCGCCTGTGGCCGGTTGCGCGCCTTGTCGAGAGCCACGACCGTCGCCGCCGAGCCGATGTCGTTATAGACGATCTCGACTTCGGGGTACCGTTTCTTGAAGGCCGCGAATTCGGCCGCCCAGTTGGCCCAGGTCGGGCCGGTGTCGAAGCTCACCACCATGCCTTCCTTCTTGGCGGCTTCGTAGAGTGCCTTTTCGCCAGCGTAGAGCTCCGGCGAATCGAGGACGGTTTGCGCGGCGACGACGCTTGCCAACAACGCCGCGACGATTATCGTGGTGGCACGACCGAGACTGCCCGGCTTGGTTCTCATGATCCCCCTCCTGATGGTGCGTTGAGAAACTGTATGGCATCGCGCGGAACGCGAATCGTGGCGACATGATCGCGCATCGCGGTTTCAATTTCGAGTCTGCCGTTGCCCGCGGCGACCTCGACCTGTCGTGTCGCCCCGAAAAAGCGGTCGCGCAACACTCGTGCGGCGAACACGTTTTCGCCGGTCGTGATCGTTGCCAACTCGATGCGTTCCGGGCGTACGAGAATGCGCAGCGTGACACCCGCGGACCGGCCATGCAGCGGAGTAACGAGGCGGCCGATCGGCGTATCCACCGTCTGCGCGTCGACGACCCGCGCGTCGAGCAGATTGGCGCGACCGACAAAGCCGGCGACGAAGGCATCCGCTGGCCGGTCATAGATTTCATGCGGTGAACCCGACTGCACCAACCGGCCCTCGTTCAGCAGCACGACCCGGTCGGCGAGCGACAGCGCTTCGTCCTGATCGTGGGTGATGAGCAGCGTGGCAATATTCTGCGCACGCTGGATGCGACGGATCTCGTCGCGCATGGCGGAGCGCGTGGCCGCATCGAGCGCAGACAGCGGTTCGTCGAGAAGCAGCGCACGCGGTCCGAACACGAGCGCGCGTGCGAGCGCCACCCGTTGTTGTTGTCCGCCGGAGAGTTGCGCCGGCAGGCGATCCGCGAGACCGGCGAGCCCTACCAGTTCGAGCATTGCTCCCGCACGCCGCCGGCGCTCATCCAGTGCGACGTCGCGCACGCGCAGCGGATACGCGACGTTTTCCCAGACGCGCATGTGCGGAAACAAGGCGTAGGCCTGGAACACCACACCGCACTCGCGCGAGCGAGTCGGCAGCGCGCTCACGTCCTCGCCGTTGAGATGAATGGCGCCCGCGTCGGGACGGACGAAGCCGGCGATGAGCCGCAGCAGCGTCGTCTTGCCGCAGCCGCTGGGACCGAGACACACCACCAGCTCGCCCGGCGCGATGGCGAGCGTGATGTCGCGCACACCCGCCTGCGTACCGGGATAGTGGAACGACACGCGCTTCCAGTGCGACGGCGGGCGTCGGCTGCGCTGCAGTCGAATTCGCGCGGGGCGGCCCGGCGGCCTTCATGCGCGTCGCACCGCCCGCAGTGAGCGCACCACCGACTGCGGCGACCAACGCCAGCGTGAGCAGGATCACCGTCGCCGCGCAGGCGAAACCCGTCGCCCCATAGAATGCCTGCAACAGCACGACCGGATACGTGCGATTGAGAAATCCCGCGACCAGATTCGAAAACTGGAATTCACCGATCGAAAGCGCCGCGACGATGATCAGACCAGCGAGAATCGAATGCCGCAGCGCCGGCAGCACGATATGCATGAATCGCTGCACGCCGTTGCTGCCCAGTGACTCCGCGGCGTCCTCGAGCACGCGCAGGCCCAGGCGCTGCATGTCGGCGACGACCGCCTGCAGGAAGTACGGCAGTGCGAGCACGACGTGTCCCGCCGCCAGCAGCCAGATGCTGCCCAGCCAAGGCAATGTGTCCGAGGAGAAAACGAGGATGAAGCCGAAGGCGAGCACCAGCGCCGGCAGTGCGACCGGCAATTGATAGAGCACACGCACCAGAGCGCGCACGCGCTGGTTCCGCGTATGGAACAGCGCATACGCAAGCGGCAAGCCGATGGCGGCACACGCGGTACACGTGATCAGCACGACCGCGAGGCTGGCGCTGAATGCACGTCGGAAACTCGGATCCTTGGCGACGTCTGTGTACCACTGCGTCGTGAAGCCGGTCGGCAAGAGCGTGTTAAGCCAAAGCTCGCCGAACGAGCCGACCAGCAGCAGCACGATCGGCACGGCCAGATAGACGAGATAGAGAACGGTGACCCAGCGCAGAAACATCGGTCGAGTGAGCAAGAGCTCGCGACGTGGCGGCGAGTGCGCATGATAGCGGACAAAGTCAAAATGGGTCCCCGCTTTCGCGGGGACGACGGTATCGTCAAGTACTCACGCCGATCGTGGTACGGAATTCCCGCGAAAGCGGGAATTCAAGTTGGTTTCGCACATCGTCAAAATTGGGCCCCGGCCTCCGCCGAGGCGACGGCAAGATCCCTCGCAATTCGGCACAATGGCGAATGCCGAAAAACTACACCATGGGTGGTCGGGCGCCCACGATCGCCGCGGGCGACGCTCCGCGGAGCCCAGAAAGCCAGTCGTGGCGCGAGCGTCTCGGCGCGCTGCGCAATCTCCCGCCGTTCCTCAAGCTGGTATGGCGGACCAGTCCCAAACTCGCGCTCAGTCAAGCCGTACTGCGGATCGCGCGCGCCTTGCTGCCCGTCGCCACGCTGTACGTCGGCAAGCTGATCATCGACGAGGTCGTGCTGCTCGCCCAGGCGCTTCCGGCAGACCAGGACCTGCGGCAATGGTTCGCCAGCGGACTGCTCGACCGTATCGGCTGGCTCCTGATGCTCGAGTTCGGACTGGCGATTCTCTCCGACATCCTCGGCCGCGCCGTATCGCTGCTCGACTCGCTGCTCTCGGAGCAGTTCAGCAACGAGACGAGTCTTCGGTTGATGGAGCACGCCGCCACACTCGATCTCGAGGATTTCGAGGACAGCGAGTTGCAGGATCGCCTGGAACGTGCGCGGCGTCAGGCGGCGGGACGCTCGAGCCTGATCGGGCAGTTGTTCGCTCAAGCGCAGGACGTGGTCACGGTCGTGAGCTTTGCCGCAGGTCTGCTCGTCTTCGCGCCGTGGCTGATCGCGTTACTGGCCATCGCGTTGGTGCCGGCATTCATCGGCGAAGCGCATTTCAACGCGCAAGCCTACTCGCTCAACTATGCACGGACCGCGGAGCGGCGTGAGCTCGACTACGTCCGGCAGACCGGCGCGAGCGCGGAAACGGCCAAGGAAGTGAAGATCTTCGGGCTGAACGCTTTCCTGATCGACCGCTACCGCACGTTGGCGACAAGCTTTTTCGAGGCGAACCGCCGCATCGCGCTACGGCGCGCGAGCTGGGGCAGCCTTCTTTCCGCGATCGGGACCGTTGCCTACTACGTTGCATATGCCTACATCGTTTGGCGCACGATCCACCACGACTTCTCGATCGGCGATCTCACCTTTCTCGCGGGTTCGTTCCGTCGTCTGCGCACTCTGCTCGAAAACCTTCTCCTGGGTTTCTCACAGGTCGCGGGCCAGGCGCTCTATCTCGACGACCTGTTCTCGTTCTTCGAGATCCAGCCCGAAATCGTGCCGCCGCCGAACCCGCGCCCGTTCCCGGTTCCGATACGGGACGGGTTCAGTTTCGAAAGTGTGGGATTTCGTTATCCCGGCGCCGAACGATGGGCCGTGCGCGGACTGACGTTCAAGTTGCAGGCGGGCGAAACCCTTGCACTGGTCGGCGAGAATGGCGCGGGCAAGACGACGTTGGTCAAGCTGCTGGCGAGGCTCTACGATCCCGACGAGGGGCGTATCCTGCTCGACGGCCACGACCTGCGCGAGTACGACCTGTTCGAGATGCGTGCCAACATCGGCGTCATCTTCCAGGATTTCGTACGTTATCACTTCACCGCGGCTGACAACATCGCTGTCGGCCGCATCGAGGCCCGCAATGACCGCCCGCGCATCGTTGCCGCCGCCGAGCGCAGTCTGGCGGACGAGGTCATTCGCAAGCTGCCCAACGGCTACGATCAGGTCATCGGCAAGCGCTTTCGTACCGGTATCGACCTGTCGGGCGGCGAGTGGCAGAAGATCGCCATCGCTCGCGCCTACATGCGCGACGCGCAGCTGCTGATTCTCGACGAACCCACGGCGGCGCTCGACGCACGTTCGGAGTTCGAGGTGTTCAGGCGCTTCAAGGAACTGAGCGAAGGCAAGACGGCCGTACTGATCTCGCACCGCTTCTCGAGCGTCCGCATGGCCGATCGCATCGTGGTGCTCATGGATGGCGCCGTCGAGGCGATGGGCACCCACGAGCAATTGCTGGCGCAAGGCGGGCGCTATGCGGAGCTGTTCGAGCTACAAGCCGCCGGCTATCGCTGAATGGGAGTCAGCTAGAGCGTCACGATCACGACAGTCCTGTCGTCGGTGTTCATCCGCGGTCCGCTGCCCTTGACCGAGGGATACGCGCCGATTTTCTCGGGGTCGACGCGCTCGACTTCGGCGAAAGCCGCTTCCCACGCGCTCAACGCCGGTACTGTGGCGGGCGCAAAGTAGCCGTCGGTGAACAGTTCGATCGAATGCACCGCTGTGCGCGATCGGTCGAACGTTTGCACCTGTGCGAGCGGAACGTCGAAGCCGTCCAGCACGGTGTAACTCAACGGACTGATCGCGTTGTTGGCGAAGCGCGACTGTCCGCTGATGCCGGTGTCCAGCAGGTGCCGGATATCGGCTTCCGGAACGGCGGGAAGGCGTGCACGGGACCACGCGAGACTGCGCTCATACAGCACCGCGCGCTTCGTCTCGTCCAACCACGGTTGCATGTCCGGGTGGAGCTTCGCCGCCCCATAGAAGGCTCCGGCGCGACCCACGCGTGCGCGATCCTCGGCCGTACCACCCGCCTCGTCCACCATGCGGTAGCCCTCGACACGCAGGCTCGCGGTGACCAGATCGTGCGCAGGCTCGTTCATGAAGATCTCCGCGCCGTTGATGCGTAAGCCGCTGTCGCCGATGAGGACGAAGCGGAATATCTCGCCGAGATCCATGGCAAGCGTCAGGGTGGCGCCAAACCGAAACTCGTGATCGCTGCGCGCGACGTCGAGAATGCCGTGGCGGACGTAGGCGATCCGCATTGCGGTCGAGATGTGCTCGATCAGGCGCGCCGGGCCCAAGCCCCGGGCCGTTTGACCGAGCATCTGCTCGGCGACCGCGTGCATCGCTATGCGGCTCGCGTGCCAGCCGCCGCGCTTGCCATCGTAGAGGTGGCCGGTATTGTCCGTGGCACCATCGAAGACGGCATAGCCGAGTTCGGGCAGCACGAGGAACTGGTCCTCGTTCGCTTCCGGGTCGTCGAGGTTCTTGCCTTCGCTGAACGCCTCGATTTTCATGCGGCACGGAGATCGGATACAGGGGGACTTGGCTGCATTGCGGGCGCACGGGGAACCTTATAGTATCAGTCCAGCGCCGCGACATCGACGGTGGCGATCCTGGCAAGGGGGAAATTCATGACGTTTCATCGCATCTCGCGTATTGCGCTCGGTGCCGCACTAGGTGCATGTCTGACCGCACCGGTTTTGGCCCAGCAGCGCGTCAGCATCTACACCGCGCATACCGCCAATATCGTCGAGCGCATGATCCCGGAATTCGAGAAGGCCACGGGCATCAAGGCGGACGTGGTAAAGGCGGGATCGGGCGACATCATCAATCGCGCCCGCGCCGAGTCCGCCAATCCCAAGTGCGATGTGATCTGGAGCATCGGCGCGGAGCTGCTCGAAGCCAACACCGAGTTGCTGGAGCCTTACCAGCCCAAGGAAGCCGCGATGATTGCCGATGCGTTCAAGACCAGCGGCGCATGGCTTCCTTACACCGGCATTCTCAATGTCTTCGTCGTCAATACCAAGAAGCTGAAGCCCGAGGAGTATCCCAAGTCGTGGGCTGACCTGGCGCAACCGCGCTTCAAGAATCTTGTGTCGATGGCCGACGCCGAGAAATCGGGTTCGGCCTACATGCAGCTCAATACCTTCCTCACGATCTACGGCGACAAGACCCCCGGCTGGGACAAGTTCAAGGGCGTGTTCAACAACCTCAACATCTCCGCGAGTTCGGGCGCGGTGCCGCGCTTCGTCAACGATGGCGAAGCCATCGTCGGCATCACGCTCGAAGACAATGCCTACCTCTACCTGAAAGGTGGCGGACCGGTCGCCATCGTCTATCCGGAGGACGGCACCTCCGCCATCGCCGACGGCATGGCGCTGTGCAAACGCGCACCGAATCCGGCGGCGGGCAAGGCGTTCATCGATTGGGCGCTGAGCGCGCCGGTACAGGAGATGGTGGTGCAGGAGTTGGGCCGCCGTCCCATCCGCAAGGACGCAAAACCCATGGCGGCGTTGAAACCCATGGATCAGATCAAGCTGGTCAAGTACGACATCCAGAACGCCGCCAACAAGCGTCAGGAATATATCGACAAGTGGCGCGCCTTGATGCTCGCCCGCTGAACGCGCACGCGATTTTCACGGACCGCCGTCGGCGCCTCCAGCAACGCGGCCGGTTCGGCCTTACGTGGTGCCGAACCTGTCTCAGAATCCCGGCGAACGCCTCGAGGTCGTGCAGCCCATTTTGAGATAGGTTCCCCATGGCCCGGGTCGAACTGCGGCACATCAACAAGAAGTACCCCGGCGTGCAAGCGCTCGACGATGTCGACCTCGCGATCGAATCGGGCGAGTTCTTCACGCTGCTGGGACCGTCCGGCTGCGGCAAGACCACGCTGCTGCGCACGGTGGCGGGCTTCATCCACCAGGACAGCGGCGAAGTGCGAGTGGCCGGTCAGCGTATCGATGACATGCCGGCGTACCGCCGCAACATCGGCCTGGTGTTTCAGGACTACGCCATCTTTCCGCACATGAGCGTGGGCGACAACGTCGCCTTCGGCCTGCGCAACCGCCACCGCCCGCAGGCGGAAATCACCGAACGCGTGGGCCGCGCGCTCGAGCTCGTGCGTCTCGGCGGACACGCCGATCGTTTGCCGCACCAACTCTCGGGAGGACAGCAGCAGCGCGTGGGCCTGGCACGCGCGGTGGTTATCGAGCCACAAATTCTGCTGATGGACGAGCCGCTCTCGAATCTCGATGCGAAATTGCGCATCGAGCTGCGCGACGATATCCGCGACCTGCAGCATTCCCTCGGCATCACGACGATTTATGTCACGCACGACCAGGAAGAGGCGCTCGTCATCTCCGATCGCATCTGCGTGATGCAGGGCGGTCGCGTGCATCAGGTCGGCACACCGTGGGAAGTCTATGCCCAGCCGACGACTTTGTTCGTTGCCTCTTTCGTCGGGGCGATGAACGTGGTGACGAACTTGCCGGTCGGCGCCGGTGGCGCGCTGTCGGTTGGCGCGGCACCACGGGTATTGCCTGCGCTGTCGGGTCGCGATCGCGTGACGCTTGCGATCAGGCTCGAGGACATGTCGCTGGCTGCGACGGAAGACACGGTCCCCGACGACGCGCTGGCGCTCGACGGTGCCGTCGACAAGGTCAGCTTCGCCGGCCGCGAGGCGTTCTATCGCGTCCGCCTCGATGCGGGACCACAGATCCAGGCGCACGTGCACCGGCCGGACCGTGGTTTGCTGGAACAGGCCGGCGTGCGCTTGCGATTGCTTCTGCCGCTCGCACGCCTGCACATGTTCGATCCGGCAACGGGACGGCGAATCGAGGCCGCGTCGTGAAGGGGTGGCGGCCCGATTTCTGGTCGGGCGTGCTGGCCATGGCCTTTGCCGTGGTCGCCGTGCTGATGGCATGGCCGCTCTACAGCATTTTCGCAGCGAGCGTGATCGACAACCGCTCGGGAGCGCTGACCCTGGGCAACTTCGGTCAGATACTCGGTCATCCAGCCTACCGCGGCGCGCTCATCAACAGCCTGATCGTCGGTACGGGTGGCATGTGTGGTGCGATGCTGATCGGCATTCCGCTCGCCGTGCTGACGACGCGCTTTGTGATTGCGGGACGCGACCTGCTCGCGACCCTTGCGGTGCTGGCGCTGGTGTCGCCACCGTTCATCGGTGCGTATGCATGGATCATGATGCTGGGCTCGAACGGCTGGATGCGTGCGCTGTTTGCCGACGTCGGGATCTCGCTGCCGCCGATCTACGGCATGTTCGGCATCCTGCTTGTATTCAGTCTGAAGTTCTATCCGTTCGTGTTCTTGATGACGGCGAGCGCGTTGGGTTCCATCAGTCCCTCCGTTGAGGAAGCGGCGGAAAGCCTCGGTGCCGGGCCCTGGCGCCGGTTTTTCAAGGTCACGCTGCCGCTGGTCTTTCCGGCGGTGAGCAGCGGCGCGCTGCTCGCATTCGTGTTGTCGATCGCCGATTTCGGCACGCCGTCGATCGTCGGCGGCAAGGTACGCCTGCTGGCGACCACCGCGTTCGATTTGTTCACGGCGGAGATGGGCGGCAACCCGGGGCTCGCGTCGGCCACCAGTGTCGTCCTGATCGTCGTGTGCATGGTGGTGGTCATGGCGCAACGCTGGGCGGTGCGGCGGCGCGACATCGCAGGATCGCTGCTCCGGCGTCCGACCCCAAAACGGCTGCGGCCCTTGGCGTCGGCCGTCGCTCATTTCGTTTGCTACGCGATCGTGCTCGCC
Source organism: uncultured beta proteobacterium (assembly GCA_963726935.1). GTDB lineage: Bacteria > Pseudomonadota > Gammaproteobacteria > Burkholderiales > Casimicrobiaceae > PALSA-1003. The sequence goes on from CAVSEH010000027.1 coordinate 25,886, forward strand.
GGATCGCTGCCGTCGCTGGTCGTGATCTATACCTCGTTCCGCAAGACGAGCGGGCCGGTTTTCCATCCCGGATTCAGCGTCGACAGCTACGCCCGTATCGTCGGTGAGGTGCCACATGTCATCACCAACAGCTTCACCTTTTCAACCGCCGCAGTGGTGCTGATCGTGATCCTCGGCACGCTGATCGGCTACATCCTCGCGCGACGCGAGACGCTGGCGTCCGGCGCGCTCGACAACCTCCTGCTGGTGCCTTACATCGTGCCGGGTGTCGTGATGGGGCTCGCATTCGTCGTCACGTTCAACGTACCGCCGCTGCAGATCACCGGCACCGCAACGATCATCGTCCTGATGCTGTTCATCCGCCGGCTGCCGTACGCGGTTCGTTCCAGCGCCTCGATCCTGAAACAGATCAAGGGCGGAATCGAGGAAGCGGCCATCAGTCTGGGTGCATCGCCGTCGCGCGCATTCGTGAAAGTGACGTTGCCGCTGATGCTGCCCGGCATCATCGCCGGCGCGCTGATGAGTTTCATTACCGCGATCAACGAACTGTCCAGCTCGCTGATCCTCTATGTCGGCCGCACCATGACCATGCCGGTGCGCATCTACCTGTCGGTGCTCGATGGCCAATTCGGCACCGCATCCGCGCTGTCGACGATCCTGCTGGCCGCCACGGGACTCGCCGTGTTCGTCGTGTTCCGTATCTCGGATCGCAAGGAAGCCGCGTTCGTTTGACGGACGAGACCCGATTTTCACCGTGCCAGGCAATCGACCCCGCAGACATCCAGTGGACCGCGGTCCGTGCTCAAGGCGCGGGCGGGCAGAACGTCAACAAGGTGTCGACCGCGGTACACCTGCGTTTCGATATCCGCGCATCGTCGTTGCCGGAATCGGTCAAGGCACGGCTTTGTGCGCACAAGGATCAGCGCATCACCGTCGACGGTGTCATCGTTATCAAGGCGCAGCGATATCGCAGCCTCGATCGGAATCTCGCCGACGCGATGGCGCGATTGCAGGCGTTGGCGGACAGTGCGACGACGGTGCTGCCGCCGCGCAAGGCGACGCGGCCTACCAAGGGCTCGCAGCGCCGTCGCGTCGACACCAAGGTGAAGCGTGGCCAGGTCAAGGCGACACGGCGGAAAGTCATCGACGGCTGAAGCGGGCGCGCGTTCGTGCGCGTGATGGTATCTTTGCAGTTCGGACGAATCGAATGTCCCTTCCGACGAACAAACAACGGAACGCCAACGCAATGAAGCTCTCATGACAAGCACCTGGCAAACGTTGCCAGCCTCGCCATGATCGCACTCCTCGTCGGTTGCGGCAGTACTCCCACCGCACCGCCGGTCGCGCCGTTGAACGAAAGCCTGTTGTCTGCCGCCGGCTTCAAGACTGTCGTGGCGACTACCGACAAGCAACTTCAGGAAATCCCCAAGCTTCCGGCAGGCCAGATCACGGTCATGTCGAATACCGGAAAGAATTACTTCGTCTACCCCGACCTGGCCAAGAAGCAGATCTACGTGGGCACCGAAAAGGAATATCAGGCTTATCTCAAGCTGCGCGCCCAAAACAACCTGCCTGCCACCGATCCGGAAGCGTCGTATGCGAAGCAGGACGAGGCGATGAGAAAAGCCATCGCGCGCGACAACTCGGTCTACTGGGAGCTGTTCCCCGACTTCAACGGCTTGGGCTGGTGAGGACGCGCCCCGCCGGAGCGGGGCTGCGATCACAGTGACTCAGTGACGCTTGCGTCGCGAGGCGCCGAGCCCCGCGAGACCTATGCCCAGAAGCGCCATCGTCGCAGGTTCCGGGACCGCGGCGATTCTGCCGAACACCCCGACATCCTCGTCGGCGCCACCGGCGGTGAAGTACAAGGCATTCGGGCTGCCACCATTGCCGCCGTTTCCGAATGTCAGCCCCCACAGCCCAAGGTTGATCAGAGGATTGTTGCTGGCGTCGTCGAGGGCGCCGAGAAGAGCGCCCGTCGTCGCGTTGAAGGCATTGATGGTGCCGTCGCCGAAGTTGCCTACAAGCAGCGCACCGCCGAAGCCGTCAAAGGTGCCGGGTGCCAGAGCTACGCCCCAAGGTGAGTTAAGCGCGCCACCGGTAGTCACCAAGCGCGTGAAAGTATGGGTCACCGGGTCGAAGATATCGACGATGCCATTGCCGGGGCCCGCGACATCGTCGTGTTTGGCGCCATCCTGCACAGCGAACGTGACATAAAACGTCCCGCCAAGATTCTGGATGTTGAAGGGAGCGTAACCCGCGGGAAGCGTGGAGTCGGAAAAGCTTCCGAACAACCCGGCGGACGTGAATCCATCGATCGCGCCGCTGTTGAAATTAGCAGCAAAGAGCACGTCCTTTGCTGTCGTGATTGCCAATCCCTTATAGACCGCACCCGGCCGTCCGAAGAGCTGCTCGGCGGTTGTCCCGAGAGCGCCTCTCCAGCCGTCGATAGTGCCGTTCTCCGAGGCGAAGATGAACAGGTCGCTGTTGAACGAAGCCGTTCCGTTGAAGACCTGTCCCGTTATCGGATCGGCATTGGGCATCGATACGACCAAGCCTTGCTTCACCCCCACCGAGTTGTAAAGCGTCGCTTTGCCCGTGCCGTTGTCGGACACCCAGAACGGACTTGCCCCGCTCAAGGAAATGCCCCACGGGTTGATCAGATCGGGGTCCGTCGCGCTTGTGACCAGGATCGTCTGCCCAAAGGGCCCTGCGATCGCGATTTCGCCCGCAGAAACGATAAGCAAGAACGCGCCGACCGCAGCCGAAAATATTCGACTTTGCATGATAGTCCTCCCGCGTTGACCGCTGCGACGACCACACGAACGATCCGAGCCGTAGGCTGCTACGCTGCTATCGACCACGCTGAATGCGTGATCTGTAGCAGCCGAACTGTAGTAAGCAATAATCGTGCAATTGCCAAGAATCATTGGCTTACAGCCTTTGATCCGGTTGTCTGTAAGATTATGTCGACAGTTGCCACGTATAGATCGAACTCGATCGGACTTGTGTCGATCCACCTATGGCTTGGCGCTAAACGCAGACAGGTTCCGGAAAGGCGAATTGCCGCAACCTGCCTCGTTCAATAGCAAACGCGTTTGACCGCAATCCGCAACGCGATGGGTACGTAGCTGCGGAAGCAACGACGCGGATATGCTGTTAGCCGTGAATTGCGCCGATTGTCGGAACGACAGCGGCAGATGGAAATCGCCAGCATTGGAGGAGCGCAATGAAACTGCAGCGAGTCGTCGGGTTGTTGGTGGGTCTTCTTATCGCTCACTTCCGCAGCGCATGCCCAGACCAACGTGCGCGTCCGCGGCACCATCACCGGCATCGACGGCAAGGCGCTGATGGTCAAATCGCGTGACGGCAGGGATCTCAAGATCGAACTCGCCGACAACGTGGCCGTCGCCGTCGCCAAGACCATCCGCTTCGACGACATAAAACAAGGCGACTACGTCGGCGCCACGACCGTGCCCGGTCCGAACGGCACGCAGGTCGCGGTCGAAGTCCACTACCTCGCGCCGACGACCCCGGACGGCCAACTGGCGTGGGACCTGCAGCCCGGGTCGACGATGACCAATGCCAACGTCGAGTCGAAAGTCGTGGGCAGCGGCAATAACGAGCTCACGCTGACCTACAAGGGCGGTACACAGAAGATCGTCGTGCCTGCGAGCGCGGCGCTGGTGCGTGCGGTGCCGGGCACTCGCGCCGACCTTGTCGTGGGTGAGTATGTGTTTATCGGTGCGCAGCAGGCCGCCGACGGGACGTTGAGTGCCGCACGCGTGCAGGTCAGCAAGGACGGAGTAAAACCACCGCAGTGAATTTCTACAACACGCGCTTCGCCATCGGCCTCACGCAACAGGAGCACGACGACCTGGCGGCGTTTCTGCGCACACTCTGAGTCTGCGGCTCGCTACTTCATTACGTTGCGACGTCACCCCGTCGATGGTGCGGGCGCCCGAGCCCTCGTCATCACCGTTGCAACGGCGATGAAAACGAGTATCGCGAGCATGCAGATCGCGGCTTCCACGTGCAGCATGCCACCCGCGCCCCAGCGGGTGTGCGCCCAACCTTCGATCATGGTCATGTACGCAATCGGCATGTTCGACAGCGACGCAAACAGGTTGTACTTGGTGGCGGCCGCGCCAAGACCGATCGCTTCGAGCACCACCGCGGAGAATCCGGCGTAGGTAAGGCCGGCGATGAACGAGTAGATGGTCGTGAACGTGATGTACATCGGCTCGGTGCGCGGCGCGAGCGCCATGGCGATCGCGCACAGCGCCTGCAGCAGTCCGTAGAGCGCGTAGGCGGTCTTGCGGTTCATGCGATCGCAAAGATAGCCGCCGACGAGACAGCCGACGGCGGAGACGATTCCGCCGAGGACTCCGGTGACCAGTGCGACCGTATCCGCCGACGCGTGCCAGTCATCTGCCACCGCGGACCACAATCCCGAGGCCGCGCCGCTGCCGATCGGCAGGAAGCAGATCAGCAATGCAAGAAAGCCGGCCCGCGAGCGCGCGACCCGCCACAGGTCCTTGAACACGTCGACGATGTTGCGCCAGTACTTGCTGTCGCGAAACACCGCGGTCGGCTCCGTGACGAAGAGCAGGGCAACGCAGCAAAGCAGGCAGGCGCCGCCCAGTACCGCCCCCGCGATCCACGGTTCCGACAGGGTCTGCGCCATCCACAGCCCCGCGCCGCCGCCGAGTCCGCCGCCGCCGAGATTGCCCGCCTGAAACCAGCCGCCCGCGCGACCTTTCTCCGCCGCCGGGGTGCCGTACACCATGAGACTCTCGACCGACATCGCGAGAAAGGTCACCGCGGTATTCGAGACCACCACGACCACGGATAGCAGCGGCATGAACTTGCCGTCGGCGGGAACCGCACCCGTCGCGTAGATACCCAACGCGCTGATGACGGAGCCGATCAGGTACCACGACTTGCGGGTGAGCGTGGTGTCGGCGATCGGCGCCCACAGGAACTTCCACGTCTGCGGAATGAAACTGATGGCGACGAGTTCCGCCACCTGCTCGACGCTGACCCCGGCTTGCGTGAGCAGATAGGCCACCGCGACCGTGAGGTAGCCGCTCATCACCCCGAACGGGAGGATGAGGAACATGAACACGATGGGGTGCGCGTGGCGGACGTCGCTCATTGGAGTACCTTCGCGCTCGCGCTCATGCCCGACCCTCGCTCGATCGCAATCGGCGAAGACCTCCGGCCCGCTCCGGCAGGCGCGAACTTCATTCGCGCCGCTGCGTTCAATCGAAGCTTACGATCTCGACCCAGTTGGCACCTTTGCCGGTGGGATATTTGTTGAGGAACTTCAGCGCGCCGGTCGCCGGATCGATCGAGTATACCGAAATGGTCTCCGATTTTTCCCCGGTGACGATCATGAAACGTCCCTTGGAATCGATGGCGAAGCCCCTTGGCTGTCGCTCCGTGGGCGTGCTCGACAGAAAGGTCAGCTTGCCGCTGGTGCCATCGATGCTGAACGCGCCGATGGTGCTGCTCGTGCGCTCCGAAATGTAGAGAAACTTGCCGTTGGGTGTCATGTGGATGTCCGCCGCCCAGATATCGTTGTCGGTGCTGCGCGTCGGCGGCCCGCCGGGTACACGCCGCGCGGCGCGCCGGGCCCGAGTTTGGTATCCGGCGGCAAACCGGTTGCGGTGCTCACTTCGGTCAGCAGTCCCGTCTTGCCGTCGATCGCGAAAGTCGTGACCGTGCCGAGCAGTTCGCTCAATGCGTACATGAACCTGTTGTCGCTCGAGGTAATGAAGTGGCGCGGTCCGGTCATGGCTTTCATCAGATAGACCGCGGGCGTGTTCGAGGCGAGCTTGCCGGTCTTTGCATTGAAGGTGAACATGAAGATCTGGTCGCTGCCCAGCGTGGGGACATAGACGAATTTGTTGCTCTCGTCGACGCGGATCGAGTGCGCATTGCGCCCCACCTGAATGACCTGCAGCGGTTCCGGGGACACGCGCCCGTCGCTGCCGACTTCGTTGACGCTGACGACGTTGCCACCGTAGGAAGCACCCAACAGAAAGTGCCCGGTCTTGTCCAGCGAGATATACGGGAAGCTCTCCGCGAGCGGTGACGAGGAGAACTGCGCAAGCTCACCCGTCCCCGAGTTGATCGAGTAGACATGCACCCGGTACGGCTTGGCGCGCGATGCCGCGTAAAGAAACCGGCGGTCGGGGCTCACCACCATCGGCATGACGACGCTCGCCGCCTTGGCCCGCGGCCCGGGCTGCAATTCGCCCGATGCCTGCATGCGATAGGTGCTGATGTCGCCATCCTCGGCGTTCGATACGTACACAAACGTTGCCGCCAGCGCCGGCCCGCCACCGGCAAGCGATGCCATTGCGACCATAGTGATTCCCCTTTCAATCTTGCGAATGCTTTCATGATTTCCTCCTTGTGATGATGCATATAGTTATTGCTGCTATCACGGACAAACTCGGCCGCAGCCTCCGATCATTTTCCCGCGACCATGTTGAGGTCGATGCTGTTGCCCATCGCCGCATAACCGGCACGATTCGGGTGGAGCTTGTCCCCCGGCCCGCCCAAAGTGGAGTTCGGCTGATATTCCACCTTCAACTCACCCGTCTTCGGGTCGAGGGTGATGACGTCGAAGTCGATCACACCGCAATTCACGGTGCGAATTGTACTCCTTGCGCTTCGCCTCGACTTCGGGCGTCGTTGGCGTGCTGTTCAGCGCGCCGGTCAACGTCGCCATGTAGATGCGCACCCCAGGGATTTTCTCGCGCAGGCGCTTGACCGCTTCACGCACGCCGTCGGAAACCGCCTGCGCGGTAGCAAGACGGGCACCGAAATCATTGATGCCCTCCAGCCAGATGACGACCGAGACACCCGGCAGGCTGATCACGTCGCGCTGCAGCCGATCCAGCGCCGACGGTCCGCCCGGGGTCGGCTTCGCGGCATAGTCCGGCGGCCCCACGACCTCGTTGCCGCCGATACCCTCGTTCACCACGACGTAACGATTGCCGGTCGCCGCGTGCAGACGGCGCGCGAAGACGTCGGGCCAGCGGTCGTCACCGTTCAATGTGGACGCGGTGCCGTCGGTGATGGAATCGCCGAACGCCACAATCACGCGGGTCGAGGGTGGCGCAGTCATTTCGACTTCATCCAGAAAATACCAGGAGGCGGTCGACCACGGGAACGCGGCTTCCCCATCCTCACCTCCGTGTGCCCCGGCTCCGGGCGCGGTGATATAGGAAGTCGCGTGCAGCGTGCCGGCGTGCCGACGGCTCACGCGCCGCGACGTGAAAACTCACGGCGAGTCGACGGCCGGACAGCATCGGGTCGGCAGGATTCTTCACGAACGGCAATGCAATCGCGTCGGAGATGACATCCTTGCCGGGCGCGACGGTGACGGCTTGCTTGCCGGCGAAGGTAACGGCGCGGCTGCTGCCGGCAAGTATCGCGGCGCCGCTCATCTGCAACGCGACGTACGCACCATCGAATGTCACGGGCTTCGTGCCGAAAGCGTTGGATAGACGAATGCGCGCCTGCTTGCCCCAGATATCCGGCCGCACGATCAAGCGGAATGTTTGGTCGATTGCCCCGCGCTCGGCGTCGGGGAAGGCGAATTTCAGCTCGGGCTGCGCGGTCGGATTGCCTACCGGGTAGGGGCCCTGCGCCGATGCGGTCCACGCCGCAACCCAATGCGGCGCGTTCGCGGGCGCCGCCTGCGCATATCGAAGTTTGACTCGCCGCTGCGTACACCCAGATGAAACCGACAATCAACCGCAGTAATCGACGTGCCATGGTTTTCCTCCCGTAGTGTCACTGACTAGACCGGCTACATAGCCTTCTTCTTGATCGCCGGAGTGGCGTGAGGCGCAGTGAATGAACTTGACGCCCTGCCCGCGTCCTCATTCTTGCATCAATTCCATCGCGCGTCGCGCCTACCTCCCCACCGATCACGCCGCCCACAGACCGAGGCGGTCGGGAATCGACCTTGCTGCACCTGGACCTGCTTACGTGGCACAGCCCTTGCGGGAAGTTGTCGCACGTGGTGATTCGTAGCCATGTGCGTTGCCGGGCTGACGCTACCCGTCACGTAGTGACGGCAGTGGGGCTCGCCAGGCGCAGGGCCAACGAAAGCGGGCTGGCGCGCATGGGCAGCCTCCCGGAATCGACCAAGGAGAATTAACATGAAGCAATCGATGCTCGCACTACTGGCCGCAACGTTCGCAACCTTCGCCAGCGCCGACACGTTACCCAAGAACGTAGGCAACAACGAGCGGCAGGCGCAATCGGCCGATACGAAGCAAAAGGAGGACTGCAGAATCAACACGTCCAAGTCCAACTTGCGGCAGGGATCTACCATTGACGAGAAAGGTGTCAAGCGTCAAGAGCCGCAGCAATTCACGATCGACCAGAAGGGTGTCAAACGCGAAGGGCAGCAGCAGGATTGCGAAAAGCCACTTGAGGGACCGCGCGCGGTTTCAGCGAAGCAATAGTTTTCACGTACCGCGTCCCCGCTTGGTACGGCGAATGAAACGCCCACGGCGTTCGGTCGCGACGCTGCCGGCACGGTAAGCGATGCCACCGTTGACCAATACGCAATCAATCCCTTGTGACAATTGCTTCGGCTGCTTGAACGTGGCGACATCCTTCACCGTCGCCGCATCGAATACCACGACGTCCGCGTACGCACCCGGGCGGATCTCGCCGCGATCGTCGAGCTGGAACCGGCGCGCGGACAGTCCGCTCATCTTGTGCACCGCTGTCTCAAGCGAAAACAGGCCGACCTCGCGGCTGTAGTGTCCGAGCACGCGCGGAAAGGTGCCCCATAGCCGCGGATGCGGATGCTGATCGTGAGGCAGGCCGTCCGAACCGATCATCGTGGCAGGATATTGAAGTACCCGCTGCACGTCCTCTTCGGCCATCTGGAAATAACAGGCGCCTCCCGGCTGCAGGCGGTCGCACGCTTCCTGCTGGGTGCAGCCCCACTCCACCGCGATATCGGCAAGCATGTGCGCTGCCATCTCCGGATGCGGCGTCGACCACGTGATCATGATGTCGATGACGCCGTCGACCATTTCCCGGCGCAGCACGGTCGAGCCTGCGATGTAGGGGTACATGTCGAGTCCGATCGACTGATGCTTGCGCGCGGCATCGAAGTGCGCCAGCGTCTGCACGGTGCGGCCCCAGTTGGTGGGGCCCGCGCACTTATGATGTGAAACGACCACCGGCACCTTGCCGTTGCGCCCCGTGGCGAAGGCCTCGTCGAGGGAGTCGAGTACCTTCTCGTGCTCATCGCGAATGTGCGTCGTGTACACACCGCCGGCATCACCCGCGATGCCGGCGAGCAGCGAGAGCTCCCCGAGGTCGGCCGCAGCCCCGGTTGCGTAGAACACGCCGGAACTCAAGCCTGTCGCACCCGCATCCATCCCTTCGCGCAACAGCTCGACCATGCGTGCCTGCTCGGCGTGCGTAGCGGGGCGGTACGGATCGTCCATCGTCGCAACGCGCAACGTCGAATGCCCGACCAGCGCCGCGACGTTGACCGCGGGCCGCGCCCGGCCGACGGCATCCACGTAGGCTGCCATCGTCGGATAGACGTACTTGTCGCCTCCGCCGAGCAGGTTGAGCGGCGGGGGCACGTCGGCATGCACCAGCGGCGCGAGGCTGATGCCGCAATTGCCGACGACGACGGTGGTAACGCCCTGGCTGATCTTCGGCAGCATCTCCGGCGCGGAGAGCACGATCTGGTCGTCGTGCGTATGCACGTCGATGAAACCCGGCGCCACGATGCGTCCGCGGACGTCGATGATCTCGGCCCCCTGCGTCTGCAGCTCTGGCCCGACCGCCACGACGCGCTCGCCTTCGATGCGCACATCGGCAGTGAAGCGAGGTGCCCCCGTGCCGTCGATGACCGTTCCGCCACGCAACAACAGGGGTATACCGTGTTCGGGGCTCATAGCGATTGTCTTTCGCGCTTCGACCATGCCGCCTCGAGGACTGGGTGCGAGTCGCTGTCTACGCCGCGCTCACGCAGCACGTCGCGGACGCGTTTCAACTGGGTCAACGCAGGCGGGCCGCGGCGCAAGCCAGTGCCGACCATCAGTATTTCAAGATACGCCAACTGGGCAAGGTACGCCTCGGTGCCGACCCGCATCGACGGATCGACCGGGACGACGATTGGCAGGACGATGTCAGCCAGCTCGGCAAGCGGGGTCAAGGGCTGCGTCATCGCAATGATCGTCGCCTCACGCTCCTTGGCGACGCCGACCGACTCCAGCAGGAACGGCATCCGTCCCACGTGCGAAATCGCGAGCACGACGTCGTGCCGGCTCATCGTCGCCGCGGAGATCAATTGCAGGTGCGCATCGAAGTAGAAATTCGAGTGCAGGCCCAGCCGGGAAAATCGTGCCTGGGCGTCGCTCGCCATGAACATCGAGGTGTTGCCGACGGCATAGCAATCGACGCGCTGCGCCTTCGCGATCTGCGTGACCGCACGCTCGACGTCCGCGGGCACGATATGCTGTTCGAGGTTGGCCAGCGCGCTCGCTGCACCCTGCAGGACCTTGTGCGTGACCGCCTGCATGTTGTCGCCAGGCGCAAGCGCGCGATGCAGGGTCGACGCGCCGATGGCAAGCGTATGCGCCAGGTTGAGCTTGAATTCACGCAGGCCGACGAAGCCCAGTGCACGGCAAAAGCGAATGATCGATGGCGGGCTTACTTTGGCCCGGCGCGCCAGCGCGTCGACGTTGGCGCGCAAGGCGAATTGCGGGTCATCGAGCACCGCCGCGGCCACCTGTTGCTGTGCCTGCGACAACGTGCCGGCGCGTTCGCGCATGGTGCGGAGCAGATCGGCGACCGGCGCCTGGGTCGATTCGCTGTGACTGTTCATGAGCATCAGAAAAACGTCCGGATTGCGCCGGTCACGCGATAGTTGTCGTCGACGGTGAACAGGACGCGCCACTTGTCGAACGTCGTGCATGGGTGCGAGATGCCGCATCCGATCAGATCGCCAACCTGGGGTGCATCGCCAGCGGCAAACGCCAGATACGCATGCTGGTCGTTCATCCCTGTGATCTTCCATGATGCAGGCGCAGGTTGCGGCATCGCATCGACACCTTGTCGGTAGCGTTTGCGCGGAAAGGGCAAGTCGAGGTCGAACGACGCGTCACGCTTGCCCATCGTCAGGATGGCAACCCCGGGCTCCGGGCAGGATTGCACTCGCGACCAGACCTCGAGCGCGGGCTGCAGCCCGGCTCGCGACTGCCAGACGGCACCGCTGCGCACCTTGACCTGTTCGAGCATGCGATTGTAGAAGCCCGAGTCGTGCGTAACATAACAGCCGCTACGGAGAATGGTCAGCACCGGCTTCGAAAGATGCAAAGGCAGTTCGCGCGCCACGATGTCGAACGCCGCCGACCCGCCCGCGGTGAGAATGATCGCCGAGCCTGCGAACAGGTGTTCGGCGTCGCAGGCAAGCGCGACATCCTTGATCCGGTGCATCAACGCGCCCACCATGGCCGTATCCCGCGCCGAATCTCCATTCACCTGCAGGCCTTCGTAGCATTCGAGCCCCGACAGCGCGACGAACTTGCTTCCCGCCACCGCACGCGCCACGGCCATTGCCTCGTCAAACGTTCGGCAGCCGGTGCGTCCGCCCGGCACACCCAGTTCCACCAGGGCGGTGAGCTTGCGCGACATCGTATGCGCTGCCGCGGCGGCTTCGATCGCTGCAAGTTGCGCAAGAGAATCGATCAGAAAATGGAATTCGAGATCCGGATGGACATCCAGCAGGCGGATGACCGTGGCGACTTCAGCGGCGCCGAGCAACTGATTGGCCATGATGACGCGACGCACGCCAAAGCGGGCGCAGATGCCGAGCTGCTGCACATTGGCGACCGTGATGCCCCACGCGCCCGCAGCCAGCTGCTGGGCGAAAATCTGCGGCGACATCGTCGTCTTGCCGTGGGGCGCCAGCAGCACGCCGGTAGACGCAGTGAAATCGCGCATCCACGCGTGATTGTGCGCGATGGCGGAATCGCGGATCACTGCCAGTGGCAGCGGCATGTCGCCGTCGAGCACGCTCCAACGTCTTGCACCGATCGCGGAAATCGGTGTCGCCGGCCCCGACAGCGGATAACCCTTGGTCGAGGCATCGAGCACTTCGGCGAGAATCGGCTCCAGATTCATCATCGGTTCCTCAGAGAATGTCATCACGCAGACACGCCTTGAATCGCCCCGGCGCCACTTCACGCAAGGGCGGGACGGTTGCGGCACAAGCATCCTGTGCATACGGGCAACGGGTACGGAACACGCAACCGGACGGCGGATTGACCGGGCTGGGGATGTCACCGGCGAGCAAGCGACGATCGCGCCGAGCCTCGGGATCGGGACGCGGACACGCGTCGAGCAAAGCCTCCGTATAGGGATGCTTCGGCGCGCGATACAGCTCCTTCGCCGGCGCGACCTCCATCACCTTGCCGAGATAGAGCACGACGATCCGGTCGCAGAGGTACTCGACGACATCGAGATCGTGCGAGATGAACAGCATCGTCAGGCCGAAGCGCTCGCGCAAGTCGGACAACAGGTTGATCACCTGTGCCTGGATCGAGACATCGAGCGCGGAAACCGGTTCGTCGGCGACGATGAATTGCGGCTCGACCGCAAGGGCACGCGCGATACCGATGCGCTGGCGCTGCCCGCCCGAGAATTCGTGCGGAAAGCGCTGCGCGTGCTCGGGAGCGAGCCCCACGAGGGATAACAGTTCCACAATTCGCCCCTTGCGTGCAGCGCCCGGATGCAGGCCGTGCGTGGCCATCGCTTCGTCGAGCGTGTCGCCGACGCGCCGGCGCGGATTCAGGCTCGCGTACGGATCCTGGAAAATGATCTGCAGCCTACGTCGGTACGGCCGCATCGCGCGCGCGGAAAGTGGCGCGAGGTCGGTGCCTTCGAACCTCACTTCGCCGGCGGTCGGCTCGATCAGCTTGAGCACCGCGCGGCCGATCGTGCTCTTGCCCGAACCCGATTCACCCACGAGGCCCAGGACTTCACCAGCCTCGATCTCGAAACTGACGTCGTCCACGGCCCGCACGGGATGGTCACCGTGGCCAAAATACTTCTTGAGACCGCGCACCGCGAGCATCGCGTCCTTCATAGCATCGCCCAGCGGAGGCAGCGCGAGCGCTGGCCCGCGTCAAGATCGGTCAGCGGTGGCATCGCGGCCGAACACTCAGGTAATGCAAGCGCACAGCGCGGTGCGAACGCGCATCCGGGCAAGAGGATCGAGCGGGTTCGCCACCTGGCCGGGAATCGCGTTCAATCGTCGCGTGCTTCCGGATGCGACCGCCTCATCGTCCAGCGCGCGGCGCGGCAGGCAAGCCAGCAGCCCGCGCGTATAAGGATGCTTCGGCGCCTTGAACAGCGCGTGGACGCCGCCCTCCTCCACGACGCGGCCGTTGTACATGACGACGACGCGGTCGGCGATCTCCGCAACGACACCCAGATTGTGCGTGATGAACAGCACCGCCATGCCGGTGTCGCGCCGCAACTTGTCCAGCAGTGCCAGTATCTGCGCCTGGATCGTAACGTCGAGCGCGGTCGTCGGCTCGTCAGCGATCAATAGCGAGGGATCGCACGCCAGCGCTACGGCGATCATCACGCGCTGCCGCATCCCGCCGGACAGCTGGTGCGGATATTCGCCGATGCGCTGTTTGGCAGCCGGGATCTCGACCAGTTCGAGCATCTCCAGCGCGCGCTTCATCGCCGCGTCACGATTCATCCCAAGGTGCAGCGCGGCGGCCTCCGCGATCTGGTCGCCGATGGTGAACACGGGGTCGAGACTCGTCATCGGCTCCTGGAAGATCATGGCGATGTCGCGGCCACGCAATTTGCGCATCGCCTTCGCCGGCAGCTTGGCGAGGTCGACCACGGGACCTTCGCGGGTGCGGAAGAGGATCTCGCCGCCGACGATGCGCCCCGGTGGATTAGGGATCAGTCCCATGATCGAGAGGCTGGTGACGGATTTGCCCGAGCCCGATTCGCCCACGACGGCGAGCGTTTCCCTGGCGCTGAGCTCGAACGAAACGTCCTCGACGGCCTTCACCCGTCCGGCATCCGTGAAGAAATGCGTCTGGAGATGCCTGACCCGCAGCAGCGTGACGGGCGTGTCCGTCGAGGTCGACACGATCACATCGCCTTGCGCAACTTTGGATCGAGCAGGTCGCGAAAACCGTCACCCACCATTTGCAGTGACAGCGCCGAAAGGATGATCGCAATGCCGGGAAACACCACGAGCCAGATCGCCTGATGCGCAAACTGCTGGCTGCTCGCGATCATCGTTCCCCACGTCGGCAGCGCCGGCGGCACGCCGACGCCGAGGAACGACAGCCCCGCTTCCGCCAGCACGGCATACGCGAAGATGAACGTAGCCTGCACGAGGATTGGCGAGGCGATGTTGTTCAGGATGTGGATGAACAGGATGCGCCAGGTCGAGACGCCGAGGGCGCGCGCGGCCTCGATGAACAGCAGCTCGCGCACTACCAGTGTCGACGCCCGCACCACGCGTGCCACGCGCGGCGTATAGACAATCGACAGCGCAAGGATCACGTTGGTCATCGACGCCCCGAGCACCGCGACCAGCGCGATCGCCAGCAGGATGTCGGGGAACGACATCATTGCGTCCACCAGCCGCATGATCGGGCCGTCGAGGTGACGAAAGAAGCCGGCGACCAGACCGAGCAGCACGCCGCCGGTCATGGAGATCAGCACCACCATGGCGCCGATCATCAGCGAGTAGCGCGCCCCGAAGATCACACGCGAGAAGACGTCGCGACCGAGCTCGTCCGTCCCGAACCAGTGGGCGGCGCGCGGGCTTTGCAGCCGATCGAGGATCTTCAGCGCCATCGGATCGTAGGGCGTGATCCACGGCGCGAAGATCGCCAGCAGCGCAACGATGCCCAGGATTACCGCCCCGACCAGCACCAGCCGGCGGCGGAACAGTTTGCGCAGGATGATCGACGTCGGACTGCGCGAAGGCAGGACGGCGGCAACAGGTGCAATGGCGGCAGTCACGGTGCGGTCGCTCAGTACTTCACGCGCGGGTCGACCACCAGGTACAGCAGGTCGATCAGCAGATTGATGAGCACGTACAGTCCGGCGATCACCAGCAGCGCGCCCTGGATGACCGGGTAGTCGCGGCGCAGGACCGCGGACACGACGAGATTGCCGACACCGGGCAAGCCGAATACCGTTTCGGTCACGATTGCCCCGCCGATCAGCAGTGCGAAGGTAAGGCCGAGGACGGTGATCACCGGAATAAGGGCATTGCGCAGCGCGTGATGAAGGATGACGCTGGCTTCCGAAAGGCCTTTGGCTCGCGCGGTGCGAATGTGATCCTCGCCGAGGACGTCGAGCATGCTGGCCCGCGTGAAGCGGAGTATCAGCGCCGAATTGACCACGCCGAGCACGATCGATGGCAGCACGAGATGATGCAGGCGATCGCTCAACGGCACGCCCGGATCGCCGTAGCCCGCCACGGGAAACCAGCCGAGCGCCACCGCGAAAATCTGCATCAGGATCAGGCCGAACCAGAAGCTGGGGATGCTCGCGCCCAACATGGCAAATCCGGAGAAGATCTGATCGACAGGCTTGCCCCGCCATACGGCCGCGATGATGCCGCAGGGGACACCGATCAATGTCGCGATGACGATCGAAAACAGCGTCAGAAAGAATGTGGGCTCGGCGCGTTCTGCCAGCGCCTGCGTCACCGGCCGCTGCAGGAAAATCGACTGCCCCAGATTGCCGTGCACGAGTTCGCCCAGCCAATAAACGAACTGCAGCGGCAGCGGCTGGTCCAGTCCGTAGGACGCGCGGAGCTTGGCGATGTCGGCGGCGGTCGCCTGCTCGCCGAGCATCACCGCGGCAGGATCGCCGGGGGCCAGCCGCGTGATGAAAAACACAATCGTCGCCACCAGCAGCATCACGATCACCATGCCGGCGAAACGCGACGCGAGGTACCGGGTCATACCATGGAGCTGCAAGGAATCCTCGCGGCGTGGTGACAGGGCTAGAGCAATGTTGCGACGCCGCCCCTCAGCCCCAGCCCCTCTCCCGCGGGGAGAGGGGTGCGCGGCAGCGCGGGTGAGGGAAAGTCAGCGCCAACCTTTGCAATTTGCAGACGGTCGATGCGACTGCGCAAACCTCATTTGACCAGCCACGTGTTCCAGAAGAACGGCCACGGCATCGGTACGTAGCCCTCGAGCTTCGGCGACCGCGCGGTCACGCTGTTGAAATAGCCCACGCGAATGTACGGCACCTCGGTGAACACGACCGACTGCACGTTGCCCCAGAGAGCGCCGCGCTTTTTCGGATCGGCTTCCGCATTGAGTGCGGCGAGCGCGGCATCCTTCGCCGGAGAGCTCCACCAGCCTGGCGCACCGTCGCCGAGTTGCGGCGGCGTCAGTGTCGGGTCGGGCAAAACAGCGGAGTGCGTGATGTAGATGTCCCACAACGCAGGATCGTTGCGACGCTGGATCAGCGTCGACCAGTCGACCACCTGCATGTCGACCTTGAACCCGGCGGCCTTCAGGTTTTCCGCCATCACCAGCGCCATGCGATAGTGGAAGTCGTATTGCTGGCTCGTGAGAATCTTGATCGGCGTGCCGTCGTATTTGCCGCTCGCGACCAGCGCGGCCGCCTTCTTGGCGTCACCCTTGCCGTAGTTCTCCGTCCCGGCGGTCGAGTAGAACGGCGTGTTCTTGGCGTAATGACTGGCTTCCGTCGTGTAGAACTTCGGGTCGCCGAAACCGGCGCCCATCATGTCGGCATTGTTGAGTGCGGCCTCCACGGCCTGCCGCAGCGCGAGATTCGCCAGCGGCCCCTGCTTGGTGTTGAGCACCAGATAAGGAAACCCGAACGGCGACGTCAGCACGGGCTTGACGCTGGGCGCGTTCTCGATCCGCGAATACGATTCGACCGGCAGGAGATCCGCGAACTGGTATTGACCCGATAGCGATCCCTCGACCCGCGTGTTGGCATTGGGCACCGGAATGAAACGCAGTTCGTCGATCCAGGCCTCACGCTTGCCCGCATAGCCGCTCGACGGTTCGCTGCGCGGGCTGTAACCGTCGTAGCGCACCAACTGAACGTACTGATCGGGCTTGCGCTCCTTGAACATGTACGGGCCGGTGCCGACGAACTGGGTAAGCGGCGTGGCGATCGAGTCCTTGGCCATGATCGCGGCGAAACCATTCGGCAACGCGAGATGGGCGAGCAGCGGCGCGTACGGTCGATTCAGCGTGATGACGATCGAGTTCGGACCCTTGGCCTCGAGACTCTTGATCTCCTTGGCGACGGCCTTGCCGCGCGGGGCGGTGTCCAGCCACCGCTTCAGCGAAGCGACGACGTCGTCGGAGGTCATCTCCTTGCCGTTGTGGAACTTGACGCCCTTGCGCAGCGGAATCGTGTAGACGAGACCGTCCTTGGAAATCGTCGGCATGCTCTCCGCCAGCATCGGCGTCACGTTCCAGTTGGCATCGAACGTGTAAAGCAATTCGTAGATATGCTGGGTGATGATCCCGACCAGGTCAGCGGTCGACGCCATCGGATCGAGCGTCTGCGGCTCGCCGATCATGGCGATGTTGGCTGCGCCGCCTTTCGCGGGTGCCGCCTGCACGGCGCCGGCAGAGAAACTCACTACCGCGGCCGCGGCAATCATGACGAGCGCCAGGCGCAGCGTCGAGCGTACGGAATCGGCCGGCGAATACCGCGGCCCGCGGTTGGCTGTGCGAAACATGAATCCTCCTTGAATGCCTGGTCGCAGGCCCGGCGAGCGCTCTTGAGGATGGCGCACTACCTCGGCGGCTGCGTGGTGCGTGGATCGATGCGTATGTAATTAAATTACACCGCGGCGAGTCTACGCTTTTCCATCATGGCGTCAAGCGACACCCCGTAGCACCCGCCCATCATGAACAAGACCGGCACACGATGGCGCCGCGCGTTGGAATGACACGATCGCCTCCTCGCGGTTGTTCATGTAATCTGTAATTCACTTTCACGCGCTTGCGTCGACGACGCCCGTCCGCAAAAGACCACGACACCCCCTGGGAGGATTGCAATGAGCATCGAATTTCTCGGCAGCACGCGCACAGGTGCCGGCGGCCAGTCACTGCCGTTCTCGCCGGCAGTCAAGGCCGGGCCTTTTGTGTTCGTATCCGGACAGGTGGGAATGGGCGACAACGGCGAGCTCGTGCCGGGTGGCATCGAGGCACAAACGCGACAGACGCTGAAAAACGTCGAAAAGGCACTCGCCTTGGCTGGATGCACCCTGAAGGATGTCGTCAAATCGACGGTGTGGCTCGACGACGCGCGCGACTTCTGGACGTTCAACCGCGTTTACGCCGAGGCGTTTCCCGACAACAAGCCGGCGCGGTCGACTACGCAGGCGAAATTGATGATCGACGCCAAGATCGAAATCGAGGTCGTCGCCTACAAAGGCTAGTCCCGATTGACTCCGCCCAGCGTCGACCTGAGTCGTCATTCCCGCGAAAACGGGAGTCCATTTTGACTCGCACGAGACCCGATGGCACCCAAATGCGCGCGGACGACCGTCAAACCACCTTTATTTCACGGTAAGCGCGCTGGCGCACCGATTCCGTCGCCATGCGCTGCTATGATGCCTGCTCGATGGGAAAATCCGTGACGACCTTCCAGGCAGCATTTTTTCAGACGCGCAGTTTCATGACCGGCCTGCTGATCGGCCTTGCGCTCGTTGTGCCCTTCCTGCGCTGATCCATGGACAACGAACCCGTCCTTCCCGGCTTTGGCGCTTCGCCGGCACTTGCGCGACAGATTTCTCAAGGCGCTCGACGCCGACGACTATTCGTCACTGCGGAGCCTTTCGGTCGACCTGCGCAGCTGTACCGACGTCCTGCCGAGCAGCGTTTGCGTGACGCTGGGCCTGCCGCGAGGCAGCACGTACGCGAAAGCCGCGAAAACCATCGTCGCGTAGCGACGAACCTCAGTTCGGCTAGATGAAGTAGTCGTACGTGAACCAGAGCAGACCAAGGCACGCCACCGACAGTATCCAGGTGATGAGCGCCTCGGCGGCCATCGTGCGGGCCCCGCTGCGGCGATGCTCCATGTAGGTGACGGGTGCCGCGACCGCTCCGTACGCGAAAAAGAGGAGCGCGAGCCAGAACATCAGTTTGAGCACGGTGTGCAACATGAGTCGTCTGCCTTCCCCCTGCTCTAGGACCGCACGCCATGCGCGACCTCGCGCCGGGACGGAAAATTGGGGGGCCGTCGGCGCGGACCGGAATGCTAGCGGCACGGTAAAATCCGCACTACCGAATGTTTTGCATAGGTGATATGCACCATGTTCAACATCAGGAGCGTAGATCTCAACCTGCTCCCTGTACTGGAAGCGGTCTACGAGGAACAGAGCCTGTCGCGAGCGGCGGTGCGGCTCGCCATGACCCAATCGGCGGTCAGCCACGCGGTGACGCGCCTGCGCACGCTATTCCGCGACGAATTGTTCGTGCGCCAGCCCCGAGGCGTACTGCCCACGCCGACGGCGGACCTGGTCTATGCGAAAGTCCGCGGCGGGCTGGGCCTCGTGCGGGAAGCGATCACGGAATTGCAGGGTTTCGACCCCGAGACGTCGACGCGGCAGTTCTTCGTCACCATTCCGCATCCCATGGGCCCGATGATCGCGCTGCGCCTGCGCGAGCGCCTGGCGACGATCGCGCCGCGGATCAACGTCGCTGCCAGTACGCGGTCCCGGCCTATCGACCTCGATCGCGCGCTGCGCGAAGGCCGGACCGACGCCGCAGTCGACTGGCTGAAGCCGCGCGGCGACCAGTTCTACACGACGATGCTATTCGAGGACTCTCTGGTCGTCGTCGCCCGCGAAGGCCATCCCGCCTTGCGTCGTCCCGCGTCGGCGAAAATCATGCGCGAAGGCAAATTCGTCTCCTTGCGCCCTCGCGTCGAGGACAAGCACCCGTCGCCTGGTATCAGGGAATGGCAGATGCAAAACCCGGATGTGGTGCTGGAAGTGTCGGAGATCCTCGAAATCTTCATGGTGGCGAGCCAATCGGATTTGTTCGGCATTATTCCGCGCAGCATGGAAAAAGTTGCGCGAAGCCTGTTCGGGTTGCGCCCTCTGCGCGACGCGACAAAGGCCGCACCCGTGCCGGTCTGGCTCATCTGGCATGCCAGCCGCGAAGCCGATCCTGCGCACGCATTCCTGCGCAAGGAACTGGCAGCCGCCGCGACCGGAATCGTACAGCGCGGCTAGGTGTCCCCCAGGGCAGCCCAAGCCTAGAATTCGCGGCCCATGTCGTCGTTCTGCCCGACCTTTTCCATCATGCTGAGGTCGGCGAGCTTCTTCTGCTGCGCAGCTTTTCTCACGGCTGCCTTCTGCTCCGGAGTCATTTTCGCGTAGCTCGCCTGCGCCGCTTCGCGCTCTGCCTTCAGCTGCGCTGTTTCCGACTTGGTCATTGCCGTCATGTCGTCGTTCTGCGCAACCCGCTCCATGGCCGTCAGCTCGCCGAGCCTCTTGCCGCGCATCGACTGCGTCACCGCCGATTTTTCCGCCGGTGTCATCGACGCCCACTTGGCCTTGGCGGCCTGGACTTGGGCCTTCATCGCGGCGGTCGTCTCCGGCGTCAGCGGCTTCATGTTCATCTCGCTGTAGATGTCGGCCAGCGCGGTGACCGGGGCCAGCGCAATCGCGAAAACACAAAGAGCACCAAGTAACTTGTTCATGGGCTGTCTCCTTCAAAGATTCGTTTTTTACGCTTCCTGGTCCAGGCGTGCAACTCACCGGGAAACCGCCTGCCCCACATTGACAGTACGCGCCGACCATTGATAATGCTCGATGCAGCCCTCCGCCAGAAGGGCAGAATGGAGGAGCGGCAGCATGGCAGGTACAGACCGATATTCGCGCGGCGTTTTCGTGCCCGCGCTCACCCCGTTCACCGCGGATCTCGCGGTCGATCGCCCCCGATTTCTCGCGCATTGCACGTGGCTGCTTGACCAGGGTGCCAACGGCCTTGCGGTGTTCGGCACCACGAGCGAGGCGAATTCGCTTTCGCTCGGTGAACGGATGCAGCTGCTCGACCACCTGCTCGAGGGCGGCATCGCCGCCGACGTCCTGATGCCGGGTACCGGCTGCTGCGCCATTCCTGATACCGTGGCATTGACGCGCCACGCGGTCGAGCGTGGCGCCCTCGGCGTTTTGCTGCTGCCGCCGTTCTACTACAAGGGCGTCAGCGATGATGGCGTCTTTGCCAGCATCGCCGAGGTCGTGCAACGCGTGGCCGATGCGCGCCTGCGCATCTACCTGTATCACATCCCGCCCATGGCGGGCGTCGGGTTCTCCCTGCCGGTCATCGAGCGTCTGCTGAAGGCATTCCCCGGCGTGGTCGTCGGCCTCAAGGACAGCTCCGGCGACTGGAAAAATACCGAAGCGCTGCTCAAGTCCTTTCCCGGATTCGAAGTTTTTCCGGGCAGCGAGACGTTTCTCCTCGATGCGTTGCGACTGGGCGGCGCCGGATGCATCTCCGCCACAGCGAACGTCAACGTGGCGGCCATGCGGCAGCTCCTCGATGCATGGACAGCGCCGACTGCGGATGCACAGCAAGCCCAACTGACCGCCGTGCGCGCGGCTGTCCAGAAATATCCGCTCGTGTCAGCCAACAAGGCGATCCTGGCGAGCGCGCACGCCGACCCCGGTTGGAACGTGGTGCGGCCGCCTTTGCGACCCCTCGCGCCGGATGCCGCCGCCGACCTTTTGCGCGTGCTCGCGGGTCTGGCCTATTCGCTGCCGTCGAGAACACCGCGTACGCTGGCAACCGCATGACGGCGCCGGGCGGCATACGCCGCGGTCTAACGCGCTACGGCGATGCGGAGTTCTCGCTGTTCCTGCGCAAGGCCTTCATCAAGGCGATGGGTTACACCGACGATGCGCTATCCCGGCCCATCGTCGGCATCACCAACACCTTCAGCGATTTCAACCCGTGCCATGCGACGGTTCCGCAGCTCGTGGCGGCGGTCAAGCGCGGCGTCATGCTCGCCGGCGCGTTGCCGATGGAATTTCCGACAATCTCGATTCACGAGTCGTTCGCGTATCCAACGAGCATGTACCTGCGCAACCTGATGGCGCTCGACACCGAGGAGATGATCCGCGCCCAGCCCGTGGATGCCGTGGTACTGATCGGTGGTTGCGACAAGACGATTCCGGCGCAGCTCATGGCCGCCGCATCGGCGAATGTGCCCGCGATCGTCGTACCCACCGGACCGATGCTGACGCGAATGCACGGTAGCGAACGCCTCGGCGCGTGCACCGACTGCCGCCGCTATTGGGCCAAATTCCGCGCCGGCGAAATCGACGAGGGCGAAGTCGACGCCGTCAACGAGCGCCTCGCGCCGACCGCCGGCACATGCATGGTGATGGGCACGGCAAGCACCATGGCCTGCATCGCCGAGGTCCTTGGCACGACCTTGCCGGGCGCGGCGACGATTCCCGCGGTCCACGCCGAACGCCTCCGCCTGGCGGAAGCATCCGGCACCTGCGCGGCGACCATTGCGACCCAGAGATTGCGTCCCGACGCGCTGCTCACCGCGAAGTCGTTCACCAATGCATTGGTCGTCCTGCAGGCCATCGGCGGCTCCAGCAACGGATTGATCCATCTGACCGCAATCGCCGCGCGTCGTGGCATCCGCATCGATCTCGATCGGTTCGACGAGCTGGGTCGCAGAGTACCGGTGCTGGTCGATCTGAAGCCTACGGGCCAGCATTACATGGAGCACCTGCACGAAGCCGGCGGGCTCAACGCGGTGTTGCGCGAACTGAAACCATTCCTGCACCTCGACGCACCTACCGTCGGTGGGAAGCCGCTGGGCGACGTCATCGCCGACGCCGAGATCGTCGCCGGACAGAAGGTGGTGCGTACGCGCACCAACCCGATCTACGGCAGCGGCGGGCTTGCTGTCCTCCACGGCAACCTGGCGCCCGCGGGCGCGGTGATCAAGCATTCGTCGGCAACGCCCGAGCTCCTGCGGCACACGGGCCGTGCGGTAGTATTCGATTCGCTCGACGATCTGGCCGCGCGCATCGACGCTCCGGATCTGGATGTGACTGCCGGCGATGTGCTCGTATTGCGCAATGCCGGCCCACGTGGCGCCCCCGGCATGCCGGAGGCAGGCTATATTCCGATTCCGAAGAAACTGGCACAGCTTGGGGTCAAGGACATGGTACGCATCTCCGATGCGCGCATGAGCGGCACGGCATTCGGCACCATTGTGCTGCACATCACGCCGGAAGCCGCGATCGGCGGCCCGCTGGCGTGGGTGCGCAACGGTGACACCATCCGACTCGATGTCGAGCAGCGCTCCATCGAATTGTGCGTCACAGCAGAGGAACTCGCGCGGCGGAGCGCTGGGAGCCTGCCGCCCCTGCCCGAGGTGCCGTCCTCGGGTTATCGACGCATGTACCTCGAACACGTCACGCAGGCCGAGTTGGGCTGCGACTTCGACTTCATGCTGCCCGCGACGATGAATGGGGGTGCGCCGATCGACGCCTGATTATCTATTGCGCCGACATGCCCAAAGTTCAAACAACGATTGGGGATCCGGCAACAACGCTTCGGATGCGAAGCGATCGCATTTCATGCTGCACACAAGGAGGACGTTGCAATGAGAAACCGCATCGGCATCAAATCGATTCAAGCACTCGTCTTTTGCCTGGCGACGCTGCTGGCGAGCACGGTAGGCGCGCAAGCGACGCGCACATTCAGTTTCGCCTACGACCAGCCGAACACCACGGCCTACGGCATCGCGGCGAACATCTTCGACGCGAAGCTCAAGGAACTATCTGGTGGCAAGCTCAGCATCAACCAGTTCCCGGGTGCGCAGCTCGGCCAGGAACCGCAGATGCTGCAGAAGATGCGCGCAGGCGACATCGACTTCGTCATCACCTCGACCGCCAACGCGTCCACGCTGGCGCCCCAGGCAGGCGTCTTCTCCCTGCACTTCATCTTCCGCGATCAGCAGCACCTGACCAAGGTGCTTGCCGATCCGGCCATTACCGCCGAGTTCCGCGAGATGGTGAAGGACCAGGTGCAGGGTGCCCAGGTGCTGGGCCTGCTCACCATGGGCATGCGCAACATGTACAGCAAGAAGGAAGTGAAGTCGGTCGATGACGTGAAGGGACAGAAAGTACGCGTGCAGGCGACCAAGACCGAGGACACGCTGTTCCCGGCGTACGGTGCGCAAACGGTACACATGCCTTTCGGCGACGTGTACACGTCGCTGCAGACCGGCGTGGTCAACGTCGCTGAAAACGGCGTCAACGTCTACCTCGCGAACAAGCATTACGAAGTGGCGCCGATCCTGTCGATGACCGAGCATGAGGCCAACAACAACTGCATCTGGGTCAGCGACAAGACCTGGAACAGCCTGACGCCCGAGCAGCAGGTGTGGGTGCAGGCCGCCGCCGCCGAGGTAGGCAAGAAGGAACCGGCGCTGGCCCTGCAACTGGAAAAGGACTCGGCGGAGAAGCTCAAGACCATCGGCGTGAAGGTCGTCGACGGCGTCGACAAGTCCGGATTCATCAAGGCCGCCAAGCCGATCCAGGACCAGCTGGCGGCGGAACTTGGCCCGCACGCCGTCAAGCTTCTGAAGATGGTGCGCGAAGTTCAGTAGTCCGCGCCATCATGCCGGGCGGTCGCGCGTCGCTGCCGCCCGGCACAGCAGTCCGTACCTCTCACAACGACGGAAGGCCGAGATGGCAGACAATCGTGCGCTGATCCTGCAGCGCCACCGCCAGTTGAAATGGAAGTCGCTCGACTGGATGGAAGCAACCCTGATGGTCCTGTGCGGTGTGTGCATCGCCATGTTCACGCTGGCGGGCGTGTGCGACGTGGTCACCCGCACGATCGGCGCGCCATGGCTGTGGCTGCAGCAGGTGACCACCGCCTTCTTCGCCTGGGGCGTGTTCATCGGCATGGCCGCGGCTACTCGCCGCAACGACCACTTCTATCTGACCGAAATCACCAAGCGAATGACGGGCGCTCCGCGGATGACGATCGAAATCCTCAACCGGGTCATCGTGCTGATCGTCGCGGTGCTGCTGGTTTGGTGCGGAACGCAGAACGCCCTGCTCGACCTCGGCAGCTATCGCATGCCGTCGCTGATTCCGCTGACGGTGTATACCGCCATCGTACCGATCTCCGGCGTGCTCATCTTTCTGTTCACGCTCGAACAACTCGTCAACGGCTGGAAAAATGGTTTCGAGGGGCCTGAGGACCAGGAAGACAACGTCGTGGAGCTGGTCGAATGAGCCCCTCCGCGGTTCTGATCCTGATGACGATCCTGTTCCTGTTGTTCGGCTACATGGGCGTGCCGGTTTCGTTCGCACTGATCGCCGGCGTGCTGGTGGCAACGGGTTTCACGCAAATCAGCATGCAGTCGATGGTCGGGCAACTTTTCCATGGCATCGATTCGGAGACGCTGCTCGCGGTCCCGTTTTTCCTCCTGGTCGGCGAACTGATGGCATCGTCGGACGTCGCGCATCGCATGATCCGCCTGTCGCAGACGCTCGTCGGTCATCTGCGCGGTGGGCTCGCCCAGGTCGTCACGCTGTTCAGCATGTTCTTCGCCGGTATCTCCGGCTCGTCGACGGCCGACGTCGCGGTCCTGAGCCGCACGATCGCCCGCGACATGGACAAGGAAGGGTACGACCGCGCATTCACCGCTGCGCTCATCGCCTCCGCGTCGACCATGGCCAACCTGATCCCGCCCAGCATCATGGCGGTGGTCTACGGCGCCACGGGCAACGTCTCGATCGGTGGGCTGTTTCTGGCGGGCGTCGTCCCCGGCGTCCTGATCGGTATCGGCCTGATGGTGTACAGCTATTTCTGGGGTCCGGTCGGCGTGATGAAAAAGCGCTCGACGCTTACCGAGGTCCTGGTCGCGGCCCGCGGTTCGGCATTGCCGCTGGTGATCCCCGTCATCATCATGGGCGGCATTCTCACCGGCTGGTTCACGCCGACCGAAGCGGGGATGGTCGCCGCCGTGTACATACTGATCGTGCTCATCCCGGTCCTGAACCGGAAGCACGTCGTCGAGCTGCCGCGCGACTTCATGTACGCCGGTCTGCTGTACTCGCTGCCGCTCGCCGCGGTCGCGGGCGCCTCGGCGTTCGGCTGGATGGTGGCCTACTTGCGCGGCCCGGACATCGTCGCCGGCTACATCACGGCGTTCGCGGGCACGAGCGGACCGATGATCATGTTCCTGCTGGTATGCGTGTTCGTGATCGTCGGCGATTTCATCGACGCGGTCCCGGCGATCATCATTTTCATGCCGATCATCAACAAGCTTACCGAGGTCGGCAGCATCCATCCGCTGCACATGGGTGTGGTGATCATCACGACGCTGGTGTTCGGACTGATTACCCCACCGTACGGACTGTCATTGCTGGTGGCGTCCAAGTACGTCGGGGTCGGCTTCGGCAAGTCCGTGGTGCGCTCGTTACCGCTCTATGTCGTGTTCCTGTTGACCATCGCGTTCACGGTCGCCTTTCCGAAGATCGTACTGTGGTTGCCCAAGCAGTTTCTCCCGGAATCAGTCGGCTGCTTCAAGGCGCCCAGTGGAACGGGGTACATCTGCCCGGAACTCAAGTAGGAGGAGACAGCATGAATTCGACTGCCGACCTGCGTCTGCCGTTTACCGTGCGTCCCCTGACGCCAAAGCTCGGCGCGCGCATCGACGGCGTGGAGCTCGCGCGAGGTGTCGACGACGCGAGTCTTTCGCGCGATTTACCAGGCGTTTCTGCGTTATCAGGTGCTGCTGTTCCCGCCTCAAGACTGCCGCCCGCCGCGCAGGTGGCCTTCTCACGCCGCTTTGGCGAGGTGCAGGTGCACGTCATGAACATGTACCAGCCCACGGGATTTCCCGAGATCTACCAGCTCTCGAACCTCGATGAACACGGCAAGCCGAACGGCAAACATCCGGACAAGGGCACCCTCGTCTGGCATACCGACGGTTCCTGGCGCCGCGTGACCGGACAAGCGACGATCATCTATGGCGAGATCATGCCGGAAATCGGCGGGGAGACGCATTTCTGCGACATGTACGGCGCGTACGAGCGCCTCACCCCGGCATGGAAAGAACGCATCGCCAACCTGCGCGCCGTGCACAACCTCGACTTCTCCCGTACGCGACGCCACGGTACCGATCTCATGACCGAAGAGCAAAAGCGCGAGGCGCCCCCCGTCGATCAGCCGGTCGTCCGTGTCCACCCGGAAACCGGGCGCGAATGCCTGTACCTCGGGGACCACGCCGAATACATCGTCGGCATGCCCTACGACGAGGGCCGCGCGCTCATCGAGGAGTTGAACGCACTCGCCGTGCACCCGGACCTGACCTACGAACACCGCTGGCAACCGCACGAACTGATCGTTTGGGACAACCGCTGCCTGATGCATCGCGCGACGCCCTACGACCCCTGCACGCAGCGGCGGGTAGTCCGCCGTTGTACGGTGCTCGGCGAGGCGCCCACGGGCCGGAGTGCGCGGCCATTGTAGGCATGGAGCGCCGTTGGCACGACGCTTGCTGATAGGTAGTACCCGGACGGGGCAGCGCTACCCTGGTTTACTCCTCGCCCTTCGCGCCGCTCCGGCCCGGGTCCTTCCCTCTGCTCAAACTCAATTCTTTCCGCATTGCACGCGAACGGCCGTCATCGCGCGACTACGCGTCGACGTGAGCCGTTGACCATTGCCGTGACGAGGGTCGGTACACCACAAAGGTGTGATCAACACGCTGCGCAACGCTCCGCCGACGGCCATCCGGCGGACGAATTGCGGCATACGAAGTAATCTAGACGGCCAGGTGCGAGCGAACGTTATCCGCTTCCATGGTCGCCCCCTTGCCCCGCGCCACTACTTCGCCGCGCGACAGCACGACATAGTGGTCGGCCAGGGACTTCGCGAAGTCGTAGTATTGCTCGACCAGTAATACCGCGATATCGCCCGCAGCCACCAGCGTGCGGATCGCGCGCTCGATGTCCTTGATGATCGACGGTTGGATGCCTTCCGTGGGTTCGTCGAGGATCAGCAGGCGCGGGCGCATGGCCAGTGCACGGCCGATCGCGAGTTGCTGCTGCTGGCCCCCGGACAAATCGCCACCGCGACGGTTCAGCATTTGCTTGAGCACGGGGAACATCTCGAAGATGAAGTCCGGCAGTTTCGCGCTCCCTTTCTTCGTCGCGAGCCCCATCTGCAGATTTTCCATGACGGTCAGTCGCGGAAAAATGTCGCGTCCCTGCGGGACGTACCCGATCCCCAACGCTGCGCGCGCATAGGGTGGCAGGCCGGCGATGCTGCTGCCGTCGAAGGCGATCTCGCCGGAACGGATCGGCAACAGGCCCATCAGGCACCGGAGCAACGTCGTCTTGCCGACGCCATTGCGTCCCAGCAGCGCGGTACACCCGCCATCGGGAACGTCGAAGGCGACGTGCCGCAGGATGTGACTGCCGCCGTAATACTGATTCAGTTCTTTGACGGCGAGCATGGTATGTTCATCTCAGCGCCCCAGGAACACTTCGATCACCTGCTCGTTCGCGGTGATCTCGTCCATCGAGCCTTCGGCGAGCACGCTGCCTTCGTGCAGCACGGTCACCTTTTGCGCGATCTTGCGCACGAAATCCATGTCGTGCTCGACCACCACCAGCGTGTATTTGCCTGCCAGCGACAGAAACAGGTCGGCGCTACGCATGGTCTCGTCGTCAGTCATGCCGGCGACCGGCTCGTCGAGCAGCAGCAACTGGGGCTCCTGCATCAGCAGCATGCCGATCTCGAGCCATTGCTTCTGGCCGTGCGACAGCAGTCCCGCCAGGCGGCCCGCCTCGCCGTGCAGCTTGATCGTCTCCAGCGTCGCGGCAATGCGATCGCGTGCCCGCGTGTCGAGACGCGCACGCAACGTCGGCCACACGCGCTTGTCGGCCTTGAGCGCGAGCTCGAGATTCTCGTACACCGTGTGGTGCGAAAACACCGTCGGCTTCTGGAACTTGCGCCCGATGCCGCGATCGGCGATTTCTGGCTCGCTCAGACGAGTCAGATCGATGGTCTGGCCGAAGAACGCAGTGCCGGTGTCGGGGCGCGTCTTGCCGGTGATCACGTCCATCATCGTCGTCTTGCCGGCACCGTTCGGTCCGATGACGCAACGCAGTTCACCGTTGTCGATCAGCAGCGACAGCGCGTTGAGCGCCTTGAAGCCATCGAAGCTGACCGAGATTTCGTCGAGATAGAGGATGCCCTTGTGGCTCGTGTCGACGCCTTCGGTCATGACCCGCGTGCCGGCACCGGCGTTGGCGTCGTCCCACTGCTCGCGAATCGGCGCGTCGGCAGTCATGATTTTTTCTTGAGCTTGGCCCACAGCCCCGCGATGCCCTGCGGCAGGAACAGCGTCGACAGGATGAACAGCAATCCGAGCGCGAACAGCCAGTACTCCGGGAACGCCTTGGTGAACCAGCTCTTGCCAAGGTTCACCGCAAAAGCGCCGAGCACCGGACCGATAAGCGTGCCGCGACCACCCACCGCCGTCCAGATGGCGATCTCGATCGAGTTCGCCGGCGACATCTCGCTGGGATTGATGATGCCGACCTGCGGTACGTAGAGGGCTCCGGCGATGCCGCAGATCACTGCAGACAGCGTCCAGATGAACAGCTTGAAATAAACGGGGTTGTAACCGGAGAACATGACGCGCGATTCGGCATCGCGAATCGCGGTGAGCACCCGCCCCAGCTTCGACAGCACGATCCATCGTCCGAGCAGGAGGAAGCCCAGGAGGGCAGCGCCGGTCAGCACGAACAAGACCATCCGCGTCTCGGGTGCCGTGACGGGATAGCCCAGGATCCGCTTGAAGTCGGTGAAGCCGTTGTTGCCGCCGAAGCCGGTGTCATTCCGAAAGAACAGCAGCATGAAGGCGAAGGTCATCGCCTGCGTGATGATCGAGAAGTACACGCCCTTGATGCGCGACCGGAAGGCGAAGAAGCCGAACACGAAAGCAAGCAGCCCCGGCACCAGCACGACCAGCAACGCCGCGTACCAGAAGTGATCGGTGAAGCTCCAGTACCATGGGTATGCCTTCCAATCGAGGAACACCATGAAGTCGGGCAAATCGCTGTGATACACGCCGTCCCGGCCGATGGAGCGCATCAGATACATCCCCATCGCGTAGCCGCCCAGCGCGAAGAAGGTGCCGTGCCCCAGCGACAGGATGCCGGTGTAGCCCCAGATCAGGTCCATCGCCAGGGCGACGATGGCGTAGCACATGATCTTCCCGATCAGGGTGACGGTGTAGTCGGACAAGTGCCACATGCTGTCCGCCGGAACCACCAGATGCAGCACCGGGAAAATGACGAACAATATGATGGCCGCGCCGACATAGAACCACCACGCACCTGCCGGCAACAGGCGCGCGAAGTGCGGCACGGTGGGGGGCGCGACGGTGGCCATCGGCGAGGAGGCGGTGTGGTTCATGCTTCCACAGTCCTTCCTTTGAGCGCGAACAACCCTTGCGGCCGCTTCTGGATGAAGATGATGATAAATACGAGCACGCAGATCTTGGCGAGTACCGCGCCGGACCAGGCCTCGAGGAATTTGTTGACGATGCCGAGTCCCATCGCCGCGTAGACGGTCCCCGCCAGCTGGCCGACACCGCCGAGTACGACGACCATGAACGAGTCGACGATGTAACTCTGGCCGAGATCGGGACCGACGTTGCCAATCTGCGAAAGCGCGCACCCCGCGAGGCCGGCAAGACCCGAGCCCAGGCCGAACGCCCACATGTCGACGCGTCCGGTCGGAACGCCGGTGCAACTCGCCATGGCGCGGTTCTGCGTCACGGCGCGCACGAACAAGCCGAGGCGCGTGCGTGTGAGCAGCAGCCAGATCAGCATGAGCACGGCACCCGCAAAGCCGATGATGACGATCCGGCTCCACGGCAAAACGACACCCGTGATCGCCTCGATGCCGCCCGACATCCACGAAGGATTCTCGACCGGAACGTTCTGCGCGCCGAAAATCGTGCGCACGGTCTGCATCAGGATCAGGCTGATGCCCCAGGTCGCGAGCAGCGTTTCAAGCGGGCGGCCGTAGAGAAAACGGATCACCGTCCGCTCGAGCACCATGCCGACGAGCGCAGAAACAGCGAATGACACCGGAACCGCGGCAATCAGGTAGGCATCGAAGTACGCAGGGATATGCGCACGAAAGGCGTTCTGCACCATGTAGGTCGTATAGGCGCCGATCATGATCAGTTCGCCGTGCGCCATGTTGATGACGCCCATCAATCCATAGGTGATGGCCAGACCGAGTGCTGCGAGCAGCAGGATGCTGCCCAGCGAGATGCCGCTGAACACGCGACCCACCATCTCGCCCGTGGACAGACGGCTCTGCACCGAGTGCAGTGCCTTCTCGGCCTCGGTGCGCACTTCCGCGTCCGGTTCGACCGGCTGACCATTCTTTTGCGCAAGCACACCGAGGAGCAGCGTTTTGGTGCTCGCCAGATTGCTCTCGGCGAGTGCGCGCAAAGCCACAAGGCGCGTCGCCTTGTCCGTGCTGTTCAATTGGATCGACGCCTGCGTCATCTGCAGCATGCCCTTGATCTCGGCGTCCGATTCCTTGGCCAACGCGGTGCTGATCGCTGGCAGAAGGTCCTCGTCGGCACCGTTCTGCAGTTCCTTCGCCGCAGCAAGCCGTACCGCGCGATCCGGCGAGGTCAGCTTGAGTCCCGCCATGGCGCTGCCGATTTCCCGACGCAGCCGGTTATTGATGACCACGTCCTCAAGATCGGCGGGCAATGGACTCACGGCCTTGCCCGTACCAAGGTCGATCGCCGCATCACCCTTGACCAGCAGGACGTCCTTGTCACCCACGGTCTGCACCTGTCCGTCGAGCAAGGCCTGCAGCAACGTCAGCGCCGCCGGATCGCCGCTGCTGCCCAGCGCACGAATCGCCGTTACCTTCGCCTCGGCATCCCCCAGGGCGATGTCCCGTACGAGAAGTTCAGGGGTGGTTGCCGCCATCGCGCCCGATGTGATCACCAGTGCCGCGGCGCCGACGCAAAGCACACGAAGCGCGCGCATCAGTCGTCCGGGATTGAAGTTCAGCATCGAGGCGTGGACCCGAAAAGGTTCAATAGAATAAGAAAAGGCGACAGCGAGTGATCACAAGCCGCTGCCGCCCCTCCTTCACTACACATCAAATTCACCATTGCGCGACTCGCTTTGGGCGACCCGCTCTTGCGCATTTGCTGCTACTTCCCATCGTCATTCCCGCGAAAGCGGGAATCCATGATTAACGCGACCACCTAACTTGGATCCCGGATCTCGCTACGCTCGTCCGGGATGACGCAACTCGTTCCCGCTTTCGTCATTCCCGCGAAAGCGGGAATCCATGTTTAACGCCCACCTAACTTGGATCCCGGATCTCGCTACGCTCGTCCGGGATGACGCAGCTGTTTCCAATCGCGGGGACGTCCGTCCCCGCTCTTGGACACCTGCGTCACTTCTTTTCCGGTTCGTCCTTCTTCTTGTCGTTGCCTTCGATGTACTGGCTCCAGGGCTGCGCACGAATCGGGCCCTTGGTCTTCCAGACGACATTGAACTGACCGTCCTTCTGCACTTCACCGATGAACACGGGCTTCCACAGATGGTGGTTTTTCTCATCCATCTTGATCGTGAAGCCGTCCGGTGCCGCGAATGTCTGGCCGTTCACCGCCGCAATCACCTTGTCGGTATCGGTCGACTTGGCTTTCGCCACGGCCTGTGCCCACATGTGGATGCCGACATAGGCGGCTTCCATCGGATCGTTGGTCAGCGGCTTGTCGGCGCCCGGCAGCTTCTTGGCCTTGGCGTATGCGGCCCATTGCTTCTTGAACGCGTCGTTCGACGGGTTCTTCAGCGACATGAAGTAGTTCCACGCTGCGAGGTGCCCGACCAGCGGGTTGGTATCGACGCCGCGGAGCTCTTCTTCACCGACCGAGAACGCGACCACCGGCACATCCGTCGCTTTCAGGCCCTGGTTGCCCAGTTCCTTGTAGAACGGCACGTTGGAGTCGCCATTGATGGTCGACACGACTGCCGTCTTGCCGCCGGCGGCGAACTTCTTGATGTCGGCGACGATCGTCTGATAGTCGCTGTGCCCGAACGGCGTGTACTTTTCGTCGATGTCCGCATCAGCCACACCCTTGGACTTCAGGAACGCGCGGAGGATCTTGTTGGTCGTGCGCGGATAGACGTAGTCGGTGCCCAGCAGCACCCAGCGCTTGGCGCCGCCGCCTTCCTTGCTCATCAGATACTCGACCGCCGGAATCGCCTGTTGATTCGGCGCCGCGCCCGTGTAGAACACGTTCTTGGAAAGCTCTTCGCCCTCATATTGCACCGGGTAGAAGAGCAGGCCGTTGAGTTCCTCGAAGACCGGGAGCACGGACTTGCGCGATACCGATGTCCAGCAACCAAAGACTACGGCCACCTTGTCCTGCGAGATCAACTGCCGCGCCTTTTCGGCGAAAAGCGGCCAGTTCGACGCGGGATCGACAACGACTGCCTCGAGCTTCTTGCCGAGTACACCGCCCTTGGCGTTGATTTCGTCGATGGTCATCAGCGTGACGTCCTTCAATACCGTTTCGCTGATTGCCATCGTGCCTGAGAGCGAGTGCAGGACACCGACCTTGATCGTGTCGGCGGCGAATGCCGGCGTACCGGCCATCATCCCGGCGGTCGCCAATGCGGCGGTGAGCGCCAGTTGTTTTACAAAACTTCTACGTTGCATGATTTGGCCCCGTGTCCAATGGTTGATGAATTGCGCCCCTGAGCAGTCGAGACACGTCGCGGCCGCCAGTGCGGCAATGGTGCGTCGCGTGTCTCTGGCTTGATGCTTCGCACAATCCATGCCACCAGGAAACCTTGGACCATAACACGATGATTCGTATTGATTTTATTGAGGTGGCGAGCAGCCGAGCGATCGAGCGCGCGCAAGGATGTATCCCAAATCGCTCGCATTAAAACAGTGCGCCCCGTTATATGCCGCACCATTTTGGGCGCACCGGAATCACGGATGCTTTCGGCGCGCGCGTACCGACTCCCGGTTCCTGAAGTGAAAATAAGCGCCGACGGCCAATGCCGCCGTCGCTACACCGGCAAAGAGCCAGACCTCGACGTGCCGCAAATCGCCGATCACCAAATGCACGAGCTCGCCGATCAGGTAGCCGCCCATGAGCCAGGTCGTGCTCCAGGCGATCGCGCCGACCGCATTGAACAACGCAAAGGTGTGCCAAGGCATGCGCGACGCGCCGATCGCGATCGGTCCGACCGTGCGCAACCCATACAGGAACCGGATCGCGATGGCGGAAATACCGGCATAGCGAAGAACGAGCGCGTCGACGCGGCGGATCGCGGGCTTGAATCGAGGGAAGCGCGCGATCAGCCGTTGGCCGAAACGGCGGCCGATCAGGAAGTAGATCTGATCGCCGAGAAAGCTGCCCGACGATGCGAGCACGATCAACAGCGGCAGGTGCAGGTAGCCGCGGTGCGCCGCCAATCCGCCCAGGGTGAGGATCGTTTCCCCTTCGATCAGCGCCGAGAAAAAGGTGATGAGATAGCCGTGTTCGACGACAAGTTTGGAAAAATCCATCAGACCGTGGCGGTCCGGCTGCCGCGGGCGCGAGGTCGTCGGGAACGGTGCGGCAAACTCA
Organism: uncultured beta proteobacterium; assembly: GCA_963726935.1. Lineage (GTDB taxonomy): Bacteria > Pseudomonadota > Gammaproteobacteria > Burkholderiales > Casimicrobiaceae > PALSA-1003. The sequence goes on from CAVSEH010000027.1 coordinate 60,641, forward strand.
CGATAGCCGCACGTATTCGTAGTCGATCGCCAGGTTGTTGATGCCACGCTCCGGCGGCGCGATCCACGCCGCCATCCTGCCTGGCGTCACGACCCGCTGCATCAGGCTTTGCACGAACGCTCGATCGGCCACCGATGGCAGCCACTCGCCAACACGGCGCACGAACTCGTCGGCAGCGATGATCTGTCCCGACGGATCGCAATGCACGTTCGACCATACGCCGATGGCACGGTTGAAGCGCGACGACGGCAGCGCGACGCGAAAACCGATGCCGCCGCGCTCGAGCTGCCGGTTCCAGCGCTTGAGGCCAAGCTCGCAATCACGCACGTACGACGTGCGCAGCACTTCGTTCATGGCGTTGCGCATCGGTACGTCATGGATCTTGATGCCGCCGGCGTCCGGCACCTCCAGCGCAAGACTCGCGTCGACGCAGCGGTGGTCGGCATATTGCTGCTCGTCGGGCCGGCCCTTGAGTCCGGTCGCGAAGCTCGACGCGGCATTCGACGAAATTTCCGAGCCGAACAAGTCGAGCGAGGAGCTGAACCAGAAATTGAGATAGCGCTGGAAGGTCGGCAGGTCGACCGCTCCGGCGGCGCGGACTCGTGCCGGGTCCTCGGTGCCAAGCTCGGCCATGACTTCGAGGGTGCGTTTGATCACGCGCGCGAGGCCGGTTTCGCCGACGAACATATGATGCGCTTCCTCGGTCAGCATGAACTGCGTGGTGCGCGCGAGCGGATCGAACGCCGATTCGGCCAGGCTCTTGAGCTGGTACTTGCCGTCGCGATCGGTGAAGTAGGTGAACATGAACAGCGACAGCCAGTCGGTGATCGGTTCGTTGAACGTACCGAGGATGCGCGGCTTGTCGGGGTCGCCGGAATGGCGCTCGAGCAGCTCCTCGGCTTCCTCGCGCCCGTCACGACCGAAATAGGCGTGCAGCAGGTACACCATCGCCCACAGGTGTCGGCCTTCCTCGACGTTGATCTGGAACAGGTTGCGCAGGTCGTACAGGGACGGACAGCAGTGTCCAAGCAGCCGTTGCTGCTCGACGGACGCGGGTTCGGTGTCGCCCTGTGTGACGATCAGCCGGCGCAACGGCGAACGGTATTCGCCCGGCACCTGCTGCCACGCCGGCTCGCCCATGTGATCGCCAAATCCGATGGTCCGTTCCGGCTTGGCGTCCGCGAGAAAGATCCCCCAACGATAGTCGGGCATGCGGACCTCGCCGTAGCTCGCCCAGCCCGCCGCGTCCACACCGACTGCGGTGCGCAGATAGACGTCGGCCGCGGCGAAATCCGACGGACCGAGTTCGCGCCACCACTCGAGGAACCGCGGCTGCCAGTGTTCGAGCGCACGCTGCAACGCGCGATCACCGGCGAGGGCGACATTGTTCGGGATGCGCTCGCTGTAGTCGATGGCCATGTCAAACGCGCTCCCAGTCGAAGCTCGCCCGCGTCCCGCTGCCGAATCGCTTGAGCGCGCCTTCGGTACCGACCGCGTTCGGTCGCTGGAATACCCAATTCTGCCACGCGGAAAGGCGGCCGAAGATGCGCGTCTGCATCGTCTCCGGCCCGGTGAAGCGCAGACTGGCTTCCATGCCGGTCAGCGCGTCGGGCGACAGGCTCGCACGTTCTTCCAGCGCCAGCCGGATTTCGTCTTGCCAGTCGATGTCGTCGGGCGTGTACGTGACCAGTTGGGCCTCGCTGGCCGCTGCCGCGGCCAGCAGCGTATTGACGGGATGCGGCGGCGGCGACTCCGCACAGAACCGGTTGGCGAGCCGCGTGCGCGCATTCGCCATCGGGTAAGCCCCCGCATTCATGGCGGACAACGCGATGCGCGGTTCGCTCGCGCGATCGTCGGGCAACGACTGCATGTAGCTGCGGTCCGCGGCAAGCGCCAATTCGAACAGCGTGCCGGCAAAACACGAGCCGCGATCGATCAGCGCAAATAGCGTGCGCGAGGAGACATCGAGTCGCGACAGCGTGCGCCGCCACAAACCGACCGTTTCGCGTACGAGCCAGTGCGTTGAATGCCTGTCGAGGACGGCATCGACCGCCAGCACGACTCGCGGATCGCCTTCTGTCCGCAGCACCCAGGTACCGATCGCGAGTTCATTGGTACGCAGCAGCAGGATCGCATCGTCGAGTTCGCGCGCAGCTGCGAGCGGCCACCACGCCGCACCAGCCGCAACGATCGCATCGGTCGATTCCGGGCCCGGCGTCGCCGGCGCGCGCAGGATCAGGGTCGCGATTCGCGCCTGCCGATCGAGGGCGACGGAGAGATGCGGGTAACGCCACCCATCGTCGTGATGCGTTCGCTGCAGAGGTGGGAGTTGGACGCCGATCGTGCCGGGCGAGCGATCGCTGCTCTGCGCGAGCTCCTGTGCACGCAGGCGTATCGCCGCGACGAACTCCTTCGGCTTGGCGACGCGGTCGACGAGTCCCCACGCCAACGCACGATCCGCGCGGACACCCTCGATGGTGGTGCAGAACACGTCGGCCAGGTCGCGACGGACGCGCCGCTTGTCCGTGAGGCGTGTCAGGCCGCCGGTACCGGGCAGTACCGCAAGCAACGGCACCTCGGGCAGGCTTACCGTCGACGACCGATCGTCGACCATGGCGATTTCGTCGCACGCGAGCGCAAGCTCGTAGCCGCCGCCTGCAGACGTCCCATTCAACGCCGCGATCGATTTGAGGCCGGAGTAGCGGCTCGCGTCTTCGATGCCGTTGCGCGTCTCGTTGGTGAACTTGCAGAAGTTGACCTTCCAGGCGTGCGTCGACAGGCCGAGCATGTAGATGTTGGCGCCCGAGCAGAACATCCGCTCCTTCCCGCTGGTTATGACCAGGCAGCGGATTCCCGGGTGCTCGAAACGCAGCCGTTGCAACGCGTCCGCCAGCTCGATGTCGACGCCGAGGTCGTACGAATTGAGCTTGAGCTTGTAGCCCGGTTGGATGCCGCGCTCCTCGTCGACATCGAGTGCGAGCGTGGCGAGATCGCCGTCGATCGAAAGCCGCCAGTGGACGTAACGGTCCGGATGCGTATCGAAGGTCACCATCGGGCTTTCTCGTTCGGTCGCCGCCCGCGGTCGGCGGGCGTGAAGCTTCATGTTACCGGCGAATGTCGTATAGTGCACGACCGATGGCGCTCGACATCCAGATCCTGGTGGGAACCATGACCGGTACCGCGCAACTGGTCGCGCAGGAACTGGAACTCGCGTTCGGTGACGCCGATGTCGTGATCCACACGACGCTGATGGACGGGCTCGACGCGCGCATCTTCGACCTGCCGGGCATATTCCTGATCTGCACGTCGACCTACGGTCATGGCGACGTTCCCGACAATGCCAAGGCGCTCTATGCCGATCTCGTAGCGCGCAAGCCCGATCTCGCGCACGTTCGCTACGGTGTTTTCGCGCTCGGCGACCGCACGCACGTGGGTACCTTCTGTTACGGCGGCAAGCACTTCGATGAGGCCCTGTCGATGCTTGGCGCGCAACGCATCGGCGACGTCGCCGAGCACGACGCCAGCGGCGGCACGCTGGCGGAGGACGCGGTGCTGGAATGGTTCCCGCAATGGTTGGAAACAGCTCGCTCGACAGCGACCAGCAAGCAGACACAATGACGCTGTGGCGTGGTCCGCGATTGACGCCGTCCCCACCCCCCGCCACAATCGTCCGATAAGAAAATTCCGGAGGATGCCCGGCCATGGCTGCCGTCGCGCCACACTTTTCGCACGCCGATCACTCGCTGTCACCACCGCGAATCACCTTTCCACGCGAGTACAACGCTGCCGTCGGACCTGGTCGAGCGCAATCTCGCGGGAGGTCGCGGCGAGAAGATCGCGTTCATCGATGACGCCGGCTCCTGCTCGTACGCGACGCTCGCCCAACGGGTCAATCGCTGCGCCAATGCCTGGCGCCGCTCGGGGCTTCGGATCGAGGATCGCGCGGTGCTTCTGCTGCACGACAGTGTCGATTTCCCGACCGCGTTTCTCGGCGCGATCCGTGCAGGCATCGTGCCCATTCCGTGCAACACGTTGTTGACGGGCGCCGACTACGAGTTTGCCTTGTCCGACAGCCGCGCCCGCGCGGTGGTCGTTTCGGCGCCGCTCGCGCCGATGATCGTGGCGCTAAAGGGTCGTCTCCCGTTCCTCGAGCACGTCATCGTTTCCGGCGCGCGCATCGATGGCACAACCAACTTTGCCGACTGGATCGAAGGAGAGTCGGCGCAAGCACCGGTAGCGCCGACGACGCCCGATGATGTGTGCTTCTGGCTCTACTCGTCCGGATCGACCGGCACGCCCAAAGGCGCCGTCCACTTGCATGCCGATCTCGTCAATACTGCGGAGTTGTACGCGCGACCCGTGCTCGGACTGCGCGACGACGACATCGTTTTCTCCGCCGCCAAGCTCTTTTTCGCGTACGGACTCGGCAACGCGCTTACCTTTCCGATGGCGGTCGGGGCCACCGCTGTCCTCATGGCGGAGCGGCCCACACCGGCGTCGATATTTCGCCAAATGATCGCCCACCGGCCGACCATCTTCTTCGGCGTGCCGACCCTGTATGCGGCGATGCTGGCGAGTGCCGATTTTCCGCCGCGCGACGCGCTGGCTCTACGTTGTTGCGTGTCCGCGGGCGAAGCGCTCCCGGCGGAATTGGGCCGGCGCTGGCGTGAGCGTACCGGCGTCGATATCCTCGACGGACTCGGGTCGACCGAAATGTTGCACATCTTCCTGTCGAATCGCCCGGGTGAGGTCCGCTATGGCACGACCGGCAAGCCCGTCCCCGGGTACGCCCTGCGCCTGACCGACGAGATGGGGAACGCGGTAGCCATAGGCGAGATCGGTGAGTTGCAGGTCAGCGGGCCGACGAGTTCGCCGTACTATTGGAACAACCGCACCCGCAGCCTGGCGACTTTCCTCGGGCCGTGGACCAAGTGCGGCGATAAATACACGGTCGACAGCGAGGGCTACTACACGTATTGCGGTCGTTCCGACGACATGCTGAAAGTAGGCGGCGTGTACGTCTCTCCCTTCGAGGTGGAGGCCGCGCTCGCCAGCCACGAAGCCGTACTCGAGGCGGCCGTGATAGGTTTTGCCGACGAGAACGAGTTGATCAAACCCAAGGCGTTCATCGTGGTCAAGCCGGATCATGACCCCAGCCCGGCATTGGCCGCCCAATTGCAGGACCACGTCAAGGCGAAGCTTGCGCCGTACAAGTACCCGCGCTGGATCGAGTTCGTCCGCGAACTGCCCAAGACTGCTACCGGCAAGATCCAGCGGTTCAAGCTGCGTGCTCGCGCGTGACTTCCCCGCCTTGGTGACGGAACGCCGGTGCGCTGCTACCATCCAGCGAAAAATACATTCTCGAACGGAGGAAGTTTCATGACCAGTCGTCGCAGGTTTGTTCTACAGGCGGGTGCGCTCGCAGGCGTATCAGCAATCGGCGCGCTGGCACCTGCGATCGTGCGGGCGCAGACCGCAAAGGTGCGCATCGGCATGATGCTTCCGTACACGGGAACATTCGCTGCACTCGGCACGGCGATCACGCAGGGTTTCAACCTGGCGATCCAGGAAGGTGGCGGCAAACTCGGCGGTCGCGAGATCGAATTTTTCACGGTCGACGATGAATCGGAACCCGCCAAGGCGACCGACAACGCGAACAAGCTCGTGCAACGCGACAAGGTCGACGTGCTCGTCGGCACGGTACATTCGGGCGTGGTGATGGCGATGGTGAAAGTCGCGCGCGACAATGGCACGCTGCTGGTCATCCCCAACGCCGGCGCCAACGCGGCGACGGGCAGCCAGTGCGCACCCAATATTTTCCGCACCTCGTTCTCCAACTGGCAGCCCGCGCACCCGATGGGCAAGGTGGTTTACGAGAAGGGCCACCGCAAGGTCGTCACACTGACCTGGAAGTACGGCGCCGGCGAAGAATCCGTCGAAAGCTTCAAGGAGGCGTTCACCAAGCTCGGCGGATCGGTGGTCAAGGAAATGTACCTGCCGTTCCCGAACGTCGAGTTCCAGCCGTTCCTGACCGAGATCGGGTCGCTGAAACCCGATGCCGTGTTCGTGTTTTTCGCGGGCGGCGGTGCGACGAAGTTCACCAAGGACTACATGGCCGCCGGCCTCAAGGACAAGATCCCGCTCTACGGCACAGGCTTCCTCACCGACGGCACACTTGAAGCACAGGGCGCATCCGCACAGGGCCTGCTGACAACGCTGCACTACGGCGACGGTATCGAGAATCCGAAGAACAAGCAGTTCCGGTATGCGTACGGCAAACAGTACGGCGTACAGGCCGACGTGTACGCCGTGCAGGGCTATGATGCGGGTCTGCTGCTGCAGGCCGGACTCACGGCGGTAAAGGGCAGCTTCGGCGAGCGCACCGCGCTGTACTCGGCCATGGAGAAGGCCAAGATCGACAGCCCCCGCGGACCATGGACGATGTCCAAGGCGCACAATCCGATCCAGGACATCTATCTGCGCAAGGTCGACGGCAACACCAATCAGGTGATCGGCGTCGCGTGGAAAGCGCTCGACGATCCCGCGCGTGGCTGCAAGATGGTTGGCGCGTAGCCGGCCACACCGAGAAAGCGGGGCGCGCCCCGCTTTTCATTTTGTAGTGCGTCCCGCACGGACGCACAACGGACATTCATCGTGGAATGGCTGATCCAGATCCTGAACAGCGTGCAGTACGGACTGCTGCTGTTCCTCGTCGCGAGCGGGTTGACGCTGATCTTCGGGATCATGGGCGTGATCAATCTCGCCCACGGCAGCTTCTACATGGTCGGCGCTTATCTCGCCTTTTCGCTGACGCAATATACCGGCAGCCTGTGGCTGGCGCTTCCGCTCGGCGTGGTGCTCGCGGCTGCGCTGGGTTTGCTGCTCGAGTGGCTGCTGATCAGCCGGTTGTATCGGCATGATCATCTCTACCAGGTCCTGCTCACGTTCGGCCTCATCCTCGTCTTCGAGGAGCTGCGCAGCATTCTGTTTGGCGACGACGTTCACAGCGTTGCGATCCCGTCGCTGCTCGCCGCCTCGCTGCCGCTGACGGACACGTTGTCGTATCCGGTCTATCGCCTCTTCATTTCGGGCGTGTGTCTGGTGCTGGCGTGCGCGATGTACCTGACCATCCAGCGGACGCGACTGGGTGCCCGAATCCGCGCGGCGGCGTCGAACCCCGACATGGCGCAATCGCTCGGGCTCGATATCCGCTGGATCCACGCGCTGGTGTTCGCCACCGGCGTCGCGCTCGCGGCGTTCGCCGGCATGATCGCAGCACCGGTGTCCTCGGTGTTTCCCGGGATGGGCAATCAGGTATTGATCATCTGCTTCGTCGTGGTCGTGATCGGCGGCATCGGCTCGCTCAAGGGCGCGCTCGTCGCCGCATTGCTGATCGGATTCTGCGACACGTTCGGCAAGGTGCTGTTCCCGGAATTCGCCGGCGCCGCCGTCTACCTGTTGATGGCGGCAATCCTGCTGTTCCGGCCGGCCGGCCTGTTCGGCAAGGCTTGAGATGCGCGCTCGACGTTTCCTGCCGCTTCGTCGATCGCCGTGGTGCCCTGCTCGCGCTGTTCCCGCTGCTCGCGGAAAAATTCTATCTGCAGCTGGTCACCAAGATCATGATCCTGTCGATCTTCGCACTGTCGCTCGATTTGCTGGTGGGTTACACCGGACTGGTCAGCCTCGGACATGCCGCCTACTTCGGCGTCGCCGCGTACGCGCTCGCGCTGACTGCGCCCGCGAGCGACGCGGCCAACGTGTGGCTTACGCTACCCTTGGCACTTGCGGCAAGCGCTTTGGCTGCGTTGGTGATCGGCGCCCTCGTGGTGCGCACCTCCGGCGTGTATTTCATCATGGTGACGCTCGCCTTCGCCCAGATGATCTATTTCTTCTTCCACGATACGCGCATCGCCGGCGGCTCCGACGGCATCTACGTCAACGTCCGTCCGGAAACCTTCGTGCCGGGATTCGATCTCGCCAATGACCGGCACTTCTATTACGCGGTGCTCTGCCTGCTTGTCGGCGTGTTCGTGCTGCTCAGCGTGATCCTGCGTTCTCCCTTCGGCCGCGCGCTGCAGGGCATCAAGGTCAACGAACGCCGCATGCGCGCGCTCGGTTTCGCGACGCTGCGCTACAAGCTGGCTGCGTTCGTCCTCGCCGGGACGCTCGCGGGCCTCGCGGGGTACCTCGCCGCGGCAAAGGAGGGTTACGTCAACCCGGAAATGCTCGCGTGGCACCAATCCGGCACGGTCCTGATGATGCTGATCCTCGGCGGTCTGGGTACGCTCGTCGGTGCCGTGCTCGGCACGTTTACGTACGTGCTGCTGCAGGAATGGTTTTCCGGACTGACCAAGCACTGGCAGTTGCTGATGGGTGCATTCATCATCGGAGCGGTCCTGCTGTTCCCGCAGGGGCTGTCGGGCCTGCCCAAGTCACTCATGCGCTGGCGTGCAACGCGCGATTCGAAAGCACAGGATGGCTGAGCCGCTGCTTTCCACAACCGGTCTCACCCGGCGGTTCGGCGGACTCGTCGCCGTCGATCAGGTCGAGCTCGCGTTGCACACGGGTGCCGTCCATGCGGTAATCGGCCCGAACGGCGCAGGCAAGTCGACGCTGGCGAATCTCCTGTCGGGTGAGCTCAAGCCGTCGGCCGGGACGATCCATTTGCGCGGCGAGGACGTCAGCGGCTGGCCCGCGAATCGCATTGCACGGCACGGGCTGGCGCGGACGTTCCAGCATACGAACATCTTCGCGGCGTTCACCGCCTTCGAAAACTGCCGGCTCGCGGCACAGGCACCTGCTGCGGGGTTTCCTTCCTTTTTCCGCGCCGCCGATCGCAATCCGGAATGGAACGCCGCCGCGAGCGACGCCCTCGCCGCTACCGGACTGGCGGAACGCGCCGACGTGGCCGCGTCCGATCTCTCGCACGGGGAACGGCGCGCACTCGACATCGCGATGGCGCTCGCGACGAAGCCCGTGGTGCTGCTGCTCGACGAACCGCTCGCGGGCATGGGGCCCGAAGAGGCATCGAACATCGTCTCGCTCTTGCGTCGCCTCGCCGCGGATCACGCGATTCTGCTGATCGAACATGATATGGATGCGGTGTTCGCGCTGGCGCATCATCTGACGGTCATGGCGAACGGCCGCGTGCTCGCGTCCGGCACGCCGGAAGCGATACGCGCCAATGCCGAGGTGCAGGAGGTCTACTTGGGCGCCGTTACTGCGGCCGCATGACGATGCTCGAGGCGCGCGGTTTGCACACGTACTATGGCAGCAGCCACGTCCTGCAGGGTGTCGACTTCACCGTTGGCAAGGGCGAGGTCGTGGCCCTGATGGGTCGCAATGGCATGGGCAAGACCACGCTGATCCGTTCGCTACTGGGCCTGGTGCGCCCGCGCGCAGGGGACGTCCGGCTCGAGGGTGTATCGATCGCAAGCCTGGCGCCATTTCGCATCGCGCGTTTGGGTTTGGCGTACGTTCCCGAAGGCCGTGGCATTTTCCCGACCCTCTCCGTGCGCGAAAACCTCGTCCTGGCCTCGCGCACCGCGTTGGAGGCCGGTGCGTGGACGCTGGAGCGCGTGCTGGCCACCTTCCCGCGCCTGGGTGAGCGCATGGACCACCGGGGCAGCGATCTTTCAGGCGGCGAGCAGCAGATGCTGACCTTGGGTCGCGCGCTGATGACCAACCCGCGCGTGTTGCTGCTCGACGAGGCGACCGAAGGGCTCGCGCCGCTCATCGCCCGAGACATCTGGCGCACGATCAGAATCGTCCGCGAGGCGGGTATGGCGATGGTTATCGTCGACAAGAATTTTGCGGCGCTCTCAGCCCTGGCGGATCGCTGCGTGATCCTCGTCAAGGGTCGCAAAGTGTTCGACGCCTCGCCCGGCATGCTCGCGACCGAACCCGGTCTGCGCGAGCGTTATCTGGGTGTCTAGGAACCGGCGCATGGCCGGTGGTGGCGCTCCATCGTTCGTCGATCTCGACGGGCAGCGCATCGAATGCGTGCGGTACAGCGGAAAAGCGCCCACGCTCGTCTTTCTGCATGAAGGATTGGGCAGCGTCGCGATGTGGCGGGATTTTCCGCAACGCGTCGCGGATGCGACCGGTCGCGCCGCCCTGGTCTACTCGCGGGCGGGCTACGGGAAATCGTCTGCGCTGACGACGGCACGCCGCCCCGACTACATGCACGTCGAGGCGTTGACCACGCTACCGGCGCTGCTCGATCGGCTCGCGCTCGAACGACCGATCCTGATCGGGCACAGCGACGGCGCGTCGATCGCGCTGATCCATGCCGGGTCCGGCACGCGCGAGGTGCGTGCGGTTGCGGCCTTGGCGCCCCATGTCTTCGTCGAAGAGGTGTCGCTGGCGAGCATCGCCAACACCAAAGGCGCTTATGAGAGCGGGGATCTGCGGCAACGCCTCGCCCGCCACCACGCTGACGTCGACTCGGCATTTCGCGGGTGGAACGACATCTGGCTCGCACCCGCATTTCGCGGCTGGAACATCGAGTCGTTCGTGCGCAACATCGCCTGCCCGCTGCTGCTCATCCAGGGAAAGGACGATGAGTACGGGACATTGGCCCAGCTCGATGCGATCGAGCAGCAGGCACTGGGGCGAGTCGACCGGGTGGAGCTTGCATCGTGCGGTCACTCGCCGCAGCGCGATCAACCGGAGGCGACGCTGGCCGCCCTGACAAGCTTTATCGCGTCGGTGTCTTGAGCGTTTGCTTGAGCGCGAGCGCGCGCTCGTAGAGGCGATTCTTCGGCGCGTGCGTCAACGCGACGGCGACCTTGACTGCGCGGGCCAGCGGCAACTCGGCCAAGAGCAAAGCGAGAGTCGCGTCGTGGGCGTCCGCTGCTTCAGCCTCAGCGGCCGCTCGCGCACTCACGATCAGGACGAATTCCCCGCGTTGCCGGTCGGAATCGGCTGCGATCCATTCACTCGCCTGGCCAAGCGGGCAGCGATGAATCGTCTCGAAGCGCTTGGTGAGCTCCCTGGCGATGACGATCTCTCGGCCGGCGCCGAGGATCTCGGCCATCGCCGCCAGCGTCGCCAGAATGCGATGCGGCGCTTCATAGAACACGAGCGCGAACGGCAGCGTCGGCGAGCCGCTCGAGCGCGGAGCGACGTGCGGCGACTGTGGCCGGCAAAAAACCGAAGAAGAGCCATGGCGACCCATCGATTCCCGACGCTGAAAGCGCGGTGACAACGGCACTGGGGCCGGGCACGGGTACAACGGCGAAACCGGCATCGCCGACGCCGCGGACCAGCGCCGCGCCGGGATCGCTGATGCCCGGTGTGCCGGCGTCGGTCACCAGCGCAACCCGCTTGCCCGCATCGAGCAATCGCGCAATTTCGGTCACCCGTCGCCGTTCGTTGTGCTCGTTGAGGCTGAGCAGTTGCGCCCGGATGCCATGGTGCGCAATCAAGACGGCGGTCACCCGCGTGTCTTCGGCGGCGATCACGTCGACCTGTCCGAGGACGTCCAACGCGCGCAACGTGATATCGCGCAGATTCCCGATCGGCGTGGCGACCACATATAATGTCCGGCCGAGCGCTGGCAACGGCTCCCCTTTGGTCATTGCGCAGTCCCCTTCGATGGCCTCGCCACTGGTTTCTTCCTGCGTGCTGCGGCCGACGATCGCCGCCGCATGCGTGCTGATTTTCGCCGCCGCGTGTTCGTCGGCGCCGCCATTGTCCGGTGCGCGTGCCACGAGGGCAACCGCTGCGCCCGCGGCGGTCCCTGCACCCGTCGCGCAAACTGCGCCAAATACGCTCAACGCGCCTCAGGCACCGGAGGTGGTAACCAGTGCGGCGCCCGCGCCGCCGGTGATCGTACCGATGTCACCGTCGGCGGTCGGCACCCGCAGCGACACAATCGCGCTGATTCTTCCGCTCGAATCGCCGACTTACGGCCGGGCAGCCGAAGCGGTCAAGGCCGGGTTCCTCGCCGCAGCAGCGCGTGCGGGAAGCAGCGCGCGCGTACGCGTCATCGGCCATGGCGACGACGGCGTGCTCCTCGCGGTCGCCGACGCCGAGGCTTCAGGGGCGGGGCTGGTCGTGGGGCCCCTGACACGCGACGACCTTAAGACCGTGCTTTCGATGGCGCCTGCGCGCCCCCGCATGCTTGCCCTGAACCAGTTGGACGACGGAGCCCCCCTCCCCGCCGACGCGTACTCGCTGGCGCTGTCGATCGACAGCGATGCGACGTTACTGGCTCGTGCAGCGCGCGCCGACGGGGCGCGCTCGGTGGCACTGGTTGCTGCGGATGGACCGCTGCAGCGACGGTTCATCGCAGCGTTCGAAGCCGAGTGGCGCCGCGACGGAGGAACCCCGCCACGCATTTACCGTTTCGACCCGAATCCGGACGTGCTGGGATTGCTCCGGCGCGAAGTGGCCGCGGCACAACCGGATGCGATCGTGCTCGCCGTCGACGGCGAATATGCGGCGCTGACCAAATCGTTCCTGCCGCCGGCGCGTGTATACGCCATCAGCCAGATCGCCGACGACCTGCCCTCGCCAATTTCGCACGACCTCGATGGCGTGCGTTACGTCGAGATTCCGTGGCTTGCCGATCCGGACGACCCCGCGCTGGCCCGCATGCCGCATGCAAACCTCGGTAATCCGATCGTCGAGCGCCTTTACGCACTCGGGCTCGATGCCTTTGCGCTGGCGCAAATGGTTGCCGCGCCGGTTCCGCCGTCAAGGGTGGAGTTCGACGGTGCGACGGGGCATCTCTCGTTGACGCCATCGCGTTCATTCGCGCGTCAGGGCCGGATGATGGAGATCCGTGACGGCCGTGCCCAACTGTACTCGGCCGGGCAATGAATCGCGGGGCCGCGGCCGAGGCACTGGCCGCGGAATACCTTTCTGCGCGCGGACTGGCGATCGTCGCACGCAACTATCGCTGCCGCGGCGGAGAAATCGACCTGATCGCGCGCGACGGTGACACGCTCGTGTTCGTCGAGGTGCGCTTGCGCAGCAGTACGGCATTTGGCGGAGCGGCAGCCAGCATCACCGCAGCCAAGCGTCGGCGCATCTCGCTCGCTGCGCGGCACTACCTGGCCATGCTCGGGCGTGAACCGCCCTGTCGCTTCGATGCGGTCTTGCTCAGCGCACTGGACCCGCGGCGTATCGAGTGGCTGGTCGACGTCAACCTTTGATCTGTCCCGGGGACCAAGAGCGAAAATTGCTACAATCGCGGCTTCGCCACACGCTATACGCCGATGGATACGATGCAACGCATTCGCGCGCACTTCGCAGAGAGTGCAGAACTCAAGTTGGCCGCCGTCAACACCTTGGCCCCACTCATCGCGCGTGCCGCCGGTGTAATGACCGAGTGCCTGCTCGCAGACGGGAAGCTGCTCGCCTGCGGCAATGGAGGTTCGGCTGCCGACGCGCAACACTTCGCTGCGGAAATGGTGGGCCGCTTCGAACGCGAGCGTCCCGAGTTGCCTGCAATCGCGCTCACGACCGACACGTCGATTCTCACTGCGGTCGCAAATGACTACGACTTTGCCCAGATTTTCTCCAAGCAGGTTCGCGCGCTGGGCCGTGCTGGGGACGTGCTGCTGGCCATCTCCACCTCCGGCAATTCGGGAAATGTTTGCGCGGCGATCGCCGCGGCGCACGAGCGCGAGATGCGCGTGGTTGCACTCACTGGAAAAGGTGGTGGCAAGATGAACGAACTCCTGACGCAGGATGATGTCCACATCTGTGTTCCGCATTCGACCACGACGCGCATCCAGGAGGTACACCTCTTGACGATCCACTGCCTGTGCGATGCGATCGACACGAGCCTCCTGGGAGAAGAAGCTTGATGAGCGCGTGGTTCGCACGTGCCGGTGCGACCATCGGCCTGCTCGTCGCGATCACGCTAGCTCTGACCGCCTGCGTGCCTTTGTTGATCGGCTCGGCAGTCGTTGGCACCGCGGCAGTCGCCACCGATCGTCGTTCGACGGGCGCGCAGCTCGACGACGAAGTCATCGAGGACAAGACCACCTTCGCGATCAACGAACGCTACAAAGGTGAGTACCACGTCAACGTCACCAGCTTCAACGGCATCGTCCTGCTGACCGGCGAGGTCCCGGTCGAGGCCGCCAAGACCGACATCGGCGAATTGGTGCGGACCACGCCCAAGGTTCGCGCAGTGCAGAACGAACTGTTCGTCGGCCCCGTCAGTGACCTCCAGACACGTTCGAACGACACGCTCATCACGTCGAAAGTGAAAGCGCGGTTCGTCGAAGCCGCGAAATTCCAGATCAACTACGTCAAGGTGGTCACCGAGCGCGGCACGGTTTACCTGATGGGCATGGTCAAGCACGCCGAAGCCAACGACGCCGCGGAGATCGCCCGCACGACCGACGGCGTGCAGCGCGTCGTCAAGGTGTTCGAATACATCGACTGATGCCGGCGCCAGGTTTCGTCGCGAAGATCGCGACACCCGCGACGTTGACGGGACGCATCTCGGCCCTGCCGCGGCCGCTGGTGTTCACCAACGGCGTGTTCGACATCCTGCATCGCGGTCATGTCACCTATCTCGATCGCGCACGTGGCCTAGGCGCAGCGCTCGTGGTGGGCGTCAACAGCGACGCGTCGGTGCGGCGTCTCGCCAAGGGGATGGAGCGGCCGCTCAATCCGCTGGAAGACCGGCTCGCTGTGGTCGCTGCGCTGGGATCCGTGGACCTGGTGGTCCCGTTCGACGAAGACACGCCCCTCGCGCTGGTGGTCGCGTGCCATCCCGATATCATCGTCAAGGGTGGCGACTACACCGTGGAGACTACGGTCGGCGCCGCCGAGGTAATCGGTTGGGGCGGGCGTTTCGAGGCAATTCCCCTCCTTCCCGGACGATCGACCACGCAACTCGTCGGGAAAATCCGTGGCGGCGGCTCGCACTGAAGCACTGATATAATTGAACATTTCCGAGACGCTCCCATGTATCAGACCATCGACGCGGCCCGCTTGCACGCATTGCTTGGAGAGGCAACACCCCCGGCAGTGATCGATGTGCGCACCGCCGCCGAGGTCGCACGCGGCGCGATCGCTGGTGCCCGGCATATCGAACTGGGCACGCTACCGGCGCGACTCGCGGAACTCGATCCCGCTATCCCCTATGTCCTCTATTGCCAGTCGGGCGCACGGTCGGCACAGGCGTGCGGATACCTCGCACAACGCGGCTTCGGCAAGCTATACAACCTCGAGGGCGGAATCGCCGCCTGGGGACGAGCTGGCCTCCCTTTGTCGGCGTGAGGAATGACGATGGAACAAGCATTGCAAATCGATCGCGAAGTGGACGCACGGGGCCTCAATTGTCCATTGCCGATCCTGCGCACCAAGAAGACGCTGAACGACATGGTCTCGGGCCAAGTGGTCCGCATCATCGCGACCGACCCGGCTTCGGTACGTGATTTCGAAGCCTTCGCGCGACAAACGGGCAATCAGCTGGTCCAGCAGAGCGAGCAGGATGGCGCGTTCGTGTTCTTGATGCGGCGGAAGTAGCCGTGCGAGCCCGCAGCGAGGGGCCCCATGCGGAGCAAGGGGATCGCGCGGAGGCGAGTCACGAGCGCGGCCGACACTCGGTGCGCACGCGACGGATACGGTCAAAGGAGGCCGTTACCGTGCGAGCCCGCAGCGAGGGGCCCCATGCGGAGCAAGGGGATCGCGCGGAGGCGAGTCACGAGCGCGGCCGACACGCGGTGCGCACACCGACGGATACGGTCAAAGGAGGCCGCTGCAATGAACCGTTGCATGTTTGCCTGAAGGAAACGACGCATGTCCCCGGATAGCCCTGGCGTTCTCGAACTCACCGAAGAAAATTTCGCGCCATCGATCAATGACCATCCGTTTGCGGTCGTCGATTTCTGGGCCCCGTGGTGCGCGCCGTGTCGTGCATTTGCACCCACTTTCGCCGCGGCCGCTGCGCGGCATCCGGACGTGCTCTTCGCCAAGGTAAACACCGAGGACCAGCAGGCGATCGGCGCGCATTTCAACATCCGCTCGATTCCGACGCTGATGATCTTCCGCGACAACATCATCGTCTACGCAGAGGCCGGCGCACTGCAGGCCAGCGCGCTCGATCAGGTGCTCGCGTCAGCGCGCGCCCTCGACATGGACGAGGTCAAGCGCGAAGTCGATGCCCAGGCGTCGGCGGGTGCTGCCAACACCTAGGATGTCGAGCAGCCGGCGTGGCCGCCGCAGGCTCGTCAACGGCGATAACGGTTGATGAAATCGGCGACGATGCCGCGCTGACTTTTTTCGACCGCTGCGTCGAGGCTTCGATCCAGCGGGTCGTATTGCACAGCCTTGCGGAACGCGGCGATCGCCTCGTGGTGGAGCCCTTGCGCCTGCAGCGCATAGCCGAGACAGCGCCAGGGCTCGGCGTTCCAGAATTCCAGGTCCGACCAGGCGCGACACAGCTCGGCTGCGCGGCGCCAATTACCCGCGCGCAGCATGCGCGGCCCTTCCCCGCGCAGCAAGGAGAGCCTCGCTTGCCGTTCGGCAAATAATGCCGCGGTGTCCGCATCGTTGACGGGCCCCGAGAACGCGGGCGTCGAAGGCGACAGCGTTGCCGCGATACCGCGCTCGATCGATCCGATCTTGCCGATATCGCCCTGGAAGCCGCGTGGCAACAATCCGGGCGTGGAGGGCATCAAGTCGACGACGGCGGTTCTCGTCGCGGCGATCGATTCGGCCATGGGTTCGTGCCACGCGACGCCGTATAGCCACAGCATGGCCCCGAGGCCGATGCCACCGGTCATCAGGTTGAGCACACCTGGCGGGCTGTGCGTAACCAGGCAATCCTCGGCGAAGTCCCAATCGGTTTCCCCGTGCTGCATGACCTTTTCGTACGCTACCGCAATCAGGATTGGCGCCAGGAGTGGAAACCCGCATGCGACCCCTTCCCACCAGACACGGAACGCGCGCCGCAACGCGCGCTGCAACTGCGCACGCACATCGCGCCGCGCGTACGCGTCGCTGATCGAGAACTGCAAATAGACACCGAACAGCCATTTGCCGGGCGTCTGCTGCAGCGCCGCGATCAACAGTGCTTCGATCGGTATCCAGCTCAGCGTGATGACGATCGGCGCGAACAGGGGATGGCCGATCCAGAACGCGGCATCGTCGCCGACGATGCCGGCACCATGCAGTGTCGACAGGAGCAGCGCCAGTACCAACCCCCAGATCGCGTAGTCGAACAGGCGCGCCGCCAGGCGGTTCGCCGGCCGCGGCTCGCTCGTGCGCCCCGCCTTGGCACGCTCCAGCTCCGCCATGCGCAGCTGGAATATCCAGCTCGCGTCCTCCTGGGGAGTGTCGGTGCCGAGGAAGACGCTTTTTTCTCGCCGCCAGTTGAGGATCGCCAGATCGGTCTGCGGTACCAGGGCCGGTGCCGCGACGACCCGGCGTCTTCGCAGCCACGCCACCCCGTGCACGACGCCGTACACCACGGAGAGCGCGAGCAAAGTCAGCGTCAGGAGCACCAACACCTGTTTGGCGACCGGCACCGCATCCGTCGGCGTGACAAACACAATTGCGGCAGCGATGAAGGCCCCGAACAGCAGACACATCGCCAACTGCCCCACTGTGGACCGCCCGAAGGAAGCGACACGCTCCGTAAGGCCCGGATGGTGCAGAGGCTTGTCAGGTGCGCTGTCGGGTTGGGTCAGCGCCTTTTCTTCGGCGACATCGATGACGTCGTCGTGCGACGCCGTGCCCTGGCCGGTCGCAGCTACGTTGCTGACGAAGTGCGCGATCCTTTGTTCGGTGTTGGATTCGCTCGTGACCGCGAGTTCCTCATCGTAATGGTGGCGATGGTCCGGGTCGCTGAGTATGCGGCTGGCATGATTGATAAAACGAAGCGCCTCTTCGACGTTGCCCTGTCCGTCGCGAGTCTTTGCATAGTATTTTCGGATCAGGCGACGAAGCGCCGCCCGCACCTCTTCGTCCGAGGCACCCTGTGGTACTCCAAGCGCTTCGTATAACGTCGCCTTCATGCCCCGATGCCGGCCCAAAATCATCAGTTTCTGACATTGGAATATTCCGGTAAATGACGGTTTAATGCAAGCAAGTGCCTGTTTGCGCCGGATTGCGCGGAAAATCCGTGGCGCCGCGCGGCAGACGGTGCCGCGCTACGGCAGGCTCGCGTGCCGCCGGCGCACAAAGAAAAAGCGGCCCGGAGGCCGCTTTTTGGTCGAAAACTTTGCTATTCCGCCTGCTTCGGGTCCTGCCGGGTGTCGTGGTGGGCGAGCTTTTCGCGAATGCGGGCTGACTTGCCCGAGCGCTCGCGCAGATAGTAGAGCTTGGCCCGACGGACGTCACCCTTGCGCTTGACCTCGATGCTCGCGATCAGCGGGGAGTACGTCTGAAATGTTCGCTCGACGCCTTCGCCGCTCGAAATCTTGCGCACGACGAACGACGAGTTGAGGCCGCGATTGCGCTTCGCGATCACTACGCCCTCGAACGCCTGCACGCGCTTGCGCTCGCCTTCGACGACGCTCACGCTGACAACGACCGTATCGCCCGGCGAGAACTCGGGCAACGTCTTGCCCAGGCGGGCGATTTCTTCCTTTTCCAGTGTATCGATGATATTCATTCGTGCTTCCTTTCGTCCATTGGCCCGTGGCCTGGCACGCAGAGCAGGCTTTGCCTGATGCGCGCGGTTTATTGTCGACTGCCGTTACGTCTTGCCCAACGCGTGCTCACGCTTGAATTCTTCCAGCAAGTCCGCTTCCGCTTCGTTCAAGCCCCGAAGTGTCAGCAAATCCGGCCGCCGCAGCCACGTCCGGCCAAGTGCCTGCTTGTGCCGCCACCTTGCAACCGCCGCGTGGTCGCCGGAAAGCAGCACCGACGGCACCGCCGCGCCGCGATATCCCACCGGGCGCGTGTAGTGCGGACAATCGAGCAGGCCGTCGACAAACGATTCCTCGAGTCTCGACTGCGCATCATTCAACACGCCCGGCAACTGCCGAACCACGGCGTCGATCAGCAACAGCGCCGGCAACTCACCGCCTGACACCACGAAATCGCCGACGGCGATCTCCAGATCGACTTCGCGATCAATAACGCGTTCATCGATGGCCTCGTACCGACCCGCCACCAATATCAACCCTTCTTCCGTCGCCAGCGTGGCCACCCGTGCGTGCCGCAGCGGTTCACCTTGCGGTGTCAAACAGACCACGCGCGGCGTCGCTACCCCGGCCTCACCCAGCGCCGTTCTCGCTGCGCCGATCGCCCGCTCAAGCGGCTCCGCCAGCATCACCATGCCTGGACCGCCGCCATATGGGCGGTCGTCGACGCTGCGATAAGCGTCGCTAGCGAAATCGCGCGGATTGCGACAAGCCAGCGTCCACAGCTTGCGCTCCAGCGCCCTGCCCGTCACGCCATACTGTGCGGCCGCCTGCACCATTTCCGGGAACAGCGTAACGACTTCGATTCGCATCGCTCTACCCGCATCGCAGCTGCAGCGACGCCGCAGTTAACCCAGACGCAACATCAAAAATCCAACTGCCAGTCAACTTGCACCCGGCGTGCTTCGGGGTCGATCGCATCCAGATACGCGGGCACCAGCGGAATCAGCCGCTCGCGCCCATCGTCGCTCGCTACGCGCATCACCGCGTGCGCTGCGGTATCGAGCATCCCGGTAACGCTACCGAGCAACTGGTCGTTGCGATTGACGACCGCAAAACCGATCAGGTCCGCCAGGTAGACCTCGCCCTTGCGCAGGCGCGGCAGTTTCGCTCGCGGTACGCCTACCAGTGCGCCCCGCCATGCCGCCGACGACTCCCGGTCGTTCAACCCTTCGAGTTCCACCACCACGTGGTCCGCATGAATGCGTGCGGACAGCACCGAAAATTCCTTCCAATCACCGCGTCCGTCCGGCGCCGCAAGCCACCATCGATCGAAATCGAGCAGGGTGTCGGGCAACGCCGTGAACGTCTTCGTCTTGAGCCAGCCTTTGACGCCGTAGGGGCCGAGCATGCGCCCCATGACCACGATCTCGCCAGCGGACGCCCCGCCGGCCTTGGTCGACTTAGGCAGCGGTTACGGGCGCGGCAGCCTTGGGGGCCGATGCGCGCTTCACGAGACCGGCGACCGTGTCGGACAACTTGGCACCCTTGTGCTTCCAGTGCTCGACGCGGTCGAGCGCGAGGCGCAGCGCCTCCTCGCTTTCGTTGGCGATCGGATTGTAGAAGCCGACGCGTTCGATGAAACGGCCGTCGCGGCGATTGCGCGAATCGGCAACGACGATATTGAAAAACGGGCGCTTTTTCGCGCCGCCACGGGCAAGTCGGATGACGACCATGATGTGTTCCGTTCCTGGTGAAGCCGAAAAAAGACGTTGATTATACGACGAAAATGGCTTGCGTGGCAACTGGCGCCATCTATCGGACGGCCAGACGCCCCACCCATCCCTGGCAGCAACGTCTCAGCGCAAGCCGGGCAGGGCTCCCTTGAGACCTCGCAGCATCTTCTGCATGCCGCCCTTCGCGACCATTTTCATCATTTTCTGCGTCTGCTCGAATTGCGCCAGCAGGCGGTTGACTTCCTGCACGCTGACGCCGGCGCCGCTCGCGATGCGGCGCTTGCGCGACGCCTTCAGGAGCTCCGGCTTCGCACGCTCAAGCGGGGTCATCGAATTGATGATCGCTTCCTGCCGCCGTATGACCTTGTCGTCCACATGCGACCCCTGCGCCATGCGCGCGAGTTCGGCCGGCAACTTGTCGAGCAAACCTTGCATGCCGCCCATCTTGCGCATCTGCCCGATCTGGGTCTTGAAATCCTCGAGGTCGAAGCCCTTGCCCGACCTGACCTTCTTGGCGAGCTTCTGTGCATCTTCGACGTCGACCTGGCGATGCGCATCCTCGATCAGCGTAAGCACGTCGCCCATGCCGAGAATGCGCGATGCCATGCGATCCGGATGGAATGCCTCGAGGCCGTTGATTTTTTCCGAAACGCCGACAAACTTGATTGGTGCGCCGGTCACGCTGCGCACTGACAGCGCCGCGCCACCGCGCGCGTCGCCGTCGAGCTTGGTCAGTACGATCCCGGTCAGCGGCAGTGCAGCGGCAAAAGCCTTGGCCGTGTTGACCGCATCCTGTCCCTGCATTGCATCGACGACGAACAAGGTCTCGATCGGTTTGATCGCGGCGTGCAGCTGCGTGATCTCGCGCATCATCGCTTCGTCGATGGCGAGTCGGCCGGCTGTGTCGACGATGACCACGTCGCAATAGTGCTTGCGCGCCCAGTCCAGGGCCGCTTCCGCGATCGCCAGCGGCTGTTCGCCAGCATGAGAAGGAAAGAATTCAGTACCGACCTGGCCCGCGAGAGTCTGCAGTTGCGCGATTGCGGCCGGACGATAGACGTCGCAACTGACCAACAGCACTTTTTTCTTGAGGTCTTCTTTGAGCAGGCGCGCAAGCTTGGCTGCGCTGGTCGTCTTGCCCGCACCCTGCAGGCCCGCTAGCAATATGACTGCCGGCGGGGTCGTGGCGAAGTTGATCGGCGTTGCCGCGCCACCCATCAGCGCCGCCAGCTCGCGCTGGACGACGCCGACCAGCGCCTGTCCCGGCGTCAGCGAGCCTATCACCTCCTGGCCGACGGCCTTTTCGCGCACGGCACCGATGAATTCCTTGACGACGGGAAGTGCGACATCGGCTTCCAGCAACGCCATGCGCACTTCACGCAACGCGCCGTCGATGTTGGCGTCCGTCAAGCGCGCTTCTCCGCGCAGGCTCTTCACAACGCGGCCGAGCCGCTGGGTCAGGTTTTCGAGCATGGTCTGTCGATGGAGAACGTCGTCGGCGCGCCGAGAGGCGCCCGGCGCGTGGTGTACACTCGTCAAGCAGCAATGGAAGCGTCGATGATTCTACTCTACGTGCCAGTGGCCGCGGCCTATCTCGCGGCGGCCTGGATCGAATGGCGACGCCTCGCACTGCCGGGCAGGCGTGACGCCCACTGGGATGCCGTCCTGTCGTTCTGGCTTCCTCCCGTGGCCATCGGCGGCCATGCGCTGTTGCTCGCCAACACTGTCGTGACACCCGAAGGGCTTGACCTGAGCCTCGCCAATGCCATGTCCGCCGTCGAATGCCTCATCGCACTGATCGCGTGGCTCGGAACACTATCGCGGGCACTACCGGGCGTTGCTGCGATCGCGTATCCGGTGGCGGCAGTTGGAGCAGCCCTGCCCGCCCTGATCCCCAGCACGCATCGATTCTCCTTTGCCGCGGAGCCCTGGGCGGCGCTGCACATCGCCGTCGCGCTCGTCGCCTACGCGCTGCTGATCGTCGCAGCATTGCAGGCGCTCGTCCTGACCGGACTCGAGCGCCGCCTGCATCGTGGGTTGTCCGAGCCCGGCGAGGCAAAGCTGCCGCCCTTGCTGACACTGGAAAGTTTTCTCTTCCGGGTAGTCACTGCCGGCTACGCGTTGTTGACCTTGACGCTGATCAGCGGCGTGCTGTTTTCCGAGCAACTCTTCGGCAAGGCACTGACCTACAGCAACAAGATCATCTTCTCGGTCCTGAGCTGGATCGTTTTCGGCGCCCTCCTCTATGGCCGCAAACGTTACGGCTGGCGCGGGCGCACGGCACTGAACTGGATCATGGCCGGCAGCGTCCTGCTGTTGCTCGCCTACGTGGGCAGCAAGCTGCTACCGGACACGATCTTCGGGGCTTGAGTTCGATCACCCAAAGCTTGCCTTGACAGCACCCCGGCCTCGCCAAATACTCAACCCGATACCGTAACGCCTGGTTGCTGTTTGGACGATATCCCTCTACGCACGCTGTTGATCGCGCTGGCGATCCTGATCATCCTCGCCGGCTTTTTCTCGATCGCCGAGACTGCGATGATGGCGGTCAATCGCTACCGGCTGCGACACCGTGCCAAGAAGGGCCAGCGAGGGGCGAAGCTCGCCGTTGCCCTGCTGGCGCAGACCGACCGGCTGCTCGGCGTCATCCTCCTCGGCAACACGCTCGTTGCGGCAGGTGCTGCGACGATCACCGCCGTCATCACCAAGCGTCTGTTCGGCGAAGGCGAGGTGGCGCTCGCGCTGGGGACGGTCGCCATTTCGTTCGCACTGCTCGTGTTTTCCGAAATCACGCCGAAGGTGCTCGGCGCCGCGCACGCCGATCGCCTGGCGCCGCTGGTGAGTTACGTGCTCGCGCCGATGCTGCAGGTCGCGACGCCGATCGTCTGGTTCGTCAATTTGTTCGTGCAGGGCCTGCTCAAGCTGTTCCGGCTCCAGCCGACGTCGGGCGTCGAAACAGTATTGTCGCAAGAGGAGATTCGCAGCCTGGTGCTCGAGGGGCACTACTTCCGCGGGAAGCACCGTGCGATGCTCGCGAACATCTTCGATCTCGAATCGATCACCGTCGACGACGTGATGACTCCGCGCAATCAGATCGAGAGTATCGATCTCAACGCCAAAGCGTCGCTGCTCGCGTCCCAGCTCGTCACCAGCTACCACACGCGCCTCCCCGCCTTCGAGCATGGGATGGACAACATCGTCGGCATCGTCCACCTCAAGCAGGTGCTGCGGCTGCAGCAGGCGGGCGAACTCGATGCCGAGCACCTTCGCACCATCCTGCGCGCACCGTACTACGTGCCCGCGGGTACCCCGTTGCTGACCCAGCTGCACCAGTTCCAGGTCGATCGGCAGCGTCTCGGGCTGGTGGTCGACGAATACGGCGAGCTTCAGGGACTGCTGTCGCTCGAGGACATACTGGAAGAAATTGTGGGTGAATTCACCACCGGCGCGCCGGGAGGCAGCGACGGCTATCAGCGGGCCGCCGACGGCAGCGTCGTCGTCGATGGCCTGGCGTCCTTGCGTACGCTCAACCGGAAGCTCGGGACCGCTTTCCCCCTCGAAGGTCCGAAGACGCTCAGCGGCCTCATCGTCGAGAAGCTCGGTGAAATTCCCGAGGCCGGCGTGAGCTTCAGCCTGGGCGGCCAAGGGGTGGAAATCCTGCAAGTCCAGGACCGCGCCGTCAAGGTCGTGCGGTTGCTGCCCCCGGTTGGCCGAGCCGGGTCGGCGTCTTTACAAAGCGCAGGGGA
This sequence comes from uncultured beta proteobacterium, assembly GCA_963726935.1. Taxonomy (GTDB): domain Bacteria; phylum Pseudomonadota; class Gammaproteobacteria; order Burkholderiales; family Casimicrobiaceae; genus PALSA-1003. Next base: position 84,686 of record CAVSEH010000027.1, read on the forward strand.
GCAGGCATCATCAATAAGTTAACTTTTATGCACCTGGAATAATCACCCGGTTCTGGCCCGACGATGGCAACGACTGCCGCACCGCGCACGATCAGCGGCCTCGCGCGAGCGATGGTTCAGCACGGGCTATTGAGCGAATACGACGCCGACGCGCTGCAAACGCAGGCACAAGCCGGCAGCATCGGTTTTGTCGAGCAGGTGCTCCTCAGCAAGAAGATGAGTCCGGCGCAGATCGCCGTCTTCGCGGCGCGCGCCTTCCGCGCGCCGCTGCTCGATCTGACGGCCTTCGACCTCGACCAGATCAACAAGGAGTTCGTCGACCCCAAGATCGCCGCGACGCGACGCGTCCTGCCGCTGCACAAGCGCGGCAACCGTCTGTTTGTCGCGGTCTCCGACCCGGCCAACCTGCAGGCACTCGAGGAGGTGCGCTTCAAGACCAACCTCGTGGTCGACCCGGTGGTGGTCGAGGACGACAAGCTCGGCAAGGCAATCGAGAAGGTCGTCGAAACTCTGGGCAAGACCCTTAAGGACCTCGTCGGCGACGACGAGCTCGGCGGCGAGCTCGACCCCGGCGACAAGACGTCCGAAGAAGAAAGCGCGGAGGTCGAAGATGCCCCCGTCGTCAGGTATATCCAGAAGATATTGCTCGACGCCATCGGCGCCGGTGTATCGGACATTCATTTCGAGCCCTACGAGAAGTTTTATCGCATCCGTTACCGTCTGGACGGCATCCTGAAGGAGGTCGCCCAGCCGCCGCTGGCCATCAAGGACAAGATGGCGTCGCGTATCAAAGTCATCTCCAAGCTCGACATCTCCGAAAAGCGCGTGCCGCAGGATGGACGGATGAAGCTGGTGCTGTCCAAGAGCCGGTCGATCGACTTTCGCGTCAGCACCCTGCCCACTCTGTACGGCGAGAAGATCGTGCTGCGTATTCTCGATCCCGCCGGGGTCAAGCTCGGCATCGAGGCGCTGGGCTACGAGCCGGACCAGCAGCAGATGCTGCTCAACGCCATCGAACGGCCCTACGGGATGATCCTGGTCACCGGCCCGACGGGTAGCGGCAAGACCGTGTCGCTCTACACGTGTCTCAATATCCTGAATCAGCCCGGCATCAACATCGCGACCGCCGAAGACCCGGCGGAAATCCAGCTGGCCGGCGTCAACCAGGTCAACGTGAACGAGAAGGCAGGGCTGACCTTCGCCAATTCATTGCGTGCGTTCCTGCGTCAGGACCCGGACATCATCATGGTTGGCGAAATCCGCGACCTGGAAACTGCCGATATTGCGATCAAAGCAGCGCAAACAGGTCACCTTGTGCTGTCCACCCTGCACACCAATGACGCTCCCGCGACGTTGATGCGGCTCGCCAACATGGGGGTGCCGGCGTTCAACATCGCGTCCAGCGTGATCCTGATCACGGCCCAGCGTCTTTGCCGAAAGCTCTGCCCCCAGTGCAAAAAGCCTGAGGACATTCCGCCCGAAGCCTTGCTGCAAGCGGGTTTCACCGAGGAAGACCTCGACGGATCGTGGCAGGCGTTTGGCCCGGTCGGCTGCGACCATTGCCTGAACACCGGTTACAAGGGACGCGCCGGCATCTACGAAGTCATGCCGATTACCGACGATATGCGCCAGATCATCATGCGCAATGGCACGGTTCTTGATATAGCCGAGCAGGCACGCAAGGAAGGCGTTCGCAATTTGCGCCAATCGGGCCTGCTCAAGGTCAAGCAGGGCATGACCTCCCTCGAGGAAATCGAAGCCGTAACCAATGAGTAGCACGGATAACTGAATCGGGAACTTCCATGGCCACCGCAACCACCGCACAACGCCGTGTCCCCCGCAAGGACGTCAAGGAGTTCACGTACCTGTGGGAAGGCTTCGACCGCAACAACCGCCAAGTTCGCGGCGAGATGAAGGCCGCGTCGGAAACGGTCGTTACGACCAATTTACGCAGACAGGGCATCCGGATCACCAAGTTGCGCCGGCAAACGTTCCGGGGTGGTAGCAGCGTCAACGAGAAGGACATTACGTTCTTTACGCGACAGCTGGCCACGATGCTCAAGGCCGGCGTGCCGCTACTTCAGGCGTTTGAAATCGTCGCGCGTGGGCACAAGAACGCTCGCTTCGCACGGCTGATGATGGACGTAAAGGGACGGGTCGAGGCGGGGTCCAGCCTGTCCCAGGCCTTCCGCGAGCACCCGAAGCATTTCGACGCCTTGTACTGCAACCTGGTCAACGCAGGCGAAACGGCCGGTATGCTCGATGGCATCCTGGAACGCCTGGCGACGTACAAGGAAAAAATCCTCGCCATCAAAAGCAAGATCAAGTCGGCGCTGTTCTACCCCATTTCCGTCATCGTCGTGGCCATCGTGGTGATCTGGGTGATCATGGTATGGGTCATTCCGGCATTCAAGCAGGTGTTTACGAACTTCGGCGCGAACTTACCGGCACCGACATTGATCGTAATGGCCATTTCCGATTTCTTTGTGTCGTATTGGTGGCTGATGGCGGCGATCATCTTCGGCACGATCAGCGGCTACTTCGTGTTGCGTCGGCGCTCGGAGACCTTCCGCTTCGCGACGGACCGGCTGTCCCTGAAAATCCCGGTGATCGGCGGCATTCTGGAAAAAGCGACGATCGCGCGCTGGACCCGCACACTTGCCACGATGTTCGCGGCGGGCGTACCACTGGTCGAATCGCTGGACGCGGTCGCCGGTGCTTCGGGCAACGCGGTGTTCATAACCGGCACACGCAAGATCCAGACCGACGTCAGCACCGGTACCAGCCTGACCAACGCCATGCTCAACACCGGGTTGTTCCCGAGCATGGTCACGCAGATGACGCAGATCGGGGAGGAGTCAGGTTCGCTCGACGGCATGCTTTCGAAAGTCGCTGATTTCTACGAGCGTGAAGTCGACGATGCGGTTGCCGCACTTTCGAGCTTGCTCGAACCGCTGATCATCGTGTTTCTCGGTGTTGTGATCGGCGGCCTGGTTGTCGCAATGTACCTGCCGATCTTCAAGCTCGGACAGGTCGTCTGATACTCGCGCAATCGTCGTCGGCGCCAGTGGTGGCACCCTCGCGCCTTTACCTGCGCGGCGCCATCCTTGGCTGCTCATTGGCGGACGATGGTGCGGGATGCGCGCACGGTGCGGCGATAGCGACGCGCCGATAATGGGCCGCTGACTCGTGACCAGCGTTTCGTTGCCTCTGCTGCTTGCGGTCGCGCTGGTCGGTCTGTGCATCGGCAGTTTTCTGAATGTCGTGATCCATCGCATGCCAAAGATGCTCGAGCGGGGTTGGCGCGAGGAATGCGCCGAACTCGCGGGAACGCCGCTCGGCGAAGAACCCGCGTACAACCTTTGGGTGCCCCGCTCGCAATGCCCCGCCTGTGGCCATTCGATACGCGCCACCGAGAATGTTCCTGTACTGAGCTATGTGCTCCTGCGCGGACGTTGCGCAAATTGCAAAGCGCCCATTTCCATTCGCTATCCCCTGGTCGAAGCGCTGACCGGGGTGCTGTCCATTTGCGCGGTCCTGCGTTTCGGCGCCACGCCCGCCGCCCTGGGTGCATGCGTGCTGCTGTGGACGCTCATCGCGCTGACGTTCATCGACTTCGACACGCAATTGCTACCGGACAATCTGACGCTGCCGCTGCTGTGGGCGGGCCTGCTGGCCAACATGGCGGGGGCGGTGCCCACTGTCAGCCTGCGCGATGCCGTCATCGGCGCGATTGCAGGTTACCTTGTGTTGTGGGCGGTGTACTGGTTATTCAAACTGATCCGTGGCAAGGAGGGGATGGGCTACGGCGACTTCAAACTCCTGGCTGCCCTCGGTGCATGGCTGGGCTGGCAAATGCTGCCGCTGATCGTGCTGCTGTCTTCCGTAGTAGGGGCGGCAATCGGGATTTCACTTGTAGCGTTCAAGGGTCGCGATCATCAGATTCCCCTTGCGTTCGGTCCATACCTCGCGATTGCCGGCGTCATCGCCCTGTTTTTCGGCAAATCGCTGCTCACCCTCTATCTGCCGGGCTGAACGTGGCGCTGGTCGTCGGCCTTACCGGCGGTATCGGCAGCGGCAAGACCCAGGTTTCCAATGCCTTCGCCGGCCTCGGTGTCGAGATCGTCGATGCGGACGCACTCGCGCACGAGCTATCCGCGCCCGGCGCAGAAGGCTTCCGGGCGATCTGCGCCGAGTTCGGTCCGGCAATGCTGCTGCCCTCCGGTGAGCTCGATCGTGCACGACTGCGGCGCCACGTGTTCGCCGATCCGGCTGCTCGCGTCAGGCTGGAAGCGATGCTTCATCCCTTGATCAGCGCGGAAGCGAAGCGCCGGGTCGCCACATGGCGCGGAGCGTACGGAATCTATTCGGCGCCGCTGCTGTTGGAGGGCGGTGCGTCAGCGTTGATCGACCGCGTGCTCGTGGTCGACTGTCCCGAAGCGGAACAGGTGCGCCGCGTGCGCGAGCGCAGCGGCCTGACCGAGGCGGAAATTCTCGCGATCATGGCAACGCAACTCGATCGGCAGGCGCGGCTGTCTCGCGCCGACGACGTCATCGACAACGCCGGTCCGCTCGCGGCGATAGCACCGCAGGTGGCGCTGCTCGATCGACGCTACCGCGATCTTGCACACGCCCGCCATCCGCACGTCACGTGAACGAATGCTGCCTTCCGCCGCACAGTTAGGGCAGAATGTCGCATCTTCGAGCGTCGATCGCCTGTCGTGATTCGTTACGAACATCCGCTGAACGAGCGCATCCGCACGCTGATGCGCCTGGAAGATCTGTACGCTCGCGCACTGTTCTTCGCGGCCGCGGAGGCACCCGCGGCACATCACTCTGCTTTGCTCGCGCTCTTTGAAATCTCCGATGTCGCCGCGCGTGCGGACCTCAAGACCGACATCCTGCAGGAACTCGAGCGGCAGCGGCAGCTCCTGGCGCCGCTGCGGGACAATCCTGCGATCGAGCGCGACACGCTCGATGCCCTGCTGAAAGAAATAGACGACGTCAATGCGCGCCTGCTCGCACAAACGGGCAAGGTCGGCGCACACCTGCGCGAAAACGAATGGCTGATGGCGATCAAGCAACGCACTGGCATCCCGGGGGGCGTGTGCGAATTCGACCTGCCCGCCTATCACTACTGGCTCCAGCACGAACCGGCGGCGCGGCAGCGTGATCTTCAGGCGTGGCTGGCGCCCGCTGCTGCCGATCCTCTCCGGGCTGTCGATCATTCTTCGGTTACTGCGGGAAAACGGCAAGGCGAGCCGGCACACCGCATACCACGGCGTATTCCAGTTGATGTTGACGACGGCGAAGGTCGCGCAGTTGCTGCGCCTGTCGCTGGAGCTGGATCTGCCCTGCGTACCGGAGATCAGCGCGAACAAGTACGCGCTGAACATCCGCTTCCTCGGCATTGCGGGAATGGATCGTGGCACGGTCTATGACGGCGACGTCGAGTTCGACCTGATGTTTTGTAATCTCTGACGTGGATTTTGGCGAAGCACCGCCTTCCGCCCGTTCCCCTGTTTTCGCTCTGTCGCACCGATTGACGGATTTTTTCCCGTCAACCAGGTTGGCTACTCTAGTTAGGCCACACGAACGCACCCAAGCCGCAGTTGCGCTCAGCGTGATCGCGCTGCGCAACGCCCACAATTGCTCCCTGCTTCCCGATGTGTCGGGCGGGTAGCCGCGTCGGTCAATATCTCCAGTGTGACGCGCACGCCGTCTGTATTGACCGCCCTTTGCGCCAGAAGTACTCTGGGGTGATGAATTCACGTCGGCAAATTCTTGGGGCCGTGGGGACGTGGTTGCTCATCGCTCCGCTCGCGGGGATTGCTCAAGGCACGAGGGTGTATCGCATTGGGTGGATTTCGCTAGGCAAGTCTGACGCCCCGTCGCCGTACTTGGATGCTTTTAGGCAAGGACTTAAGGAGCGCGGTTACATCGAAGGAAGAAACGTTGTTGTAGAGGCGCGACTGGCCGACGGCTCGCGAGAACGCGCCGACCAAATGGTCGCGGCGCTGGTTCAATCGAAGGTCGATGTCATCGTCACCCAGGGAGGCGCAGCATGGAGCGCCTATCGTCACGCTGGGACGACGCCCGTCGTCATGGGTTATAGCGGCGATCCAGTGGAGGCCAAATTCGTCAAGAGTCTTGCCCAGCCGGGAGGCACTCTCACAGGCATGAGCTTTCTAGCTCTGGAACTCGTCGGCAAGCGCCTTGAAGTCCTGGCCCAAATATTACCTGCTGGGTCGCGCGTTGCGATCATTGCCGACCCGGATCATCCGGGGGAGCAAACCGAGTTCCGGCGTTCGCAAGTCGCCGCCCAAGACGTTGGAATTAAGGTGAGCTACTTTCCAGTGCGCAATCCGGAGGAACTGGACGCAGCATTCAACAAGATATCGAGCGACGCGATGCAGGCGATCATCGTATTTCCAGATGCGTTTACGGTCGATCAACGGGACAAGATCGCGGCGTTTGGGCTTAAGAATCGATTGCCAATCGTTTCGGGCTGGAGCACGTACGCTGACAGTGGCTTTCTCATGACTTACGGCCCTAACCTTCGCGACTCCTACGCGCACTTGGCCACCTACGTCGACAAGATATTAAAGGGCGCGAAACCGGCAGATCTGCCGGTGGAGTTGCCGACGTCGGTTGAGTTCGTGATCAATGCGAAGACCGCGAAGGCGATCGGCGTGAAGCTACCGCAGGCAATACTCTCGCGTGCCGACCGCGTCATTGAATGAATTACCATCGACTGCGAGGGAGCAAAGCTAAGATGACGGTCAGACCGACGCTGCGCGAATAGCCGGGGCGCCGCCCTTCGGGTCGCCGGTCAGCTTGGATCGTTCGGACCGGATGACCCGAGCGGATGCAGATCAAATTGAGGGTGCTTACGGCCCTCGGCCCCACGGTTGACCCCACGAACAATTCAACTTCTTAACTGCACATCAGTTCAATTACTCACTTTGACGCTACGGCCTGATGTTCTGCAACCTCTGACCACGCGCCGTGAAGACCGGGCGAGTACGCGCTCTACATCCCGTTGACACCGCCGTGCTGCGCTGCGCTGCTGTCGAGCAACGCCTGAACCTCCGCAGCATCGAAGCCGAATTCGAGTAATACGTCCCGCGTGTGCTGACCGAACAACGGCGCGGGACGCGTGACATTTGCCGGGGTCTCCGAGAACTTGATCGGGCAGCCGATCGCCTGCGTGTCGCCGACCCTAGGATGTCTCGTCTGCACCACCATGTCCCGCGCACGCACCTGCGGATGCGCAAGCATTTCCGCGATCGTCAGCACCGGGCCTGCCGGTACACCCACTGCGGACAGCGCGGCGAGCCACGTCGCGGAGGGTTTGCGCTTGAAGCGCTTGGTCAGCACGTCGACCAGCGCGGGCAGATTGGCCATGCGCGCCTTGTTGTCGAGAAAGCGCACGTCCGCGAGCAATTCCGGCGCTTCCAGGACCTGCGCCAGCCGCGCGAAATTGACCTGGTTCGATCCACCGATCGTGATCCATCCATCTTGCGTCTCGAAGGCCTGGTACGGCGCCGTCAGCGGGTGAGCAGAACCGAGCGGACCGATCTCCCGACCCGAACCCAAAAAGATGGCGCTCTGCCAGAACGTCTGCATCACGCCGGCTTCGAGCAGGGACGTGTCCACCAGTTGCCCTTGCCCTGTGCGCAGGCGATGCACGTACGCGCTGACGATGCCCAAGGCGGCGAGGATCCCTGCATTGATGTCTGTGACTGGCGAGCCAACCTTCATGGGTGCGCCCCCGGGCTCACCCGTGATCCGCATCAACCCGGACAGCCCCTGCGCAACGAGATCGAAGCCGCCCTTGTCAGCGTCGGGTCCCGACAGGCCGTAGCCCGACACCGCGCAATAGATGAGCCCCGGGTTGGTTTGCCGCAACACGTCGAAGCCGAGGCCGAGCTTGGCCATCGTGCCGGCGCGAAAATTCTCGATGACGACATCGACCTGGTCGATGATCCGCCGCAGCGCCGCCTTTGCCGCGGGTTGTCTGAGATCGAGCGCGATGCCCCGCTTGTTGCGGTTCATCATCAGGAACGCGCTGGCCTCACCGTTGATTTCCGGCGGCACAAAGCGGCGTGTATCGTCGCCACCGGGAATCTTCTCAACTTTGATCACATCGGCCCCCATGTCGGCGAGCAACATGCCGGCGGTGGGCCCGGACATGATGTGCGCCAACTCGAGGACCTTGAGCCCCGCCAGCGGTCCCATCACCGACCCTCGAATCTCGGCCGCTGCTTCGCCAGGAACGCGCGCAGCCCCTCGCGATAGTCGGCGGTATCGAAGCACGCGAAACCTTCGTTCCGCTCTTCCGGGGACAGCTCCGCGTGCGAACGCAAGCGGCGAATGAACTGCTTGTGCAAGCGCGCAACCAGCGGCGCACCGGCAGCGATGCGCGCCACCGCCGCAGCGACTTCGACCTCGACCTGATCGTCCGCAACCACGCGTTGGACCAACCCTTTGGCGAGCGCCTCCTGGGCGCCGAAGACGCGGCCCTCGAGCAGAATTTCCAACGCGGTTGCGGGACCCACAACCGCGAGCAGACCCATCAATTCGCCGTAGCCCATCGTCAGGCCCAGGCGGTTGATGGGTATCCCAAAGCGGCTGCTCTCGCCGCATATGCGCAGATCGCACATGAGCGCCACTTCGAGACCGCCGCCGACGCACACGCCGTGGATCATCGCGACCGTCGGGTGCACGCAATCGCCAATCGCCTGCATGGTCGCAGCGATGAGCTCGCCGTAGATTTTGCCCTGAGCCGAGTTCGCGCGAACCGCGGGAAATTCGGCGATGTCGGCGCCAGCTGCGAACGCTTTGGCTCCCGCGCCGCGAAGAATGACGCAGCGCAAGTCCGGGATCCGCCGAGAGTTCGCGCATCCGCGTACCCAACTCGCTCCATGACGCCTGCGACAACGCGTTGAGTCTGTCCGGCGCATTGAGGACGACGGTCGCGATCGCGCCGTCGCGTTCGACGAGGATCAGGTCGGACATCTGGCGCTCGGCATGGGAGACCTTCGTCGCGAGCGGTCACGCCGCGCCCGGCGCGAGTGCGCGCCGGATCCTGGCCGCGCCGCTCGAAAGCAGCGGCCAGATCAGCAATACGAGTGCCAGTGTCGTGATCGTTCCGACCAGGCCGTTGGACCAGAACACGCGCAGGTCCCCACCCGCCCCGATCATCGACAGGCGGAACGCGTCCTCACTGCGATTGCCCAGCACAAGGGCGAGCGTAAACGGCGCGAGAGGCACGCCGATCTTCTTGAACACGTAGCCGACGACGCCGAACAGCAACATGAGCCAGACGTCGAACATCGCGTTCTGGATGGCATAGGCGCCTATGGCGCAGGAGACGACGATCATCGGTGCAACAGCGGAGAACGGCACGCGCAGAATCGCCGCAAAGAACGGCACCGTGGTCAGCACGATGACGAGGCCGACGATATTGCCGAGATACATCGAAGCGATGAGGCCCCAGACGAAATCCTTGTGCTCGACGAACAGCAGAGGCCCGGGATTGAGCCCCCAGACCATCAGCCCGCCCAGCAGAATCGCCGCCGTGCCAGAACCGGGAATGCCCAACGCCAGCATCGGCAGCAAGGCGGAGGTGCCCGATGCGTGTGCCGCCGTCTCGGGCGCGAACACGCCCTCGATGCGCCCTGTCCCGAATGTTTCCGGATCCTTGGAAAACCGCTTGGCCAGGTTGTAGCCCATGAACGAAGCCGCGATGGCACCGCCGGGCGTGATGCCAAGCCAGCAACCGATGGCCGACGAGCGCAACAGCGTGACCCAGTAGCGGGGCAGGTCCTTCCACACTTTTAGGACGACGCGCAGACTGATCTTCGCCGAGTGGCCGCGCAGTGCGAGTCGCTCCTCCATGGTCAGCAAGATCTCGCTGATGCCGAACAGTCCGATGACAGCGACCAGGAAGTTGACGCCACGCAACAACGGATCGAAGCCGAAGGTCATGCGCAGCTGGCCGGATACGGTGTCCATGCCGATGGCTGCCAGCAGCAGGCCGAGCGTCATCGAGATGATGGTCTTTTGCTTCTCTTCGCGCCCCAGGCCGACAAACGAGCAGAAGGTCAGCAGGTAGACCGCAAAGAATTCCGGCGGCCCGAACCGCAGCGCGAAGCCCGCGATCCGGGGAGCGAGAAACGTGATGAGCAGCACGGCCACCAACGAACCGATGAATGACGACGTGAACGCCGCGGTGAGCGCCTCCGCGGCCTTGCCCTGTTGGGCCATCGGATAGCCGTCGAAGGTCGTCGCCACCGACCAGGCTTCGCCCGGAATATTGAACAGGATCGACGTGATGGCGCCGCCGAACAGTGCACCCCAATAGATGCACGAAAGCATCACGATGGCGGATGTCGGATCCATCGTGAACGTAAGGGGCAGCAGGATCGCGACGCCGTTCGGTCCGCCCAACCCCGGCAGCACGCCGACGAAGATGCCGAGTACCAGGCCGACCATCATCAGCGACAGCGTCTTCCAGGTCATCAGCACGGCGAAGCCGTGAAGCAGGAGGGGCAACGCTTCCATGGTTATCGATTTGGGGCCCGTCCTAGAAGCCGAAGGCCGCTTCCAACGGCCCCTTGGGCATGATGACGTCGAACGCGACCTCGAACGTGGCGAACATGATGACCGCGAACAGGATGCTGGTAAGCAGCGACTTCCATAGCGCGATGCGCCCGATGAACCGCATGAAGCCCGCAACGAGCAGGAAGCTCGCTACGTAGAGCCCGAGCCATTGGGTGAACACACAGAACAGAAAAGTCGGAACGAACACCTGCAATACCCGTCGCAGCTGGTCGCGAGTGACGAACGTCGTCGTCGGCTTGCTACGCCGCGCGAACACGACACCGAGGCCGTACAGGGATGCTGCGGCGAGGATGACGCACAGATAGAACGGAAGATACCCGGACTGCGGGCCATCCTTGGCCCACCCCATTCCACTGCGCCAATTGTCGAAGCCAAGGAGCAGCGCCAACCCGAGCAACAGGAGGTATACGATAACCTCCACCGTGCGCGTGGTGGTCACCGCGCGCGAGTCGTCACTCGGGGCGGTCGGATCGTCGACGGCAATTTCGCTCTCGGATTCCGGCATCGTGACTTTCATGGAAGCGCAGCCGGCGCAGGGCTCCTCCGCCCCGCGCCGAGAGCATCGGACAGGTGCAACACCAATTCTTGCCCGGGCTACGGGGCGACGAAGCCGGCCTCGGTCATCAGTCCCTTGTTGAGGGTGTCGTCCTCTTCGAGGAAGTTCACCATATCCTTGCCGGTAAGAAATATCGGCTTGAGCGCCTGCTTTTCCATGTAGTCCTTGTACTCGGCCGTTTGCGTCAGCTTCTTGAACAGGTCGACATAAAATGCCGTCTGCTCAGGCGGTTACCTTGCCCGGAAGAAACATGCCGCGCAGCATCAGGTACTGCATGTCGAGACCTTCTTCCTTGCACGTAGGAATGTCGTTCCACGACATGGTGTCGGTGACCTTGGTTTTATAGGCGATCCGTTCCTTGTCAAATACGCATAGCGCACGCACCTGCCCGGCGCGCCAGACCTCGAGATTCTCGGACGGGTTGTTGACGTTGGATGCGGTGTGATTGCCGACGAGTTGCGTCGCGGCCTCTCCGCCGGACTTATAGGGCAGGTAGGCAAACTTGGCGCCGGTCTTTTTTTCCATGAACACGGTTAGAACGTGATCCTCGCGCTTCGAGCCGGTGCCGCCCATCTTGAACGGCGGGTCCGCGGCCTTCGCCGCGGCCACGAACTCCTTCACCGACTTGTACGGCAGCGTCACGTTGTCCCACAGCACAAACTGATCCATGGCAATGATGGAAACCGGGGTCAGGTCGCGCCAATTGAACGGGATCTTCGCAGCGAGCGGCAGCATGTAGATCAGCGAGTACGCGATGAGCACCTTGTTGGGATCGCCGTCACTCGCTTTCATGTACATCAGCGCCTCGGCGCCTGATGCGCCGCCCTTCAGCGAGACGACCATCGGCTGATTCATCAATTTGTTCTTCTGGATCGCCGACTGCATCATTCTCGCCATCTGGTCGGATGCGCCGCCGGCGCCGGCGGCTACCACGATCTCGACGGGCTTGGTGGGCTCCCAGGCAAGAGAGGTCGCGCTCGCCAGCATGAGCGCCAGCGTCCCTGCGGTTTTGACGAACCTGTCCATATCGCTATCCTCCTTTTAGTAGCAACGGCGGTGCGCCTCAACGCCCCGACTCGCGTCCATCGTTACGGACGAACCCATCACGCCGCTCGCTCGCCCGGAATTCCATGCGACGCGGTTCGTTCGTTCATGCTGCGCTCAGCGCTCGCGCCGGCGCATCACGTGTCGCACTGTCGGCACCTGATAGGTACCCAAGCGCGGCGTCGACGCCCCCGCGCCGATGCGGCACTTGCGCAACTGCAAGTCCCATCTCGACGCCGCACAGCGCACCGCACAGCGTCAGGTCATTGAAAAAGCCGAGGTGCCCGATGCGGAACACACGACCAACCAGCTTGCCCAGACCCATGCCAAGCGACATGTCGTAGCGCTCGAGGATCTCCCGGCGCAGCGCATCCGCATCATGGCCTTCAGGCATCAGCACCGCGGTCAGCACGCTGCTGTATTCAGCGGGATTGCGGCACAGGATCTCGAGGCCCCAGGCGCGGACCGCGCGGCGCGTCGCTTCGGCGTGCCGATCGTGACGCGCGAAGACGTTGTCCAATCCTTCTTCGAGCAGCATCGCCGTCGCTTCGTGCAGGCCGTACAGCATGTTCGTCGCCGGCGTGTACGGGAAATAGCCCTTGCGGTTCATTGCGATGATGTCGTCCCATCCCCAGTAGGACTTCGGCAGGCGCGACGCCTTGCTGGCGGCAAGTGCCTTGTCGCTGACGGCGTTGAACGACAACCCGGGCGGCAGCATCAGACCCTTCTGCGATCCCGCCACGCTGACGTCGACACCCCACGCGGCGTGACGATAGTCGAGTGAGCCGAGTCCGGAGACCGTATCCACCATGAACAGTGCAGGATGACCTGCGCGATCTATCGCCTGCCTGATCGCGGCAATCCGGCTGGTGACACCGGTGGACGTCTCGTTGTGCACGACGACCACCGCCTTGATCGCGTGTGCCTTGTCTTCGCCGAGTCGCGCTTCGACGACAGCCGGGTCGACGCCGCTGCGCCAGTCGCCGGGAACGAAATCGACGACCAGCCCCAGCCTGTCCGCGATCTTGCGCCAGAGTGTCGCGAAGTGGCCGGTTTCGAACATCAGTACCCGATCGCCCGGCGAGAGCGTGTTGACCAGTGCGGCCTCCCAAGCACCGGTGCCCGACGCAGGATAGATGACGACGGGACTCTCCGTCTGGAAGACCTGCTTCAGGCGATCGAGGATCTCCAGCGTGAGGCGGCCGAATTCCGGCCCGCGATGGTCGATCGTCGGTTGATCGATTGCGCGTAGCACGCGATCGGGCACGCTCGTGGGCCCCGGAATCTGCAGGAAGTGCCGGCCGCTGGGATGGTCGTTCAGTCGCGCCATGATGTCCCCCGAGGACAGGTGCAGCTTGGTATATTGCGATTGTAGCGTAAGCGTCGAAAACCGCGTCATGAACGCCCCGATCGAGCAACCCGTCGTCATGGATCGCCGCCTCCGGCAAGCGGCGGACGCGTCGCGCCTCGCGCAACGGCTTCGTGCCGAATGCGCCGGCGATGTGCTGTTCGACACCGCGTCACGGGGGCGCTACGCCACCGACGCATCGATCTACCAGATATTTCCGGTGGGTGTCGTCGTCCCCCGCGATGAAGCCGACGCCAAGACCGCGCTCGCGGTTGCGCGCGACCTCGACGTCCCGGTGCTGCCACGAGGTGCCGGATCGTCGCAATGTGGGCAAACCGTTGGCGCCGCCCTGGTGATCGATCACAGCAAATCGCTCAATCGCATCCTCGCCGTCGACAAGGACGCAATGACGGCGACCGTGCAGCCCGGCGTCGTCCTCGATCAACTGAATGCCTACCTGCAGCCGCATGGGTTGTGGCTCCCGGTCGACGTCAGCACGTCCGCACAGGCGACCATCGGCGGCATGGCGGGCAACAACTCCTGTGGCTCACGGTCGATCGCCTACGGCAACATGGTGCACAACGTCGCCGGCATCGATGCGATTCTCGCCGACGGGAGCGAGCTGGCATTCGGACCCGTTGCCGCGATGTCGCGTAGCGGTCGTGGTGGCGCGCTGATCGACGCGCTGGCCGCGATCGGTGCGCGTGAAAAAAGCGAGATCGAAAGGATGTATCCGCACGTGCTGCGCCGTGTCGGCGGATACAACCTCGACGTGTACTCGCCGCAAAGCGTGCGGCCGTACACGGCCGATGGCTCGGTCAACCTGGCGCATCTGCTGGTGGGTTCCGAGGGCACGCTGGCCTACTTTTCCCGGGTCACGGTACAGCTTGCCCACCTGCCGGCCCACCGCGTGCTCGGCGTGGTCAATTTCTCGTCGTTCCGGGCGGCGATGGAAACCACGCAACACATCGTCAAGCTCGAACCCACCGCCGTGGAACTCGTCGATCGCACGATGATCGACCTCGCGCGCAGCAATCCGGCGTTCCGGCCGGTGATCGACAAGGCATTGATCGGCGAACCGGCCGCGATCCTGCTGGTCGAATTTGCCGGTAGCGCGGCGACGGAATTGTCGACCCGGCTGGGGCGTCTAGTGGAGTTGTTGGGCGATCTCGGCATGCGCGACGCGGTCGTGCGGATGACGGATGCGAAAGCGCAGAAGGAACTGTGGGAAGTGCGGAAGGCCGGCCTCAATATCATGATGTCGATGAAGGGCGACGGCAAGCCGGTGTCGTTCATCGAGGATTGCGCGGTGCCGCTCGAGCACCTCGGCGAATACACCGAGCGCTTGAGCGAGGTCTTCCGGAAGCACGGCACCACCGGCACCTGGTATGCGCACGCCAGCGTCGGTACGCTGCACGTGCGACCGATCCTCGACATGCGGCGCCAGGGGGCGGCGCAGATGCGGGCAATCGCGGAGGAGGCCTCCGCGATGGTGCGGGAATACAAAGGGGCCTACTCGGGCGAGCATGGCGACGGCCTGTGTCGAGGAGAGTGGGTTGCCTGGCAGTTCGGACCGCGGTTGAACAGCGCGTTTGCGGAAATCAAGGCGCTGTTCGATCCCACCAATCGCATGAATCCCGGCAAGATCGTCGCACCACCGAAGATGGACGACGCGTCACTGTTCCGGTATCCCCCCGCGCTGCGGCGCGTTGGGTTCAAGCCAAAGCTCGATTGGAGCGCGTGGAACGTCGAGCGCGATCCGCTTACCGCCCGGGAGACGCCTCCGGGCACCGGTGGCGACTCGACGCACGGACTCGGCATGGCGGTCGAGATGTGCAACAACAACGGCCATTGCCGCAAGTTCGACACCGGCACGATGTGTCCCAGCTATCGCGTCACGCGCGACGAGCAGCACACGACGCGCGGGCGCGCCAATACGCTGCGTCTCGCTCTATCGGGACAACTCGGTAGCGAGGACCTTGCGGGCGATGCCGTGCATGCGGCGCTTGACCTGTGCGTATCGTGCAAGGGTTGCAAGCGGGAATGCCCGACGGGCGTCGACATGGCCAAGCTCAAGATCGAGGCCCTCGCCGCCCGCGCCGAACGCAGCGGTATCGGTTTGCATGACCGGCTGATCGCGTATCTGCCGCGCTACGCGCCCGCGGTCAGTCGCTTGCCGTGGCTGCCCGCCCTGCGCGATCGGATTCCCGGTGCGGCCCGCGCCGCCGAGCACTGGCTCGGCATCTCCGCGCAGCGCGTGCTGCCGCGTTGGCAAGGTGATTATCTGCGCCTGCGCACGCCGCCGGCCACCGCGAACGCTGCCCCGAACAAGGAGGTGCTGCTGTTCGTCGATACCTTCACGAACTACTTCGCTCATGAAAACGCGCGCGCAGCGAGCAACGTGCTCGAGTCCGCGGGCTACACGGTGCACGTCAACGCAGTGAGCGAAGATCGCCCTCTATGCTGCGGACGGACGTTTCTTTCCGCAGGGCTGGTCGACGAAGCCAAGGCGGAAGCGCGCAGAACGCTCGATGCGTTGCTGCCGTTGGTGCGGCGTGGCGTCGCGATCGTCGGCCTGGAGCCCTCATGTCTGCTCGGTCTGCGCGACGAATTTCTCGACTACGGTTTCGGGGCGGACGCGCAATTGCTCGCGGCAAACGCGATGATGTTCGAGGAGTTCCTGGTACGGGAAAAGGCCGCGGGCAGGCTGACCTTCACATTCCGTCAGGCACCGGCTGCCGAAGCCGTTGTGCACGGTCACTGCCACCAGAAGGCCTTCGGGGTGATGAAGCCGGTAGCGGAAGTGCTGGGATGGGTTCCGGGATTGAGCGCCCGATTCGTCGATTCGAGCTGCTGCGGCATGGCGGGCGCCTTCGGTTACGAGGCACGTCACTACGACGCCTCGATGGCGATGGGGGAACTCGCGGTGCTGCCCGCAGCACGGGCTGCACCAGCGAAGGCGATCATCGTCGCCGACGGCTTCAGTTGCCGACATCAGATTCGTGACGGCGCCGGCCGCAACGCCCTGCACGTCGCCCGCGTGCTTGAACTTGCACTCGACCGACTACCATGACCAAAGTTCGCGTCGCTGCGTGCCCGCAATGCGGCAAACCCGTCGAATGGGGACCGCAAAGTCCGTTCCGCCCATTCTGTTCCGAGCGCTGCAAGCTGATCGACCTCGGCGCATGGGCGACGGAATCGTATCGGGTGCCGATCGTCGAAGATCCCGACGATCCGGAGTCAGCTGAAGGCGGAGACGTCCCCTCCTGACCACGCTGCGCGGCGCAGCGCGACGCCATGCGCACCGTGCGCAATCGCGACGTCCAGATCGTCGCGATGCAATCCACCGAGCGCGTAGACGGGGATGGGCGTTCCATGCACGAGTTCGGCGAATCGCGCCCAGCCAAGCGGACTCGCGTCCGGATGTGACGGAGTCGCCTTCACCGGACCCAGCACGACGAAGTCGACACCCACTTGCGCGGCGCGTGCGAGCTCCACTTCATCGTGACAAGACGCGGCGCACTGCATGTCGTCGGGACGCGCCTGCGCTGCCGCCAACCGCGCCGCGCTCCAATGAACGCCGTCGCAGCCCAAACGGCGCGCCTCCTCGACCTCCCCGTTGAGCAACACGCGGGCGCCGTGCGCTCGCGCGATGGCGCACAGCGACTCCGCAAGATGCTCGACTTGCCGTGGTGGCAACGACTTCTCGCGCAACTGGATCAGTCGCAGGCCGCGCTCGATCGCGACGCGCGCGCGCGACAGGAATTCCACCGCACCGAGTTCCTCCGCCATCGATATCGCATAAACCGGCGGCAACATGAGCGCGCGCAGCACGATCGAATTGGCGGGCAGGAGTGGCGCGACTTCGAACGCGCCGGGAACTTGCCACGCGATCGACTGACCGTCGCGGCCGTAGGGCTCGCCATGCCACGCGTAGACCCGGAAAAATGCCAGCTCCACGTGCGCATGCGGATATTCGTAGCGCTGGGTCAGCCAGGGTGTCGCGCGCGTGACCTCGATCCCAAGCTCTTCATGGAGCTCGCGCTTGAGCGCCTGCCAGGCGCTTTCGCCGGGTTCGAGCTTGCCACCCGGAAATTCCCAATAGCCTGCATACGGGGTACCTGCCAGGCGCTGCGCCAAAAGCACTGCGCCGTCGCGCCGGAGGATCACTGCCACCGCGACGCGAACGACCGACGCGGCGCTCACGCGTGCTTGCCGGCCTTGAGCGCCCGCGCGCCTGCGTGTGCCCGAGCAAA
Organism: uncultured beta proteobacterium; assembly: GCA_963726935.1. Classification (GTDB taxonomy): domain Bacteria; phylum Pseudomonadota; class Gammaproteobacteria; order Burkholderiales; family Casimicrobiaceae; genus PALSA-1003. The sequence continues at coordinate 102,519 of CAVSEH010000027.1, forward strand.
TTGCCACGCGATGCGCCCGCTGCGCGAACCGCGCTGCAGTGAGAACTGGATCGCAGCCCGGTGCAGCGCTTCGCGCGACGTCGCGTCGTGCGGCGCAGGCACGTCGTGAAAACGCAGCCACCCGTCGACCGCAGCCAGGAAATCGTCCTGGCTGAACGGATAGAACGAGATCCACAACCCGAACCGCTCGGACAGCGAGATTTTTTCCTCCACCGATTCGCCGGGATGCACCTCCTCGCCGACATGCCGCGTCTCCAGGTTTTCGCTGAAGTATTCGGGAAGCAGGTGCCGCCGGTTCGACGTCGCATAGATCAGGACGTTCGACGTCGGGGCGGCTATCGTGCCGTCGAGCATCACCTTCAGCGCCTTGTAGCCCGGCTCGTTGGCGTCGAAGGACAGATCGTCGCAGAACACGATGAAGCGCTCGGGGCGGCCGGCGACCGGTTCGACAATGTCGGGCAGGTCGACGAGGTCGCCCTTGTCGACCTCGATGAGCCGCAAGCCCTTGCCGCCGTACTTGGCGAGCATGGCCTTCACGAGCGACGACTTGCCGGTGCCGCGGGATCCGGTGAGCAACACGTTGTTGGCGGGCAAGCCGGCGACAAACTGGCGGGTGTTCTCGTCGATCGTGCGCTTCTGCTCGTCGACGGCGACCAGATTTTCCACGCGAATCGTGTGCGGGTGGATGACCGCCTGCAGAAATCCCCGCTGGCCACGCTTGCGCCACCGAAATGCGCGCGCACGCCAATCCGGTGCCGGAGGCGGCGCCGGCAGCAGCACCTCCAGGCGTTCGAGCACCGTCTCGGCACGCGCGAGCAATGCCTGCATCGATTCGCGTTCTGACTTGGCAGCCATCAACTTCTGTAGTCGGCGTTGATGCTCACGTACTCATGCGAAAAATCGCAGGTCCACACGGTCGCCCGCGCCCGGCCGCGCCCGAGTGCCACACGCACGGTGATTTCCGGCTTCGCCATCGCGCGCTGCCCGTCCTCTTCGCGGTAGGACTCGGCCCGCCCCCCGTCGCGGACGACCAGGGTGTCGTCGAGCCAGAACGAAACGCGGGCGGGATCGAGGTCTGCACCGGCGCCATTGCCGATGGCACAGACAATCCGGCCGAGATTGGGATCCGAAGCGAAGAACGCCGTCTTGACGAGCGGCGAATTGGCGATCGCGCGCGCAATGCGATCGCATTCGTCGACGTCACGTCCGCCTTCGACCACGATGGTGATGAATTTGGTCGCGCCCTCGCCATCGCGAACGATGGCCTGCGCGAGGTCCTGCGCCACACCGTCCAGCGCCGCACGCACCGCGGTGAGGCGCGCGTCGCCGGCGCTAGTGATCGCGGGCATCGCGGCCTCGCCCGTCGCGATCAGTACGAAACTGTCGTTGGTCGACGTGTCACCGTCGATCGTGATGCGATTGAAGGACCCATCCGCGACTTCGACCGCCAGCGCCTGCAGCAAGGGCCCCGAAAGTGGTGCGTCGGTCGCGACGAAACCGAGCATCGTCGCCATGTTCGGCGAAATCATCCCGGCACCCTTGGCCATGCCGGTCACGGTGACCTGCGCGCCGTCCACGTCGATGCGCCGCGACGCGGCTTTCGGGACGGTGTCCGTCGTCATGATCGCGCGCACGGCGGCGTGCCAGTGCGTCGGCGACAACGCCGCACGCGCCGCAGGCAGCGAACCAACGATACGGTCCACCGGCAGCGGTTCCATGATCACGCCGGTGGAAAACGGCAGCACTTCGCTTGCAGAGCAACCAAGGGTCTGCGCGACTGCCGTGCACGTCGTGCGCGCATCGGCAAGGCCGCGTGCACCGGTTCCGGCATTGGCGTTGCCCGCGTTGATCAACAGCGCGCGCGTTGCGCCACCCAGCGCCAGATGTTCACGACAAACGATGACGGGAGCAGCGCAGAAGCGGTTCTGCGTGAACACGCCCGCAGCCCGCGAACCTTCGGCCAGCGCGATCAGCACGACGTCGTCGCGCGTCCACTTCTTGATGCCGGCGGCGGCGGTACCGAGCTCGACACCCGCTACGGGCAGCAACGACTCAGGCGTCGGAGGAGTGTAATTAACCGGCATGGTGGGTCACTCTGGGTCGCGAGACGATTCTATCCGAGGACCCGGGAGCCGTCGCCGATGGCTGTCGGCTTAGCGGAAAGCGTCGCGAGGAGGCCGAGATGCGAGGCGCGATCCCGCAAGCAACCGGAATGTACTCGCGACGTACATGAGGATTGCGAGCGGGGAGCAACAAAGCAGATCGGCCCCGCAGCAGCTTTACGCAAGCCGACCGTGACATTGCTTGTATTTCTTGCCGGAACCGCAGGGACAAGGATCGTTGCGTCCAACCTTCTGCCCGGCACGCTGGAACGGCGGTGGCGCAGTCGCCGGCGGCGGATCGTCGGGCTTCGCTGCCAGAGCCTCGTCGTAGTCGGCATGCTGATAGCGCACGTTCGACACGGCCGGCACTTCCTCGACGGCCTTGACGTCCTGCTCGGAACGCACTTGAACCGTCAACACGATCTTCACGACGTCATGCTTGATCCGGTCGAGCATGTCGGAGAACAGTTCGAAGGCTTCGCGCTTGTATTCCTGTTTCGGGTTCTTTTGCGCATAGCCGCGCAGGTGGATCCCCTGGCGCAGGTGATCGAGCGCGGCGAGGTGCTCGCGCCAATGCTGATCGAGCGTAGTCAGCATGAGATTGCGTTCGAACTGATGGAACGTGTCCGGTCCGACCAACCCCAGCTTGCCCTCGTACTGTTTTACCGCAAGATCGCGGATACGGTCCCGCAACGCTTCGTCGCCAAGCTCCGGCTCGGTCTTGAGCCACTCACCCACCGGCGCCTGCAGCTGGTAATCGCTGGCCAACGACGTCTCCAGCGCGCTTACGTCCCACTGCTCCTCGACAGACTCCGGCGGAACATGCAGGCGCGCCGTGTCCTCGACCTGGCCGGCGATCATGTTGCGGATGGTATCCGAGATGTCTTCGGTGCCGAGCAGCTCGTTGCGCTGCTGGTAGATCACGCGGCGCTGGTCGTTCGCCACGTCGTCGTATTCCAGCAGTTGCTTCCGGATATCGAAATTTCGCGCCTCGACGCGATTCTGCGCCTTGGCGATCGAGCGATTGACGATCGGGTGCTCGATCGGCTCGCCGTCGGGCATCTTCAGGCGCTGCATGATGCCCGAGAGGCGTTCACCGCCGAATATGCGCAGCAACGGGTCCTCGAGCGACAGATAGAAGCGCGACGACCCCGGATCGCCCTGGCGACCGGAACGGCCCCGCAGCTGGTTGTCGATGCGCCGCGACTCGTGCCGCTCGGTACCGATGATATGCAGGCCGCCCGCCGCGATGACGGCATCGTGGCGCACCTGCCAAGCGCCGCGCAACTTGCCGATCTGCAGGTCCTTTTCCGTCTGCTCCAAAGCCGGGTCTTCGCGCAACGCGAGAATCTGCGGCTCGACCGCGCCGCCGAGCACGATATCGGTGCCGCGCCCTGCCATGTTGGTCGCGATCGTGATCGCCTTCGGCTGGCCCGCCTGCGCAACGATCTGCGCCTCGCGCGCATGCTGCTTCGCATTGAGCACCTCGTGCGTCAGCTTCTCCTTCGTGAGATATCCCGACAGGAGCTCCGAATTCTCGATCGATGTCGTGCCGACCAGCACCGGCTGGCCGCGCTCGTGACAATCCTTGATGTCGGTGATGACGGCTTCGACTTTCTCCTTGAACGTGCGGAAGACGAGGTCGTTCTCGTCCTTGCGGATCATCGCGACGTTCGTCGGGATGACCATCGTTTCGAGGTGATAGATCTGCTGGAACTCGAACGCCTCCGTATCCGCCGTACCGGTCATGCCGGCGAGCTTGGTATACATGCGGAAGTAGTTCTGGAAGGTGATCGAGGCCAGCGTCTGGTTCTCGCGCTGGATCGGCACGCCTTCCTTGGCCTCGACCGCCTGGTGCAAGCCGTCTGACCAGCGGCGGCCCGACATCAGGCGTCCGGTGAACTCGTCGACGATGATCACTTCGCCGTCCTGCACGACATAGTGCTGGTCGAGATGAAACAGCGAATGCGCCCGCAGCGCGGCATACAGGTGGTGCATCAGCGAAATGTTGTGCGCGTCGTAGAGACTGCTTCCCGCCGGCAGGAGTCCCGCGTGGCTGAGGATTCCCTCGGCGTGCTCGTGTCCCTCCTCGGACAGGAGCACCTGGTGCGCCTTTTCGTCGACCCAATAGTCGCCGGGTGCTGTCTCGTCGGCCTGGCGGACAAGCTTGGGCGCAAGTTCGTTCAGACGGTAGTAGAGATCGATGTTGTCGTCCGCCTGACCGGAAATGATCAGCGGCGTCCGTGCTTCGTCGATCAGGATCGAATCGACCTCGTCGACGATCGCATAGACAAGATCCCGCTGGACCCGCTGCGATACGCTGAACACCATGTTGTCGCGCAGGTAGTCGAAACCGAATTCGTTGTTGGTGCCGTACGTGATGTCCGCTGCGTACGCCGCCTGCTTGGCATCGTGCTCCATCTGCGAGAGGTTCACGCCGACCGTGAGGCCGAGGAAGCGATAGATGCGACCCATCCAGTCGGCATCACGCTGGGCGAGATAGTCGTTCACGGTGACGATGTGAACGCCGTTGCCGGTAAGCGCATTGAGATAGGCGGGCAGCGTGGCGACGAGCGTCTTGCCTTCACCGGTGCGCATTTCCGCGATCTTGCCGTAGTGCAGCGCCATGCCACCCAGAAGTTGCACATCGAAATGGCGCATCTGCAGCGTGCGCTTGCCCGCTTCGCGAACGACCGCAAACGCTTCGGGCAGCACCGCATCGAGGTCTTCCCCGTTGCCTACGCGCTCCTTGAACGTCGCGGTCTTTGCCTTGAGATCCGCGTCGGACAGACCGGCAAGGCCAGGTTCCATGGCATTGATCTGCCTGACCACCTGCGCGTATTGCTTGAGCAGCCGCTCGTTGCGGCTTCCGAAGATCTTGGTGAGGATATTGGGGATCATAGAACCTGTAACTGACGCCCGCGGGGCGAAAAACAAGGGGTGAGGACCACCTCACCCCTGACGACAACGCTCGGCCGGAAACGCGTGTGCGCGTCAGCCGGTCGACTGCAGAAATCGGGCCGGGTTCTGCGGCACGCCGTTCAAGCGGACTTCGAAATGAAGATGCGGCCCGGTCGAACGGCCCGTCGTGCCGACTCTACCCACCTGCTGGCCCCGAACGACGAAGTCGCCTTCCTTGACCAGCAAGCTTGAACAATGAGCGTAGCGACTCACCAACCCGTTGCCATGGTCGATTTCGATCATTTTACCATAGGCAGGATGCACGTCCGCGAAGATGACCTTGCCGCTGGCTGCCGCGACGATCCCCCTACCGACGTCGGACGGAAAGTCGATGCCTTCATGGAAGCTTTTCTCGCCGCTGAAAGGGTCGATTCGCCACCCGAAATTGGAAGAAAACCAGCCGTCTTCGATCGGCGAGAGGGAGGGCAGGAATTTTCGGCTGGCGGAGTCGCTGACGAGCAATGCTTCCAGCACGCCGAGCTGGTCGGAGTGCTGGTCGACCTCGCGCGACAGACCCACCAGCATGGCGCTGAATTCCTCGACAGACAGGTTGCGGTGCAGCGTCGGTGCGGGGCCACCCCGTCCAGGGACTACGCCGGACTGCAGCATCGGTGGCAGCTCCTGGGGCTTCAAACCCGCGAGCTTTGCCAGCCGCTCACCCAGACTGTCCAGCCGCAGCATCTGCGCCTGCAGCTCGCCGAGCTTCACCGCCATGAGATTCAGGTGAGTTTCGACCACTTCCTGGGTTTTTTGAGCTTCGAGCCGCTGATCCGCAAGCATGATCGCCTGCAGCCAAGGATGATTGATCGACGCGGCATAGCGCAGCGTGACGTAATTGAAAAGGAGGGTGAAAGAAAGGAAAAGGACCAGCAGGGAAATCGCACCGACCGTCCAGTGGCGCCAGTCCAGAACCAGCGCGCGCGCCCGCGCGTTGGCGCCCGACACAAAGATTATGTTCAAATGGCCTCTCCCTTCGGTCGCCAAGGCACGCTTTCGCGGGCCGGCAAGTGCAGATCTTCGATGACCATGCGTCGCCTCCAGCAAATCATGACCGGTGAGTCGGTCATGGCAGAGCTGCTAAAGCGCAGGCAGCACGAAAATGCCTTGGAGGCGCGCATCAAGCGCGCGCTACCTCCGTCGCTGGCGACCTGTATTGCTGTTACCGACAGTCGCACGCATGAACTCGCGCTAGCGGCGACCAGTGGTGCCGCTGCCGCTCTGTTGCGCCAGCGCGCACCGGATCTGCTTCGTGTACTTCTAGCCGACGGCTGGGAATTTACTGGAATACGGGTGCGTGTGCAAGCCCGTCAAAAGGTGACGCTTCAAGCCAATTCCTCTAAAAAACAGTTAGATACAGCAACCGTCGCTCGTCTTGTCGCCACCGCGGAGGCGGTCGGCGACTCGCCGTTGGCCGACGCGCTGAAGCGGTTGGCGCGTAGTGCCGGCCCGCCAGGGTCAGAGCATCAGGAACGCGCGACGGAGCGCAAGAAACATGAAAACGGCGAGCAATAGAATGACGGAATACTTGGCCACCCGTCCGATGAAGCGCAGGTACCGTCGGTCGCGCTTGATGACGTACATGATGAGCGCCACGACGATCGTGGCCAGCGCCGAGAACAGCAGTACGCGGACGATGATCACAACGGAAGCGGCAGCGTGCCGGGCGTCGACGACGGGGCCAAGGCAACCGTGGCGAATCCGGTGGCCGCAGGACTTTGACCCGAAGGTCGTCAGGCCGGCTGCAGCTGCCAGTCCTGAAATGCGCTGGGTACGTCGGTCATCGCGGCAAAAGTAACCAGTTCCCAGGCATCGGTACGCTCGAGCAAGGCACGCGACACCGCGTTGTTGAGCGCGTGTCCCGACTTGAAGGCCGTGTACTTGCCGATCAGCGGGTGGCCGAGCAAGTACAGATCGCCGATCGCATCGAGCACCTTGTGCTTGGCGAACTCGTTGTCGTAACGCAGGCCTTCGCTGTTGAGTATCCGCGTTTCGTCGAGCACGATCGCGTTCTGCAGGCTGCCGCCCAATGCCAGCCCGGCGGACCGCATCGCTTCGACGTCCTGCATGAATCCGAACGTGCGGGCGCGGCTGACTTCCTTGGTGTACGAGTGCTCGGCGAAATCGATGATCACGTGGCGATTTTCGGAGCCGAATACTGGATGCGGAAAGTCGATGGTGAAATCGAGCAGGAAGCCGTCGTGCGGTTCGAACCGTGCCACCTTGTCGCCGTGGACAACTTCGACCGTCGATTTGACCCGCAGGTATCGCTTCGGGGCATTTTGTTCCGCAATGCCGGCCGACTGCAGCAGGAAGACGAACGGGCCCGCGCTTCCATCCAGAATCGGCAGTTCGGGACCGGCGACGTCGACGTGCAGGTTGTCGATCCCCAGACCCGCCAGCGCAGACATCAGGTGCTCTACCGTCGATACCTTCGCGCCATTCTTTTCCAGCGACGAGGACAGCCGCGTGTCGCCGACGTTGCGCGCGTCGGCGGGAATGGCTGCCGCATCCGGTAGATCGACCCGATGAAACACGATGCCCGTGTCCGGCTGCGCCGGGCGCAGCGTCAGGTCGACGCGCACACCGGTGTGCAAGCCGACGCCCGTCGTCTTGATCTGCGATTTCAATGTGCGTTGTTTGAGCATGGCCGGTTCAGCCTCCCTGTCGCGAGCCGGGCAAAGCCGGCCTATTTACTTGGCGGTTCAAGGAGTTAACGACTAAGCATAGCATAAAATCGATTGCGTTGCCTGTCCCCAACACCCTGTTACGTTTCGCGCCGTCCGTGGCTAATCCGCCTGCTTGCGCAGAAATGCCGGGATATCCGACGTGTCGAATGCAGACGCTGCCGCACTCGAGGCCGTCGGCGCCCGGCCCCGACGAACCACCGCCGGCGTCTTGTCGAGGGAGTCATAGTCGATATGTTCGACGCTCACCCCCATGCCGTCAGTCCCGGTGCGGTCGACCACATGCTCGACGACCTCCAGACGCGGCTGACGCTGTTTGGCGACGGCACCACCGAGGCCGGTCGCGATCATCGTCACCCGCAAGTCGTCGCCGATTGCATCGTCGATCACCGTACCGACGATCACCATCGCATCGTCTGCCGTGAACGCCTTGATGGTATTCATGACGTCGTGGTACTCCTTCATCTTCAAGCCCGATGAGGCGGTGATATTGACCAGCACGCCGCGCGCCCCTGACAAATTGACCTCTTCGAGCAACGGGCTCGCCACGGCACGTTCGGCCGCGATCTTCGCGCGATCTACGCCACTCACCGTGGCCGAGCCCATCATCGCCATGCCGACCTCGGACATGACCGTGCGCACATCGGCGAAGTCGACGTTCACCAGCCCCGGGTTGTTGATGACTTCGGCGATGCCCGACACGGCGCTATGCAGCACCTCGTTGGCCTTCGCATAAGCGTCGAGCACGGACACATCCTCCCCGAGCACCTGCATCAGCTTTTCGTTGGGAATCACGATCAGGGAATCGACGATCTTCTTGAGCTCCTCGATACCCGCTTCAGCAACCTTCTGCCGTTTGCCCTCGAAATGGAATGGCCGGGTGACGACGGCGACGGTCAGGATCCCCTTGTCTTTCGCCACCTGCGCCACAACGGGCGCTGCCCCGGTGCCTGTGCCACCGCCCATGCCCGCGGCGATGAATATCATGTCGCAACCGTCGATCATCTCGGCGATGCGGTCGCGGTCCTCCATCGCGGCATCGCGGCCGATTTCGGGACGCGCACCTGCACCGAGACCGCGCGTCAGGCCGCTGCCCAACTGCAGTTGCAGGCGCGCGGTCGAGCGCTTGAGCGCCTGTGCGTCGGTGTTGGCGGCGATGAATTCGACGCCGGCAACACCGCGGTTGATCATGTGCTCGACAGCGTTGCCACCGCAGCCGCCGACGCCGATGACTTTGATGATTGCTTCCTGCGGATTCTGGTCGATGATTTCGAACATTTCGTTTCTCCTGTCTAAGTGTGCTGATGCCCTGAACTTTGCTAGTCCTTGTCGTTGATCGCCGTGATGTCGCTCCGGATCCTTCGCTCTAGAAATTTGCCTTGAACCACTGCTTCATTTTTTCCCCGACATTGCCCAATCCCTTGCCCTGCTCGCGCGCCAGTTCCGCGCGCAGATACTGTTCGCGTCCGTCGAGCAGCAAGCCGACCGCCGTCGCGTAGCGCGGGCTGCGGACCACGTCGGCGAGTCCGCCGACGTACGCCGGCACGCCGATGCGCACCGGCAGATGAAAGACCTCCTCCCCGAGCTCGACCATTCCGGCGAGCATCGCCGAACCGCCGGTCAGGACGATGCCCGACGAAAGCAGTTCCTCGAGGCCGCTGCGGCGCAGCTCCGCCTGGGCCAGTGTGTAAAGTTCCTCGATGCGCGGCTCGATCACCTCCGCGAGCATCTGCCGCGACAGCTTGCGCGGACCGCGTTCGCCGACACCGGGAACTTCGATGATGTCGTTCGGATCGGCGAGCTGACGCAGCGCGCAACCGTGACGGATCTTGAGTTCCTCGGCTTCCTTGGTCGGCGTCCGCAACGTCATCGCGATGTCGTTGGTCACCTGATCACCCGCGATGGGAATGACGGCCGTGTGGCGGATCGCGCCTCCGGTGAACACCGCCAGGTCCGTCGTACCGCCGCCGATGTCCATGAGGCATACGCCGAGGTCCTTCTCGTCGTCGTTCAGCACGGCCAGCGCCGAAGCGAGTGGCTGCAGCATCACGTCGCTCACCTGGAGCCCGCAGCGGCGCACGCACTTCGTGATGTTCTCTACGGCCGATACGGCCCCGGTCACGATATGCACCTTGACCTCGAGCCGGACGCCGCTCATCCCCAAAGGCTCGCGCACGTCTTCCTGACCGTCGACGATGAATTCCTGCGGCAGGATGTGCAGCACCTGTTGATCGTTTGGAATCGCGATCGCCTTCGCGGTCTCGATGACGCGATCGATGTCGGCCTGCGTCACTTCCTTTTCCTTGATCGCGACCATGCCGCTCGAATTCAGGCTGCGGATATGACTGCCGGCGATGCCCACGTACACGGCAGCGATCGTGCAATCCGCCATCAATTCGGCTTCCTCGAGCACGCGCTGGATCGAGCCCATCGTCGCCTCGATGTTGACGACCACACCCTTCTTGAGTCCGCGCGAGGGCTGCGTACCCATGCCGATGATGTTGAGCCGTTTTTCCGGCGTCACTTCGGCGACGATCGCGACGATCTTCGACGTCCCGACATCGAGACCGACGATCAGATTCTTTGCATCCTTGACCATGCGTGCTTTCCCCTAGACCTTGCCCTGGCGTTCGTCCCGCGCCTGCTTCCGTGGCGGCGCTTCCTTGAATCCCGGTACGCGCGCCGCAAATCCGTTGCGATAGCGCAAATCCACCCTGTCCACGCGTGTCCCCGCCTTCTGCAGCCTTGCGATCGTCCCCGGGTAGTAGGCGACAAATCGCGCCAGCCGCACGGCAGGCTCGACCCGGCCGAGTTCCAGCGTCAACGGGGCGGGTCCCCCTGTCTTGATCTCCCACGCTGCCCGCGCCGACAAACGGATTTCGGCTAGCGCCAAACCTGTGGGCTTGAGCACGTCACCGAACTCGCGGAAATGCGCCGCGACGTCGGCGGCGCTGCCTTCAGGCCCTGCAAACTGCGGCAGCTCGCCGTCGTAGTCGGCGACGAAAGTCTCACCCTGCACGTCGACCAGCGCGCCGTCGTTCCAGCGTGCGAGGGGCTCGTGTTCCGTCACGGTTATCTCGAGCGTCTTTGGCCACGCTCGCCGCAGCGCAACGGCGCGCACCCACGGCACCTTCACCAACGACTCCCGCGCATCGGCAAGGCGCATCGTGAAGAACGTGCCTTTGAGTTCCTCGCGGACCACGGCTTCGACATGTGCCGGGTTCGTGCGGACGAGCGGTCCGCGGATGACAACCTCCTGCAACGCGAAGACCGGTTGGCGGACGGCCCATAGCGTTCCCGCGCACGTGAGCATCGCCACCGCCACGATCACGACGATTAGCGCCACGGCATTCAACTGGCGCGGGTTATCCCACATGCGCGCCTCGCAATATGGCGACGCAGAGCTCGGCGAAGGTGCGGCCCGCTTGCTTGGCGGCCATCGGCACCAGGCTGTGCCCGGTCATCCCCGGCGAAGTATTGACCTCGAGGAAGGTCCACCGTCCGTCAGGCTTGAGGATCAGATCGAGACGTCCCCAGCCGGAACAGCCGACAACGCGGAACGCGGTCAGCGCTTGCGCCTGGATCTGACGCTCGATCGCAGCATCGATGCCCGAGGGGCAGTAGTACTTGGTGTCGTCCGAAAAATATTTGTTGTGATAGTCGTAGTTGCCGTCGGGCGCCTCGATGCGAATGAGCGGTAGCGCGGCGTCGCCAAGGATCGATGCCGTCAACTCGGTACCGGTGACGAACTCCTCGACAATGACAAGCTCGTCATGCTTCGCCGCTGTTGCGTAAGCCGCACGCAGTTCGTCGTTGTCGACCCGGGTGACACGGGTGATGCCGATGGTCGAGCCTTCGCGCGCCGGCTTGACGATCAACGGCAATCCCAATTCCGCCACGACCGACCACCAATCGGTGGTCGCATCGACAACGCGATAACGCGGCGTCGGAATACCGCAAGCGAGCCAAACGAGCTTGGTCCGCCACTTGTCCATGGCCAATGCCGAGGCCATGACGCCGCTACCGGTATACGGAATCCCGAGGACTTCCAGTGCACCCTGCACCGTGCCGTCCTCTCCGAAACGTCCATGCAGCGCGATGAACACGCGGTCGAAGCCATCGCGCTTGAGTTCATAGACCGGCCGTGCCGCCGGGTCGTAGGCGTGCGCGTCGACGCCCTGGCTCTGCAGCGCCGCCAGCACGGCGTTGCCCGACAGAAGCGAAATTTCGCGCTCGGAGCTCGGGCCGCCCATCAGTACCGCCACTTTTCCAAATTCGCTCATTGGCCGTTAGCGCTCCACATCCAAGGCATCACTAAGATGGGCGGCTGCTTCGTCCTCCCGCACCGGCCGCTCCGCGGCACCGTGTCGGACTCGCCCCATCAGAACAGCCACCTTCCCGAATTCGCTCATGCCGCGTGCTCCCCAACAATGCGCACTTCCGGCTCCAGTCGCACGCCGGTGCGATCCAATACGACACTCCGGATGTGCGCGATCAAGGCCTCGATATCGGCGGCTTGCGCATCTCCCTCCGGATTCACGATGAAATTGGCGTGCTTCTCTGACACGCGTGCCCCGCCGATCGCATAACCCTTCAGCCCGCACTCCTCGATGAGCCGCGCGGCGTGACCGCCGGCCGGATTGCGAAACACGCTGCCGGCGTTCGGCAGGTTGAGGGGTTGCGTAGCGATGCGCTTCGCCAGCAGCTCCTTGATGCGCGTGCGGGCCTCGTTCCCATTGCCCTGCGGGAACCGGAACCACGCGGCAGTGAATACTCCGTCGAGTGCGGCGTCGCTCGCGAGAAGTACGGTACGGTAGCCGATGGCATAGTCTGCGGGCGTGCGTACCTCAAAATTCCCGTCACGCAGCAACACTTCCACGCGGGCGACGTACCGCCAGGTTTCCCCGCCGTAGCAACCGGCGTTCATGGCGAGCGCACCACCGACCGTTCCGGGTACGCCCGCGAGAAATTCGGCCTCCGCGCAGCCGTGCGTCGCGGCAAAGCGCGCGAGCTTCGGGCTGGCGACACCGGCTTCGGCGTAGATCAAGCCGTCGGCGACGGCGAGCACACCGCCCGGGTTGTGCAGCAATACGACTGCGCCGCGCACGCCGCCATCGCGTACGAGGACATTGCTGCCCAAGCCGATTGCCATGAGCGGCATACCCGGTGGCAGTCGGCGGATGAACGCCGCGAGATCGTCGCGATCGGCAGGAACGTAGGCGAGTTCCGCGTTGCCGCCGCAGCGCCAACTCGTGTGCCGCGCAAGCGGTTCGTCGCGCCTGAGGCTCCCGCGCAGACCTGTGAATTGAAGCGGCTCGGTCATCATCATGTCGATGCCACAAGGGCTGGGGCGACCTGGCCAATCGATCCCGCGCCCATCGTGAGCACGATGTCGCCGTTCCTGGCGAGCGTGCGAATCGCGACCGGAATGTCGGCCACGTCCTCGACAAATACCGGTTCGACCTTCCCCGCCACGCGTAACGCGCGCGCCAGCGCACGTCCGTCGGCGGCGACGATGGGCACTTCCCCTGCGGGATAGACCTCCGTGAGCAGGACGGCGTCGACGGTGGACAGCACGGCGATGAAATCCTCGAAGAGATCGCGTGTGCGCGTGTAGCGATGCGGCTGGAACACCAGCACCAGCCGTCGACCGGGGAAGCTGCCGCGCGCGGCGGCCAAGGTCGCCGCCATCTCGGCGGGGTGATGGCCGTAGTCGTCGACGAGTGTGAACCGACCTCCCCCCTCGAGATCGACGTCCCCGAAATGCTGGAACCTGCGCCCGACCCCCTTGAACTCGGCGAGGGCACGCGCGATCGCGGCGTCCCCCACGCCGACCTGGCGGCCCACAGCGATCGCTGCGAGGGCATTGAGCACGTTGTGCTCGCCGGCGAGGTTCAGTTCAACCGTGAGCGGCGGAGCATCCGTGCTTAACGCCACGAAGCGCATGCGACCCCCCGCATGCACGATGTCGGTGGCCCGCAATTGCGCGTCGGCGGCGGCACCATAGGTGACGATCGACTTGGTGATCGAGGGCAAGATATCCCGTACGTTCTCGTCATCGATGCAGAGCACGACGACGCCGTAGAACGGCAAGCGTTGGGCGAAATTGACGAACGCTTCCTTCAGTCGCGCGAAATCGTGGCCGTATGTCTCCATGTGATCGGCGTCGATGTTCGTGATCACCGCCAGCACCGGCTGCAGGACCAGGAACGACGCATCCGATTCGTCCGCTTCGGCCACCAGAAACTCGCCCTTGCCGAGACGTGCATTGGCATCGGCCGAAACGAGCTTGCCCCCGATCACGAACGTCGGGTCCAGTCCACCCTCGGCCAGGACGCTCGCGATCAGGCTCGTCGTCGTGGTCTTGCCGTGCGTGCCCGCGACCGCGATCCCCTGCTTCAGCCGCATCAGTTCCGCTAGCATCAGCGCCCGCGGTACGACCGGAATGCCCTTCTCGCGCGCCGCAACGACCTCCGGGTTGTCCGTCGCGACGGCGGTGGAGACGACCACGACGTCCGCGCCGACGATGTTCTCGGACGCATGGCCCGTCGCAATCTGCGCACCGAGTGTCGCAAGGCGACGGGTCGTGACGTTCGTCGCCACGTCCGATCCGCTGACGCGATAACCCTGCGTGAGCAGCACCTCGGCGATACCGCTCATCCCGGCGCCGCCGATACCCACGAAGTGCACGCGTTTGACCTTGTGCTTCATCGCATTTGTGCCAATGCAATGCAGCTATCCGCAACGCGTTGCGTCGCGTCGGCCTTGCGCAGTTTGCGTGCGGCGACGGCCATCGCCAGCAATCGTGCCCGTGTCGCAACCCGCAACCAGTCCGCCAACCGCTCCGGGGTGAATTCGGCCTGGAGAATGATTTCGGCAGCCCCGCAATCCCCCAGAACGCGCGCGTTGTCGACCTGATGATTGTCGGCGGCGAAGGGAAAGGGGACGAGCACACTACCGATGCCGACAGCCGCCAGCTCGGCGATCGTTGTCGCACCTGCACGGCAGATCACGAGGTCCGCCTCGCTGTAGCGGCGCGCGATATCCGTGATGAACGGCAGGCACTCCGCGTCCACGCCGACGCTCGCATACGCGGCGCGCAAGCCGTCGATATGCTTTTCGCCGGCCTGGTGGGTGACGCGCGGACGATCGCCGGGTGCCAACAGTGCGAGCGCCTTGGGTACGCGTTCGTTCAGTGCTACCGCACCGAGACTGCCGCCGACGACGAGCACAACGAGCGGGCCCGAGCGGCCGTTGAAACGCTGTTCGGGCGGTCCGACAGCGATGATTTCCGCGCGCAATGGGTTCCCGACCCATACGACCTTCTTGTTGTGCCCCGCGCCGAACGTATCCGGAAATCCGGTCAGCACACGGTCCGCACCGAAGCGCAGGATGCGGTTCGCAAGCCCCGGCCGGGCATCAGGGTTGAGGATGACGAGCGGCACGTCCTGGGCAACGGCCATCAGGCCGCCCGGAAAAGAGGCGAAGCCGCCAAGGCCGACAACAACGTTCGGGCGCCGCCGCCGAATGATGCGCCGTGCTTGCCAGCACGCGATCAGCAGCGCGAAGGGTCCAAGCACGAGCCGCACAAAGCCCTTGCCGCGCACGCTGCCGAAGTTGAGCGCCTCGAACTCCAGCTTGTGCTCGGGCACGATGCGCGACTCCATCCCGTCACGTGTCCCCAGCCAGAACACGCGCCAGCCACGGGCGATCAATTCGGTCGCCACGGCAAGTCCCGGGAAGATGTGACCACCCGTGCCACCCGTCGTGATCATTACCGTCCCACTCACCGATGTGCCCCCACGCTTGCGGCTTGCGCCGCTGCGCTGCCCCCAAAGGGGGAGCAATTCGCGCCTTGGGACGGCCCGGCGGCGCTCATACTGTGAAGCCCCGGAGCAGCCGCCGGTTCTCAAAGTCGACTCGCAGCAGAATTGCGATCGCGATGCAGTTCACGACGATGCCGCTGCCGCCGAACGACAACAGCGGCAATGTCAGCCCTTTGGTCGGCAGCACGCCCATGTTCACGCCGATGTTGATGAACGCCTGCACGCCCAACCAGATACCGATGCCGTGCGCGACCAGCGCCGCGAACGGCCGCTCGAGGCGCGCGGCCTGACGCCCGATCGCGTAAGCGCGCACCAGAACCCAGGAGAACAACAGGATCACCACCGCGACGCCGACGAAGCCGAGTTCTTCGGCGATCACCGCGAGCAGAAAATCGGTATGTGCCTCCGGCAGGTACAGAAGCTTCTCCACGCTGGCACCCAGGCCGACGCCGTACCATTCACCGCGACCGAACGCGATCAGCGAGTGCGATAGCTGATAGCCTTTGCCGAGGGGATCCGCCCACGGATCGCGAAAGTCGGTGAAGCGCTGCAGTCGATAGGGCGCAATCCAGATCAGGAGCCACAGCGCGATCGGCAGCAGGAAGCCGAGGCCGATCAGCAAGCGCCAATCGAGGCCGCCCAGGAAGAGGATGCCGAACGCGATCGCGACGATGACCACGCACGCGCCGAAGTCGGGTTCACGCAGCAGCAACGCGCCGATCGCAACCATCACCGCGAGCAAAGGCAGGAAACCACGAAGAAGTGTTTGCTTGAGCGGTTGCTGCGCGTGCAGAAAGTCGGCCTTGCGCACCGCGTAGCTGGCGGCGTACAGCACGACGAAGAGCTTCATGAATTCGGAAGGCTGCACGTTGACGACCACGAGAGACAGCCAGCGTTTGCTGCCGTTGACGGACTTGCCGATGCCGGGTACCAGGACTGCAACAAGCAGCAGCGCGCCCGCAATGAAGAGATACGGAGCCAGCCGTTGCCAGATCTTGACCGGCACCTGAAAGGCGATATACGCCGTGAGGATTCCCGCCGCCACGAAGACCGTGTGGCGCGCGAGGAAGTACCAGGGACGATAGCCCGTGTACGCCATGGCCTCGGCGGTCGCGATCGATGCCGAATACACCATCACCAGGCCGATGGCCAGCAGCAACAGCGCGGCCCACGCGAGCGTCGTGTCGAAGGTCAGCATCGCACGGCTTTCACGAGGTGCCGCCGCCAACGCCGACAAGCGTGGAAACGTGGAGCGCAGGGTCATGTCTCTAGGCATGAGCCATCTCCTTCGCATGCGCGGCAACGGCGGCCTTGAAACGATCGCCGCGCTCGATGTAGTTGCTGAACATGTCGAGGCTCGCGCACGCGGGCGACAGCAGCACGGCGTCACCGGCGCGCGCCTGCGCGATCGCGCGTGCCACGGCAGCTTCCAATCCCGGCGCGAATTCCACCTCCGGCTGCACGCCCGCCAGGGCGGCCGCGATCGCGGGCGCGTCGCGGCCCAGCAGCACGACGGCGCGACAGTGCGCGTCGACGCCGGATCGCAGCGGCGAGAAGTCCTGTCCCTTCCCATCACCGCCGGCAATCAAGGCGGCCGGGCGATCGATGCCTTCGAGCGCCGCGAGCGTGGCTGCCACCGTGGTCGCCTTCGAATCGTTCACGAAGAGCACGTTCCCGATTTCCGCCACGCGTTCCATGCGATGGGGCAGGCCGTGAAATGCACGCAACGCCGCAAGCACGTTGGCGTCGATCGCCGCCACACTCGACGTCAGGGCCAACGCGGCAAGCGCGTTGAGCGCGTTGTGGCGCCCGACCAGCGCGAGTTCACTCGTGCGCAACAGCAACGTCGTCCCGTGGGCGAGCCACAGCGCCCCGTCGTGCGGGACGAGCCCCCAGTCCTGGGCCGTGGGTGGAGAACCCGCGCCAAAGGTTCGAACCGGACGATCGATCACGCGCATCGCCAGCGACCGCGGATCGTCGCGATTGAGTATTTGCGTACCGCCAGCGGAGAACACACGCCCTTTGGCCGCGGCGTAGTCATCCATCCCGGTGTAGCGATCGAGATGGTTTTCGGAAACATTGAGCACCGTGGCGGCTGTCGGCCGCAGACTGGAGGTCGTCTCAAGTTGAAAGCTCGACAGCTCGACCACGAAGACGTCGGGCCATGGTGCGCCGCCCTCGTGCGTGGCCAGCACATCGAGCACGGGCTCGCCGATGTTGCCGACCACCTCAGCGCGCAGACCCGCCGCGCGGACGAGTGCGCCGGTGAGGGTCGCGGCGGTCGTCTTGCCGTTCGAACCGGTGATCGCGAGTACCTTCTGTCCGCGCGGCAGCGCACGTGCAAACAGTTCGATGTCACCGACGACCTCCACGCCGCGCGCCTGCGCGGCCAGGATCGGCGGTTGCTCCTTCGCCAAACCTGGACTGATGACGATCAAGTCGGCGCCCGTCAGCGTTGCATCCGTGAACGGTCCGGTCGTAAGCACGACGCGCGGAAGCTCGGCCGCGAGTTTTTCCGCGCCAGGCGGGTGCGCGCGCGTATCGGCAACGCGCACTCGAGCGCCGTGACGCGCCGCCCAGCGTGCGGCCGACAGGCCGGTCAGACCCAGGCCGAGCACGAGTACATTGCAGTCGCGGACGTTCATCGTTAGCGCAGCTTCAACGTCGACAGCCCGAACAGCACGAGCAGCATCGTAATGATCCAAAATCTGACCACGACCTGGTTCTCTTTCCACCCCTTCAGTTCATAGTGGTGATGAATCGGCGCCATGCGAAACACGCGCTTGCCGGTCATCTTGAACGAGGCCACCTGAATCACGACCGAGAGCGTCTCCACCACGAATACGCCACCCATGATGAACAGGACGATTTCCTGACGGACGATGATGGCGACCGCGCCGAGCGCCGCGCCGAGCGCGAGTGCGCCCACGTCACCCATGAATACTTCCGCGGGATAGGCGTTGAACCATAGAAAACCGAGACCCGCGCCCGCGATCGCACCGCAAAAGACGGTCAGTTCCCCGGCGCCGGGGATATGGGGCAGGAACAGGTAGTTCGAATAGTCGGCACGACCCGTCACATACGCGAACAGACCCAGCGCCGCGCCAACCATCACCGTCGGCATGATGGCGAGCCCGTCGAGGCCGTCGGTGAGATTGACGGCGTTGCTCGCACCCACGATTACGCAGTACGAGAGCACGATGAAACCCCAGACACCGAGCGGGTAGCTGACCGTCTTGAAGAAGGGAACGATCAAGTCGGCCTTGGGCGGAAGGTCGAGGTTGAAGCCGCTGGCGAGCCACGCATTGAACAACTGGAAGAATTGGGTGTTCGAGGGCGCCGACACGGAGAACGCAAGGTAGATTGCCGCGATGAGCCCGATCAGTGACTGGAGCGTGAATTTGGTACGCGCCGAGAGACCCTTGGGATTGCGGTAGACGACCTTGCGGTAGTCGTCGACCCATCCGATCGCGCCGAAGCCCACGGTGACGATGAGCACGACCCAGATGAAGCGATTGCGCAGGTCGGCCCAAAGCAACGTCGTGATCACAATCGAGACGAGAATGAGTGCCCCGCCCATCGTCGGCGTGCCCGCCTTCGTGAGATGAGTTTCCGGGCCGTCGTCGCGCACGGCCTGACCGATCCGGTATTCGGCGAGCTTGCGGATCATGCGCGGCCCGACCACGAAGGAGATGACCAACGCCGTCATCGTCGCCAGCACCGAGCGCAGGGTGATATAACCGAATACGTTGAAGGTCCGCACATCTGCCGCGATCCAGTTCGCCAGTGCGAGCAGCATCAGTGCGCCTCGGCAGCAGTGTCGGTCAGCGCGGACACGACGCGTTCCATGCGCATGAACCGCGAACCCTTGACCAGCACGGTCGCCCCGGGCTCGGCGTGCAGCGCCCCGGCGAGCGCGGCGACCGTGGAGAAATGCTCGGCACCGACGCCAAACGCCGCGACGGCGTGCTGCGCAAGGTCGCCGACGGCGAGCAGCCGATCGACGCCTGCGGCGCGTGCGTAGGCGCCGACCTCGCGGTGAAATGACACGCCCTGGTCGCCGACTTCGCCCATGTCGCCCAGTACCAGCCAGCGCGGTGCCGGCGCGCGTGCAAGCACGGCGATCGCCGCACGCACCGAATCCGGATTGGCGTTGTACGTATCGTCGATGACCGTCCCACCGCCGGGAAGGTCCAGCGTGCGCAAGCGTCCCGACAATGGCCGGAAAGCTTCGAGTGCCTTGGCGGCATCGTCGAGTGTCGCCCCCGCAGCGGTCGCCGCCGCGATCGCGGCGAGGGCATTGCCCACGTTGTGGCGCCCCGGCACCCGCAAGTCCAGCTTCACATTGCTCTCGGGTGTCGTGACTTCGACGACGGAGCCCCAGGTCTCGATGCGAAAACGCGCGGTGACCACCGCGGCTGCACGCAAGCCGAAATCGCGCAGTACCAGGGCCGCGCCTTCCGCGTTGCGACGGACGACGACTTCCTGCCAGAACGAGGCGTAGTCGTCGTCGGCATTGATCACCACGATGCTGCTTTCCGGCAATGCGCTGATCAGCGCAGCGTGCTCGGCGGCGACGTCGGCGACGCTCTTCATGAATTCCTGATGTTCGCGCTGTGCGTTGTTGATAATGCCGATCGTCGGCATCGCGATCGCGGCAAGTTCCGCTGTTTCGCCGGGATGGTTCATGCCGATCTCGACCACGGCGGCGCGATGCGGCGCGCGCAGGCCCAGCACCGTCAACGGCAAGCCGATTGCGTTGTTGAGATTTCCGGGTGTGGCGAGCACTTGCCTTTCCCCGAGATGGGCGCGCAGGATCGCGGCTGTCATTTCCTTCACCGTGGTCTTGCCATTGCTGCCGACGATGCCGACGACCGGCAGCATGAAGCGTTGGCGCCAGAACGCGGCGAGCGCACCTAGCGCGCGCAGGGGATCGGCAACAGCGATCAGGTTGCCGGATAGCGATGCGGCCCGATCGTCGGCGACCACGGCGGCCACCGCGCCGCGCTGGACTGCCCGTTCGATGTAGTCGTGTCCATCGAATCGCTCGCCGGTGAGGGCGACGAACAGTTCGCCCGCCCGGATCGTTCGCGAATCCGTGCCGACGCCCTCGAACCATACGTTCTCGCCGCGTAACGTGCCGCCGACTGCGCGCGTCGCGGTCACGGCATCCATCATCGCGTGCTCCTCGCGGCAAGTGCTCGCGCCGCGTGGTCGGCGTCCAGAAATGGCTGGCGTACGCCGGCACGCTCCTGATAGGACTCGTGACCCTTGCCCGCGAGCAGCACGACGTCGCCAGGTCTGGCGGCGGCGATCGTCGTGGCAATTGCAGCCCCACGGTCGAGTTCCACCGAATAGCGGCGGTTGCCCGTCTCGCGAATGCCGTGCACGATATCGCTGGCGATGGCCGCCGGATCCTCGCTGCGCGGGTTGTCGCTGGTCACGACGACGCGATCGGCAAGCCTTGCGGCGAGGCGCCCCATCTCGGGTCGCTTGCCGCGATCGCGATCACCACCGCAACCGAAGACGCATATCAATTCGCCCCCGGAGCCGACCGCCCCGCGCAGCGCGGCGAGCGCTTTCTCGATGGCGTCCGGCGAATGCGCGTAATCGATGACTACCAGCGGCGCAACGTCACCACCGAGGCGCTGCATGCGTCCCGGAGGAGCCTCGACGTCGGCGAGGAACTTCAGCGCGCGCTCCAGCTCAACACCACTGACCAACAGGGTTCCAAGCACACCGAGGACGTTCGATGCGTTGAACGCGCCGACCAGCCGGGTATCGAGCTCACCCCGGCCCCAGGGGGTTTCCACCGTGAGCGCCAAGCCACGCGCCGCGGATCTCAAGCGTGAACCGGCGATATCGGCAACGCCGAAACCGTAGCTCAGCACGTTGCGACCTTTGGCTTTCGCCATCTCGATCAAACTGCGGCCGAAGGCATCATCCGCGTTGATCACGCTCGCGCGCAGGCCAGGCCAAGCGAACAGTTGCGCCTTCGCCGCACCGTACGCAGCCATCGTCCCGTGGTAGTCGAGGTGGTCGCGCGACAGATTGGTCAACAACGCCACCGCGAAATTCACGCCGTTGATCCGGCCCTGATCGATGCCGTGCGATGAAACTTCCATCACGACGGAATCGGCGCCCGCGCGCTTGTACAGGGCCAGCATTTCGTGCAACGCCGCGGCGTCCGCGGTGGTATTGGCCGCCGGTTTGATGGACGCACCGATCAGACCGTTGCCTAACGTGCCCAGCACCGCCGTGCGACGTCCGGTCGAATGCAGTCCGGCAGCAATCCAGTGCGCCGACGATGTCTTGCCGTTGGTGCCGGTCACTCCGACCACCCACAGATCCTTCGACGGATGTCCATAGACGAAATCGGCAATCACGCCAAGCCGCGCCTTGAGATGGTCCAGCGGCAGTTGCGGCAAGGTCCAGGCGGGATTCCAGGAGAAACCCTGCGGATCCCACAAAATCGCGCCCGCACCATGCGCCATGGCGTCGGGAATGTAGGTCCGTCCATCGCGCTCCATCCCGGGATACGCGGCAAACACGTCCCCGGCACGCACCTCTCGGCTGTCGGACGTGATGCGCGACACAGGATGGTCGAGGCGCTTGAGCAACGCGGCGACGTCGGTATCGGCGGCGAGCGCGCTGGTCATCGGATACCTCCGCGCTGCGCGCTTCGGTATTCGCGGCCGTCAGTCTGCGTTTGCGCGAATCGCAGCGTTGCGCTTTCGGCCGCCGTCCACGTTCGCGGACGCGCGCTTCGCGCCTCGGCTTCGCCCCGCTCACGTAGACGTCCCGGGCGGCCCTTCGCGCTCATGTCTCTTCCTTGATGTCGGCCGTGTCCGGCGGCAGGATGACGTTGTTGAGCGGCGCGTCCGTCGGCACGCCGAGCATTCGCAGTGCGGCGCCCATGACCGTACTGAATATCGGCGCTGCGACGGCGCCGCCGTAGTACTGTCCCGCAGACGGCTGATCGATCATCACCGCGACGATCAACTTTGGATTCGAAACCGGGGCGAACCCCACAAACGAGGCGATGTACTGCGTTTCGGAGTAGGTATGGGTGCGGTCGTCGAGCTTGTGTGCAGTGCCGGTCTTGCCCGCGACTCGATAGCCGAGAACCTGCGCCTTGGGCGCAGTCCCACCGGGCAGCACCACCATCTCCAGCATGTGGCGAACGGCACGCGCCGTGTCGGGCGTCATCACCGGCCGACCGGCGACGGGTCCATCCACTTTCAGCAGCGACACCGGCTTGAGTTCACCGTCGTTGGCGAAGACCGTGTATGCACGCGCGAGCTGCACCAGATTGACCGAGATGCCGTGTCCATAGGCAATCGTCGCCTGTTCGATGGGCCGCCAGCTCTTCGCCGGACGGAGCCGGCCGCCGACTTCACCGGGGAATCCGGTCCGGGGCGGCGTGCCGAAGCCCGCGTCCGACAGGGTCTGCCACATCGTCGACGGTGGCAGCGACAACGCAATCTTCGCGGCGCCGACGTTCGAGGATTTCTGAATGACCTGCTCTACCGTAAGCGCGCCTTCACGGTGGGCGTCGTGGATCGTCGCGCCGCTGATCGTCAGCGTCCCTGGTGCCGTGTCGATGATCGTGGCTGGTGTTACCTTCCCCGAATCGATCGCGGCGGCGATCGTGAACGGTTTCATCGACGAGCCCGGCTCGAAGGTATCGGTGAGCGCCCGGTTGCGCATCTTGTCCTTCGCCGCCCGAGTGCGATTGTTCGGGTTGAACGTGGGCCAGTTGGCCAGCGCGACGATCTCGCCGGTCTTGGCGTCGAGCATGACGATTGCCCCGGCCTGCGCCTTGTTGAGATCGATCGCCGCCTTCAGTTCGCGGAATGCCAGGTACTGCAGCCTGCTGTCGATGGCCAGAGCAAGGTCGCGGCCTTCCTGCGGCGCGCGAATGCTCACGACATCCTCGACGATCTCGCCGCGGCGGTTGATGATCACGCGCCGGCTCCCGGGTTTCCCGCCCAGCCAGGTTTGCTGTGCGAGTTCCATGCCCTCCTGGCCAACATCGTGATCACCGGTGAACCCGAGGATCTGGCTCATCACGTCGCCACCGGGGTAATAGCGCCAGTATTCGGTTTCGTCGTGAACCCCCTTGATCTGCAGTGCGGCAACGCGCTCGGCGGCATCCGGGGCAACGGGACGTTTCAGATACACGAAGTCATTGCCGCTGGCGATTTTCTGTTTCAACGCGGCAGGCGGCATGTCCAGCGCGTTCGCGAGCGCCTGCAATTGCTGCGGCGTCGCATCCATCTTGTCCGGCCACGCCCAAACCGCCTTCACCGGGGTGCTGATCGCCAGCGGCTCGCCGAGGCGATCGACGATCCGTCCGCGATGTGCCGGGACGTCGATGTCGCGGCTGTAGCGCGAGCTGCCCTGCTCCTGCAGAAACGCGTTGTCGAAGCGTTGCAGGTAGAGCGATCGGACCAGTAGCAGCATGAACAACGCGAGCAGCACGCCGAACACGAGTGGCGCGCGCAATGCGGGCAGGCGCGGCGGCGCGGCGGCGGCGAGTCTCATCGCTTGACCTCGTCCATCACTTCGACTCGGCTCGCGCCCGGCAGTTGCATGCGCAACTGCTCGCGGGCGATCCTCTCGACACGCGCGGGCATCGACCACGTCGACTGCTCGATCTGCAGCTGGCCGTATTCGATGTCGTAGTTGCGCGCCTGCGCCTGTTCACGCTCGAGCTCCACGAACAGCTTGCGGGCCTGGTGGCGCGATGTGACCAGCGACAGCGCGCAAGCAATCAGCGCGATCAGCAGAATGACGTTGAGCCTGGTCATCATGCGACCACCGTCGCCGTGCGCTCGGCCACGCGCAGCACCGCGCTGCGCGAGCGTGGATTGGCGTCCACCTCAGCATCGCTGGCGCGGATCGCGCGTCCAACCAGCCGCAGTGGCGGCACCGGCAACGAACGCGAGGCAATCGGCAGGCGCGCAACCCGCGCATCGCCGCCATAGGGCTGGCTATGGCGCCGGAAAAACTGTTTCACCAGGCGATCCTCCAGCGAGTGGAAACTGATCACCGCAAGGCGGCCGCCATCGCGCAATCGCGGCAGGATGCGATCGAGCGCTAGCGGCAATTCCTGAAGCTCCTGATTGATGTAAATCCGTACAGCCTGGAATGTCCGCGTGGCCGGATCCTGACTCCAATCACCCCGCCCGCGCGAGCCGACGGCTTTTGCCACGATCGCGGCCAGTTGCCGCGTCCGTAGGACGGGCTCGTGCGCGCGTGCCGCAACAATCGCTCTTGCAATCTGTTGAGCAAACCGTTCTTCACCATAGTCCGCGATCACCCCCCTGAGTTCACGTTCCGTGACGTGGCTTAGCCATTCCGCCGCGCTCTGTCCGCGCGACGGGTCCATGCGCATGTCGAGCGGCCCGTCCGCGCGCAGCGAGAAGCCGCGCGTCGGATCGTCGATCTGCGGTGATGCGATGCCGAGGTCGAGCAGCAGGCCGTCCACCAAAGGCAATGCCTCTCGATCGAGCACTCCGGGCAGTTCCGAAAACCAGGCGCGATGGAAGCGAAAGCGCGCGTCGCGCAAGGTACGGGCTGCGGCTGCGGCCTCGGGATCTCGGTCGAGCGCGAGAAGCACCCCCGCTGGACCGAGCGCGGCGAGGATTGCCCTGCTGTGCCCGCCACGGCCGAAAGTACCGTCGACGTAGACCCCGCCTGGCCTGATCGCCAGCGCCGCCACGGCTTCATTGAGCAGGACCGGGACATGGCCGCCATCCACTTTCAGAGTGAGAAACCGTCGAGCTCGGGCGGCAGGCCGCCGGGGAACGCTATCGCCTGCGCGGTCTGCTCCGTCCAACGGGCCTCGTCCCACAGCTCGAACTTGTTGCCCTGACCGACGAGCACGACGTGCTTGTCGAGGGCGGCGTATTGACGCAGTGCGGGAGGCACCAGGATGCGTCCGGCACTGTCGAGTTCCACATCATCGGCGTGGCCGACGAGCAACCGCTGAAGGCTACGGATGCGATCGTTGAAGCTCGAAAGCGCCATGAGGCGCGACTGGATCGGATCCCATTCGGCGAGCGGGTAGAGCAGGAGGCAGTGGCTGGGATCGGCGGTTAGCACCATGCGGCCGTCGGCGTCCCCGGTCAGCGCAGGGCGGTGCCTTGCCGGGACGGCCAGGCGTCCCTTGTTGTCCAGCGCGAGATGGGTGACGCCTCGAAACACTGCCGATCCTCCCTCGGTGCAAGCCTAGCGGTGAGCGCCCACTTTGTCCCACTTTTTCCCACCACTTGCCACTATATGCAACTCGCACAGACCGGTCAACAGGATTGTGGTTTGCGAACAAAGACTTAGCGTCGATGTTGTAAGAATGCATGTTTTGTAGAATAAATAGATACTTACAGATGACTATGCAAGTAACATGGAAGAAATATGCGGAAAAAGCGCCGTTCGGTGGCGCACGTCGTAAATGCGGGACAACCGCCGCCCGTCGCGAGGCGCAGATCCATGGCTTTGTCATAAAAGTTGTGCTTTTTCCTGTCCTAGGACGAACGTACTCTTGGCGTTGTTCCAAGCATCGGCTGACGCGCACCATCGCCCGCGCATGCGGTATCGTCCTCGCTTCAGATCGCTCGATTCAGAGCCTGGAGTAAAGCCGATGCCGCCACGCGGACCGGCCGTCGTATTGCTGAGTGGCGGCCTCGACTCGACCACCGTGCTTGCGCTCGCGCAGCGCGCGGGCTTTGATGCACATGCGATCAGTTTCCGCTATGGCCAGCGACATGTCTTCGAGTTGACCGCCGCCGAGCGGGTTGCGCATGCGTTGCACGCGTCGCGCCACGTGATTGTCGACTTCGACCTGCGCGCGTTCGGCGGTTCTGCGCTCACCAGCGAAGTCGCGGTTCCGAAAGGCCGCGCCCTCGCCGACATGACCAAATCGATCCCGATCACCTACGTCCCTGCGCGAAACACGATCTTCCTGAGTTTTGCGCTCGCGTGGGCGGAAACGCTGGGCGCCACCGATATCTTCGTCGGCGTGAACGCACTCGACTATTCCGGATACCCCGATTGCCGCCCGGAGTACATCGCGGCGTTCGAGGCGATGGCGAACCTCGCCACTCGCGCGGGCACCGAAGGTGAGCAACGCTTCAAGATCCACGCGCCGCTGATCCAGATGACCAAGGCGCAAATCATCCGGACCGGTATTGAGCTCGGCATCGACTATGGCCTGACGACCAGCTGCTACGACCCTGCGCCGCGTGGGGCGCCGTGCGGGCAGTGCGACGCCTGTCTCTTGCGCAGCAAGGGCTTTGCGGACGCTGGCATCGAGGACCCGCTGCTTGCCAACTATAGTTAGCGCTCGAT
>CAVSEH010000028.1:0-467160 GCA_963726935.1 uncultured beta proteobacterium
TCAATGCCCAGAGTCGTGAGCGTGAGCGTCTCGGCCAGCCCCTCGCGCAGGCTCGCAGCGGCGCCCGGATGCGGCTTGGCGAGGGAATTGGCTAGCCGCTCGAGCTGTCGCTTCGCGAGCGCGGCATCCTTGCTGTGCCACGCGTCCTTCATCGCACGTCCGACGCTCGCATGCAGATGCTCCGGCAAGTGGTCGAGCACGTTGCGGCGTTTGTGCTCCTGGCAGCGATGTACGAGCGCAACTGCGCCGAAGACCTCCGTGATCGCGCGGCGCAGCGCCTTGCCGCCGTCGATGACCCACAGCCGCGGCGTGTCGGCGTCAAGCCCACGCTCGATCAAATCCGAAATGAGCGAGCGCACCACGCGCGTATTCTCGGTGCTGCCTTCACGGATGCCCAGCACGTGCTTGCGTCCGTCGGTATCGAAGCCCAGCGCGACCAGCACCACGCGGTCCTTGAAGTGAATGCCGTCGATCATCACCACCGGCAGCCGCACCTGGTCCAGCCGCGATGCGAGCCATTGCTCCAGGCGCTCACTGCTCAAGGCGACGAAGCGGCGCGACACTGCGCTCTTCGAAACCGCGGCCGCCGATTCACCTGCCGGCAGCGGATCAAGCGTCGTGCCGTAGCGGCGCGTCGACACGCCCGCGGCAATCGCCGCCATGGTCGCGGCGTCCAGCGGATCGCGATGCGTGGCCCACTGGAAGCTGGGCAATGACACTTCTCCGGCTTGAATGTGACGAGCGCGTGGACGCGCGATCGCGATGCGCTGCCCAGCCAGCGTCACCTGGCTGCGCGTGTGCCCACCGCGATACGCCGAGCGCGTCGGGTGCGGCACGCCCTTGGCGCCACAGACTGCCGCGCGCTCCTCTTCCATCATCGCCGTGAGCACCGCCTTGCCGGCGTTCACGCACAGACCGAAAAACGCGCTTCGCACATCATTGAGAACACCCGCAACCGGCAGTGCGAGCTCGACCCGCGCATCGCCTATCGCTGCCGGGGCAGCAGGATCTGGGTACGACAACTTTGCGAGGCAGTACGCACGGATACTCGCACGCCATGGTGTCACGCTGGAGATCCGCAACGCTGCTGGCGCGGTGGAGAATCTCGAGCTGCTGCGCGACACCGCCTCGGGGGTGCAGGCGGCCCTCACCACCTTCGGCTTCACGCAACCGAACGATGCGGACACCCTCTATTCACTCGGCGGCGTATTCGATGCGGCGATATTCATTTTCTACAGGAGCGCCGAGCCCATTACGCAATTCGCGCAATTCCGTGGCAAGCGCCTTTCTATTGGGATGCCGGGAACCGCGCTGCGGTCGCTGATATCTTGCAGGTTCTGAAAGCTACCGACGCACTGGAGGCTTCCACCCATCTCGTGGATCTGGATTCCACCGAGGCAGTCGATGCATTGATCGCAGGCGAAATCGATGTGGCGATCTTTCCAAGTCAGCTGGATGGCAGCCTCTTGCAGCGCGCGCTCGGCGCCCCCGGGGTCCGATTGATGAACGTCGCGCAAGCTGAAGCCATCGCCAAGACGGTCCCCGGGCTGAAGCATGTAGTGTTATGGCGAGGCCTCATCAGCTTGAGCCGCGACATTCCGAATTCGGACATTGACCTGCTCGCCTTCCGCAACAGAGTGCTCGTACGACAGGATCTTCATCCCGCTTTGCAATATTTGCTGCTGGAAGCCATGCGCGAAGTCCACTGGGCACCGGGTCCCTTCAATCGCCTCGGTGAGTTTCCGGCCGAGCAACCCAATGATTTGCCCCTCTCTCCGACGGCAGAGGCATTCTACCGCTCGGGCTCGACCTTCTGGCAGCGCTACACGTCCTTCTGGCTGACCTCGCTCCTCAACCGATTCGTGTTCTTCGTCATTCCGGTCGTCGCATTGCTGATTCCCGTCATCGGCTTCTTCGCACCGCGCTTCTACCGATGGCTGCACGTCCGTCGGATCGAGCAATTGCACCGGGCATTGGGGAACCTCGAACGCGAACTGGATCACGGCGCAGACGGGTCCCGATGCGTCGAGTATCAGGCACGAGTCGCCGAAATCGAATCCGCCGTGCGATTGCTCAAGGTTGCACGCTCATACGAAGTCGATCTGCAGCTGCTCAGGTTCCATCTGCGCATGGTTCAAGAAGACGTCGGGCGAATGCGGGGCGGCGAATCAGTGATGCAACCAGCCCGGCCCAGTGTGCTGGCGACGCCCGCTGCGCAGCCAGAGGACGGCTGACCCGTTGTACTGCTGCGACGATTTGGGCGTCCACACGATTGAGGAGCCGAGGCGCGATGTCCGTATGTGGACCCCTACTCGGTTGTCAGTCGCTCGCCTGATGTCGTCTTACCCGCAGAATGCGCTCGTACGCTTCAAAATCCCGATCCGTAGAGAACACGGAATTACTGCGACGCGCGGCCACCGCGCAAATGAGGAAGTCCGTATTGGAGCCCTGCACGCCTTTGCTGCGGCACTGGTTGAAGAACTGGGCAGCTAGTTCGTAGTCGTCCGAGTGCAACCGCAAGTCCGGGAATGCACGGAGCTTGTCGCGCAGCGCTTCGTACTGTTCTTGAGTACGAATTCCTGACAGCAGTTCCTGCCGGATTGGCCCAATCATAACGACGCGGTAATTGACGATCAGGCGTTTTAGTTCATCGCTGACAGCGTCGTCTCGCAGTGGGAATCGACGCCGAAGGACAACCGACCAGACTGACGTATCGACAAGAACTTTCACGCCACGCGGCGTTGCTTCTTATAGTCGAACTTCGGGTCATAGTCGATCTTGCCAAATTCATTGACGATGGCTTGTTGCCGCAGCCACCGCACGTACTCCTCGAGCGCGCGTGTCACTGCGTCACGCTTGGTCCGGTGCCCGCCAAGTCGCCGCGCGGCTTCAATGAGCTTGTCGTCGAGGTCAAGATTCGTTGCCATCGGACGTCTCCGTTGGGGGCACCAAGACATTCTACACAAAGATGTGTGTGAGAGGAGGCCCTAATTACAATGGAGAGCGACGGAGCGAATAGACCCCAGTTAGTGGGTGCTATCGCTGCACCTATGCCCTTCCTGAGAGAATAGAAGGGACTTCCCCTACTCGAAGCGGTTGAACCGCACGGCATCGAAGTGCCAAGATTGAAGTGGTGTCCATCAATCTGAACGAGAGGGGAAGTCATGAACGAGATTACTACTGTTGGTGTGGATCTGGCAAAGGAAGTGATCGCGGTGTGTGCGTGCGGACCGTTCAGGCCGGACGGTGTTCACGCGAGATATTTCGGCGCGAGGCGTTCGCGGCGTGGGCGGTACAGCTGCCGCCGTGCGTGTTCGGGATGGAAGCGTGCGGGGCGGCGCACCACTGGGCGCGCTGGCTGACCGGCCACGGGCACACGCCACGGCTCATGGCGGCGGAGTTCGTCAAGCCGTTTCGCAAGAGTCGGACGGCGAAGAATGATCGCAACGATGCCGAGGCGATTTGCACGGCGGTGCGGCAACCGAATATGCGCTTCGTGGCGGTGAAGTCGGTCGAGCAACAAGCGTGTCTGTCGTGGCACCGGCTGCGCCAAGGATGGAGCGAGGAACGCACGGCGCTGATCAATCGGCTGCGTGGTCTGCTCGCTGAGTTTGGGGTCTGGCGCGCTCGCTCGGCAGAGGTGCTGACACGGGCGTTGCCGGAGCTGGAACAGGACGCAGCGCTGCCGTTGATGGTGCGCCGTCTTCTCGCTGAAGCCCGGCCCCACCTCGCGCGGCTCGATGAAGCCATCGCCCTTTGCGAGGTAGAGATAAAAAGCCACGTCAAAGGCAACGAAATGGCAAAGCGCGTCACCACGATCACCGGCGTCGGCCCTATAACCGCGGCGGCGATGCTCGCTACCGTTACCGACGCGCGCGACTTCAAGAACGGGCGCCAGTTCGCCGCCTGGCAAGGGTTGGTGCCGTCGCAAGACAGCTCCGGGGGCCACACCGCGGCTGGGCCACATCACCAAGCGCGGCGATACGTACCTGCGAGGCTTGCTCACCCAGGGCGCGCGTTCGGCCCTACAGGTGGCGCTGACCAAGCAGCCGCTGCAGCGCACCCGCCTGCAAGCCTGGATCGTGCAACTGCACGCACGCGTGGGCTACCACAAGACCCTGGTGGCGATCGCCAACAAACACGCGCGAATCATCTGGGCCATCCTCGCCAAAGGCGAGGACTACGATCCCGACGCCTGGCGACGCTGGGCTCGAGCGGCCCCGTCCGCTCCGCCCGCGATGAATAGCGTCACCCCATAACCAAACGACGACGAAACCGAACGACCGATGCTTCCCGCGATGACCGAGGTGAGATAGCAACGAGGTTGGACCGAGCGCTGCCTGAACCTGAATACCCTGAAGGACCCACATCGACTGCAGGCGCCTGATCCGCGCTGGCAGGTAAGGCCGATGAGAGAATTAGGCGGCAGCGCGCGACCTTTATCTTGAGCCCGGAGACAGACTTCGACGTTCTCCCACAAGGCCGTGTAGAGAGATGCAGTCTGTACCTTGTTGTTTACTCATCGCCGTCGCTAAATCGCCAACTCTCCACTCTCGCGAGCAATCATGACCACGCGACCACCGTGACCGCAGCTAACACGTCACCGTGCCGAAATCACTTGCGCTTCCGGGGAAGTCCGTAGAGAAGGGTAACACTTCGTTCCGGCCCTCTGTGCCAGGATAGTTGTCGCGTCGTTCGAGGTTGAACCTCTGAGGGGCGAGAACTCGACTGCAAAACCACAACTGCCTCAACTTCCTGCCTAACATGCAGCGCAGCATGTGGCCGATGCGCATTGACGAGGCCAGCGGACCGCCGCAAATTGCCGGCAACATCGCGGCGAATTCAGACAACTTTCTGCGAGTCCTGGCTTGCCGGGGGATGGGCATCGCCAGGCTGGCTGACTTTCACATCGGACAGGACTTGCACGAGGGCAGGCTCGTTTCACTACTTTCGGAATATCAGCGCGACGAACCGGAGCCGATCTACGCCGTATTCCAGAGTCGGCGCAACCTCAGCCTGCGCGCGTGAAGGTATTCCTCAAGTTCCTCGAGAGCAAACTGCCTCGGACAGTCCCCGGAAAGGCCGTCTAGCGCGAGCGTTCCGGCCATGCCAACGCCACAGACCAGTACATCTACCTTTATGTCTTTGATCGCAACTCCAAACGAGTGGTGACTTCTGAAGTACCGCATCAGCCGACACGCGGTCGCCTTGCTTCACCCGGACAAGGTCGCCGACGACCACTTCTCGCCCTGCAACCAACTGCCAATCCCCGTCGCGCAATACCTGGGCGCGAGGACTCGAGAGCTCGCGCGGGGCCTCAAGCGCGCGCTCTGTCTTGCGTTCCTGGTAAAAGGTGATACCCATCACGACGAACACCGACGTAACGAAGACCAGCGCCTCGCGAATGTCCCCCGCACCAGATAGATCGCGGAAGCGCCGATGAGCAAGAGGAGCATCGGCTCGCCCACGACCTCCCAAGCAATCGCCCACAAGCTGCGCGGTTCGGCCGACGGTAGTTCGTTGGCAGGAATATCGAGGCTGCAACAAGGTGACCATCCGGGGCAAGCACCTCGATGACAGGGAGCGTCTAGTCGAAGCCTTTCGTCATCTGCAGCCTCAGACGATCCGCTTGCGCTTTTTTATTCGAAGCGGCCTCCGAGCGACGGAGACTTGCGTTGGCTCGACGAAATCGGCCAATGAAACCACGTTGGACTGCTCGCCACGATGCGTTGAGCGAGATGTCCACTCCGTTGCGAAGCAAAGGTGCGCCCACTGCAAGCGATGCAATCGCGGCATCTGCGCGGTGTCGCAGCTCGCCTCCAGTGGTGACCTGTCAGAACTACCCGTGTGGCACTCGGACCGGCGGTTTGAGGCGAAGCTTTTTTGCCCGCGCGCATACCCTCGGTCGTCGAACGTCAGCAGCTCGCTGCAGGCTTTGCTGGCGGCAAGATGCAGCGCATCGGCAAAGTCGATTCCGTTGCGACAATGACCTAACGCTGCTTCGATCTCGTCGCGATCCTCGACGGTTACCCCCGGCAACGCGATGAGGTGTGCCAAGCATTCGATCACCTTGTCTCTCCGGCTGGTCGGCGACGTACCGCAGGACCCACTCGAGTTCCAAGACTACCGTCTTCGGAACGAATACGTCACCAGCCGAAAGCACACCAGCGGCAACGCGCCCCTGCACCGCATCGTCGCGGAGGTAGTAGCGCGCAAGGATGTTGGTGTCAACGGCGCGCACGCTTTCGCCGCCTTCTTCATCGCCAGCCCGCCGTGCATCTTGTCTACCGGAATCCGAGGACCTTTGTAGTCGAGGATGGCAGGCCCCTCGTCGACGCGTGAAGACAGCATGTCTCTTGACCAGCTTGAGTCGCGCCCCGCCGCCCGCGACGTCGAACTCGACTTTGCTGCCCGGTGTGATGCCCAGGGCATCCCGGACCCGCTTCGGGATGGTGACTTGACCCTTGCTCGTAACCGATACCGCCATGGACATCTCCTGAGTAATACCAAGTAAGAATTATACCAAAAGCTCTGCCTCAGTATTCGCTGCCAAGAGGTATCACTCCAGTCCGAGTGACGCCAAGTCGCTTCGCCGTTGAATCCAGGGGTCCTCGAGCGACGGACTAGAAATCCGCAGGTCGCATTTGTTAACTTCCTGTACCGAAAACGAAAAACGGCGCCGCTAGGACGCCGTTCTGCTCAATTCTGGCTACACTTTGGCTACAGTTTCGAGTCGATGTTAGTGGACGCTATCGCGGAAACGTAGATCTGTGGCTCCCCGACCTGGGCTCGAACCAGGGACCTGCGGATTAACAGTCCGTCGCTCTACCGACTGAGCTATCGGGGAACAGCCTTCGATTTTATCGTGCCGGAGGGTTTCGGGTCAATCTCGCGTATGTCCTCGGGCGTTTCCGCCGGAGCGGGCGAACCTTTCACATGCGGAGCCGCGAGTCGCAGGTAGTGGAACATCGACCATAGCGTCAGGATCGCGGCCACCCACAATGCGAGGGTCCCCAGCACGATCGTATCGATTCCCGGGATCAACGGCTGGTAGAGCAGCAACGCGATGATCGCGGTGATCTGCGCACCCGTCTTCACCTTGCCGATGAACGCGACCGCGATGCTTTTCGACTTGCCCAACTGTGCCATCCATTCGCGGAGCGCCGAAATCGCGATTTCGCGTCCGATGATGATGATGGCGAGCCACGCGTCCGCGCGATCGAGTTGCACGAGCACGATCAGTGCGGCCGCCACCATGAGTTTGTCGGCGACGGGGTCGAGAAACGCGCCGAATGCGGAGGTCTGTCCGAGCTTGCGCGCGAGATACCCGTCGGCCCAGTCGGTGATGGCCGCGAGGGCAAACACGGTCATGGCGAGCCAGTTCTTCATCGGCATCGACAACCACGCCGGAGGAAGGTAGTAGACACCCACGAACACAGGGATCAGTACGATCCGCAGCCAGGTGAGTGCGGTAGGAAGGTTGAACGACATGCGATAAGGGTGGCGCGACGCAGGACTCGGCGACATTCTACTCCGCCTGCAGAAATGCCCGGTTTACGAGGGCCTGCTAACGGCCCTAGTGCAATTCGGCGAAGATGCGCTCGGCCAGCGCGCGACTGATGCCAGGCACACGCGCAAGGTCGTCGATGCTCGCAGCATGAACACCCTTCAAGCCGCCGAAATGCGCGAGGAGCGCCTTGCGCCGGGCGGCGCCGATCCCACCGATGGTCTGCAGTGACGAAGTCGTTCGTGTCTTGCTGCGCCGCGCACGATGACCCTGGATCGCGAACCGATGCGCCTCGTCGCGAATCTGCTGCAGCAGATGCAGGCCGGGGTGATCGGAAGGCAAGTGCAGCGGCACCGCACGATCAGGAAAGATGATTTCTTCAAGACCGGGTTTGCGTTCAGGGCCTTTAGCAATGCCGATCAATTTTGTGGCGTGCAGGCCCTGCTCTGCCAGGACCTCTGCCGCGACACTCACCTGGCCCTTGCCGCCATCGATCACCAGCAGGTCCGGCGCAGGATATTCACCCGTCACGATCCGCGCCACGCGCCGAGAGAGGGCCTCGCGCATCGCGGCGTAGTCGTCGCCACCGATCTCAGGTTTGACGTTGAAGCGCCGGTACTCGGCCGTCTGCATCGCCAGGCGGTCGAAAATGACGCAGCTTGCGACTGCGGCTTCACCCATCGTGTGACTGACGTCGAAGCACTCGATGCGTTGCATCGACGAGCTCATGCCGAGCGCCTCCTGCAAGCGCGGCGAGACGATCCTCCTGTGTGGTCTTCTGCGCGAGCTTCTGGCCGATGGCAAGCTCGGCATTCTGGATTGCCATGGTTACCCAAACACGCCGCTCGCCGCCGGGATTCGTCGTCAATTGCACCTTGTGCCCCGACTGGGAGGTCAGTACCTCCGCGAGCACGGGATCGTCACCGCTCTGCTCGGCTATGATCGTCGGCGGCGCCGGCCGGTCCAGGTAGTGCTGCACGAGGAACGCGGGGATTACTTCTTCCAGCGTCACGCCATCCGCATGCTGCGGGAAGAACGTGCGGTCGCCGACGTGACGACCGCCGCGGATCATCACCAGATTGACCGCGGTCAGCCCGCGCTCCGCGACGCCGGCGACGACGTCGATGTCGCCTGCCGTGGCGCTCTCGACGAACTGTCGCGACTGCAACTGGGTGAGCCGCGCGATCTTGTCGCGCAAACGCGCAGCACGCTCGAATTCAAGCCTCGCCGCTGCCTCTTCCATCTGCCGCTGCAATCCTTCCACGACTTCGCCGGTCTTGCCTTGCAGGAACAACGTCGCGTTGTTGACGTCTTCCTGATAGTCCGCCGCAGAGATGAGGCCCACGCAAGGTCCGGTGCACCGCTGGATCTGATGCAGCATGCACGGGCGCGAGCGATTGGCGAAGACGCTGTTCTCGCAGGTACGCAGCTGGAATACCTTTTGCAGCAGCGCCATGCCCTCGCGCACCGCGCCTGCGCTGGGGAAAGGACCGAAATAGCGATGCGGCTTGTCGAGCTTGCCGCGATGAAAACGCAGCTGCGGAAACGCTTCACCGGTCAGGCACACGTAGGGATAGCTCTTGTCATCGCGAAAGAGCACGTTGTAGCGCGGCTGGTGCGCCTTGATCAGGTTGTTCTCGAGCAGCAGTGCTTCGCCCTCGGAACGAGTGACGGTGGTGTCGACGCCCGCGATCTGAGCCACCATCAACGCCGTCCGCGGATGGTGGTCGGTTTTCTGGAAGTAGCTCGACACGCGCTTCTTGAGATCACGCGCCTTGCCCACGTAGATGGTTTCGCCGGACGCGTCGAGCATCCGGTAGACACCGGGACGATTCGGCAGCGACGCAAGCAATTCGCGCGCATCGAACGCGGCGCGAGTGGCAGAGTCGGGTGGAGTGGACGCCATAGTCGCTTAGACGATGCGGGCAGACCGGTCCGAATTCAAGTGTTCCACGATCCGAGCGAAGACCGCCTCGAACATCGCGGTCGTGAGCCGCCGCGTGTTGGTGTTGTAGCGACTGCAATGGTAACTGTCGAACAGTCGCGCGCCCTTCGGCAGATCGTGTTCCGCACCATGGGCAAACGGATGGTCGCGCCTGGCAATGCCGAGCGCCCGCAGGCTCGCCTCATGCGCGACGGTACCGAGTGCCAGGATCGCAGCACCGGCAGGCAATTGCGCCAGGTCGGCGATGAGGAACGCATTGCAATTGCGGATTTCGGCTGGCAGCGGCTTGTTTGCCGGCGGCAGACACTTGACCGCGTTGGTGATCCGCGCGCCGACCAGTCGCAGGCCATCGTCGACGCCCGTCGACACCGGTTGCGTAGCAAAACCAAACTTGAACAATGTCGCATACAGCAGCAACCCGGCGTGATCGCCCGTGAACGGACGCCCGCTGGCGTTGGCCCCGTGCATTCCCGGCGCGAGGCCGACCACGACGAGAGGTGCGCGACCGTCGCCGAACGGAGGAACCGGGCGGCAGAAATAGCCCGGATGCAGGGCGTGCACGTCGTCCAGGAAATTCGCAAGCCGTGAGCAGCGGCGGCAGTCCGGATCGTAGATTTTGTCGGCGCGTATGACGACGTCGAGGTTGCGGGCCGGGATCATGTAAAATAGCGCGTGTTGAGGGTACGACGCTGCGCATTGCCGCAAGCCGGCGGCGAAATCGATCTTAGCATGTCGTCACCGGCGCCAAGGTAGGTCCCAGGCAATGCTGCCACCGGAAACCAAACTCGAAGTACGCTCGCGGCTGCCCGCGCGACGCAACGGCAAGCCGCCGTTGCTGTTCGTGCACGGCGGATACTGCGACTCGTGGTGCTGGGAGCCCTACTTCCTCCCCTGGTTCGCCGAGCGTGGCTACGCCGCGCATGCGCTGTCCCTGCGCGGTCACGGTGCAAGCGGCGGGCGTGAATCGCTGTTCGTTGCGGGCCTGGACGATTACGTCGCGGACGTCGAACGCGTCGCCGCGTCGCTGCCTTCGCCCCCGATCATGATCGGTCATTCCATGGGCGCCGCGATCGTCGAGCGGGTCATGGCCACGCGGCCGCTGCGCGCTGCCGCATTGATCGCGCCGATTCCGCCCGGAGGGCTGGGGCCTGTCGCGAGCCGGCTATTGGCGTGGCAGCCCGAGTACCTGGTCAACATGCAGCGCTTCGACGCGCCTCACCTCGCTGGTGACATGCTCGCCGCCCTGCGACCGATGTACTTCAGCAACGACGTCGAATCCGAAGTCCTTCTCGAAGCGGCGATGCATCTGACTATCGAGTCGGCGCGCGCGCTGATGGATCTGACTTTGCGGTTGCACGATGGCCGGCCTGTCGCCGCCACCTCGGTGTTCGTGCTCGGCGCCAGCGAGGATCGCATTTCCACGCCTCGCGATGTCCGCGCGACGGCAACGATGTATGGTGTCAAGGCGACGATCATCCCCGGACTCGCGCACATGATGATGCTGGAGCGCGAATGGAAATCCGCGGGGCAACCGCTCCTGGATTGGCTCGGAACGCTGAAGGGAATGTAGCCGCGAACGAATTCGCGAGACGACGGATTCAGCCGCTGTGCGCCACCACGAGCATCTGTTGTACCGCGCGCAGGCCGGAGTCGAGCGCACCCTGCATCCACGTATGCGCCAGCGACGCGTGTTCGCCGGCGAAGTGGATGCGCCCTTCGGGCGCGGTGACATATCGATACAGTGCGGTGTGCTGGCCCGGCATGAACCATGCGAATGCTCCACCGCTGTACGGATGATTGTCCCAGCTCCAGCTCGCTGTCTGCCGGACCATCCCAGGTTGCCGCAATTGCGGATGCACGCGCGACAGGTGCCGCAGAACTGCCGCCGCGCGTTCCGGATGCGGCAGGCTCGCGAGACGGCGAGCGGCCTGGCCCCAGGAGTAGGAAGCAAGCATCACACCCGGCCCGCTGGAGACCCGCGGATCCTTCGCTTCGGCGTTGTCCGACGGGTAATACGTCGTTCCGGTCGGCAGATCGGTGTACGTGCCGCCGCCATAGATGCCGTCGTCGACCTCCCAAAAACGGCGATTGCAAACGAATAGGACCTTGGTCGACGAGTCGTAATTGAGTTCGCGTATCGCGCGCCATTTCGGGCCCGAGAACTCGGGTTCCACAACGACGCGCGACAGCACCGGGAACGGCAGCGTGCACAGAACGAAATCTCCTTCCGCACGTTTTTCCACACCCCGCTCGCGATAGATCGCTGCCGCGCGCCGCTTATCCTGCTGCTGCGTCAGGCGCACGACTTCGCAGCCGAGCTTCGGCTTGGAGCGCAGCTTCGCGGCAAAGGCGGACGCGAGGCGATCCGTACCGCCGACGATCTCGTCGAAGCCCTGCGACCATACCTCGAGGAATTCCTCGCGAATCGTCTCCGTCGCGCCGGTCAGCAGCTCGGTCTCCTGACCCTGCGTCACGGCGAGAAACTCGACCGCCTCGTCCGACAGCCCTGCGGACTCGATGACCTGCTGCAATGACATCTGGTCGAGGAGGCGCACGCGAGTGCTGGTCAACGTTTCGCCGGTGAGTTCCCTGCGTTCCTCCGCGGTCAGCGCGGCCACCGTCTTGCCGACCGAATTCGCCCACAAATCGTCTGGCGACTTGTCGCGCTCATCGTCCCGCAGCGCATAGAGGCGGTTGAGCTTCGCGACGTCGGCGATGCGCTGGCGCTCACCGCGCAGGAAGTAATACGCCTGCGGGTTCGACAAGACGAACTTGCGCAGGGGCAATCCGAACTCGCGGACGTAGCGGCGTGTCGTTTCGTGCCGCGCGGGAATGCGCATCGCGCCGGCTTCGCCGTACAGGCCATCGCCGAACCGCAGCGTGCGGGTGCGCCCGCCGACATGCTGCTGATCCGCTTCCAGGATCGTCACGCGATGGCCGCGCTGTTCCAGCTCGTAGGCGGCGCACAGGCCGGCGAGTCCCGCACCGACGATCACGATATCCAGCGCGCGCAGCCACATCGGGCATCGCATTGAGCGCGCCGAACGCCGTGGATGTCGTGATACCTCCGCCAAGCGCGGAAAGACGCAACAGAAATTCGCGGCGAGTCAGGGGGACACAATCGCACCTCTCACACCGTGCCCCGTCAGCTGAGGCTAGTGGTGTGTTTTCGTGAATTCGACGAACTCCAACGGCGGCAGAGCCTTGCTGACCCAGAAGCCCTGGAAGCAGTGGCAGCCGTGCACGTCGAGGAATTCCAGCTGCGCCTGGGTGCCGACGCCCTCGGCCACGACGCGCAAACCCAGTCCGCGCGCCAGTGCGATGATCGCTTCGGTGATGGCGGCGTCACCCGGATCGGTCTCGAGGTCGGCGATGAACGAGATGTCGATCTTCAAGGTGTCGATGGGGAAATGCTTCAAGTGCGACAGGCTCGAATAGCCGGTGCCGAAGTCATCGATCGCGACGGAGAAACCTTCTTCTCGCAGCCGCTGCAGCACTTTCTTGATCGAATCCAGATCGTGCAACAAGCTTGATTCCGTCACCTCGAGTTCGATCCACGATGGGTCGCAACCCGATTCGCGGACGATCTCAGAGATGCGATGGGAGAGGTCTTCGCGATAGAACTGCCGCCCGGATAGATTGACCGACACCATGAGCGGCATGCCGGCTTTGCGCCACGCCACGCATTGTTCCGCCGCCGTGCGCAGAACCCAATCGCCGAGCACGTGAATCAGGCCCGACTCCTCGGCGAGCGGAATGAACGTCTGCGGCGCGACATCACCATGCTCGGGATCGTGCCAGCGCAGCAACGCCTCGGCGCCGATGATCGACCCGTCGGTGATGCGCACGACCGGTTGATAGTGCAGCCGCAACGTGCCTTCCTTGACCGCGCTGCGCAGCGCACTCTCCAGGGTGTGCTGCTTGAGCCGATGCTTGGCGAGGTCCGCGTCGAAGAACTGGTAGGTGTTGCGGCCGAGTTCCTTTGATCGATACATCGCGACGTCGGCGTGCTTGAGCAGGCCTTCGGGGTCATCGCTGTCGTCCGGATAGACCGCGATGCCGATCGACGACGTCACGTAGATGTCGTGCTCCTCGATCTTGAACGGCTGGCTGATGGCTTCCTGCAGCTTTTGCGCCACGCGATTGAGCACGGCGGGATCCTCGAATTCCTCGACGATGACCATGAACTCGTCGCCGCCCAGGCGCGCCAGCAGGTCGGTCTCGCGCAGCGCCTCCGACAGCGCAGCGGTCACGCTTTTCAGCAGCTCGTCGCCGATGCGATGGCCCAGCGTGTCGTTGACGTTCTTGAACCGGTCCAGATCGATGAACAGCACGCCGACGCGACGGCCGTTGCGCCTCGCCTGCGCGATTGCCTGGCCCAGGCGCTCCTGCAGCAGCAGCCGGTTGGGTAGGCCGGTCAACGCGTCGCGCGTCGCGAGATATTGCAGGCGCTCTTCCGCCTGTATGCGCGAGCTCACGTCCTGCACGAACGACAGGATCGAGACGATACGCCCCTGCTCGTCCAGCAGGCACGAGTGATACCACTCGCACCAGATCGTCTCTTCATCCTTGCGGTAGTTGCGGTTGAGGCCCGTCGCACGCGGGGCCTCGCCGGACATCAGCTTGCTGATCAGCGTCACCACCTGCTCGCGGTCGGCCTCGTGCGTCAGCTGGCTTCCCGTGATCGGCATGCCGAGAACTTCCTCTGCGCGCCAGCCAAAAATGTTCTCTGCCTGCGGCGACCAGCGCACAAGCCGGAAATCGCGGTCCCATTCAAGCACTGCCAGCGGCGTGTTGTTGATGTGCGAAGAGAGCATCCAGTTGGCGCGGCGCAACGCCTCCTCGTTGCGCTTCTGGTCATGGATGTCGGTGTGCACCGTGTAGATGCCGATCACGTTGCCATCGGCATCGCGGTTGGGAGCGTAGTGAATCGATTCCCAGCGCTGCTCGCCGTTGGGTTGCAGCAGCAGTTGCTCCGTCGAGACCGTCTCGCCGGCGAACACGCGCGTCACGAGCGGCTCCAGCTGCGTAGCGCGCTGCGCGCCGACGACTTCGGCGATCCGGCGTCCGGTCAATTCCTTGCGATTCTCCGACAGCCACTCCTCGTTATGCCGGTTGAGAAAGCGGAATCGCGATTCGCGATCGATGTACGCCACGCGTGCCGGGACGTTATCCATGATCAGGCGCAGCTCGGCCTCGCTGGCGCGCAACGCCTCCTGCGCCTGCTTGAGCCCGTGGATATCGTTCATCAGCACGAACGCGCCGTGTACGTCGCCCATCGGCGTCGCGTCGGGAACGACGCGGATGGTCATCCACCGCCGCGCGCCACCGGCGCCCGGCACCAGCCGGTCAAAGGACGTCGACTCGCCTTCGAGCGCACGCGACAGCATCGCCTGCGCGCTGGCGTATATGCCGTGCCCGACGACGTCGCGCAGGCGCATGCTCGCCACCTGCTCGGCGGTCAGGCCGAAATACTGCAGGAACGTGCGGTTGACGTACTGGCAGTGCTCGTCGCGGTCGATATAGGCGACCGGTGCAGGCACCCCGTCCATGATCGCGCGCAGCTGCGATTCGCGCGCAGCCAGGGCCTCCTCGGCTTCCTTGAGGTCGGTGATGTCGTGACCGACGATGTAATAGCCTTTGATCGTCGCGTCGAACGCCATGTCCGGGACGATCTTGTTGCGCAGCCAGCGCTTGCGGCCGTTGACGTCAATCGTCTCGCGTTCGTAGGTCACGTCCTCGCCGCGCGCCGCGCGATCGATGAACGGTTGCTGGAATTCGAATGCCTCTTCGCCCAGCACTTCCTTCGCCGATTTGCCGATCACCCATTCACGGTCGAAGCCGATCAGCCGGAGGAAGGCGTCGTTGACGAAGGTGTAGTTGCGGTCGGTGTCGACGTAGACGACCGGTTCGGGAATGTTGTCGGTGAACAGCCGCAGCTGTTCCTCGCGCGTGGCGAGGGCCTGTTCGGTGAGCTTGAGATCGTGGATGTCGTATTCGGTGCAATACAGCCCGCGCACACCGCCCGTGGCATCGAGGTCCGGTGCGATGCGGCCGTGCATCCATCGCCGCTGCCCGTCCGCGCTCACGCCGATGCGTTCGTAATCGACGTTTTCGCCCTCCAGCGCGCGTTGGATGATCGGCCGCAGGAACGAATTGACGTCGTGCGGCATCACTTCGTAAGGCGTCTTGCCGTAGATCTCGTCCTGCGCGCGGCTCACCCAATTGGCGAACGCCTGGTTGACGAAGGTGTACTTGAGCTTCTTGTCGAGATAGGCGATCGGACCGGGGATGTTGTCGGCGAACAGTCGCAACTGGGCTTCCTGCGACTTGAGCGCTTCCCGGATGCGGATGTCGTCCTCGATGTCGTTGATCACGACGAAGGCGCCGCCGGTCCGGCCGCCCGCCTCGCGATCGGGGAACAACGTGATGCGCGCCCAGCGCAGCTCGCCCGATGCCGGGCGCTCGCGCCGCTCGTAACTGACCGTTTGCCCCGCAAACGCGCGCTCGATGTAAGCCTGCATTTCATTGAGCGCGTCGGGGGCGATGAAATGCTTGAGCGGCTGGCCGATCAGGTCGTCGACCGGCCCACCGATGTAAACGCCGTAGGGCTTGTTGGCAAAGCGCAGCCGCTGGCTGCGGTCGAAATAGAAGATCGGCAACCCGACGCTATCGGTGACGATGCGCAGTCGATGTTCGCGCTCACCCGCCTCCATCTCGAGGCGCTTGATGTTGTCGACGTCGGTATAGGTCGCGAGAATGCCGCGGACATCGCCGCGCGGTCCACGGTCGGCGTAGTAGTCGACGCGGATCCAGAAGGCGTTGCGCTTGACCGACGAGAGCTGGCGTTCGAAGCTGACGCGCTCACCGGCGAGCGCCGCCTCGAGGTATGCATGGTAGAGCTGGTAAAGTTCGCGCCCGTCGACCTCCACGACCTCATGGCCGAGCACGTCGCCCTGGGGCTTGCCGGTCCAGTCCAGGAAGGCGCGGTTGACGAAGCGGTACCGCTGCTGGGCGTCGATATAGCAGACGGGCAGTCCGAGCGCGTTCAGCTTGCGCTGTGACAGCGCCAGCAGTGCCTCCCGTTCCATCCCCTCGCCCACGGTCTCGAGCGTCGGGTGGTCCAGCCTTGTCAGTGATCGCGTGAGCGCCATCGGGCCTGTCTCGCCCCCCGCCCCACCCTGTGGGCTACGAGCGGCGGTGGCAGTCTAAGTGTGCAAACGAGGCGTGACAAGCAAGGATCGGGCCTGTGGTATTCAACTCCTTGATGCACGG
This sequence comes from uncultured beta proteobacterium, assembly GCA_963726935.1. GTDB lineage: Bacteria > Pseudomonadota > Gammaproteobacteria > Burkholderiales > Casimicrobiaceae > PALSA-1003. The sequence continues at coordinate 16,728 of CAVSEH010000028.1, forward strand.
GAAAATAAGGCAACCGGTCCCTCACGTTGGCGATGCGGGGCCTGCACGCTACAATCAGCGTCACAATAACCCCGCGCACGGCATGTGGCCGACTCTGCAACCGCGCGGAATCCCCAGGAGAGCCCTTGTTCCGCGTCCATCGCCGCGCCCCCCCCTTGTTGCTATTCTGCCCGGTTGTCTGCGCCCTTGTGCTCTTGCCTGCGCTGGCGCTGGCCGCACCCCACGAGACGCCGGCTGTGGCCGGGATCCCGTTCGAATTCATCCTGTTCGCGGCCATGCTGGCCGGCGTGGCGCTGCTGCATCGGCACACGCTGCCGATCGCCGTGGGCGGTCTTATCGTCATCTCGCTGTACAAGATCGCGGTTGCACCGTTCGAAGGGGGACCGGGGCTCACCGGATTCCTCGCTCACCTGGGCAACGAATGGGTGATGATTGCCAACCTGTTCGGGTTGCTTCTGGGCTTTGCGTTGCTGTCGAAGCACTTCGAGGCGAGTCGCGTGCCGGACTGGCTGCCGAACCTGCTCCCCGACGACTGGAAAGGCGGCCTCGTATTGCTCGTGATGATCTTCGTGCTGTCGTCGTTCCTCGACAATATCGCCGCCGCGCTCATCGGCGGCACCATCGCGCGCGTCGTGTTCCGCGGCAAGGTGCACATCGGCTATCTCGCGGCCATCGTCGCCGCGTCGAACGCGGGTGGCTCGGGCAGCGTGGTCGGCGACACGACGACCACCATGATGTGGATCGACGGGGTGCACCCGCTGCAAGTCATCGAAGCTTACATCGCCGCTGGCGTGGCCATGCTCATCTTCGGGGTTCCGGCGTCGCTGCAACAGCACCGCTACTCGCCGATCACGCGCGATGCGCCCGGCGAACATCGTCATCGACTGGGCGAGCGTCGCGATTGTCGCGCTGATGCTCATTGCGGCGATCGCCGTCAACATCGTTGCCAACGTTCGCTTCGCGTCAATCTCCGGCAGCTTTCCCTTCATCGGCGCCGCAGTGTGGGTAGTGTTGCTGCTCTGCGCCCCCATTCGCACGCCCGCTTGGAACGAATTGCCGGGTGCGTTCAAGGGCAGCGTCTTCCTGCTGTCGCTGGTGCTCGCCGCATCGATGATGCCGGTCGAAAAGCTCCCCGATGCGTCATGGCAAACCGCGTTGGGCCTGGGCTTCGTGTCGGCCGTGTTCGACAACATCCCACTGACCGCCCTGGCGCTGAAGCAGGGCGGCTACGACTGGGGTTTCGTCGCTTACGCCGTCGGCTTCGGCGGCTCGATGATCTGGTTCGGCTCGTCGGCCGGCGTTGCGCTGACGAACATGTACCCGGAGGGCAAGAACGCGATTGCGTGGGTCAAGAGCGGATGGCATGTCGCCGTGGCTTACGTGATCGGCTTCATGGTGATGCTCGCCATCCAGGGATGGGTACCGCAACCGAAACACCACGCACAAGCGGCGCCGCCGCATTCGAGCACGACCGTCCAGCAGGCCACCGCCACGCCTCCATGAAACGCGCCGGCATCAATCGCGGTATCGCGAAAGCGGCGGTGGCCGCGCTGCTCGCGATCGCCGCGACAGCACCGGGTCCCGCGGCCGCAGCCGCCGGGACGTTTACCGGTGAGGGCCTGTCACTGCTGTGGGGCGTCCCGTTCGCCGGCTTGCTGCTGTCGCTGGCGCTCTGGCCGCTGTTTGCCGCAGAGTTCTGGCACCACCACTACGGCAAGATAACGCTCGCCTGGGCGTTCGCCTTCCTGGTGCCCTTCGCGGTTGCGTTCGGTCTCGGTGAGACGGTGCACCAGGTGGTGCACGAGGTCCTGCTGGAATATCTCCCGTTCGTCATCCTGCTGTTCTCCCTCTACACGATTGCCGGCGGCATCTCCGTGCGCGGCACGCTGCATGGAACGCCGACGCTCAACACCGGCCTGCTTGCCCTGGGCTCGCTGCTCGCGAGCATCATGGGCACGACCGGCGCAGCGATGCTGCTGGTCCGTCCCCTGCTGCGCGCGAACGAGGCGCGGCAAAGGAAGGTGCATATCGTCGTGTTCTTCATCATCCTCGTCGGCAACATCGGCGGCGCGTTGAGCCCGCTGGGCGATCCGCCGCTGTTCATCGGCTTTCTGAAGGGCGTCGATTTCTTCTGGACGACGCGCGTGCTGGCGCTGCCGACGCTCGCCCTCGTCGGCGCACTGCTGACGATCTTCTACGTGCTCGACCGCTATTTCTGGCGCAGTGAAAATACGGCGCCCCCCGCCGTCTACACGCCGCTCGGTATCGATGGCGCATTCAACTTCGCGCTCATCGCCGGCGTGGTCGGCGTGGTGCTGCTATCGGGAATCTGGAAGCCGGGCATAGCATTCGACATCGCCGGGACGCCGCTCGAGCTGCAGAATCTGGTGCGCGACGTTGCGCTGGTCACCCTGGCGCTGTCGTCGGTGGTGCTGACGCCGCGCGCGGTACGCGAAGCCAACGCCTTCAACTGGGAACCGATTGCGGAAGTCGCCAAGCTCTTCGCCGGCATCTTTCTGACCATCATCCCGGTCATCGCCATGCTGCACGCGGGCCGCGCGGGTCCGCTCGCGGGCGTCGTCGACCTGGTCACCGACAGCGCGACCGGTCAACCACGGCAGATAATGTATTTCTGGATGACCGGACTGCTGTCCGCGTTTCTCGACAATGCACCGACGTACCTGGTGTTTTTCAACCTCGCCGGCGGCGACCCAGCGGCGCTGATGTACTCGCTGCAGGTGACGCTGGCGATGATTTCTGCCGGGGCGGTTTACTTCGGCGCGCTCACCTATGTCGGCAACGCGCCGAACTTCATGATCAAGGCGATCGCCGAGAGCCGGGGCGTGAAAATGCCGAGCTTCTTTGGCTACCTCGGCTATACGTCGCTCGTGCTGCTGCCGCTGTTCGCCATCATCACCTGGATCTATTCCTGACCATCACGAACGTCGGTCTCAGGCACCGATCACCAGGATGTGCACGCGATACGGGCCATGGGCGCCGAGCACGATGGTTTGTTCGATATCGCCCGTGCGCGAGGGTCCGGAAATCAGGTTGATAGCTCGCGGCACGGCGCCGCGCTCGCTGCGAATCAATGCGAATGCCTCTTCCATGCCGGCCACGATGCGATCCGCCGACAGCACGGCAACGTGCGTGTCGGGCAGCAGGGTCGTCGCCGTCGGCGAGTCCGCACCCGCAAGCATGACCAGCGTGCCCGTCTCGGCGATCGCGCAAAACGCACCGGTGATGCCGAGCCGGTCGTCGCCGCGCGTCGGTCGGGCTTCGATGGCGAGGCCGGCGCCCGCCCAGTCGAGATCGGCGAACTCCGGCCAGCAGACGCCGCGCAGTGATTTCTGCGACGAGAGCGCTGGGGGCAAATCGAGCGCGTTGACGTAGCGCGCGACTGCGACCGGAATCGCCTGCCGATCCGCGAGGGATTCGACGGTATTCTCCATGTCGGTCGCGCGCTGGAGGAACCGTGCGCGCAGGTCGGCGCTGATCCTTGGTCGGGGGCCTTGCGCGTGGGCGGCAATATATTCGCGCGCGCCGGCAACGGCAACGTCATCGACGCCCTTCTTTCCAAGCGCCGCACGCACGCGACTGAGAATCGCCTCGCGCGCAACGCTCATCGCCGGTTCTTCTTGATGAAGCTGGCGATGCGTTCGACGCCGTTACGAATGGCCTCTGGCGACGCCGCGTAGGAGAACCGGATGTGCTGGCCATCGCCCGGCACGCGGCGGCCGAAATGGATGTCGGCGAGCACGGCCACGCCGGCTTCGTTGAGGAGTCGCTTGCGCAACTCTTCCGAGTCGGCGCAGCCGGTGATCTTGCATGCCTTCGTGACATTGGGCCACGCGTAGAACGCGCCCCCGGGCGTCTTGCAGGTCACACCAGGCACGGCATTGAGCAATCCGACGATCAGGTCACGGCGCTCGAGGAACGATTCGCGCATCGCGGCCGCCGATTCCTGCGGCCCGTTGATCGCCTCGACCGCCGCCCACTGGCTGATCTGCGAAGCACACGAATCGGTGTTGGTGATCCAGCGCGTGAACACGGGCGCGAGTGCGCGATTGGCGACGTAGCCGATGCGCCAACCGGTCATTGCCCAGGTCTTGGAGGCGCCATCGGAAATGATCGTCCGCTCGAGCATTCCCGGCAACGCGGCGAGCGATTCGAACTCACCGTCGTACAACAGGCGCGAGTAGATTTCATCCGCATAGATCCAGATTTGCGGATGCCGACGCAGGATATCCGCGATCGCTTCGAGGTCCGCCCGCTTCAGAATGCCGCCGGTGGGATTCTGCGGCGTATTGAGGATCAGGAGCCGCGTGTTGGCGGTGATGTTGGCTTCGAGTTCGTTCGGATCGAACGCAAAGTCGCGCGCTTCGCGCAGATAGATCGGCACGGGCAGCGCGCCGTTGGCGAGAATCTGCGATTCATAGATGGGGAATCCCGGTACCGGATAGATGACTTCGTCGCCGGCGCCGTGATCCGTCACCGAGGCGATGGCGTAAGCGATGAACGGCTTGGCACCGGCGCCGACGACGACATCCTCCGGCCGAATGTCGAGCCCGCGGCGGCGTCCCATGTCGCTGGCGGCCGCGGCACGCAACTCATCGATGCCGGCGGACGGCGTGTAGCCATGCTTGCCGCCACGGATCGCGGCAATCGCGGCGTCCTGAATATTCGGTGGCGTCGGAAAATCCGGCTGGCCGATGCAAAACGACACGATATCGCGGCCCTGCGCGCACCAGCGCGTTGACTTCGGCCAGGACCACGAATGCGTTCTCGGTGCCGAGGCTGTCGCCACGCCGACTGATCGGCGGGATGGTCTTCTGCAGGTCGCGCGGTGCGTTCATCGCGATGCTCCACGCTTGGCGTAAAGGTCTCGAAAAGTTTTCCCGGGTGGCGCCGGCATGTCGCGGCCGTCGGTCCATCCGCTGCCCAAGGGAAGCCGGCGGATCATGCCGTCCTTGTTCCCCAACCAACTGAGCATGCGTGCGCCGATGCGCGTCGCCAGCGCAAAGAGCGTTGGCCGCGTCGCCAGCCACGCCCAGCCTCGTATGCCGGCGCGTTCGGACCAGGGCCGCAAGCGAGCGATCGAATTCCTGTTCACGCAATTTTCTCAGCAAATCCGGCAACGGGATGCGCACCGGGCAGACGACTCCGCACTGGTTGCACATCGTGGACGCCTGCGGCAGATCGAGCGCGTTCTCGAGGCCGATGTACGACGGCGTCAGGATCGAGCCGATCGGTCCAGGGTAAACCCAGCCATAGGAATGCCCGCCGATGTTCTGATAAACGGGACAATGATTCATGCACGCGCCGCAGCGGATGCACTGCAGCGCCTCCCTGACTTCGCTGCCGAGGACGCCCGATCGCCCGGCATCGACGAGAATGAAGTACATGTGCTCGGCACCGTGGAACTCGCCCGCGCCCTTCGTACCCGTCAGGATATCGACGTAGTTCGAAATCGACTGGCCGGTCGCGGACCTTGGCAGCAGGCGCAGCAGCGTGGCGACGTCCTCGAGCGTGGGCACGATCTTCTCGATACCCGAGATCGCCACATGCACCTTGGGCAGCGTCGTCGTAAGTGTCGCGTTGCCTTCGTTGGTCACGAGGACAACGGAGCCCGTCTCGGCAACGAAGAAATTGCCACCGGAGATACCCATGTCGGCAGTGAGATAGTGCGTGCGCAGGACTTGCCGCGCCTCGAAGCACAGATCGGTGATTTCCGTCTTGCGCGGCGTGCCGTGCACCTTGGCAAACAGATCGGCGACTTCCGCCTTGCTCTTGTGCAGGGCAGGACCGATGATGTGCGACGGCGGTTCGTAGTCATTGATCTGCAGGATGTATTCGCCGAGGTCGGTCTCGACCACCTTGAGTCCGGCGGCCTCGATCGCGCGGTCCAGCTCGGATTCCTCGCTGACCATCGACTTCGACTTGATGATCTTCGCCACACCGTGGCGCTGTGCGATCTCGAGCACGTGACGGTTCACGTCCGCCGGCGTTTCCGCCCAGAGCACCGTCGCGCCGCGCGCCGTGGCGTTGGCCTCGAATATCTCGAGCCACGTGTCGAGATTGGCAAGCGCGCGCTGGCGGATCGCCTGCGCGGCATCACGCGTGCCCTCGAAGTCGTCGAGTTCGGTCATCGACTCGCGCCGCTTGGTGACGAACTTGCCGCGGAACTTCTGCAGGTTCTGCTGCAGCTGCGCGTCATCGAGACTGCCGTGCGCGCGCTCCTTGAAATGCATCGACGCGACGTGCATCTCAATCCTCTCGTTTCGCCATGCGCGTCATGGATCGACGCCCGCCGCCATTTCGGCGATATGCAGCACGCGCGTCTTCGTGTCGCCGCGACGACGCATGCGGCCTTCGATATTGAGCACGCAGCCGAGATCGCCCAGGACGACCGCGTCTGCGCCGGTGTCGACAATGTGCTGGCACTTGTTGTCGGCCATGCGCGACGAGATGTCACCGAACTTGATCGAGAAAGTGCCGCCGAAGCCACAGCAGGTTTCGCAGTCGACCATCTCGGTCAGTGCGACGCCGGGCATTTTTTGCAGGAGCACGCGGGGCTGCTTCTTGACGTCCATCTCGCGCAATCCGGCGCAGCAATCGTGGTACGTGACTTTGCCGGTGAATTTCCCGGGCACTGCTTGCAGCTTCAGCACATTGACCAGGAAATCGGTGAGTTCGCGCGTCTTGGCGCCAAGTGCCGCCGCGCGACGAAGCATGGCGGGGTCATCGCGAAACAGGTCGGCGTAGTGCGTACGAATCATCCCGCTGCACGAGCCTGACGGTGCGACAAGATAGTCGCAGGCTTCGAATTCAGCCACGACCTTGGATGCGAGCGCCGTCGCACCTGCGCGGTCACCGGAGTTGTAGCCCGGTTGCCCGCAGCAGGTCTGCGTTGGCGGGACGTACACCTCCGCACCACCGGATTCGAGCAGCTTGATTGCCGCAAAGCCGATCGACGGGCGCATGAGGTCCACGAGGCAGGTGACGAAAAGACCGACGCGCATGGAATTAACCGTGAAGTTGCGTGGAGCTTAGCACAACACCGGCGTAACCCGCCTAGTACGAATAGGTCAGCGCCAGCACGCACACGCCCATCAATTGCTGCGGAAAAATCCCGAAGAACAGCAGCGCCATTCCGTTCAGCGAGAGCAGCACGCGCGTGTCGCCGCGGGCTTCGATTGGCGCGCCGTCGGTGGGATCGTCGAAATACATGAGCTTGACCACGCGCAGATAGTAGAAGGCACCGACCAGCGATGTCAGCACACCGACGACGACGAACCACACCAGCCCGACATCGACGGCTGCCTGAAACACGGTGAACTTCGCGTAAAAGCCGACGGTCGGCGGCACGCCGGCGAGCGAAAACATCACCAGCAGCATCAGGAACGCGTACCAGGGACTGCGTTGGTTGAGTCCCTTGAAGTCGTCGAGCTTGTCCGACTCGAACCCGGCGCGGGAGAGCAGCAGCACGATACCGAAGCCGGCCAGCGTAGTCAGCACATACGTGATCGTGTAGAACATGGCCGCGCTGAAGCCATTGATTTCCGCGGTCAGGAAGCCCATCAGCATGAAGCCCATGTTGGCGATGGTCGAGTACGCGAGCATGCGCTTGATGCTCGACTGCGCGATCGCCACGACGTTGCCGAGGATCATCGACAGCAGCGACAGGATCAGCAACATGCCCTGCCAGTCGAAGGCCAGCGCCGACAGCGAACCCACCAGCAGCCGCATCATGAACGCGAATGCCGCCAGCTTGGGCGCGGCACCAATGAACAGCGTGATGGGCGTCGGCGCACCGTCGTACACGTCCGGGATCCACATGTGATAGGGCACCGCGCCAAGCTTGAATGCGATTGCCGATACCAGGAATACCAGCCCGAAGACGAGGATGACCGGATTGACGTGGCGGCTGTTGATCGTCTCGGCGATGCGATTGAGATCGAGCGACCCCGTCGCCCCATACACCATCGACATACCGTAGAGCAGCAAGCCCGACGCGAGCGCGCCCAGCACGAAGTACTTCATCGCCGCTTCGACCGCCGGCTTCGATTCGCGATGCAGCGCAACCAGCGCGTAGAGCGCCAGCGACATGAGCTCGAGCCCCAGGTATAGCGTAAGCAGGCTGGCGGCCGAGATCATCACCATCATGCCGAGCTGCGCAAACATCATCAGCACGAAGGTCTCGCCGCGGAACAGTCCCCGCGCCGCCAGGTAGCTGCGCGAATAGACGAGCGTCAGCACGACCGTCATGCAGCTCAGGAACTTGAGCAGGTCCGCCAGCGCATCCGCGACGAACGTCCCCCCGAATGTACGGATAGGTGTGGCATGGAAGACGTACAGCGTCAGCCAGGCAGTGACCAACAGGCCGAGTTGTGCCAGCCAATACGACACATGACGCCGTTTTTCGGGGATGAACAGATCGACGATGAGCACGACGCACGCGAACACGAGCAGCGTCATCTCCGGCAGTGCCGGTGCAAGACTCGCGGCGGTGAGCATGGGCAGCGCCATCAGAGTTTGCTCTGCGCGACGTGGGCGAGCAGGTCGGCCACGGAAGCGTGCATGACGTCGGTGAACGGCTTGGGATAGATACCGAGTGCCAGTACGGCGACGACCAGCGTGGCCAGCAGCCAGAATTCACGGCGCGACACATCCTTGAGCGCCGCGACCTCGGGATTGGCGACCGCGCCGTACCAGACACGCTTGTACATCCAGAGCGTGAACGCGGCACCGAGGATGAGCGTCGTCGCCGCGAGGAATCCGATCCAGAAATTGGCCTTGACCGCAGCGAGGATCACCATGAATTCCCCGACGAAGCCGCTCGTGCCGGGCAGGCCGGCGTTGGCCATCGCGAAGACCATCGTCAGCGCAGCGAACTTGGGCATCGTATTCACGACACCACCATAGTCGGCGATCTGGCGGCTGTGCATGCGGTCGTAGAGCACGCCGACGCACAGGAACATCGCCGCCGACACGAAGCCGTGCGAGATCATCTGCACGATGCTGCCCTCGATGCCAAGCTCGCTGAAGAGGAACAATCCGAGCGTGACGAAGCCCATGTGCGCGATCGACGAGTATGCGATCAGTTTCTTCATGTCGGGCTGGACGAGTGCGACGAAGCCGATGTAGATCACGGCGATCAGCGACAGCGTGATCACGAACCCGGCAAGGTAGTGGCTGGCGTCGGGCAGGATCGGGAGCACGAAGCGGATGAAACCGTAGCCACCCACCTTCAGCGTGATCGCCGCCAGCACCACCGAACCACCGGTAGGGGCTTCGACGTGCGCGTCCGGCAGCCACGTGTGCACGGGCCACATCGGCACCTTGACCGCGAAAGCCGCAAAGAACGCGACGAACAGCATGATCTGCGTGTTCAACGACAGCGGCAGCTGGTACCACTCCAGGACCGAGAAACTGCCGCCGCTGACCGAATAGAGGTAGATAAGCGCGACGAGCATCAACAGCGAACCGAGCAGCGTGTACAGAAAAAACTTGATGGCGGCGTACACCCGTTTGGGCCCGCCCCAGATGCCGATGATCAGGTACAACGGAATCAGCATCGACTCGAAGAAGACGTAGAACAGCAGCCCGTCGAGCGCCACGAACACACCATTGGTCAACCCGGACATGATCAGGAATGCCGCCATGTACTGCGCGACCTTCGTCTCGATGACCTCCCAGCCCGCCCATACCACCAGCACGGTGATGAAACTGTTCAACAGCACCAGCCAAAGCGAGATGCCGTCGACGCCGAGCAGGTAGTTCACATTGAAGCGTGGAATCCATTCCACGGCCTCCACGAACTGCATCTCCGGCGTGCCGATCGTGAAGTGCACATAGAGCGGGATCGTGACCGCGAATCCCGCCACTGCGCCGACCAGCGCCAGCCAACGCGCAACCATTGCATCGCGGTCCCGGTGCAGCGTCAGCACCAGCACGCCGGCGACGATCGGCACCCATATCGCAAGACTCAGATAAGGCAGCATGGTCATCAGTGGGTCACGAACCAGGTCAGCAGCACGAAGACCGACAGGATCATGGCGAACGCATAGTGGTACACGCGACCCGTCTGCAGATGCCGCAGAAGTACCGAGGCGGCCGCGACGACGCGCGCGCTGCCATTGACGAAAAAGCCGTCGATGATCGAGCGATCACCGACGTTCGAGAAGAAGTTGCCCACAGCGGCGGAAGCCACCGGCGAAGAACCAGTCGTTGAATTTGTCGAAGTAGTAATTGTTCATGAGCAGGGTGTACAACCCGCTCAGCCTTGCCGCGATCTTCGCCGGCAGATCGGGGCGCTTGATGTACAGGTACCACGCGACGGCGATCCCGGCCAACGCGAGGTCGAGCGGCAGGCCGATGAGGCCATGCACCATGAAGGCCACGACGCCGTGCCAGTCCTCGCGCATCTCGGCGAGCCCGGTGTGGTCCTGCGCGATGACGATCGAATCGCCGAAATAGGGCCCGAACACCACGCTGCCGATGTACGCCGCACCCGCGTAGACGGAAAGAATGGCAAGGGCAATCAACGGCACCGTGACCACCCACGGGCTTTCGTGTGGATCGGCATGACCGTGGTCGTCATGGCCGGGCTCGTCATGGCCATGGTCATCTTGGCCGTGCGCAGCATCTGCTTCGACGTGGCGGAACCGCTCTTCGCCGTGGAACGTCATGAAAATCAGGCGGAACGAATACAAGGCGGTGAGGAATACGCCGATGGTCACGGCAAAGAGAGCGTACCCATGTCCGGGCACCTTCGACAGGTGCACGGCTTCGATGATGGCGTCCTTCGAGAAAAAGCCTGCGAACGGCGGGATGCCGGCGAGCGCCAGCGACCCGATCACCATCGACCAGTAGGTGATGGGCATGTATTTCTTGAGGCCGCCCATGCGGCGCATGTCCTGCTCGTGATGCAGGGCGATGATGACCGAGCCGGCACCGAGGAACAGGAGTGCCTTGAAGAAGGCGTGGGTCATCAGATGAAATATCGCCACCGAATACGCGGACACGCCAAGCGCGACCGTCATGTAGCCGAGCTGGGATAACGTCGAATAGGCGACAACGCGCTTGATGTCGTTCTGCACGAGGCCCAGTACCGCCATGAACAGTGCCGTGGTCGCGCCGATGACGGTGACAAAGCTCAGCGCGGTGTCGGACAGCTCGAACAGCGGGCTCATGCGTGCCACCATGAAGATGCCGGCCGTCACCATCGTCGCGGCGTGGATCAGTGCCGAGATCGGGGTGGGACCCTCCATCGAATCGGGCAGCCACACGTGCAGCGGTACCTGGGCGCTCTTGCCCATTGCGCCGATGAACAGCCCGATGCAGATCGCGGTCAGGATCGACCACTGCGCGTTGCCGACGAGATTGATGGTGGCGCCGGTCAGCTTGGGGGCCGCCGCGAACACGCTCGCGTAGTCGAGCGAGCCCATGAAGGCGACGATAAGGCCGATGCCCAGCGCAAAGCCGAAGTCGCCGACGCGGTTGGCGAGAAACGCCTTGAGGTTGGCGTAGATCGCGGTCGGGCGCTCGTACCAGAAGCCGATCAGCAGGTAGGACACCAGCCCCACCGCTTCCCAGCCGAAGAACAGCTGCAGGAAATTGTTCGACATCACCAGCATCAGCATGCTGAAGGTGAACAGGGAGATGTACGAGAAGAAGCGCGTGTAGCCCGGATCGTCGGCCATGTAGCCGATGGTGTAGATATGCACCATCAGCGAAACGAAGGTGACGACGACGAGCATCAAGGCGGTCAGCGGGTCGATGAGGAAGCCGACCGCGAACTTGATGCCGCCCGACGTCATCCAGACGTAGATGTCGCCGTTAAATGTGTTGCCGGCCATCACGTCGCGCAGGATGAACGCCGACCCGACCGTCGAGATGGCCACGCCGACGATGCAGATCCAGTGGGATGCGGACCGGCCGAGGCGCGGTCCCCACAACCCGACGACAATGGCGCCGACGAGCGGCGCAAGCGCAACGACGAGATAGAGCTGCAGCATGGTCATTGCGAGGTCAGCCCTTCAGGCGTCCGAGTTCTTCGACGTCGATCGTCCCGACGGTGCGGAACAGCAGCACCAGGATGGCGAGGCCGATTGCCGACTCGGCTGCGGCGACGGTCAGGATGAAGAAGACGAAAATCTGGCCCGCCGGGTCATCGAGAAAATGCGCGAAGGCGACGAAGTTGAGATTGACCGCGAGCAGCATCAGCTCGATGGCCATGAGCATGATGATCACGTTGCGCCGGTTCAGGAATATCCCGATCACGCTGATGGCGAACAGGATCGCCCCCAGCACGAGATAGTGCGACAACGTCGGTTGCGAAAGGAACGTCAACTGGCCACTCCCTGCTTCTCTCCGGCCCTCGCGGCGGCCGTCGAAGTTTGTTGTTTCCCCGTGTCTCTCGTCCTGATGGTCAGGGTTCGCGCTTCTCGGATGGCATGCGCAATATCCGCAGCCGGTCGCCGGGCCGAACTCTCACCTGCTCCGATGGATTCTGATATTTGGTTTCGCGTCGCTCACGATGCGTCAGGGCGATCGCGGCGATGATCGCAACCAGCAGCAGCACCGCCGCTATTTCCAGCGGATAGGCGTAGTCCGTGTAGAGCTGCAAGCCGAGCGCGCGCGTATTGCTGAAGCCGGCAGGCGTCGCCGTCGGCACGGGGGTGGCGCCGGGCATCAGGTAACTACCGATCAGCACCAGCGCCATCTCGATCAGGACCAGGATGCCGACGGTCGCACCGACGGGAATGTAGCTCCGAAAGCGCTCGCGCAGCTTGTCGAAATTGACGTCGAGCATCATCACGACGAACAGGAACAGCACCATGACGGCACCGACGTAGACCAGCACCAGGACGATGGCGAGAAATTCCGCACGCAGCAGCATCCAGACGCCCGCCGCGCTGAAGAACGACAGCACCAGCCAGAGTGCCGAGTGCACCGGATTGCGGCTGGTGATCACGCGCAGCGCCGCGAACACGAGGATCGCGGCAAAGGCGTAGAAGACGGCGGTCTGGAAGGTCATCGGACTTTAGCGGTACGGGGCGTCTTGCGCACGATCCGCGGCGATCTGCGCTTCATAGCGATCGCCGACGGCGAGCAGCATTTCCTTGGTGTAAATCAGATCGCCGCGCTTCTCCCCGTGATACTCCAGAATGCGCGTCTCGACGATCGAGTCGACCGGACAAGACTCCTCGCAGAAGCCGCAAAAGATGCACTTGGTTAAATCGATGTCGTACCGCGTCGTGCGCCGCGTGCCGTCCTCGCGCTGCTCCGACTCGATCGTGATCGCCAGCGCCGGGCACACCGCCTCGCACAGCTTGCATGCGATGCAGCGCTCCTCGCCATTGGGATAGCGACGCAACGCGTGCAGACCGCGAAAGCGGGGACTCTGCGGCGTCTTCTCCTCCGGATACTGCACCGTGACCTTGCGTGCGAACATGTTGCCGCCGGTCACCCACAGCCCCTTCCACAGCTCGACGAGCAGGTAGGTGTTGAAGAAATCGCGGACTCTTTGCAGCATCCTCAATCTCCTCAGTGGAAATAGGTACGCCCAGCGCGTCTGCATCATCGCGCCGAGAAAAATGATCCAGATCAGCGTGATCGGGATGAATACCTTCCAACCCAACCGCATGATCTGGTCGTAGCGGTAGCGCGGAAACGTCGCGCGGATCCACAGAAAAACGAACAGCACCGCGCACATCTTGAGCAGCATCCAGCCGATGCCGTCGCCGAGCGGGTGCCAGCCGAAAATCTCGGCGTCATTCAGGAGCGGCCAAGGCGACAGCCAACCACCGAGGAACATGATCGCCGTCAGCGCCGAGATCAGGATCATGTTCATGTATTCGGCGAGGAAGAACACGGCGAAGGCCACGCCCGAATATTCCACGTGGAATCCGGCCACGATTTCCGATTCACCCTCGGCCACGTCGAACGGGTGGCGGTTGGTTTCGGCGATGCCGGATACGAGATACACGACGAACAGCGGCAACAACGGCCAGATGTACCAGTGCGAGGCGCCGCCCTCCTGTCCGCGCACGATGTCGCTGATGTTGAGGCTCGACGCCGCCATCAGCACGCCGACCAGCGCAAAGCCCATGGCGATTTCATAGCTGACGATCTGCGCCGCCGAACGCAGGCAGCCGATAAACGCGTATTTGGAATTCGACGCCCAGCCTGCAAGGATCACGCCGTAGACGCCAACCGACGTCATCGCCAGGATGTACAGCAAGCCGGCGTTGATGTTCGACAGCACCAGGCCATCGGCAAACGGAATGACCGCCCACGCGGCGAGCGCCGGGCCGATGGACAACACCGGGGCGATGAAGAATAAATACTTGTTCGCCCCCGACGGGATGACGATTTCCTTGAAGACCAGCTTGAACACGTCGGCAAACGGTTGCAGCAGACCGAGCGGCCCGACGCGATTCGGGCCGATGCGCACCTGCATCCAGCCGATCACCTTGCGTTCCGCGAGCGTGAGGTACGCCACGCCGAGGATCAGGGGGATGGCAATGGCGACGATCTTGGCCAGCGTCCATACGACGGGCCACGTCGGACCGAAGAAGCTCGCCACGGGCTGCAGGAGGCCGTCCATCAGACCGCTTCCAATGTGACCGGACCGAACATCGGTCCGAGCCCGCTCGTTGCAGGATGGCCAGCGGCGATGCGCACGCTGCCATCGGGCACGCCGGCGTCGATGACGACTTTGAGCACGGCTTCGCCGCCACCCTGGCGCACGCGCACCTCGCCGCCATCACCGATACCGAGCCTCCCCAAGGTCGCCGGATGAATGCGCGCCGTCGGCACTCGCCCGTCTGTCGTCTTTTGCAGCGACGGCGCACGACGGACCAGTGCATCTGACGCATAGATCGGCACGTCGGCAATCCGTTCGAGGTCGCCGGACGCCGCAGTCGTGGATTCGACACCCACGCGTGTCGTGTTGGAAAGCAGCGACGCGATATCGCCGCTTGCGGGCAACTCGGCCCGCACCGCTTCGATGCTGTCGAAGTCGAACCCGGGCAATTGGAGCATGGAGCCCAATACGCGCAAGACCTTCCATGCCGGGCGGGTCTCGACGTGCGGAGGCGCCGCCCCGGCGAACATCTGCGCGCGGCCTTCGCAGTTGACGAAGGTTCCCGCCGTTTCGGCAAAGGGCGCGACCGGCAGCTGCACGTCGGCATACCGTGCCGCCGCGGAACGGAACGGCGACAGCGCAACGACAAACTCCGCCGCTGCAAGCGCGTGGCGAGTGATCGCCGGATCGGCCGTGTCGAGTTCGGGTTCGACATGGAGCAACACGTACGCCTTGCGGGGCTCCGCCAGCATGGCTTGGGCGTGCAATCCGTCGTGGCGGGGCAGCGCTTGCGCGACGTGGCCGCCGACCGAATTGGCAGCCTCGGTCAGAAATCCCAGGCGCGCGCCGGTCAACTCCGCCAGCGTCTGCGCCAACGCGTGCAATTGCGATGCGCGCGGATGCTGCTGCGCGAAATTGCCGAGGAAGATGCCCTTGCGCTCGCCGCTCGTCAGACTGGCGGCGATGGCCTTTGCCGTGGTCGAAGGCTCCAAGCCTGCAAGCGCATCGGGTGCCGCCTTGCCAGCCGCAGCGGCGGCTGCGACGACGATCTCGGCCAAGGCGCGCGGCAGCGCGGACGGCGCAACGACGACCTCGTTCGCGACTTTCATCAACAATTCGTCATGCGCCGAATGAACGATCGACAACTGCGCGCCCTTCTTCGTGGACTGGCGCAACCGCTGCGCGAGCAGCGGATGATCCTTGCGCAGGAAACTGCCGACCACGAGCGCTCGGTCGAGCGCGGCGAATTCGGTGACCGGCATGCCGAGCCAGGGCGTCCCGCTCGCGGTGAAATCCGTCTGCCGCAGGCGAAAGTCGATATTGTCGCAGCCAAGACCGCGGACGAATTTCTGGGCGAGATACAACTCCTCCAGCGTCGAATGGGGCGAGGCGAGAACGCCGATCGAGCGCGGTCCATGCTCGGCAACGATGCGTTTCAGCTCGGTCGCCACACGCTCCAGCGCCGTTTGCCAGTCGGTGTCGGCCAGCGCGCCGCCGACCACAATCTGCGGTCGCGCCAGGCGGTCTTCGGAATTGAGCCCCTCGTACGAAAAGCGATCCTTGTCCGAAAGCCAGCACTCGTTGACGGCTTCGTTTTCGAGCGGGACGACACGCATCACGCGCTCGTTCTTGACCTGCACGATCAGGTTGCTACCCAACCCATCGTGCGGAGAGATCGACTTGCGTCGTGCGAGCTCCCATGTGCGCGCCGAATAACGAAACGGCTTCGACGTCAGCGCCCCGACCGGGCACAAGTCGATCATGTTGCCGGAAAGCTCCGAATCGACCGTCCTGCCGACGAAGCTCATGATCTCGGAGTGCTCGCCGCGACCGGCCATCCCGAGCTCCATCACGCCCGCGATCTCCTGCCCGAAGCGAACGCAGCGCGTGCAGTGGATGCAGCGCGTCATGTCGGTGGAGATGAGGGGCCCGAGGTTCTTGTTCAGGACCACGCGCTTCGGTTCGTTGTAGCGCGAGCTCGATGCGCCGTAGCCGACGGCGAGGTCCTGCAACTGGCATTCGCCGCCCTGATCGCAAATCGGGCAATCGAGCGGATGGTTGATCAGCAGGAACTCCATCACACCCTTTTGCGCCGTGACGGCGCCTTCCGAGTGCGTCCACACCTTCATGCCTTCGGTCGCCGGCGTGGCGCAGGCCGGCAGCGGCTTCGGCGCCTTCTCGACCTGCACCAGGCACATGCGGCAGTTGGCGGCGATCGTCAGCTTCTTGTGCCAGCAGAAGTGCGGGACGTAGAGGCCGAGTTGATGCGCGGCGTCCATGACCGTCTTGCCGGCAGCCACCTGGACCGGCTTGCCGTCGATTTCGAGATTGAGCATCGCCATGGTCAAACGTAGTCCGGAACGAGGCAGCGCTTGTGGTCGATGTGATGCTGGAACTCGTTGCGGAAATGCTTGATGAAGCTCTTGACCGGCAGAGCCGCCGCGTCGCCCAGCGCGCAAATCGTGCGCCCGGCGATGTTGTCCGACACCGAGATCAGCAGATCGAGGTCTTCGTTGCGGCCCTGCCCGCGCTCGATGCGGTCGACAACGCGCCACAGCCAACCGGTGCCTTCACGACAAGGCGTGCACTGCCCGCACGATTCCTCGAAGTAGAAATACGACAACCGCAGGAGTGAACGCACCATGCACCGCGTGTCGTCCATGATGATGACGGCGCCCGAGCCCAGCATCGACCCGGCTTTGGCGATGGAGTCGTAGTCCATGTCGGTGGCCATCATGATCTCGCCCGGCAGCACCGGCATCGACGACCCGCCCGGAATACACGCCTTGAGCTTGCGGCCGTCACGCATGCCCCCCGCCATCTCGAGCAGCTTCGCGAACGGCGTGCCGAGGTTGACTTCGTAGTTGCCGGGGCGCGCAACATCGCCGGACACCGAGAAGATCTTGGTGCCGCCGTTGTTCGGCCGGCCCAGATTGAGGAACGCCTCGCCGCCGTTTAGGATGATCCAGGGGACGGCGGCAAACGTCTCGGTGTTGTTGATCGTCGTCGGCTTGCCGTACAGGCCGAAGCTCGCGGGGAACGGCGGCTTGAACCGCGGCTGTCCCTTCTTGCCTTCGAGCGATTCGAGCAACGCGGTCTCTTCGCCGCAGATGTATGCGCCGTAGCCGTGGTGGTTGTACAGATGAAAACTGAAATCGCTGCCGAGTATCCGATCGCCGAGCAAGCCCGCCTGGTACGCCTCTTCGAGCGCCTCTTCGCAGCGCTCGTAGGTGTCCCAGATCTCGCCATGCACGTAGTTGTACGCGCGCTTGCAGCCCATCGCGTAGGCGGCGATCGCCATCCCTTCGATCAGGATATGCGGGTTGTAGCGCATGATGTCGCGATCCTTGAAGGTGCCGGGCTCGCCTTCGTCGGAATTGCACACCAGATACTTCTCGCCTTGGAACTGCTGCGGCATGAAGCTCCACTTGAGGCCGGTGGGAAATCCGGCACCTCCACGTCCACGCAGACCCGATTTCTTTACCTCGGCGATGACGGTTGCGGGCGGAATCTTCTCCGCCAGGATCTTCTTCAGCGCGTCGTAACCGCCGCGCGCGACGTAGTCGGCCAGGCGCCAGTTGTGTCCGGTCAGCCCGGCCAGGATGATCGCGTCCGGACCGTAGTCGAGAAATTCCATCGGCGCGTTCATGACGACCCCCACGCTCGCTGCGCTCGCTGCCCCCGGAGGGGGTGCAATTCGCGCTCGGGGCGGCCCTTCGCGCTCATCGCTGACCCTCCGCGCGCAGGTCTGCCAACAGGACGTCGAGCTTGTCCGGGTGCATCCAGCTGCACATGCGCTTGTTGTTGACCAGAAGCACCGGCGCATCGCCGCATGCCCCCATGCATTCGCCTTCCTTCAACGTGAACATGCCGTCCGGGGTGGTTTCGCCGAAGCCGACACCGAGCGTGTGCTTGAGATGCTCGGCGGCCCTGGTGGCGCTTTGCAGCGCGCACGGCAGGTTCGTGCAGATCGTGATCTTGAACTTGCCCGTCGGCTCGGTGTTGTACATCTCGTAGAAGGTCGCGACTTCGTACACGGCGATCGGCGGCATCCCGAGATATTCGGCGACGAAGTCCATCGTCGCCGTGGCCAGCCAACCTTTCTCGTCCTGCGCGATGGCGAGCGCCGCCATCACCGCCGACTGCTTCTGGTCGGCCGGATACTTGGCGATCTCGCGATCGATCCTGCGCAGCGCCGCTTCACTCAGCACGCTTATTCTCCGTGCCAATAGTCGAGATCGACGTCGTCGCCGACCATCCGCGCGGGAAACGTCGCCTCGTTCGGGCGACCGCCGGGCGTACGACCACCTGCGGCACCCCACTTTGCCGAGTCGGGGTATTGCCAGATGTCGGTGTCGATCGCGGTGCTCACGGCGAGATACTTGAGCACGCCGGACCCTGTATTGATGAGCTGATGCGCGACCTCCGGCCCGCCAGGCGGGCACGCGATCACGTCACCTTCGCGCACGGGATACTCCGCGCTGCCGAAGCGCAGCGTGCCGCGCCCGGCAACGATGAAGAACATCTCCTCGTTGGCATGATGGCAATGGAACGGGAATGCGCGCTTGCCCGGCGCCACGACGGTCAGGTTGTAGCCCAGCTTCCTGGCACCGAGACGAGCGCCGATCGGCGCGAGCTTTGCCTCGAACCGGTCGCCGTGGCCCAATTCACGCGTGAACTCGACCTCGTCGATGTGCAGGACGGGCGCGCTCACCGGTCCACCTCGCCGAAGACGATGTCCTGCGTACCGATGATCGCCACGACGTCGGCAATCATGTGCCCGCGCGACATCTCGTCGAGCGCCGCGAGGTGTGCGAATCCCGGCGCGCGTATTTTCAGCCGATACGGCTTGTTGGCGCCATCCGAGATGATGTAGATCCCGAATTCCCCCTTGGGATGCTCGACCGCAGCGTACGCCTCGCCGGCAGGCACGTGCATACCTTCGGTGAAGAGCTTGAAGTGATGAATCAGCTCCTCCATGTTCTCCTTCATCTCGACCCGCGACGGCGGCGCAATCTTGTGATTGTCGGTGATCACCGGTCCCGGATTCGACCTCAGCCACGCGATGCACTGCTTGATGATGCGGTTGGACTCGCGCATCTCCTGCACACGCACGAGATAGCGGTCGTAGCAGTCGCCGTTGGTGCCCACCGGAATGTCGAAGTCCATCCGATCGTAGACCTCGTAGGGCTGCTTCTTGCGCAGATCCCACGGGACGCCGGAGCCGCGCAGCATGGGACCGGTAAAACCCAGCGCCAATGCCCGCTCGGCGGTGACGACGCCGATGCCGACCGTGCGCTGCTTCCAGATGCGGTTTTCGGTCAGCAGCGTTTCGTACTCGTCCACGTAGCCCGGGAAGCGCCGGGTGAAGTCTTCGATGAAGTCGAGCAGGCTGCCCTGCCGGTTTTCGTTCATGCGCGCGACGGATTTCGCGTCGTGAATCGGAGAAACCTGGTAATTCGGCATCTGCTCCGGCAGGTCGCGGTAAACGCCGCCAGGACGGTAGTAGGCCGCGTGCATGCGCGCGCCCGAGACCGCTTCGTACACGTCCATCAGGTCTTCGCGCTCGCGGAAGCAGTACAGAAACGTGGTCATCGCGCCGACGTCGAGCGAGTGGGCGCCAAGCCAAAGCAGGTGATTGAGGACGCGCGTGATCTCATCGAACATCACGCGGATGTACTGCGCGCGAATCGGCACGTCGATGTCGAGCAATTTTTCGATCGCCATGCAGTACGCGTGCTCGTTGGACATCATCGACACGTAATCGAGTCGGTCCATGTACGGCAGCGACTGGATGAAGGTCTTGTACTCGGCGAGCTTCTCCGTCGCCCGGTGCAGCAGGCCGATGTGCGGATCGGCTCGCTGTATGACTTCGCCATCGAGTTCCAGCACGAGGCGCAGCACGCCGTGGGCCGCCGGATGCTGCGGCCCAAAGTTCATGGTGTAATTGCGAATTTCCGCCATGATCGCAATCAGTCGAGAGTGCCGACTAGCGTAGGTTCACGATGAATTTCAGCGAAGGCTAATTGCGCCCGGCGCAAGTTAAGCGCGGCCACGCCGCGCGGCCGAAGCTAAAATTCAACGTGTAATTTGCGAATCTCCGCCACGTGTTCAGCCCTTGCGGAAGCCTTCGCTTTCCGCATAGGCGTCCTCGCGGATGATCCTCGGTACGATCTCGCGCGGCTCGATCGTCACGGGTTGGTAGATGACGCGGCCCTGGTCCGGGTCGTAGCGCATCTCCACGTGGCCGGAGAGCGGGAAATCCTTGCGGAACGGATGCCCGATGAAGCCGTAGTCGGTCAGCAGGCGCCGCAGATCGGGATGGCCGGTGAACATGATCCCGAAAAAGTCGAACGCTTCGCGCTCGAACCAGTTCGCGGCGGGCCACACGCCGACCAGCGAAGCAAGAATCGGAAATTCGTCATCCGGCGCAAACACACGAACGCGCAATCGCCAGTTGTTCGCGAGCGAAAGCAGGTGATACACCACGGCGAAACGCCGCCCTTCACGACCGCCGCCGCCGTACGCCGAGTAATCGACACCGCAGAGGTCGATCATCGATTCGAAGCGAAGTTCCGGACGGTCGCGGAGCACGCGCATCGATTCCGGCATGGCCTCGGCACTGACGACTGCGGTGACTTCGCCGAGCGCGACCGTGATGCCGGCGAGCTTGTCGCCGAGAGCTTCCGGCAGCGCGGCGACGAGCGCGTCGGTCTTCATCCGCGCGCGATCGTATTGGTGCGCCAGATCTTGTTCTGGAGCTGCAGGATGCCGTAGAGCAATGCCTCGGCCGTCGGTGGACAGCCGGGGACATAAATGTCGACCGGCACGATGCGGTCGCAGCCACGCACGACCGAGTAGGAGTAGTGGTAATAGCCCCCGCCATTGGCGCACGAGCCCATCGAGATCACCCAACGCGGCTCGGCCATCTGGTCGTACACCTTGCGCAGGGCGGGCGCCATCTTGTTGCACAGCGTGCCCGCCACGATCATCACGTCGGACTGGCGCGGACTCGGACGGAAAACGACGCCGAAGCGGTCCAGATCGTAGCGCGCCGCGCCGGCATGCATCATCTCGACGGCGCAACAGGCGAGGCCGAAGGTCATCGGCCACATCGAGCCGTTGCGCGCCCAGTTGATCAGCGCGTCGAGCGACGTGGTGACGAAGCCCTTTTCGAGGATGCCTTCAATAGGCATGGCGATCTCCGGTTATTCCCACTCCAGTGCGCCCTTCTTCCATTCGTAGATGAAGCCGATGATCAGGATGCCGAGAAAGATCATCATCGACCAGAACCCGAAGATGCCGATATCCGGCAGCACGATGGCCCAGGGAAACAGGAAGGCGATTTCCAGGTCGAACAGGATGAAGAGGATGGCGACCAGGTAGTAGCGCACGTCGAATTTCATGCGCGCGTCCTCGAAGGCCTCGAAGCCGCATTCGTAGGGCGATAGCTTTTCGGGATCGGGCCGGTCAGGGGCGACCAAGCTGCCCACCGTGAGGAGGACAAGGCCGATGCCGACGCCGACGATAATGAAGAGCAGGACCGGAAAATACTGTTCCAGCATGTTCGGACGACTCCTACCCCCGTCAATCGTTTCCGGACGGAAGGGTACGTGCCTTCCGCCATCCGCCTGCTCCCTGCCGCTGGCGGCGCCCGCGGGCGCCGCGCCCTGCTCAAGCTTTACTGGTGCCGACGGGGAGACTCGAACTCCCACGGCTTACGCCACTGCCCCCTCAAGACAGCGTGTCTACCAATTTCACCACGTCGGCCCCGCCACCTTCTTGCAACGCGCACTGCATCGCCGATGCTACCCGTGCAACAACTTGCTGCCATGGAGTGTCGTTCGCCGATTATTTCGGAACGTCTCCTGATTTCGAGCCCGGCGCGCTCGGCGGCGCGACCGCACCCGGTGTTGCCGCCGGGGCTGGTGCCGGCGCGGTCGCCGGTATTTCCGAAGACTTCGGCGCCGGTTGGGCGGCCTTTTGCGTGACACCCTGTTGCATGATGTCCTTGGGTGCGCCGCGATTTGCCGCGAGGTACGTGAGACCCAGGCTCGACAGGAAAAACACCGTCGCCAGGATCGCCGTCGTGCGCGAAAGGAAGTTCGCCGAGCCGGCGGCGCCGAAAAGGCTGCCCGAGGATCCGCTGCCGAACGCAGCGCCCATGTCGGCACCCTTGCCATGCTGCAGCAACACAAAGCCGATCAGGGTTGCCGCAACGACCACATGCAACCCCAGCAATACCGATTCCCAAATCATTCAGTCTTCCTCGAGCGATGGCCGGCAGCCATTAGGCACCGGCAATCGCCAAAAATTCGTCCGCCTTCAGCGATGCACCGCCGATCAGGCCTCCATCGATGTCGGGCATCGCGAACAGGCTGCTCGCATTGCCCGCCTTGACGCTGCCCCCATAGAGCAGCAATACGTCCTTGCCCACCGCCCCGAGCCGCCGGCGCAGGAGATTGTGCACGGATTGCGCCTCGGCCGGCGTTGCATTCAACCCAGTGCCGATGGCCCACACAGGCTCATAGGCGACCACAGTCTTCGCGATGCGCTCGCCCAATTGCGACAAGACTGCGTCGATCTGGCGCAATACGACCGCTTCAGTGCTTCCCGCAGCGCGTTCGGCCTGTGTTTCACCAACGCAGACCACCGGTGTCATGCCGACCTCGATGACAGCGGCAGCCTTTGCCGCGACCATCTTGTCGCTCTCACCGTACAGCGTGCGTCGCTCCGAATGCCCGACGATCGCATACGTACATCCAAACTCGGCGACCATGCCTGCCGCAACTTCTCCGGTGAATGCGCCGCTTGCATGCTCGCTCACATTCTGCGCACCCCAGGCGACCGACGAGCCCGACAGCGCAGCCTGCGCCTGCCACAGGTACGGGAACGGCACGCAGACCGCGATGCCGCGACCTTCGCGCGCCGTCCAGCCCCCGCGAACCGCCGCCAGCAGCGCGTCGTTCTGCTGCAGGCTTCCGTTCATTTTCCAGTTGCCGACGACGAGCTTGCCGCGCATCGATCCCGACCCATGCATGCCCGTATTCGAACGCGGCGGGCGCAACCCGTGTAAACCCTTGAATTTTACCCCGCCGCGGCAAGCGGGGTCAACGCGCTGCGCCGCAACATGGCGGCACCTCAACGAGCTAAGCAGGCTCGCCGATGCCAGCGAGGCGCCGTAACCGCTTCAGCAAGAGGGGCAAGAACCACACGGCCAGGGTCATGGCGCCGAGCGTCGCTGCGATCGGGCGCTCGAAGAACGCCCACAGATTGCCATCGGACTTGATCATTGAGGTGATGAAGTTCTCTTCGAGCATGCCGCCGAGCACCACGCCGAGAATCGCCGGTGCCACCGGAAAGCCGCTCGCTTCGAGGAAGTAGGCCGCGACCCCGGCCACCAGCATGACCGTGACATCGAACGCGGTGTTGTTGATGGCGAAGGAGCCCACGACGCAGAACAGCATGATCACGGGCATGAGCACCGAGCGAGGAACCCGGAGGATCTGCTTCGACACCTTGATGCACCACCAGCCCAGCGGAATCATGATCAGGTTGGCGATGATGAACAGCAGGTAGACCGCGTAGATGTTCTGCGGGTTGTTGGTGAACAGGGTCGGACCCGGGTTCATGTTTTTCATGTAGAGCACGCCGATGACGATCGCGGTAATCGAATCCCCGGGGATGCCGAACACCAACGCGGGTATCCACGCACCGGCGAGCGCGCTGTTGTTGGCCGAGCCGGATTCCACGATGCCCTCCACGTGACCGGTGCCGAACTTCTCGGGCTCCTTCGAGAAGCGCTTGCTGATCGCGTAGCTGATCCACGCGGCGATGTCAGCACCCGCCCCGGGCAGCGCACCGATCAATGTGCCGACGGCGTTGCCGCGCAGGATCTGCAGCGGGTATTTCTTCGCCAGGCCCCACATGCCCTTGAATACGTTGCCGATCGGCTTGTCGACGATGACCAGTGGCGGATTGGTGTCGACCGCGTAGCGAATGATCTCCGAGATCGCGAACATGCCGATCATCATCGGGATCATGCCGATGCCGCCGAGGAGCTCGGTGCTGCCGAACGTGAATCGCGGAAACGCAGCGGGATTGCCGAGGCCCACGCAGGCAACCAGCAGGCCCAGCAGAAGTGTGACAAAACCCTTGAGCGGCTTGTCGGAGGTGATGAACACGGCACACGTCAGGCCCAACAGCACCAGCCAGAAGTATTCGAACGAACTGAACTTGAGCGCAAATTCGGCCAGCGCTGGCGCGGACAGCATCAATACGGCCGTCCCGAACAATCCGCCGAGTGCCGAAAACACAAGCCCCGCACCCAGCGCCGTCTCGGCGTGGCCCTTCTTGGTCATCGCGTAGGCTTCGTCGGTGTACGCCGCGGAGGCGGGCGTGCCCGGCATGCGCATGAGGCAACCCGGGATGTCGCCGGAAAAGATCGCCATCGCAGTTGCGGTGACGATCGCCGCGATCGCGGGGACCGGCGCCATGAAGAACGTCACCGGCACCAGCAGCGCCGTCGCCATCGTCGCCGTCAAACCGGGCACCGCGCCGACGAACAATCCGAACAGCGAGGCCGCCAGCATCACAAAGATGTTGTAGGGATCGAACACCATCGCGAAGGCCTGCGCCCACGCGTGGCTCATCGCGGCACCTGGATGGACGGTCTTTCTACCACGCGATCCCCTGGAGCCACCCCCAGGCAAGCGGGACCTTCAGCAGCTTGTAGAACGCGTAGTGAATGCCGAGCGTAACGATGATCGCCAGGGGAATGATCCATCTCCTGCGAACCTGAAACACCAGGAACAGGACGGACGAGATAGATCACGCCGGTCGGAATGAATCCGATCCGGTCTACGACCAGGATGTAGAAAACGTTGACGCCGATGACCAGCGCGAACGCGAGCAGATGGCGTGGTGAAGCTACCCAGTCTTCAGGCGTCACCCAGCGTTGATGCCCGCCGGCCGCCGTCCTTGCCGCGAGACCTTTTGCGACAAGCAACAGCGCACAGACGCCGAGGCCGGCCGCGATCAACCCGGGAAACAGGGCGGGACCGACCTGTTGCCCGGGTATTTTCGGGAAGCTCTGCACGTGCACGAGGATGACTGCGGCGAGCAGGAGCAGCACGGCGCCCCAGATGGCGTCGTTGATTTTCATTGAATCGCTGTCGTCCCGGCGCAGGCCGGGACCCAATTTGCGATCGTTGCCAAGTGTATTACGTCAACTTGGATCCCGGACCTCGCTTCGCTCGTCCGGGATGACGCATCCGTCTCCAATCGCGGCCCGCCATGCGGCGGACCGCTCTTGGACGGATGCGTCACTTCACGATCCCGACCGCTTTCATCGTCGCACCCAGGTCCGTGTCGGACTTGGCCATGAACTTGGCAAAGTCCTCCGGGCCGGCATAGATCACGCCGAAGCCCCGCTGGCTCATGAAATCGGTGTAGTCCTTGCTGGCGACGATCTTCTTGATCGCAGCGACCATCTTGTCGCGCGCCTCCGCGGGGATGCCTTTGGGTGCAGCAATGCCACGCCACGCCGCCATCGTCCAATTGCTGCCGGTCGCAGCCTTCAGCGTCGGCACATTCGGGTACAGCGCCGACGGCTGCTCGGCCATCACCGCCAGACTCTTCACCTTGCCGGCATCGATCAGCGATCGTGCTTCGGGCAGCGACACCGGAGCGATCTGCACGCCGCCCGCCACGAGATCCTGCAACCCCGGCGCAGCGCCGTTCGAAGGTACCCACGGCACGCTCGCCGGATCGACCTTCATGTCCTGCAGCATGCCGGCGATGGCCAGATGCCAGATGCCGCCCTGCCCGGTACCGGATGCTTTCATTTTCCCTGGGTTCGCCTTGATGGCGGCAACCAAGTCATTCACGTTCTTGTAGGGAGCATCGGCGGCAACTTCGATTCCTGCCGGATCCGCGTTGACCAGTCCGACCGGCGTAAAGGACGCACCCGAGAGTTCGGTCAACCCTTGCCAGTGCATCATGCCGATCTCGACCGTGATCATCCCGATGGTGTATCCGTCCGGCGCCGCGCCCGCGATCGCCGCGTGCCCCACGACCCCGCTGCCGCCGGTGCGATTGACCACGTTGACGGGCTGTCCCAACTCCTTCTCGAGCAGCGCGCCGATGATGCGCGCGGTGGCGTCGGTGCCGCCGCCCGCCGCCCAGGGCACGATCAGCGTGACCGGACGCTCGGGATAGGCGGCCAGGACCGACGTCGAGAACGCTGCGAGCGCAAGGGCAGCCGCGGCCAGGCCGCGACGAAGCGAGATATGCATGAAACCTCCCATCGAGAAAAGAGCCGCAGGCCGGTCTGTTGCCGGCGGTGGCGGCGGTCCCGGCAACCTTAACAATACCTGTCCGACTGGTCAACCGGTCAGGCCAATTGTCGTCGTTCGTTGCGAACCGCGCGACGTCAAACCGATGCGCTCTCAGAGTTGCTTGCGCACGAAGGTCGATACGGATTGCAACAATCGATTGAGGTTCGCCTGCAGCACGGCGAAACCTGCGGTCACCTCGAGCGTCGTCTCGTTCATGTAGAGCTTGCGGTTGATCTCGATCTGCAGGCTGTGGCGTTGCTCCGCGGGGCGGCCGTGCTTGCGCACCAGTTCGACGCCCTTGTACGGATCGTTGATGGCTACGTCGTAACCCATACCGGCAAGCGTCTCGGCAACCAGCGAAGTGAATGCAGGTGCACATGTCGACCCGTCGCGATCGCCCAGGACGAAATCCGCCCTTGCACGTCCCGGATCGTCAGCCATGACGTCGCCGACGGCAGGCATGGAATGACAGTTGATGTGCCACACCGCGCCAAAGGCGCGATGGCGCTCGTCGAGCAGCAGCGCTCAGCGCTGCGCTGGTACGGTTCGTAGAAGTCGTCGATGCGCCGCTGTACTTCTGCCACCGAAAGTTTGCGTGCGTACATCGGCGCCCCTCCATGCGCGACCCGCCAGACGAGTCCGATACCCTGCTCGGTCTTGCGCGACGGCGTGATCGGCCCCGGCCAGGCTTCCGTCAGCAGCTGCGCATCGATGTCCGCGACGTGACGGTTCGGATCGATGTATGCGCGCGGAAACAACGCCTCGATCAGCGTCGCACCGAACTCCGTCGCCGCCGCGTAGAGGTCAGCGACATGCGTGTCTTCTGCCTGGCGCACGAGCGTGCGCGGCGGCAAGTGATCGAAATCGTCGGGATACCGGGTTCCGCTGTGCGGCGAATCGAGCACCAGCGGAATGAGCGCACGGCGCGGATCGTGGCGACGAACGACGTTCGTTGGAGTGCTCATTCGAGTACCGTCGCGCTCATGCGGACTCCCTGACATTGAGCAGGCACGCGGAGAATCGTCCCGGGGCAATTTCTTCGAGAACGGGTGCAACCTCGCGGCAACGCGACATGGCGTGCGGGCAGCGCGGATGAAAATGGCATCCCGACGGCGGTGCGAGGGGCGACGGAATTTCACCGCGAATGGCCACGAACTTGCGCTTCTTCGGCTCGATGCTGCCGACCTCGGCCAGCAGTGCCTGCGTATACGGATGATTCGGCGCCGCGAAGACTTCGGCGGCCGGACCGGATTCCACCACGCGCCCGAGGTACATGATCACCACGCGATCGCTGATGTGCCGCACGACCCGAAGATCGTGGCTGATGAACAGGTACGTCAGGTTCAACGCGGCGCGCAGGTCCATGAACAGGTTCAGCACCTGCGCCTGTATCGACACGTCGAGCGCGGCGATCGATTCGTCGCAAACCAGAAATTCAGGTTTGACCGCGAGTGCACGCGCAATGCCGATGCGCGCGCGCTGCCCTCCGGAGAACTGGTGCGGGAACCGGCGCATCAGGGTCGGATCGAGTCCGACCCGGTTGAGTTGGAGCCCCACGTATTCGATAAGCTCCCGCGAATCGATGATGCCGTGCACGAGGGGCGCCTCGCCGACGATGTCCACGACGCGGCGCCTCGGGTTCAGCGAAGCGTATGGATCCTGGAAGATCATCTGCATCTTGAGTTGCTGCTCGCGCGCGGCGGCGGGCGACGTGAAGGGCGACAAGGAAGCGCCCCGCCAGAGGCGCTCGCCGCTCGAGGGTTCCAGCAATCCAACGGCAAGCCTGCCCAGCGTGGACTTCCCGCACCCCGATTCGCCGACCAGGCCGACCACTTCGCCCTCATCGACGACAAGATCGAGACGATCGACAGCGTGGACGACTTCCTCGCCTGCACCGACTCCGGCCCAGTGCGCCACGCGTTCGGCAATGTCGAGGCGTCGCACGAAGCGCTTGGAAATGCCCTTCAGCTCGAGCAGCGGCACGTGGGAACGGGAAGGTGTCATGCCGCGTTCACCGGCAAGGGATGAAAGCAGCGCACCGCCTGGTCTGCGTGACCGATGGGCCGCATGGTCGGGCTCTGTTGGCAGTCGCTGTCCGCATACGCGCAGCGCGAGCGAAACGGGCAGCCCTCGGACAGCTCGAGCAGCGACGGCGTCATGCCCGGAATCTGTTTCAGGCGCGCGTGCGCAGATGCGTTGCCCGGCACCGAGTCCAGCAGCCCGCGCGTGTAGGGGTGACGCGGCGCGCTCAATACGTCATGCGCCGTTCCCTGCTCGACCACGCGCCCGGCATACATGACGCAGATGCGATCGGCCAGTCCGGCGACCACCGAGAGATCGTGCGTGATCCACAGCAGCGCCGCACCGGTCTCGCGCGAAAGCTTCTGCATCTCGAACAGGATCTGGCCCTGGATGGTTACGTCCAGCGCGGTCGTCGGCTCGTCAGCGATGATCAGCTCGGGGTCGTTCAACAGCGCGATGGCGATGGCCACGCGCTGGCGCATGCCGCCGGAGAACTGATGGGGGTATCCGCGTAGCCGCTCGTCGGGCGAAGCGATGCCGACCCGCACCAGCGCGTCGCGCGAGCGCTCGAGCGCCAGCGTCCTCGACACATTGCTGTGCGCGAGAATCGCCTCGATCATTTGCGTGTCGATGCGCAGGACGGGATTGAGCGTCATCATCGGGTCCTGGAAGATCATCGCGATGCGGCTGCCGCGCAGTTGCCGCATCGCCTCCGGCGACAGGGCCGTCAGATCGTTCCCCTGGAAGCGGATCGCTCCGCCGACGATGCGACCGGGTGCGTCGATCAGGCCCATGATCGAATACCCGGTCATCGACTTGCCGGACCCCGATTCGCCGACGAGCGCAACCACCTCGGCACGCCCGACATCGAAGCTGACGTCGTCCACGGCACGCACGACGCCGGAACGCGTGAAGAAGTGCGTGCGCAACCCGTCGACGGCAAGCAGCGGCTCGGTCATAGGACTCATCGCTGCAACCGTGGGTTGAGCACGTCGCGCAATTGGTCGGCGACGAGGTTGATGCTGACGATCGTCAGCAGTAGTGCGACGCCGGGAAAGAAGCTGATCCAGTACTTCCCGGACAAGAGATACTGATACCCGTTCGCGATGAGCAGCCCGAGCGACGGTTCGGTGATCGGCAATCCCAAACCGAGAAACGACAGCGTCGCTTCCAGCGCGATCGCCGCGGCAACCTGCACCGTTGCGACGACCAGCAAGGGAGGCACGCAATTCGGCAACAGATGGCCGAAGACGATCCGCGGCGGCGACAGCGCCAGACAGCGCGCCGCCTCGATGTATTCCTTGCGCTTCTCGACCAGGGCCGCACTCCTGACGGTACGCGCGTAATACGCCCACTGCACGGTGACGAGTGCGGCAATGATCTTGAACGTGCCTTGACCGAGCACCGCGAGCAGGATCAGCGCGATCAGGATCGCCGGGAAGGAGAGTTGAATGTCGGCGATGCGCATGATGACGGCCTCGGTCTTGCCGCCGACATAGCCGGCGGTCAACCCCATGGCCAGACCGATGCTCAGCGCGATGATCGTGCTCACTGCGCCCACCATCAAGCTGATCCGCAGTCCGTAGAAGATCGCCGAGAGCATGTCGCGACCCTGGTCGTCGGTGCCGAGCCAGTACGTGCCGCCGTTCGGTGACGGGGAGCCCGGCGGGAGGCGTGCGTCCATCACATCGAGCTGCGCGAGGTCGTAAGGATTCTGCGGCGAGAGCAGGGGCGCGAAGAGCGCGGTCGCGATGATGACGGCGAGGAGCGCGAGGCCGAAAACGGCCACCGGATTGGCGACGAAATCGGCGACGATGCGGCGCAGTGGGGAATCGTCCGTCATCAGCCTTTGCTCTCCGCGAGGCGCACGCGCGGATCCAGCGCCGAATACAGCAGGTCGACGAACAGGTTGATCACGATGAACATCACCACGATGACCAGCAGGTAGGCGACGATCACGGGTCGATCGAGCAGGTTGATCGAGTCGATGAGCAACTTGCCCATGCCGGGCCACGCGAAAACGCTTTCGGTCACGATGGCGAACGCGATCACCGAGCCGAATTCGAGGCCGATCACGGTCACGATCGGAATCAGGATATTGCGCAGGACGTGCACACCGATCACGCGCGCATTCGACAGACCCTTCGCGCGCGCGAACTTGACGTAGTCCTGCAACAGCGCCTCGCGTGTTCCCGCACGCGTGAGGCGGATCAGCAGCGCGAGTTTGAACAGTGCAAGATTGGTAGCCGGCAGAATGAGGTGCTGCCAGCCTTCGACGGACAGAAAACTTACCGGGATCCCGAGCAGCAGTGTCGTCGGCCCGCGCCCGTTCGACGGCAGCCAGCCGAGCATCACCGAGAACACCATGATCAGCATCAGTCCGACCCAGAACGTGGGCAGCGAAAAGCCGAGAATCGATCCCGCCATGATCGACCGGCCCGTGACGGAATGTGGCCGGAGCCCCGCCCACAGCCCGAGCGGAATACCGAGCAGGATGGCCAGCAGCATCGCCACGATCGCGAGCTCGAGCGTGGCCGGCATCCGCTCCAGGATCAAGCCCAGCGCCGACGTGCTGTGCACGAACGACTTGCCCAGGTCGCCGTGCAACGCACCCGTCAGGAATCTGCCGTACTGCACCCACAGCGGGCGATCGAGTCCGAGCGCGGCAATCGCGTGCTCGCGGTCCGTCTGGTCGGCCTGGGGGTTGATCAGGATGTCGATCGGATTGCCGATCGCAAAGACACCGACGAACACCAGTGCCGACATGACCAGCAGGACGACGATGGCCTGCAGGCTGCGGCGAATGATATAGGCGAGCAAGCTAGGAATGCGCCGGCGACAAAACGCTAGATTACCGTAAGCATGACGCGCGCGGCTTCGCCCGACCTTCGCCGCAGTCCCGAGCCTTTCCGCGACCTGTCACTTCCTACAGTTGTGCTCGCGATCTTGCCATGATGAACTGCGGTCGAGTGATCGAGATGCAACAAGAGCGGCTGCGGGCAGAGCTGTGCCGCAAGCCGCGACCACGATCACGGGATGCTCTTCTTATGCGTCAAGGGACAAGGGGACGCGCATGAGAATTCTCGTCGTCGACGACCATCCGCTGATCCAGGTCGCGCTGCGGCATGTGCTCGAGGAACTCGACGCCGCGCTCGAGCTTTTTCAGGCACATGACGCGCGTGCGGCGCGAGACGTGTTGTCGGTCTCGCCGCAGTTAGACCTGATCATGCTCGATCTCACGCTGCCGGGTTGCGATGGATTCGATTTCCTGCGTGAACTGCGCCGCGACTGGCCGGGGATTCCGGTGCTGGTGCTGTCGGCAACGCACGATCGCGCGACGATCGAGTCCGCGCTCGACATGGGCGCAATGGGATTCATCCCCAAGACGGCCAACTCGCAGTTGCTTCTGGGTGCCATGCGACTGGTGCTCGCCGGTGGTGTCTACGTGCCAACCGAAAGCAACGGCTTCGACGGCGTGCGTCCCCGACCCGTGGCCAAGCCATCGGAGCTCGGTCTCACGGTTCGCCAGGCGGACGTGCTGAAGCTGCTCGTGCAGGGCAAGCCGAACAAACTGATCTGCCGCGATCTCCGGCTTTCCGAAGGCACCGTGAAGGTCCATGTGAGCGCCATCCTGCGCGCACTCAACGTCCACACACGCACCCAGGTCGTCATCGAATTGGCGCGCCGCGGCGTGCGCCTCGAACCACCGGCGGCGCGCGCACGCTAGGGTGCCATTCCAATGCTCGCCATGGCCGCGCGGCTGCCCGCAGGAATGGCGTCGAGGCGCATCGATCCGGCGCTTGGCGCACGCGTACGTGCCGATCAGATCGCCACGTTGTTCAGCCAGTGGCGACGTACGACAGTCTCGATGCTGCTCGGGGCGTCGATCATGACTGCGGTCATGTGGGGTACCGCGCCGCCGCTCGCTTTCGCATTGTGGCTCTGTGCTATCGGCGCCAACCAGGCGTGGCGCTATCGCCTGGCCCGCCGCTATCTCGCGGCCGTGCCCGAACCGCCGGAACGCGAGCGATGGGGACATGCGTGGGCGCTCGGCTCCGCACTCGCCGGCGCGCTCTGGGGCGCCGCCGCTGTGGTCCTGTTCGTCCGGGGAGACATCGGACACCAGGCGTTGCTGATCGTCTGCCTCTTCGGCGTGGTGCTCGGGGGTATCGACCTGACGGCCGTGTATCGGCCGTCGTTCTACGGGTTCGCCCTGCCGGCCCTGGTCCCGCTGATCCTGCGGGTTGCGTTCGAGGGCGACCAGGTGCATCTGTTCCTCGCGGCAGTGATGCTCGTCGTACTGGCCTTCGTTTTGCGCTTCGGCCATAGCCTCAACGCGCTGATGGCGCATTCGCTCGCGATCCGCTATGAGAACGTGGATCTCATCCGCGAACTGCAGGCGCAAACGATCGCGGCCGACGCGGCGCGCGCCGACGCAGAAGAAGCGAACCGCGGGAAGACGCAGTTTCTTGCCGCGGCGAGTCACGACTTGCGACAGCCGTTGCACGCCATGGGCCTGCTCGCGGCGGCGCTTTCGAGCAAGGTACGCGAGCCGGAGGTGCGTGACATCGTCGGCAGCATCAATCTGTCGGTGGAAGCGCTCGAGCGCCTTTTCTCTGCGCTCATGGATATCTCGAAGCTCGACGCGGGCGCGGTCGCTCCGGCGCGCGCGACCTTCGCGTTGTCCCCCTTGCTTGCCCGTGTCGAGCGGCAGTTCGCACCGCTCGCCGCCAGCCGCGGCCTGCGGCTTACCACGGCACCGACATCAGTCTGGATCGACAGCGATCCGGTGTTGGTCGAGCGCATTCTCGCCAACCTGGTCGGCAATGCAGTGAACTACACCGAGCGCGGCGGCGTGGTCGTCGGAATGCGCCGGCGCAATGGCCAATGCTGGATCGACGTCGTCGATTCCGGCGTCGGTATCGCACCCGCCGACCACGAGCGCATCTTCGACGAGTTCTACCGGGTTCGCGTCGCGCGCACAGCCGACCGGCAGGGCATGGGACTGGGATTGGCCATCGTCCGTCGCCTCGCCCGGCTGCTCGGCCATCCTTTCGAGTTTTCCTCGACGCGGGGGCGGGGTTCGCGTTTTTCCGTGGCGGTGCCCCGCGCCGTCGCAACCTGCCCTCCTGTCGTGCCACCATCCGATCCTCGAGCGAATACGTCAAGCCAATTGTGCGGGGCGCTGATTGCGGTCATCGACGACGAGCCTTCGGTCCTCGACGGGATGCGCGCTTGCCTTGCTCAGTGGGGAGCAACGGTCGTCCCCGCGGCGTGCTTCGAGGAAGTCGTCGCCGCGCTGGGTCACGTTGGCCGGTATCCCGATCTGATCGTCGCCGACTACCGCCTCGTCAGTGGCGAGCTTGGGACGACGGTAATCGAGCGGCTGCGCGATGAACTTGGAACCGACGTCCCAGCCCTGCTGGTCAGCGGCGACGCCTCGGCCGAAGCCATCGCAGATATGGGCGCAACCGGCCTCGATGTCCTGCTCAAGCCTGTGGTCGCGGAAGAGTTGCGCCTGACGGTCGAACGGTTGCTCGATTCAGCAGGTCAGTTACGGAAGGATCGCAAATACGCCGCACGAAAAAAAGCGCCCCACGAGGGGGCGCCGGAGGACAGACCGAGTTCGGGATGACCGGTTAGGGTCGGGGGGGTGAACCCGGCCTGCGGTTGCTACTGGAGTGCCGACGACGGCCATCGACACTCACAACCTGAGCCAACATATGACATTAGCATTATGCGCGCCTGCCAGGCCAGTGCAATGCCGTTTGTCGGCTGGGAACAACCGGCAGGCCTGTAACATACAAGCGGCTGGCCGAAAACGGCCCCGCGGATCCAAGCATCCGGGGCAACGCCTTATTGCGCGGACCGCTCCTTCATCTGAGCGCGGAACTGCTGGATGCTGGCGAGCTTGGCAACGATCGCGTCGCGGACGACCGCCTTTTGGTCCGGGCTGAATGTCGCGTACAACCCCAGCCAGGCGTCGCGCACCGCCTTCCGGGTGGCTGCACCTTGATCGCGGATTGCGTCAGCCTGCGCCGCGAGCGACGCGAGATCGGGTTCCGCCTTGGCGAGCTCCGCCTGCGTCGCGACCTTGAGCTGATCGAAGCCGGCGCGCGCGGTTTGCCGGGCCGTCTGTGCTTGCGCCACGACGGCGTCCCATTGCTGCTGCTGCGAAGTGTTGAGGTTGAGTTGGGCCTTGACCGCCGCGATCATCCCGATCGGATCGCCGTGCCCATGGCGCGGTCCGGGCGCTTGCGCGAGCGCCGGGAATGCGACGGCCGCCGTAGCCGCCGCGGCGAATGCAAGCAACAGTTTCTTCATGGTCGAGCCTTTCATGGAATCCCTTCACTATAGCCGCGCCAGGTGGGGCGGCAGACGAATCTAACGATACGGTCAACGTGTTGCTCGACCATTGCCGAGAGCGGATCTTTTGTAACCCTTCGTTGGGTTTTCCGCCCGGTCTTTGCCGATTTGACCTTCAGGACATTTTCGGTGATGCGGTGCCGGCAGCGACGCCCATCTTGTAACCATTCGTTGCGCGCGGATGCGAACGTTACAATCCCTCACAAGGGCAGCACCTTTCCAGCAACGGGCCTACTAGGATGGACTCATGAAATCGCCCACGCCAAAAATTCTGGTGATCGACGACGACTCGCGTCTGCGCGATCTGCTCGTGCGCTATCTCACCGAGCAAGGATTTCAGGTGCAGGCGCTCCCCGACGCGCGGGATCTCGACAAGAAACTGCAGCGCGATCCGCCGCATTTGTTGGTACTTGACCTGATGCTGCCGGGCGAAGACGGGCTCGCAGTCTGCCGGCGTCTGCGCGGTGCGGGCGAAATGGTGCCGGTGATCATGCTCACTGCAAAAGGCGAGGATGTCGACCGGATCGTCGGGCTGGAAATGGGCGCCGACGACTATCTGCCCAAGCCGTTCAATCCACGGGAACTGGTCGCGCGCATCCATGCCGTGCTGCGGCGGCATACCGATCACCTGGCGCCCGGCGCGCCGGCGCTGGAAGGCAAAATCAGCTTCGGCCCCTACCGCCTCGACCTGACCACCCGTACGCTGCTCCGCGGCGACACCGTCGTGCCGCTCACCACCGGTGAATTCGGTCTCCTCAAGGTGCTGGCGACGCATCCGCGCCAGCCGCTTGCACGCGAAAAACTCATGCTGCTGGCGCGCGGACGCGACCACGACGTCTTCGATCGCGCGATCGACGTGCAGGTCTCGCGCCTGCGCAAGCTGATCGAGAGCGATGCTGCCACGCCGCGCTATATCCAGACCGTTTGGGGTTTCGGCTACGTGTTCGTGCCGGACGAGTCGCCAAGCGAAGTGCCGGTAACGGGCGACCGCAGCTGAATCGGAGCCGGGATTGAGACTCTGGCCGCGCTCGCTGTTCGGCCGGCTCGCGCTGCTGTTGCTGCTGGTGGTCATCGTCAGCAACGCAACCGCCATTTTCCTGTTCCGCCAGGACCGCGCCGCGCTGCTCGAACGCCAGTTCGACGACACCAAGATCGTGCAGCTCAAATCGCTGCGCGCGGCGCTCGCGGCGGCCGACCCGACGAGCACCAGTACGACGCTTTCCCACTTCGGCCAGGCCTACCAGGCGCGTATCGTGCCGCAGGAAGAAGCTCCCCCGTTTCGCGGCCTGCCCCAGGGTCCGCGCTTCGAGGGACTGCAAAGTCGCCTGAAAGCCGAACTCGGGCCCGAAACCGAATTGCGTATCCAGCCGCGACTGCAGTTGTTGTGGGTCAAGCTGCAAGCGGGCGACCGCGCATACTGGGCCGGCTTTCCGTTGCCGCGGCCGGGGGACGATGCGCCATCACGAGCGTTGGAATGGAGCCTGATTGCCTTGGCCGTGCTCCTGGTCAGTGCCTATGTCTTTGCCCGCTTCCTCGCGCGGCCGCTGCGCCAGCTCAACGACGCCGTCGCCCGCGTCGGCGAGGGCAAATCACCGCCGCCGCTGCCGGAAACCGGGCCCTCGGAGATCGTCAATCTCAATCGCGGCTTCAACCATATGCTCACCAACCTGCAGCAGGCCGAAGAGGATCGCACCCTGCTGCTGGCCGGTGTGTCGCACGACTTGCGAACACCGCTGGCGCGGTTGCGGCTCGGCATCGAGGTTGGCATGCCCGACGAGAAGGAACGCGAGGGAATGGTCTCCGACATCGAGGAAATGGACCGGATCATCGGCCAGTTTCTCGACTTCGCGCGCGGTGATCGCGATACGCCGACGGAAGCGCGTCAACTCAACGACATCGTCCTGCCGCTCGTCGAACGCAGCCGTCGCGACGGCCGGGACATCGTGTTCAACGCCGGCGACCTGCCGCCGCTGCCCCTGCGCGCGACGGCCATGTCCCGGCTCGTCGGCAATCTGCTCGACAACGCGCTGCGCTACGGCAAGGAGCCGATCGAGATCGCGACACACCGGATGGGACCGTCGATCGTGCTGGACGTGTGCGATCGCGGCCCGGGCATTCCGGCTGACCAGGTCGACCGACTGAAGCGTCCGTTCACCCGAGGAGATGCGGCGCGTACCGATGCGACCGGTGCGGGACTCGGCCTCGCGATCGTCGACCGCATTGCGCGCATGCACGGCGGCACCTTCGACTTGCAACAACGCGAAGGCGGCGGAACGCTGGCGCGAGTGACGCTGCCCGGCGTCAATTCCCAGACTTGAGCACCAGCACCGTCGCCATTGCGGCGATGCCTTCGCCGCGTCCGGCGAAGCCGAGACCCTCGGTCGTCGTCGCCTTCACGTTGACCTGATCGATCGCCGCGTCGAGATCGGCGGCGATGTTGGCGACCATCTGCGGGATATACGGTGCCAGCCGCGGCGCCTGCGCGACGACCGTTGCATCGACATTGCCGAGCATAAAGCCGGCGACGCGCGCACGTTGCCAAACGCGCCGCAGCAGCATGCGGCTGTCGGCATCCTTGTACGCCGGGTCGGTATCCGGAAAGTGTCGGCCGATGTCGCCGGCACCGATGGCGCCGAGGATCGCATCGCAGATCGCATGCACCAGTACATCGGCGTCCGAATGACCCGCGAGACCG
This sequence comes from uncultured beta proteobacterium, assembly GCA_963726935.1. Lineage (GTDB taxonomy): Bacteria > Pseudomonadota > Gammaproteobacteria > Burkholderiales > Casimicrobiaceae > PALSA-1003. The sequence continues at coordinate 54,742 of CAVSEH010000028.1, forward strand.
CGGTCGAATGGCACCGTGACCCCGCCGACTACGAGACGTCGCCCGGCGACGAGCGCATGCACGTCGAAACCGTTGCCGATGCGTGGCGTGCCAACGTTCGTCATGGATGCGCCCGTCGTGCCAGTATCGCTTCGGCCAGCGCCAAATCTTCAGCGTAGGTCAGTTTGATGTTGGCGGCGCTGCCAAGCACGAGGCGCGGCTTGACCCCGAGCGCCTCGATCGCCTGCGCTTCGTCGGTGATCGTCTTGCCAACCGCTTTGCGCAGTGCGTGGTGCAGTATCGCGTAACGGAACATCTGCGGTGTCTGGGCACACCACAGGCCAGTCCGGTCCTCGGTCGACGCCACGCGCAATCCCGCGCCGGGCTCGGCGCGCTTCAGGGTATCGGCAAGCGGAATCGCCAGCAGCCCGCCGACCGGATCGTCTTCGAGTTCATTGAGCAAGCGGTGCAATGTCGTGACATCGACGCAGGGACGTGCGGCATCGTGCACCAGGATCCAGTCTTCCGCCACCGCGCGCTCGCCGATGGACGCGAGCCCATTCATGACCGATTCCACGCGCGTCGGTCCGCCGCAATAGAGCGGTACGACACCCGTCAAGGTGCCGACCCTTTCGGCGTAGAGCTTGTCCTCGCGTGCGAGCACGACAAACACGGCATCGAGGGCGATGGATTCATTGAGCGCGCGAATCGTCTGCCGAATGACCGGCACGCCCGCGAGCTGCGCATATTGCTTCGGCAGGGGGCCGCCAAAGCGGGCGCTGTCGCCTGCCGCCGGGATCAGGCCGAAGCGACGCGGTGCTGGCGCCATTACGTCGCCTGCACGAGCAACGGAGCGAGCGCGGCGCGGATCTTTTCCGGCACCGAAGTCGGGCGATTGGTTGCACGCTCGACCCACACGTGCACGAAATGCCCGGTCGCCGCCGGCTCGCTCTCACCCGCGGCGAACAGGCCGATCTCGTACTTTACCGACGAATTGCCCAGCTTCACGACCCGAATCCCCGCGTCGACCACGCCGGGAAACGTCAGCGGCCGGTGAAAGCGGCAACCCGTTTCCACCACGAGGCCCACTACCGGTCCCTCGCGGATATCGAGACCGCCATTGCGAATGAGGTGCTCGTTGACCACCGTGTCGAAATAGGAATAGTAGACGACGTTGTTGACGTGGCCGTAACTGTCGTTGTCCAGCCAGCGGGTCGGGATCGCCAGAAAATGGCGAAAGTCAGCGCGGCTCAATGTCGACCGCACCTCGATCAGCGCGTCCCTGCGCGCGACCGGAGGCGACCTTCGAACACATCGATCCAATGGCGCACCGGCAGGTGGGTTCCGCTCGCAAGATGCATGAGGCAGCCGATGTTGGCCGTGACGATGGCACTCGGATCGCCCGCCTGCAGCGCAGCCAGCTTGTTCGCCCTCAGTTGCTGCGACAGATTTGCCTGCAGGATCGAATACGTGCCGGCCGAGCCGCAACACAGGTGCCCGTCGCGGACGTCGGTCAGTTCCAACCCGATGGCCTCGAGGATTTCTTCGACTCTCCCACCCAGTTGTTGCCCATGCTGCAGCGAGCATGGCGACTGGAACGCGACGCGCTGGGGACCATGGTCCATCGCGACCATCGGCGCAAATTGCTTCCATTCCGCGGCGATGATCTCCACGGGATCGCGGGCAAGTTCACCGATCCGCCTCGCCTTGTCGGCGTAGCGCGCGTCGTCCCGCAGCAAATAGCCGTAGTCCTTGACCACGACGCCGCAGCCGCTCGCGGAGGAGAGAATCGCCTCCGCCCCCTGCTCGACGTGCGGCCACCAGGCGTCGACGTTGCGGCGAACGTAGTCGAGCGCTTCACTGTGCGCACCCAGGTGTTCGCTGATGGCACCGCAGCAACCGCTGCCGTCGGCTCGGACGAGCGAGATCCCGATCCGGTCGAGCGCGCGCGCAAGCGCGACATCGGTCGACGGCGTCAGCGCGGGCTGCACACAACCATTGAGCACCAGCATGCGACGCGTATGACGCCGCGACGGCCACGACCTGGCGGGCGAGGCCACGGGGATTCTCGCGGCAAGCGCGCCTGGAAGAAAGCGACGAGCGAGGCGTCCTGCCGCGAGCGCCGCACCGAACAGCCCCCGATTCGTCAGCCCCTTGCGCAGCAGCCACCGGGTCGTCCGATCCCTGGCGCTGCGCTCGACTTTCTGGTCCACGACCTGGCGACCGATGTCGACCAGGCGACCGTAGCGCACGCCGGAAGGGCACGTCGTTTCGCAACTGCGACAGGTGAGACAGCGATCGAGGTGCAGCTGCGTGCTTGCGGTCACCGCGGCACCTTCGAGCATCTGCTTGATAAGGTAGATACGGCCCCGCGGCCCGTCGAGTTCGTCGCCGAGCAATTGATAGGTCGGGCAGGTCGCGGTGCAAAAGCCGCAATGCACGCACGAGCGCAGGATCGCGTCCGCTTCGCGCCCCTCGGGCGTGTCCTTGATGAAATCGGCGAGCCGCGTCTCCATGTTTGCGCCTGATTCAGAACGCGGCGTACATGCGACGCGGGTTGAAGATCCCCACCGGATCGAGGGCCGCCTTCAGTCTTTGATGAAGCGCCAGCATCGGCGCAGGCAGCGATTGAAATGCTCCCTCGGATTTGTCCTCACCACGAAACAGCGTGCCATGTCCACCATGCTCGCGTGCCCACGCGCGCAATTTCTGACCGGTTTCGGCATCGGCACCCTTGAACCAACGCAACGCCCCACCCCACTCGATCAGCGGCTCGCCGCCCACATCGGGGCGCGGCGCCGTCGAACGCACGGACGTGCGCCACAGGTCACCGCGACCGCCGAAGAACGCATGTTGCTGCTCGCGTATGTTGCTCCAGAAAGCGGCTGCGTCGGGTAACGGCTCACCGCCGATGCGTCGCGCTGCACTCGCAACGGCGCTTTCGGCGCCTGACAGCCGTACCGCAGTGCGGCCGCCGTGCCAGCACGTTGCGGACAGCGGCAACGGCATGCCGCCCCATTCGTTGAAACGGCGCAGCGCCTCGTCGGCGGTCATCTCCTGCGTTATCGTCAGCTCCGTTTTCGGTCGCGGCAGACACTTGATCGATACCTCCAGGATCACGCCGAGCGTTCCCAGCGATCCAGCGATCAGTCGCGACACGTCGAATCCTGCGACGTTTTTCATCACACGGCCACCGAACGACAGGTCGTCGCCACGACCGTCGAGGATACGAACACCGAGCACGACATCGCGCACCGCACCGGCGTAGGGCCGGCGCGGACCGGACAGTCCCGCGGCAACGCACCCACCGAGCGTCGCATTGGCGCCGAAATGGGGCGGCTCGAAGGCGAGCATCTGGCGCTCGCCAGCGAGCGCCTGCTCGAGCTCGATCAGCGACGTGCCACAGCGCGCGGTGATAACCAACTCGGTGGGGTCGTAGTCGACGATGCCGCGATGCGCAGCCGTGTCGAAACGTTCGCCAACGAGTTCCTGACCATAGAAATCCTTGGAGCCGCCGCCGACAAGACGCAACGGCGCATGCGTCGCGGACGAGGCTCGAATGCGGTCACGCCACGCGCTGACGATGTCGCTCATCGGCACCTTGGCCCGTTCATGGCTGAAGCGCCGTGGCTGCCGTCGGAACGTCGATGACCTCCCGCTCGGCGACGGCTGCCGCTTCCCACTCGAGCATGGCCGGCAACGCGAGCAGCGTCTGGCAATAACTCGCGGCAGCGCCCGTCAACGCGACACCGTAGCTGCGAAAGCGAAACGCCACGGGGCACCAGAACGCGTCGACGATGCCGAACGCTCCGCAAAGGAAATTCCCGGATGCGCCGAACCGCTCGCGCCCTTCCTGCCAGATCGCGCTGATGCGCGCGATATCGGCGGCGGTGCCCGGCGAGGGCTTGACCTTATCCCGCTTGCGCACATCCATGGGAAATTGGTCGCGCAGCGTCGCGAATCCCGAGTGCATCTCCGCCGTCACGCACCGCGCCCATGCGCGCACAACCTCTTCGGCAGGCCACAAGCCCGGCTGACGTTCAGCAAGGAATTCCGCGATGGCGAGCGAGTCCCACACCCGCTGCTCGCCGATGTGGAGGCAGGGAACGCGTCCATTGGGCGATACCGCGAGGATCTGTGCGGACGATTCGGGCAGGGACAGCAGAATCTTCTGCTCGCGGAACGGAATACGCGCAGCCTTGAGCAGCACCCAGGCACGCAACGACCACGACGAGTAGTTCTTGTTGCCGATGTAGAGCGTGTACATTGCAGGCAGGACCTGTTGACGCTGTGGGCGCAAGCTCAGAGCGGCACGGTCTTTCCCGGGTTCATGATGTTGTCCGGATCGAGAGCCCGTTTGATGGCACGCATCGAGTCGACGGCCTCGCCGTGTTCCTGCGCGAGAACGTCGAGCTTGTGCCAGCCGATCCCGTGCTCGCCGGTGCATGTGCCGCCCATGCCGATGGCGCGCATCGACACACCTTTCGCCAACGCTTCAGCGCGCTCCCGTTCTGCCGGTACCTTGGGATCGAAGAGCACGACGAGGTGGAAGTTGCCGTCGCCGACGTGACCGAGGATGGGTGCGGTCAGCCCGCTCTTCTCGACATCCTGCTTCGTCTCCATGATGCAGTCCGCGAGACGCGAAATGGGGACGCAGGCATCGGTCGCAAATGACGTCATGCCGGGCCGATACGCCATCGCGGCATAGTAGGCCGCGTGGCGCGCCTTCCACAGTCGCGTGCGGTCCTCCGGCTGTGTCGCCCACTGGAACGCACTGCCACCGAACTCGTCGCTGATCGCCTGCATCGCCTCGCTCTGTTCCCGGACGCCCGCCGCGGAGCCGTGAAACTCGAAGAACAGCGTGGGCTTGACGGCAAATCCCTCGAGCTTGGAGTAGCGAATCGACGCGTCCATCTGCACATCGTCGAGCAGCTCGATACGCGCCACCGGAATGCCGGTCTGCATCGCGGTAATGACGGTGTTGACTGCACTGGCGAGGTCAGGGAACTGACAGACGCCCGCGGAGATTGCCTCCGGCACGCCATACACGCGCAGCTGAATCTCGGTGATCACGCCCAGCGTGCCTTCCGCGCCGACGAACAATCGCGTCAGATCGTAGCCCGCGCTCGATTTGCGCGCTCGTCCGCCCGTGCGTATGAGCTTGCCGTCGGCGGTAACCACGGTGAGGCCGAGGACATTCTCACGCATCGTGCCGTAACGTACCGCATTGGTTCCGGACGCCCGTGTCGCGGCCATGCCGCCGATCGTCGCGTTCGCGCCCGGGTCGATGGGGAAAAACAGGCCAGTACCCTTCAGCTCCGCGTTGAGCTGCTCGCGGGTGACACCCGCTTGCACCCGGCAGTCGAGGTCACCCGCGTTGACCTCGAGCACGCGGTTCATCTGCGACAGGTCGACGCACACCCCGCCGTAGAGAGCGGCGACATGTCCTTCGAGCGATGTGCCGACCCCGAACGCGATGACCGGCACGCGCGCAGCGCCGCACAAACGCACGATCGCGACCACTTCCTCGTTCGAATGCGGGTAGACGACGACATCGGGCATGCCGGAATCGGCCAGGCCCTCGCCATGGCTGTGCTGCTCGCGCACCGCGTGGCCGGTGACCGCGCGCTCGCCATAGTCGCCACAGAGCTGATGCACGACGTCGGCGACCACGCCGGGGGCGGGACGAACCATGGTATTCGCAGTCATCGTGGCGTTTCCTTCAGAATCGCGGCAATTCGGCGTGCGGCAGCTGACCGCGGTGGACGTGCATGCGCCCCATCTCGGCGCAGCGGTGCAGCAGCGGCACGGCCTTGCCGGGATTGAGCAGCCCGTCGGGATCGAACGCATGCTTCAAGGAATGAAAGCGTTCGAGTTCGAGCGGCGCAAACTGCACGCACATTTCGTCGATTTTCTCCACGCCGACGCCATGCTCGCCGGTAATCGTGCCTCCGGCGGCGATGCACGATTCCAGGATCCTCGCGCCGAAGGCCGTGGTTTTCTCCGCGTCGCCCGGCAAATTGGCATCGTACAGGATCAATGGATGGAGGTTGCCGTCACCGGCATGAAAAACGTTCATGCAGCGCAGGCCGAACTCCTGTGACAGCGCCCCGATCTGCTCGAGGATAGGCGCAAGTGCGCGCCGCGGAATCGTGCCGTCGATGCAGTAGTAGTCGGGTGAGATTCGCCCCGCTGCCGGAAAGGCCGCCTTGCGTCCCGACCAGAACTTCAGGCGCTGCGCCTCCGTCTGCGACACCTCGACGCGAGTCGCGCCGCAGCGCTGCATCAAGTCGCGCACGGTGGCGATTTCTTCCGCGACCTCCTCCGGTACGCCGTCGGATTCGCACAGCAGGATCGCTTCGGCATCGAGTGGGTAACCGGCGTGGACGAACGGTTCGACGGCGCCGATTGTCAATTTGTCCATCATTTCGAGCCCGGCCGGGATGATGCCCTCGCCGATGATCGCGGCGACGGCTTCTCCGGCCTTGGTGAGTTCGTCGAACGCCGCGAGCACGCAGCATGCCGCCTGCGGCTTGGGCGTGAGCTTGACCGTTACTTCGGTGATGATCGCGAGCAGCCCTTCCGAACCCGTGATGAACGCCAGCAGGTCGTAGCCCGGCGCATCGAGTCCCTCGCCGCCGAACTCGACGACATCACCGTCGATCATCACCGCGCGCACGCGACGCACGTTGTGTACGGTCAATCCGTACTTGAGGCAGTGCACTCCCCCAGAATTTTCCGCGACGTTGCCGCCGATAGTGCACGCGATCTGCGAGGACGGATCGGGTGCGTAGTACAGCGCGTACGCGGCAGCCGCCTCCGAGATTGCGAGATTGCGCACGCCCGGCTGGACGACCGCGGTTCGTGTCGCCGGGTCGATACCGAGGATGCGATTGAATTTGGCAAGCGATAGCACCACGCCCTGCTTGTGCGGCATCGCGCCACCGGACAGGCCTGTCCCGGCGCCTCGCGCCACGACGGGTACCCGTGCCGCGTGACAAAGCTTCAGGATGGCGACGACCTGTGCTTCGTCATCGGGCAACAGCACCGCAAGCGGCTGCTCGCGAAAGAGTGTCAGGCCGTCACATTCGTACGGGCGCGTATCTTCCGGCGCGGTGAGCAGCGCCGACGGAGCCACGATTTCGCCGAGAGCGGCGACAAGTTTTGGATCTAAGCATTGGCGTGTACTACAAGGTGAATTATTCCATAAAGGAGGAGTCGCGGCCACGCACATGCACTCGCTCGTCTATAATGCCGCGGAATCGAGGCAACGTGGTCACGATCGATCGACCCGTGCCAGGAGACAGGATCGATGAATCCGGGTGAGATCTACGCCAAGACCGACGAGGGCACGCGCGAGCTCAAGGAGCGTCAGCGTAATTTGCCGATCGCTCTGCGCAGCATCCTCATCATGATCGACGGCAGTCGTACCGTGGCGGAAGTGCTGGAGCGTGCGCGTGCACTGCGCGTCGACGCGAGTGCGTTCGCCGCGCTCGAACGAGAGGGGTTGATCGCCAAGCGCTTCAGTGCGCCGTCCGCTGCCGAATCCGCGACCGTGCCCGTCGCGCGCAGCGAAGACGAAGTACAGCGCTTTCTCACCGCACAGCAGAAAATCAGCGACTCCATCAATGCGCATCTCGGCTTCCGCGGCTATCTGATGATGATGCGCCTCCAACGCGCGAGCAATCTGCGCGACTTGCACGATCTCCTGCCGGACCTGGCGCAGGCGTTGGTAAAGCGCATGGGCGCCGACACCGCGACGCCGTTGGTGCAGGAGCTGCAGCGACTGATCGTGCACGGCAACTGAGCCAAACCTCCCGTCCTACTTGATGTCGGCTGTCGCCGCGAAGCGCGGCGCCGTGCGCACGCGGTGTGCCTGCTCGAAAGCGTAGGCGTAGCCGATCAGCGCCGGCTCGCTCCATGCGCGCCCGAAAAATGAAATCCCGACCGGAAGCCCCGCCACGAACCCGGCCGGGACGGTGACGCTCGGGTATCCCGCGACCGCCGCGGCGCTCGAGCTGCTGCCAAGGGGGTGATCTCCCAGCACGAGGTCGGTGAGCCAGGCCGGACCATCCGTAGGTGCGACGATCGCATCGAGCTTGTTGGCGTCCATCACTGCATCGATGCCTTCCGTTCGCGCGAGCCGTCGGCATGTCGCGAGCGCCTCGAGGTATTCGGCGCTGGTCAGCGGTCCTTTCGCCTCGGCCTTCAAGAACAAGTCCTGGCCGAAGTAGCGCATCTCGCGCGATCCATTGCGCTCGTTGAACTGGATCACGTCCTTCAGCGAATGCACTTGTGCAGCGCTTCCGCGCCGCATCAGATACGTATTCAGATCGGACTTCAATTCATACAACAGGACCAGCAGTTCCGGATCGCCGAGCTTGTCCATGTTCGGGAGGTCGGCCGGGTCGATCAATGTCGCGCCGGATTTGCGCATGACCTCGAGTGCGTCGCGCATGACCGCGTCGACACCGTCGTGAAATCCGAAGTAATTGCGCGCTACGCCGATGCGCGCACCTTGCAGGGAACTCTTGTCGAGATATCGAGTGTAGTCCACGGGAACGTGCCCACTGCTGGCGGCCGTCGATGCGTCCTCCGTGTCCGCACCGGCGAGAGCACCGAGGAGGATCGAGGCGTCGCGCACGGTCCGCGCCATCGGGCCGGCGGTGTCCTGGGTGTGGGAAATAGGAATGATGCCCGTACGACTGATCAGCCCGACCGTGGGCTTGATGCCGACGATGCCGTTGATCGACGCGGGGCTGACGATCGAACCGTCGGTTTCGGTGCCAACCGCCACGACGCACAGACTGGCCGCAACGGCAGCCGCCGACCCGGAACTCGATCCCGATGTGTTGCGATCGAGCGCGTACGGGTTGCGGGTAAGACCGCCGCGCGCGCTCCACCCGCTGGTCGAACGGGTGGAGCGGATGTTGGCCCATTCGCTGAGGTTGCTCTTGCCGAGGATCACGGCGCCCGAGCCACGGAGCTTGCCGACGAGATGCGCGTCGTGTGCCGGCGTCGCGCCCACGAGCGCCAGCGATCCTGCGGTCGTCGCCATGCGGTCGGCGGTGTCGATGTTGTCCTTGATGATCACCGGGATGCCGTGCAGTGGTCCGCGGGGCCCTTGCTGGGCGCGCTCCCGGTCCAGCGCGGCCGCGATGGCCAGCGCATCCGGATTGATCTCTATGACGCTCCGCAAAGCGGGGCCCGCCGCATCGATCGCCTTGATGCGGGCAAGATATTTCCGGACGAGGGCATGCGCCGAATAGCGACCGCCGCTCATGCCATCCTGCAGCGCCCCGATCGTGATTTCGTCGAGTTCGAATGACCCGACGCTGCGCGCCGATTGGATACTACCTGCTCGTGCTTCGGGAGACATGGAGACGGTTATCGCCGCAGCGTTCCAGAAAAGTCCCGATAGAAAACGTCTGCGGCTGCTCGTCATTTCGCCGGTCGGAACTTGTGCGCCAGCGTGTTCTCGTCGGTGCGTGGTACATACGTGATGCCGTTGCGCGTGGCCCACAAGTTGACCTGGGAATGGAGCGGCACGATGCCGGTGTCGTTGATCGCGACTTCAGTCGCGCGTTGCAGTACCGCCTCACGCCGTGGGTCGTCGACGGTGGCCAAAGCCTCCTCGAGCAGGGCGTCGACCTTGGCATTCGAATATCGTCCGCGATTGGCGGTGCCGAAGCCCTTCTCCTTGTTGTACGTTGCCAGCAATGCCTTCAACGGACTCGACGCCTCGCCGGTCCCCGAACTCCAGCCGAGCAGCATCAGGCTGAACTTGAGGTCCGTGGCCTGGGCGAAATACGGCGCCGACGGCATCGTCTCGACTTTGGTGACGATACCGACTCGCGTCAGCATCTGCGCGACGGCCTGCGCGATCTTCGCGTCATTGACGTAGCGGTTGTTCGGCGCATGAATCGTCACACCGAAGCCATTGGGGTAGCCGGCGTCGGCGAGCAGTTTTTTCGCGCCTTCCGGGTCGTAAGCCTCGACTTTCAGGTTCTTCGTGTAGCCGAACATGCCGTCGGCGAGGAGCTGGCCTGAGGCGACTGCCTGTCCTTCCATCACCTTGTCGACGATTGCCTGGCGGTTGATCGCCTTCGAGATGGCCTTGCGCACACGCGGATCCTTGAGCGGGTTTCGTGCCAGCGGCTTGCCGTCCTTGTCCGTGATGAAGGGGGATACCTCGCGATCGCTGTCCATGTGCAGGTAGATCAGGCGGTCGGCGACAACGGTATACACATTGAGTCGCTTGTCCGCGCGAATCTTCGCGACATCCGCCGTCGGTACATACTCGATGGCCTGCACGTCGCCGGCCAGCAGCGCGGCCACCCGGGACGCATCGTTGGGCAGCAAGCGGAGCGTCACCTTCTCCCACGGCGTCTTGCCGCCCCAGTACGCATCGTTGCGCGCGAGTTCGATGCGGTCGCCCTTGGCGTAGCGCACGAGCTTGTAGGGGCCGGTACCGATCGCCGCCTTGCCGCTGTTGAAATCCTCGGTGGACGCTTTGGCGGCTTGCTTCGAGATGATCGCCACCTGCGTCATGTCGGTCGGCATCAACGGGTACGGCGCTGCCGTCTTGAACCGAATCGTGTACGGATCGACCACGACGATTTCCTTGATCTGCTTGGTGTAGGCAGTGAACGCGGACGGACTGTTGGGGACCTGCGGCACACGCTCGATCGAAGCGACGACGTCCGCCGCGGTGAACTCGCTGCCATCGTGGAACTTGACCCCCTTCCGGAGCTTGAACTCCCACGTCAGCGGATCGATGGTCTTCCAGCTTTCGGCCAGGCCCGGGATGGCCTTCTGTCGCTCGTCGCGCAGGACCAGGTAGTCAAAAATGTGCGCCGCGACGTTGTTGTTCGGTGTCACATTGTGGAAATGGGGATCGATTGCCGTGACGTCGGCGCCAATACCGATTGTCAGATCGGTGACCGCGGCACCCGCCGACAGTACCGCGAGCGAATAGAGCGTAACGGCGAAAACAAAATGTAACAAACGCATCGAAACTCCCGGTAGTACCTGCAGTCGGACAATTGTCGAGCAAGCATAGCGGAATGGTAACGACTTGTAACGCCGCCGACCGTCGTCAACGACAGCGCACCTGCGGCCGTTCTAGTAGACGTACCGCTTTGTGGAACCAACGCAGATGGAGGTAGACATGAATCGTCGCATCGCAGGTTTTGCCGGAGCAGCAGCGCTTGCTGCGGGCATCGTCATCGCCCCCAACGCATCGGCGGGCAGCAACGTTGCAGTCTCGATCGGATTACCCGGCGTGGCCGTGGGATATTCCAACAGCGGCGTTGGATTTGTCGCCGCTGCGCCGGCACCGTTTATCGCGCCCGCGCCGTATTTCGCGCCGGCACCGGTCGTCGTTGCGCCGTATCCTTTCTATCGCCCGATCGTCGCGCGCCCGTACTTCTATCGCCCGCCGGTGCGCGTGGCTTACTACGGACACTGGCATCGCTACTGACCAGGACGGCCGTCAACGCGCCCCTCGATAGCTGATGCGGTAAATAGCCCCGGCGGTGTCGTCGGCAACCAGCAATGCACCGTCCGGTGCGACGACCACGTCGGCCGGACGGCCCCACGCTTGCTGCCCCTGTAGCCATCCTGTCGCGAATGGCTCGTAGCCAACCGCCTTGCCGTTCTCGACACGCACCAGGGTAATGCGATAGCCGCTCTTGCTACTCCGGTTCCACGAGCCGTGCTCCGCGATGAAGATCTGGTCGCGGTATTCCGCCGGGAACTGGTTGCCGGTGTAGAAGCGCATCCCGAGCGACGCGACATGCGCGCCAAGGTTCTGCGCGGGCGCCGTGAATTCACTGCACGGGTGCGTGCGACCGAATTCGGGGTCGGCAATGGTGCCGCCGTGACAGTACGGATATCCGAAGTGTTGGCCCGCCCGGGTCGCATGGTTGAGTTCATCAGGCGGCACGTCGTCGCCGAGCATGTCTCGCCCGTTATCGGTGAACCACAAGTCTCTCGTGCGTGGATCCCAGTCGAAGCCGACCGTGTTGCGCACGCCTCGCGCGTACACCTCGAGGGCCGAGCCGTCGCGATTCATCCGCATGATGTTGGCGTAGCGTTCGGGATCGGGTTCGCAGATGTTGCACGGCGCCCCAACCGGGACGTAGAGCTTGCCATCGGGCCCGAAAGCGATGAATTTCCAGCCATGATGCGTATCCGTGGGAAACGCACGGCTGACCACGACGGGTGTTGGCGGGTTCGTGAGACGATTCTCGATGTCGTCCAGTCGCACAACGCGATCGACCGCCGACACGTACAGCGCGCCGTCACGGAAAGCGACCCCGGCCGGAAGCTGCAGCCCTGAAGCGACGGTAAACACCTGCGCCGGCGACGACGTTCCGAAGCGGATCGCGTAGACATTGCCTGCCCGCGACGAGCCGACGAACAGGGTGCCCTTGTCGCCGAATGTCATCCCGCGGGCATTGTCGACACGCGCGACGACCTCGATCGCAAAGCCCTGCGGCAGCTTGATCTTTTCCAGCGGCAGTTGCTGCGCGCTGCCGAGTAGTCGCGATCGACCACGCTGCCATGATCAATACCCACCGGTGCCTCATCGAAACTCCTCGTTGTGGTACGCAACAATCGTCCGGATGTCTGTGTCTTCGACGCAATGCCATTGACATGGACCGCCGCCATTCCTATCCTGTTCCCTTGAGCTACATCGAAACCATGCCGTGAACACCGCCGCCCTTGTCGATCGTCCCCAGCTCATCGGCCTCGAACTCATCCGCACACTGATCGGTTTCGATACGACCAGCCGCGATTCCAACCTTGCCCTGATCGACTGGGTACGCGACTATCTCGCCGGGCACGGTATCGACTCGAAGCTTACCTTCGACGACGATCGACGCAAGGCAAACCTGTTCGCGACCCTCCCCGCACGGGATGGCAACGCCACGTTGGGTGGCATCGTTCTTTCGGGTCACACCGACGTTGTGCCGGTCGACGGCCAGCCGTGGGATACCCCGCCATTCACGGCCACTCTGGTCGGCGACAGGCTGTACGGCCGTGGCACCGCCGACATGAAGAGCTTTTCGGCGACAGCGCTGGCGTTCGTGCCTGAATTCCTGCGCCGTGGGCTGAAGCGTCCGCTGCATTTCTCGCTTTCGTACGACGAAGAAGTGGGTTGCGTCGGCGTCCGGCGCCTGATCGCGGACGTGTCCGCACGCGGCATCAAGCCGACGGGATGCATCGTCGGCGAACCGACGGGGATGCATCTCGTGGTGGCGCACAAGGGCAAGAAAAGCTACCGCTGCCGCGTGCGCGGCCATGAGGCGCATTCCTCGCTGACCCCGCGAGGGGTGAACGCGGTGCAGGTCGCCTGCGAAATCGTCACGTTCCTCACGCACATGGCTCGCCGGTTTCGCGATCGGGGCAGCTTCGATGCAGCCTACGACGTGCCCTACACGACGGTCCACACCGGTGTGATCCACGGCGGCACGGCGCTCAACATCGTGCCGCGCGACTGCACCTTCGATTTCGAGTTCCGGCACCTGCCCTTCGACGACCCGGACGCACTGCTGGCCGAGGTCAAGCGCTTTGCCGCGACATTGCTGCCAGAGATGCACGCCGTCAGTCCCGCGACCCATATCGAGTTCGACCAGCTTTCGGCCATGCCCGGGTTCGACACGCACGGCGGCAACGAGATCGCCGCACTCGGCAAGGTCTGCAGTGGCACGCACGACTTCGGCAAGGTGTCGTTCGGCACCGAGGCGTCCTTGTTCCACAACGCTGACATTTCGACGATCATTTGCGGCCCCGGACATATCGAACAGGCGCACCAGCCCAACGAATGGGTCTCGCTTGAGCAGCTGGCTCGCTGCGAGACATTCATGCGCCGCCTCGCCGACCACGTCTGCGCCCGGTGAGCAGGTCACGCGCACGCGATCGTCAGCGATGAGTATCGCAGGGCCGCCGCAAGGACGCCTGCACGGGCGGGACGAAGCCAAGGCCCGAACGGCGCGCTCGCAAGTGCTGGCGGCGGCCGACGTGCAGTCGCTTCATTGCAAGCCATTCCACAAGGAGGCCGCGTGAGCTCTCCGGTGGGAGCGGCGCGCAGCGCCGTTCGGGGGGAACATACAAGCGCCATACCGCATGCCCCGGCGCCGCGCATCGAGGTGCCGTTTCCGGATCTTTCCCCGTACGCAGCGGGCAACGCGGGTATTCCCTTTGTCTGGACCCATGTCGCCTCGGCTCCGGGCCCGCACGTACTGATCCAGGCACTGACGCACGGCAACGAGGTTTGCGGCGCCATTGCGCTCGACCAGTTGTTGCGCGAAGGATTGCGTCCAACCCGGGGCAAGCTCTCGCTCGTGTTCGCCAATGTCGCCGCGTACCAGCGTTTCGATCGGACCGATCCCTTCGCGTCGCGATGCGTCGACGAGGATTTCAATCGACTCTGGACACCGTCGGTGCTCGATGGTCCGCGGTCGAGCGTCGAACTGTCCCGGGCGCGCGAATTGCGCCCGATATACGATCGAGTCGACTATCTGCTCGACCTGCATTCCATGTCCGAACCGTGCGTGCCGCTGGCGATGGCCGGCCGGCAGCGCAAAGGAGTGGCGCTCGCCAGGGCCATCGCTATGCCACCGCACGTGATCATCGACAGCGGCCACGTCGCGGGCAAGCGATTGCGCGACTATGCGTTTTTCGACGATCCTGGCGATTCGCGCAACGCATTGCTGGTCGAGTGCGGCCAGCATTGGGAATCGACGTCGCCTGTTGTCGCACGCCAAGCGGCGCTGCGCTTTCTGCACCACTTCGACATGCTCGATGCAACGGTACAGGAACGCGACCTCGAGCCATTGCCACCCGAGCCACAGCGGGTCATCGAGGTCACCACGACGGTCACCATCACCAGTGACGCGTTTCGATTCACGCAGCCAGTCCACGGGTTGCAGTCGATCCCGCGCATGGGGACGGTGTATGCCATGGATGGAGACACGCCGGTGCGGACCCCGTACGACGACTGCGTGCTGATCATGCCGACCCGGCGACCCAAGAAAGGCGAGACCGCCGTACGCATCGGCCGCTACGTAGACTGACGCACTACGGTTTCGGGGCGGGTTTGGATTCCTGCATGGCCGCATCGGCGGCGCGGACGAGTTCCCAACCGGTGGCGGCCGCCCAGCGCTCGTAAGCAGTCTGGCTGGCCACACGAAACGCATCCTTGCCGGCGGGCGTCAGCCGGGTGATGTTGACGCCCCGACGCGCCAGCGCCGCCAGCGCATCGGGATCGTTGGTGTGTCGCGCGAACGCGGCTGCTTCGCGAGCGGCGTCCTGCGCCGCAAGTTGAACCAGCGCGCGATCACCTTCGCTCCACGACTCCCATCGCTTGCGGTTCACCGCAAACACCAGTGCGTCGGCGCGAGCTTCCCACAGGAGTACATGTGTCAACCCTGCCATGTCGAGACGAGATGCGTCATAGGCGGCGAGCGTAATTTCCTGGCCATCGAGTGCGCCGCTCGCGAACGCGGCGCGCGCATCGGTCGCACTCATCGCCGCGCTCTGCGCCCCGAGTGCCGCAAGCACGTCGAGTGCCAGCGGTGAACTCTGGACGCGGATCTTCATGCCGGCGATGTCGGCCGGCTTGCGTACGGCGACTCGCGTGGCGAGGACGGTGAAACCGTTGGGAGACAAAACAAGGGGGACGACGCCTGCCGCGTCGAGATGCGCGGAAAGACGTGCGCCGACGTCGGCCTCGAGCAAACTTGCGAGCGCCGTCTCGCTCGGAACCAACCACGGCAGCGCCAGCAGATTGAGTTGCGCAACCTGCGCCGCCCACACGAGCGTCGAGCCCACGGCAAGATCGGCGGCGCCATCACGCAACGCCGCGAATTCCCGCACGGCATCGCGCTGAGTCACCACGGCACCGGGAAAATGCTTCGCCGGCAGGCGTCCCGCGGAACGATCGCGAATCAGCTGCGCCCAGACTTCACCGGCCTTGCCTTGTGCGTAGGCGGGGCCGAGGGCCGTCGACAATTTGAGCTCCGGCGCGGCAGCCGGCGCCTGCGCCGCGGCAGGGGATGTCAGCGTCGCACTCACGACAAGCGACGAGACACAGCCACACAGCCGCAAGAAAGCTGATGAAACTACGCAGCACGAAGCGCACTCCTACTCCAGGGCCGGGAGGTCACCACGCTGCGGCGTTTCGCGCCAATACCGGGCGCGCTGTGCGCGCTCGAGGCGCGGTTCACGCGCCTGGCCATCGCCGATCGTAATGGTCACCGCGCCGTCGTAATCCGTACGGTAACTTCTGACTCCCGCCGCGTCGTAACGTTCGACGACTTCCGGACGTGGATGTCGAAATCGATTGCGATAACCGGGCGTGAAGACCGCGGTGTCCGGATGCACTGCCGCAATGAACGCGGGTGTCGACGACGTCTTGCTGCCGTGGTGCGGCACGACGAGCACATCGGCATGCAGCACGTCCCCACTGCGGCGGACCAGATCCGCTTCGGTCCGCGCCTCGATGTCACCGGTGAGCAACGCGCTGCCGGCAGCGTTGGCGACGCGCAGCACACACGACAAGTCGTTGGGCTTGAGCTTAGGATTGGAGAAATTGGGTGCGACGGGATGCAGGATGACGAACTCGACACCGTCCCATGTCCACTTGTCGCCCGCCATGCAGCGCTTTGCGGATTCGCCATGCTCCGTTCGCGTGCGTACGAGCGGATGACCCTCGGGCAGCGACGAAAGGAGCGTTCCTACCGGGACGGTCTCGAGGAGCGACATGGCTCCGCCGCTGTGATCAGTGTCCTGGTGACTCACCATCAGCACGTCGAGGTGCGCGATGCCGATCGACCGCAGCATCGGCGCGATGATCCGGTTGCCGGCATCGGCCGTCTCGTTGAAGCGCGGCCCGGTATCGTAGAGCAATGCGTGCCGGTTCGTCTGCACCAGCACGGCGAGCCCTTGCCCGACGTCGAGCACCGCCAGTTGAAACGCGCCGGGCGCCGGCAGCAGCGGCACCACGACGAACAGCGGCATCAACCACACGAAGCCGAGCAATCTTCCCGGCACGCCGCGCGGCGCGAGCAGCCACAGGACACCGACGGCACCCGCGATTGCCGCCCACGTTGGCGGTGCATGCTGCTCCCAGACTGCCGCAGGAAGCGTGCTTAGCAGTTCGAGGAAGCTCGCCACATACGAGAAGACTTCGTGCGCGGCGACGAGCAACAGGTCCCAGGGCACCACGATCGCCGCCAGTGCAAGGGGCACCACCATGAACGTGACGACTGGGATGGCGACCGCGTTGGCCAATGGGGAGACGATGGATATCTGCTGGAACAAGACCAGCATCAGCGGAATCAAGCCGACGGTGATCGCTGCCTGCGCACGCATCGCTTCGCGCCACGCCGGCGCCCTCCCGATGCGTCCGACGCCGATGTAGAGCAACAGCCCCACCGCGCCAAACGACAGCCAGAATCCCGGCGTCAGGGACGCCCACGGGTCCCAGGCGAGCACGACAGCCAGCGCCCAGAGCCAGACAACGGAAGCGGTGCCCGGGCGGCCAAGCCACAGGCCGATCGCCGCGACCGCGAGCATGTACAGCGTTCGCTGCGCGGGAATCTGAAAGCCCGCGAGCAAGACGTAGACGAACGCGGCGACGACACCCGCAACCGCAGCGGCCTTGCGCGCCGGCAACCGCGTGGTCAGCGCGTGGCTGCGCCGCCAGAGCCAGTACAACGCCGCGCCGATCAGCGTCGCGAAGAACGTGATGTGCAAACCGGAAATGCTGATGAGATGCCCGACGCCGGTACGATTGAACAGCTGCCACTGCGCCGCGGGTATGGCACGCTCGTCGCCGATCGCGAGCGCCGCGATCACGCCGGCGTAGGGACGTCCGTCGAGCGCCGAAAGCATCCGCGCGCGAATCGCTTCGCGCGTACGCGCGACGTAGTCGGTGGGGCGTCCCGCGAAGACATCGACGCGCCGATTCGCATCGTCCTTGCGCACGTAGCCGGTGGCACGCAGATTGTTCTGCAGCAGCCACGCCTCGACGTCGAAGCCGTTGGGGTTGACCGTCCCGTGCGGTCGCTTCAGCCGTACGACGAGGTCCCAGCGTTCGCCGGCATGCAGGCTCGGCACCGCGTCGACTTCTGCCTCGAACGTGCCACCACGCGCATAGGCGTTGTACCACGCCAGCGACAGCGTGGAGGGCACGACGGCGTCCGATGTTACAACGCGCTCGACCGAGAATGCGAAGCGCGTGCCGCGATCGACCGGCTGCGGTAATTCGTCGATGACGCCGACGACCTCGATGTCGCGGCCCTCCCATTCGGAGGGCAACGCGTCGGCCAGGCGCACTTCGGCCCGCCACGCTGCGTAGCAGAAACCGGCCAGTCCCGCCGCGAGCGCGATCGAAACGAGCGCCGTTGTGCGGCCGACACGCTTGCGGTTGCCTTCTGCGCGCCGCGTAGTCCACGCCGCGAACGCGGCGATTGCGAGTGGCAACAGCACCCAGGCTGCAATGGCAGCGGACGGCAGCACCGCCTGCTGTTGCAATGCGATGACCCCCAGGGCGAAGGCTAGCAGCGCGCTGCGCATGGTCCATGCACCGGCGAGCGCAGCAAAAGAAAACGGCCGGAACGGGCGTTGAATCGCCCGCTGTCGGCCGTTGTTGTATTGCTGGCCGCGGGCTCCTTGATAGCCACCGCGAACGCATGCACTTCAAGTCGCCCGCAGCCGCGACTCGCAATTCCCCGTCGCCGGCTCGGCACGAGGATCGCGCGACCAATGCTTCGCGAGTCGCCAACCTCTCCGCCTTCGGGGTCGCATCCCCACGCCATGCGTGGGGCCCCTGCTCCGCCCTCCGGCGTCCTATCCCCACACAAAACGTGGGGCCCCGCGCCGGGCTCTCGCGCGGCTAGTTCTTCGCTACCGGCGCCTGTTTCATGAACTCCTGGATCTTGGCGTCGAATTGCCCGTACGGCACCGCGCCGACGATCCGCACGCCCTCGATCTTGCCGTTCTGGACTCGGCCGAGCACGAAGGCCGGCGTGCCGGTCACACCCGCCAACTGACCTTCCGCCATGTCCTTGTCGATCGCAGCCTTGTACTTGTCCGACTCGACGCAGGCCTTGAACTTGTTGACGTCCATCGACGCATTCTTCGCGTATTCCGTGATCTTGTCCGCCTGCAGCTGGCTGGCATTGAGGATCAGCGTGTTGCGGAAATCCCAGAACTTGCCCTGTTCCGCGGAGCAGCGCGCGGCTATCGCGCCGCGCATTGCGTTCTCGTGGAAGCCGAGCGGGAAGTCGCGGGTGACGAAACGTACCTTGCCGGTATCGATGTAATTCGTCTTGATCTGTGCAAAAGCGTCGTTGTGGAAGCGCTGGCAGAACGGACACTGGTAGTCGGTGTACTCGACCAGCACGAGCGGTGCATCTTCCTTGCCCATCGAGTAGGTGCCAGGCACGAAGGCGTAGCTCACCTTGTCGTCGACCGGGCGCGCGGGTGCCGGCGCAGCCGCCTGCGGTGCCACGGGACGCGCTTCGAGATTCTTCCGGATCGCTTTCAGCTCTTCGAGAATTTGCGCGGCCTGCTCCGAAGTCATGCCCTGCGCCATGACCGGCAGGGCGCCCGCGAGCAGTGCCGCGGCAGCCGCCAGGCCGACCACGTAGCGCAATGTCTTGTTCATCGTCATCCGTCCGATTTTCGTTGGGTTGGTGGACTCCAGGATGCGGCGCATGCCGCCTCTCACGGAGATTGCGGCCAATCATAGGTTTCGCCACGGCACCCGGCAAGAAGGCCTGATCGGAGGCACCTGCCACGGAATAAACGGTCGCGCTCGGCGTCCGGGACACCACAGTTTACGATCGCCGAAGCGCGGAACCGGTCGACCGTCAGGTCAGCACGCAGCCGCATGGTCGTGATCGCTACGAATTCATCGCGCTGGCTGAACGCTACAGACGCTGCTCGACCCAGGTCCTGACACTTGCAAGCGCGGCGGGCAGTTTTTCGGGCATCGTGCCACCGGCCTGCGCCATATCGGGACGGCCGCCCCCTTTACCGCCCACTTGCGTCGCGACGTGGTTGACGAGGTCGCCGGCCTTGATCCTGCCGGTCAGATCGGACGTCACGCCGGCGATCAACGTCACCTTGGGACCGTCCGTCGACCCGAGGACGATCGCAGCAGACTTGAACCGTCCCTTGAGCTGATCCATGGTGTCGCGCAGCGACTTGGCGTCCGCGCCGTCGATCGCCGCGGCAAGCACCTGCGCGCCGTTGACTTCCACCGCCTGCGACGCAATATCGACACCCTGACTCGACGCCAGCTTGCTCTTGAAGCGGGAGAGTTCCTTTTCCAAAGCCCTGACCTGCTCGAGCACCTGCTGGACCTTGGCGGGTACTTCCGCCGGCGAAGTCTTGAGCGCACGCGCAGCGCTGTTGAGACCCGCCTCGAGCTCATGGGTGTAGGCGAGCGCACCCTCGGCAGTTACTGCCTCGACGCGCCGAATCCCCGCCGCGACGCCTGATTCCGACACGATCTTGAACGACCCGATGTCTCCGGTGCGGCCCACGTGCGTGCCACCGCACAACTCGGTCGAGAAGTCGCCCATCCTGAGCACGCGCACTTCGTCGCCGTACTTCTCGCCGAAAAGCGCCATCGCGCCGGATTTGATCGCGTCATCGTAGGGCATGAGGCGCACCTCGACCGGATAGTTGGCGCGAATCGCGCGGTTCACCAGCGCCTCGACCGTGTGGATTTCCTGGTCGGTCATCGGTTGCGTGTGCGCGAAGTCGAAGCGCGTGCGCTGGGCGTCGACCAGCGAACCCTTCTGCGTCACGTGCGGCCCGAGCACGAGGCGCAACGCGGCGTGCATGAGATGCGTCGCGGAATGGTTCCACGCGGCACGCTGCCGCGAGTCGGCGTCGACGCGCGCTGCCACGACATCGTTCAGTTTGAGTTCGCCGGTCTTGACCTCACCGTGATGGCCGAAGACATCGGGTTGGATTTTCTGCGTGTCGTGAACCGAAAATAGGGTGAGGCATGTGCCGCTGCGCGACAGCTCCCCCCGATCGCCGACCTGCCCGCCCGACTCGGCGTAGAACGGCGTGCGATCGAGAACGACGATGCCATGCTGGCCCGTCGACAGCGAGTCGACGGCGCTGCCGTCGCGGTACAGTGCGACCACGCGCGCATCTTCAGCAAGGGTGTCGTAGCCGTCGAAGACCGTCTTGGCGCCGGTGTATTCGACGCCGCCCGCCATCTTGAACGTCGACGCGGCGCGCGCGCGCTCGCGCTGCTTGTCCATCGCCGCCTCGAAGCCGGCCTGGTCGACGGACAATCCGCGTTCGCGGCAGACGTCGGCCGTCAAATCGAAAGGAAAGCCGAAGGTGTCGTAAAGGGTGAACGCGGTATCGCCAGGCAGGACCTTGGTGCCACTTTTTTGCGCATCGGCAAGCGCGGCTTCGAGCACCTTCATGCCATGCTCGAGCGTATCCGCAAAGCGCTCTTCTTCCGCACGCAGCACCTGCATCACGTGGTCCTGGCGGAGAGGCAACTCGGGATAGGCGTCGCCCATCAGTCGCGACAGCTCGGGCACCAGCTTGTGGAAGAACGGCTGCACCTGGCCCAGTTGATAGCCGTGCCGGATTGCGCGCCGAATGATACGTCGCAGGACGTAACCACGGCCTTCGTTGCTCGGAATCACACCGTCGACGATCAGGAACGCGCAGGCACGGATGTGGTCGGCAATGACGCGCAGCGACGGCGAAGCGAGGTCCTTGGTGTTGGTGCTCGCAGCGGCGGCGCGAATGAGGTCCCGAAAAAGATCGATGTCGTAGTTGCTGTGGACGTGCTGCAGGACAGCCGCCAGACGTTCGAGCCCCATGCCGGTGTCGACGCACGGTTTGGGCAGCGGCGTGAGCGTGCCCTTGTCGTCGCGATCGAACTGCATGAACACCAGGTTCCAGATCTCGATGTAACGATCGCCGTCAGCATCGGGCGAACCGGGGGGGCCGCCGGCGATGTCCGGGCCGTGGTCATAGAAGATTTCGCTGCACGGGCCACAGGGACCCGTGTCGGCCATCTGCCAGAAATTGTCGGATGCGTACGGCGTGCCCTTGTTGTCGCCAATGCGCACGATGCGTTCGCGCGGCACGCCGATGTCGTCCGCCCAGATCGTGTACGCCTCGTCGTCCGTCTGGTAGACGGTGACCCACAGCTTGTCGGGAGAAAGCTTGTAGGTGTCGGTCAGGAGCTCCCACGCGAACTTGATCGCCTCGCGCTTGAAATAGTCACCGAACGACCAGTTGCCCAACATCTCGAAAAATGTGTGATGCCGCGCGGTGTACCCGACGTTCTCGAGATCGTTATGTTTGCCGCCAGCGCGCAGGCATCGTTGCACGTCCGCTGCGCGCACGTAGCTGCGCTTGTCCGTGCCAAGGAATACGTCCTTGAACTGGACCATGCCGCTGTTCGTGAACAGCAACGTCGGATCGTTGCCCGGCACGAGCGATGCCGACGGCACGATGGTGTGACCTTTGGCCGCGAAGTACGCGAGGAATTGGCGGCGAATCTCTGCGGCTTTCATGACGTTGGACCGTGGCCTGTGATTTGCATCATACTGGCTGCAAATTCAACATGTTAGCATGACAGTCGTGTTGCGCGCTCGTTCAGCGCGCGACTTTGCGCAGCAACGCGAGAATTGCCGAGAGCGAGAAGCCGCGGGCCTGGAGGAAGCGCACTTGCCGCGCCTTTTCGCGGTCATCGGCAGGCGGGCTACCGAAACGGCGTTGCCACAATGCCTCGAGCGTAGGCGCGTCTTCAACGCCGGCCGACGTCAGTGCAACCGCGATATCGTCGGCGTCGACGCCTTTTGCCTTCAGCTCGCTCGATATGCGTTGCCGGCTGTAGCGCCCCGACTTCTGTTCTGCGAATGCCCGTGCGAATCGTTCGTTCGACACATAGCCCAGCGCCGACAATTCATCGAGCACCACGGCGATATCGTCGCGCGAAGCGCCCTTTGCGACCAGGCGGGCTTCAAGTTCGGCGCGCGCGTATTCGCGTCGTGCGAGCAGTCGGACCGCCTGCGACCGCAGCGAGGGTCCAGCCGCATTCTGCGCCGCGCTATTCTTCGCTGGGCGCCGCACCACGTGCCGCCGCCACTCCTGGCACGCCCACCGCGGCCCGGATTTTTGCTTCAATTTCGGCGGCGAGTTCCGGGTGTTCCCTGAGATATTCGCGGGCGTTGTCCTTACCCTGCCCGATCTTGTCGCCCTGATATGCGTACCAGGCGCCGGATTTCTCGACGATATTGTGCGCAACACCGAGCTCGACGATTTCGCCTTCGCGCGAAATGCCCTCGCCGTACAGAATGTCGAAGAGCGCCTCGCGGAAGGGCGGCGCAATCTTGTTCTTGACGACCTTGACGCGCGTTTCGTTGCCGACGACTTCTTCGCCTTTCTTGATGGAGCCGATGCGGCGAATGTCGAGGCGCACCGAGGCGTAAAACTTGAGCGCGTTGCCGCCGGTTGTCGTTTCCGGATTGCCGAACATCACGCCTATCTTCATGCGTATCTGATTGATGAAGATGACCAGAACATTGGCGCGCTTGATGTTGGAGGTGAGCTTGCGCAGGGCCTGGCTCATCAGGCGCGCCTGCAGACCGGGAAGCTGATCTCCCATCTCGCCTTCGATTTCGGCGCGCGGCACCAGCGCGGCGACCGAGTCGATGACGATCACGTCGACGCCGCCGGAACGCACGAGCATGTCGGCGATTTCCAGTCCTTGCTCGCCCGTGTCCGGTTGCGAGATCAGCATGTCGCCGACCTTGACGCCGAGCTTGCCGGCGTAAACCGGGTCGAGCGCATTCTCTGCATCGATATAGGCTGCGACGCCGCCTGCCTTCTGTACCTGCGCAACGACTTGCAGGCAGAGCGTGGTCTTGCCGGACGATTCCGGCCCGTACACCTCGACCACCCGCCCCCGCGGCAAGCCCCCGACACCCAAGGCGATATCGAGACCGAGCGATCCGGTCGACACGACCGACAGGTCGCTCTGCACCTGGGCCTCGCCCATTTTCATGATCGAGCCCTTGCCGAACTGCTTCTCGATTTGTGCCAGTGCGGCGGCCAGCGCCTTGCCCTTGCTATCGTCCATTGCGTTCATTCCATTGCTCTTGCCGAGTCCGTTGCTCATGATGCGCCTGTAGGGTTGGGGTGGGGGACGAATCCATTATTGCATAGAACGATCGTTCGATACAGCCCCCTGACGGACTAGGCCACACGGTCGATCAGGCCCTGCAAAGCGATCCGGACGGAGTCCCGCCGGATACCCGCGCGGTCGCCTTGCAGCAACCTTTGCTCCGAGCTCACGCCCCCGGGCCCGGCCCAGCCGAAACATACCAGGCCGACCGGTTTGTCGATGGTTCCACCACCCGGACCGGCAACCCCGGTGACCGCAAGCGTCCACTGCGCCCGGCTTGCCCGCAGCGCGCCCTCCGCCATCTCGGCCGCGGTCTGCGTACTGACCGCGCCAAACGTGGCGAGTGTCTCGCGCGATACACCGAGTTGCTCGATCTTCGCGTCGTTGGAGTACGTGATGAAGCCACGGTCGAACCATGCCGAGCTGCCCGCCACCGCGGTGATCGCACCGGCGACAAGGCCACCGGTGCACGATTCGGCCGTCGCAGCCATTTGGCGGCGCGCCTCCAGTGCATGACCCAGTTGCAACGCCAGGGCATAGAGGTCATCGTCGATGCGCATCGTCCCTTAACCCTGTTCGCCCGCTCTGGCGCGGTACCAGTAATCGTAGACCGTCATGAACCCGAAGTGGCGGTAGAGCGCCAGCGCCGCGACGTTACTCGCGGTGACTTGCAGGTAGGCAAAGCGGGCGCCGTGTCGCATCGCTTCGACGAGCAAAGCCGCGACCACCGCACGGCCGAGTCCCTGCCCGCGACACGCGTCGGCCGTATGCAGCGCGAACAGCCCGGCGTGGTCGCCCTCGATCTTGACCAGCCCACAGGCAACGACCTCGCCATCGCGGCGGAGTACCGCCCCGGCGTGTGGCAACGGGTAGGCACGCGCGCGCTCGGCGTACTGCACGACCAGGTCGGCTTGGATGTCGAGCAATCCCGCCACCGGTTCCTGCCAATCGGGCACCGACATGATCGTCACGTCCTCGGCGGCCACCGGCGGCATTCGCAGGGACGCCAGCGAGGCGCGCTGGACCTGCGTGTGCTCGAAAGGTGCCCACCCCTCGCGCTCGAGCCAGCTGTCGAGGTTGTCGGGCTGCGAAAATGGCAGCAGCCGGAAGATCGCCGGCAAGCCGGCCGCGGCATAGAAACGTATGCAATGGTCGAGCTTCTCAGGCAACGGCAAGCTCGATTGATAGAACGGATTGACGCAACGCAGGCGCTTGGTCGGACCGCGACGGTAGCCCAGCAGCCATCCGTCGTAGACAAGCGATTGAAAGGCGCCTGAAGCGTTCAGCGCGAGTTCTTCCAGGCGTCGTGCCGCGGCCTCGGCGATGCCTTCAGGAAGCGCGTTCATCGGCTCAACCAATCAGGCGCTGCCAGAGAGCGAGCACGATCAGCGCATAGAACGCGGCCACGATGTCGTCGGCCATCACGCCAAAACCACCGTGCCATTCGCGATCGATGAAACGCGCCGGCGGTGGTTTGACGATATCGAATAGTCGGAAGAGCAGGAACGCGAACGCCTCGCGCATGGGGTCCGACCCGACGAAAAAGAGGACCAGGAGAAAGGCAACGACCTCATCCCACACGATAGCCCCGTGATCGCCGACGCCAAGGTCACGCCCGGTGCGCCCCGCCGCCCATATGCCGGCAACAAATGCCGCGGCGACCGCGGCGAGATATGCCGCGTCGTTCGCGTACGCGCGCAGCAGAGCGGCCAGCGGCAGCGCGACCAGGGTGCCGAAAGTCCCCGGCGCCACCGGTGATAGCCCGGCACCGAAGCCGAGCGCAAGAAAGTGCGCAGGATGCGCAAACAGGAATCGTAGCGTCGGCGGCTTGGCGCGCGTCATGACGCGAAGTGATCGAAGCCGTGCGGCAGCGTTGCCAGTTCGCGGCCGCTTTCGTCGCGGACGGCAAGACCCGGTGTTTGCCGGATGGTGCCGATGCGCGTGAGGGCAAGTCCCAGCTTGCGCGCAACGGCGTCGAGTTCCGCCTCGCGTCCGGCCGGCACGGTAAAGCAAAGCTCGTAATCGTCGCCTCCGGCGAGTAGACAGGCGAGCGCAACCTCGCGCTCACCGCTGGCGAGCAGTCGCTTCATCGCCGCACCGAGGGGAATCGTCGCAAGCTCGATCTGCGCACCGACATTCGATGCCCGGAGGACGTGGCCGAGGTCGCCGGTCAGGCCGTCAGAAATATCGATCGCTGCGGTCGCCAGACCGCGCAACGCTTCACCCAGTCCGATGCGCGGCGTAGGGCGCAGCAGCGCAAGTTCGCACGTCGCGAACTCCTCGCGGCGCAATGCAACGCGGCCCTGTGTATGCGCCAAGGCCAGGGCTGCATCGCCGAGCCGACCCGACACCCAAATCGAATCCCCCACCTTCGCACCGCTGCGCAGCAATGCCTGTCCGTTCGGCACTTCGCCCAGGATCGTCACGCTCAGCGTCAACGGCCCGCGCGTCGTGTCGCCACCGATCAATTCGACGCCGTGCGCGTCGGCCAGCGCAAACAGGCCACGCGAGAACGCGGCGAGCCAAGCGATGTCGACCTGAGGTAATGCGCCCGCCAGCAGCGCCCAACGCGGCACGGCGCCGACCGCCGCCATGTCGGACAGATTCACCGCGAGAGTCTTGTGGCCCAGCGATTCCGGATCGGCGTCCGCGAAGAAGTGTCGGCCCGATACCAGCATGTCGACTGAAACCGCGAGTTCGCAGCCTGGCGAAACCGCAACGATCGCCGCGTCGTCGCCGATGCCTACCCGCACATTGGCGGCCGTGCGCCGGAAAAAACGCTCGATCAGTTCGAATTCGCTAAGCGCCGCCATCGACAACAGACCTATCGGGATGCGCGAAGCGGATAACAGGCAGGGGACTAGGCGCGCGCAGCGCTGATTTCGGGTGCCCGCGCAGCGGCCGCAAGCTTGTCGAGTACGCCGTTCACGAACTTGTGCCCATCGGTTCCGCCATAAGCCTTGGCCAGTTCGACCGCTTCGTTGATCGCAACGCGATAAGGCACGCCCGGGTCACGCAGCAGTTCCCACGCGCCGATGACCAATACGCTCTTCTCGATCGGCGAGAGTTGCTCGGCAGCGCGGTCACAATGGGGAGAGATCGCAGATACGAGGATGTCGTATTCCGTGGTGACGCCCTGCCACATCCGGTCGAAGAATTTCGAGTCGCACTGCGCGAACGCGTCGTTCTCGGCAAGTTGCCCGCGGATGGTCGCCGGATCGGTACCCGACATGAGCCACTGGTACAGGCCCTGCAGCGCGAATTCACGTGCGCGTGACCGGCTATTCTTCATCGATCGCGTCGAGCAAGTTGGCCATTTCGACAGCTGCCAGCGCGGCATCGTGTCCCTTGCTGTCGGCGCGCGCCTGCGCCTGGGCGTCAGAGTCCGTCGTCAGAATGCCGTTGCCGATCGGCGTGCCGAATTCGAGTTGGACACTTGCGACGCCGGCGGCGGATTCGTTCGCGACGATCTCGAAATGATAGGTTTCGCCGCGGATCACCGCCCCAAGCGCGACCAGCGCATCGTAATCGCCGGTCTGCGCCATGCGCTGCAATGCGAGCGGTACCTCGAGTGCGCCGGGAACCGACGCGACGGTGATCGTGTCCTCCGCCACGCCTGCCGCATCGAGCGCGCGCAGCGCGCCGGCGAGCAGGATGTCGCCGATCTCGGGATTGAAGCGCGCGACGACCACGCCGACGCGCATGTGCGCGGCACGGGTGTTCGGAACAATTTTGCGTACGGGCATGTTGGCTGACGGCACGACGACACTTGAAAATGCGCACCGTGTCCTTGGGGACACAGCCGCGACGAAAGACGCACCGCGTTAGCGTGGGGAACGATGCTCCGGAGGCGGTTCCAGGTGACCGGTAACTTCGAGCCCGAAGCCCGCCATGCTCGGCATCTTGCGCGGTCGTGCCAGCAAACGCATGCGGCCAACACCGAGGTCGCGAAGAATTTGCGCACCGATACCGTAATTGCGCAGGTCCACCTTGATGTCGGGTCGCGTTTGGTCGGAGACCGCTCGCTGGCGCAGCTCCAGCGCAGACTCGGGGCGGTGCAGCAAGACCAGGATGCCGCGTTCGGCCGTTGCCAGCACCGCGAGCGCCGCGGGAATGGTCCACGAATGCGCGCGGCTGCCGTGATCGAGCAAATCGACCACTGAAACGGGCTCGTGCACGCGCACCAGCACATCGCGATCCGGTGCGATCTCGCCGCGGACAAGGGCCAAGTGTGTGGCGTCGGTCAGCTTGTCGCGGTACGTCACGAGTAGAAATTCACCTTCCGCCGTCTGGATCGGCCGCTCGCCGACGCGTTCGATCAAGCGCTCGGTCTGGCTGCGGTAGTGAATCAGATCGGTGATCGCGCCAATCTTGAGACCATGGACGCGTGCGAATTCCACAAGGTCCGGCAGCCGCGCCATCGACCCGTCGTCCTTGAGGATTTCGCAGATCACCGCCGCCGGTGTCAGGCCGGCAAGGTCCGTCAGATCGCAACCGGCCTCGGTGTGGCCCGCTCGGGCGAGAACCCCGCCCGGCTGGGCCATGATCGGGAAAATGTGGCCGGGCTGCACGATGTCCGACGGCTTGGCATGCGGTGCCACTGCGGCGCGCACGGTGCGGGCGCGGTCCGCGGCCGAAATGCCGGTACTCACGCCATCGGCCGCCTCGATCGAGCTCGTGAACGCCGTGCCGTGCACGGTGCGATTCTCGATGACCATCGGCGCCAGATTCAGTTGCCGGCAGCGACCCTCGGTAAGCGTGAGACAGACCAAACCGCGGCCATGCTTGGCCATGAAATTGACGGCGTCCGGCGTGATGAAATCAGCCGCAATGACCAGATCGCCTTCGTTCTCGCGATCTTCCTCGTCGACGAGAATCACCATCCGACCCGCCTTGAGTTCGGCGATGATCTCCGGAATCGGGCTGACCGCTTGCGACATCGCCGGGCGATCGGTCTCGCTACTGTCGACGGCGTGCAACCGAGGTTGAGTCATGATGGACGGCGGGGCATCTGAAACGAATGCCCACATTATACTGCGACGTCCGGGGTTGCACCGTCGCACGGCTCACCGCACTCCATCGTGTGACCGACCTCGGTACGATATTCTGGTCGATCCGTTCGACGAGAATCAGCGGATCAAGCGTGTCGACGCATCAGGAACGTCAGTGCCTTGCGTCGCGGCGCGCCGCGACCGCGAGCGTTCCCTCCCATAACGCGAATAGCGCGCGCTCGAGCTCGTCCGCGTAACGCGAGGCAAACGCGGGCGATGGAGGCTGCTCGACGCAGGCACCCGGCCCGCGGGCGTCGTCGCCGGCGATCTGCCACAAGCCGAGAATCAGCGCGTAGGTGTGACGCAGTATCGTCACACCGTCTCCCGCCTTCAGCATGGCGAAATGACGGTCCAAGCCCGCGCCGGCGCGCTCCAGCCGTTCCGCCATGCGCTGCCTGAAGGCGCGCCCGACCCCGACAGGAAGGGTCTGGTCCATGACGCCGAAACAGCGGCTCGCGAGCGGCAGAAACAGCGGGGGGGCGATGATGTGCGTGCGACTCAGCGCGACAATGTCTTCGATGCCGACGGCCGCGTCGCCATCGAGGAGGCGGATCAGCGCCTGAAAAAAGCCGTCAACATTGCGTTCGTTTAGTGCGAGCAGCAGTTCTTCCTTACTGGGGAAGTACAGATAGACGGTGCCTTTGGCGAGGCCGGCTTCCTGCGCGACGTCCGCCATGTTCGCGATGAGCGCGGGAGACCGCAACAGCACACGCTCTGCCGCATCCATGATCGCATGATGCCTTTCGTGCTTGTCGCCGACGTGGATCGCGCGCTGTCGAACTACCATGGCATCGGCAAATGACTGTGGGTCATTTATTCAGCGTAAATGACCGAGAGTCAGTTGTCAATTGGTGGATACGGGAATCCCCTCACCTCGGAAGCAGTGCGGCGATACCCTGGGACAACTCACTCTTGGGATCTTCGAGGTCGCTGAGGACGCTGAAGTGGTGTCGGTCCGGAATGATCATCGGACCTGCGGCCCCCGGCGGCCGGTTTGCCGGCCATGCATCCCAGAGCATATGCGTCTGGCGTCTGAATTCGCCGGTTTCCTGCGCGCCAACGGCCAGCAGCAATGGAGCGGCCGACCCGGAAACCATGTGGATGGGGCTGACGCCACGGGCGGTCGCCGCATCGAGCCGCAGATCGGTGTTGAAGGACACCTGCACGAGGGGTTCGAGATCGAAGACGCCGCTGATGGCCGCACCCCCGACCAGATTCGGCGATATCCCATAACGATCCCAGTCGGTCGCGAACAGCATGGCCACAAGGTGTCCGCCCGCGGAGTGCCCGGCCACCACCAATCGGTCAACCGGCATCCCATAGTTCGTACCGTGCCGTCCAAGCCAGGCCACCGCCTCCCGGCATTCTTCGACGATGTGCGGCACGCCGACCGCCGGGCACAGGTCGTAATTCATCACCGCGACGCTCACGCCGCGATCGACGAGAGGCCCCGCGACGAACGAGTGCAGTGATTTGTCGAGCGCCCGCCAGTAGCCGCCATGGATGAAGAGCAGCGCTGCCCGCGGTCGCGCTGCCGCGAACACGTCGAGCGTCTGCCTGGGCGAATCTCCGTAACGAAGGTCGAGGTGTGCGTCGAGGCGCTGGCGTACCGCCTCGCTTGCCGCCGCCCAACGCGCAAACCACTGCGGGTGATCCGGAAACGCGGCGCGATTGTTGTACCCGCGCTCGATGAAATCCGCTGAATCCCCGGGCATCAGCCAGCCTGCGGCCCGGTGACGCGCACTTTGAGTTCGCCCAGCGACTCGATCCGACCGACGAGCACGTCGCCCGTCACAACTGCGGCAACGCCCGCCGGGGTCCCAGTAAAGACCAGATCGCCGGGCAGGAGCTCGTAGTACTGCGACAAGAAATGCAGCATATGCGGTACATCCCAAACCATGTCGGCAAGGTCGCCCTGCTGCTTGACGGTCCCATTCACCTCGACCGAAATGCGTCCACGATTGACATAGCCGACCTCGCTCACCGGATGAATCGGAGCGATCGGTGCGGCCTGTGCAAACGATTTCCCGATATCCCACGGACGCTTGATTTCGCGCATCGCGTTCTGCAGGTCGCGCCGCGTCATGTCCAGTCCGACGGCGTAGCCGAAGATCACCTGATTCGCATTTTCCGGCGCAAGGCGGACGCCGCGCGAGCCGATCGCCACCACCAGTTCGATCTCGTGGTGAAAGTTTTTCGTCGCAAGCGGATAGTAGATGTCACCAATCGCCGGGGGCACGACCGGCACGATAGCGTCGGCCGGCTTGGTGAAAAAGAACGGCGGCTCCTTGGTGGCGTCGCCGCCCATTTCCTTGGCGTGTTCGGCATAGTTGCGACCCACGCAGTAGATGTGTCGCACCGGATAGAACTGATCGCTGCCCGCGACGGGGACGGCGGGGATATCCCAAGCGGGAATGGCAAATTTCATCGGGTTGCTCCTGGGGAAAAGGACGAATCCGGAATCGACCAGAAATCGCGTCGATCGCGACGGCTAGGAAGCGTCAGGTTGCTGTTCAGGCGCGGCGCGCGCGAACGCGTCGAGTCGGCGACAGTTCTCGTCGATCCGAAGCAACGTCGGATGCGCTTCGAGCGGAACGGCCATGCGTCGGGCATTGGCGAGTTGCGGCACGAGACAAACGTCAGCAAGCGTGGGTGTCTCGCCATGACAGTACGAACCGCTCGCAGGATCCGCCGCCAGTTGCCGCTCGAGGGCAGTCAGTCCGACGTCGATCCAGTGCCGGTACCACGCGTTCTTCGCATCGTCGCCGACCTTGAGCACGCCGGTGAGATATTTCAGTACACGCAGGTTGTTCAGGGGATGGATGTCGCAGGCAATCGCCAACGCGATCGCGCGCACCCGCGCCCGGTCGGCCGGCGCAGCAGGCAGCAGGGGGGGTTGCGGATGGCGTTCGTCCAGATATTCGACGATCGCGAGCGACTGCGTCAGCGTCGCGCCATCGTCGACGAGCGTGGGGACGAGCCCCTGGGGATTGATTGCAACGTAGGCTTCGGCGCGCTGTTCGCCCTTGGTGAGATGCACGGACGCGTGATCGTAGGGAAGCCCCTTGAGATTGAGGGCGATGCGCACGCGGTAAGCGGCGGACGAGCGGAAGTAGTCGTAGAGCTTCACTGGGACCCGTTCAGCTGAACGCCGCGATGCCGGTTTGCGCGCGACCGAGAATGAGCGCATGCACGTCGTGCGTACCTTCGTACGTATTCACCGTTTCAAGGTTGAGCACGTGGCGAATCACGTGGAATTCGTCGACGATGCCGTTGCCACCATGCATGTCGCGGGCCATGCGCGCGATATCCAGCGCCTTGCCACAGGAATTGCGCTTCATGATCGACGTGATCTCGGGCGCGGCCTTGCCCTCGTCCTTCAGCCGGCCCAGCCGGAGACATCCCTGCAGCCCAAGCGTGATCTCGGTCTGCATGTCGGCAAGCTTTTTCTGGATCAATTGATTCGCGGCGAGCGGCCGGCCGAACTGCTTGCGATCGAGCGTGTACTGCCGCGCCGCATGCCAGCAGAATTCCGCGGCGCCGAGCGCGCCCCACGCGATGCCATAACGCGCGTTGTTGAGGCAACCGAATGGCCCGGCCAGTCCTTCGACGCCTGGAAGCAGGTTTTCCTCGGGGCAGAACACGTCGTCGAGCACGATTTCGCCCGTGACCGACGTCCGAAGGCTGAACTTGCCTTCGATCTTTGGCGCCGAGAGACCGCCCATGCCTTTCTGCAGGATGAAGCCACGGATGATCCCGTCATCGGTCTTGGCCCACACGACGAACACATCGGCGATCGGTGAGTTGGATATCCACATCTTGGCGCCCGAGATGCGATAGCCCCCAGCGACGGTCCGCGCCCGGGTCACCATCGACCCCGGGTCGGAACCGTGGTCGGGCTCGGTCAGTCCGAAGCAGCCGATCCATTCGCCACTGGCGAGCTTGGGCAGGAATTTCTGCCGCTGTGCCTCCGATCCGTACGCCTGGATGGGATACATCACCAAGGAACTCTGCACGCTCATCATCGAGCGATAGCCGGAGTCGACGCGCTCGATCTCGCGCGCGATCAACCCGTAGCAGACGTAGTTCATGCCGGCGCCGCCGTACGTTTCCGGCAGCGTGGAGCCCAGCAGCCCCAGCGCGCCCATTTCGCGAAAGATGCCGGAATCCGTCCGTTCGTGACGAAAAGCGTCGGTTACACGGGGGAGCAGCTTGTCCTGGGCAAACGCATGCGCGGTGTCGCGCACCATCCGCTCTTCGGGACCGAGCTGCTCATCGAGCAGGAGCGGGTCGCTCCAGACAAAACGGGGCTTGGGCTGCATCGGCGAGTTCGAAGAAGAATCGGGACGTTGGTCGCGGCACCCGCTTGCCCGGATACCCCGCCGAATTATCGCACGCGGCCGCCGCGGCGTTACTGCCAACGCGTCCATCAGCGATCTGTGACGTGCGCCGCCGAGAGTCGACGATTCTCGCAGGGCGTCGCGACGGCCTTCCGATAAAGTCAATCTGTCCAATGACTTAGGCCATTCGTCGAAGTTTCAATTCCGCCTCGGCGACCTAGGATGTTCGCGACGGCCGGAGTTTCCGGCAGCACTCCTGGGGAGCATCGATGGCGACGATCCATAGGTGTTGCGAGACGATCTCGCCCGATCGAGGTTTTACCCTGATCGAGCTTCTGATCGCGTTGGCCATTCTCGGCGTGCTGCTGGTCGTCGCCCCGCCGGCCTACCGGGACTGGATCGCTTCCCAGCAGCTCGCGAACCACGCGCGCTTTCTCGCCGATACGCTGGATATCGCCCGGAGTGAGGCGATCAAGCACGGCTATCGCGTCAATGTGTGCAAGAGCGTCGACCGGCGACAGTGCGCCACCGCAGGCGGCTGGGAGGCAGGCTGGATCATGTACGTGGATGAAAATCGCGATGGCGACATCGACAGCGACGAGCCCGTGATCCGGCGCGAAGGATCGGCGCCGGACGGGATCACGGTGAGCGGCAACCAGCCGGTCGCGAACTATGTCTCGTACACGGCCCTGGGACATGCCAGGTTGCTCAGCGGCGCCTTGCAAATGGGCACCTTTGTGGTGTGCAAACCGGGTCAGAACGCGCTCAAGGTCGTGCTCGCCAACAGCGGCCGCGCTCGGATCGACAAAACACACGACCGCTGCGCGTAGAAACGCACTGAACTGCACAATGTCGATCCGGGGCGATTGGCGCCGGACGCCCGCGATAAAAGCGTAACCGTCTGTTCCGCCATCGATACCTCTAATCGGCTTGCGTTGCTTGCGATAGCGCAGGCCCCTACTATGACCTTCGCGAAAAAGGGGAAGTACTCGTGCACTTCAAGGGAACAGTCAACGCAACAAACAGCGCATCGCCCGCGGGCTTCGCCGCGTGGCGTGTCCGTGCGGGCGTCGAGGGCTTCACGCTGATCGAGGTCATGATCGTCGTGGCCATCGTCGCCGTCCTCGCCGCCATCGCACTACCGAACTACGCGGACTACGTCAAACGCGGCAAGATCATCGAGGCGACGTCGGCACTTTCGGACTTGCGCACCCGCTACGAGCAGTTCTACCTGGACAACCGGACGTATGCGGGCGGTTGCCTGGTGATCAAGCCGATCGTCAATACGGTTCGCGCGTTCGACATCGATTGCGGCGGTGAATCGGCGACGACGTACACGGGAACGGCAACCGGGAAAGCCGCGGAAGGAATGAGCGGCTTTTCCTATACGATCAATCAGGCCAACGCCAAGACGAGCACAATCACGGCCACCGGCTGGTCGGGCAACGGCACGTGCTGGGCAATTCGCAAGGACGGCTCTTGCAGCTGACCATGAGAGCGCTTCCGCACGGATTCACGCTGATCGAAATCCTGATCGCGTTATCGATCTTTGCGTTCCTGCTCATGATCGCAGGGCCACAGTATGCGGATTTCATGGGCAACATGCAGATCCGCAATGCCGCCGAAAATACCCTTACCGGCGTGCGCCTTGCCCAGGGCGAAGCCGTTCGCAGCAACGCCCAGTCGCAATTCATCCTCGATCCGACGCCGTGCAGCGGCGGATGGCAGGTCAAGCGCATGAACAACGAAACCGGCGTGCTCGATGTTGTGCAGTCCTACACTTTTGCCGACGGTGCGTGCAAGACGACCCCCAGCACCAATCCGACGACAGCCACCGAGGTGACATTCAACGGCCTGGGACGGATCGTGGCGAATAGTGACGGCACCGAAACCCTGCTCTGGGTCAATGTCACGAACAGCAATGTGACGAGCCCGAGAAATTTGCGCGTCGTCATCAGTCCCGCGACGCCGACCGGGATCAAAC
Organism: uncultured beta proteobacterium; assembly: GCA_963726935.1. GTDB lineage: Bacteria > Pseudomonadota > Gammaproteobacteria > Burkholderiales > Casimicrobiaceae > PALSA-1003. Next base: position 90,289 of record CAVSEH010000028.1, read on the forward strand.
TCTGCGATCCAGACCCCCAAGTCGCAAGCAACGATCCCAACGATCCCCGTGTCTGTCCCGCAACCTGATATCGCACAACGGAATCATGCGATGAAGACTTCCATCCACCTTCAGCAGCATCAGCGCGGCGCCTATCTGCTCGAGGCGCTGATCGGCATTTTGATTTTTTCCTTCGGCATCCTCGGCATCGTCGGATTGCAGGCGCAGGCCATTCGCTTTACCAACGATTCCGAGTATCGGGCCGAAGCGGTGTATCTGGCCAATTCCCTGATTTCGCAGATGTGGACCGAAAATCAGGCGCTGCTGCAATCGAAGTATCGCAGTCCGAGCGGCTCGGAGTACGTGAACTTCAGGGACAACAAGGTTGCGGCCGCGCTAAAGGGCGCGATGACCACGGACCCGGAGGTCCTGGTCGACGACGCGTCGCTGCCTGCGGCGCCGTCGAAAACCAGCAGCGTCGTGAAGGTCACCATTTTCTGGCAGCTGCCCGGCGACCCGGTGCAACACAGCTACGCGACCACTGGCGTGATCGGGCAGAACTGAAATGACGCGTCCCATGACTAGCTCAGGCAATCACAGGCTGCGCGGCTTCAGCCTGATCGAAACCATGGTCGGTGTCGTCATCGGCATGATCGCCGTGCTCGTCATCTACCAGGTTTTTGCGGCGGCCGAGGGCATCAAGCGCAATACGACCAGCGTCGGCGATGCGCAGCAGAACGGCTTGCTGTCCTCGTTCATCCTCGGCATCGAGCTCGCGAATGCAAGCAACGGCGTCTCGTATTCCGCGAAGGAACTCGGCACCTGTACCCCCACGACCAATCCCGCGACCAGTTTCCGTCCGATCCCGGTGCTGATCGCCGACGGGGGAGCGCCCGGCACGCCCGATTCTTTCGTGGTCAATTACAGCATGTCGCAACGCCTCGTCGCGACCGCGCCTTTCACGGCCGCGGCCGCCCCGGGTGCCAGCTATTCCGTCCAAAGCCCGCTGGGATTCGCAGTCGGGGACGTCGTTCTCGCGATCTCCATGTCAGGCGACTGTGCGCCGTCTCGCGTGACGGGGGTTGCAGGTCCCGACGTCAGCGGTGTGGTGACCATTGCGCACACCGGTGCCGCCGTCGGCTTCGGCAATGACGCGCTCCTCATGAATCTGGGTCCGAAGAACAGCGGGCAGCGCGTTTCGTACGATGTCTCCGGCGGCACGCTGCGCAGCACCGCGCTCTGGACCGACACCGGCGCGGCGCAGGGCACTCCGGTGCCCAACCCGGTCGCCTCGAACATCGTCAACATGAAACTGTTGTATGGCGTCGACAACGGCGCGGGCGGAACGGACTGGGTGCCGGCCACAGGGCAGTGGAGCGCGGCCAACGTCCTTGCCGCAAGCATCTCGCAGGTGGGCAAGATCCGCGCGGTACGCATCGGCTTCGTCGTGCAGGGCGAACAGTTCGACAAGGCGAAGTATGACGCCGATGTCCTCACCCCCCCCACGTGGTCGCTTTTCGACGGTCTCTATACCGGTTCACTGACGAAGGGGTTCCGTTATCGGACGTATGAAATGACGATCCCACTGCGCAACCCTCTCTGGAATCCCGTGGCATGAAGCACGCTATCCGCATTGCCAATACCAGACCCTCGCGCCGGCATCGGCAGCGAGGCGTGGTCATGTTCATCGCACTCATCGTGATGGTCGCGCTCAGTCTGGCTGCCATCGCGCTCGTCCGCTCGGTCGATACGTCGAACGCGATCGTGGGCAACCTGTCGTTCCGCATGGCATCCATACTCCCAGGCAATCTCGGGGTCGAGAAGGCCGCGGCGGCGCTGTTCCAGGACGCCGACATAGCGAACGCGGTTCGCATTCCCGACCACAATGCCGATTGGGCGGCCGAGAACTACTTCGCTTCACGCCAGCCGGGCGAGGACGCCCGCGGCATTCCGCTGAAGCTGCAGAAGAAGGCGAACTATCCGTTCGCGGTCCTGACCGCCAACGATTCCGCGATCGGAGCCACCGAGATCCGCTACGTCATCGAACGGATGTGCACGCAGCCAGGCGTGCCGACGGTCGCCACCTGCGAGCTGCTACCGCCGAAATTCAATCCTGGCGGCACCGAAAACGAGGAAAAGTTCGGATTCGACGGCGCCCCGTTCTACCGCGTGACCATCCGGGTCGACGGCCCGCAGAACACGGCATCATTCTTGCAAGCGACCCTGAAGTAGCGGCCTAACCAAGCCCGATCAAGGAAAACGACATCATGGCCCAACCCAAATTCGTCGCGCAGTGCCGGCGCTGGCTCGCCGGCCTCCTCGCGGTCATGATTGGGCTCGGGCCGCTGGCCACCCCTGGGTACGCTGCCCTCACGCTGCTGGCCGACCAGCCGCTGAACGTCCAGAACCAGGCGAAGCCGAACATCATGCTCACCGTCGACGATTCGACGTCGATGCTGTACGACTTCCTGCCCGACAGCGCAATTCTCAAGTATTGCCGCGATGCAACAGGCAACATGAACGCGGCCTGTGGTCGCGTAGATGCCAACATCGATCTCACACTCATCGGCCATGGCAAGTACCAGACGCCCGGGTACATCTTCGAACAATTCGGTTTCCCGTTTCCGTCATACAGCGCGGCCTTCGACACGAGCGGACCGGGCGCCGGCTGCGACACAACAACCTTGGCCACGTCGACCTGCTCGGGCGGCGTCGACCCAGGCCCTCTGCCCGGACTGGAGCGCTATCCCGGTCCGCCGGCGCCGTTGAAATCACCGCTGGCCGGCAAGCCGTATGAGTATTGGACGCTGTGGCCGGCGCCGGTGCACAACACCGAGTTGAACCACGCCTACTACAATCCGCGACTCGATTATCAGCCGCCGATCCAGGCCGATGGCACGAGCTATCCGCAGATGAACGCGGCGAACACGGTGAACTGGACCAAGGTGCCTGCCGATCCGTGGGCCACGACGATCAAGTACGTCGATCTCACGCAACTCGTCACCGTCGGTCTCTGGTGCAATTCGGACTGGAGCCAGGGACTCGAGAACGACCCGAGGTACTGCCGCACCAACGGCGTCGGAACCACGGCGACCACGTCATCGGCCGCGAGCGCGGATGGCGACTACAGCTATCCGTGGTCACCTCCCGGAATCGATCCGACCACCGGGTCGAGTACGGCGCTGTCGATCGCGTACGCCAAGGTCAATGCGAGCCACGCACCGCTCCCAGCTTGGTCCAACTCCAGTTGGACGACGAACGGACCTGCAAAGGATCCGAAGTACTTCTACCAGAACGACAACGTCATCTGGTGCGACTCCACGAGTCCGCTGTGGCCGGCGTATGGTCCGTTGCAGACGCAGACCTGTACCGATCCCGCACCGATTACGGCCAACCAGACCTGTCAGGGGTTTACGCCACAGACGTGCGGCGGCGGCACCTCACAGACCTGCCTTGGGCAAACACCGCAAACCTGCAGCGCGCACGGACAAACTTGTGACAATTTGACCGCCCAAACGTGCAACGCGCAGCCGCAAACCTGCGGCAATCCGCAGCCCCAACAGTGCGTCAATCCGGGCCCACAGACGTGCGACATCCCTCCCGGACAGAGCTGCGTTGGAGCGATAGACGATTCCTGCGGCGCTATCACCCCACAAACTTGCGATGGAGCGACAAGCCAGTTCTGCAACAACATCGTCCCGCAGTCGTGCAACAACGTGCAGAGCCAGACGTGCGACCCCGTCGGCGAAACGTGTAACCTCCCGGACCCCAGCACGTGTCCGGTCAAGTGGAATCTCCCGCAATGTCCGTGCGCCGGCGCCGAATGCGCGGCGTGCGCTCTTGTACCCGATTGTCCGCCGGGCGTATGCAGCCTGTCTGGCGGTCAGTGTCAAAGCCAGGGCGACTGCCCCGGCGTCAGGCAGTGCAGCGCGAACCACAATCTCTGCAGCATCAGCGCGGACTGCGCGCCGTTGCCCGGCACCTGCTCGATCAAAGGCAATGCCTGCCTTACAACGGCCGAATGTCCCAATCTGGGTCAGTGCAGCACCGTCGGCAATTCGTGCCAATCCAACACCGACTGTCCGCTGCTCCCGGGAAGCTGCAGCACAGTTCACAACGCATGCAACAGTGCGGCGGATTGCACCTCGGCGGGCCACTGCACCAGTTCGGGAGCAGTATGTACGAGCGACGCAAACTGTCCTGACACCCAGGGACATTGCTCGGTCGTACCCGTGGGGTGCATGACCGCCTCGGACTGTACGAGCGCCGGGCGCTGCTCGCTCGTTCACAACATATGCCAGACCGGTAACGACTGTCCGACACAGCCAGGACAATGCGCGGTCACTTTGGGACCGTGCCTCGATGATACCCAATGCCTGAACGCGGGCCATTGCACGCTGACGAACGCGGTCTGCACCAGTGATATCAATTGCCCCATCCAACCGGGTGTGTGCAACCTCGACGCGCACGCATGTACGCTAGCCTCTGACTGCGCGAGCGTAGGTCACTGTTCCACAACGAGCTCCAGTTGCCACGCCGATAGCGAGTGCTCGATCGTTCCGGGGATCTGCTCGTCGTCGCACGACCCCTGCACCGGCACGTGCCCCACGCTGCCCGGCCACTGCAGCGTGCAAATCGGCGTCAGCTGCACGGTCGATGCGAACTGTGGTCCGGTGGGTCAGCAATGTACGAGCGACCACAACGCATGCAGTACCAACCTCGACTGCCAAACGCTGCCTGGAACATGCAGCATCCAGACCACGCTATCGTGCACTTCCGACGCACAGTGCCTGCCGCAGGTAACTCCCGGCAAGTGTTCGATCGACCACAACAGCTGCACTAGCGATGCCGCGTGCCTGCCAGTGCCGTCACCTTCGGCCACTGCCGTTTGCAGTGACCTCGTTGCAGGATCGAGCGCGACGATCGTCTCCGTTCCCAACGGCAATTTTGAATCGCCTTTCGTCGGCAACTATCAGTACGGCCCCGCCGGCGGCAACTGGACCTTCAGTGGCGGTAGTGGCTTGCAGCATTACGGTGGAGCGTTTGGCGCGTTTGCCAGCGGCGACGGATCGCAGACGGCTTTCATCCAGAACCTGGGATCGTTCTCGCAATCCATTGCCATGAATGCGGGTTCGTATCGGATCTCATTCCTCGCGGCACGGCGCGGCGGTCAGGTCCAGCCGATCGTTGTCAGCGTGGATGGGATTGCACTCGGCGCACCGGTCATTCCGACGGACGATTCCCAGTTCAACACCGTCACGTTTGGATTCAGCATCGCGACCTCGGGCGCGCACACGGTCACCTTCTCCGGGACTGATGGATCAGGGGACAAGTCGTCCTTCATCGACCTCGTATCGATCACCTCAGGCATGAGCCTGCTCGAAGACGCCAACGGCGCCGGCCTGGTTTGCCGGCACAACAACAAGGCGTATGGTGCCCTCACCGCCGATCGCTACAACTTCCCGGACAGTCGCTTCAACACGCCGGTCACCGCTGGCACCGGTCCGAATACCTGCACGGCGTCCCCACGGTACGCGTCGGTTCCGCGGCACTATTACAAGACCGGCGTCGAATGGTGCGACAAGCAGATCGCCACGGCCGGCGACAAGTGGCTCGGTTATGGCACGGCCGCCGGCGGAAGCTGCCAGGATTCGTCGGATTCGACGCACATCTATCCGCGGTTCTATCAGTTCGGACAGGACCCCGCGACGGACAACTACAGCACGCCGGCGTTCCAGCGGATCGACCTCGACATCACCAAGAGCGCCACGGCCACCTATACGCACACATGGACGGACGACAGCGGCGACGTACAGACCGTCACGCGCAATTTCGGCGGCACCACGCCGGACGTGTCCGAGATGACCAACTACGCCAACTGGTTCGCGTACTACCGCACGCGGATCCAGGCGGTCAAGACCACCACGTCGATCTCGTTCAACGAACTTGACGTCAAGTATCGGGTCGGGTTCCACAACCTGTTCAAGTTGACGTCGTTCGTCAACATCTCAGACTTCGGTGCAGCGCAGAAGGCGATTTGGTTCTCGCAACTGTTCGGCGTGCAGATACCGCTCGGACAGGAAACGCCGTCGCTCGACGCGGTCGTGCGCATCGGCGAGTATTACAAGAACGGCACCCATCCGCAGCTGGCCGGCTCCACCGATCCGATCGTTCTGGCGTGCCAGAAGAACTGGCACATGTTCTTCACGGATGGCTACACCAACCAGAGCGGGCTGCCATCGATCACCTATGGCGATCAGGACGACGTCATCCCTGCACTGCCGGTTCCTGTCATCGGACTGACCCCCGGCCAACCGTGGCCGGCGCCGTTCCGCGAAGATGCACTCGGAACCGCGTCGAACTCGTTGTCCGACTACACCACGTACTACTGGGTCACCGATCTGCGCACGACCGGTCCGCAGGCCACGAACACCGTGCCGACGAGCAACAGGGATCCGGCGAGTTGGCAGCATCAGAATTTCGCCGGCTTGTCGCTCGGGACGTCCGGCAAATTGAGCGCGGGCAACCAGTCGGTTACGGAAGGGCAACTTACGGCGGGCAGCTTGCAATGGCCGAAACCCGTACCATCGGTCAACAAACCCGACAACTCGGGCGTGGATGATCTGTGGCATGCCGCGATCAACGGCCGGGGACGTTTCGTGAACGCGCAGTCCGCCGACGAACTGAAACTCGGCATCGGCCAGGTGCTGGCGGACATTCTCAACCAGTCGGGCGCGCGCTCGGGAGTGGGCTTCCGCAGTCGAAATCTCGGTGCATCGGCCAATTTCATCTATAGCGTCGGCTTCGAACCGGGCTGGGGCGGAAGCCTTGCCAAGCTCCAGGTCGATCCGGCGACGGCCCTGGTCGTCGCGCAAGCCTGGGAGGCGGCAACGCAACTCGACGCGCAACTGCAGGTCGTCGTTGGCGTCAAGGACACGCCTTGGTTCACCGAGCGCAAGATCGTTACGATGAATGAGGCGGGCACCGCTGCCGTCCCGTTCCTTTGGGCTAACCTCGGCACCAAGCAGCGCGATTCTCTGGCGCCAGGCAAGCCTGCTGCGCGCGGCCAGATGATCCTCGAGTTCCTGCGGGGTAACCGTGGCCGAGAAGGAACCAAGCTGAACCAGTTGCGCACGCGTACAACCGCGCTAGGCGATTTCGTCGATTCGAGCGCGGTCTACGTTGGCGCACCCTCGGCGCCCTATCGTGACAGCGACGACCCGGGATACAGCACGTTCAAGTCGACGTTCGCAGTCTCGGGCAGTACGCCTGTACGCGGGCGCCAACGACGGCATGTTGCATGCGTTCGACGAAGCAACGGGTAACGAGACCTGGGCTTACATCCCGAGCGTTCTGTTCCGGGGGGGCACAGCTGGCGGCGATCCGAAGACTGGGCTCGGTGCGCTTGCGTATCAGGACGGAGCGCTACCGCCGTTCAAGCACCACTTCTACGTCGATGAGACACCCGCCATTGCCGACGTCAACTTCGCCGCGCAAACCAATGGACAGGATTGGCGTACATTGCTCGTCGGTGGCCTGGGCAAGGGTGGAGCGGCCTACTATGCGCTCGACGTGACCAGCCCTGCCGGGATCACCAGCGAGGCAGGTGCGGCCAGCAAAGTGCTTTGGGAGTTCAAGCCGACTGACCTGGGCTACACCTACGACAAGCCGCTGATCACCAAGACCCGCGCCTTCGGCGGCGCGTGGCTGGTCGTGGTGAGCTCGGGCTACAACAATCCGTCCGGCGTGGGCCAGCTGTACTTCATCCGCGCCAGCGACGGCGTCGCTGGTGAAGACGATGTCGACCGGCGCGGGCACGGCAGGATCACCGTCGGGTCTTGGACATCCCTCCGGTTACACCAAGGACTTCCACAATCAGCTGGCCGAGCAGATCTACGCGGGTGACCTTCAAGGAGGTTTCTGGCGCTTCGATGTATCGGACGCGAACGATGCCAACTGGACCGTCGGGCAGATGGCCACTCTGGTCGATGACGCCGGTGTAGCACAGCCGGTGACGACGGCGCCGCAGATTGAAATCGACATCAGCAACGGTATCGATCGCTGGGTGTTCGTGGGCACGGGCAAGATGTACGACGATTCCGACCTGTCCAATACGCAGGTGCAGACGCTGTACGCCCTGCGCGACGGAACGGCGGACACGCCTTGGCCGATAGCGACAAACTTCACACCGCCGGTCAGCCGCAGCACGACAGGCATGCTGCCGCTGGTGCACGACGTCGCGCACGAATTCGGATTGTCGAGCAAGCCGGACAAGGGCTGGTTCGACGACCTTCCCGTGGGGCAGCGCATCGTCGTCAACCCGCAGGCTGAACTTTCCGAAGTCGCGTATATCGGTACGTCCGCGCAGTCCGACCCGTGCCTGACTGGCATGGCGGCCAACCTCTATGTCCGCAACTACGCGACCGGCGCATCCCAGCTGGAAAGCGGCGGCGGCACGTTGATCGAAAGCCAGTTCATCCCCGAGGGTGGCGTCGGCCTCGAGCTCGTCAAGGTGACGACTGCCGCCGGTTCTCCGCCGGAGATCAGGATCGTGGTGACGACGTCGGTACCGAAGTCTATCGTTGTGGTCAAACCGAAGCCGCCGCCGTTCGTGTCGCAACATCGCATGTCGTGGCGTCTGCTCGGCGAATAACAGAGGCGCCAACGCAATGATCTGCGGCCGCCCTGGCACATACGGGGCGGCCGCAGTATTTTGTGCGCGTCAGGACGTCCATTCGTGATGAGCGCGACCGCAAACTTGTCGTTCGATGCGAATTCCGCGACCTTCGATCGCCGGCTGTGGCTGGCGCTTGTCGCATCGGTGCTTGCCCATTGGGTTGCGCTGATCATATTCGCCGGGCTGTTGCTGCCCTTGCCGCTGCCCGTCTGGGTCAGCCTCGGGCAACCGGCGGTGGTCGAAGTCGTGCTCGCCAGTCCCGAACCCCCCGCCGTTGCGGCTCAGCCCGACACGCCCATCGACGTCGCGAAGCCGCCATTGGAGATTACACCGGCGCTCACACCGGTTCCGGCATCGCCCCCGCCCCGGCCGGCGCAAGAAGCACCGACACCCGTGCGCCGGACGGATCCGAATCCGCCCGCTGCACCGCTCACCGGTGCCGCGATGCCGGTCGAGCCCCTGCCCGATGCGATCTCGGATGACACGCCGATTCCGCCGGGCGATGTCGCCGTCGGCGCGGCGGAGTCGTCGGCCGTACTGGGTACGACCCAGGCGCTGCGCCTTGCGCAGCGTTTCCCGAAGGAAATCGACACCAAACCGCGCTTGCTTGATCCGCTCGTCGTTCCCTACCCGCCTCGCGCCGCGCGCGCGCATCGCGAAGCGCGCGTGTTCGCGCTGTTGATCATCGACGCGGACGGTAAGGTGCTCGAAACCACGCTGCTTCCCGATGAGCCGCTGTTCGGACCGACCGTTCGTGACGCGCTGGCAGGCGCCAAGTTCAAGGCGGCCGAGGCGGAATCCCGCCCGGTGCCGCACTGGATCGTGCTGGAGTTCGTGTTCAAGATGCGGCCGGTCCGCGCGCCGCGGTTTCCCACCTCGAACTAAGGGCTAACTGAGCAGCGGCATGTGAAAGCCGGGCGCCGCGCTCCCGTCGTCCGGCCAGCGCGTCGTGACCGCCTTCGCACGGGTGTAGAAGCGCACCCCGTCCATCCCGTGTACGTGCAGGTCCCCGAACAGGGAATTACGCCATCCGCCGAAGGAATAGAAGGCCATGGGCACCGGTATGGGGACGTTCACGCCGAGCATGCCGACTTCGGCGTCTTGCTGAAATCTGCGCGCCGCATGACCGGAGCGCGTGAACAGCGCGGCACCGTTGGCATAGGGATTTGCATTGAGCAGCGCAATCGCGGCTTCGAGTGACTCGACGCGCACGATGATCAACACCGGCCCGAAAATCTCTTCCCGATAGATCGTCATCTCCGGGCGCGCATTGTCGAATAGCGTCGGGCCGACGAAGAATCCGGCTTCGTGTCCGGCCACCGACGGTTTCCGGCCGTCGACCACCAGCGTTGCGCCCTCCGCAATGCCGCGATCGATCAATCCGACGATGCGATCGCGCGCCGCACAGGTGATGACGGGCCCCATGTCGGATTCCGGGCGATCGCCGGGTCCCACCTTGACACCGCGTGCGCGCTGCGCGAGCTGCGCACACAGCGGATCACCCGCGTCGCCGACGGCGACGGCGACCGACACCGCCATGCAACGCTCGCCCGCCGAGCCGTAGGCCGCACCGATCAACGCTTCGGCGGCGAACGCGATGTCTGCGTCGGGCATGACGATCGCGTGATTCTTGGCGCCGCCCAATGCCTGCACGCGCTTGCCGTGACGGGTTCCCGTCTCGTAGATGTAGCGCGCGATCGGTGTCGACCCGACGAACGAGACGGCCTTGATGTCGGGATGCGCGAGTATGGCGTCGACGGCTTCCTTGTCGCCGTGCACCACGTTGAACACCCCATCCGGCAACCCCGCTTCGTGCAGCAGTTCCCCCATTCGCAAGCTCATCGTCGGATCGCGCTCCGATGGCTTGAGAATGAACGTGTTGCCGCAGGCGATCGCGACGGGGAACATCCACATCGGCACCATCGCGGGAAAATTGAACGGCGTGATGCCGGCGCACACGCCGACCGGCTGGCGTAGCGAAAAACTGTCGACACCCGTGCCGGCATTGTCGCTGAATTCGCCTTTGAGCAGATGGGGGATGCCGGTGGCGAACTCGACGACCTCGATGCCGCGGGTGATCGAGCCCTCGGCGTCGATCACCGTCTTGCCGTGTTCCTGCGACACGAGGCGCGCCAGGTCCTTCTTGTGCAATTCCATCAACTCGCGAAAGCGCATGAGGATGCGCGCCCGCCGCAGCGCGGGTGCGCTGCGCCAGCCGGCCAGGGCGGCGGATGCCGCGGCCACTGCAGCCGCAACGTCCTCGGCGTCGCCGAGCGGAACATGGCGGAGCACCTCACCGGTCGCGGGATTGGTGACTTCGGCATATCGTGTCGTGTGCGCCGGTACTGCGCGACCTCCGATCCAGAGTGGCAGACGTTCGAGCGTGGTCAGGTCCATGGCTTTCCTTCCTGGGTTTGGGCGTCGTGCAAGCGCGCGACGTAACGCGCAAGCATGTCGACTTCGAGATTGACTCGCATACCGACTTGCAGTCGCTTGAGCGTCGTCACCGCCAGTGTATGCGGTATGAGGTTGACGCAAAAGCGGCTGCCGGAAACGGCATTTACGGTCAGGCTGACGCCATCGACGGCAATCGATCCCTTGGTTGCGATGAATCGTGCGAGATCGGCGGGTGCCTCGACCTCGAGCAGGCGGCTGCCGGCATCGCCCTGCGCGGGCTCGAATCGGGTGATCGTGCCCACCCCGTCGACGTGTCCCGACATCAGGTGACCGCCAAGCTTGTCACCGACGCGCAACGCCGCCTCGAGGTTGACGTCGCCGACTCGATCGAGACCGATCGTGCAGGAAAGCGTCTCGGCAGAGACATCGAATTCCAGTGTCGCGTCGCCGATGGTCACAACCGTCAGGCAACAACCGTTCAGGGCGACGCTGTCGCCGACCGCGACCTCACGCGAATTCAGCAGACCCGTGTCGACCAATAGCCGCAGCCCTCCCGATCGGCTGCGCGCCTCGGTGATGCGACCCACGGCCTCGACGATGCCGGTGAACACTACTGATGTCCGGTGGAAATCCTGGCGATGATGCGCCAGTCCTCGCCGATCGGCACGATGCCGTGCACCCGCAGCCGCATTCTGCCGTCGAGGTCGGCGAGCGGAACCGGCAGGTCAAGCATGCCGCGGGAGGGATCGCCCAGCAGGCATGGCGCGATGTAGACCAGAAGCTCGTCGACCAGCCCCGCCCCCAGCAACGCGCCGTTGAGCTTTGCCCCTGCCTCCACCTGCACCTCGTTGAGCGCGCGCGCGCCCAATGCATCGAGCATCGCCTCCAAATCGATGCGCCCGTTGCGGTCAGGCAGCACCTGCGCCGTCACGTGGGGCGGCCAGGATACCTTGGACGGGACAGCGCTGAAGATCAAGGTTTCGCCTTCCGCAAGGAGGCGCGCTGTCGGCGCCAGCTCGGCATGACGGTCGATGACTACTTTCAGCGGTTGGCGTGTCGTCGCGACTTCGCGCGCAGTCAGGCGCGGATTATCCTGGCGCACCGTACCGATGCCGGTGAGGATCGCGCAGGCACGGGCGCGCCAATGGTGGCCGTCCGCTCGCGCTGCGGCGCCGGTGATCCACTGGCTCATGCCATTTTGCAACGCGGTGCGGCCATCCAGACTGGCGGCGATCTTCACGCGCAGCCAGGGCCGCCCCGTCTGCATGCGTTTGATCCAGCCCGGATTGAGTTCGCGCGCCTGGGCTTCACATACGCCGAGATCGACCGCGACACCGGCCGCGCGCAGGCGGTCCGCTCCCCGCGCCGCATGTGGATTCGGGTCGCGCATCGCTGCGACCACGCGACCGATACCTGCCGCCAGCAGCGCTTCCGTGCACGGCGGGGTACGCCCATGATGATTGCAGGGCTCGAGCGTCACGTACGCGGTCGCACCGCGCGGATCGTTGCCGCGCGCTCGCGCATCGGCGAGCGCGTGTACCTCCGCGTGCGCCTCTCCGGACCGCTCATGCCAGCCTTCGCCAAGTACCTGCCCACCGCTCGCAATGACGCAGCCGACCCGCGGGTTCGGCGTCGTGGTGTACAGGCCGCGCTCCGCGAGTTGCAGAGCGCGCATCATCAAGTCGGTGTCGATATTGCCGACCGGCGTCATTGGAGCACCTTCGCGCTGCGCTCCGGTGCTCGCGCTGGGCGCGGCCCGATGCAATTCGGGATCCGTCAACGCGGCTTGCGTCGCGCCGGCGCGGGTTCGACTTCCTTCAGCGCGTCGCGGAAGTCGGCCACATCCTGAAAGCTGCGGTACACCGATGCAAAGCGGATGTAGGCCACCTTGTCGAGCTTGTAGAGTTCCTGCATCACCATCTCGCCGACCTGCCGCGAAGGGATCTCGCGCTCACCGAGACCAAGGACGGTCTGCACGATGCGTTCGACGGCTTGATCGACATATTCGGTGGGGACCGGCCGTTTGTGCAGCGCGCGCTGAAACCCGTTGCGAATCCGGGCGACGTCGAAATCGGAGCGTGTGCCATTCTGCTTGACGATCTGTGGCAGACGCAGCTCGGCCGTCTCGTATGTCGTGAAGCGCTTCTGGCAGGCAAGGCAACGCCGGCGCCGCCGGATCGAGTCACCCGCTTCGGACACCCTCGAGTCCACCACCTGCGTATCCGGACTGCCGCAGAAGGGGCACTTCACTTATAAACAGGAAATCTTGCGGTCAGCGCCTTGACGCCGACGACGACGCGATCGATGGTCGCCGCGTTTCCCGGCGCGTCCAGCACATCGGCGATGAGATGCGCGAGTTCTTCGCACTCGATTTCCGTGAAGCCGCGCGTCGTGACGGCCGGACTGCCGACGCGAATGCCGCTGGTGACGAATGGCTTCTCGGGGTCATTCGGTATCGCATTCTTGTTGACAGTGATATGAGCGCGACCCAGCGCTGCTTCCGCGTCCTTGCCGGTGATTTTTTTCGCGCGCAGATCGACAAGGAACAGATGCGAATCCGTGCCGCCGGAGACGATGCGCAGGCCGCGATCCTGCAGCACGACCGCCAGAACGCGGGCGTTTTCCAGCACGCGCTCCTGATAGACCCTGAATTCGTGCGACTGTGCTTCCTTGAAGGCGACCGCCTTGGCGGCGATGACGTGCATCAACGGCCCTCCCTGCAATCCCGGGAACACTGCGGAATTGATCAACTTCGCGTGCTCGGCATCGGCGAGGATGAATCCGCCGCGAGGTCCGCGCAGCGTCTTGTGGGTGGTGCTGGTCACGAAATGCGCCGCACCGACGGGGCTGGGATACAGTCCGGCGGCGACGAGGCCGGCGTAGTGGGCCATGTCGGCCATGAGATACGCACCCACGCTGTCGGCAATCGCGCGGAAACGTGCCCAGTCGATGACACGCGAGTACGCGGACGCACCCGCGATAATCAGTTTCGGCTTGTGCTCGCGGGCGAGTCGCTCGGCGGCATCGTAGTCGATGACTTCGGTCGCCGGATCCAGCCCGTACGAAACGACGTGAAACCACTTGCCGGACTGATTTACCGGCGAGCCATGCGTCAGGTGGCCCCCGTGGGCGAGCGACATGCCAAGTACCGTGTCGCCCGGCTTCAGCGTCGCGAAAAAGATGGCCTGATTGGCCTGCGCACCAGAATGGGGCTGAACGTTGGCGAACCCCGCGCCAAACAACTTCATGGCCCGATCGATCGCCAGCTGCTCGGCGACATCGACATGGTCGCAACCGCCGTAGTAGCGTTTTCCCGGATAGCCTTCCGCGTACTTGTTCGTCAGTTGCGACCCCTGCGCCGCCATGACGGCGGGGCTCGCATAGTTTTCCGACGCAATCAACTCGATGTGCGCCTCTTGCCGCGCGTTTTCACTGCTGATGGCGTGCCAGAGTTCGGGATCGGCGTGCGCGAGTGTCTGCGAGCGGGTGAACATGGCGAAAGCGTAGTGAACAAAGGGGTATTTTACCATTTGCAGACCCGCCGGTCGCGTTCGATTCGGTGCCGTCGATGCCCAATTGCCAATGCCGGCGTCGCGGGTTAATCTTCGCCGCGGGCTACCAGTCGCCAACCGTACCCTCCTGGAGTGAGTTGCGGACGCGCGTGCCCACGCCTGGCGGGCACCCCGGCGCCAAATTCGAGGAGGAATCCCAGTGTCGTCCCTGCTAGCACTGTCCCGGCTGATCGATCGCATCAGCGACCGGATCGGCCACACCATCTACTGGCTGGTCCTTGCCGCCGTGCTCATCAGCGCCGCCAACGCCACCGTGCGCAAGGTGTTCAACTACAGCTCGAATTCGTTCCTCGAGATCCAGTGGTATCTGTTCTCGCTGATCTTCCTGTTTTGCGCCGGCTACACGTTGAAGAATAACGAGCACGTTCGCATCGATATCATCACGGGCCGGCTGTCCGCGCGGGCACGGGCAGCGATTGACATCTTCGGGACCCTGTTCTTCCTCTTCCCGATGGCGATCCTGATCATGTGGCTGTCCTGGCCTGTGTTCGTGGATGCCTATACGCGACATGAAGTATCGACGAACGCCGGCGGACTGATCATATGGCCAGCGCGCCTGATGGTGCCGATCGGTTTCTTCCTGTTGATCATCCAAGGAGTGTCGGAGCTCATCAAGCGTATCGCATTCCTGCAGGGAATGATTCCCGACCCGAGCGAGAAAATCGTCACGAAGACCGCGGAGGAAGAGCTCGCCGAGGAGATTCTGCGAGCGCGCGGCGAGCGCGCCCTCGCTGAGGAGATCGAAGGCATTGCCAAAGGTCGGGTGGAGCCGAAATGAGCGCCTTCCTCATCGCAAACATCGCGCCGCTCATGTTCGCGACGCTGGTGGTCGTGTTGCTCATCGGCTACCCGGTTGCCTTTGCACTCGCGGCGGTGGGTATAGGGTGGGGTCTGGTCGGCATCGAGCTCGGCCTGCTGCAGCCGACGTTGCTGCAGGCACTGCCGGAACGCATCTGGGGGGTCATGTCGAACGACACGCTGCTGGCGGTGCCGTTCTTTACGTTCATGGGCCTTATCCTTGAGCGCAGTGGGATGGCAGAGGACTTGCTCGATACCATCGGCCAGTTGTTCGGCCCCGTCCGCGGTGGCCTGGCCTACGCAGTGATCTTCGTCGGTGCACTGCTGGCCGCGACGACCGGGGTCGTCGCCGCCTCGGTGATCTCGATGGGCCTAATTTCGTTACCGATCATGCTGCGTTACGGCTACGATCGCCGGCTCGCATCCGGCGTGATCGCTGCATCGGGGACGCTGGCGCAGATCATTCCGCCCTCGCTGGTGCTTATCATCATGGCCGACCAGCTCGGTCGCTCGGTGGGCGACATGTATGCCGGCGCGTTCATTCCCGGCATCGTGCTGGCCGGGCTTTACGCCGCCTATACACTCGCTGTAACGTTCGTCAAACCCGGCTGGGCGCCGGCGTTGCCCTTGGAAGCGCGAACGCTGCGTGAGCCGGACGGGTCGTCGGGAAACCGCTCGCTCCTGGTGCTGACGGTGATCGCGATCGCGATCGCCGTTGCATTCTGGAAGATCTACTACGACCGGTACAACTCAGACGTAGCCACTGACGAGCGGATCGTAATCACCGCCTCGGTCGCCATCGGCGCGGCGTTTGTCGCGGCGCTCATCAGCAAGGTTCTCAAGCTTGGCCTGCTGTCGCGCATCGCCGAGCGTGTCACGTTCGTGCTGATCCCGCCACTCGGGCTGATCTTCCTCGTGCTCGGTACGATTTTCCTCGGCGTCGCCACGCCGACCGAAGGCGGCGCAATGGGCGCCACCGGGGCGCTGATCATGGCGCTGGCTCGCCGGCGCCTGTCTTGGTCGCTGCTCAAGCAGGCGATGAACACGACGGCGAAGCTCTCGACGTTCGTCGTCTTCATTCTCATCGGTGCGCGCGTGTTCAGCCTCACGTTCTACGGTGTCAACGGCCACGTCTGGGTCGAGCACCTGCTTACAAGCCTTCCGGGAGGTCAGCTCGGCTTCCTGATCGTCGTCAACATTCTCATCTTCGTGCTGGCGTTCTTCCTCGACTTTTTCGAACTCTCTTTCATCATCATTCCACTCATCGGGCCCGTCGCGGAAAAACTCGGTGTCGATCTCGTCTGGTTCGGTGTGCTGCTCGCGGTCAACATGCAGACCTCGTTCATGCACCCGCCGTTTGGTTTTGCATTGTTCTACCTGCGCAGCGTCGCTCCGGCCAAGGAATTTCTCGACCGATTGAGCGGCCGCAAGATGGCACCGGTGACAACCGGTCAGATCTATTGGGGCGCCGTGCCGTTCGTGCTGATACAGGTCGTCATGGTCGGCCTGATCATCGCCTTTCCGAAAATCGTATCGGGCGGTCTCGACACGAAGGGCAAGATCGATATCCAGAATATACGGATCGAGACGCCCACTGATGTCTCAACCCCGGGTGCGTCGACCTCGGGCGGTGCGAGCGTCGAACAGGACGAAGCCACCAAGGCGCTCGAGCGGGAAATGGGTGGTGGGGAAAAAGCGCCGGATAAACCGGCGGAGCCGACGAAGTAACGCTCGCAGCGCCGCTAACTTACGCCATCGCTTAGTGGCGGGGGAAAACAAACGGCGCGCCTGCAAATGCTTGGCAGGCGCGCCGCGCGTCAGTTCCGAAGGGCCGCCCCGAGGGACTGACCCGACCCCTCCGGGGGCAGCGAGCACCAGGCCGAAGGCCGCAGGACAGCCGAAGGCTGGTCCCGCGAAGCGGGATGCGGCGCAGCCGCACAAAGCGAGCGTGGGGGTCGTTTCATCCGGTCCCGGCGACCGGGACCTCCGATTGCGTTACGGCTTCTTCTGCGACATCCGCTCGGCAGCGATCATGAAGTTGTCGAATCGGTTCTCGGCGACCGCGAACCATTCGACTTCGTCGCTGAGGAATTTCTTCCACGGCGTATAGATCTTGGCGAATTTTTCGTTCTTGGACGCGATCTCGTCGTACGTTTCCTTCGTCGCCTTGTAGCACGCGGCCATGATCTCGTTGGAGAACGGCTGCAGCTTGACACCACTGGCGAGTAGCCGCTTCAACGCCGGCGGATTCACCGCGTCGTACTTCGCGGTCATGTCGATGTTGGCTTCCGCACATGCAGCTTCCAGGATCGACTGATAGTCCTTCGGCAGGTCAGCAAACGCCTTGTTGTTCACGAACAAGGCCAGTTCGGGGCCTCCCTCCCACCAGCCGGGATAGTAGTAGTACTTGGCGACCTTGAAGAAGCCGAGCTTCTCGTCGTCGTACGGCCCGACCCATTCCGCGGCATCGATCGTGCCTTTTTCCAGCGCGGGATAGATGTCACCACCCGGAATCTGCTGCGGCACGACGCCAAGTTTGGTGAGCGGCAACCCGCCAGTGCCCCCGATGCGCATCTTGAGGCCTTTAAGGTCGGCCACGGTCTTGATCTCCTTCCGGAACCAGCCGCCCATCTGCGCCCCCGTATTGCCGGCGGGGAAGCTGAACATGTTGTATTCCTTGAGGAAATCGTTGTAGAGCGCGAGGCCCACCGCCGTGATACATCCACGCATTCTGCTGGCGAGTATTCATGCCGAATGGAATCGCGCACCCGAATGCGAACGTCGGGTCCTTGCCGAAGAAGTAGTACGGCGCCGTGTGACAGCACTGGACCGTCGCGTTCTGCACGGCGTCGACGACGCCGAACGCCGGAACGATCTCGCCGGCAGCGAAAACCTGGATCTGGAACTTGCCGTTGGTCGCCGACGCGCACCGCTTCGAAATGACTTCGGCCGCACCGTAGATCGTGTCGAGGCTCTTCGGAAAGCTCGATGCGAGGCGCCACTTCACCTCCGGGCCGCCGCCCGCCGCAGGGGCCTGCGCGAGTGCTGGGGCGGCGATTGCGCCGGCCGCGACGCCGACGCCCGCTTTTTTCAGGAATGAACGACGTTTCATTGGGAAAATCCTCCGATAAATAAACGACTGCGTGTCGGGCCATCGATGTGGCAGCGCGACCGCGCCTGATGCGCTCTGCGGCCGAAGGTGCGTCGAACACACTGCCACCCAGGCGCGGAGTCTGGCGCGATTCTAACCCATTTCGACTGTGCTGAATCCCGTATCGAGCGGGTTGTTGCCGGGGCTAGGCGGAGAGTTTGCGGACCGCGTTGAACAGCGACCAAGTCCATCCGGCCTGCTGTTCAATCGTCTGCGTAAAACGGATGAGATAACGGGCGTTGCCCGTATCGAGCTCGACCATCGCCCCGGGCGCCAAGCGTCCGTCGGGACCGATCAGGCTGCGTTGCGAGGACTGGCGATTGTCCGGGTGGGCCGGAAGGTAGAGTCCAAAGAACGGTCGATCCACCGCTGCCCGATTCGACTCCATCGGGGCGACCCAGCCGCGCAGCAATACCCGCACCATGCGACGCGCCACGACCTCGACGCCGCACACGACCTCGTCGACCTGGTGGCGTTGCATGCGCCGGACCACGCCAAGGGACCACCCCTCCTCATCACGAAAGGCGATCATCTCGCCGAGCACGGCGGGGGCGTCGCCCGACGGCGCGACCAAACGGCAGCCGCTCTCGCTCAAATCGACGATCTTCCACTGCGAGCCGCGCACCCGACGGGCGACGGAGTCAGGATTTGCCGCCGGATTGACCATCTGAGTGACTTCATCGAAGCTGTGTCGCACACCGGCGGTCATCCCGTCCGGCGACACGCGGCCCACCTCTGCAACCGCACGCGTCAAGGCCTGCAGGCCGACGACCACACGCACTTCGGCGTCGGCAATCTTGCGCGGCGCGCGCGGCGAGAATGCGAGTGCGTCGGGTCCGAGCAGCGCGGCGAGACGCATTAACAGCAGCTTTTGTTCACGCGCCGGCAGTTCCCCCGCGGCCGGCACTTCTTCCTGCTCCGGCAGCAAGCGCATCCGCTCGACGATGCGCGAATACACCGCGCTCGAATCCAGGAACATCAGGCGGCCGCCGGCACGGGGCTTGTCGGCACGCTTGAGCCCCTGCGAGCCGGACAGGTCCACGTAGAAATTCGCGCCCGTTCCCGGGGGCGGCACGAGCGTCAGCGGCGCGACCCAGTCCTGCAGAATGTGCGAAACCCATTGCACCTGGTCGGGTGTGAAGCTGCCGCTATCGAGCCGCATCAGCAGCAGCGCCTTGACGTACTCCTGCTCCAGGGAGATGCCGGGCTGCTCGAACTCGTCGGCAGCCGTTCCCAACGGCTCGCGCTGCAAGCCACGCATTCGCGCAAATTCATAGAGCTCGTGCAAATCGCGCCATTGCGCCGGGATCCATTGACCATAGCGGAAGAGCCGGAACTTGCCGTCGATTCCCCTGTAGTGCGCAAGTCTGATCAGCACCTTTGGCAAAACAACCTTCCAGCGGCGTTGCTCTCCCAGGTGGCCTGCCTTGAGCGCGGCCTGATACGCATTGATGAACGCCTTTACGAGATCGAATACGCCGTGCCAAAGACGTGTCTCGACGCTCGTGGAGCGTTGATAATTCGCCGCGTATTGCAACGTGAGTTGCGCGATGAGCGATTCGACTCGGGCATCGATGCGCAGCAACGCCTCGGCCTGACTGGGACCGATGGATCGACGCGTGCCTGGAAACGATGAGACGAGATCGAGTGCTTCACGCTGCAGACGCAGCGCATCGCCGGCGGGCAAGGCCGTGATCCATCGCGACGCCGCCGGAACGCTGCGCAGCGGATCCGACAGCGAGCGGCGCCAGGCCTGCAACCTATCGCGAATGCCACGCTTGGCCATGAGTGCGCTTCGCGCGTTGGCTAGTTGCCGGCGATTGTCATCGCGCCGATCAGCATCGACCCGCATTGTCGTGACCCCCGTCTGTCCACATCCTTGCCGATAGCGACGATGTCGCGGTACATCTGCGGCAGGTTGCCGGCGATGGTGATTTCCTCTACCGGGTATGCGACTTGTCCGCCCTCGACCCAATATCCCGCCGCTCCGCGCGAATAGTCGCCGGTAACCGGGTTGACGCCTTGCCCGAGCAACTCGGTGACCAGCAATCCGCGACCCATTTTCATCAGCAGGGCGTCGAGATCGTCGTCACCGTGGCTGACCATGAGATTGTGGTTTCCTCCGGCATTGGCCGTCGACGTCAGACCGAGTTTGCGCGCGGAATAGCTCCCCAGAAAATAGCCCTGGACAACACCGTCCAGGACAACGTTTCGCGGCTGCGTTGCGACACCTTCGTCGTCGAACGGCGCCGATGCCTGGCCCCTGGGCAAATGCGGTTCCTCGCGAATCGTCATTCCCGGCCCGAACACCTGCGTGCCGATACTGTCGAGCAAAAAGGAAGATTTGCGGTAGAGACTGCCGCCGCTGACCGCGTTGACGAAGTGCCCCACCAGACCCGTTGCGACGGGGGCCTCGTAAAGCACCGGGCACTCGATGGTCGCCAGCTTGCGCGCGCCCAGCCGGCGTACCGTACGCAATCCCGCCTTGCGCCCGACATCGCGCGCGGGTTCAAGATCGGCCGGTGCGCGCGCGGACGTGTACCAATCCTCGCGCTGCATCGACCCGTCTTCTTCGCCGATGACGGAGCAATATATCGCGTGGCGCGAGCTCGAGTAGCCCCCCGAGAATCCGTTGCTGTTCGAGTACACGAACTGCGCTTCGTGCAACGACACCGTCGCGCCGTCGGAATTGGTCAGGCGCTTGTCGACCGCAAGCGCCGAGGCTTCGCATTCGCGCCCGAGTTCGATCGCCTCCTCCACCGACAATTCCCACGGATGATAAAGGTCGAGATCGCTCCATCCGCGTGCCAGCAAGGCCGGGTCGGCGAGCCCCGAGCACGCGTCGTCGGCCGTATAGCGCGCGATCGTGAGCGCTTTGCCGACGGCGTCCTTGATGGCGTCGGGAGAGAAGTCCGCAGTGCTGGCATGACCACGTCTCGCGCCTACGTACACCGTGACGCCGATGCCCTTGTCGCGGTTGTACGCGATCGTCTCGACATCGTCCTTGCGCACGGTGACGCTTTGACCGAACGCCTGCGACACTTCGCTTTCCGCGGCCGTCGCGCCCCCTGACTTCGCTTCACGCAATACCTGGTCAGCCACATCCGCCAGCATGGATGCGGAAAGCGGAAACCGGCTCGGGGAAGCAGTCATGAGGGCGTTGTCGTGGGGGCGGCGCAGGGGATCGGTTATGATAACAAACCCTCTGCGTGCAATACCGTCCGATGCGACGATCCGACGAAACACCCCAGCCACCCGGACAGGAGGCGGCACGGCGCTCCGGCCCGTCCGCCGCGCCCGACAAGGCCGAGCCACCCGTCTCCAAGACGCAACGCAAGCACGCCATGCTTGCGTTGCAGGAGCTCGGCGAGACATTGACCGAATTGAGCCCTGCTCGTCTGTCGGCGCTCGCGCTGCCCGAGCGGCTCACGGAAGCGATCACGACTGCACGTAAGCTCACGCGCCATGAGGCACGTCGCAGGCAGCTGCAGTTCGTCGGGCGGCTCATGCGCGACATCGATCCGGCTCCGATCGAAGCACAGCTCGCGAATTGGGCCGTCGCCCCCAACCGCGAGAAGGCGCGCATTGCGTCCGTGGAGCGCTGGCGCACGGATCTGCTCGAGAACCCGAACGCGCTCGACGAGCTGTGCGCGCACGCCACGGGTGTCGATCGCCCGCGACTGGCCGCACTGATTGCGCGCGCCGTCCATGAGCGCAGCCGCGGCGCCCCGCCACACGCCTTTCGTGAGCTCTTCCGCGAAATCAATGCGCTGTTGAGTACAAGCGAATGAAGGAGGCCGCGGAATGAGCGCCGCAGGGCCGCCCCAAGGACGTCTGCACGAGCGGGGCGAAGCCAAGGCTCGAAGAGCGCGTCCGCGAGTGCTGGCGGCGGCCGACATGCAGTCACTTCGTTGCGTGCCTTTGCCCAAGGAGGCCGCATGAGCCCCCTCGGGGGAGCGGCGCGCAGCGCCGTTCGGGGGGATCACACAAGCGAAGACGATTCGCTGCTGATCGGCCTGGTCTCGATCAGCGACCGTGCCTCCGCGGGAGCGTACGAGGACAAAGGCATCCCGAGCCTCAACGAGTGGTTCAACACGGCACTCAAATCTCCGTGGCGGATCGAGACCCGACTGATCCCGGACGAGCAACCCGTGATAGAGCGCACGCTCATCGAACTTGTCGATACGATCGGCTGCGATCTGGTGCTGACCACCGGCGGTACCGGCCCAGCACCCAGGGATGTCACGCCCGAGGCAACGCTTGCCGTCGCCCACAAAGTATTGCCCGGCTTTGGCGAGCAGATGCGCCAGGTCAGCCTCAAATACGTCCCGACTGCGATTCTTTCGCGCCAGGTCGGTGTAATCCGGGGGCGCGCCCTGATCCTGAACCTGCCCGGTCAGCCCAAGGCGATCAAGGAAACGCTGGACGGCGTGTTTCCCGCGGTTCCCTATTGCATCGATCTGATCGGCGGCCCCTACGTGGAAACGCACGAAGCGGTCTGCGTAGCCTTCCGGCCGAAGAGTGCGGTGCGTTCGCGTCCGGCGTGACGCGGGCCCGCCATGCAATTGCCCGACTACAACCAGCCGCCGCCGTTCGAAGGGCGCAATCTCTACCTGGCTCATCGTGCGCTGCAGGAAGCGGTCGTGCGCGAAGGTGCCGCGTGGGCGCAGGAACGCTTGATCGCATGGGGCGGTGTCCTCGGGGGGACTGGGACCTACCTGCATGCCGCGCGTGCCAACCGATACGTGCCCGAGCTCAGGACGCACGATCGTTTCGGTAATCGCATCGACGAAGTCGTGTTCGATCCGTCCTGGCACGCATTGATGGCGCTCGCAATGCGCGAAGGCGAGCATGCGTCGCCGTGGTCCGACGCATGCGCGGGCGCGCACGTTGCGCGCGCCGCTGGTTATCTGATGCACGCCGAGGTGGAATGCGGTACCCAGTGCCCCCTGACGATGACGTATGCCGGCATTCCGGTGTTGCGCCGCTACGCCCATGCGCTGCCCGAACTGGCGACGACGTGGCTCCCGCGTCTGCTGGCGCGCGAGTACGACGGGCGCTCGGCACCGGTGGCGAGCAAGACATCGGCATTGATCGGCATGGGCATGACCGAGCGGCAGGGCGGGTCCGACGTGCGCGCGAACACCACGCGTGCGGTGCGCGGTGCCGATGGCGCATACCGTCTGACGGGACACAAGTGGTTCTTCTCCGCGCCGATGTGCGACGCTCATCTGGTGCTGGCACAGGCCGAGCATGGGCTGTCTTGCTTCTTTCTGCCACGCTTCCTCGATGATGGGAGGCGCAACGCCGTGCACTTGCAGCGCCTCAAGGACAAGGTCGGCAACCGTTCGAACGCGTCCAGCGAGGTCGAGTTCGACGGAGCCACAGCGTGGCGGCTCGGCGAAGAAGGGCGCGGCGTGCCGGTCATCATCGAGATGGTGCGCCACACGCGGCTCGACTGCGCCATCGGCAGCGCGGGACTGATACGCGCTGCCGCCGCGCAGGCACTGCACCATGCCTCGCATCGACGTGCCTTCGGCAAGCGACTCGTCGAACAACCTCTGATGCAAAACGTGTTGGCCGATCTCGCCCTGGAAAGCGAAGCGGCGACCACGCTCGCCCTACGGCTGGCGCGCGCCTTCGACGCCGACACCGACAGTGCAGACGCAGCACTCGCACGCCTGGCGACGCCCGCCCTGAAATACTGGATCTGCAAGCGGGCGCCCGCGGTGGTTGCGGAAGCCATGGAGGTCCTGGGCGGCAATGGCTATGTCGAGGAAACCGCTCTTCCGCGGCTCTATCGCGAAGCTCCGCTGAACTCGATCTGGGAAGGCTCCGGTAACGTCATGTGCCTGGACGTGCAGCGTGCCGCAGAGCGGGAGCCGGACGCGGTCGATGCACTGTTCGCCGAACTCGCGCATGCCCGCGGCGGCGACGCGCGCCTCGACAACCATGTCGACGCGTTGAAAGCCATGTTTGCGTCAGGGCCGAGCGAAGTCAATGCGCGCCGGCAGGCTGGCGACACCGCCGTTGCGTTGGCGGCGGCACAACTGGTGCGTCACGCACCGGCGGCGGTTGCGGACGCGTATTGCGCGTCCCGATTGAGGCAAGGCCATGCGAGCAACCTCGGCGCACTGCCGACGGGCATCGACTACCCGGCAATCATCGCGCGGGCGTTGCAGTATTAGGTCGGCAAAAAACAAAACGCCGAAGCGATGCTCCACTCCGGCGTCCAGCGGCATTGCGCCGCCCTGCGTCAGTCTGTCTAAATGCCCAGGATCTTCTCGGCCTTGGCCAGCGTGTCGATCGATTCCTGGTGCTTGCCTGCCTTGTGCAGCGCCTCGCCTTCGGCGCGGTACTTTTTCACGTCAGCCATCTGCGCATCGGTGAGCTTCGGGTTCTTCGCCAGCGCGTCATCGATCTTCTTCATATCCGCAGGGCAATGAAACGCAAGTGCGCTTCCCGCGAAGAACAATGCGGCGGTCAGCAACGCGATACGTGCCTTCATCGAACCTCCTCCTTCCGCTGTCGAGACGTACCGGCCATGGACCCCAAAGGCAACCCACACGCCGGCTTGCGTAGCATAGCGCAGGCCGTGGCTTTTGCAACCCCGACGGTGGCCGTGAATGTCGGATGGCCAACGGTACTACGCCTCCAATAGCAACTCGGTGCGGCTGGCCGGGTCCTGTTTGTAGAACCAGGAGAACAACTCGTATATCTTCGGATACTCGTGCAGAAGCAGCGTCGGGTCTGCGAAGAACACTTCCGACAGCACGGCAAAAAACTCTGCGGGATCTTCTGCGGCGTAGGGATCGATCGCCGTTTCCTCGCCGTTCTCGACACGCGCACGAAAGTGTTCGAAGGCCGCGTTCATCGACTTCTGCCAGGAGCGTGGCGGCATTTCAGGGGGTAGCGGCGGACACCCGTTCGCCGCCCCGGTTCTCATGTCCAGCTTGTGCGCAAATTCGTGGATGACGAGATTCATGCCGGCGCTGGACCAGTCCGCGCTCGCTTCGACGTCCTGCCAGGACAGCACCACCGGCCCACCCGGCGTCGACTCGCCGGCCAGTGGTTCGTGGCGCCGATGCACGACCCCGACCTCGTCTTGGAATTCGAGCTCGGCGATGAACTCGTCCGGGTAGACGATCACGTTTTCCCAGCCATCGTAGTAGCGCGGGTCCAGGTGCAGTATCAGCACGCAGGCCTGGATCGCGATGATGAGCCGCATCTGCGGCGTAACTTCGAACCCCCGCGCGGGGACGATGCTTTTCTGGGAGAGAAAAAGCACGACCAGCTCCCGCAATTTCTCCAGCTCGCCATCGGTGTAGATCGCGAGGAATGGCAACGCTTCGAGTGCCTCGCGCCATTCTGCATCCGGAATCGCCGCTTGCGCGAGCACCCGGCGCCTCTGCCACTTTCTGATCGTGTCGAGCATCGGAATGGTGGGCCCTAACTCACCGTAATACATCCGTCATGCGTCTCAGCGACCTTCGCGCGACTGCGGGGGGTCGACGTCGGCGTTGTCGGACGACTCGGCTTCTGGGGGAGCGTCCGCATCCGCATCGTAGACCAGACGCGGCTCGCTCGTCAGGAGCTTGTCCGCGTCTGCTTCGGGGAGCGTCTCGACATCGCGCAGTTTGCGCGCGATCGTTGTACTCTTGCCGCGAGCTTCATCAATCGTGTTGCTTGCTTCCTGCAGCTTCTTTTGAGTTCTGCCGAGGATCTCGCCAAACTTCACGAAGTCGGTCTTGACGGCCGCCAACACCTTCCACACCTCGCTCGAGCGCTGCTCGATGGCCAGTGTGCGAAAACCCATCTGCAAACTGTTAAGAAGGGCGAGGAAGTTCGTGGGTCCGGTGAGCGTGACCCGGTAGTCGCGTTGCAACAACTCGGCGAAACCCGGCCGCGACATCATTTCGGCGTAGAGCCCCTCTGTTGGAACGAACAGGATCGCGAAGTCGGTTGTAAATGGCGGCGACACATACGAATCACGAATTGTCTTTGCCTGCAATTTCAGGAAGTCTGCGAGCGCCTTGCGCGAAACATCGGCGGCGCCGACGTCCGCACGCTCAAGCGCGTCCTGCAAGCGTTGCCAGTGGTCCAGCGGGAATTTCGCGTCGACCGGCAACCAGCATGGTTTTCCGTCGTCACCTCTACCTGGCAGCCGAATCGCGAACTCAACGCGCTTTCCGCTTCCAGGAACGGTTTCGACGTTGGATTCGAACTGTTGCGGCGTGAGCACTTCGGCGAGCAGTATCCCGAGCTGGACTTCGCCCCACGTCCCACGCGTCTTCACATTGGTTAGCACCCGCTTCAGGTCGCCGACGCCTACAGCGAGCGTTTGCATCTCGCCCAGTCCTCTATGCACCTGCTCGAGACGATCCGACACGAGTTTGAACGACTCGCCAAGCCGCTTATCAAGCGTGGCGTGAAGACTCTCGTCGACGGTCGCACGCATCTGTTCCAGCTTCTGCGCATTGTCGCTGCGCAGCAGTTCCAGCCGCTGCTCGAGCGTCGACCGCACGGCATCGAGACGCTGCTCGTTGCTCTGCGTCAGCGTCGACAGGCGCTCGTGTTGCACGTGCGCCATGCTGCCGAGCTGTGTCTGCAGCGTCTGGGAGAACTGGTTGATCGTTGCGCCCAGTTCGCCACGCGCGGTCAGAGCGTTCTGGTTCGATTCGGCACGGGCTTGCACCAGCTCCGCGCGCAGTTCGCGCTCGAGGCGTTCGTTCTGGCTCGCGAGCGACTGCAGGTTCGTCTTGAGCTCGGCCCCATCGACCGCCGCGCGCGACAGGCTTGCCAGACGCAGCAGGACGATGACAAGCAGGACGGCGATCAGGACGAACCCGACTGCCAGCGCACCGACCAGGGAAACCGCTTCCACGCCGCGAAGTTTACGACGTCAGCGCGACGACGGCAAAGCACGCCAAGGGTGCGCCCAGGAATCGATCTCAAAATCCCGGCGAGCGGCTAGAGAGCGCGAAGGCCCGCAGCGAACCCCGAGATAGTACATAGATGTACAGCGAGGGGCGAGCCGATGCCGAGCACGACAATGCTATCGAGCCGCGCAGCCCATTTTGATCTATGCAGCTTCGCGGCTGGCTTTCTTCCGCTCATGCTCGAGCAAATGACGCTTGCGGATGCGGATCGATTTCGGCGTGATTTCGACCAGTTCGTCGTCGGCGATGAATTCGACTGCGTATTCGAGCGTAAGCTGGATCGGCGGCGTCAGCGCGATCGCTTCGTCCTTGCCGGACGCACGTACGTTGGTGAGTTGCTTGCCTTTGATCGGATTGACGACCAGATCGTTGTCACGGCTGTGGATGCCGATGACCATGCCTTCGTAGAGTTTGTCGCCAGGGGAAACGAACATGCGCCCGCGCTCCTGCAGTTTCCACAGGGCATACGCGACAGCATCGCCGGCTTCGGCCGAAATCAGCACACCGTTGCGACGCTCCGGGATGTCGCCCTTGACGGTCGAATACCCGTCGAATACGTGGCTCATCAATCCAGTGCCCCGCGTGAGGTTGAGGAACTCGCCCTGGAACCCGATCAGCCCGCGTGCCGGAATGCGGTAGTCGACGCGCGTACGGCCGCGTGCGTCGGACTCCATGTGCACAAGTTCGCCACGACGCACGCCCAGCGCTTCCATGACCGCACCCTGGTGGGCATCCTCGACGTCGACGGAAAGCTGCTCGAACGGTTCGCGTTGTTCGCCGTCCACTTCGCGCACCACGACGCGCGGGCGCGATACTGCAAGCTCATAGCCTTCGCGCCGCATGTTCTCCAGAAGTATCGTCAGATGCAGTTCGCCGCGCCCGAACACGGTGAACACGTCAGTGTCCGCGGTATCGTCGACCCGCAGCGCGACGTTGGTGAGCAGTTCCTTGGCCAGCCGCTCGCGCAGATTGCGGCTGGTGACGTATTTGCCTTCCTTGCCTGCCAGCGGCGAGGTGTTGACCTGAAACTGCATCGACAGCGTGGGCTCGTCCACGGCGATCATCGGTAGCGCTTCGGGCGCATCGACCGCGGCGATCGTCGTTCCGATCGAAAGCGCGTCGATGCCGGTAACGAGCACGATGTCGCCTGCGGAGGCTTCCTCCACCGGGCGCCGCTCGAGGCCGGAGAATCCGAGCACTTGTCCGATCTTGGCGCGCGTACCGGGCCTGTCACCGTGCAGGACCATGACTTCTTGTGCGGGTTTCAGGCGCCCGCGACGGATCCGTCCGATTCCGATCCGGCCAAGGTAACTCGAGTAGTCCAGCGCACTGATCTGAAACTGCAACGGCGCATCGGGATCGCCGGCGGGTGCGGGGACCTTGGCCAGGATCGTCTCGAACAACGCCCGCATATCGGTTCCGGGCGTTTTCGGATCCAGTGAAGCGTAGCCATGCAGCGCCGAAGCGTAGACCACCGGAAAATCGAGTTGCGCCTCCGTTGCGCCGAGCTTGTCGAAAAGCTCGAACGTCTGGTTGACGACCCACGCGGAGCGCGCGCCCGGCCGGTCGACCTTGTTGACTACGACGATGGGCTGCAATCCCAACGCGAGCGCCTTGCGGGTGACGAAGCGTGTCTGCGGCATGGGCCCTTCGACGGCATCGACCAGCAGCAATACGCCGTCGACCATCGATAACACTCGCTCCACCTCGCCACCGAAATCGGCATGACCCGGGGTGTCGACGATGTTGATGTGCGTGTCCCCGTATTCGATCGCGCAGTTCTTGGCGACAATCGTGATCCCCCGCTCGCGCTCGAGGTCATTGCTGTCCATTACCCGCTCGGCGATGTGCTGGTGCGCTGCGAACGTGCCGGCCTGGACAAGCAGCTTGTCGACCAGCGTGGTCTTGCCGTGGTCGACGTGGGCGATGATCGCGATGTTGCGGAGGTGGCGGGCGGCGGTCATGGTGCGGTGCGGGATGAAAACCGCCCATTGTAGCAAGCGACGGCCGGAGACGGCGAAATTATTTGCAAAATCCGGCATTTACGCGTATGATGCGCAGCACTCGGCGGGCCTTCCGGTCTCCGCCGATCCCCAGACGGGGAGTCGCGCGGTACAGCCGCGTGTCGATCCCGTTGCCAACAGGCGTCGCTTGCGACGCTGGAATTCGCAGCCTGGACCGGAACTCGCGCGAAGCGAGTGGGCCGCGCCAGGAGCCTCATTGATGAGCAGTACCCCGAGCTTTGACGAGCTCGGCCTCAGCCCGGAGATTCTCCGTGCGGTTGCCGAAGCCGGCTACACCACACCCTACGCCTATTCAGTCGCAAGCCATCCCCACCATCCTCGCCGGCAAAGATGTCATGGGCGGCGCCCAGACCGGCACCGGCAAGACGGCAGGGTTCACGTTGCCGATCCTGCAAAAGCTGCTGCCGATGGCCAATGCCAGCCCGTCGCCGGCGAGGCATCCGATTCGCGCGCTGATCCTAACGCCGACTCGTGAACTTGCAATCCAGGTCGAGGAATCGGTCAAGACTTACGCCAAGTACACGGGCCTACGTTCCACGGTCGTCTTTGGCGGCGTGGATATCAAGCAGCAATTGCCCATCGTTCGCGCCGGTATCGAAATACTGGTCGCGACGCCCGGACGATTGCTGGACCACATCGAACAAAAGTCCTTGTATCTCGGCCAGGTCGAAATTTTCGTGCTCGACGAAGCCGACCGGATGCTCGACATGGGCTTCATCCCCGACATCAAGCGCATCATGGCATTGCTTCCGGCAACTGCGAAACGGCAGAACCTGCTCTTCTCGGCGACGTTCTCGATGGACATCAAGAAGCTCGCCGACCAGTTGCTCAACGCACCGCAACTGATCGAAGTAGCGAAGCGGAACACCACTGCGGACACCGTGTCGCAGACCGTGTACAAGGCATCGGCCGACCAGAAACGCGCGCTGCTCGAACACATCGTCAAATCGCGCGATCTCTGGCAGGTACTGTGTTTCGTCCGCACCAAGCACGGCGCGTCGCGGCTGGCCCGCCAGCTCGAGAAAGACGGATTGAAGACCACCGCCATCCACGGTGACAAGAGCCAGGCCGCTCGCCTCGAAGCGCTGGACGACTTCAAGGCGGCCAAAGTGCAGGTCATGGTGGCCACCGATGTGGCCGCGCGGGGCCTGGACATCGACGATCTCCCGTTGGTCGTCAATTACGAGCTGCCCTACGTGCCGGAGGACTACATCCATCGCATCGGCCGTACCGGCCGCGCTGGCGCTTCGGGCGAGGCGATTTCGTTTTGCGCGCCGGAGGAAGAGAAGCTGCTCGCCGAGATCGAACGGTTGCTCAAGCGCTCGATTCCGGTTGCAAACGCGGAGATCGCGCCGGCCAGACAGGAACACGACACGCGCGCGGCACGATGGACAGCCTGCGCGCGCAACGAAAGTCGAATCGCGCGCCGATGGTGATGCGCACGCGCCGCGACGGCAGCGCGACGAAAGCGTGTTCGATCTGAATCCCGATCAACCTCTGCCGCCCCGCCGTCCTGACCGCGCGCCCTCGCCCGCGCTCACGTCGACGAACGGTACCGGCAATGGTGCTTCGCGACGCACGCAACCGGTTGCGGCACTGTTGATGAAACGCGCGCCCATCGAGCCCGAAAAGGTCTGAGCGAGGCGCGATTTGCCGCAGTGACGGACCGCGGTCGGCCCCCGCGCCGAATCGTCGATGATCCCGTCCGTCATTGCCCATTGCCGTTCCGGATTCGAGGCGGAGTGCGCGGCGGACATTCAGCGACTCGCCGTGATCACCGGCGATTCGCTCTCGATCGATGCGCCTGCCGGCCGAGCCTTCGTGACCGCGACGGGGCCCTTCGAAGTCGGCCGTTGGACCGCAGCGCTCGCTGTCGCGCCTCCGCTATTCGCGCGTTCGATATTCACAGGCTCCGGGCCGCATGCCCTATCGGGTCGCGACCGGATTACGCCGATCGTCGCGCTTGCCACCGGACTGTGTCCGCCGTACCAATGCGTATGGCTCGAGACGCCCGATACCAATCAAGGCAAGATGCAGTCCGGCCTGTGCCGGCGCCTCGCGCCGCTACTCGAGAGCGCCATGGAGACCCGCAGGCTGCTGGTCCATGACGGACCTCGCCTGCCACGCCTGCACGTGATGTTCGATGGCAACGACCACGCGTGGATCGGCGTCAGCGACGTGTCGACGGGAAGCCCGTGGCCGATGGGCATCCCGCGCCTGTCGATGCCGCACGGCGCGCCATCGCGCTCGACCCTCAAGCTCGCCGAAGCATTCGTCACTTTTCTCGATGACGACGAGCGGTCGCGATGGCTGCGTCCCGCCATGCGCGCCGTCGATCTCGGCGCCGCCCCGGGCGGCTGGTCGTGGCAGCTGTCTCAGCGCGGGTTGCGGGTCGTGGCGGTCGACAACGGGCCGCTCAAGGGCTCGGTGACGAGCGATCCGCTGGTCGAGCATGTGCGTGCCGACGGGTTGACCTACCGGCCGCGGCGCGCGGTCGACTGGATGGTGTGCGACATGGTGCTGCAACCGTCGCGCATCGCCGCCCTGGTCGCGTCGTGGATTGGCGACGGCGCCTGTCGCAGGAGCATCTTCAATCTCAAGCTGCCGATGAAAAAGCGCTACGCCGAAGTTCAGCGCTGCGCGACGATCATCGGCGATGTGCTGCGAGAAAGGCGCGTGAGGCATGTGCTGCGGCTACGGCAGCTTTATCACGACCGCGAGGAAATCACCGGCTACTGCGCGCGGGTCGATTAGCGCCCGTGCGGTCACGGCGCAGCGCGCCTCAGCGCGAGAGGCGGCTCGACTGATCCTTCAGCTTCGCCATGGTCGCTTCCAGCGTCACCAGCCGGGCCCGTTCCTGCGCGACGATGTTTGCCGGGGCCCGCGCCACGAAACCTTCGTTCGCCAGCTTGGACTTCAAGTTCGCGACTTCCGGTTCGATCCGCGCGATCTCTCGCGATATCCGCAACTCCTCCGCTGCCGCATCGACTTCGATCTTCAGCATCAACCTGAACTCGCCGACGATCTGCACCGGCGCGTCGGTCGGCGGAAGTTCATCGACGATCTGGACATCGGAGAGTCGTGCGAGCGCTGCGACGTAAGGCGCGAACGCGGTCAGACGCGGCGCATTGCCCGTCGCGACGAGCGGCACCTTCTGCGCCGGCGAGAGCTTCATTTCGCTGCGCAGCGTGCGGCACGCGTTGATCACGTCCTTGAGCAGCGCCATGTCGGCGTCCGCGGTCGCGTCGACCCGTTCGAAGTTGGCCTGCGGAAACGGCTGCACGGATATCGATTCGCCGCGCTTGCCGGCAAGTGGGGCGATCGATTGCCACAATTCCTCGGTGATGAAGGGAATGAACGGATGCGCCAGACGCAAGAGCGCCTCGAGCTCACGCACGAGCGTGCGTCGCGTCCCCCTCGCCGCAGCGGCATCGCCGGCGGCGTCGGCGCGTTGCATCTGCACCTTGGCCAGTTCGACGTACCAATCGCAGAATTCATCCCACGCGAATTCGTAGAGAGCCTTGGCCGCAAGGTCGAAGCGATACGCCACAAGATTGTCGGCAATGTCCCGCTTGGCGACCTGCAACCTCCCCAGCAGCCAACGGTCGACGAAACTCGTCGAGACCGGCAGCGATTCGTCGAGTCCGGTGTCCTTGCCCTCGACGTTCATCAGCACGAAGCGGGTCGCGTTCCACAGCTTGTTACAGAAATTGCGATAGCCTTCGCAGCGGCTGAGATCGAAATTGAGCGTACGGCCAAAGGTCGCGAGACTCGCAAAGGTGAACCGGACCGCATCGGCGCCAAAGGCAGGAATGCCGCGGGGAAACTGCTTGCGCGCGCGCTTTTCAATGGATTCGCGCTGTTTCTCGAGCACGAGGCCCGAAGTGAGTTTGCGGACAAGGGCTTCGAGGTCGGTGCCATCGATCAGGTCGAGCGGATCGAGGACATTGCCCTTCGACTTGGACATCTTCTGACCGTCCTCGTCGCGAACGATCGAATTGATGTACACGTCGCGGAACGGAATCCTGCCGGTGAAATAGGTCGTCGTCATGATCATCCGCACGACCCAGAAGAAGATGATGTCGAAGCCGGTGATCAGCACTGAACTGGGAAGGAATGCCTTCAGTTCGGGCGTCTCTTCGGGCCAGCCCAACGTCGAATGGCACCACAGCGCCGACGAGAACCAGGTGTCGAGCACGTCCTCGTCCTGGCGCAGGGCACTTGCCGGCTTGCCCGCCTTGCGCGCCGCCTCGTCTGCGTTGCGTGCGACGACTACATTGCCGGCATCGTCGTACCACGCGGGTATGCGGTGCCCCCACCACAGCTGGCGCGAGATGCACCAGTCGTGCACGTTGTCGAGCCAATGGTTGTAGGTCGAGGTCCAGTGCTCGGGCACGAACTTGATGCTCACGCCACCGCCGGTGGCGCGATCGGGAAGACTTGCGTTGACCGCATCCAGGCAGATCGTCTTGAATGATTTGCCGGGAAAATACGGATGCGTCGCGGGCGCCGGCTTGGTCATCGCCACGAACCACTGGTCGGTCAGCATCGGCTCGACGACTTCGCCCGTGCGTTCGCAGCGCGGCACCACCATCTTGTGCGGTTTCTCGGCGGCGACGAGACCCGCCGCGACCAGGTCCGCCAGCACCGCCTTGCGTGCTGCGTAGCGATCGAGTCCACGATATTTTTCAGGCGCGTTGTCGTTGATCGTCGCCTGCAGCGTGAAGATCGTCAGCGGCGTCAGACCGTGGCGCTGGCCGACGTCCCAGTCATTGAAATCGTGCGCAGGGGTGATCTTGACGCAGCCGGTGCCGAAGTCCTTGTCCACGTACGAATCCGCGATCACCGGAATCCGTCGTCCGGTCAGCGGCAACTGCACCTCCTGACCGACCAGATGGGAATAGCGATCGTCGTCCGGGTTCACGGCAACCGCGACGTCGCCCAGCATGGTTTCCGGCCGAGTCGTCGCGACCGTCAAATACCCTGACCCGTCGACGAGGGGGTACCGGATTTCCCAAAGGGTGCCGGTCTCCTCCTCGCTTTCGACTTCGAGATCCGATACCGCGGTGCCCAGCTTGGGATCCCAGTTGACCAGCCGCTTGCCGCGATAGATGAGGCCGTCCTCGTAGAGTCGCACGAAGGTTTCGACGACGGCGCTCGACAATCCAGGGTCCATCGTGAAGCGCTCGCGGGACCAGTCGCAGGAAGCGCCCAGGCGCCGCATCTGATTGGTGATGGTCGATCCGGATTCGGCCTTCCATGCCCACACGCGCTCGACGAAACGCTCGCGCCCGAGGTCGCGGCGCGACGTTCCCTGCGCCTGGAGCTGGTTCTCGACGACGATTTGCGTCGCGATGCCGGCATGATCGGTGCCGACCTGCCACAGCGTGTTGTCGCCGCGCATGCGGTGATACCGGATCAGCGTGTCCATCAGCGTCTGCTGAAACGCGTGCCCCATGTGCAGCGTGCCGGTTACATTCGGTGGCGGCAGCTGGATGCAGAATGCCGGCACACGCGTCTTCATCGACGCCTTGAACAATCCGTTCGACTCCCAGAACGGGTACCACCTGGCCTCGATCGCGTGCGGCTCGAATGTCTTGGCAAGTTCCATCGTCAGGCGGGATGAATCCATCGCGAAAGGGCGCAATTATAAGGGAGAAATGTCTCTATTCTCGTTGGACTCGCTGCAGCGAATGGATTTCCCGAGGTCAGGTCATCGCGCTACATATCTCGCCCGATCGCGCGGGCAATGGCGCGAAGCTGGCCCATCAGCGTCGCGAACTCGGCGGGTGTCAGCGCCTGATCAGCGTCGCACCAGGCATCGCACGGGTTCGGATGAACCTCGACGAGCAAACCGTCGGCGCCGGCAGCGACGGCGGCGCAGGAAAGCGCCGGGACCATCCACGCCTTGCCGCCGGCATGCGATGGATCGACGATCACCGGGAGGTGCGTTTCGCGCTTGAGGACGGGAATCGCGGTCACGTCGAGAACGTTGCGGTAGGCCGTTTCGAACGTGCGGATGCCGCGCTCGCAGAAGATGATGTTGTGATTGCCGCCCGCAGCGATGTATTCGGCGGCCATCAGCCATTCGTTGATCGTCGCCGACATGCCGCGCTTCAGGATCACCGGCTTGTTGACGCGACCGACTTCCTTCAGTAAGTCGAAGTTCTGCATGTTGCGCGTGCCGATCTGAATCAAGTCGACGTCGTAGCGCATGAACGTCTCGAGCATGCGCACGTCCATCAACTCGGTGACAATCGGCAGGCGTTGCGCGTCTGCGGCGGAGCGGAGCAGGTCGAGCCCTTCGACGCCCTTGCCCTGGAACGTGTATGGACTCGTTCGCGGCTTGAAGGCGCCCCCACGCATCAGCCGGGCTCCCGCCATCTTGACGGCCTCGGCAGCGGCGGCCATCTGCGGCGCCGTCTCGACCGAGCATGGTCCGCCGATCACCTGCACCGTGTTGCCGCCGATCGGAATCCCGGATACGTCGACCACAGTGTTCGCCTTGTGCCATTCGCGCGCCACGATCTTGTATTGCTTGACGATGTGCATTGACTTCTCGACGCCCGGCATGGGATCGAACATTTCCGGATCCAGCTTGCGCTCGTCGCCGACCGCGCCGATGAGCGTGCGCTCGGTTCCGCGCGACACATGCACTTCGAGTCCATGAGCCCGGATCTTGGCTTCGACCGCGTCGATTTCTGCACTGCCTGCTTCGGGTTGCATGACGATGATCACGATGCGTCTCCTAGAGGTAAAAAAAATCGGGCGGCCTGTTGGCCGCCCGATCGTTGGTGAATTCTATGTGGAATCTATCGGTGAGCGCGGCCCTCGGGGGTTATCCCGAAATAAAAGACGTACGCATACACCGGTGCGCAGCCGTCGATAGATTGCAGGACCCGTTGTTGTGCGGAACGAGAGTTCATGATGAAAAGTCTAGCACAATTCCTTCGGTCACCTGTCAAGCCTGACTGCGGGCGTCAATGATGATCGCTGCGCCATTGCGCGATCTCACGTTCGATCGCCTCCGCGACGTAGCTGCGCACCAACTTACCGACCTGTTCGTTGATTTCGCCAACCAGCTCCGCGCTGGCACGATCGACGATCGGCTGCAGATGCCGCGTGAGCTGTTCCCGGAGGCCGGTATCGGTGAACAGGTCGATGCGTTGCAATACCTGCATCGAGATTTGCTCCGCAACCGCTTGCCAGCGTTCATCCGAAGCCGTCGTCGGATTCGAATCGACGGCTTCCGCCACCGTGGGCACAGGCACGCTGGGCGCGGACGGCTGCGAATACTCCGCTGCCGCCAGCAGGAGGTAGTCATCGGCGACCGAGGGGGGGATGGGTTCCGCCGCGCGGGACCGCACGGGCGGGGGCGTTGCCGCCGAACCGGCCGCCTTGTGCGTTGCGGGTGTCGGAATGTCGCTTTCTACCGGCGCGGACTCCGGCGCCGGTTCCGTCGTCTTCATAGCCACGGGCGGGACAACAGCAAGCGTGTCCGGCGCGTTGCCGGTGACACTGTGCGGCGTCGGATCGACGGTGTCCATCACCAACCAGTCGGATGGATCGCCTTCGAACACGGATGCCGCTGCCTCGGCTGGTTCGTGCGGTGGAGGGGTCAGCACCACCACGTCCTCGGTCCGTACGTTCAATTCGGGAATGTCCGCTATCGGCAGGCTGAACTCGGATGCCGTCGTCGTGACCGCGTCGGTGAGAACCGGAATGTCGCCGTCGGAGCCGCCGCGATTCTTGCGCATCATCGCATCGGCTTGCTCGAGCAGTTCGCGTGCAGTCGGCACTAAGCGGGCTCGGCGAGACTATGGGTGCGCAGTTCGTACCCGCGCTCGCGATAAAAGCGATAGCGCTTGCGCGCCGCCGACGCCTCGGCCTCGTCAATGCCGACGATTTCCGCGAGACGCTCGAAACGGGAGAAGAACGGCGGCGGCGACACGTGCAGATTGATGAGCACCGCGGCCGGCCCCTGATGCTCCAGCGCGTGGTCGACAAGAATCGGGGTTTCCGCCGCAAGGCGATGACCGATGCGACAGTGCGGTAGAAAGCCAATCGGGGGATGGAGCCACAGCAACCGGTCCAGCGCGTCCGTGGCGGCGGCATCGTCGGTCAGCACGCGGACGCTGCCGTGCTGCGCGAAAGCCTTGGCGACGAGCTTTGTCGCGACCTCGAGACGATCGCTGACGTGGGTGTAGAAATCGATCGCAGTCATGGTGCGGCGGAATCGCCCTATGAAACTGCGTTCTCCTGCGCCAGGAGCCACGTCGTCAGCAACGCTACGGGGCGGCCTGTCGCGCCTTTCTCCTTGCCTTCCCTCCAGGCTACGCCGGCAATGTCGAGGTGCGCCCAGTCGTACTTCTTCGCGAACTTGGACAGGAAGCATGCGGCCGTGATGCTGCCGCCGCTGCGTCCGGTTGAGACATTCGCGAAATCCGCGAAATTGCTGTTGAGGCCTTCCTGGTAGTCGTCCCAGAGCGGCATCTGCCAGCCGCGGTCGAACGATTCCTCCCCGGCATTGAGCAGCGCTCGTGCCAGGCCGTCGCTGTTACTGAAGATTCCGCAGGTCACGTATCCCAATGCCACGACGATCGCACCGGTCAAGGTCGCGATGTCGACCACAGCCGCAGGTTCGTAACGCTCGGCATAGGTAAGGGCGTCGCAGAGGATGAGGCGACCTTCGGCGTCGGTATTGAGCACCTCGATGGTCTGACCCGACATGCTGGTCACGATATCGCCGGGTTTGGTCGCGCGCCCGCTGGGCATGTTCTCGCATGTGGGGATCAAGCCGACAAGATTGACCTTTGCCTTGAGCTCGGCAATCGCGAGAAACGCGCCGAACACGCTCGCAGCGCCGCACATGTCGTACTTCATCTGATCCATGTCGGTCGCGTGCTTGAGCGAAATGCCGCCGGTATCGAACGTGATGCCCTTGCCGACCAGTACAACCGGCGGCTGCTTCTTCGCCGCACCCTCGTACTCCAGCACGATGAACCGCGGCGGCTGATCGCTGCCATTGGTGACCGACAGGAACGAGCCCATCTTCAGCTCTTCGATCTGCGCGCGCTCCAGCACCTCGCACTTGAAGCCAAGCTCCTGCGCCAGCGCATGCGCCCGCTCGCCCAGATAGGACGGAGTGCAGACGTTGCCCGGCAGATTGCCCAGATCTCGCGCCAAGTCCATGCCATGGGCGATAGCAAGGCCGCGGGCGGCCGCCGCTTCGCCGGCGGCAAGGTCGCTGCGCTGGGGTACCGAGAGCGTCAGCTTGCGCAGCGGCCGACGTACCTCCGCCGGTTGGCTTTTCATCTGATCGAAGCGATAGACCGCTTCCATCGCGACCACGACCGCATGCTCGACCCGCCACGCGACTTCGCGGCGCTTGACCTTTTCTTCGGTCAGGTAAACAACGGCCTCATAGGAGCCGGTTTCGTTCAGGAGGCGCACCGCTGCACGCACCGCGCTGCGGAACTCGCGCTCACGGAAATCCCGCTCCTTGCCCAGTCCGACGAGGAGAACGCGGTCGGCGAGCGTACCTTTGACGTTGTGCAGCAGCAGCGTGCTGCCGAGCTTCCCCTCCATGTCGCCGCGACGGATGATTTCGCTTATGTAGCCGCCGGACGCCCGGTCGACCAAGTCAGCCGAAAGGCTTGGCTTGCGGTTGTCGAATACGCCGACCACGACGCAGGCGCTCCGCTGCTTCTCCGGGCTGCCGCTTTTTATGGTAAATTCCATCGCCGTCCCCTCGAACCAAAATTTGTCTTTAGCCGGTACGAGCAGCATTATCGGCAAATCATCCCGAAAAAGTCAAAATATTTCCGTCGTCATGGTGTTCAGGCGCAGCCTGGTAAGAGAACTGACGGCTACGGCCGTCGGGCTGTTTCTGGTATTGCTCGGAATTCTTTTCACCAACCTGGTATTGCGGCTCCTGGCCCGCGCTGCCGGCGGAACCGTCGCGCCCGAGGGTATTCTGGCCCTTTTGGGATTCAACGCTCTGTTCTATTTCAATATTTTGCTGTCGGTGGCACTTTTCTTCACGGTGCTGCTGACGCTGTCCCGGTGGTATCGGGATAGCGAAATGATCGTCTGGTTCACCTCCGGCCAGGGATTGACCGCTTGGCTGAAGCCAATCATCTGGTTCGCCAGTCCTTTCCTGTTGGCAATCGTCGTTTTGTCCCTTTGGTTGTCGCCGTGGGCAGAACAGCGCCGCCTCGAATATGAACGGCAGCTGGAGTCGCGCGAAGAGCTGTCATTGCTTGCGCCGGGGCTATTCAAGGAGTTCCGGCAAGCGCGACTGGTGGTTTTCATAGAGAGCATCAACAGTTTCGACGGGACGATCCGCAATGTTTTCCTCCATTCCATCGAGGGCGACAAAGACGTCACGACTGTGGCCCGGTCGGGCCGACTCGAAGAAGCCAAGAATGGCGACCGTTTCATCGTGTTGGAGGACGGGCGGCGGTACGAAGGTCAGCCTGGGAGCCCCGAGTTCCGGATCGCTGAATTCGAGAAACTGGGACGGCGCATCGAGCCCGCCGAAGTGCGTGCCGTTCCGAACTCGGTCAAGGCGATACCGCTGACAACGCTGGTCGCGGCTGACGGCGCACCGGAGCGCGCCGAACTGTTTTGGCGCCTCTCGGTACCCATCAGCGCATTTCTGCTCGTATTTCTCGCGGTCCCGCTCTCGTATGTGAATACGCGCGTCGGCAGGTCGTTCAACCTGTTTACCGCAGTGTTCGTGTACATGGTGTACAGCAACTGTCTCAACATCGTGCAAAGCTTCATCGCGCAGGGACGCATATCCCTGGCCGCTGGGCTGCTGTTTATCCACCCCATCGTGGCCGTGGCGATCATTCTGCTTTTCTATCGCCGTCTATCGGTATCGGGCTGGTTCCCGCGTCGGCGTACCGCATGAAGACCCTGACCCGCTACATCGGTCGCGAAGTGCTGTACGCAACGATACTTATCTTCGTCGCGCTGCTGAGCCTGTTCGCATTCTTCGATCTCATTCACGAGCTGGGCAATGTCAGCAAGGACGGTTACCCCCTCAGCCGGGCGTTGTTGTTCGTCGGCTTGAGCCTGCCGGGACATGTCTATGAATTGATGCCGACCGCGGCACTCATCGGAACGCTGTTCGCGATCGCGCAAATGGTAAGCAACTCGGAGTACACGGTCATGCGCGCGTCGGGCGCCTCCCTGACGCAGATTACCTGGGCCATCATCCGCATCGGCATCCCGCTTGCGATCGCGACGTTCCTCGCCGGCGAGTTCCTGGCACCGCCGGCCGAGCGGCTCGCGCAGCAGGTCCGACTGCAGACGCAAGGCCAGCAGACACGCGTGTTCGCCCAGCAATTCCAGTCCGGCTTCTGGTTCAAGCAGGGTCGACAGGAGTCCGCGGGATCCGATCCGGCGGACAACGATCAGACCTTTGCCAACATCAAGAGCCTGCTCGCAGACAACACACTGCTGGGCGTACGCATCTACCAGTTCGATGCCGACATGCGCCTCAAGGCGCTGCGCGTCGCCGACTCGGGAGCCTTCGTCGAGGACGGCAAGTGGCTGCTGAAGAACGTGAAGACAACCGAGCTGTCGGCGGCGGGGGCCCGGGTCAGTCGTGCGGACGAATGGGTGTGGAAAACCGTGCTCAAGCCCTCGATCCTGACGGTGTACCAGGTCGCGCCTGAAAAGCTCGAGATGAGTTCGCTCTACGACAACATCAACGTGCTGGGCAGCAATCAACAGAAGACGTCCCGTTTCGAGATCGCCCTCTGGAACAAGATCTTCTACCCGGCCGCGGTGCTGACGATGATGGTGCTCGCACTACCCTTCGCTTACTTCCAGCGCCGCGCCGGCGGCGTGGGCTTTCGCATCTTTGCGGGAACGATCCTGGGCCTCGTCTTCTTTCTCATGGGACGACTGTTTTCGTACCTCGGCGTGATCAACGACTGGCCCCCGCTGTTTTCCGCAGCCTTCCCGGTGGGCGCGTTCGTCGTCGTCGCGGCGACGATGCTGTGGTGGCTTGAGCGCCGCTAGGATGGTCACGCGCTCTGCGGTCGAAAAAAATCCCCGCCGGTGCGGGGATTTTTTATTGCGGATGCCCTGCGCGACGAAGCTTATGGCGCCGGGACGATGTTGACGACCTTCCGCCGCTGGACGCCCTTGGTCACGAATTGGACCTGACCATCGATGAGCGCAAAGAGCGTGTGGTCCTTGCCGATGCCGACGTTCACGCCGGGATGAACCTGCGTTCCGCGCTGCCGGATGATGATGCCGCCAGCGAGAATCGCTTCACCGCCATAGGCTTTGACGCCAAGGCGCTTGGAGTGTGAATCGCGGCCGTTGCGGGAGCTGCCGCCTGCTTTTTTGTGTGCCATTGCCGTGTCCTGTTCGTAGCGAGGGTCAGCCGACGATGCCGTCGATCTTGAGCTCGGTATAGCCCTGACGGTGACCCTGGTGCTTTTGATAGTGCTTGCGCCGCCGCATCTTGAAGATGCGGAGCTTCTCGCCGCGACCGTGCGCGAGCACTGTCGCCGTGACCGTCGCACCCGCGACGGTAGGTTGACCCAGACGGACGCTGTCACCGTCCCCGACCATCAATACCTGGTCGAGGATCACCGCTGCGCCCACGTCCGCCGGTATCTGTTCTACTTTGAGTTTTTCGCCGGGGGCAACCTTGTATTGCTTGCCGCCGGTTTTTATGACCGCGTACATAGGGAAACTCCAAATGGCTGTTGCGCGAAAAAGTTTGCTATTTTAAGACCTTAGGCGACTATTGTCAAAGCAGCCGGCCCCCCGCCCGGCAGCCTGGAGGGCCCCTGCGCCGCATCGGGTAAACTACTGCGGCTCAGGCTGAGCGCCGCCGTTCGTGCGGCGCAGCCGGCGCTTGTAGGGTACTGCCCGCCCGTGACCATTCGCATTGTTACTACCGGTCCTCCGTGACGACCTGAAGGCCGTCGACCGCGTCCTGCGCGAAGCGCTCGACTCTGACGTCGTGCTGATCCGCCAGGTAGCCGAATACATCATCGGCGGCGGCGGCAAAAAGTTGCGCCCCGCTCTCCTGCTGTTGACCGCTCACGCCCTTGGCTACCGCGGCGCCCACCATCACACGCTTGCAGCGGTCGTGGAGATGATTCATACGGCGACGCTTCTGCACGACGATGTCGTCGATGAATCCGAATTGCGCCGCGGCCACGCGACCGCGAACGCGAGTTTTGGCAACCCCGCCAGCGTTCTCGTCGGCGACTTCCTGTATTCGCGCGCGTTCCAGCTGATGGTCACCGTGGACGACATGCGCGTGCTGCAAATCCTGTCCGATGCGACCAACGTCATCGCGGAGGGCGAAGTCATGCAGCTCATGAATTCAGGCAATCCGGAGGTCGACGAGCAGCGATACCTCGACGTCATTCGGCGCAAGACCGCCAAGCTGTTCGAGGCGGCCACTCGCCTGGGTGCGGTGCTGGGCAACGCCACGCCCGCCACCGAGGACGCGCTCGCGCGCTACGGCATGCATCTCGGAACCGCGTTCCAGCTGATCGACGATGTTCTCGACTACACCGGCGACCAGTCCGCGATCGGCAAGAACCTCGGCGACGACCTCGCCGAAGGCAAGCCGACGCTGCCGCTCATTCGCGCACTGCAGGTCGGCGAGACCGCGCAGGTCGAAATGATCCGCCATGCCATCAGCGGCGGCCGCCTGGCCGATTTCACGCCGGTCCTCGCCGCTCTGCGCCAGACCGGCGCACTCGAATACGCGCGCACATGCGCCGAGGAGGAAAGCCGCGAAGCCGCTGCCTGTCTGGACACGCTACCGCCTTCGACATACCGCGAAACTCTGCTAGAATTGTCGGCTTTCGCAGTAACGCGAACCGCCTGAGCATATGCGCTCACGCGGCCGGCGCGCATGCGGGATCCGCCGCCATGCAGGCGTGGCGATACGGCAAACCTCGGGGTGTAGCTTAGCCTGGTAGAGCGCTACGTTCGGGACGTAGAGGCCGGAGGTTCAAATCCTCTCACCCCGACCAGCAATCCCGCTGGTCTTCTCGCCTCGACGCAATCGCGCGCAATCGTGTTTGCACTTGGCGGTGGTGGCATGTAGTGCGCTGTCGCGCGGCCGTCGCCGCGCAGTGCGAGAGACTGCAAAACGCATCGGTGGCGATCGTAAGCAGTTATTGCGGGCATCCCCGCTCGCAACACTTACCGTATAATTCGCGATCGTTTTCAGCCACCTGCAAAGCGGTGCCCTCGACCGCTCCGGAGATACTCATGTCATTGCCGCGCACTCTGCTTGCAACGTTGTGTCTAGTCGCGCTTGCCCTGACCGGCTGCAGCAAAAGCAACAGCAACAGCAGCGGCGGGAACGCAAATATCCGCGTCGTGAACGCTTTCTTCGAAGCGACGTCGCTCGACTTCAACATCGGCGGCAACACGATCGCCACGGCATTGCCCTTTCAGGGCCTCAAGCCTTACCAGAGCGTCAATAACGGGGTGCAGACGTTTCTGGTGACCGTCACCGGCGCGTCGACGCCACTGGTCAATGCCAACAGTTCGATCAACGGTGGTGCGGACTACACGTATGTCGTCTTCGGACCGTTGACGAGCGTCGGCACCATTTTGGCCGCGGACGGTTTCAATGACCCCGGCAGCGGCTTCTATGCCGTCAGAGTCATGAACACGGCGGCGGGAATCGGACCCATCGACGTCTATCTCACGCCTCCGGGCGCCGATCTCACCGTCACCGCGCCAACGGTCCCCAATGTCGCGTATGGTGCGACAACCGTCTTTTTCTCGGTCGCGACCGGTGGGAACTTCGAGATCCGAATCACGCCGAGCGGCACGAAACAGGTCATCTTCGATTCAGCGCCGAAGCTATTCGCCGAGCATTCCGGCACGACGATTCTGGCGTACAGCAAAGGCAGCGGCACGCTGGTCAACGTGGCAGTGCTGAACAGCGGCAG
Source organism: uncultured beta proteobacterium (assembly GCA_963726935.1). Taxonomy (GTDB): domain Bacteria; phylum Pseudomonadota; class Gammaproteobacteria; order Burkholderiales; family Casimicrobiaceae; genus PALSA-1003. Next base: position 134,783 of record CAVSEH010000028.1, read on the forward strand.
ACGCGGGCGGCGCCGTCATCGTCGACAATCTGGTCGCGCAGTACAAGGTCATCAACGCCTCGCAGGCGGGATCGCCACTGAACATTTTCATCGATGGCGCGCTCCAGCTCTCGAACATTCCGTACCTGGGTGTGTCGAACTATCAGCAAACCGCGGCGGGAGCGCACGCGATCACCGTGCAGGCCCAGGCGACGCCGGGCGCGACGCTGCTGACGCTCAATCCCACGTTGTCTGCCGCGACCGATACGTCGATCGCGCTGGTCGGCACCGCCGGCGCGTTGAACGGGGTCGTGCTGCTCGACGACAACCAGCCGCCTGCGACGGGAAGCGCCGGCGTGCGCTTCGTCAACACCTCGGCGAGCATTCCCTCGGTCGATGTCTTCGTCAATTTCAGCAAGCAGGTCACCGGATTGGCGCAGAACACCGCATCGTCGTACCTCAATCTCACGGCCTCGGCGCTGACGGGCACGTCGTACGAGTTCGATTTCAACACCTCCGGTACGGTGACGTCGGTGCTCAAGTTGCCCGCCGTCGTGCTCCTTCCGACCCACAAATACACCGTGTACCTCGCCGGTCCCTCGGGGGCGCTGCAAGGCATCGTCACCCAGGATGAGTAGCGGCGAGGTTGGCAGAAGTGATGCGCTTGCGACACCTCGCACTGGCTACGCTTTGCGGCATTGCTTTGCTGCTGGTCGGCTGCAATACCGGTAACGGCGTAGTCACGATCGCCAGCACGCAGTCGCAGGTGCGCGTAGTCAATCTGATCCCGTATGCCGGCGCCCCCATCAACGTCACGATCGACGACAATCCGCTCGCTTCGGGCCTCAATTTCGAGTCGCAGGCGCCCTACCAGACGATCCAGTCGTCCAGCATCTCGAATCCCACCCGAACGATCGAGGCGACCGTCGAAAGCGCCCCATCCAATCTCATCATCACGACGGTTGCGCCGGTGGGCGAGGCGCAATACACCTACCTGATGTTTGGACCGATCACCGCGCCGATCGGAAACCTCTTCGACGACACAGTGCTCGATTCCGGCGCCGGCAACTTCAACCTGCGTGTCATCAACGCTGCGGCAGGTATCGGAGCGGTCGACGTCTACCTCACTGCTCCGGGCGAAGATCTGAATCAGGTCTCACCCAGCGTCGCCGGCGTCGACTACGCAGCACCGAGCGGATTCGGCACCGTGCCGTTCGGCAACCTACAGCTCCGGATTACCCGCGCCGGCTCGAAAGAGGTCATCTTCGATTCGCCGCCGCAGGTCTACAGCGAGCGCGCATCGTTCGATATGGTCGTCTATACGCGCGGGAGCGCGACGCTCCCCAACGTCGCGCTGCTGCCCATCGACAGCGTTGGCACAGGATCGATCGTCAACAGCCTGCTGTCCCAGTACAAGGTAATCAACGCCTCGACGGTTGGCTCGCCTCTCAATGTCTTCTTCGACGGCGTGCTGGCGCTGTCCAACATTCCCTTTACGGGCGCGACGGGATACCAGCGCGTCACCGCCGGGCAGCATGCCTTCTCCGTCCAGGCCACGGCCACGCCGGGCGCGAATCTGCTGACGTTCGCGCCAACGCTCGCGGCGGCCATGGACTCGTCCATCATCCTGGAGGGCTCGGCGGGCGCACTTACCGCGACGGTGCTGACCGATGACAATCTGCCACCCGGTCCAGGCAACACCCGGGTGCGCGTCGTCAACGCGTCTGCCGACGTTCCAGCGCTGGATGTGTTCATCGACTTCAGCAAGCAGATCTCGTCGTTGCCGCAGAACTCCGGTGCGTACTCGCTCGAGCTCAAGGCGGATTCCATCACCGGCACGACGTTCCAGTTTTCGTTCAACGTCGCCGGCACGTCGCAGACCGTTCTGTCGCTGCCTGCCGTTACACTCATCGGCACGAGAACCTACACGATCTACGTGGCCGGTGCCGGCACCGCGCTGTCCGCAGCAGTCACGCAGGACAACTGATATCGCCGGCGGCGGCATCTTGCTGCCGCGCCGCGCTTCGCGGCCCTAGGTCGTCAGCACTCTGACCCGCGCGAGTCGCCGGCAGTCGCTCTACCCGCGCCGGTCGTCGCGTCCGTCCTGCCGCGATGGGTCGCCTATAATGCCGCCGATGAACGCGCATACGCCACCCGCGACGGCGCCGCTGACCGCACACACGCCGATGATGCAGCAATACCTGCGCGTCAAGGCGGAGCATCCGGACAAGCTGGTGTTCTACCGGATGGGCGATTTCTATGAGATGTTCTATGGCGACGCCGAACGCGCAGCGCCGCTCCTCGATATCACGCTGACTTCGCGCGGCGCCTCCGCCGGCACCCCGATTCCCATGGCGGGTGTGCCCTATCACGCAGTCGAGCAGTATCTCGCCAAGCTCGTCAGGCTCGGCGAGTCGATTGCCATCTGCGAGCAGATCGGCGACCCCGCAACTTCCAAAGGTCCCGTCGAGCGCAAAGTCATGCGCATCGTCACGCCGGGCACGGTGACGGATGCCGGCATGCTGGACGCCAAGCGCGAGAGCCTGCTCGTGTCCATTCACATCTCCGGACAGCGCGCCGGTGTAGCGTGGCTCGACCTCGCCGGCGGACGTCTGGCGGTTACCGACGTGCCGCTTGCGGAAGTCCCGGCGACGCTCGATCGTCTCGCGCCGAACGAGCTCATCCACCCGGATGGGCAGACGCTTGCACGGCGCGACAACACACCGGCACGGGCGTTGCCGCCATGGCAGTTCGATGCGGACGCCGCGACGCGCAGGTTGTGCGAGCAGTTCGGCACACAGGATCTATCCGCATTCGGGGCGGTGGACGCGCCGCTTGGCATCACCGCGGCCGGCGCCCTGTTGCAATATGCGCAGGGCACGCAGCAGGCCGCGCTTGCGCATGTACGCTCGCTGCACGTCGAGCGATCCACCGACCATCTCGCCCTTGACGCGGCGACGCGGCGCAATCTCGAAATCACGGCCACCTTGCGCGGAGAGAGCGCACCGACGCTGCTGTCGTTGCTCGATCGCTGCACCACCGCCGGCGGCAGTCGGCTGCTCCGAAGCTGGCTCGCCAATCCGCTACGAAGACAGGAGTCGGCGGCGCTTCGGCATGCAGCAGTCGCCGAACTCGCCGCGTACGGCGATCTGCCCGCTCGCATAGGTTCTGCGCTCAGGCAAACCGTCGACATCGAGCGGATCGTGGCGCGCATCGCGCTTGCCAGCGCGCGTCCACGCGATCTGTCCGGGCTTCGGGATACGCTCGAACAACTGCCGGCAATCGTCGCTTTGGCAGGTCGCTGCACGACGCCGTTCCTGGCCGATGCAATCAGCGGTCTCGCCATCGCACCGCGATGGCTGGAGCTCCTTCAACATGCGATCCAACGCGAACCTTCCGCGGCGGTTCGCGATGGCAACGTCATCGCGACGGGCCACGACGCCGAGCTCGACGAGCTGCGCGCGCTGCAGGACAACTGCGGCGCGTTTCTGGTCGACCTGGAAGCGCGTGAGCGCGCCCGCACCGGCATCGCGAGCCTCAAGGTCGAATACAACCGCGTCCATGGGTTCTACATCGAAGTCACGAATGCACATGCGCAAAAGATTCCTGATGACTATCGGCGGCGTCAGACGCTGAAAAGTGCGGAGCGGTACATCACGCCCGAGTTGAAGACGTTCGAGGACAAGGCGTTGTCCGCGCAGGAACGCGCGATGGCGCGCGAAAAGCTGCTTTACGACGCCTTGCTCGCCGACCTCGCGCCGGCGATCCCCGAATTGCAGCGCGTTGCGGCGACCCTGGCTACGCTCGACGTACTTGCGTCGCATGCGGTGGCGGCGACCGAGCTCGGTTGGGTCCAGCCGGTATTCAGTATTGCACCCGGCGTCGACATCCGTGGCGGTCGCCATCCGGTAGTCGAAACGCAAGTGGAGGATTTCATCGCCAACGACTTGATGCTCAACCCCGCGCGCCGGCTGTTGATCGTCACTGGCCCCAACATGGGAGGCAAGTCGACATACATGCGGCAGACTGCGGTGATCGCTCTACTCGCGTACTGCGGCCTGTTCGTGCCGGCAGCATCCGCCCGCATTGGTCCACTCGACGCAATCTACACCCGCATCGGCGCATCCGACGATCTTGCTGGTGGTCGTTCCACGTTCATGGTCGAGATGACGGAAGCCGCAACGATCCTCAACCGGGCGACCCCACAGAGCCTCGTGCTGATCGATGAGATAGGCCGTGGAACGTCGACGTTCGACGGGCTGGCCCTCGCGTGGGCCATCGCGCGCGAGCTGGCGTTGACCAACCGAAGTCTTGCTCTCTTCGCAACGCACTATTTCGAACTGACCGCGTTGCCGGCGGAACTGGAAGGATGCGCGAACGTGCATTTCGATGCCGTCGAGCACAAGAGCGGCATCGTGTTCCTGCACGCGGTCGAGGATGGGCCGGCGAACCAGAGCTACGGACTGCAGGTTGCCAAGCTGGCTGGCGTGCCGGCGGAAGCACTGCGGCAGGCGCGGACGTTCCTGGCGCGGCTCGACCAGTTCAGCGTACGGCGCGACGTCCAGGCCGACCTGTTCGGAGCGTCTGCGCCATCGGCCGAACCCGCCCGAGCCGACGCTCCCGTGCTCGACCGACTCGCCGCGCTCGATCCGGACGCGCTCTCACCGCGGGACGCGCACGCTGCGCTGTACGAACTAAAGCGCCTCGCCGAACCTCTGGGCCCTGACAGGAGTTGAAAGCGTCGCGAGCGGGCAGAGGGCGCGAAGGCCCGCAGTGAGGCGCGAGACAGTACAGGAAAGTACGGCGAGCGCCGAGCCTCATTTGCCAACTGAGCACGACAAAGCCATCGCCCGCGCAGCAGCTTTCAGCCCTGTCAGTGGTGGTGGTGGTCGCCTTCGCCGTGGACGTGCCCGTGCGCCATCTCCTCCGACGACGCCGGCCGAATGTCGAGGACGGTGCAATCGAAGCGCAGACGCTGTCCGGCCAGCGGGTGGTTGCCATCGACGACGACCTTGCCGTCGGCGATATCCGTCACCGTATAAACGCGCTGATCGTCGTCATCGTCATTGTCCTGACCGGCGGAGCCTTCGAACTGCATGCCGACCTTGACCTCGGCGGGGAACCGATCCTGCGGTTCGACGCGTACCAGCTCGGCGTCGTATTCCCCGAATGCATCCTCGGGTTCGAGCGTCACCGAGCAGGTGTCACCCACTTTTTTCTGCGCCAGCGCGGCCTCGATCTTCGGGAAAATGCCGTGATGGCCGCCATGCAGATAAGTGATCGGTTGCGCCGATTCCTCGATCAGTTCGCCGGCCGTGGAAAACAACTTGTACGAGAGCGTGACGACGGTATTCGAGAAAATGTTCATGCGGTGAGTTGACAGGGAGTGTTGGGGAATGGGCGATCGGCGTGTCGCTTTGCACACCGCCGGTCCGCGCGTATTTTAGCGCAAAGCTGCCGCGACGGCGCCCGCTATAATCCGCCGATGGCGGGCACCGCTGCACTAGAGCTTCTGGGTGGGCTGACCCCCGCCGCGTTCCTGCGTCGTCATTGGCAGAAACGGGCACTGCTGGTACCACAAGCCATACCGGGCTTTGGTGGCTGCCTGTCAGCGACGGAACTGTTCGCGCTCGCTGCGCGCGACGATGTCGAATCGCGCATCGTACTGCGCGAGCAACGACAATGGTCGACGCTCGAAGGCCCGTTTCGCAAGGCGGTTTTCAGGCAACTGCCGCAGCAGGGTTGGACACTCCTCGTCCACGGCGTCAACCTCCATCGATCGTCCGCCGACTCGCTGCTGCGTCGCTTCGCATTCATTCCTTACTCGCGCCTCGACGATCTCATGGTGAGCTACGCCGTTCCGGGAGGCGGCGTCGGCGCGCATTTCGATTCCTATGACGTTTTCCTGCTGCAAGGCAGCGGCCGGCGGCGGTGGCGTGTCAGTCAACAGCGCGATTTGTCGCTAAGACGCGGGCTGCCGCTGAAGATCCTTGCCCGGTTCCGCCCGACCGAGACCTGGACGCTCCGCCCCGGCGACATGCTCTACCTCCCGCCGGATCACGCGCATGAAGGCGTGGCCGTCGACGCCTGCACGACCTACTCGATCGGCTTTCGCGCGCCGTCGGCGCAGGAACTCGGAACCGCGTTCCTGGATTGGCTCCGCGACAACGTGACCCTCGAAGGGCGTTACGCCGATCCGGATCTCGCCGTGACCGACGAGCCTGGGCGTATCGGTTCCCGCATGCAGTCGGAGTGCGGTGCGATGCTCGCGCAGCTGCGTTGGGACCAAGCGACCGTCGCGCGCTTCGTGGGCTGTTATCTGACCGAGCCGAAACCGCAGGTGGTGTTCGACCGGCCACAGCGTCGCATTGCGCGGGCGGGATTCGCGCTCGCCGCGCGGCGGCGCGGATTGCATTTGGATCCTCGCACGCAAATCCTATACGATGCCCACCATGTGTACATCAACGGATTATCGATTGCGTGGCCTCGCGGCGCGGGCGCGGTCCTCCGCGACCTCGCCAACTATCGGCGCGTGGCCGGCAACAAGCTGACCGGCGCGACGGTCCTGCACGTCCTCCACGAATGGTATTGCGATGGCTTCGTCGACTTCGAGTGAACCGCCCGTCGAGCCGCGCGTCGTCATGCTGACCAGCGTGTCCGAGCAGACCAAGGCGATCGACGATCTGATTCCGCTGGCGCGGCATCACATCCGCGTCTTCGACCAGGACCTTTCGCAGACTGGCTGGAATTCTGCGTTGCGCGCGGAGCGAATCTCGACGTTCCTGCGCGAAGTGCGCGGGCGCCGCCTCGACATCATCGTCCACGACACTCGCTACCTGGAGACCGCGTGTCCGCGCATGGTGTCGCTGCTGCGCACCTTCAGCTACGCGATGACAATCCTGAAAACCGGGGATGAAGCGAAGATCGCCACCGACCCGCTCCTGATCGTAGACAAGGCGCACTACCTGCACCGCTTTCATTTCGAGCAGCCGCGCGCCACTCTGGGCATCGCGCAGCCAGACCAGACGCAACCGTTGGCGAACCGGTTCGACGAAATCTGGGCGACGGGTGAACCCGGCATTTCGGGTACGGTCCTCGGGCTTTGACCAGGAAATCGCGCGCCTCGAACGCAATCTGTCGCGGCGCTCATACCCGGCCGACGCGCTCTGCAGCGCGATGGCGCAATGTGCAACGATCTAATTGAATCCATTGCGATTTTGTGGTAGCCTACTAAACATCGGTGCTTGTGTTCGGCCATTTTTTTCGAAACCTCTGGCCGGCCAGGTCGTCGTCCGATTCCCGAGCACACGCTCGCCTCATTCCATACTCGTAGGGGAACTACATGAAAAAGTCCGTTTTTTTTGTTGCTGCGTTGGCGCTCGCACTGACCGCTTGCGGCAATGACAAGGCCGCGGCCGACGCGAAAGCAGCCGCCGACAAGTCTGCAGCGATGGCGAAGGAAGCTGCCGACAAGGCCGCTGCCGCTGCGAAGGATGCGGGCACCGCCGCAACCGATGCCGCCAAGGCAGCCGGCGCCGCGGTCGATGCCTCCAAGGATGCATCGATGAAGGCCGCCGCACCGGCGCCCGCGCCTGCGCCTGCCGACGCCGCCAAGAAATAAGCCAACTCGGTCGCCATTGAAAAGCCGGCCCGCAGGCCGGCTTTTCGTTTGCACGCCGCGCCGCCGCACAAGCGGCGACCGTTGTCTCGGACCGCGAAGAGTTACAAGGGCGCGCCGATGCGTTGCGCGACCTCGCGGTACTTGCCGATGACATTGCCCAGGTTGCGACGAAATCGATCCTTGTCGAGCTTTTCCTGCGTCCCCTGGTCCCACAGCCGGCAGCCGTCGGGCGTGAATTCGTCACCCAGCAGCAAGGGCCCTTGCGGATCGTCGAGGGCGTGTCCGAACTCGAGTTTGTAGTCGACGAGATCCATGCCTGCGCCTGCGAACAGCGGCTTGAGCACGGAGTTGACCTTCAAGGTGAGGGTCTTCATTTCTGCGATCTCCTTGGCCGTCGCCCAACCCAGCACGCGGATGTGATCGTCGTTGACCAACGGGTCCTTGAGTGGATCGCTCTTGTAGAAGAATTCGAAGATCGGCTCCGGCAGCACGGTGCCCTCGGGGATGCCAAGGCGCTTGGCCATCGAACCTGCGCAGATGTTGCGCACGACACATTCGACCGGCAGCATCTTGAGCGCGCGCACGAGTGAGTCGCGCTCGTTGAGCAGGCGAAGGAAATGCGTCTTGACGCCCGCCGCCGCGAGCTTTTGCATGATGAAGGCGTTGATCTTGTTGTTCGTCTCGCCCTTCTGCTCGAGCTTTTCCACCCGCTCGCCATCGAATGCGCTGGTATCGTCCCGATAGTGCATGACCAGGAGGTTGGGATCGTCCGTGGTGTACACGGTCTTGGCCTTGCCCCGGTAGAGTTCCTGTTTTTTTTCCATCACTGCTCCTTGTATTGACCAGAACCCATCTCAAAATCCCGGCGAGCGGCCCGAACGCGCGAAGGCCCGCAGCGAGCACCGGGGATAGTACATAGACGTACGACGAGGGGTGAGCCTCATTTGCCAACTGAGCACGACAAAGCGGTCGGGTCGAGCAGCCAATTTTGGGATAGGTTCTAGAATTCCCGCCAGTCGAAGCCTTCCTGCTGATCGGCAATACCGATCCAATCGGACGCACAATTCAGCGCGCCCGCCAGCGCCGCGCGGGCGAGTTCGCGCGTGTTGTTCTCCTGTGAGAGATGCGCCGCGAACAAGTGCTTCAGACGTGAATTGTCGAGCCGCGACAATAGCGCAGCTGCGGCGTCGTTATCCAGATGACCGAAATTGCCCGAGATGCGTTGCTTGAGCGAGTAGGGGTAGCTGCCGTTGGCGAGCATGTTGCGGTCGTGGTTGCACTCCAGCACCAATGCATCGCAACCCGACAGGCTCGCCTCGACGTGCACCGTCGAGATGCCGATGTCGGTCAATACCCCGAGACGCGACTGACCGTCGGTCAACACGAACTGCACGGGCTCGCGCGCGTCGTGCGGTACGGGAAAAGGCTGCACCTCGATATCGTCGACCGCGAACGCGTCGTGGCTGTCGAAACCAAACACTTGCGGCAGGGCGGCGAAACGCTCCGCCATCGACGAGAGTGTTCCGAACGTCAACCACACGGGCGTTCCGAAGCGGCCGGCGAACGCCGCAACACCGCCGATGTGGTCGCTGTGCTCATGCGTGACGACGACCGCCGTGATCGACTCCGGGGTGACACCGATCCGGCCAAGGCGCGCAATGGTGTCCCGAATGCCGAACCCGCAATCGACGAGAAGTCGCGTCGCACCGGCTTCGACCAGAAGGGCGTTGCCCTCGCTGCCGCTCCCTAGGCACGCGAAGCGCACGGCACCGTCACTTCAACTGGTCTTTGAGCAGCGCGAGGATCTTGTCGCTATTGACCGATTTGTCGGGCGCGCCCGCCGGGTCTTGCACCGTGACGACACTCTTGGGATCGGCCTGGGTGACGACGACACGATACTGTTCGGGCTTGACGTCGTCGCTCTTCCAGAACGCGAGCTTGTCGAGCCATCCCTTTTCCTTCTTCGCGTCGAGGTCGGGATTCGAATACCGCACGAAATAGAGACCTTTGGAACGATCGCGATCGACGACCGTGAACCCGGTGCGGTCGAGGGCCAGTCCTACGCGGCGCCACGCGCGGTCGAAGGCATCGTCGACAACCAGTTGGCTCGCCCCGTCCTTGCTCTTTTCGATGACGGCGCGATCAGGTGCCGCGTTCACCGCGGCAATCGAATCGGCAGCCCTCTGCTCGGGGGTACCGAAGGCGATCATCATCCGTCCGAGAAATTCCGCCTCGAGGTTCAGATCGGGCGGCGTGACCTGCCACTGGAAGTCTTCGGGAACCCCCTTGTTCGTCTTGGTCGCCTGCTGCGCGGCCCCGTGGTGGCTGATGAAGATCTCGACGGTACCGGGTTCGGTGCCGCGCTCGATCCGGGTGCGGAACTTGTCGCGCTTGTAGGTATCGTTGACGAAGCTTGCGTACTTGCTGAAGAACTTCTGCATGAAGTCCTGCGGCACGGCGGCCCGGTTTTCGGCCCAGTCGGTTTCCATGGTGCCGAGCGACGGCTGTTCGCTGGCGATCACGAAACCGTTCTTTTCCCAGAAACCGCGAACCGTCTTCCACGCCACTTCTTCGCTCGTCTTGACGACCAGGTAGCGCTCGCTGCCTGCACGCACCAACCGGGCGTCGGAATTCGCCGGGAGCACCTCGCTCGGCTTGCCCGCGGCCTTGGCCGCCGCCTGCCCGGAGGCGGTCGAGACCTGATAGCGGTCATCGTAAGTTGGCGTCGACAGATCCGGCGGCACCTCGAGCGTCGGCGCAGTGCCCGCGGACTTGTAATCGATCTTCTTGCCGAGCGAGGCGGTCATCGTCTCGCAGCCCGCGAGAAGGGCAACGGCGACGAGAGCGGCGCATCTGAGCAGGGGCAACGGTGACATGCGTGTTCTCCTAGAGACAGCCCGCTTCGCGCAACGCGGAACGCACCAGGGCGTGATGTTGCGCATCGAGCACGGTCAACGGCAGTCGCAATGCAGGGCCCATGTGGCCCATCGCGGCAAGCGCCCATTTGACCGGTATCGGGTTGGCTTCGACAAACAATTTGGTATGCAGCGGCAATAGCCGTGCGTTAATTTCACGTGCTTCGGCGATCCTGCCGGCCAGCGCGGCCGCGCACATATCCGCCATCGCGCGCGGAGCGACGTTGGCGGTCACCGAAATGACCCCATTGCCGCCGAGCAGGATATAGGCAAGCGCCGTATCGTCGTTGCCCGACAACAAGGTGAACGACTTGCCCTTGGGAAGCCGTCTCTGCAGATCGACGTGCCGCACCAGGTCCGAGGTCGCGTCCTTGATGCCGACGATTCCCGGAATCTGTGCGAGACGCAGCAGCGTATCGTTCCCGAGATCGGCGACCGTGCGACCGGGAACGTTGTACACGAGCAGCGGCAGGTCGACTTTTTCAGCGATCGCGCGAAAGTGCTGATACAGGCCTTCCTGCGACGGCTTGTTGTAATACGGCACCACCGACAGGCCGCAATGCGCGCCGACCGTGCGGGCGTATTGGGTCAGTTCGATCGCTTCGGACGTCGAATTGGCGCCGGTGCCCGCGACGACAGGTATGCGACCGCCCGCGTGATCGACTGCCGTCTTGATCAGCAGGCAGTGCTCGTCGAAACTCACCGTCGGCGATTCGCCGGTCGTGCCGACGACCACGATCCCGGACGTGCCGTTCGCGATATGAAGGTCGATCAGCTTGCGCAGCGCCGGCAGGTCGAGAGCGCCGTCGGCTTGCATCGGCGTCGCGATCGCGACCAGACTTCCATTGAGCATCGTAGACAAGCAAAAACACCCGTTAAACTCGCTATTTTACCCCATGGCGCCTGCGCCGCGCTGCAGGCTTGATCCGGCACTCTGACCGCCTTTCGGCGGCGAGGTTCAGGCCAACAGCAATGGAGGCCAGCTACGCGCCGCGCCGACGGCGGCGATGCGCTGTACCACGGCGGGGCGATCGGCGGTCACCATGCCCTGCTCGAACGCCACTACCGTCAGCCGTCCGGCGACCGCGGTCAGCAATTCTCCCGGCTCAAGCAGAAAGGCGGGATTCGACGGCCGGCCGTAGACCTCGTTGCCGCGAGAAAAGGTTTCATACAGCAGCACGCCGTCAGCGGCAACGGCGCTGATCAGATGCGGCAGCAGCGCCCGATGCAGGTAGTTCGTGACCACCACCGCATCGAATTGCCGCCCGCCCAGCGGCCAGGGCGCGTCCTCGAGGTCGGCCTGCATTGGCGTGATGCGCGCATCGCCGGCGAGTGCATCCAGCGCCCGGGCATCGCGATCGATCGCCGTCACGCGGCAGCCGCGAGCTGCAAAGAAAAAACTGTGCCGTCCGCGACCGCAAGCCACGTCGAGGACGTGTCCGTCGCGTGCGACCAGCGGCGCGAAACGGGCAACCCATGGCGACGGGGTATCCGGGTGCGGATGGGACGCGGGTTGCGGCATCAGCTGACGCGCCGGCGGGTCGGAGGTTTGGCCTCCTGAGTCAGGTCGGAGGCGGTCGCGCCGTCGGTCTTTGCTTCCTCGATCAACCAGTCGACAAAAGCCTGCGCCTCGGGCCGCAGCGGCGCCCGGGTGCCGCGAACGACGAAATACGCGCGCGCGGTCGTGTACTTTCCACGCAGCGGCGCCACCAGCTTGCGCTGCTTGAGCAGGCTGTCGATGAGCGGTACGCGGCCCAGCGCCACGCCTTGGCCGTCGACCGCCGCCTGGATCACCTGGTCGAAATGCGTGAAGCGCAGCGAGCCGGCCGGCGCCAGGTCGCGCACACCGACGGCCGCCAGCCATACCGCCCAGTTGAGCCACGTGTAGTGCCCGTGGGTATCGTCAATGTGGAGCAGCACGTGCCGTGCGAGGTCTTCGGGCCGCCGGATGGGCCGTGTCCGATCTGCCGCGAGAGCCGGGCTGCATACCGGCACCAGCCGCTCACCAAACAGCCGCGGCGATCCGGGGGGCGCGCTCACCTCGGGACAATAGCGCACCGCAAGGTCGATCCGCTCGCGGTCCAGATCGACGATGCGGTTGTCGGCGGAAATGAATACGTCGACGGCCGGATGCCGCGCTCGAAAATGCGCCAGCCGCGGAATGAGCCACAACGATGCAAACGGCTGGTTGGTCGAGACCGTCAAGGGCAGCGAAGTTTGCTCGTGCCGGATCTTGCCGATCGCCTGGGCGAGCTCCGCCAGCACCGCTTTCGCGGTGACGTGGAGCGTCTGACCCGCGCGCGTGAGCCGCAACTCGCGATGGCGGCGCTCGAACAGCGGCACCCCGAGCTGCTCCTCGAGCGTCTGGATCTGCCGGGACAGCGCCGACTGCGTCAGGAACAAATCCTGCGCCGCGCGCGTGAACGAGAGGTGGCGTGCCGCGGCATCGAAGCCCTTCAGGAGATCGAGGGACGGCAGGCGCGCCGGGGCGACATCCCATTTAGCCATTCCAAATACTCATGCGAACAATGCGTCGATCTCGTTTGTCTGCACGGTGGGATCCTGCCGATAATTCACTCACGCCGATCGAGACGTGTCGCGGTCGGGTCCCATACCGGATGCATGCATTATATGCATTGAAAAGGAGAAATACCATGCCCTTCGACCTTACTACGAGTCAATACACGCCGAGCACCTTCCTTCCGCGCCGCGGAAGCCTTGTGCTGGACGGCGCCGAAGGCACCATCATCAGCGTCGACAGCGGGTGTCTGTGGGTGACGCTCGAGAACGACCCGCGCGACGTCGTGCTCGGCAGGGGGATGCGCTTCGAAGTCGACCGTAGCGGCCGCACGGTCGTCGTTGCGGAAGAGGACTCCCGGCTGCGGTTGACGCGCCCCCCGGGGATCCTGCAAAGGATGGTCGATGCGCTCGCCCGGCAAACCAAGCAAGCGTTGGCGCGCTCGATCGAGGCCTTCGACAAGCGGGCGAAGGACCGCCGCGTGCCCCACTATTGATCCGCCGTCGGCGAACCAGCGCAACAATGAAAACGGGCGGCCTTGGCCGCCCGTCTTTTGTCTCGCTTGCGGAACTCAACGCTTGGCGAACGTGATGCCGCCGCCCTTTTCCGCAATATGGATCGTATCCCCCGCCACGAATTTTCCGGCGAGGATCTCCTTCGCCAGGGGATTTTCGATCTCCTGCTGGATGGCCCGCTTGAGCGGCCGCGCTCCGTAGACCGGATCGAAACCGGCATCGGCAACTTTCTGCAGGGCCGCCGGCGTGATGTCGATCTTGATCTCCAGCTTGCCCAACCGGGCCTCGAGACTTTGCAACTGGATCTTCGCGATCGAGGCGATGTCCTTCTCCGACAGCGCGTGGAACACGACGATCTCGTCGATGCGGTTGACGAACTCCGGCCGGAACTGCGTCTTGACCTCGGCCATTACCGCGAGCTTGATCACGCCATAGTCGTCGCCCTGCATCTGCTGGATCATCTGCGAACCCAGGTTCGAGGTCATCACGATCACGGTGTTCTTGAAATCGACGGTACGCCCCTGCCCGTCTGTCATGCGGCCATCGTCGAGCACCTGGAGCAACACGTTGAACACATCCGGGTGCGCCTTCTCGACCTCGTCGAGCAGGATGACGCTGTACGGTTTGCGCCGGACGGCTTCGGTAAGATACCCGCCCTCCTCATAGCCCACATACCCGGGAGGCGCGCCGATCAGCCGCGCCACGGAGTGCTTCTCCATGAACTCCGACATGTCGACGCGGATCAGATGGGATTCCGAATCGAACAGGAATCCCGCGAGCGCCTTGCATAATTCCGTCTTGCCGACGCCCGTCGGGCCGAGAAACAGGAACGAGCCGTAGGGCCGGTTCGGATCGGACAAGCCGGAGCGCGAGCGCCGGATAGCGTCGGAGACAACGCGCACGGCCTCGTCCTGGCCGACGACGCGCGCATGCAGCGCGTCTTCCATCTGCAACAACTTTTCGCGCTCGCCCTGCATCATCTTGGAGACAGGGATGCCAGTCGCGCGCGAAACCACCTCGGCGATCTCTTCGGCGCCCACCTGAGTCCGCAACAGCTGCGGCCTCTTCGCCTGTTCGCCCGCGAGCTTCTTGTCGGCTTTCTTGAGCTGCGCCTCGAGCTGCGGCAACTTGCCGTACTGCATCTCGCTCACCTTCTGCCAATCGCCCTTGCGCTTGGCTTCTTCCATCGCGAGCTTGACCTTGTCGATCTCTTCCTTGATGTGCTGCGTGCCGACGACCTGCGCCTTCTCGGCCTGCCAGACTTCGTCGAGGTCGGCGTACTCGCGCTCGAGCTTGGTGATCTCCTGTTCGATCAGCTCGAGGCGTTTTTTCGATGCCGGGTCCTTTTCCTTCTTGACGGCTTCGCGCTCGATCTTGAGCTGGATCATCCGCCGCTCGAGCCGGTCCATGACCTCCGGCTTGGAGTCGATTTCCATCTTGATGCGTGCCGCAGCCTCGTCGATCAGGTCGATCGCCTTGTCCGGCAGGAAACGATCAGTGATGTAGCGATGCGACAACTCGGCCGCGGCAACGATCGCCGGGTCGGTGATCTCCACACCGTGATGGATTTCGTAACGCTCCTGCAGGCCGCGCAGGATGGCGATCGTCGACTCGACGCTCGGCTCGTCGACGAGAACCTTCTGGAATCGGCGTTCCAGCGCGGCGTCCTTCTCGATGTACTTGCGGTACTCATCGAGCGTAGTCGCGCCGACGCAATGCAGTTCGCCCCGCGCCAGCGCCGGCTTGAGCATGTTGCCCGCGTCGATCGCACCTTCGGCCTTGCCGGCGCCAACCATCGTATGCAGCTCGTCGATGAACACGATCGTCTGGCCTTCGTCGGCGGCAATGTCCTTGAGCACGGCCTTCAACCTCTCCTCGAATTCGCCGCGATACTTGGCGCCGGCGAGCAACATCGCCATGTCGAGAGAGAGGACACGCTTGTTCTTCAGCGTCTCCGGTACCTCGCCGTTGACGATGCGCTGCGCGAGGCCTTCGACGATGGCCGTCTTGCCGACGCCGGGTTCGCCGATCAGGACGGGGTTGTTCTTGGTTCTGCGCTGCAGGATCTGGATCGTGCGGCGGATCTCGTCGTCGCGACCGATGACCGGATCGAGCTTGCCCTGTCGCGCACGATCGGTGAGGTCGACGGTGTATTTCTTGAGCGCCTCGCGCTGGCCCTCGGCCTCCTGCGAGTCGACGCTACCGCCGCCGCGGACGGCTTCGATGGCCGACTCCAGTGCTTTTTTCGTCAGGCCATGCTCCTTGAGCAACCGTCCCGTATCACCCTTGTCGTCCACGAGGGCAAGCAGGAACAATTCGCTGGCGATGAACTGGTCGCCGCGTTTGATGGCGATCTTGTCGGTGACGTTGAGCAGATTGCCGAGATCACGGGAAACGCTGATCTCGCCACCCTGGCCTTCGACTTTGGGCAGGCGGGAGATCGCCTTGCCGAGTGCCGTCTTGAGCGCCGGCACGTTGACGCCGGCCCGCGCGAGCAGCGATCCCGTGCCCCCATCTTCCTGGTCGAGCAAAGCCGATAGCAGGTGCTGCGGCTCGATGAAGCCGCTGTCGTTGCCGAGCGCCATGCTCTGGGCATCGGCAAGGGCCTGCTGGAATTTGGTGGTCAGTTTATCTATGCGCATGCTTATCCCTCGCGAAGCTTCGATTTGCGGTCTAGATGGGGCAACTTTGGGGAGATTTCAAGCGAATTCAGAGGTTAACGGCATGATTCTTCGCGTCGAGATTGCCCGTGCTAGCATCAGCGCGGTGAATCCTTTGCGACGCGAGGCGCCAAGCCGCCTGCACCGATGAGCGATCCGTCCGATCGTAATGCCCGCTCCCCGCCTCCGGCTACCCCGCGTGCGCCCGCCGCTGGGTTTCTGCGAGTGCTGGGCGCGGTATTTTCGAGCTTCCTCGGGATCCGAAGGAAGGCGTCGGGCGAGCGCGACATGGTGACGATCAAGCCAGTCCACGTCATCATCGCGGGCGTTCTCGGTGCCGCGATATTCGTCGCGATTCTGGTCACGCTGGTGACGATGATCACGCACCAATGACGTCCCCGACGATCGCCGCGGCGCGCCGGAGCTCGTCGTCCGACGTCAGTATGTCGGGACACAGGCGCAGCCAGGGACCGCGTGCGTCGCATGCGAGTCCGCGGGCGGCGAGTCCCTGTGCGCATCGGGTTGCGGCGCCTTCCGCGTGCGACGCAAAACTGACGACGCAAAACGCACCGTGGTCGGCGTTGCTGCCGGTCGCGTGGACGTCGCGCTCGTGCAAGAGGTCCATCAACCTGCGTTGCTGCGCAAGCGAATAGGCGCGCAGCCGCTCGACGCCCAGCGCGAGCGTGAGAATCTGCCCCGCCCGCGCCTGATACCAGGTCAGGACCGGCGGTGTCGACTCCAGGAAGGCGTCGCCCCCCTCGCCCCACTGCGGTGGATCGGGCCGCTGGTAGGCGTCGCGCTTCGCGAACCAGCCGGTATCGAGGGTCGTCAGGCTGCCGTCCAGGTGGCGCGGATGCATGTACAGGAAGCAGGCGCCCGGTCCGCCGCGCAGATACTTGTAGCTGCCGCCAACCGCGAAGTCGACACCGAGCGCCGTGACATCGACCGGGAGCACGCCAAGCGAATGATAGACGTCGATGAGCACACGCGCTCCACGTTCGTGCGCCGTATCGATAATCGCCGGCAACTCAGGCAACACCTGGCCCGTGTTGAACAGGACTTGCGACAGCACGACGAGGTCTGCGCCTGCTCGGACCGCGGAGAGAAGATCATCGGCAGCGAAGTGTCCGGCGTCGCGCGGCTCGACGAAAACCAAGTCGATGCGCTTGCGCTGAGCATATTGGCGCAGGATGACGTCGATCGAATCGAACTCGCCACGCGTCGCCACCACGCGCGGCACCGTGTCATAGGTATTGAGTATTGCGCGCAAACCCTGCCCCGCGCTGGTCTTGGGCACGATGCAGTCGGGGCGTGGCGCGCCGAGCAGTCGGGCGAGTCGGTCGCGGTAGGCGTTCATTTCAGCGGACCATCCATCCCATGCCTGCGCCATGCGTGTCTGCCATAGCGTGACGGCTTCGGCGATGTCTTCGGCCGTGGCGTCGAGTGGCCGCCCGAGCGAGTGGTTGGCGAGGTAGATTTCCTGCGCATTCCGCTGCAGCACCCGCGAGAACAGCGGTGCGATGTGCCGCGCAAGGCCGTCGGCGAGCAGCGGTCCGGGGCCGAGCGCGGCCACGGCGGCTTCGATAGTCACCGCCGTCGTTACCGCGCTGCCCGCGCGCGCATTCATTGACTGCCGATCACGGTGCGCACATCGAGAAGCTCCGGGAAAAACGTGTGCTCCAGCGCGCGCTTGAGGAACGCCGCCCCGCTCGAGCCCCCGGTGCCGTGCTTGTAACCGATGATTCGCTCGACCGTTTTCAGGTGCCGGAACCGCCAGAGCTGGAAGCTTTCCTCGACATCGACCAGCTTTTCCGCCATTTCATAGGCATCCCAATAGCGCGGCGGGTCGTCATAGATCGTCTTGAACACGCCCACCAGCGCGGCGTTGCGCTGATGCGGTCGCGTCCAATCGCGGTCGACGCATTCGCGCGGTACCGGCAAGCCGCGCCGCGCCAGGTGACGCAGGAATTCGTCGTACAGCGACGGCAGCCGAAGCAGCGCGTCGAGTTCCGCGTGCGTCGAGGCGTCGTGGCGGAAAACATCGAGCAACGCCGCATCCTTGTTCCCGAGCAGGAACTCGATTGCCCGGTATTGCGCGGATTGGAACCCCGAGGAATTGCCGAGCACAGGCCGAAATGCCTCATACTCGGACGGTGTGAGCGTCTCGAGCACGGCCCATTGCTCGAAAAGCTGCTTCTGAATCAGCTTGACCCGGGACAGGATCTTGAAACACGCGTCGAGCTGATCCGCGCGCACGAATCCGATCGCCCATTTGAGTTCGTGGATCATCAGTTTCATCCACAGCTCGGACGTCTGGTGCTGGATGATGAACAGCATCTCATCATGACGCGGCGGTGCGCTCGACGTTCCCGACAGCGGTCTTTGCGATCCAAGCAGCGTATCCAGGCAGAGATACCGCGCATACGTCAATCGATCACGAAAGTCCGTGACGATTCCAGGCTCGAGGCGGTCGTGTGACATGTCATGCCGGTGCATGAGTGAAGCCGCAGTATAGGAATCGCTGACTCGAGTGTCCACCAATAGTCTTCCAATCGAGCAACGATGTGACCGGCGCTGCGAGACACGGTCACTGAGGCCGTCTGATACCATCCGCGCATGCACAATCGCCTCGCCAACATGCGGCGGAACTGCACGCGTGGCGCGTACCTTGCATCGCTGCTTGCCTGCGCGCTCATCGCATGCGGCGACCGCGCTCCGACGCGGCAGGTCGAATTCTCCGATTGCCGCCTGGCGAAGCTCGCCAGTACTGCGCGCTGCGCGACCATCGATGTCCCGGAGGACCGCACTGCGCCCGGCGGACGCAGAATCGCGATCGCGGTCACGCTGCTCCCGGCCAACACACTGAGCCCGAAAGCCGATCCACTCTTCATGCTCGCGGGAGGCCCCGGCCAATCCTCCGCCGCGCTGGCGCCGTTCGCGGGAATGCTGGGAGGTGTGCGGCGCAATCGCGACATCGTGCTCGTCGATCCACGGGGCACCGGCAAGTCCTCGCCCCTTCGCTGTGCAGCCCTGGCGCCGCGCGATCCCTTCGACGATTTCAGCAATGTGGATATTGCCGACGCCGCGCAGCGGTGTCTTCGCGAAATCAAGGCTGCGGGCGAGGTGGATGTTGCGCAATACACGACGTCGGCGCTCGTCGCCGATATCGATGCCGTGCGCGCGGCGCTCGGCTACGAAAGGATCAACCTGTGGGGCGGCTCATACGGCACCCGGGTCGCGCAGGAATATCTGCGTCGCTATCCCCAGCACGTGCGCACGATGGTGCTCGACGGCGTCGCGCCGCCGGGCCTTGCGCATCGGTCTCGATATCTGGCCGACGCGAGACGCCGCGTTGACGCAGTTGTTTGCGGCATGCGCCGAGCAGCCGGCATGCAAGCGCGCCCATCCGGATCTCAATGCGACGCTCGCCGCGATCGACAAGGAACTCGGCACAGGACGGAAAGTGACCGTTGCCGATCCAAGGACCGGTGACCCGCGTGAAGTCTCCTTGACTTTCGACATGGTTGTCGGCGCCCTGCATGCACTGGTTTACGTGCCGGAATTCGCGAGCCTCGTGCCGCCCTTGCTCGCACGCGCGCAGGCCGGTGACTTCGCGCCGCTGGCTGCGGCATCGCTGCTCGCGACGGATGACGCCGGCCGGACCATGAATCAGGCGCTGCACTTCGCGGTAACGTGCGCCGAAGATGCGTCCAGGGTCAGCGCTGCCGAAGCCCACCAGACGTTCTCGGCGCTGCGCGCACCGGCACTCGCCGAGCGCAATCTTGCGGCCTGCGACGGATGGCCGCAGCCCGCGCTGCCCGCGGATTTCGGCTTGCCCCTCGTCAGCGACAAGCCGGTGCTGATCCTTTCCGGTGGGCTCGACCCGGTGACCCCTCCCGCGAACGGCAAGAAAGTGGCGGAGACCCTGTCCAACAGCCGCCATGTCGTCGCCGCCGGTTACGGCCACATCGTCTCGCCGCACGCTTGTGCGCCGCGACTGATCGAGAAGTTCATCGACGAGGGAGGCTTTGGCACCCTGCCCGAGTCGTGCCTGGAGTACTTCGCGACAAGCACTCGTCCGCCGCTCTTCTCGTCGTTGCTGCAAACCCAATGATCGCGGTCGACGGACTGGTCAAGCGCTTCGGCAGGAAACATGAAATCGCCGCGATCGACGGCGTGAGCTTTCAGGCGGCGGACGGCGCGATAACCGGCTTGCTCGGACCGAACGGCGCCGGCAAGACCACGCTGCAACGCATGCTGTCGACACTGGTCACGCCGGACGCCGGAAGCGCCACCATCGACGGCCTCGACATCGTGCGCGATCGCTACCGCGTTCGCGACGGCATCGGCGTCCTGTCCGACGCGCGCGGGCTCTATGCACGGCTTACCGCACGCGAAAACGTGCGCTACTACGGCCGGCTCCACGGCCTGTCCGGCACCGCACTCGACGCGCGCATCGACGCGCTGTTCGCCGGGCTGGGCCTCACCGAACTCGCGGACCGGCGCACGCAGGGATTCTCGCAAGGGGAACGCATGAAGGTCGCCATCGCGCGCGCCATCGTCCACGACCCGGCGACCTTGCTTCTCGACGAACCGACCAACGGTCTCGACATCATGAGTATCCGCAGCCTGCGCGACCTCCTCGGCGGCTTGCGTGCGGCGGGGAAGTGCATCCTGTTTTCGACCCACGTGATGCAGGAAGTCAGCGCACTGTGCGACACGATCGTGATCCTCGGTCACGGTCGCGTCATCGCCCGCGGCACCGCGCCGGAGATTCTCGCGCAGGCCGGCCGGGTCACGCTCGAGGACGCTTTCGTGGCGCTGCTCGGTTCGGGCGAAGGTCTCGCCGCGTAACTAGGGCCCGCATGAATCGCATCGTCACCGTCACCCTCAAGGAGCTGGTCGATACGCTGCGCGACCGCCGCACGATGATGGTGACACTGCTGACATCGATCGCCGCGGGTCCGCTGTTTCTGATTCTGATACTCAACATGGCGGCCAATCAGGCCGAGCGCGGCCGCGAACTGAAGCTGCCCGTGATCGGGGCCGCGCACGCGCCGGCGCTGATCGCGTTTCTGGAACGACAGCAGGTCGTAATCCAGCCGGCACCTGAGGACTATGAAGCGAAGATCCGCAACGGCGACCTCGACGTCGCACTCGTCATCGATCCCACGTTCGCGGCCGACGTCGCCGCGGGCAAGCCGGCGACCGTTAGATTGATCTATGACCGCTCGCGCGACCGGGCACGTGCATCGATCGACGCAGCCGAGACGGCGCTGCGCACGTACAACCGGCAATGGGGAACGCAACGCATGGTGTTGCGAGGCGTTGCGCCGCAAGTGGCCCTGCCGCTGGAAATCGAAGGGGTCGACCTGGCAACACCGCAGCAGTCGGGCGCGCTCATCCTGTTCCTGGTTGCCTACTACGGCCTTTTTGCGGCGCTGATGGGCGGCATGGCAGTCGCGCTCGACGCCACCGCGGGTGAGCGAGAGCGCGGCTCGCTGGAACCGTTGCTCGCTACGCCGCTCGTTCCGGTCCAGATCGCTGTCGGCAAATGGCTCGCGATCGTGACCTTCGACACACTCGTGGTTTGCCTGACGTTGGCAGGGTTCTACCTGACGCTCAACTTCGCGCCGTTGCCCGCGATTGGGGTTCCGTTCCTGTTCGGCATCACCGAGTTGCTGCGGTTCCTGCTCATTCTCGCGCCCTTGATGGCGTTGCTACCGGCTGCGCTGCTGTACGTCGGTACACGCGGTCGTACGCTCAAGGAAGCACAGGCCAACGTGTCCGTCCTGCTGTTCGTCGTCAGCATGCTGCCGGTCATCCAGCTCTTCCTGCAGAAAAAGGAACCTGCGTGGCTGCTATGGGCACCCATTTCCGCTCAGTACACACTGCTTTCGCGCGCGCTGCGTGGTGATGCCATACCCTCGATCGATTGGCTGCAGAGCGCTGCGGTGCCCGTTGCGCTGACTGCGATCATCCTCGTCGCGGTGGCGCGAATGCTCGGGCGCGAGAGCGCCCTGGCCGCACGCTAGCACGTTGCGACGCTGGCATCTACTAGGCGAGTTGGCGCAGTACGGCCAGCGGCGGTTGCCGCAACGTGCTGCGCGTCCCGAACCACCCTGCGACGGACACGCCTATCGCGCCGCCGAGGATGCCGATCGCCCACAGCCACGGGTTCCAGTGAAAAGGTATCTGGAACGCCCGGGTCGCGAGGACGTACCCGATGGTGGTTGCGCCGGCCGCGGCGAGCACACCCGCGAGCCCGCCGATCGCCATGAACTCGGTCATCTGCGCTGATCTGAGTTGCCGCTGGCTCGCACCCAGGGTGCGCAATATCGCCGCGTCGTAACGACGCTCGTCCTGGGTCACGGCGATGGCTGCCTCGAGCACCAGAACGCCCGCGAGAAGCGTGAACAGGAACACGAATTCGACCGCGCGCGCGACCTGTTCGATGATCGACTGCACCTGATGCAGGATCTCGCCGACATCGATCACGAGGACGTTTGGATATTCGCGTAACAACGGCGTAAGCCATGCCGCGTTGCCGACCGGCACCCGAATCGCCGAGATGTAGGTGGTGGGCATCGCGTCGAGTACGCCGGGGGGAAACACCGCAAAGAAATTGACGCGAAAGCTGTCCCAGGCCACTTTGCGCAGACTCGTCACCTTTGCACTGAGGCGCGTTCCGACGAAGTCCCAGGTCAGCGTGTCGCCAAGCTTGATCTTCAGCGTATCGGCAATGCCATCCTCGAGCGACATGCCGCCTGTTTCCCCGCTCTTCCACCAGCGGCCGGCAACGATCGTGTTGGCCGCCGGCAGTTCGGCCACCGACGAAAGATTGAACTCGCGCTCGCCGAGGCGTCGCGCGCGATCGTCGGGCAGCTGCGTGGTATCGAACGGCGTGTCGTTGATGGCGACGAGACGTCCGCGCACCATCGGATAGGACACCGCGTCGATCGCCAGGTCGCGCTTCAGCAAATTGCGTACGCCTGTCACCTGGTCCGGCAGCACATTGATCAGGAACACCGTGGGCGCATCGGCAGGCAGGCTCGCACGCCACGTTTGCATGAGGTCGCCACGGACCATCGTCAGCAGCAGAAGCGCCATCAAGCCGAGGCCAAGTGCACCGATCTGCATGCTCACGCCGAGTGGCCGCCGGCGCAGATTGGCCAGCCCGTAGCGCCAGCTGTAGCCACGCTGCGGCAGGAATCGAAGGGCGGCGACCAATAGGCGGGCGATGACTCCGGCCAAGGCCAGCAACGCGGCGATGCCGCCGATCATGATGAGCGCCATCTGTGCGTCCTGCGCCTGCGCGGCGATGAGGAGTGCAATCGTCGCGATACCGAGTCCGTACGCCAGAGCCCCGCCTGCGCGAGGCATGCCAAGGTCGCGACGCAGCACACGCAGCGGAGGGACGCGTGCGAGCGCGATCAGCGGCGGCAGCGCGAAGCCCAGCAGCAGCGCGATGCCGGTGGCAATCGCCCAGAGTGCAGGCAGCAGCGTTGGCGGCGGAAGATCGGATCGCACCATCGACCCGAGCAGGATCACGAGCAGCTGCTGCCCGCCGAGGGCGAGCACGCAACCCATGGCGCTTGCCGCCACGCCCAGGATGACGAACTGCAGCGAGAACATCGCCAGCACCTGTCGTTCGCCGGCGCCCAGGCACCGCATCATCGCCGCCGAATCCAGGTGGCGGCGAAGATAGCGTGACGCGGCCAACGCGACTGCAGCGGCGGCAAGAATCGCAGCGACGAGCGAGGCAAGGCCGAGAAACTGCTCGGCGCGATCGAGCGTCTGCCTCACTTCGGGACGCAGGTCGCGAATCGATTCGATCCGCTGTCCGCGCTCGAGCCGAGGCTTGATCCAGTCGCGATACGCATCGCTTGCCGTTCCCGCGACGAGCAACCGCCATGTCGCGCGGTTGCCCGGCTGCAACAGTTTCGTCGCTGCGACGTCGTCGATGTTCATCAGCATCTTCGGCCCGAGTGTGAACAAGCCACCGGTGACCTCGGGGTCCTGTTGCACGATCGCGGCCACGACCAGCGTCGCTTCGCCGACGACCAGCTTTGCACCCTCATGGACGTCCAGGCGCGCGGCGAGGCGCGCATCGACCCAGACCTGGCCTGGCGCCGGGATGCCCTTCGCCGTCCGGCCGGCGGGCTCGTTCGCGTCGCTGAGCGTGATCTCTCCTCGCAACGGGTAGCCCGTGCCGACCGCCTTGACATCCGCAAGCACGGGATCGCCCCCGGCGCGGTCCGCGGGTTGCACCATGCTGTTGAAACGAATCGCCGGCACAACAGCCAACCCGCGAGTGCGCGCCTCGCGCGACAAACTCGTCCGCCAACGGCCGGTCGCCCGATACGAGCAGATCTGCGCCGAGCAACACGTTGGCTTGTCGTGTCAGTGCGCCCTTGACGCGGTCGGTGAAGAACCCGACGGTACCGACGCTGGCGACCGCGAGCACCAACGCTGCGAAGAGCACCGTCAGCTCGCCGGCACGCCAATCGCGACGCAGCATGACGAGTGCGAGGCGTAAGGTGTTCATTCGCGACCTTCGCGCTCGCGGTGCGATCCCGGGCTCATGAAACAACCCCGACGCGAGCAGTCTCGTCGGCCACCAGTTTGCCCCCCGCGAGTGACAGCCTGCGGCTGCAACGCGACGCGAGCGTGATGTCGTGCGTCACCAGCAGCAAAGTCGTACCCCGCTCACGGTTCAATTCGAACATCAGTTCGGCGATTTCGGCGCCCGTTGCACCATCGAGATTGCCCGTCGGCTCGTCGGCCATGAGCACTTTGGGCTCGCCGGAGAACGCGCGAGCGATCGCGACGCGCTGCTGCTCGCCGCCGGAAAGCTGCTTGGGATAGTGCGTCACCCGGGCGGCCAGCCCCACGCGGGCGAGCCAGTGACGGGCGCGGGCTGCCGCGTCCCCGGCGCCGGCGAGTTCCAGCGGCAGCATCACGTTTTCGAGTGCAGTGAGTGCGGGCAGCAGCTGAAACGACTGGAACACGAAGCCGAGCCAGCGCTGGCGCAGGGCCGCACGTGCGTCTTCGGACAGATCGTTGAGCGGCGTCTCGCCAAGCCACACTTCGCCCGAGGTCGGACGATCGAGGCCGGCGAGCAAACCGAGAAGCGTGGTCTTGCCCGAACCGGACGCGCCGACGATGGCGACCGACGCCGCGGCCGCGACCTCGAAGCTCACCGAATCGAGAATCGTCAACGGCGCATCTCCGCTTTGCACGAGCTTGGTCAGACTGCGGGCGCGGATCGCCGCGGCAGGCATAGGGTCACGCATCGAGTTCACGAGAGAGAAGTTGGGCCGCGGCCACGCAATGCAAGGAAGGCGCATTGTACCGGCTCCCGGCAACCCGACCTTGCGCAAGCGAGACCGCTCGGGCGGCCTGCTAAGATATCTGCACCAATGGACAATTGAGCCGTGATGATTCGCCGTCTTGTTTGCGCTTGCTGCATGCTGCTCTGCGCCGGCCTCGCGTCAGGCGTTGCCGCAGGTGCACCGGTCATATTGATTCTGGGCGACAGCCTGTCGGCCGGCTACGGGCTTCCCACCGGTACTGCATGGCCAGTCCTGCTGCAGCGGCGACTCGATGCGGAGCGTTACCGGTACAGCGTCGTGAATGCCAGCATCAGTGGCGACACAACGGCAGGCGGGCGGGCACGCCTCGATGCGCTACTTGCGCAACACCGGCCGGCGATCACCGTAATCGAGCTCGGCGCCAACGATGGCCTCCGCGGCGGCAGCATCGACGCGATGCGCCAGAACCTTGACGCCATGGCCGCCACGGCGCAAAAGGTCGGTTCACGCGTTTTGCTGATCGGCATGCGCATGCCGCCCAACTACGGTCCCGGGTACGTGCAGCGTTTCGACGCGAGTTTTGCGGAAGTCGCCAACGCGCGCAAGACCGCCCTGGTCCCCTTTCTGTTCGAAGGTTTCGCCGACAACGAAGCCATGTTCCAGGCCGATCGCCTCCATCCGCTGCAATCCGCGCAGCCGCGCCTGCTCGACAACGTGTGGCAGGCACTGAAGCCGCTGCTCGGCGCGCCCGGCAAGACCGGATGAGCGAGCGCCGCGACGATGCGCTGCGCGTCGATGTCGACGCGCTGGCTGATTTCGCGGACCGCATCGACGTGCGCAGTCCCGCCGAGTTCGCGCTCGATCACGTGCCGCGGGCAAAGAACCATCCAGTGCTCGACGACGTCGAGCGTGCCGAAATCGGCACGCTGTACGCCACGTCGCCCTTCGATGCGCGCCGCCTGGGTGCCGCCAAAGTGTCGCGCAACATCGCGCGGATGCTCGATACCGACTTCGCCGACAAGCCCCGCGACTGGCGTCCGTTGGTCTATTGCTGGCGCGGCGGTCAGCGCAGTCGTGCGCTCGCGCACATCATGAACGAAATCGGCTGGCGCGCGATGCAGCTCGACGGCGGCTATCGCGCGTATCGCCGACACGTCGTTGCTGGTCTTGACGTGTTGCCTCCGCGTTTCGATTTCGTCGTGGTCTGCGGGCTTACCGGTTCCGGGAAGAGCCGGCTGATCGCTGCTCTGCAATCGATCGGTGCGCAGACACTCGATCTGGAAGCGCTGGCGCGCCATCGCGGTTCGCTGCTCGGCGGTATCCCGGGCGCCGCGCAACCGTCGCAAAAGGGTTTTGAAAGCGCCTTGCACGATTGCCTCGAACAGCTCGACCCGGGGCGTCCTGTGTTCGTCGAATCGGAAAGCCGCCGGGTCGGCGTCGTGCAGCTACCCGACGCACTGCTTGACCGCATGCACGCCGGCCGTAGACTGATGGTGCGGACCTCTCTTGCGCTGCGCGTGGCGTTGTTGAAGCAGGACTATGTGCACTTCATCGGGGATGCAGCATCCCTCGAGGACCGTTTGCAGCCACTGACAGCCCTGCACGGCAAGGCGACCCTCGCAAGGTGGATTGCGCTTGCCGAGGCGAGCGACTGGGATACGCTGGTCGGTGAGTTGCTCGAGCGCCACTACGACCCGGCCTACAAACGATCGATCAGCGAGAATTTTGCATCGGCCGCGCAAGCACTCGACATCACCGTAACCGACGTGGGGTCCGCCAACTTCGACGCGCTCGCGCGCGATGTCCTGTCGATGGTCGAGCGCCGAGAATCGTTAGCAACGTCCTGAAGGATATCCGAATGCGCGACTTCGCATTTCGTATCGTCAATGTGTTCGCCGAGGAACGCCTCGGTGGCAACCCTCTCGCGGTCGTCGAGGACGGACGAGGCCTCGACGACGCGACGATGCAGGCGATCGCGCTGCAGTTCAACCTGTCCGAGACGACGTTCATCCTGCCGTCGGCGAACGCGACCGCGCGTGTGCGGATATTCACGCCGACGTTCGAAATGCCGTTCGCCGGTCATCCGACACTCGGCAGTGCGCACGTGGTGCGCGAGCTCACCGGCGCGGGTGATGCTGTCTCGCTCGAGATGATCGCTGGGCTCGTCCCGGTTACTGCAATCGATGACCGCTGGACCCTGCAGGCGAAAGCGCCACGAACACGTGAAGTGCTCGCTGCCCGCGCCGACATCGCCGGAATGCTCGGACTCGTGGAAGCCGACCTCGGTGCGCAACCCTTGTGGGTCGACACCGGGAGCGAGCAACTGGTCATCCCGCTCGCCAGCGCGGATGCCGTCCGCCGCGCGGCACCGGTCGCTTCGGGGCTCGCTCTTCACGGCAGCGTCGCGCTGCCGGGTGGCGGCACGCGCTCGATGGCGTATCTGTGGGCCATCGACCAGCCCGGTAAAATCCTGTGTCGATTCTTTTTCCCGAAGCATGGCGCGGTCGTCGAAGATCCGGGAACCGGCTCGGCTTGCGCCAATCTGGGCGGCTGGTTCGTCGCGACACGCGCGTCGCTGCCGCAAACCTTCACATTGATGCAAGGCGAGGCGGTCGGCCGGCCATGCCATTTGGGCCTCCACGTCGACGCCGCGGGCGGGATCTTCGTATCCGGCCGGGTCATCGAGCTGGGACGCGGCACGATACGCCTCTAGACTCCCGGCAACAGGCTGTTACACGCCGCTGCGCCCGCCGAGTCAACAGCCGGATAGACTGGGCCGTTGTTGGAGTCACATGGTCTTGCCAAAGACCTGGGAGGCATCTTGCCGATCGACTTCAGCCGTCTCGCCGTCGCGCTCTGCACTGCCTTATCCCTGGCATCCGCGTCCGGCACGCCCGCGCCCGCCCGCACGCTCGGCTACGACGATGCTCGCCACCTGCTGAATCGTACCGGTTTCGGCGCGACGCAGTCCGAGGTGGAACATTTCGCCCGGATGACCCGGGAAGAAGCGACCAAAAAAGTGCTTGCCGATGCGCGCACTGTCGCGATCACACCGCCACCCGCCTGGGTCGGTACCGCCGACGCTCTGCGCTATCCCCGCGCGGGTGAAAAGGCGACTGACGCTGAAAAGAAGATGTTCGTGCAGCAGCAAGTCCGCGAAGGATTGGAGTTACGGGGCTGGTGGGTAGGCGAGATGCTGGTCACCCCATCACCGCTGACCGAGCGGATGACGCTGTTCTGGCACAACCACTTCGTGTCCAGCCAGCAGAAGGTAAAGCTGGCAGAGCTGATGTACCGACAGAACGTAACGCTGCGCGCCAACGCGCTCGGCAACTTCGGCGACATGTTGCACGCGATCGCGCGCGATCCCGCCATGGTGATCTATCTCGACAGCGCGCAAAACCGCAAGGACGCTCCCAACGAGAATTTCGCGCGCGAAGTGATGGAGTTGTTCACGTTGGGCGAAGGCAATTACGCCGAACAGGACATCAAGGAAGCCGCGCGCGCGTTCACCGGCTGGAGCATCGATCGCAACACCGGGCAGTTCATGTTCCGACGTTTCATTCACGACGGCGGCAGCAAGACCGTCCTCGGCCGGACCGGCAATCTCGACGGCGACCAGGTGCTCGACATCCTGCTTGCGCAGCCGCAGACGGCCGAGTTCATCACGCGCAAACTGTGGCGTGAATTCGTCTCCCCCGACCCCGACGAAACCGAGGTCAAGCGCATCGCGCGGCGCTTCCGGGATGCACGCTACGACATCAAGGTCGCGCTGTACGCGTTGCTCACGAGCGATGCCTTCTACGCCCGCGACAATCGGGCCACGTTGATCAAGTCGCCGGTCGAACTCGTCGTCGGCGCGCTCCGCCAATTCGAACTCAGGCCTTCGGAGACGCTTCCGTTCGCGGTGGCGGCTGCGGGCATGGGGCAAAACCTGTTCTCCCCGCCGAATGTGAAAGGGTGGCCAGGACAAGACACGTGGATCAACTCCAGCACGCTGCTCGCCCGCAAGCAGTTCCTCGATCGCGTGTTCCGTGCCGACCATGCCGGCGCGAAGTCGATGGTCCCGACAATAGACAGTCGGGCGATGGCGATGGCGCCAAAGCAGGCGGTGGCACCCGCCGGCGCGCAGGACCCGGACAAGCAGCGGCAGATCATGTTTCGCCGCGCAATGGATCGCGGCTTGGACAGCGCCCAGTTCGACAGCACGGCGTGGCTGGCGCAGTTGGGCGCCATGCCCGACGCCACGCAACGCGCCGATGCGGCGACCCGGCTGTTGCTCGCAACCGCGCCGCAGACGGCGCCGGATCCAGACAGCGAGCCGCTGGCGATGGTTCGCGGCATCGTCCTCGACGTCACCTACCAACTCAAGTAGCCGGACGACGCATGGACCGACGCAATTTTCTCAAGGTCGCCGCGGCGACGCCTCTGGCAGCGCTACCCGCCGGCTTCACGAGCAACGTGGCCTGGGCGACCGCACCGGCAGGACCCAATTATCGCAATCTCGTCGTGCTGATCGAACTCAAGGGCGGCAACGATGGCCTGAACACGGTCATCCCCTATGCAGACCCAAACTACTATGCCTTGCGTCCGAAGCTCGCGATTGCGCGCGATCAGGTACTCGCGTTGACCGACAGCGCAGGTCTGCATCCAGCTCTTGCCCCGTTGTTGCCGTTCTGGAAGAGCAGGGAGCTCGCCGTGCTCCAAGGCGTCGGCTATCCCGACCCCAACCTGTCGCACTTTCGCTCGATCGAAATCTGGGACACCGCCTCCAGCAGCGAGCAGTACCTCCAGGATGGCTGGTTGACCCGCACGTTCAGCGTGGCCCCGATTCCGCGGAATTTCGTCGCTGACGGCGTCATCATCGGATCGCCCGATCTCGGGCCGCTCGCCGGCGGCGGAACGCGCGCGATCGCGTTGACCAACACCGAACAGTTCTTGCGCCAGGCGCGTTTGGCGATGCCGGAAGGCCAATCGCACAACAGGGCTCTCGCGCATATCCTCAAGGTCGAGGCCGACATCATGCAAGCCGCCGCGAATCTGTCTACGAACAAAACCTTCACGACCGAGTTTCCGGCCACTGGCTTCGGCGCCGCGATGCGGACCGCCGCGCAGGTCGTCGCCAGTCAGGCTGGCGTTGCCGTGGTGCGGGTCACGCTGAGCGGATTCGACACGCACAGCGGTCAGCCGGGAACGCAGGCGAGGTTGCTCGGCGAGCTCGCGAACGGCATCGTGGCGTTGAAAGGCGCGCTTGAGGAACTCGGCAAGTGGAACGAAACGCTGGTCCTCACTTATGCCGAGTTCGGCCGCCGGCCGAAGGAAAACCAGTCGAACGGAACCGACCATGGCACGTCCAGCACTCACTTCGCGCTGGGCGGGCGTGTCGCTGGCGGCATGTATGGTGAGCAACCACGGCTCGATCGCCTGTCCGGCGACGGCAATCCCGGCTACTCGATCGATTTTCGGAGTGTGTACGCAACGGTTCTCGACCAGTGGTGGGGCGTGCCGTCATCGGGGCCGCTGGGCGGCCGGTTTGCGTCGTTACCGATGCTGCGAACCTGATTCGTTCGTCCTGAGCTTGTCGAAGGGAGCCTGTCGAAGGACGAACCAGCGCGTCAATCCGCGTCCGCGCCCCACGCCGAGACAAATTCCTGCCAGTGTGACTGACCCGACGCGACCACTTTCTCGCGCGCCAGCGAGATCTCCGTTGCATATTCTCCTGCGGTGAGCGTGCCGCGCAGGAGCTGGAACCGCAAGTAGAGCAGATAAGTATTCATCGCGTCGGTCTCGCAATACCGTCGTATCTCATCGATCTTGCCGGCAGCGAATGCAGCATGCACCTGACTCCCGTCGATGCCGAGCTTGCCGGGGAAACCGCACAGCCGTGCCATCGCGTCGAGCCCCGCTGATGCACGCGGCTGATACATCGCAAGCACGTCCATCAGGTCGAGGTGCCGCGTGTGATAACGCCCCAGGTAGCTGTTGAACTTGAATTCACGGTCGTCGTCGCCCCAGTCCCAGAACTTTGCGGCCGTGACGCCGTGGATCATGGCGCGATGGTTCAGGACCGGCAGATCGAAACCGCCACCGTTCCACGACACCAGTTGCGGCGTGTAGCGATCGATACCGTCGTAGAAGCGACGTATCAATTCGGGTTCGGCGTCGGTGCACTCGCCCAGCGACCAGACGCGAAACGCGTTGCCCTCGCGCATCGCACACGCGATCGCCACGACACGATGCAAATACAGCGGCAGGAAATCGCCGCCCGTGGCAGCACGACGCTGCTGCAGCGCCCATGTCACCACGTCGGTATCGGCGAGCGTCGCGGGCAAGCGATGCAGTCGACGCAGCCCCTCGACATCGGGGATCGTCTCGATATCGAACACGAGCGTCGGCGTCATGATTGCCGAGTGGCGTGATCAGCCAGGAAACACACCGGTGGAGAGGTAGCGGTCGCCGCGGTCGCAGGCGATGAAGACGATCGTCGCATTGCTGACCTCGTGGGCAATGCGCAATGCAACCGCACACGCCCCGCCCGACGAGATGCCGGCAAAGATGCCTTCTTCACGCGCGAGTCTTCGCGCCATCTCTTCCGCATCCGCCTGCGATACGAGTTCGACGCGATCGACTCGCTTCGCATCGTAGATTTTCGGCAAATACGCTTCGGGCCACTTGCGGATACCGGGGATCTGCGAGCCCTCGTCGGGCTGGCAGCCGATGATCGCGATCGCCGGATTGCGCTCTTTGAGGTAGCGCCCCACTCCCATGATCGTGCCGGTCGTGCCCATGCTCGAGACGAAATGTGTGATGCCGCCGTCGGTGTCGCGCCAGATCTCCGGGCCGGTCGTCCGATAGTGCGACAGCGGATTGTCGGGATTGGCGAACTGATCGAGGATGACGCCCTGCCCCTCCGCGCGCATGCGTTCGGCGACATCGCGCGCAGTCTCCATGCCGCCGGCCTTAGGGGTGAGAATGATCTCCGCGCCGAACGCGCGCATGGTCTGGCGTCGCTCCACCGACAGATGCTCAGGCATTATGAGCACCATCCGATAGCCTCGCATCGCGGCGGCCATGGCGAGCGCTATGCCCGTATTGCCCGACGTCGCTTCGATCAAGGTATCGCCGGGCTTGATCTGTCCGCGCTTCTCCGCCTCGACCACCATCGACAGCGCGGGACGATCCTTGACGGATCCTGCCGGATTGTTGCCCTCGAGTTTGGCGAGAACGATGTTGGACGTTTCGCCGGGAATGCGCTGCAGACGGACCAGCGGCGTGTTGCCTACCGTGTCCTCGATCGTCTTGTACATGGTGCGCGCTTCGGGAAGTACGAGCCCGATTGTAACCGACCGCGCTGCGCCCCCCGATGTTGCGTGCGATCTATTCGATAGCACCGAACCGGCACGCAAAAACAAACCCCGCCTGACGGCGGGGTCTGTTCGCGCCGCGACGGTATTACTTCGTCGTTTTGGCGTCCTTACTGTCAGCGGTGGTAGCCGCGGCCTTGGTATCTTTCGTCGCCTTGTCGGAAGCAGCGGCCTTGTCCTTCGCGGCCGCATCCTTCTTGGCCTTGGCGTCTTTCTTCGCCTTCTCGTCCGCCGCCTTGGCATCCTTCTTGGCTTTCTCGTCGGCCGCTTTGGCGTCCTTCTTCGCCTTCTCGTCGGCCGCCTTGGCATCCTTCTTGGCTTTGTCGTCGGCCGCTTTGGCGTCCTTCTTCGCTTTCGCCTCTTTGGCAGCGTCTTCCTTCGCCTTCGCTTTGGCTTCCTTGTCGGCCTTGGCTTGTTCCGCCTTGGTCATCTTGGCGTCTTTCGGCGCAGCTGCCGGCGCCGCGGCAGCGGCCTTGGCATCAGTTTTTGCGTCCGCCTTCGTCGGCGCGGCAGGTGCTGCAGCGGGTGCCGCTGCGGCAGGTGCGGCGCTCTTGGGTGCCGGGGATGGCGCTGCCGGCGCGGCGGAAGGAGCGGGTGGTGGTGGCGCCGCCGGCGCGGCTTTGGTTTCGGCCTTCGCTGCGGGGACGGCCACGGGCGTCGTGGCGCCACTGACCGAGATCATCCCCTTGATCTTGGCATAGGTGCCTTCCTTGATGCCGCTGACCTTCATGATGTCTTCGGGCGTCTTGAACGGGCCGTTCTTGGCACGGTAGTCGACGATGGCCTGCGCCTTTACCGGCCCGATTTCCGGCAACGCGTCGAGCTCTTCCTTGGTCGCGGTGTTGATGTTCACCGCAGCCAATGCGAACGCCGAGAACAGCAGCGTCACGAGCAACAGAATGAATCTGTTCATGAACCCCTCCGAGCGGAAAATTGCGTCACCCCATTTTGCGTCTGATACGCCGGTCTTTGCCGGCTACCTAAACGCTGCCCGGATGTTATGCGTTGACCTGAGATTGTGCAAGGAGCGCACGCACGCAGCGTGGCACTCCCTCGTCGATGCCGAGAAACGCCGCCTTGTAGCCCGCACCGCGCAACCCTGCGACGTCGGCCTCGGTGAAGCTTTGGTACTTTTCCGCGAGCCCAGAGGGAAACGCGATGTATTCGATTGCACCGGCCCGGTGCAGCGCCTCGAACGACATTGTCTCCGCGCCCTCCGCCTGGCGGCAGGCATTGATCGTGGCTGCCGCGACGGCATTGAACGTCGTCGCTGTCCCGGTACCGAGATTGAAAATACCCGATCTGCTCGGATGGTCGAGAAAGTCGAGATTCACCGCGACGACGTCGTCGACGCTGACGAAATCCCGCCGCTGCTCGCCTGCCGTGTAACCGCCGGATCCTTCGAACAACTGCACTTTGCCGGATTGTCGGTACTGATTGAAGAAATGCCACACCACCGACGCCATTCGTCCCTTGTGCGCTTCGCGGGGACCGTAGACGTTGAAGTAGCGAAATCCTGCGACCTGCGCCGTACGTTCGCGCAACGTCCTGCGTACGTATTGATCGAACAAGAGCTTCGAGTAGCCGTACACGTTCAGCGGCGCCTCGCACGCACGCTCCTCGCGAAACGTCTTGCTGGCGCCGTAAACCGCCGCCGACGACGCGTAGAGCAGCGGGATGTCGTTGTCCTGACAATGCTCGAGCAAAGTCACCGAGTAGCGGTAGTTGTTCGCGAGCATGTATCGCCCGTCGGTTTCCATGGTGTCGGAACACGCGCCCTGATGCAGTACCGCGGCGATGTCGTCGTCGAAATCACCTTCCTGGAGGCGCCGGAGAAATTCGTCCTGATCGAAGTAGTCGGCGATGTCGCAATCGACGAGGTTGCGGAATTTGTCCCCATGCGCCAGATTGTCGACGGCGAGAATGCGCTTCTCGCCTCGGGCGTTGAGCCCCTTCACGAGGTTCGAGCCGATGAATCCCGCAGCACCAGTGACGACCGTGTACACGTTGATTCCTATCAGGGCTAGAGTTCGATGTCGATCTTGCCGATCTGGGTGCTGACGTGCGGGACGCGCGGCGCGACAGCGCAAAGCAGCTCGTAGCCTACCGTGCTCGCGGCAGCCGCGACATCGTCCACCGACAGCCCCTCGCCCCAAAGGGTCACGGGGCTCCCCATCACCGCCTCCGGCACGTCGGTCAGGTCGATCGTCATCATGTCCATCGAGACGCGTCCCGCCGTACGCACTTTTTTTCCGCAGACGAGCACGGGCGTGCCGTTGGGAGCGTGGCGCGGATAGCCGTCGGCGTAACCACAGGCGACGACGCCGATGCGATGCGCGCGTGCCGCCGTATACCCGCCACCGTAGCCGACGCTGGCGTTGGCTTTGAGTTCCTGGATCGCAATCAACTCACTGCGCAGTGTCATGACGGGTGTGAGGCCCAGCGCTTCTGCGGTGTCATATGGGAACGGCGACGATCCGTAGAGCATGATCCCCGGCCTGACGTATTCGCCGCCGACTTCATCGAAGCGCAGCACGCCGGCCGAGTTTGCGACCGAACGCGGATAGGGCAGCCCCTTGCACGCGCCGTCGAACGTCTTCATCTGGTCTTGCAGCCCGTCGTCTTCTTCCGCGCGCGCCAGGTGCGTCATCATGCGCAATGCAGCGACGCTCGCGGCCTTGGACAATCGATCTGCCACCGTCTGGACGTCTTCAGGTTTGAAGCCCAGGCGATTCATCCCGGAGTTCACTTTGATGAACACCTCGAGCGGCCGCGACAGCGTTGAAGTCTCCAGCATGCGCACCTGATCGATGTGGTGCACAACCACCGCGAGGCGTCGTGCGGCGATCTCCATCAACTCGTCGGGGGCGAAAAAGCCTTCGAGCAGCACGATGCGTCGCGCATAATGCAGTTCTCGCAGTGCAACAGCTGCTTCGAGTTCGAGCAACGCGAGGCCGTCCGCCTCGGCCAGCGCGGGCAACACGCGTGCGAGGCCGTGCCCGTAGGCGTTCGCCTTGACGACAGCCAAGACCTGCGCGCCGGCGGCGCGTTGCCGTGCAATGCCAAGATTGGCCCGCAACGCGGCAAGATTGATCTGGGCCAGGATCGGGCGAGTCATCACAACGCCTAACTGAACCTGCGCCTGCCGGTTTGGTCAGAGAAGTGAAACGTGGTATAAGGCGCGAGCCGCTAGCGCCGATGGACTAAAAGCAATTATACACAAGCGCAGCGCACGCACCCCGGCGTTGAATTGCCGGGTCGGAGGAAAGGGCGAGAACTCGCGCAAACGAGGACAATGAAGGCCGGGTTCTACACCATCATGGCGGCGCAGTTTTTTTCGTCGCTCGCCGACAACGCGCTGCTCGTCGCTGCTATCCAAATGCTGCGCGACCTGGACTCGCCCGCGTGGATGACACCTGCCCTGAAGCAGTGCTTCGTGATCTCCTACGTGGTGCTCGCGCCGCTGGTCGGTGCCTTCGCGGATTCCATGCCCAAGGGCCGCGTGATGCTGATCACCAACTTCGTCAAGATCGTGGGCTGTTCGCTGATGCTCTTCACCTTGCATCCGCTCGCGGCCTATGCGCTGGTCGGACTCGGCGCGGCCGCGTATTCGCCCGCCAAGTACGGGATACTTACCGAACTGCTTCCCGCCAGGCAGCTGGTGATCGCCAACGGATGGATCGAGGGCACGACCGTGGCCTCGATCATCCTTGGCGTTCTTCTCGGTGGCGTGCTGATCGCCGGGCCGGTGTCGAGCGTGTTGCTCGCCATCGATATCCCGCATTTCGATACCGGCATCAGCACACCGCCTCAGGCGGCGATTGCCGTCATCATGTCGTGCTACGCGATCGCCGCCGTGTTCAATTGGTATATCCCCGACACCGGCGTCGCGCACCGCGCGCCCAGCAAGAATCCGCTGTTCCTGATTCGCGAATTCACCCATTGCTGCGCGCTGCTCTGGCGCGACAAGCTGGGACAGATTTCACTGGCGACCACGACCCTGTTCTGGGGTGCCGGCGCGACGCTGCAGTTCATCGTCATCGATTGGGCGGCTTCGCATCTGTGCTACAACCTGTCGCGCGCGTCCTATCTGCAAGGCGTGGTCGCGATCGGCATCGCGCTGGGAGCGGTGCTTGCGGCAAAGTTCGTCTCGCTGCGCAACGCGGTCAAGGTGCTGCCGCTCGGGATCCTGATGGGTCTGGGTGTGACGGCCATGATCTATGTCATGCGCCTGGAGACGGCGGTCATCCTGATGACGGCTATCGGCGCGTTCGCCGGATTCTTCGTCGTGCCAATGAACGCGCTGCTGCAGCATCGCGGGCACGTCCTGATGGGCGCAGGACACTCGATCGCCGTCCAGAACTTCAACGAGAACATCGGCGTACTGGTGATGCTCTCCTTCTACGCGCTACTGGTCTTCTTCGGTCTTTCCACCAATACCGTCATCGTCATGTTCGGCCTGTTCGTCGCCGGGACCATGGCGCTGGTGATGTGGCGCCATCGTGTGAACCTGGCGACGGGCGATTTGCTGCACCTCATCGCCGGCGAACACCCCAAGCCCACACCTGGGCGTTAGCGCGAGTGCGCTAAAGAACGACCGGCTGATCCGGTAACTCGTTCGCCCCTGTGTTTACGCGGGGGAAATGATGGGTCAGCAGCTCGTTGATGGCGTCGATGCCGTCGACTGCGCCGTCGCTGAAGCGCTTTTCCCGGAACGCCGATTCCATCCCGCGGCAGATCGCCTGCCAGGCTTCGTCGCCTACCTTGCGGTGAATGCCCCGGTCCGCAACGATTTCGACATCGCGGTCCGCAAGCAGGAGATAGATGAGGACGCCGCAGTTCTCTTCGGTGTCCCATATCCGGAGTCGACTGAACACTTCGAGTGCGCGTTCGCGTGGCGTCTCGCCGCGAATGAGTTGGCCCATCGGCAGCGCGCTTTCGACGACAAAGCGCACCTGCCCACCGTGTTTGCGTTCGCCCTCGGCGATCACGGCCTCGATACGTTTCATGACCGCCAGCGGGAACGCGCGTCGCGCCGACCAATGGTCAGTGACGAGGTGCCGTCCGAAGCGAAGTGGTTTGCGCTCAGTCATGTCGTTTCCCTAGTTCCATCCACCCGACGCGCCACCGCCGCCAAAGCCACCACCACCGCCGGAGAAACCGCCGCCACCGCCGCCGCCAAAGCCACCGCCACCACCAAGGCCTCCGCCACCCACGGGACCCCAGCCGCCGCGCCCGCCAAGAACCGAAAACAGGATGATGAAAAATGCCACGACGCCCGCGATGCCCGCGATGAACAACGACCCCGCGACAAACCACGCCGCGACACCCGCGATGCCGCCGCCGACCAGCGATCCACCGAGATTCCCCAAAATGGAACGCAAGATGCCGCCAACGATCGGTACGGCAATCAGCAGCACGATGAACAGTGTCCCGAAATCGATGTTGCCCGACCGCGTCGGCTTGCGCGGCGTCTTGCCGACGGGTGCGAGCGGCTTGCCGTCGTCTACCACCGCAATGATGCGATCGACGCCCGCATCGATGCCCGCAGCGAACTTGCCCTGCGAAAACAGCGGCGCGACGGTCTCGCCGATGATGCGCCGCGACGTGACGTCGGTGAGGACGCCCTCGAAGCCGTAACCAACTTCGATGCGCATGCGCTTGTCGTCCTTCGCGACGATGAAGATGGCGCCGTTGTCTTCGCCTTTCTGGCCGATCTTCCAGGCGTCGGCGACGCGGATGCCGTAGTCCTCGATCGCTTCCGGTGACGTGGTCGGCACGATCAGCACGACGAGCTGATTGGTCGTACGCGCTTCCCACGCACTCAGCTTCGCGTCCAGCGCTTGCCGCTCGCCCGCCGGACAAGGTGTTGGTGAGATCGGTGACACGGCCGCTCAGCGGCGGCACCGGCCGCAGGCCGTCCTTGTTGGTGTCCCACGTCGCGGCAGACGCGACAGCCGCCAGGACAACGGCCATTGCGGCCGTTGCCAGGCGGATCAGTACTCGCGCGATGGTCATGGCGCGCAGCCCTACGCGCCGCGCAGCGTCAGTTCTTCGCAGGCGCAGGCGTGGGCGCGGGCACCGCCGGTGGCGCCGGGGGCTGCTTCGAGAAGTCGACCGTCGGCGGCGCACTGATCGCCTTTTCGTTGTCGACCGCGAAATTGGGTTTCGCGTCCATCTTGAACAGCATCGCCGTCAGGTTCGACGGGAAGGAACGCACGGTGGTGTTGAACTCCTGCACCGACTTGATGTAGCGATTGCGAGCTACAGCGATCCGGTTCTCGGTTCCTTCCAGCTGCGCCTGCAGATCGCGGAAGTTCTGGTCGGACTTGAGGTTCGGGTAGTTTTCGGCGACGACCAGCAACCGCGACAACGCCGACTGCAACTGACCTTGCGCCGCCTGGAACTTGGCGAAGGCCGCCGGATCGTTGATGAGCTCGGGCGTGGCCTTGATGCTGCCCACGCTCGCGCGCGCGTTGGTCACTTCGGTCAGCACCTGCTGCTCCTGCGCGGCATAGCCCTTCACGGTGTTGACGAGGTTGGGGACGAGATCGGCGCGGCGCTGATACTGGTTCAAGACTTCGGACCATGCCGACTTGATCTGTTCGTCTTGGCGTTGCAGGTCGTTGTACCCGCAGCCCGATAGCGATAGCAGGACGACGATCGCCGCGGCTGCACCCATCGTCGAACCGAAGAGCTTGCGCATGGTGGACTCCCGTGAATTTGCGAAAACGGGCGAATTCCCTACCGTCCTCAATTGGGGTCCGGCACAGGAATTTGCAAGTCGCCGTCGATTTGCAGACTACGCAGCGTCGCCCGGGCGAGGCAGAGATCTTCCCACGCCTTCGCCTTGTCGGGCAAGTTGCGCAGCAAATACGCGGGGTGGTAGGTCACGATCAAGGGAACGGCGCGATAGCGATGAATGCGTCCGCGCATGCTGGCGATCGTTGCGTCGATGTTGAGCAGCGTAGTCGCCGCGCTCTTGCCCAGCGCGATGATGAGCTTCGGACGAATGAGTTCGATCTGGCGATCCAGATAAGGCCGGCACGACTCGATCTCGAGGGGTGTGGGTGCGCGATTGCCCGGCGGGCGACATTTGAGCACATTCGCAATGTAGACGCACTTGTCGCGTCGCATGCCCAACGCAGCGAGCATGTTGTCCAGCAGCCGTCCGGCCTGTCCGACGAAAGGCTCGCCCTTCGCGTCTTCCTCCGCACCCGGCGCTTCGCCGACCAGCATCCACTCCGCGCGCAGATCGCCTACGCCCGGCACCGTACGGTTGCGCGTCTTGCAGAGCGTGCACGCGACGCAAGCCGCAACGTCGGCGGCGAAGTCGGGCCACCCCAATGCCGCAATGCGTGTCGGACGATCAGGATCAGCCGACGACCGCGCAATGTGCTCGGGCGCAGAGTCGTTGGCGATAGGTACCTCTGATTGGACGACGGGTGGAATGGCGCGAGCACGCAAACGCCATTGCGGCAGCAACCCGAGTTCCTGCAGGATTTCGTAGCGATCAGCCATATGGGCTCAGCGTATGCGCAGCGCGCGGCGCAAGACCAGGGCATCCTCGCGCGCATCGCCGGTTCGGGCCGCCGGATAGTATCCTGCCCGCCTCGCCACGGGAACGAAGCCCTCGGCCGAATACAGCTTGATCGCGACGACATTGGACGCGCGCACCTCGAGGAAGCATTGGTCCGCACCGAGCGCCGCAGCATCGGCGAGAAAGCGCCGCAGCAGCGCACGCCCGATACCGCGCCGGCGCAGTATGTCGACCACCGTGAGATTGAGCAGTTGCGCTTCACCCGGAGCGAACATGAGCACGCCATACGCGACGATGCTGCCGTTCGCTTCGCCGACGGTAGCGCCGTAACCCGCGGCAAGCGCGTCGCGAAAATTGCCTGACGTCCATGGCGCCAGATGCACGGCAGCCTCGATCGCCGCAACGTTCGCGATGTCCGTATCGCGCATCGGCCGCCACACGATTTCCGGCGTGGGAGCAATCGCGGCAGCAAGCGTGGCATTCACAGAACGACTCCCGTCGCGCGTTCGGCCGTCGTCAAGGCAACGCGGTGGCGCACATAGAGCGGTGCCGCATCTCGCGCAGCACTGCCGAGACCGGCGGCAAA
Source organism: uncultured beta proteobacterium (assembly GCA_963726935.1). Lineage (GTDB taxonomy): Bacteria > Pseudomonadota > Gammaproteobacteria > Burkholderiales > Casimicrobiaceae > PALSA-1003. Next base: position 175,795 of record CAVSEH010000028.1, read on the forward strand.
ACCCGGCAGCGCCAGCGCGCCGACGGCACTGGCGGCAGGCGCAATCGTGGCGTCACAACCTGACAATGCGACGTCCAGACGATTGCGCAACGCCGGATACACCCCGAAGCCCGGGCCCACCCCGAACCAACCTGTACCCGGCGGCATCGGTGCCGCTTCCGGCGCTACGACGGCGGGAGCCACCCGCTCGCGCCACGACGATCCATCGTATTCATAGGCGGCGACATAGACTTCGCGCATACGGGCGTCCAGCGCGGCAACGACGCGCTGGCTGCCATCGCGCGACCGACCGGCTTCCGCCATCGCCGCCAAGGTCGGAACGCCGATGACGGGCACACCGGCGCCCAGCGCCAACCCCTGTGCCACGCCACATGCAATACGCAATCCGGTGAAGGACCCGGGACCCGACCCGAAAGCAATGCCGTCGAGCGCGTTGAGGCCGACGCCCGCCTCGGCCAGCATTGCCTGGACCATCGGCAGCAGCAACTCGGAGTGACGCTGACCGGCAATGACGTTGCGCTCGGCAAAGCCTTCTTCCCCGCCGAGCGCAACGCTGCACATCTCGGTCGACGCATCGAGAGCGAGTATTCTCATCGCGCAATTCTACCGTGACATGACGCGAGCGCCGCAGCCGGTACAATTCGGCTCCCGTCCTCTCCCGCGCGCAAACTACAAGGCATGGACCCGGTTGTCATCACCGCCCTCGACCAGGAGGGACGCGGCATTGCGCGCGTCGACGGCAAGGCGATCTTCGTCGAAGGCGCACTGATCGGCGAGCGCGTCGCCATCGAGGTCTTCCAGCGCAAGCCCAATTACGAAAAAGCGAGGGCGATCGAAATCCTCACGGCTAGTGCTGCGCGCGCCGTTCCGCGCTGTCCTCATTTCGGTGTTTGCGGCGGCTGCAGCCTGCAACACGCGGAGGCCAGTGCGCAGGTCGCGGCCAAACAGCGTGTCCTCGAGGACGCGTTCTGGCACATCGGCCGCATTCGCCCGCAGCAGATGCTCGCCCCGATCCACGGACCGACATGGGAATACCGGCAGCGAGCGCGGCTGTCGGTACGCAACGTCCCCAAGAAAGGTGGCGTGCTGGTTGGCTTCCACGAACGGAAATCGAGCTATGTCACCGACATGACGAGCTGCGCGGTGCTCCCTGCCCGGATTTCCGCGCTTATCCCCGAATTGCGGGCGCTCGTCGGCAGGCTGTCGTTGCGCGACCGGATTCCGCAGATCGAGCTCGCGTGCGGCGAGAGCGACGAAGGGCCGGTCGACGCGCTTGTCTTTCGCGTCCTGGAACCCCCGACAGCCGCTGACGAACGCGAACTCGTGGCATTCGCGGATCGTCATCACGTTCATGTCTGGCTGCAGTCGGGCGGACCGGCCACTGTCCGGCCGCTGCATCCTTCCGCGTGCCGACTCGCCTATGCGCTACCCGACTTCGGTGTGACGTTTGCGTTCGACCCGATGGACTTCACTCAGGTCAACGCCGCCGTCAATCGCGTGCTCGTGCGCCGTGCGATGGGCCTGCTCGGACCGGCGCCGGGCGAGCGCATCGCGGATTTCTTCTGCGGTCTCGGCAATTTCACCCTGCCGATCGCGCGGCACGGCGCCACCGTGGTGGGCATCGAAGGCAATGCCGCGCTGATTCGCCGAGCGGAGGCCAACGCGGCGGCCAACGGCCTCGCCCGCAATACGTCGTTTGCCAGCGCGAATCTGTTCGAGGCGACCGCAGACAGCGTGCGTGCGCTCGGCCGATTGGACAAGGCGCTGATCGATCCGCCGCGCGAAGGAGCAATAGAACTGGTGAAGGCGTTGCCTGCGGAGGGCCTGGCGCGCATCGTCTACGTCTCGTGCAATCCGGCGACGCTGGCGCGCGATGCCGCGGTGCTGGCCAACGAGCACGGCTATACGGTGCGCGCGCCGCCAAGTTTCGCATACCGCGCACGTCGAATCGATCGCGCTCTTCGAGCGCGGTGCGAGGCCGCAGCGAGGGGCCCGGCGAAGCAAGGGGATCGCGGAGCCGAGTCGACGCAAGGCGGCCGACTCGCGATATCAAACTCAGAAGCTGATTGAGGAGCGCGGTGCGAGGCCGCAGCAGTCGCAAAAAGGGCGCCCGAAGGCGCCCTTTGTGCTTGCCGTACTTCGGTTCAGTCGCGCTGCCCGGTGAAGATCATCAGCAGGTTCAGGATGTTGACGAAGATGTTGAAGATGTCCAGGAACAAGGCGATCGTCGCCATGATGTAGTTGGTCTGGCCGCCCTGGATGATCTGGCTCAGGTCATGCAACAGATACATCGAGAATATCAGCACCGCGACCGCCGAAATCGTGATCGTGAGCGCCGGTACCTGGAAGAACAGGTTGGCGATCGATGCGACGATCAACAGGATCACGCCGACGAACAGGAACTTGCCGAGGAAGCTGAAGTCGCGCTTGGACACCGTGGCGATGGCCGCCATGACGAAGAACACGGCCGCGGTCATGCCACCCGCAAGGGCGACCAATTCACCGCCATTCTTCAGTCCGGCCGCGTGTTGCAGCATCGGTGCGAGCATCACGCCGGAGACGAACGTGAAGCCGAACACCGCGGCAATGCCCCAGCCACTGTTGCGCAACGCCGAGACGACGAACAACATGCCGAACATCGCGGCGAACATCAGCAACGGCGCCATGATCGGCGAAGTCCGGTAGAACGACGCGAAATTCATCGACGCGCCCAGATACGCGCCGGCGACCGTCGGCAGCATGGACAACGCCAGCAGCCAGTACGTGTTGCGGATAACGCTGTTCCGGTCAATCGTCGCGGTACTGGCACTGCCAAAGCCCGGTGCGTTCCACGTCGACTGCGAGCTTTCGATCGGTACAGGTTTCATTTGCGGTTCCATAGTTTGCCCCTACCAAGGCGACGGAATTCCGTCACTGCATTAGACTAGCAGAATTGCGCGGGGTTTCAAGCTTTTGTACAGGTTCGCGCAATCGGTTCCCACGGATGGGTGGCAGAGCGGTTGAATGCACCGGACTTGAAATCCGGCGAGGGTGCAAGCCCTCCGTGGGTTCGAATCCCACCTCATCCGCCAATAGTTGGGGCCGGAAGCAGCAATTCAAGGGTAGTCGCCGACACACCCGACGGCAAAGGGCAGTCCGACTGCGACGTGTCACCCGTAACATGCTGTGAACGTGCAACTTCCGCGATAAAGTGCGGTCTTTACCGACCGCCCGATCGAATCCATCCCGCCCCTCGTCGAGTCCCCGCGTCGTCGCCCGGCGCCCACGTTAAGATATTGTCGATGCGCAATGCCTGTATCGCCTTAGCTGCGCTGTGCGCGGCATCAGTGCTGACGATAGCGCCTCGCAGCCAAGCCGCGACCGTGGTCACGCGCGGTTCGGAAGAGACGGGCCGCGTGATCGTCAAATTCAAGGCCGATTCGCCGGTGCTGCGCGCACAGGCGTCAACCACCGCGCTCGAGTCGGGTCGCGCACAGGCGCTCGGGACACGGCTCGGACTCGCGATGCGCAGCGGTGCGTCGATTGCGGATCGCACCCAGGTGGTGTTCGCCGACGGCATCGGTTCGGAAGCACTCGCGCAGCGTCTCGCGACCCAGGCCGATATCGAATACGCCGTCCCGGATGGGCGCGAGCGGCATTTCAGCGCCCCGAACGACCCGCTTTACGCGGCGGGCGTAGGTGGCAATGGACCCGCGGTGGGCCAGTGGTATCTGCGCGCGCCGGCGGGCGAGGTGAAGTCGTCGCTCGACGTGGAAACCGCATGGCAGATCACCACGGGGAGTCCGAACATCGTCGTCGCTGTGCTCGATACGGGCGTGCGCTTCGACCATCCCGACCTGCAGCCCGTGGCATCCGGCGGGAACCTGCTGCCCGGGTACGACATGATCAGCGATGCCGCCCATGCCAACGATGGCGATGGCCGCGACGCGGACGCCTCGGATCCCGGCGATTGGGTGACGCAGGCTGAAATTTCGAAGGTCGGTGGCTCGTTCTACCAATGCACCACCTCCCCAGAGGATAGTTCGTGGCACGGCACGCAAATGTCCGGTCTGATCGCCGCATTGACCAACAACGGGCTGGGCATGGCGAGCGTCGGGCGCAACGTCCGGGTACTGCCGGTGCGCGTGCTGGGCAAATGCGGCGGCGCCGAATCGGACATCATTGCCGGCATGCGTTGGGCGGCCGGCCTCGCCGTGCCGGGCGTCCCTGCCAACCCGAATCCGGCCCGTGTCATCAACATGAGCCTGGGTTCCCCGAACAATCCCTGCGATGCCGCCTACCAGGACGCCGTGAATCAGGTCACTGCCGCCGGGACAGTGATCGTCGTCGCGGCCGGCAACGGAACCGGCTATGCGGTGACCAGACCGGCCAACTGCGCCGGCGTTGTCGCCGTGGCCGCGGTACGCCACGTCGGTACCAAGGTCGGCTACTCGAACCTCGGCCCCGAGGTCGCCATCAGCGCGCCCGGTGGCAACTGCGTCAATACCGGCTTGAATGATCCTTGCCTGTACCCGATCTTGTCGACGTGGAATTCAGGCACCACCACACCGAAGGACCCGACCTACACCGACAGCTATAACTACTTTTACGGGACCAGCCTTTCCGCGCCGCTCGTAGCCGGTACCGTGGCGCTGATGCTGTCCGCGCAGCCAACGCTGACACCTTATCAGGTGCGGGCGCTGTTGCAGTCCAGCGCGAGAACATTCCCGACGACCGGCGCGGACAACAGCGACGGGCCGGTGGCGCAATGTACCGCCCCTCGAATCGATATTTTTGGCAATCCGATCCCGCAGCTGGAATGCTACTGCACGACCGACACGTGCGGCGCCGGCATGCTCAATGCAGGCGCCGCGGTGGCCGCCGCAAGCGCGGGCTTTCCAGCGAGCGGCGTGCAGGCGGGCGGTTTATGGTGGGCCGCGCCGGCAGGGTCCGAGTCGGGTTGGGGCATCAACTTTGCGAATCAGGGTAACGTGATCTTCGCGACGTGGTTCACCTACGACGCCACTGGCAAGGCATGGTGGCTCTCGATGACCGCCAACAAAACAGCAAGCGGACCCGACACTTATTCGGGACAGTTGGTTGCGTCGAGCGGTCCTCCGTTCAACACGGTGCCTTTCGATCCCTCTCAGGTGACGCGCGTGCCCGTCGGTACAGCGACACTGACGTTCGCCGATCTCAATCGCGCGACGTTCAGCTACACCGCAAACGGCATCACGCAGGCGAAGCCGATCACGCGCCAGGCGTTTGGCCCGCCACCCTCGTGCGTCTACGGGGCGGCGCCGAATTTCGCGTCGGCGACCAACTACCAGGACCTCTGGTGGGTCGCCACGGGAGCAGAAGCCGGGTGGGGCATCAATCTGACCCACCAGGGCGACACCATTTTCGCCACGTGGTTCACGTACAACACCAATGGCACGCCGCTGTGGCTGTCGGTGTCGGCGGCGAAGTCGGCTGCGGGTGTCTACAGCGGTCAACTGATCCGGACCGCCGGCCCGCCGTTCAGTGCCGTGCCGTTCGATCCCGCGCTCGTGACGCGAACCGTCGTTGGCACGGCGACATTCACGTTCGCGAACGGCAACGCGGCCACATTTGCCTATTCGGTGAACGGCGTAGGCCAGATCAAGCAGATCACTCGCCAGCTGTTCGTGCCGCCGGCGGGCACCGTTTGCCAGTAGCGGGGAACGAGGCCCGCTCTCGCGACCCTGCGGCGATCAGCCGAGCGGGACGACCTTGACGACTTCCTCGACAGTTGTCGAGCCGGCGTCGATCTTGGCGGCGCCGGAGACGCGCAGCGGTTTCATGCCTTCCTTGTACGCCTGTTCGCGCAGTACCGAGTCGGATGCTTCCTTGTGGATGAGCTGGCGCAGCGCCGGCGTCATCGTCATGATTTCGTAGAGACCCATGCGGCCGTAGAAGCCGGTCATCCGGCACTCGAGGCAGCCTACCTGCGCGTGCGGTTGACGCGGCAGATCCGCCACGAACGGCGCGGTGAGCATCCGCCACGTATCGTCGTCGGGCGGCTCGGCCGGCGCCTTGCAGTGGGGACATAGCGTGCGCACCAGGCGCTGCGCCATGACCCCCAGCACCGTGGAATTGATCAGATACGGCGGCACGCCGAGATCGAGCAAGCGGGTAATCGCGGTCGGCGCATCGTTGGTATGCAACGATGACAGCACCAGGTGCCCCGTCAGCGCCGCCTGCACCGCCATGTCGGCCGTGTCGCGATCGCGGATTTCGCCCACCATGATGATGTCGGGATCCTGGCGCAGCAGCGTGCGCACACCGCTCGCGAAGTCGACACCGATGATCGGTTGCACCTGCATCTGGTTGAACTCGGGCGCGATCATCTCGATGGGGTCTTCGATCGAGCAGACATTGACGTCCTCGGTCGCGAGGAGCTTCATTGTGGAATACAGCGTTGTCGTCTTGCCCGAGCCCGTAGGCCCCGTGACCAGGATGATCCCGTAAGGCTGCTTGATCATCTTGTCCCAGCGCTCGCGATCCTCGTTGCTGAAGCCGAGTTCCTGGAAGTCGCGCACCAATACTTCGGGTGTGAATATCCGCATCACGACTTTTTCGCCGAAAGCCGTCGGCATGGTCGAGATGCGCAGCTCGATCTCCCCGCCCGCGGGCGATACCGTCTTGATGCGTCCGTCCTGCGGCCGGCGCCGCTCCACGATCTCCATGCGCGCCAGGAGCTTGATGCGGCTCGTCATGGCCAGCAGCACGGGGATCGGGATCGCGTAGACCTGATGCAGTACACCATCGATGCGGAAACGCACGACGCCAAGGTCGCGTCGCGGCTCGAGATGAATGTCGGAAGCGCGCTGCTCGAACGCGTATTGCCACAGCCAGTCGACGATATGTACGACGTGCTGGTCGTTGGCGTCGAGATTGCCGCGGTTGCCGAGCTCGACGAGCTGCTCGAAATTGCGGGCCAGCGAGACTTCGCCGCGCGACGTCTCCTGCGCCTTTTTCATCGACCGGGCGAGGGTGAAAAACTCGCCGACATAGCGGCGAATGTCCTGCGGATTGGCGAAGACGAGCTCGATTCTCTTGTGCAGGATCTGCTCGAGTTCGTCTGCCCACGCGCGCACGAACGGCTCGCTTGTCGCCACCGTCAGCACGCTCGTGGTCACCGCCACCGGCAGAATGCGGTAGCGCTCGGCGTAGGCGTTGGACATGGTCTGCGTGACCGCGACCAGGTCGATCTTCAGTGGATCGATATGGTGGTACGGAATCTTGAGGCGGGCGGCAAGCCACTCGACCAGTGCATCGAGGGTCAGCAGTTTCTTGGTGCCGCTCAGCGAGCGCCACTTCCGGTCCGCAATCAATTCGAGCACGGTCTCGAAACGCTGCGTCCGGGAACGGCTCAGCAGTTCGGCGTCGGCGGCGGAGACGAGACCATCCGCGACCATCAACTTGAGGATGTCTTCGAGGCGTAGCCGCCGGTCGGGCGGCTTGGCGGGTCTTGTCGGAGGCTGGGGCGCCTCGGCGGCGGGCGCTGCAGTTGCGGTCGCGGGCTTGTTCGATGCCATCGACATACTATAAACCCAACGGCCCGCGCACGACAGCGGCGCTATACTCGGTGACCGTCCCGTCACCATCTGCCGCGTTCGCAGATGCCAGCCGAGCTTGTCGCCCTTCACGCCGACATCACCACGCTGCGCGTTGACGCTATCGTCAATGCCGCGAATCCATCGCTATTGGGCGGGGGTGGTGTCGACGGCGCCATTCATCGAGCCGCAGGGCCTGAACTGCTCGCGGAGTGCAGGATGCTCGGTAGCTGCGCCACGGGCGACGCCCGGATTACGAAGGGCTACCGCTTGCCCGCCAGGCATGTCATCCACACGGTCGGGCCCGTCTGGCATGGCGGCCGAGCCGGCGAGGCGGAACTCCTGGCGGCGTGCTATCGCCGGTCGCTGGAACTCGCGGCCGAGCATCGACTGTTGACGATCGCCTTTCCCGCGATCAGCTGCGGCGCTTACGGGTATCCCTGGCCCCTGGCGGTCCCGATCGCTGTCGCATCGATACGCAGCTTCACCCGCCTCGATGCCTTCGACCGCGTCATATTCGCGAACAGCAACACGGCCATGCACGAAGCTTACGAAGCAGCACTCGCGCGGACCTAGGCGACCGCACCGACCGCACCCTCCGCGGCTGTCGCGGCGGGCGCCACCGGAACCTGAAAAACCTCGCGCAGATACGCGACGTAGGAAGGGTCGTAGTCCATCGCCTTCGACGGCTCGTCGCTGATCTTCGCCACCGGCTGGCCGTTGCATCGCGTCATCTTGATCACGATCTGCAGCGGCTGACAGCCGATGTCATTGGTCAGGTTGGTACCGATGCCGAACGCGGTCTGGCTGCGCCCCTTGAAATATTCGTAGAGGCGGATCGCGAGCGGGACGCTGAGGCTGTCCGAGAAGACCATCACTTTCGAGTGCGGGTCGATGCGCATTCTCTGGTAATGCGCGATCAGTTTCTCGCCCCATTCGAACGGGTCGCCGGAATCGTGGCGCACACCGTCGAACAGCTTGCAGAAGAACAGATCGAAGTCGCGCAGGAACGCATCCATGCCGCAGATGTCCGACAGCGCGATCCCGAGGTCGCCACGATACTCGCGTGCCCAGGTATTGAACGCGAAGACCTGCGAGTCCCGGAGGCGCGGACCCACCGCCTGACACGCCTGGAGGTATTCGTGCGCCATCGTGCCCAGCGGCGTGAGGCCGTGCTCGAGCGCGAAGTGGACGTTGCTGGTGCCGACGAATTTCGCACCGATGCCTTCCTTCAGCGTGCGCAAGACCTCGTCCTGCCACAGACGCGAAAAGCGGCGGCGCGTGCCGTAGTCCGCGACGCGGAACTCCGGGTCAGGCACGGCGTTGATCTGTGCGATCTTGGTTCGCAACCGCTTGCGTCCTTCGGTGAAATCCGCGCGCGGCCGAGTATTGCGAAAGTACACCTCGCTGACGATGGCCAGGATCGGCACCTCGAAGAGGATCGTGTGCAGCCACGGTCCCACGATCGTGATCTCGATCTCCCCCGGGGCGGAACGCGAAGGGCGTACGCTGACGAAGCGCTCGTCGAGGTGAAACAGGCCCAGCAGGTCGACGAAATCGCTCTTGAGGAAGCGCCAGCGGCGCAGGTAGTCGAGTTCACGGGGTGAAAACCGCAAGCCGCACAACCCGCCGATCTCGCGCTCGATCTCGCCGACGTATGGCGTCAGGTCGACGTCCGGCGTGCGGCACTTGAAGCGATATTCGACCTGCGCGGTCGGGAAGTGATGCAGCACGACCTGCATCATCGTGAATTTGTACAGGTCGGTGTCGAGCAGCGACTCGATGATCATGCGTTGCACAGGTGACGGGCGAGGGCGACATGTTACTCGCTGTCATCGCGGGTGGCCACCGGCGTGACGCAGTGGCAATTCGCGCATCAGGCGACTATCATCCACCCACCGCTGCGGCGCGACACGCCCGCGATCTCGAACCGGACCTTTGGCAACGTGCGAGGCTCGTCCAATGCTCGTCAACTGCGTCGCATATCAGGAAGGCCGAAAGCTCGCCGACATCCCGAAAGAGGACATCAGCGAGTACCTCAAGCAGCCCGGATGCTTCGTCTGGGTCGCGCTGAAGGATCCATCGCCGGCCGAGCTCGACGAGATGCGCGAGGAATTCTCGCTGCACGAACTCGCCGTTGACGACGCGCGCAGCGGCCACCAGCGGCCGAAGATAGAAGAGTACGGCGATTCCCTGTTCGCGGTACTGCACATGATCGAACCGCACGAAGGCGAACTCCAGGTCGGCGAAGTCGATATTTTCGTCGGCAGCAACTACGTCCTTTCCGTGCGCGTGCGGAGCGAGCGTGGTTTCACCGACGTACGCCACCGGTCGGAACGCGAGCCCCACCTGTTGCAGTACGGGGCTGCGTATGTCTTCTACGCGCTGATCGACAAGGTCGTCGACCGCTACTTCCCGGTCCTCGATCAGCTCGAAACCGAACTCGAGACGATCGAAGAGCAGATTTTCGTCAAGAACCAGGCGCGGTCGAACATCGAGGCACTCTACGAGCTGAAGAGCAAGCTGATGGTACTCAAGCACGCCGTCGATCCACTGATGGAAGCCGTCGGCAAGCTGTACGGTGGACGCGTACCGCAGATCTGCGCGGGGATGGGAGAATACTTTCGCGATGTGTACGACCATTTGCAGCGACTGCATGCGACGATCGAAGGCATTCGAGAAATGCTCGCCACCGCGATCCAGGTCAACCTGGGCATGATCAGCCTGAACGAAACCGAGGTGACGAAGAAGCTGGCCGGCTGGGCCGCCATCATCGCCGTCCCGACGATGATTGCCGGGGTGTACGGCATGAACTTCAAGAACATGCCGGAACTCGAATGGCAGTGGGGCTACCCCGTCTCGATACTCGTCATGATCCTCATCGACATCTGGCTCTATGTGAGCTTCCGCAAGGCCAAATGGCTGTAAGTTCGGGCTGTTGCTTCGCCCTTGGGTAAGGCCCTGGTCGTGGGTAGCGCGGTCAGTGCAGTCCGGACGATTCACCCGATCCAACCGGCATGACCGGAATGATGCGCTTTCCCGGCGGCGGCTGATGCCACGTCGGCTGCAGCGTGACGTGGTCGATGTGAAATTCGTCGGCGAGCAGCGCCTGCGCCGCCGAGAGCGTTTGCGGCCATTGCATCGGCTCGCCGATCAGCAAGTGCGCGGATAGCGCCGCACGGTCGCTCGTCATCTGCCAGACGTGCAGGTCATGCACGGCAGCCACGCCGGGGACCCGCAGCAGTGCCCGCCCCACAAGGTCATAATCGAGGTGCGCGGGCACCCCTTCCATCAGTACGCCGGTCGATTGCGCGAGCAGGCTCCATGTCGACCGCACGATCAGCAACGACACGCACAACGACAGGATCGGATCGATCGGTGTCCATCCCGTGGCGACGATCACGCCGCCGGCGACGATCGCAGCCACCGAACCCAACATGTCGGACAGCACGTGCAGCAGCGCGGAACGCGTGTTGAGAGAATTGCCCGCGCGGGACAGCAGCCACGCCGCCACGAGGTTGACCAGGAGACCCACCGAAGCGATGCCGAGTACCATGCCGCCGGAAACGGCCTGCGGCACCAGCAGCCTGCGCACCGCCTCGATCACGATGAACACGACCAGTGCGAGCAGCGCGAGCGCGTTGACGAACGCGGCGAGCACCTCGGCGCGCGCATAGCCGTAGGTGGCCCTACTGGACGGCGGACGGCGCGCGACCCAGTGCGCCAGCAGCGCGAGACCCAGCGACGCAGTATCGGTGAACATGTGACCGGCATCGGACAGCAGTGCCAGCGACCCGGCCAGCCAGCCGCCGACCGCCTCAACGACACCAAACCCGCCGGTGAGGACGAGCGCCCAGACCAGGGCGCGCCACGTGGCCGGATCTGACGTGCTTGGCGCGTGCGAGTGCGCGGGCGCCGCACCCTGCGCTGCATGGCGATGCGGATGAGACGCGGAATGGCGGTGGGAATGCATGATCGGGCGGGGGCCCTGGCCATTGTCAGTCAAGGACCGGCAAGGCGCAACGCGAGGTCGAGACGCGTCACATCTGTCGGAAGCGGTGCGCGAACGCGCGGCTGACCGCAAGGGTCTCCGGTCGCGACTTGAGCTTGACCTGCGTACGCCCAGAGAGGTCTCGCGTCGTTGCCGCGACGTGCGCCACATTGACGATCGTACCGCGATGGATCTGCCAGAAACGGTCAGGATCCAGCTGCTCCGCGAGCTCCTTGAGCGACGTCCGAATGAGCGATTCGCCGTCCCTCGTGAACACGCTCGTGTACTTGTCGCTGGCCTGGAAATAGCACACTTCGTCGATGGCGATCAGGCGCACCTGGTTGCTCACGGAGGCGCGTATCCAGGCCAGGCGCGACGGCACCGGCGTTACGCCGCCCAGCACTGGCAGCACCCGTGACAGCGCGTCGAGCGCCTGCTTCAAGTCGTCGCCCGCGGGCGGGTTGCGCAACCGATCGCGCAAGCGCTGCACGGTTTGCGCGAGCCGGTCCTCGTTCACGGGCTTCAGCAGGAAGTCCACGGCAGCCCGCTCGAATGCCTCCACCGCATACTGATCGAAGGCCGTGACGAATACGACGTGGACGCCTTCCGCCGCGCGTCGGGCGACCTCCAGTCCGGTCAAGCCGGGCATCCGGATGTCGAGAAACAGGACGTCCGGATCTTCGCTTTCGATGAGGCGAAGGGCCTCGGGGCCGTCGCCGGCAATACCGACGATGTCGAGTTCCGGCCACGCCGCGGCCAGGCGATCGCGCAGATACGCGGCAAGGTGCGGCTCGTCATCGGCGATGAGCGCGCGCGGGGCCGCTGCGTCATTGCGTGGCCCGCGCTGCGCGCTCATGCCGCCAGCCCCAACGGCAGTGTCAGCGTCACGCGGGTGCCGGGTTGCGCATCCTCCATGATCAGATGCGCACGCGCTCCGTAGAGCGTCGCCAGCCGCTCACGCAAATTGGCGAGTCCGATGCCAGTCGAAGCTCCTTGCGACGCGGCGCCCACGCCGACACCATCATCGGCAACCACCAGACTGATATCGTCACCGCGGCGGCTTGCGCGCACGACGACTTCGCCGCCACCCACCTTTGGTTCGAGCCCGTGCTTTATCGCATTTTCCACGAGCGGCTGAATGAGCATCGGAGGCAGCGGCAGCCCTTCGAGCTCCGGCGGGATCTCGACGCGATAGCGCAATCGCGATCCCATGCGCAGTTCGATCAGATCCAGATACGCGCGCAAGAGCTCGAGTTGGGTGCCGAGCGTCGCGTCCGCCTTGCCGGCGGTCGACGCGGCACCGCGCAGGTACGCGATCAACCGCTCGACCATGTGCTTGGCGACCGTGGGATCGGAATCGATCAGGCTGATCACGTTGGCGAGCGTGTTGTACAGGAAGTGCGGCTCCACCTGCGCTTCGAGCAGCTTGAAGCGGGCGATGTGGAACTGGCGCTCCGCGGACTCGACCCGCGCGCGCTCCGCTTGAAACGCCGCTTCGGCACGAGCGCGCCGTTCGCGCATGTGAAAGATCGACGCCAGGACCGCCGAGATGAAGACGCTGAGCAACAGTAACCCCATCGCGCCCTGCGTGGATAGCATGTAACGCTTGGCGTCGTGCCATTCGAGCAGCGTGAACGCGATCCACTGGCCGGCGAATACGCAGATGACCGAGACGATGCAATAGTAAAGGGAGACGACGCGCGCCGACTGACGGCAGATCCAGTCATCGAGGAGGTACCCACCAAGGGCAAATGAACCGTGTATCAGGAACCCGATGCAATTCGCGATGAGCATGCATATCCAGAAAACGCGCACGAGCGGCGCGTCGGGTTGATACAGCAGCGACAGCAAGGTGAAGAACACGGCGAACAGGAAATTCCAGATCAGCGTGTAGACGAGATTCCGCGTCGCGCTCCGCGGAAAGCGCTGGAAGAACGGTATGATTTCCAGCGGATGCCTGGACTCCCGCACCCGCGAACCGCACACCTCCGTAACCGTCTTGTCCGTTTCAGCGCGTCCGTTCATGATGATCCCCTGGCTCGCCTGCCCAGCCACCGTGGCTGTGCTACCACCCCGATTCTCCGCGGCGGCACGGATCCGCAGAAGGCGGCGCGCGACGAGGCATCCGAAACGGGGGTCGAATGGGATCCTCGCGGCGTGAACGGTGAGCCGGCTGGTCGGCGGTCACACCCAGCGTACGGAATAGAATACGACAATGAACCGAAGCCCCGACCCCTCCCTGGTCGACCGGATCGACGCGCTGCTTCCGCAAACCCAATGTCGCCGCTGCGGCGAGGACGGTTGCCGCCCGTACGCCCGGGCGGTCGCGGATGGTCGCGCCCCGATCAATCGTTGCCCACCGGGTGGCCCCTCGACGCTCGCCGCGATGGCGGCGCTCTTGCGAGTGCCGCCAATTCCGCTGGATAGTTCGCGCGGAAAGCAGCAACCTTTCGCGATCGCGTTCATCGACGAAGCAGCGTGCATCGGATGCACGCTATGCATTCAGGCCTGCCCGACCGACGCCATCGTCGGCGCCGCCAAGCAGATGCACACCGTCGTTGCCGACCGATGCACCGGCTGCGAGCTCTGCCTGCCGCCCTGCCCCGTCGATTGCATCGCGATGTTGCCGGCAGATCGCGCGTGGAGCCATGCTGACGCGGACCGCGCACGCCGACACTACGAAGTCCGGAACGCGCGACTCGCGCGCAAGACTCCGTCGCGCAAGTCGATCGCACCCGCGACCGCCGGCAGCCGCGAAGAACGGAGAGCAGCCGTGGAGGCCGCGCTGGCGCGAGCGCGGGCCCGACGACCCGGCGCAAGCCGATGAACGCTGCCAAGAGACGCGAGATCTACGAGCGCCTGCGCGCGCGCAATCCGCATCCGCGCGGTGAACTCGAATACGGCACGCCGTTCGAACTGCTCATCGCCGTGGTGTTGTCCGCGCAGGCAACCGACCGGAGCGTCAACCTCGCGACCGCAAAGCTGTTTCCGCGCGCCAATACGCCGAGCGCGATCCTCGAATTGGGCGAATCCGGACTGATTCCGTACATCCAGACCATCGGACTGTTCCGAACGAAGGCCAAGAACGTCATCGCACTGTCTCGGCAACTGCTCGACAACCATGGCGGCGAGGTGCCGCAGAACCACGAGCAACTGGTCAAACTACCGGGCGTCGGACGCAAGACGGCGAATGTCGTCCTGAACGTGGCGTTCGGGCAGCCGACGATCGCGGTCGACACGCACATCTTCCGCGTCGCGAACCGCACCGGCCTCGCACCGGGCAAAAACCCCGACGAAGTCGAGCGCAAGCTGGTCAAGTTCACCCCGGAGGAATTTCGTCACGATGCCCATCACTGGCTGATCCTGCATGGGCGGTACGTATGCGAGGCGCGCAAGCCGAAGTGTCCCGAGTGCGTCATCGAGGATCTGTGCGAGTATCGGCACAAGACGCGGACCGATGGTGTCGATACCAAACAAAAAAGGCGCCCGAAGGCGCCTTGATTGCGGTTAGTGGTTAGTGTTTCGTCGCGACGACCGGTGGCTGTGACGAGTAGTACTCGGCGAGGTTCTCGATGTCCTGCTTGGATAGCGTGCCGGCGAAACCCGCCATGATCGGATTCTTGCGCGCTCCTGACTTGTAGTCGCGCAGCGCTTTGGACAAGTAATCCGGATACTGGCCGCCGATCTTGGGATAGTCCGGCGACGCGCTGTTGCCGTCCATGCCGTGACAGGCCTGACAGACCTCCTTGGCCTTGGCCGCACCTGCCGACGCGTCGGCCGCAACCGCGGTACCCACGCTGCCCGCTCCAAACATCATCAGCACTGCAAGAACGAATGTCTTCATGGGCGGGGCGTCATTTGCTGGCGGTTATCGGAGCGCCAGTCGAGTAATAGGCCGCCAGATCGGCCATGTCCTGGTCCGACAGCGACGCGGCGATCGCGCGCATGCTCGGGTGGGCGCGTTCCCCGCCCTTGTACTCCTGCAGGGCCTTGATGATGTAGCTGGCGTGCTGGCCGCCGATCTTTGGCACCTTGTAGACCTCGGGGTACGCAGTACGCCAACCGGCAATGCCGTGACAGCCGGCGCACATCTGGTTCTTTTTCGCGCCGGCTGCGGCATCGCCCGCCGGCGTGGCCGACTGCGCCCACGCTGACGCAGGCGCAGCGAGCACAGTAGCGAGCACGGCGGCAATGAGCGAATTCTTGAGCATCGGAGGGCCTTCAGTGGTGCGGTGCATTCGGTAGCGGGACTGCAAGACGACGCAAAATCGCATCATTTTACGTGGTGGTCGTCAGCGTGGTCAAACTAGCGCTCGAGCAAATGCCGCTTGGGCTTGACCTCTTTCCAGTCGTCCGCGTCCGGCGGAGCCGGCTTGCGCTCGATGATGGGCTTCCATTGCTTCGACAGCTCGGCGTTGATCGCGGTGAAATCCTTTTGGTCGTCGGGCACGTCGTCTTCAGCGAAAATCGCCTCGACCGGACACTCCGCGACACAAAGCGTGCAATCGATGCACTCGTCGGGATCGATGACCAGGAAATTCGGCCCCTCGCGAAAGCAATCGACCGGGCAGACATCGACGCAATCGGTGTACTTGCAGCGGATGCAATTCTCGGTGACGACATAGGTCATTGCTTCGTATTTCCTGGCCAGGGCGGCCTTGATTCTACCAAATCGGCCCCCAGCTAGCTGTCGACGCACGAATATGCCGGCGCGGCTTGCCAAGGTACGGTGTTTCCGCTAATTTAGGGCTGCAGGTCACGGTGCCGGCGCAACGCCGCCGAACCACAGCGAGGAACTCATGAGCGAACACATCAAGCATGTCAGCGACGCAAGTTTCGACGCCGATGTCCTCAAGGCTGGCACGCCGGTGCTTGTCGACTACTGGGCGGAGTGGTGCGGCCCCTGCAAGACGATTGCACCGATCCTCGATGATGTGGCCAAGGACTATGCGGGACGACTCACGGTGGCAAAGCTCGATATCGATGCCAATCCCGGTACGCCGGCAAAATACGGTATCCGCGGCATCCCCACGCTGATCCTCTTCAAGGGTGGCGAAATCGCGGCACAAAAGGTCGGGGCCCTCTCGAAATCGCAACTTACGGCTTTTATTGACAGCAATCTGTGAACCGGCTAGGCTTCTGACCCATTGAACTGCGTTTGACGGAGCTACGCCTCCCTCAAACGCCACCACCGGCGCCGCCGCGCTGTCTCCGGCGCCAACCTCCCAGATCGATTTGTGCGGCCACGAGTGTCCCTAGGGCCGCCCCGCACCGCCCTCCCCTGCCACCAGTCAATCCATGCATCTGTCCGAACTGAAGTCCAAGCCCGTTACCGAACTCGTCGAGATCGCGAACACCAACGAGATCGACGGCGCCAACCGGATGCGCAAGCACGACCTCATCTTCGCGCTGCTCAAGAACCAGGCGAAGAAAGGCGAAAGCATCTTTGGCGATGGCACGCTGGAAGTCCTGCCGGATGGTTTCGGTTTCCTCCGATCGCCGGACACTTCCTACCTCGCCGGCACCGACGACATCTACATTTCGCCGTCGCAGATCCGCCGTTTCAATCTGCACACCGGCGACACGATCGAAGGCGAGATCCGCACGCCCAAGGACGGCGAGCGCTACTTCGCGCTCGTCAAGGTCGACAAGGTCAACGGCGAGCCGCCGGAGAACGCGAAGAGCAAGATTCTCTTCGAGAACCTGACGCCTCTGTTTCCGGACGAGGCGCTCATCCTCGAGCGCGACATCAAGGCCGAGGAAAACATGACCGGCCGCATCATCGACATCATCGCGCCTATCGGCAAGGGTCAGCGCGGCCTGCTGGTGTCGTCGCCCAAGTCGGGCAAGACGGTAATGCTGCAGCACATCGCGCATTCGATTGCAGCAAATTATCCCGAAGTGATGCTGATCGTCCTGCTGATCGACGAACGCCCGGAGGAGGTCACCGAGATGCAGCGTTCGGTGCGCGGCGAAGTCGTGTCGTCCACCTTCGACGAACCGGCGACGCGGCATGTGCAGGTCGCCGAAATGGTGATCGAAAAAGCCAAGCGGCTGGTCGAGCACAAGAAGGACGTCGTCATCCTGCTGGACTCGATCACCCGCCTCGCACGCGCCTACAACACTGTCGTTCCCGCGTCCGGCAAGGTACTCACCGGCGGGGTAGACGCCAACGCCCTGCAGCGGCCGAAGCGCTTCTTCGGTGCGGCTCGCAATATCGAGGAAGGCGGATCCCTCACCATCATCGCCACGGCGCTCATCGACACCGGATCGCGCATGGACGACGTCATCTACGAGGAGTTCAAGGGCACCGGCAATATGGAAATCCACCTCGACCGGCGCATGGCGGAAAAGCGCACCTATCCGGCAATCAACGTCAACCGGTCCGGCACACGCAAGGAAGAATTGCTGCTCAAGCCCGAGGTGCTGCAGAAGGTATGGGTACTGCGCAAGCTGCTCTACCCGATGGACGATCTCGAGGCGACCGAGTTCCTCGTGGACAAGGTCAAGCAGACCAAGAACAACGCGGAGTTCTTCGACAGCATGCGGAGAGGTTAACCGAGGCCCAAGGCTTGCCGGAAGCTTGCCTTGACGAGGGGTGAGTGAGCTAAGGGCTTGAATTCACGTGATCTGGCTCCATGTAACGGACGATCAGTGGACATTGCGCTGCAGCACAAAACCCTTCATAATTGTTCAGTTTTGCTGTGCGGCACAACCGGTTGCGGGATGTTCGCACTAAAACGAGAAAATAGAGGGTAGTCAGGGGGTAGCGCAAAGCATGTTGCGCCAAACTATTGAGGCATTTGATGAAAACTGGCATTCATCCGAATTACAGCGAAATTCAGGTAACGTGCAGCTGCGGCAATACGTTTGCCACCCGCTCGACGGTAAACAAGCCGCTGCATGTCGAAGTCTGTGCAGCGTGCCACCCGTTCTACACCGGCAAACAGAAGATTGTCGATACGGCGGGCCGCGTCGAGAAGTTCCGGCAACGGTACGCGACCAAGGCTACGGCGACCAAGACCGCCCCGAAGGCGGCGTGACGATTACGTCTTCTGCCGCAACCGTGTAAAAGGCAGCTTCGGCTGCCTTTTTATTTCGCCCCGCCATGCCACTCTCCGATCCGATGCGCAGTCCGGACGACGCATCGGAACTCTCGCCTTCGGGACCGTATCGCGCCGTAAAGCAGGCCGGGCTCGTTTTCCTGTGTGCGGCGTGGATCGTCCTGGGCCTGTTCGGCCATGATCCCTGGAAGCCCGAAGACGCAACAACCTTCGGCGTGACGTTCGAAATGCTGGCGCACGGCGACGTCGTCGTGCCGAAGGTCGCCGGCGTGCCGATTCCCGAAAGAGCGCCGCTGTTTCACGCGTTGGCGGCAGCGACCGCCGCCACGCTCTCCGGGGTCGTCCCGCTCCACGACGGCGCTCGCGTCGCCAACGCACTGTGCCTCGCGGCAACGTTATGGCTGCTGGCGTTGGCCGGGCGCGAGCTTTACGGCCGCGCGTTTCGCTGGCTGCCAGTACTCATCTTCATCGGGTGTGTCGGACTCTGGGACCGCGCCCATTATCTCAGTCCCGATGTCGGGTTGCTGGCCGCTTACGCGCTTGCGCTCTACGCGCTGGCGCTCGCCCCTCGCCGTCACGTGCTGGGCGGCACGTTGCTTGGTATCGCGGCGGGCATCGCGTTTCTGTGCAGAGGCGCGCTCGCTCCCTCCCTCATGGCGCTCACGGCTATCTTGCTGCCGCTGTTCGCTGCGTGGCAACGGCGCAACTATGTCGCTACTCTGGCGGTTGCAATTGCCGTCGCCGCACCGCTGATCGTCGCATGGCCATTGCTACTTTACTGGCGCGATGCGGATGTCTTCGCGCAATGGCAGCGCGCGCACAGCATCTATCGCTTCTTTGGTCAGACAAACGACGCGCCGCCGGTCGACGTGTTCTGGTACGTCAAGAACCTGCCGTGGTTCGCGTGGCCGGCACTGCCCCTGGCGTTGTGGACCTTGTGGATTCGTCGACGCGGCCACCACGGTGGTCTCGCCGATGCGGGTATCGCATTGCCGTTGACGATAACGCTCGCCCTGCTCGTCGTATTGTCGACGGCTGCGGCCGAGCCGCGCGCAGTGCTGGCATTACCGTTGTTGCTGCCACTATCGCTGCTCGGCGCGGCAGAAGTCGATACGCTGCGGCGGGGTTTTTCGGGCGTACTCGACTGGTTTGGCATCCTGACCTTCGGTCTCGTCGCGCTGCTGGTCTGGGCGCTGTGGCTGGAGTCGCTGCGCAGTGGCATGCCGGAACCGGTCGCTCGCATCTTTCACGACACGCTCCCCGGATTCCAGCCGCCGGTACACTGGTTGCCATTGGCGGTTGCCATTTTCCTGTCCCTGTTGTGGATCGCACTGGTGCGTCCCGCGCGGCGATCGAACCGGCGGGCGGTGCTCAACTGGGCGGCGGGAATGACGCTGGTGTGGGGGCTGTACATGACCATCTGGTTGCCGTATCTCGATTCGAGGCGCAGTTATCGTCCGGTGGCGGAATCGCTCGCCGCACACCTGCCCCCTGGCGGATGCGTCGCCAGCCACAATCTTGGCGACCCGCAGCGGGCGCTCTTCGCGTATTTCATCGGCTTGACCACCGTGCGCGACGAGGTCGAGCCCGGACACAAGTGCAAGTCGCTGCTGATGCAGGTGGGCCGTGACGATTCGGACCTCCCGCCCGACTCGGCATGGCAGAAGGTGTGGGAAGGACGGCGCCGCGGTGACGACACCGAGCGCTACCTCCTGTTTCGTCGGGCACCATCGTGAGATTCGTCGACGAAGCATCGATCGAAGTCATCGCCGGCGATGGCGGGAACGGCGTCGCCTCGTTCCGCCGCGAAAAGTATGTTCCCCGCGGCGGTCCCGACGGCGGTGATGGCGGACGGGGCGGCAGCATCTACATGCGTGCGGACCGCAACATCAATACGCTGATCGACTATCGCTACGCGCGCATCCATCGTGCCAAACGCGGCGAAAACGGCCGCGGCGCCGATCAATATGGTCGCGGCGCCGACGACATCACGCTGCGGGTACCGGTGGGCACGGTGATCGCCGACGCCGACTCCGGGGAACCCATCGCCGATCTCGCCGTCGACGGCCAGGTGGCGCTGGTCGCCAAAGGCGGCCAGGGCGGCCTTGGCAACATCCACTTCAAGTCGAGCACCAACCGCGCGCCGCGACAGGCGACGCCCGGCGAAAAAGGTCAGCAGCGGATGCTGAAGCTGGAGCTCAAGGTGTTGGCGGACGTCGGTCTTCTCGGCATGCCCAACGCGGGTAAATCCACCTTGATACGGGCTATTTCCGCCGCGCGACCCAAGGTCGCCGACTATCCATTCACGACGCTGGCGCCGAATCTGGGTGTCGTGCGCGTCGACGAGAACAAGAGCTTCGTCGTCGCGGACATACCGGGGCTGATCGAAGGCGCCGCCGAGGGCGCGGGACTCGGTCATCGCTTCCTGCGCCACCTGCAGCGCACGCGTCTGTTGCTGCACATCGTCGACCTTGCGCCGTTCGACGGCGAGGTCGATCCCGTGGCGGATGCCCGCGCCATCGTGAAGGAGCTCCAGCGTTACGATCCGGCGCTCGCGGAAAAACCGCGCTGGCTGGTGCTGAACAAGCTCGATCTCATCGACGAAGGCGAGCGCCAGAAGCGCGTCGCGGCTTTCGTCAAATCGTATCGCTGGAAAGGACCGGTGTTTGCGGTGACCGCGATCAACGGCGACGGTTGCCGCGAATTGATCTACGCCATTTACGAATGGCTGCAGAAGCAACCGGTTGCGCCGACCGCACCGGTGCCGGAGTGAGCGTGCCCGCAGTGGAATCGGTCGTCGCCGCCGCGCGCCGACTGGTGGTCAAGGTCGGTTCGAGTCTCGTGACCGCCAACGGCCGCGGCATCGACCACGCCGCCGTCGGTCGATGGGCCGAGGAAATCGCCGCCCTGCGCAGCGCGGGCAAGGAAGTCGTGCTTGTCTCCTCGGGCGCGATCGCCGAGGGCATGCAGCGGCTCGGGTGGAGCGAGCGCCCCGCGGCGATGCATGAGCTGCAGGCCGCCGCCGCCGTCGGCCAGATGGGACTGGTGCAAGCGTACGAGACCGCTTTCTCGCGCTTCAGTCTGCATACCGCGCAGATCCTGCTGACGCACGAGGACCTTGCGGACCGTCGCCGCTACCTCAACGCGCGCTCCACCCTGCTGACCTTGATCGGACTCGGCGTGATACCGATCATCAACGAAAACGACACGGTCACGACCGATGAAATCCGGCTTGGCGACAACGATACGCTGGGCGCGCTCGTGACCAATCTCATCGAAGCGGACGCGCTGGTGCTGCTGACCGATCAGCCCGGGATGTACAGCAGCGATCCACGCAAGGATGCGACCGCAACGCTGCTGCGCAGCGCCCTTGCGGGTGACCCTGCACTCGAAGGCATGGCGGGTGGCGCCGGATCGCAACTCGCGCGCGGCGGCATGCTGACCAAGGTGCTCGCGGCGAAGCGCGCGGCGCGCAGCGGCGCGTCCACCGTGATTGCCGACGGCCGCGAGGAGCACGTGCTGACGCGGCTCGCCGCGGGCGAAGCGCTCGGCACGCAGCTTATCGCCGAGACGATGACCCTCGCCGCACGCAAGCAGTGGCTGGCGGATCACGTGCGCACCGCAGGCAAGCTGACGCTCGATGCAGGTGCCGTGCGCGCGCTGATGCACGATGGCAAGAGCCTGCTGCCGATCGGCGTGGTGACGTGCGCCGGAACCTTTGAGCGCGGGGAAGTCGTCGGTTGCTTCGACCCGGACGGCCGCGAGATCGCGCGCGGCCTCATCAACTACAGCGCGTCAGAAACGCAGCGCATCCTGCGCAAGCCATCGTCGGAGATCGCGGCGATTCTCGGCTACGTCGACGAGCCCGAGCTCATTCACCGCAACAACCTGGTCCTGCTCTAGCAGGCTGCTACGCCTCGCCCGGCGGCGTGGAGTAAGGCGACGGCACGACGGTGTGCGCCCAACCGTAAAGCCGTTCCCGACGCGTCTGCGGGCGCTGATGCAGGTAGCGCTCGAGTTCGGTCAGGGCACGACGATACACATCACGCTTGAACTCGATGACGTTCTCGAGCGGAATCCAGTACTCGTGCCAGCGCCACGCGTCGAACTCGGGATGATCGCTCGCGCGCAACGACACGTCGTTGTCCCGGCCCGTCAGCCGCAGCAAATACCAGATCTGCTTCTGGCCGCGATAACTGCCGCGCCACTCGCGCTTGATCCAGTGCTGCGGAACCTCGTAACGCAACCAGTTGCGGGTGCGCCCGAGAATCTTCACGTGCTGCGGATCCAGCCCTACTTCTTCCTTAAGCTCCCGATACATCGCCCGCTCGGGCGTCTCGCCGGGGTTGATCCCGCCTTGTGGAAACTGCCACGAATGCTCGCGGATCCGCTTGCCCCAGAAGACTTGATTCTTCGAGCTCGCGATGACGATGGCGACGTTCGGGCGATACCCGTCACGGTCCAGCATCGCTACCACCTTGATTCTGCAAGTTAAGGTGATTCTTGCACAGTTCGGTGGCGCTTGCAAAGCCTGATGGCTCGCAGTATCAGCGTCGTGCGGATTCCTGCGGCGTTACGCGCAGGGAGAGCTTCTTGTCGCGGCGCAACACGCTGACGTCCACGCCATCGCCGATGCGCCCACCCGTCAATAATCGATGCAGGTCGTCGATGCCAGTGACCGGTGCGTCGCCGAACGCGACGATGATGTCGCCTTCCTTGATTCCCGCTGCCGCAGCGGGCGAGCCGCTTTCGACCGCGCTGACGCGCACGCCGGATTCGTGCGCGAGTCCGAAATGGCGCACGATGCGCCGTCCGATGGCGGTGTCCTGTCCCCCGACACCGAGGTGCGCGCGCCGCACTCGCCCTTCGCGGATCAAGGCGATGACGACGCGCTCGGCCGTGTTCGCGGCAATGGCGAAACAGATGCCTTGCGCCGGCAGGATGACGGCGGTGTTGACACCGATGACGTCGCCGGCCGAATCGACCAGCGGCCCGCCGGAGTTTCCGGGATTTAGCGCGGCGTCGGTCTGGATGATGTTGTCCAGCAGACGTCCCGTCTGGCCGCGCATCGAGCGCCCGAGCGCGCTCACGATGCCCGCGGTCACCGTATGCTGGAATCCATACGGGCTGCCGATGGCGATCGCGATCTGGCCGACGCGCACGCCGGCAAAGTCGGCGAACCGCCCGTAGCTCAAGCCCGGCGTTCCGATCTTGAGGACAGCGAGGTCAGAATCAGGGTCGTCGCCGACGAGTTCTCCCGCCGCCACGCGCCCGTCTGGCAGCGTGACCTCGATCGCACTGGCGCCCCCGGCTACGTGGCTGTTGGTTACAACATAGCCGTCAGGGGTGATGATGAATCCGGATCCGGAGCCTTCACGCTGCGGACCGCGGCCGGTCGCGCGCTCGACCCGAATATGCGCAACCGCCGGGCTGGTACGCGCCACGGCGCCGCTGACGGCGGCCGAGTAGGCATCCAGCAGCGCTCCGTCCTTGCCGCGACGAGAGGGAGGCAGCGATAGGCCGGAACCTTCGGATTCGTCCAGAACCAGCCGTGGACGAACGATGCGGGCGAAACCATCGAGGGGTGCCATGAGCGGAAGGTGACGCCGCCCGGCGGCGATTTCAAGCTCGTCGTCGATCTCCTAGAACAGGAGATCTCGATCCAAGCTGACGCGGCAGCTAGATGAGTGCGCGCTGGCGGTCGACGCTGGCGTCCACAACCGTCAAAGCGGTCATATTGACGATGCGGCGCACTGTCGCCGACGGCGTCAGCACGTGCACAGGCTTGGCGACGCCGAGCAGCATCGGTCCGAGCGTCAGGCCGCTGCCGGCCGCCACCTTCAGCAGGTTGAAGGAAATGTTCGCCGCATCGATGGTCGGCATGATCAGCAGGTTCGCGTCACCCTTGAGGCGCGAATTCGGCAGGACTTCGCGGCGTACTTCGCCGGATAACGCCGAATCGCCGTGCATCTCGCCGTCGACCTCGAGGTCCGGGTCCATGACGTTGATCAACGCCAGCGCGGCTTGCATCTTCCGCGCCTGTGGATGAACGCTCGAACCGAAATTCGAATGTGACAGCAGCGCAGCCTTGGGGATGATGCCGAACCGTCGCATCTCCTCCGCCGCAAGCAGGGTGATCTCTGCAACCTGCTCGGCGGTTGGATCGGCGTTGACGTAGGTGTCGGCGATGAACACGGTACGACCGTTCATGAATACCGCATTCATTGCGGCGCTTACCCGTATGCCCCTGCGCAGGCCGATCACCTGGTCGATGTACTGCCGATGCGACTCGTGCGTGCCGTACGTGCCGCACAGCATGCCGTCGGCGTCTCCCATGTGGATCATCATCGCGCCGATCAGCGTCTGTCGCCGTCGCATTTCCATTTTTGCAAGCTGCTCGGTCACTCCCTTGCGACCGGTGAGGCGGTGATATTCCGTCCAGTAGGCGCGATACCGCGGGTCGTCCTCGTTGTTGATCAACTCCACGTCATGACCCGGGCGCAGGCGCAGCCCGAAGCGTTCGAGTCGTTGCGTGATGACCGCGGGACGACCGATCAGGATCGGCTTCGCCAGGCCTTCGTCCACCACCACCTGTACCGCCCGCAGCACGCGTTCGTCTTCTCCCTCGGCGAAGACGATTCGCTTGGGCGATTTCTTCGCTGCCTGGAAAATCGGCTTCATCAGCAGGCCGGAGTGATACACGAACTGCATCAATTGCTGGTGATAGGCGTCGAAATCGGTGATCGGCCGTGTCGCCACGCCGGATTCCATCGCCGCCTTGGCAACCGCCGGCGCGATGTTGACGATGAGTCGAGGATCGAAAGGCTTCGGGATAAGGTATTCGGCACCGAACTTCACGTCGTCGGTGCCATAGGCGGCCGCGACGATATCGGATTGCTCGGCCATCGCGAGGTCGGCAATCGCGCGCACCGCCGCAAGTTTCATCGCCTCGTTGATCGTCGTCGCACCGACGTCGAGCGCCCCCCGAAAGATGAACGGGAAGCACAGCACGTTGTTGACCTGGTTCGGGAAGTCCGAACGCCCCGTGGCAATGACGGCATCGGGCCGAGCCTGCTTCGCGAGGTCAGGCATGATTTCCGGCTCCGGATTGGCCAGTGCCATGATCAGCGGCTTGTCCGCCATCTGCTTGAGCAATTCCGGCTTGAGCACGCGCGCGGCCGACAAGCCCAGGAAGATGTCCGCACCGACGATGATGTCGGCCAGCTTGCGGGCGTCGGTCTTCTGCGCGTAGCGAGCCTTATTCTCGTCCATCTCCTCTTTGCGGCCGGCATACACGACACCGGCGATGTCGGCGACCCAGACGTTCTCCCGCCTGATGCCGAGTCCGACCAGGAGGTCGAGGCAGGCGAGCGCCGCTGCACCCGCGCCGGAGCACACAAGCTTCACGTTGGCGATATCCTTGCCGACGACGCGCAAGCCGTTTGTGATCGCCGCACCGACGATGATTGCCGTGCCGTGCTGGTCGTCGTGAAAGACCGGGATCTTCATCCGCTCGCGGCACATCTTTTCGACGTGGAAGCACTCGGGCGCCTTGATGTCCTCGAGGTTGATGCCCCCGAACGTCGGCTCGAGCGCACAGATGATATCGACCAGCTTGTTTGGATCGCGCTCTTCGATTTCGATGTCGAAGCAATCGATGCCAGCAAACTTCTTGAACAGGACCGCTTTGCCTTCCATCACCGGCTTGCTGGCGAGCGGCCCGATTGCGCCTAGCCCGAGCACTGCCGTACCGTTGGTGATGACACCGACCAGATTGCCGCGTGCCGTAAGCGTGCGGGCCTCGATCGGATCGCGCACGATTTCGTCGCAAGCAGCCGCGACGCCGGGCGTGTACGCCATCGCCAGATCGCGCTGATTGGTGAGTTGCTTGGTGGGCAGGATCGAGATCTTGCCGGGCGGATACGCACGATGGTATTCGAGCGCGGCTTCGCGGATGTCTTTGTCGGACATGGGAATGTCCTTTCAGGCGGGTCGGGCAAGGGTGCAAAATGATAACAGAGGCCGCCGGCGACGCCGCCTTCGCGCACGTGGCGCGACTCCGCCCGCGCAAGGCGATGCGCGCACCGTCGGCAAGAATCGTGACGAGGGAGCGCCCGGTGCAGTCGGTATAATAGGGCGGTTCCGCCTCGCATCACTCCGGCCGCCGTTTTCTTCTTTCCATGTCACTGTTCTGGCTCCTTGCCGTGCTGCTGGTTGTTGCGACGCTTGGCGCGCTGACCTGGCCGTTGCTTCGCGCCAGGGAGCGCACGCAAGCGCCCGATGCGGATGGTGCGGCAATCGCCGTCCTTCGCGATCAAAAGCGGACCCTCGACAGCGAACGCGACGCCGGCGCGATCACTGCCGTCGAACGCGATGCTGCGCTGACGGAACTCACGCGCCGGGTTGCCGAGGAGACCAGCGCCATCGATGCGCCGACGACGCCGCGTCATTCGGGCCGCGCGTGGTGGCTCGCCGTCGCATTTATCGTCGTCATTCCGCTTGGCGCGTTCCTGCTCTACCAACGTCTCGGCAACCCGGGCGCGACGGTGGTGGCCAACGCATCGACGGGGCACGAGGTAACCGAACAGCAGATCGTTGCGATGGTCGATGCGCTCGCGCTCCGGTTGAAGCAGCATCCCGAGGACGCCGATGGCTGGATGCTGCTTGGTCGCTCCTATCAGGTACTCGAGCGCTTTCCCGAGTCCGCCGACGCCTATGCGCACGCCAGCGCGCTGGTCAAGGACGATCCGAATCTGCTCGCGGACTACGCTGACGTGTTAGCGGTGACGCAAAACCGCAAGCTGTCAGGCAAGCCCGCTGAACTGATCGATCGCGCGCTCGCACTCGATCCCACGCACAAGAAAGCCCTTGGCCCTTGCCGCGACCGCTGCGCTCGAAGCGCACGACTTTGCGCTGTCGCTGGTGTATTGGCGCCGGCTCGCCAGCGTCGTGCCCGCCGGATCCGATGAAGCACGCCGGGTAGCGGACGTGATCGCGGAGATCACCTCCGCGCAGCGCGACGGCAAGACTGGCCTACCACCGACCGGTGGGTCACCCAGCCCCCGTCCCAGCCAGGCCGCGACAGCCCAGACACCTCCGGCTGCCAGCAAGACGACAGTCGGGGCGATCAGCGGCCGTGTCGATATCGCGCCGGCATTCGCGTCGAAGGTTGCGCTCAGCGACACTGTTTTCATCTATGCACGCGCGGCCGAAGGCTCGCGCATGCCACTGGCGGTGCTGCGCATTCCCGCGCGGGAACTCCCGAAGGATTTTGCGCTCGACGACAGCATGGCCATGGCGCCCGGCGCCAAGCTGTCCACGGCGCCTGTGGTCATCGTCGAAGCGCGCATTTCGAAGAGTGGCAACGCCATTCCGCAGCCGGGCGATCTGTTCGGCCGGAGCCCGGCGCTTAAGCCGGGGGCAAGCGGGCTGCGGATTACCATCGACCAGGTTGTCCCGTAGCCCGCCAGGCGAATTTCACTCGTTCTGACGCTGATCAAAGCCCGGCAGGGTCGCTCGGCTATAATTCGGGTTCGATTTTCGAAAGAGCGGGGCGCAATGCTGGAAGCGCAGCAACTTGCGGCGCAGCGCGGCTCCGCCACGCTTTTTACCGATATCGACTTCACGTTGAAGCCGGGTGAGGCGTTGCTGATCACCGGCCCCAACGGCAGCGGCAAAACGACGTTGCTGAAGATCCTGGCCGGCCTTGCGCATCCCTCGACGGGCGCGCTTACCTGGCGCGGCACCGCGGTAACGCCCTTTGGAGCGAATGCGCGTGCGACAACGCTTTACATCGGCCATGCCATGGCCTTGAAGGACGAATTGACTGCTGAAGAAAATCTTGCTTCGCTGGCCCGATTGCACGGTGCGGCGGTCGATGCCGCAGCGGTGGGCGACGCGCTGCGCGCGTGGACGTTGGAACCGCAGCGCGCGCTTGCCGCCCGCGTGCTCTCGCAGGGGCAGCGGCGCCGCGTCGGCCTGGCGCGACTGCGCCTCGTGCACCGTCCTCTGTGGGTGCTCGACGAGCCGACCACCGCGCTCGACAGCAGCGGGGTCGCGACGCTGCAGGAGGCGCTTGCGGCGCATCTCGCCCGTGGCGGCATCGCCGTCATCGCCACGCACCAGGATCTCGCCGTGCCTGTCGGGTCGCGACGCGAGCTGCGACTGCAATGACCCCGTTCGACGCCATGATCGCAGAGGCGCCGCCGTCCGGCGCGTGGCAAGGCATCGCGTGGTCTCTGGCGCGCGACCTGAAGCTGGCGCTGCGTTCCCGGTCCGAGCTCGGCGTGCTGCTGCTCTTTTACATCATCGTCGTGACGCTGTTTCCGCTCGGTGTCGGACCGGAGCCAGCGCTGTTGCGTGCGCTCGGACCCGGCGTCCTCTGGGTCGCCGCACTGCTCGCTTCGCTGCTGTCGCTGCCACGGCTTTTCGCATCGGATTTCGCCGATGGCACGCTCGAGCAGATCGGGCTGTCACCGTACCCGTTGCCGGCGCTCATTTCCGGAAAGATCGCCGCACACTGGGCGTCCACGGGATTGCCTCTGGTCATTGCGTCGCCATTGCTCGGCCTTCAATTCGGGCTGGCCGGCGACGAGCTCATCGTCCTGGCACTCGGCCTGTTGCTCGGCACCCCCACGTTGTCGATGCTCGGTGCGATCGGCGCCGCGCTGACGCTCGGCATACGCGGCGGCGGCGGACTCCTCGCGCTGCTGATCCTGCCGCTTTACGTTCCCATCCTGATTTTTGGTGCAGGCGCGGTCGACGCCGTACGCAGCGGCCTGGCCCCGATGCCGCAACTATCGCTGCTGGCGGCGGCGTTGATCGCAGCGGCCGTCGGTGCGCCGCTCGCCACGTCGGCCGCCGTGCGCATTGCTCTCGAATGAAATGAGCACAACCGCAACGATCAACTGGTTTCGGTTCGCCTCGCCCGCGTCGTTCTATCCGCTGGCGGGCCGCCTCGTTCCGTGGTTCGGCATTGCCGCCGCGATCCTGGCAGCGGCCGGGCTTTGGCTCGGCCTGGTGGTCGCACCCACCGACGCGCAGCAGGGCGAGGCTTACCGCATCATCTTCATCCACGTGCCCGCGGCGTGGATGTCGATGTTCATCTATCTCGTCATGGCCTTCTGGTGCGCAATCTCGCTCGGATTCAATGCGCGCCTCGCGGCGATGCTGGCGCAGGCACTGGCGCCCACAGGAGCATTGTTCACGGCGATTGCATTGTGGACCGGTGCGCTGTGGGGCAAGCCGACATGGGGCACCTACTGGGCGTGGGACGCACGCATGACCTCCGAGTTGATCCTGCTGTTCCTGTATTTCGGATACATTGCACTGCGCAACGCCATCGACGATCCGCGCCGGGCCGACCGGGCGAGTTCGGTCCTGGCGCTGGTGGGCGCGGTCAATGTTCCGATCATCTATTTTTCGGTCAAGTGGTGGAACACGCTGCACCAGGGCGCGAGCGTCAGCCTCACCGCTGCGCCGAAGATGGCAGCGATCATGGTGACGGGCATGCTCGTCATGACATTCGCCGCATGGTTCTATTCCATCGCCGTCGTGCTGGTGCGCGTCAGGGCGATCATCCTCGAACGCGAACGCGGTGCCCATTGGATCGACGAGGCCGCACGATGACAAGTCTGAACGATCTGGTGGCAATGGGCGGCTACGGGTTCTACGTGTGGGGGTCCTATGCGGTTGCGGCGCTATTGATCGTGGTCGAAATCATCACCGTGCGCGGACGATTCAAGGCGTCGCACCGCGCAGCCGGCAGCAGCGGACACCAGCGATGACGCCACGCGCGCGACGCTTTGCCTGGATTGGCGCGGGACTCGCCGCCCTCGGCGTGGCCGCCGCGCTCGTCCTGAATGCGTTCCAGTCGAACCTGGTGTTTTTCTTCACCCCC
Source organism: uncultured beta proteobacterium (assembly GCA_963726935.1). GTDB lineage: Bacteria > Pseudomonadota > Gammaproteobacteria > Burkholderiales > Casimicrobiaceae > PALSA-1003. The sequence goes on from CAVSEH010000028.1 coordinate 206,305, forward strand.
TCGCAGGTGGCGGCCAAGGAAGCACCGCAAGGCCGGGCGTTTCGCATCGGCGGCATGGTCGAGTCCGGCAGCCTTGCACGCGAACCGAACTCGCTCACCGTTCGCTTTCTCGTGACCGACACGGCGAAGACCATTCCGGTAACCTATACCGGTTTGCTGCCCGATTTGTTCAAGGAAGGCAAAGGCGTCGTCGCGCAGGGTACGCTCGGCGCTGACGGCGTATTTCATGCGACCGAGGTCCTCGCGAAGCACGATGAGAACTACATGCCCCCCGAGGCGAAGGCAGCGATCGACGCAGCGCAGAAAGGGATGACCATGAAGAGCCTACACCAGCCAGGACCGGGCACGCGATGATTCCGGAACTCGGACACTTCGCGCTGATTCTCGCGCTGCTGGTCGCGATTGTGCAGGGTACGGTGCCCATGCTCGGCGCGGCGCTCGGCGCACCGCGATTGATGGCACTGGCACGGCCCACGGCGCGTGTTCAGGCGTTGCTGGTCGCGCTGGCCTTCGGGTGCCTGGCATGGTCGTTCGTCAGCAACGATTTCTCGGTACAGAACGTCGCCACCAATTCCAACTCGCAGCTGCCGCTGCAGTATCGTGTGGCGGCGACGTGGGGATCGCACGAAGGATCACTGCTGCTATGGACGTTGATGCTGGGCGGCTGGAGTTTCGCCGTGACGATGTTCTCCCGCAATCTGCCCCTGACCCTGGTTGCCCGCGTGATCTCCGTGATGGGACTCATCAGCGTCGGCTTCCTGCTGTTCCTGCTGTTCACGTCGAATCCTTTCGAACGGCTCGTTCCTCCCGCGCCGGATGGGCGCGACCTCAACCCGCTGTTGCAGGATCCGGGCATGGTCTTTCACCCGCCGCTCCTGTACATGGGATACGTCGGTTTCTCGGTGGCGTTTTCGTTCGCCGTCGCCGCGCTGATCGGCGGGCGGCTCGACGCCACGTGGGCGCGCTGGTCGCGCCCGTGGACGACCGTGGCGTGGAGCTTCCTGACGGTCGGGATCGCGCTGGGCAGCGGCTGGGCGTATTACACGTTGGGCTGGGGCGGCTGGTGGTTCTGGGATCCGGTGGAGAATGCGTCGTTCATGCCGTGGCTCACCGGAACGGCGCTGATCCATTCGCTCGCCGTCACCGAGAAACGCGGTGCGTTCAAGAGTTGGACGGTGCTGCTGGCCATCGTCGCGTTTTCACTGTCGCTACTGGGCACGTTCCTCGTGCGGTCGGGCGTGCTTACCTCGGTGCACGCGTTCGCTACCGACCCGGCACGCGGCGTGTTCATCCTGGTATTTCTGGCCGTCGTCGTCGGCGGGTCGCTCACGCTGTTCGCATGGCGCGCCGCCAGCGTCGGACTCGGTGGCACGTTCGGCATTGTGTCGCGCGAGTCGATGTTGCTCGCCAACAATATCCTGCTGATCGTCGCGATGGCCAGCGTGCTGCTCGGGACGCTGTATCCGTTGTTCCTCGACGCACTCGGCCTAGGCAAGATTTCCGTCGGACCGCCCTACTTCGACGCCGTGTTCTACCCGCTGATGGCGCCTGCGGCATTCCTGATGGGCGTCGGGCCCGTAGCGCGGTGGAATCAGGCGCCGCTGCCGGAAATCTGGACCCGACTGCGGTGGGCGCTCGGTGTCGCCGCGGTCACTGCCCTGATCCTTCCGTTCGTCCTCGGACGCTGGTCACCGTTGATTGCGTTCGGACTATTCCTCGCCCTGTGGATTTTCGCGAGCACGGTGGCCGGCCTGCGTGCGCGTCTGATCAACTCGCAACGCGGCAGTCTGCTTGCGGCGCTCGGCGCGAATTCGCCTTCGTACTACGGCATGTTGCTCGCGCACATTGGTGTCGGCGTCTTCGTCGTCGGCGTCACGCTCGTCAAAGGTTATGAGATCGAGCGCGACGTGCGCCTCGATGTCGGCGACAGCACGGCGGTCGGCGACTACGAGTTCAAATTTCTCGGCGTCAAGCCGGGTCCGGGTCCCAATTACCGCGCACTGACGGGGACCGTCGAAGTGCGCAAGGACGGCAAGCTGATCGAGACGCTCCAGCCGGAAAAACGGATCTATAACGTGTCGGGGCAGGCGATGACGATCGCGGCGATCGACACCCGGGTTCTGGGCGACATCTACGTTTCCTTGGGCGAGCCGGTGGCCGCCAACGGTGCCGAGAACGTCGCCGGACCGTGGAGCGTGCGCGTCTATCTCAAGCCGTTCATCGACTGGATATGGATGGGCGCGTTCCTGATGGCGCTGGGTGGCTTCATCGCGGTTTCCGACCGACGCTACCGACTGGCGGTCAGGCGCAAGGCGCTGCTACCGGCGGCCAGCGCGGGCATGCCGGCCGGCGCGGATTGACGGAGCAAGAATTGAAGGCAGCACGCTGGTCAATACCGCTCGCCATATTCGTCATCCTGATGGCGTTTCTGTACGTCGGTCTCTATCGGGACCCACGCGAGGTGCCATCGCCCTTGATCGACAAGCCGGCTCCCGCGTTTGCCCTGTCGCAGCTGCACGACCCCGAGCGCAAGCTGACCAACGCCGACCTCAAGGGCAAGGTGTGGCTACTCAACGTCTGGGCGTCCTGGTGCGCGTCGTGCCGCGACGAACATCCTCTGCTGATGCAACTCGCAGCGGCGAATGCGGTCCCGATCTACGGCCTCGACTACAAGGACAAGCCGGACGCCGGTCGCGCGTGGCTCGCGCAAAACGGCAATCCGTATACGGCCTCGGCGGTCGATCTCGACGGGCGCGTCGGCATCGACTACGGTGTGTACGGCGTGCCGGAAACGTTCCTGATCGACAAGCAGGGCATCGTCCGCTACAAACAGATCGGTCCGCTGACCGTCGAGTCGCTGCAGCGGAAGATCCTGCCGCTGGTCAAGGAATTGCAGAAGTGACTCGAGCCCTGGGACTCGCAATCGTCCTGCTCTATGCGCTTGCATTCGCCGCAAGCGCAACCAAGATGGACGCAGGGGACAATGCGCTCGATCTGAGGATCAAGAAGCTCGAAACCGAGTTGCGTTGTCTCGTCTGTCAGAATCAAACGCTGGCGGACTCGAATGCGGAACTGGCCAGCGACCTGCGCCGCGAGGTGCGCGGTCTGGCCGAAGCCGGGAAGACCGACCAGGAGATCAAGGCGTATCTGGTCGCCCGCTACGGTGACTTCGTCCTTTACAACCCACCGGTCAAGACGACGACGTGGCTGTTGTGGGGCGGGCCGTTTGCGCTGCTTTTCGGCGGTGCATTTCTATGGTGGTCAGTCTTGCGGCACCGTGGTCGTACGGCGGCCGTCGCTACGCCGTTGAGCGATTCAGGCGCGGAGGCGCGCGCCCGCAAGCTGCTCGAACAACCCGAGCCGCCAGCCGCCGGTTAACCTAGCCTGCGGCGCGCTGAGCGCCCTTGCGGCCATGGCGCCACGCAGCGTTAGCGTACCCGGGCGCTCCATGGCCCGCCAGCTCGAATTGACGTGCGGGTTGGACATCAGCCACTATTGTGGTAGCGTACAAATTGTTCCTCGCGGACGGGGTAAGCTTGAAGGACAGCTTCGTGTCGCCTTCAACCAGCGGTTGATTGCATGGACGTGGATGTCTTGGGTTCGACGACGCCCGTTTAATCGCACTCGTTTTGGTGACTGAATATCGTACGCCCCGCGCGACCGCGCAGCCGATGAAGCCGTTGGTAGTGCGGCTCCGGAGGGACAGCAGCTCGGCAGGCTCTGGAAGGTGGTCACCAATGTTTGCTCACCCGTCGTTGATGCGGCAGAGCACGAGGCTTACTACCAACGAGTGGGGCGAGGAGCATGCCGTCGCGACGCTGCAGACGGAGACAAGCCGGCGAGACCTCGCGAAGCACCCGCCACGCAGTGTCCTGCGCGACATCAATCTAGGCCCGGTAGCATGCTCGACCTACGGGTTGGGGCAGACCTGCTTCGCCCCAGTACTCGGCGTGGAGATCCTTTATCAGATCGACAAACTCGCAAACGTCCGCAATCGCCTGCAGAAAGGCGAATCGGTGTTTCATGCCGGCGATCACTTCAGGTCGTTGTTTGTGATCCGCTCGGGTTCATGCAAGACCGTTTCAATGTCGGAGAACGGGCACGAGCAGGTTTCCGGCTACCACATGCCGGGCGAGATCATCGGCACGGACGGTATCGGTACCGACTCCCACGGCTGCAGGGCGGTTGCGCTCGAAGACACTGAGGTTTGCACTCTGCCACTCCAGCGTATCGAGGCCCTGGGCAGGGAGAATGTGGCCTTCCAGCACAGTTTTCACCGCCTGCTGGCGCAAGAGATCGCACGCGAGCGCACCGTCAGGTCGCTGCTGGGGATGCACGCCGATCAGCGGTTGGCCATATTTCTTCTCGACCTGTCGCAGCGGTACGAGGCCCGCGGGTATTCGGCGTCCGAGTTCCTGCTGCGCATGACGCGAGACGAAATCGGCAGCTATCTTGGACTCAAGCTGGAAACCGTGAGCAGGCTGTTTTCACGTTTTCAACGTGGCGGACTGGTCCAGCTGCAGGGACGCTACGTTAAATTGCTGGACCGGGTCTCGCTAAGGCGCATGACTGGCTGCCACGATTAGCGGGATAGCCTGTTTTGGGTCTGCCAATGGGTCAAGGCTGCCGATGGCGCTTGCGCGTACGGCCGGATTCGGCGAAAGTCCGACCTGTACGTGACACATCCATTATCGAGGCGGACGCGCCCTGAGCCTACAGGCGCGACGCAGGGAGGCACCGATCATGCAGACCGATGACAAGGACGCGCAGCCAGGGGGCGTCTTTTCCCGCACCTGGCGTCGGCTGTCGACACCGAGCGCACGATGGTCGGTCCTGTCACTGCTGATCATCGGACTTTTGATCGGCGCCGGCGGCGTCATCGGCACGCAGGTCATGGTGGCTGCGACCGGTACCAACGAATTCTGCGGTAATGCCTGCCACTCCATGCAGTGGGTGGCCAAGGAATACGCGCAGAGCGGGCATCACATCAACCGTGTCGGCGTCCAGGCCGGTTGCCATGACTGCCACATCCCGCACCAGTATCCCCAACTGCTCTGGTACAAGGCGAAGGCCGGCATTAAGGATGCCATCGGGGAAGCGCGAGGGGTCATTTCCACCGAGGAAAAGTTCAAGAAAGAACGCTTGCGTATGGCCAAGTCAGTCTGGGCCGAATACAAGGCGAACAATTCGGAAAATTGTCAGCATTGCCACCAGTTCAACGCGGAGATCGTCGCAAAGCAAAAGGATTTCGTGAAACCCATGCACGAGCAGTTCCTCGCCAAGGCCGCGACCTGCATCGACTGTCACAAGGGGATTGCCCATGCCGCCCCGGACGAGTGACCGTGCGTCAGGGTCTTGCAGGTCTCTTGGCTAGTTTGCGCTGGAGCGTGCGGCGGTGCATTGACAGCGCGCGCGCGGTTTCGGAAATGTTGCTCTTGTGCTCCCGCAGCACGCGCTCGATGTGCTCCCACTCCAGCCGGCTGATCGACATCGGCTTGCAGCTCACGGGCACCTGGTCGTCACCCGCATCACGGTTGAGCGCGACGACGATCTGATCGGCGTCCGCGGGCTTGGCCAGATAGTAGGTCGCGCCGAGCTTGATGGCCTCGACCGCCGTGGCAATGCTTCCATAACCCGTCAGAACAACGATCCGCGTGTGCGGATCGAGCGCCATCAGTCTCGAGACAAGGCCCAGGCCCGTCGCGTCCGGCAACCTTAGTTCGACGATTGCATAGTCCGGCGGGGATGCGCTCGCCACCGCGATCGCCGCTTCCGCACAGAGCGCCGTCCTGACATCGAATCCCCGGATGGAAAGCGCGCGCGCGAGTGCATCGCAAAGCAAATTGTCGTCATCCACCAGCAACAGGCTCGGCCTTTCGCTACGATCGGGGCCAACCATCTTCCCTCCATTTCCAGACCCTTCGGCACGACCGTGCGCCGACAACTCGCCATGCGACCAAATGCCGCGGGATCGAAGGCATGATGCCGGCGGTCGCGCCGCGACATATTGATCCTAGTCAAGTCTCGTCAAGCGCACCCGCGTAACGTGCAGGACTGGGTCCCAGGTCTCCGACGGAGGTACGCGATGAGTCTACCGGTGTACGGACGATTGTCATCGCAGGCGGTCGCTGGTCAGCGTCACCACGGCCGTGAATGCACAGGATGCCAAGGATGCCCAGCAAGCAAGGTCGTCAAGTTGAGCGCCCCTGCGGACAACGGCATCGACTATGCGATCAAGTCCGAGCCAGGCGACGTGCCGAAATAATCAGGCACGGGGCGTGCATCGCGAGCAGCGGCCAAAAAGAAGCCGGCGCAAGGCCGGCTCGATGTTCGATTGCGACTTATGAACGGCTACATTGCCAGCACCCACTTAACGATCGACTTGACATCGTCAGCGCTGGCCTTGACCGCCGGGTGCCCCTTGCCACCGGTGATCGCGGCCACGAGCGTGCTCTCGGCGTCGGCCTTGCCCTTGTACTTGGCCGCGACGTCCTTGAATGCCGGCCCCACTTTCTTGGTATCCACGGCGTGGCAATTGAGGCAACCGGCGCTCTTGGCAAGCGCTTCCTGCGCGTGCGCCAGGTTCCCAGCGGCGAGACCGAACGATGCGACCAGCGTCAATGCGAGCAACTTCATTGTGCATACCCTCCTTTGCCGTTACCCGACGTCTGAACCGCGAGCGCGACACGCCGGAATCGCTATCTGGAAGCATAGAATGAATGGCGATGGAAGTCCACAAATCGACGTTGATCGCGTATTCCGCCGAAGCATGTTCGACCTGATCGAGGCGGTCGAGCATTACCCCGCGTTTCTGCCGTGGTGCGCCGGAGCGACAGTGCTTGCGCGCGACGAATCCGTCGTGGTTGCGAATGTCCGAGTCGACTATCACGGCTTCGCCTGGAGCTTTACAACGCGCAATCCCAAGCAGCGCCCCGAAGCCATGGCCATTACCCTGGAACAGGGTCCGTTTCGGCGTTTCGAGGGCAATTGGCGGTTAACCCCGCTCGCTGCGACGGCGTGCAAGATCGAATTCGCGCTGTCGTACGAATTCGACAGCGCGATCGCACGCACGCTGGCCGGACCTGTGTTTGCGCGGATCGCCGACACGATGATCGATGCGTTCGTCGCGCGTGCGGACAGCGTATTGAATACGCAGCTGCCATCGGCCAGCCAACTGGGCGCATCCCCAACCAATGGAGTCGGAAGCGATGACCGACAAGACTAAGCTGCAGGCGCTGCAGGCCTCCAGGCTCGGCGCAGACCTCGACGAGCGCGAGTGCGGCGTGCTGTGCGAACTGGTCACCGTGCGCGAACTGGCAGACCAGGAGGTGCTGGTGCGCGAGGACACCATCGACAACCATCTCTACGTCGTCGCCGACGGCACGCTCGGGGTGGTCCGGAATATCAACAGCGACCAGCGGCTGACGATCGCAACGCTCGGTGCAGGCGATCTGGCGGGCGAGCTCAGCTTCATCGACGCAACCAAGCGCCACGCGTCCCTCGTCGCGCTCGGCCGCACTCGCGTCCTCGGTCTCGAGCGCGAGCACTTCGAATCGCTTGCTGACGAGCCACCCGCTTCTGTTCTATCACGTGATCCGCGCGATTGTCCGAACCGTGCACATAATCCAGCAGCGTCTGTCGCTGCAGGCCGTCGAGCTGTCGAACTACATCTACAAACAGCACGGTCGGTACTGAAGAAAAAGCCCCGCGCGAAGCGGGGCCTTGCGAGACGTCGGTGCGAGTCGACTACTTCTTCGTTTCGCCCTTGACCTGCACCTCCACGCGGCGGTTCGGCTGCAGGCAGGCGATCAGCGCCTTCATTTCCTTCTGATTGCACTGCACGACGGGCTCCTTCTCGCCCATGCCGATGGTCTCGATCTTGGTCCGGTCCACACCCTTGCTGACCAGGTAATCGCGCACGGCATCCGCGCGCTGCTTCGAAAGCTTCAGGTTGTATTCGGCAGAGCCGATGCGATCGGTGTGGCCCGTCACGATGACGACTTGGAGCGTCTGTAGCTGCGCCAGCTTGGCGACCACCAGGTTGTCGATCGCCGTCTTGCCCTCGGGCTTCAGTACCGCCTTGTCGAATTCGAACAGCACGTTCGCGTCAAGGGTGATCTTCTGCACCTGTGGTGGTGGCGGCGGCGGGGGCGGCGGCGGGGGCGGCGGAGCAGGCTTCACGACGGGCGGCGGCGCTTCCGCGACCTTGGGTGCCGGCAGCGGCGGCGCATCGAACTTGTACGTCGCCGTCAGCCAGAAGATGTTCTGGTTGCCGTTCGGGTTGAGGTAGTAGCCGTTGAGATAGCTCAGGCTCGTGCTCGGCGCCTGTATCGTCGGCGACACCGTCAGGTACGTGAAGTTCTGCGACCCGATGTCGTTGCGGCTGAATTTCTCGTACGCGTAGCCGGCGGTGAACGACCAGTTCTTGTTGTACGCGTAGCTCGTCTTGATGTTGAAATACTGCTGCTTGGTGTCGTCGAAGTTGCCGATGTTTTGCGGGTTGCCGAACGAATTTCCGTTCTTGTCGCAGCAGGGGGACGAGAACGTAGCCTCCCCCTGGTTGCTTACGTAGATGTATGACAGAGTTAACAGCCACTTCTCGGCGAACGGCCACTCGGCGCCGGCGCCGATCATCCACGTCGTGTCCTTCGTCTGCGAGCCCCAGTTGTAGGACCCCGTGAAGCTGTTGCTTCCCGGCGTCGTTGTGAAGTAGGCCTGCTGATTCGGATCGTAGCAGGCCGGATTCGCGCCCGAGCCAGTCAGCGTGCAGAATCCCGGCGGCGAATTGGTCGCAGGCGGCGGACCGCCCGAGACCGTGTTGATGTAGCGGTGATTCGACGGATACTTCGTCTGCTGCCAGTCGCCGAAGCCGCGCACCATGAGTTTTTCCGGGTCGCCCCAGTTCACGCTCAGGTAGTAGCCCTGCTGGTCGTTGTCCGTCCGGCCGTAGGTGACGTTGTTGTAGTTGTTCTTGGCCCAGTTGCCCTCGAAGCTTACTCCCAGCAGCGGCAGCGGCGACCAGTCGAGGTAGAGCCTGACCTCGTTCGTCGTCAAGTCCTGCATGTCGAAGGCCGACGTGAACGGCAGCAGGAAGTTCGGATCGTTGGGGCTTACGCCGTCGTTGCTGAAGTTGTGCGTCGAGTCGCGCTTGATATACCGGTACTTGATCCGGCCGGTCAGCGTGTCGAGCATGGTGTTCTTGTACTCGAGGAAGACCGTGCTGGCATGCGCCTTGTCGTAGTCGACCCGGGTCTGGTCCAGGTTCCAGTAGTCGTAGCCGAAGCCGATCCGCTGGCCCCGCGTAATGCGCCAGAACACATCGAAGCCGACGTCGTTCTTGGTGTAGTTGAATTTGTCCGGCTCGCAGTTGCCGCTAGGCCACGCCGTGGCTGGAGGCGATCCTGCCGCAGGCGGAATATTCCCGCAGCCGAGGGCGGTCGGCAGCGTCGGCGCGTTGCCGAAGGTAATGTCCGACGACTTGTTCTCCAGCTTGGTCCAGTAGTAGTAGACGCGCGTGTCGACGGTGTTGATCGGGTGCGCCGTCCATCCGAGCGCAAATGCCTGGTTCACGTTCTCGCCGTTGAACGTCCCCTGGTCCGGCAGCGTCAGGTTGTTCGCCGGCACTGTCGGGAAGCTATTGAGCTGCGTTGACGGGATGCCGACGTTGCTCGTCGTCTTCGCCCAGGTGTAGCGGGCCGCGATGACGGAGTTCCACGGCAGGTCACGGTAGTTGGCGGTCGCCGTGATCTTGTTGAAGGTGTTATCGGGCGCAAGCTGCGTCGCGTCGAGCAGGCTGCCGTAGAACGGATTGGACCAGTTGAGCGTCTGGATCGCGTTGTCGAACTTGCTGTAGTCCCAACGCAGCGAGTAGGTGGCCTTGCTCGTCTGGTAGCCACCCTCGACGCCGACGTTGCTGGTGCTGGTCTGCACCGGGATGGCCAGCGCGGTATAGCCGTTGCCGGGGCTCGTTCCGTTCGAGCCCGAGCCGACCTTCGTGCCCTCGAACTTCACCTGGTTGCCGTCGACGCGGAAGTACCACGGGCTGTTCTTCTGCCACTCGAAGTACCCGCCCGCATCCTTGCGCTCGTAGCCCAGGTTGAACGAATTCCATTGGTTCGGATCGAGCTGCGGAAACGTCGTCGTCAACAGGCCGCTGCCGACGCCGCGAAGGGGGTGATGGCATTGGTCGAGAAATCGTGCGGCATCTCGTTGAAGTACGCGCCGGCCTTGAAGACGTCGTAGATGGCCGCCACGCAGGAACATGTACTGGTCGTTGCGGCCGAAGTTCTCGCCGTAGCCTTCGAACCAGTTGGTGGAGTTGCGGCCGCGGGCCCAGATGTTCGACAGCGCGCCGTTGCCCAGGTCCTGGTACTCCTGGAGCTTGGCCTTGTCGTCGCGTTCTGGCGGTTGTAGATGCCGCCTGCGGTCGCCCCGCCCTCGACCCGCATGGGGTCCTCGTCGCTCTGCGCGAGTGCCGACGTAGCCGCGAAGAGGCTGGCGATCAGGGTGGAAAGCAGCTTCTTGCTCATGGTTCTCTCCTCGCCTTATCGCAGGAAGAACTGGCCGCGGTTGGCCGGCGCGTTCGAGCCGTGGATCGAGCTGTGGCAGTTCAGGCAGGCGCGGTCGACCAGGCGGGTGTTCACTTGCGAACTCAGCGACCCGACGGGCTTCCCGAAGCAGCCCGGGTAGTTGATCTGGTCGTTGGTCATCCCGGCCTGACAGGTGAACCCCCCGCCCGCACCGTAGATCGTTCCGGGATGCCGCGATCCGTCGTGGCAGTCCTGGCAAAGGTTGGGCGTGTGCTCCCTCAGCAGCTTGTAATGAACCGAGCCGTGCGGGTTGTGGCAGGTGGCACAGTTCTCCTCGACCGGCGGGTGGTTGAATATGAACGGACCGCGCTTATCCGCGTGGCACGAGTAGCACTGGTCGTTGATCGTCGGCTGCTTCAGCATCACCGGCGAGAGCGCGCCGTGCGGGTTGTGGCAGTCGCTGCACTTGATCTTGCCTTCGATGATCGGGTGATGCGAGGGTTTGAACGTCTCGGCGCGGATGTGCTGGTGGCACGTGCCGCAGACCTCCGACTGGTTTGGCAGGAACGTCGTGACGAACTTGTTGATGGTGACCTTCTGCGTCACCAGGTTCACGCCGTTGGCGGTCGGAAGGATCTTTTCCCCGTGGATGCTGTGGCAGTTGCTGCACGCAACCTCGTTGATCGCGTGCATGCCGGCGGACCAGAAGGCGAGGTTGCGACTGCTGCCGTGGCAGGTGAGGCAGACGGCGGTCTGCTCGCTGGCTGGCTTGCCCTTGGCGAACGGGTTGGCCGGCTTGGCCTTCGTCGGGTCCTTCAGGTGCTCGGTGGCGTCGCCGTGGCAGGCCTGGCACATGCTGCCGTTGGCGTCCGTTTTCGCGCCATGCGCCGTCAAGTCGATCGCGTTCCACTTGTCCTCGTGGCAGTTCGCGCAAATCGGCCGGACTTGGGGTTGCTTTGCCGGGGTCGGCGGCGTCTGTGCCACCGCGGTCCCGGCGATCGTCGATAGAGAAATACACAGCAGGATTGCAAGCTTGTCGACGCGCATCTGCCCTCTCCTCTACACCCTCGCGGGCGGCTCCCATTACGGCAGGACCGACATTGCAGCGCGCCTGCGGCAATTTGTCGCAGCGCGCCATCCTCTGCTGCGTACTCGAATCCGCAGGGGCTCGGTGCATTCGCGCGGCTAGCTCCGCGCCTGTATCGACTCAATACCCCTTTGACTAGCAGATTACTCCCGACGAGGGCTGAAAAAGTTTGATACAAATCAATTTTGCGCATAAATGCGCAATCGTCGCGGGAACTTGTTGCCTCCGCGCAACACTCGTGATTCGGACACCGCCCTTACCGCGTGCAACGGCAACTATCGTGAACCCCCGCTGCCGTGCGCCGCCGTGGTCGACACGCCCGTCGTTGCAACGAAAATCGGAGCCCACAAGGTGCCGGTCCGGTCGCGCGGATCGCGCCGATGGCATGTCTGGCAGCCGCGCGCTCACGATCCCCCCGAAGCAAGGCCGCTGCAAGTCCTCCTAACTGCATCAATCGTGATGCAGATCAAAGATTGCGCAGCACGAACGCCGCCGTCGAAGTTTCCTTGGCGTAGCATGATTTCATGTAGTGACAGGCAGTGTCAGTTGCTTCGGAGTAACGGAGCGCACGTTCATGACAGAACTCGAAATTCTCACGCGGCAGGACTTTTCGGACGTCACCTATCTGCTCGAGGTGCGTCACCCCCTGATGGCCAGGGCCGCCAAGCCGGGCCAGTTCGTCATCGTGATGGAACACGAGCACGGCGAGCGGATTCCGCTCACGATCGCAGACTTCGACCCGGTCCGCGGGACGATCACGCTCGTGATCCAGGCCGTCGGCAAAACGACCAAGGAAATGCAGCAGAACTGCGTCGTTGGTACCCACCTGTACGCGATGGTCGGCCCAATGGGAATTCCGAGCCACCTTGGCAAAGTACGCAAGGTCGTGTGCGTGGGCGGCGGCTTGGGTGTGGCGCCCGTTTACCCGCAGGCACGCGCGTACAAGCGCGCCGGGGCCTACGTCATCGGCATACTCGGTTTTCGCAACCGCGATCTCATGTTCTGGGAAGACAAGTTTCGTGATGTGTGCGACGAGTTGATCGTCTGCACCGACGACGGCTCGGCCGGATTGAAGGGACTGGTCACGGCCGGCATCGCGCAGGCGATCGCGAAGCACGCCGATATCGACGAAGTTCTGGCGATCGGTCCGCCAATCATGATGAAGGGCTGCGCCGAGGCGACCCGGGCACACAAGATCAAGACGGTGGTGAGTCTCAACCCCGTGATGGTCGACGGTACCGGCATGTGCGGCGGGTGCCGCGTGAAAATCGGCGACCACATCAGGTTCGCCTGTGTCGATGGGCCGGACTTCGACGGCCACGAGGTGGATTTCGAGGACCTCATCGCCCGGCTCGGGCGCTACCGCCCCACCGAGAAGGCCGCGCTCGAAAAGTGGCAAGAGAGCTGCCGGGTGCGCAGTCAGTCTGATGCAGCGCTTGGTGCCAGTACGCCGCTCGAGAAACCCGTGCGGCCCGATGGCGTCGGCGACGCCTGATCCACGGACCGGAGACCCTCGTGGCGACCGCGAAAAAGAAAACCATCCGCACGATTCCGCAGGAACGGACGCCGATGCGCGAGCAGGACCCCAAGGAGCGCGCGCACAACTTCAAGGAAGTCACGGTCGGCTATGCGCTGGAGGAGGCGCTGAACGAGGCGGAGCGCTGTCTCATGTGCGCGGACGCGCCTTGCATGCGCGGTTGCCCGGTGGGTATCGACATTCCGGGCTTCATCAAGAAGATCAGCGACAAGCACTATCACGGCGCGTACGACATCATCACCGACACGAACCTGCTGCCGTCCGTCTGCGGTCGCGTCTGCCCGCAGGAGAACCAGTGCGAAGGTGTGTGCACCGTCGGCGAATCGCTAGAGCCCGTGGCAATCGGCCGCCTTGAGCGCTTCGTCGGCGACATGGCGATCAGCGAAGGCTGGGCGAACGTTCCCTACATCGAGCGCAACGAATTCAAGGTGGGCATCGTCGGCTCCGGGCCTGCCGGCATGGCGTGTGCCGCGGACATGGCCAAGGCCGGATGCGACGTGACCGTCTACGAGGCCTTCCACGAGCCAGGCGGCGTGCTCAAGTACGGCATCCCCGATTTCCGGCTGCCGAATGCGGTCATCGACGTCGAGATCGAGAAGCTCACGCGCCTGGGTATCAAGTTCGAGTGCAATACGCTGGTCGGGCGCCTGTTCACGATCGAGCAGATGATCACTGAGATGGGGTTCCACGCCGTCTTCATCGGGACGGGCGCCGGTTACCCGAGTTTCATGGGCATTCCGGGCGAGTCGCTGAACGGCGTGCTCTCCGCCAACGAGCTCCTGACGCGCTGCAACCTGATGCGCGCGCGGGATTTCCCCGATTTCGACACGCCGCTGCAGCCGGGTCGACGAGTTGCGGTCATCGGCGCCGGCAACACGGCGATGGACGCGATGCGCGTCAGCCTGCGGCTCGGCGCCGAGCACGTCTATTGCGTGTATCGCCGTACGAAGGCCGAGGCGCCCGCGCGCGCAGAAGAAATCCACCACGCGGGCGAGGAAGGCGTCGAGTTCCACTGGCTGACCAGCCCGGTCGAGCTCCTTGCCGACAACGAGAATCGCGTGCGCGGCATGCGCTGCGTCCGGATGGAGTTGGGCGAGGCCGACGCGTCCGGCCGGCGGCGTCCGGTCCCCGTCCCGGACAGCGACTTCGAGATCGAAACGGACATGGTCGTGTTCGCGATCGGCACCAACGCCAATCCGATCCTTGGCCAGACGTCGAAACTTAAGCTCGACCAGCGCGGATATATCGCCACCGACGAAAACCTCGCGACATCGATGGCGGGTGTGTTCGCGGGCGGCGACATCGTCACCGGCGCCGCAACCGTGATCGAAGCAATGGGCGCCGGGCGCCGTGCTGCGCGCAGGATGAAGGCCTGGTTGGGGCTGCGCGACACCACCGTCATCTACGAAACGGACCGCGAAGCACCTACCCGGCGTTTCGGCATCGATCGCGACGAACACACCTACGCCCGCGTGCACCTCGCATGACGCGCTGCCATGTCATGCGTCGTACAACCCAACCCTCGCCGCCAACCTTCCGGAAACCAGACGATCATCATGGATGAAGCACTGACCGCGGTCCCAGCCGCATCGGCCGTGCGCCGGCCTGCCCCGGGCCCTCGCCCGAAGGAAGCCGTCGTCCTCGCCGAGCACATCGTCGAGGTGATCAGCGATTCCGGCGAGGGCGCCCAGCGTTGCGGCCAGTCGCTCGGCGCCATCGCGGCCAAGATGGGCAACGGTATCTGGACCACGGAAATCATCCCGGCTGAAATCCAGCCGCCTGCGCGCAGCGTCGCCGGGGCTTCGGGCATCCGCATCCGCATGGGGTCGGGCAAAGTCACCAACGGCGGCGATGAAACCGACCTGGTCGTGGCGTTCAACGAACAGGTGCTGCTCGGCCGCGTTCGCGCGGGCGAACTCAAATCGGGCTGCACGATTCTGCTCGAGAACATGTGGCGCGGGCATCGCGACCCGACGGTCGTCGCCTCGTACGTGGAAACGATCGAGCTCCTGCACAAGGGCGGCTTCCGCGTCTACGAAATTCCGCTGGAGGAAGCGTGCAGCAAGCTCGTGGCCGATTCGAGGCGCGGCAAGAACATGTTCGTGCTGGGGATGCTCTGCAGCATATACAGCCTCGATCTCGACGTCGCTCGCGATCAGATCGCCATCACCTTCGGCAAGAAGGACGCCAAGGTGATACGGGTCAGTCAGGGGCTGCTCGACGCAGGTCATGCCTGGGCGGAGACCAACCTCGACTTCAAGTACCGCATTCCCGTCGTGCCCGTGACCGAACCGCTGATCGTCGTCAACGGCAATACTGCGTTGGGGTTGGGTGTGCTGGCCTCGGGGATGGACATCTGCGCGATGTACCCGATCACGCCGGCGACATCGACGTCGCACTACCTGTCGGAATGTTTCGAGCGCGTCGGTGGCCTCGTGCATCAGGCGGAGGACGAGATCGCGGCCTGCGCGTTCGCCATCGGCGCATCCTACGCGGGCAAGTGCGCGGTGACGATCACCTCC
The DNA here is from genome assembly GCA_963726935.1 of uncultured beta proteobacterium. Lineage (GTDB taxonomy): Bacteria > Pseudomonadota > Gammaproteobacteria > Burkholderiales > Casimicrobiaceae > PALSA-1003. The sequence goes on from CAVSEH010000028.1 coordinate 221,980, forward strand.
GGGCCCGGCTACTCACTCAAGCAGGAAGCCATCGGACTCGCGATCATGGCCGAGATCCCGCTGGTAGTGATCAACGTCCAGCGCGGCGGCCCCAGCACCGGTCAGCCGACCAAGGCCGAACAGAGCGATCTGCTCGCGAGCTGCTTTGGCAGTCACGGCGATGCACCGAAGGTCGTGATGGCGGTCTCCGGGATCGAGGACTGCTTCTACGCCGTCATCACCGCGCGCAAGATCGCCGAGACCTTCAACACCGTTGTCGTGCTGCTGTCCGACGCGAGTCTCGCTACCGCCCAGCAACCGTTCCCGCGGCCGCAATTCAGCGCGGACTGGCTGGCCCCGCCGGTCGACCAGACGCCCGTACCGACGGGCGCGCAGCCGTACGACTGGGATCCGATCACCGGCATCGCGCGCCGTTTCGTGCCCGGCCAGCCGGGTGGCATGCACACGCTGACCGGACTCGCGCACGATCGCGCCAGCCACGTTGCGTACGATCCGACGATCAACGAGGAGGGCCTGCGCCATCGCAGTCTGAAGCTCGCGGCGTTGCAAAGGACGCTGACGACTCCAAGCGTGTTCGGTGACCCGGAAGGCGAGCTGCTGATCGTCGGCTGGGGCAGCACGAAAGGCGCGATCGAGGAAGCCGTCGCACGGGCCCGCGCGGACGGATTGAAGGTCTCGTCGCTGCACCTCACGTTTCTGCAGCCGATGGCGTCGGGCATCCGCGAAATACTGCATCGCTTCAAGCGCGTGATGACGATCGAGACGAGCTGGTCGGATCGCAGCGAGGATGAACTCATCGACGAGGACAATCGGCGTTATTCGGCGCTCGCGCTGATGTTGCGGTCGCGTTTCCTCGTCGACATCGACTGCTGGAGCGAAGCCCGCGGCCAGCCCATCAAGCCCGCGCAGATCTGCCGAGTCATCCGCGAGAAACTCGCGTCCCAGCCGGAGAACCCGAAATGACGATGCCCGTGACCCAGTGCCTCATCAAGCTCCATGAGGACCACCACAACCTGGAGGACTATCAGGGCGGCGTGCCACGCTGGTGCAGCGGCTGTGGCGACAACGCCATTCTCGCGGCCGTGCAGCGGCTCTGCCGCGACGAGGACTTGAGTCCCGAACGGACGGTGTTCGTGTCGGGCATCGGCTGTTCGAGCCGGTTCCCGCACTACATGAAGACCTACGGCTTCCACGGCATTCACGGGCGGGCGTTCCCGGTGGCCGAGGGCGTCAAGATGGCGCGACCGGACCTCGCGGTGTTCGTCAACACGGGTGACGGCGATTGCTGCAGCATCGGCGCCGGACACTGGATTCACGCGATCCGGTACAACATGAACATGACCGTGATCCTGCACGACAATCATGTGTACGGACTCACCAAGAAGCAGGCGTCGCCGACGTCGCCGATCGGCTTCAAAAGCAACACAACGCCGCGTGGCTCGTATCTCGATGCGCTCAATCCGTTGACGGTGACGCTCGGTGTGCAGAACGTCTCGTTCGTGGCGCAGGCCGTGGACTGGGTGCCGGAGGTGCTCTACGACATCATCAGCGCGGCGTATCACCACCGCGGCTTCTCGTTCGTGCGCATCATCCAGCGTTGCCCGGAGTTCCTGCCGAAGATGTTCGAGAGCTGGCTCGCCGACCCGCAAAAGACGCTGCTGTTGACTCACGCCAACGGGTTGACGCTCACACCGGAGCTCTCGCGAACCTACAAGAACCAGCTCGCGCACGATCCGTCGAACATCGACCGCGCGCGCGAAATCGCGTCCGGCGAAGACCCGATTCCCGTCGGCATCCTCTATCGAAATCCGGCGGTGCCGTGCTACGAGGACGTACGCCATGCGGGGCAAATGCGCACGCCGGAGCACATACGCGTCGGCCTCGACGCGGAATTCGACCGCTTCACGGTATGGCCGAAGGACGCGGAACCGGCACAACAGGCCGCATGATGCAAGAGAACACGTCACCGAACGTTGCAACCAGGTAGAGCGAGCCGACATGGACATGGCCGCCACGTTTCACGAGCAGAGAGTGTTTTTTTCGACCGGCCGACGGCAGGACGATGGCGTCGCGGCCATCGACCGACTCGGCTTGCGTCCCGCCCTTTTCGCCGGATACCGGGATCTCGCCCTGCTACGCCACGACTTCCCGCTGGTGCTCGTCGAAGACAACAGCGGTGCAGTCACGGCCCGATCCCTCTCCGACATCGTCGACGAGGTATTGCTGGAAGTCGCGCCGCGCGGCATCGCGGGCGAACGGCTGCGCAAGCATGCGCTCGAACTCGAATGCGAAATCCGCTCCCGCGTCGCTGCCGGTGATACCGGACCGCTGTCGGACTTGTGGATGGCGGCTGCCGAGCGCGTCGTCGCCCACGACGATGAGAACGCCGAGGAAATACTCCGCTACACCGCCGCCGCATTGAAGCTCGACGGCGAAGTGGTCGGCTGCGATGCTGCGATGCCGGCCAGGGTCCTGACGCATCTCTGGGAGGTGGCGCATGCGGCGAAGGCGCGCGCGTTCCGCAAGGCCGTCGACGCGCTCGTTGTGCGGCTGTCCGATATCCTGCGCGCGGCGTTCATTCACTCCGCCGCCGGCCAGCGACCGGACGCGCTGCGTGCGTCCGTCGGCGGTGCGCATCAGAGCATGTTCAATTTCGACGCCATGTCGCGCCTCGTCGGCCGCCGCGCACCCAAGGACGAACTGTCGCCACAGCGGCGCCAGCGCATCGAGGGCGCGCTCGAAGTCCTGCACAGGCAGCGTTTCTTCGCGGACCCGAAGGCCTCGCCCTCGCCGGATGCGATCGTGCCCTTCGGATTCTGCTATGAGGACTGCACGACGGCCGCGGAAGAGTTCCGCGCGCGCCTGCCGGCGCTGGTCGCAACGGTGCGGGCCATGGCCATCGCCGAACTCGAGGCCGACGGTCGCTATGTCGAGGCAGACCACGATCCGTTCTTCGAAAGCTTCGGCGATCACGCGCTCGCGCCCGACGACCTGGCACTCTTTCCCGACTATCTCGTCTGCATTCCTCCAGATCGCAACGCGTCGCCAGAGAATGCCAACCTGTTGGAAGTGTTGTCGTCCGGGCTGCCCGTCAAGGTGCTGGTCGAGACGCGTGATCTGCTTGAGGAATCCGCGGTAGGAGCAGGCCACTTCGCGTTCGGCGTGCGCAGCGTACGGCTGGGGATGACCGCGATGGGTCTGGGCGGCGTGTACGTCGTGCAGACCCCGAGTTCGAACCTGCTGCGCTTGCGCGCACCCATTGCCAAGGCGTTCGACCATCGTGGACCGACGCTCTTCAGCGTATACGCCGGCGCGAGTGACCGCGCGGCGAGCACATCGCAATATCTGTCCGCCGCCGCGGCCGTCGAATCACGCGCATTCCCGCCATTCTCGTATGACCCGTTCGCCGGCGACAACCTGGCCGCGCGCTTTTCGCTCGAGAACTGTCCGCAGCCGGAAGACGACTGGCCAGTCGAATCCTTCGAGTACGCGGACGAGGAATGGCAACGGGTGACCGAACGCGTGGCATTCACCTTCGCCGATTTTGTGCTTTGCGACCGGCGCCACGCGGCGCACTTCGCGCGCGTGCCCAGAGAGCGCTGGAACGACCGCATGCAGCCCGTCGCCGAATGGCTCGCGCTGAACGATAAGGCGATGGCCGAAAGCGTTCCCTACCTTTGGGCCATCGACGCCGACGATGCCCTGCACCGGGTCCTTGTTGATGCACGGCTCATCGGCGCGGTGCGACGTTGTCGCACGCTGTGGCATCGCTTGCGCGAACAGGGCGGAATCCACAACTCGCACGCCGAACAGCTCCTTGCGCGCGAGAAGGCGGCATGGGACGCGGAAAAGCAGCGTCAGATCGATGAGTTGAAAGCCGCGGTACCCGTGGCGAGCGCCGAAGCGCAGGCGAAGGCAAGCGACGAGAAGGCGGTGTCTGTCACGCCCGCCGTGACGGACGGGGCAGACGTCCCCGCGCACTCTCCGGACGAGACGTGGATCGAGACCGCGCGGTGCCCGAGCTGCAACGAGTGCCAGCTCATCAACGATAAGATGTTCCTCTACAACGAAAACAAGCAGGCATATGTCGGGGATCTAAAAGCGGGCACGTACCGTCAGATCGTCGAGGCTGCCGAAAGCTGCCAGGTCTCGATCATCCATCCGGGCAAGCCGCTGAATCCGAACGAGCCCGGTCTGGATGAGCTGATGGAGCGCGCCAAGGCGTTTCTATAGATGGTCCGCCCTGCCCACCCAGTCGCTACGATTCACGCCGGTGTCCTCGCTTCGCGGCCGAGAGGGCACTGCGCTATACGTGCCGCACCTTCGACATTTTGTACGAGATAGCCATGCCTGATACCCTCGCCCAGTGGCACACCGAGCACGTGAACTTCGCCAAGCTCCTCAACCTTCTGGAAGTCGAGCTCGACCTCTTCCACAAGGGCGACTCGCCCAACTACGAGCTCATGCTGGACATCATGTTCTACATGACGCACTACCCTGATGTCCTGCACCATCCAAGGGAAGACCTGGCGTTCGCGAAGATCAAGGCGCGGGACAAGAGCGTCGGCGCGGCGGTCGACGAACTGTCGGAACAGCATGCGCAGTTGCGGAAAATCGGCGAGGAGCTGGTAGGCGGCCTCAGCGACATCGTCAACGGGTCCATTGCATCACGCGAAAGTGTCGAGACTCCGGGACGCGCCTACGTCGCGAATTTTCGCAGCCATATGCGGACCGAAGAAAAGGATATATTGCCCATGGCGGCCAAGCTCCTGCGGGACAGTGATTGGTCCGAGATCAAAGCGGCGATTCAACACATCGACGACCCGATCTTCGGGAAAGCCGCGGAGAAGCGATACGCCGCGATCCATAAGCAGATCGCAAGGCAGGCGCAGGCCGCAAAGGCGGCGACGCGCTAGCCATTCGCGCGCGAACGTTAGGCACTCGCCTGTGGCTGCGAAGGGGCCACGGCAACGATAGTCAACGACCGGATGCCCTGGGCGCCGTGGATCAATACGCCTTCAATGTCGGCGGTGGCCGACGGCCCGGTCATGAATACCCCGTACCCGACGTCGAACTGCGCGCGTTCGCGATACGCATGGTGCAGGTTCCCCCGGATCTGGGCCGGGTCCAGCAGGACGACAAGATGTTGCGGCAGGAATCCCAAGGTGTTGACCTTGAACTGCCCCTCGGTAACCCATACCGAGCCGGTCTCGGCGACCCCGAACACAGCGCGCACGACGCCCACGTCGACGTCGCCCAACTCTGCGGGGCTCCGCACCCGGTCGAGCGGCAGGTTGCCGCTGACTTCAGGCGTCGCCGAGCAGATCACCTTCGCATCAGGAAACAGCCGCCGGACGAGCGCGTCCAGATCGCCGTCGGTCGGCGCATCGGCGAGTTTGCCGCCCATGCGGACAACGGCGGCCTTGAAGTCTTCCAGCAACGTCGCCCCCGGCGGCATCGAACGTCGGAATAGGAGGCAGCGGCTGCGGCGCGGGCTGATTCTTCCGCACGCGTGCGAGGATGTCGTCCCGGCTGCTCATCGCTTGGCCCGGTTCTTCAAATACCACTGCCGGAAAGTCGACGGAGGTGCGTCCGGAACTTCACGTTGCCGCCCCCAGGCATTCAAGCGGCTGTACATCATGAATCGAGGGAGGTGCTCGAGGCTCGCGCCGGCAGTCTCGACTGCTGCACGGTAGAGCCTCGGACTGCCCAAGATTTTGCCCGCCACCCGCATTGCTTCCTGTTTTACAAAGGGAAGCTGGTGCCGCTCGGCGATGATTTGGCGCCATTTGTAGATCTGCTCGTGAATGTTGATCTTCACCGGGCAAACGCTGGTGCAGCTCCCATTCAGCGTCGAGGCAAAGGGCAGCGCGCTGTATTTGCGCAGGTTGAACGTCGGGTCGATGATGACCCCGATCGGGCCCGAATACGTTGCACCGTAGGAGAGGCCGCCGCTGCGGCGGTAAACGGGACACGTATTCATGCAGGCGCCGCAACGGATGCACTTGAGCGAATACCAAAAGTCCGGCATGCCGAGACGCTCCGAGCGCCCGTTGTCGACCAGGACAATGTGCATTTCCGTGCCTTCGCGCGGCGCGCGGAAGTGCGAGGTGAGCTGCGTAATCGGCGAGCCGAGGGCGCTCCGCGACAGCATTCGCACGAACACACCGAGGTGCTCGATCTTGGGAATGATCTTCTCGATGCCGATCGAGGCAATGTAGAGCTGCGGCAAATTCACGCTCAGGTCCGCGTTGCCTTCGTTGGTGCAGACGACAACCGTGCCGGTCTCGGCGACGGCAAAATTGGCGCCCGTCATGCCTGCGTCTGCCTTGAGAAAGTACGGGCGCGTGTGCTGGCGCTGGCTCTCCGCGAGATAGTGGATGTCGCTGTTCTTTGGGTCCGTGCCTATGGTTTCGGAAAAGACCCTGGCGACATCGGTTCGGAGCTTATGGACGGCGGGCACGACAATGTGGCTCGGAGGCTCGTCGTCGAGCTGCTGGATGCGTTCTCCCAGATCGGTCTCCATGATCTCGATGCCCCGATTCTCGAGAAAGGGCCGCATCTCGCACTCGTCGGTGAGCATCGACTTGGCCTTGACCAACGTGCGCGCATTGCGGGCGCTCATGATGTCGAACACGATCTGGTTGTGTTCGGCAGCATCCTTGGCCCAATGCACTTGCGCGCCGTTCTTGATCGCGTTGCGCTCGAACTCCTCGAGATAGTCGGCGAGATGCGTCAGCGTATGTTCCTTGATCGCTGACGCCAGTGAACGCAGCTCCTCCCATTCGGGGATCTGCTCGCTCACCCGGTCGCGCTTCTTGCGCAGATCCCACAATCTCTTGTCGTGAAAGTCGATATGGTCCTTGGCCTTGATGAATTTCGACGATGCTTCTGCGTGGTCGATGCGCTTCATTCCGCCTCCATTCGCAAGCCAAGTCGGTCGAGTCGCTTCAGCGTCGGACTCCGGTCAATCGCGCGCCGCCCGCCCTTCGGGACTCGGCTTGCGCCCGGCGCGCTCATTCGGCCTCCTTGCGCCGCCTGAGTCCCTCGAACCGTCCCAGCGTCGGCCTCTGGTCAATCGCGCGCCGCCGGCCCTTCGGGACTCGGCTTGCGCCCGGCGCGCTCATTCGGCCTCCTTGCGCCGCCTGAGTCCCTCGAACCGTCCCAGTGTCGGCCTCTGGTCAATCGCGCGCCGCCGGCCCTTCGGGACTCGGCTTACGCCCGGCGCGCTCATTCCCGCGCTCCATTGAGGATCTGCGCAATGTGGATGAACTTGATCGGGAGGCCCAGCCGCTCCGCGCATCCCTTCTGATGCATGATGCAGGACATGTCAGCGGACACTATGTAGTCCGCGCCGGCCTTCTGATGGTCGTTCACTTTGTCGTAGCCCATCTTGGCCGAGACCGGTTCCTCGAATACCGAAAATGTTCCGCCGAACCCGCAGCACTCGTCGGGCCGCTCCGGCGTGACGAACCGGATGCCTTTCACCTTGGTCAGCAGCTCGAGCGGCTTCGAGAAGAACGGCTCGTCGATCTCTGACATCTTCGCGGTACGCAGCGCCCGCAACGACGCGCAGCCGTTGTGCAGGCCGACCGCATGGGGAAACTCGGCCCAGGGAAACTCGCCCACTTTGAGCACGTCGTGCAGGAATTCCACCAGCTCGAAGGTATTGCGCCTTACCTTGGCCGTTTCCGGCGTCTGTGGAATCGCCGTGAGGTTCTCGCGGATGTGGTGGACGCAACTTCCCGACGGCCCGACGATGTAGTCGAAGCCGGCGAAATTCTTCACAAAAAGCGCTTCGGCCGCCGCCGCGTCAACGTTGCATCCGCTGTTGGCCATGGGCTGGCCGCAGCAGGTCTGATTCAAAGGGTAGGCGACCTCGACCCCGAAACGCTCGAGCAATTCCAGCGTCGCAATCCCAACCTCGGGAAAGACAGCGTCTACGTAGCAAGGGATAAACAAAGCGGCTTTCATCGTGTTCCCCCTCCAGCAACGGGCATGGGACGCAGTTCCCGATCTGCCGCGGCGGCCGAGCGCGGACTGCGTGCGCTCGCGCACGCATCGACGAGACGAATAATCGAGCGATAGGGGATGCCCGAATACTCCGACAGCCCGATTTCGCAGGTTCGACTGGAGGAATAGCCCTTTACACACGCTCCCGGCAACGCCGACTTCAAGTGGCGCAGCGCGTGCTCGTTGAGCTCCGGCCGACTGAAGCCTTTTTCTCCCGCAAACCCGCAGCACAGCACTTCGTCCACCTGCACTACCTCACGGCAACAGCGCGCGGCGACGGCCACGAGCTTGTCGACCGTACCCATCTTGCGCAGGCTGCACACCGGGTGGATCGCCACAGGCCCGGCGATCGGCTCGATCCCGACGCGTGGCAGGACGAAATCGTGGACGAACTCGATGCTGTCCTGCACGGCCAGACGGCCGACAAGGTGCCGCTTCATCCGGTACGCGCATGGACTTGTGTCGAACACAATGGGAAGTCGTCCATTTTCGCTTGCATTGCGCAGAGCGTCCTCGAGTTCTACCGACTTGTGATCGGCCACCTCGAAGAGCCCCTTGCTCTCGAACGGTTGACCGCAACATAAATCACCGAGCCGTTCGGGATAGACGACCTCGAATCCAGCTTTGGCGAACAGACGCTCGGCTACGACGGGCAATGCTTCGGTTTCCTTATCGTTTCGCTGCGCGCCCATGTTGCGGGCGGCGCAACTGGGGAAATAGACAATCCGCACCGCGTTTTTCGAGTAGCCCCCGCGCCGCGGACGAAAATTGACCGCCCTCGGTAGTGCGGGAGACCACTTCGGCAGCCGTCCCCCGGAGAACAGGCGCATGCCGTCGAGTGAAGCCTTGATCACGTCGGCACCGACAAGGCCGCGCAGCGCGTTGCTCGCGACGAGACCGGCGCGCATCCCGCTCGCAACCGCGCCAAAATGATCGCCGGCGACAGCGGCGACGCGCTTCGTGACCGGGCCCGCGCGACGCCCGCGCAGCGCCTTGATCAACACGCCGGTCTCGATGCCGACCGGGCACGCAGTGGCGCACAGCCCGCAGGCGGCGCACGTGTCGATGCCGTGGAAGCCGTACAGCGCATGCATTGCGTCGAGGTGCACGCCGACTCCGCCCTCGTGCTCGAGACGTGTGATCTCGCGCCAACCGACGATGCGTTGGCGCGGTGACAGCGTCAGCTTGTGCGACGGACACTTGGGTTCGCAAAAACCGCACTCGATGCACTTGTCGACGATCGGATCGCACTCGGGTAATGGTTTCAGGTTTTTCAGATGCGCGTCGCGATCGTCGTTGATGACCACGCCCGGATTCAGCAGGCCCCGTGGATCGAATAGCCGCTTGATGGCGCGCATGAGCCCGTATGCTTCGGCGCCCCATTCGAGCTCGACGAAGGGCGCGATGTTGCGGCCGGTGCCGTGCTCGGCTTTGAGCGAGCCGTCGTACTTCTCGACAACCATTCGGCAGAACGCATCCATGAAGCCCCGGTAGCGCTCGACCTCTGCGGCAACGTTGAAGTCCTGGGTGAAGACGAAATGCAGGTTCCCCTCGAGCGCGTGGCCGAAAATGATGGCGTCAGCATAACCGTGCTCCGCGAGAAGACGCTGTAGATCGAGCGTGGCTTCCGCAAGGCGAGGTACTGGAAAGGCGACGTCCTCGATGATTACGGTTGTGCCGACATTGCGCATCGCGCCCACCGAAGGGAACATGCCCTTGCGCACGTTCCAGAGCCGCGCGCACTCTTGCGCGTCGGTCGAAAAACGCACCGGCTCGGACGTGTGTACGGCGGCAAGCGCAGCTTCGATCGTCCCGATTTGCTCGCCGAGCGCGACCGGGTTCTCGGCACGGGTCTCGACCAGCAATGCCGCTCCTGTCGGACCGAGCGCGCCAATGGCCTCGGGAAGTCCGGGTTTACCTTCCACCGAGCGCAGCGCAGCGCGATCGGCGAGTTCGACGGCGGCAACGGGGGTGTTCTTGAGCAGCGTGACGGCCTGACACGCAGTCTCGAGTTCGTCGAAGAGGATCAGCGCGCTCGCCTTATTGGCGTATTCCGGGACGGTGACGTACGTGAGTTCGCTGATGAATCCGAGGGTGCCTTCGGAGCCGATCATGAGATGCGCGAGTACGTCGATCGGGTCTTCGAAGTCGACGAGCGCGTTCAGGCTGTATCCGGTCGTATTCTTCAGACGGAATTTGTGGCGGATCCGCGCGGCGAGTGTTTCGTTGCCGCGTGTCGCACGCGCCATTGCGTCGAGCCCGTGAAAAAGTTCAGGTTCGCATTCAAGGAACGCGGCGCGGCTCGCGGCATCGCGCGTGTCCAGCACCGTGCCACTGGCCAGCACGACGCGCAGTCCAGCCAGCGTGTGATAGCTGTTCTGCGCCGTCCCGCAGCACATGCCGCTGGCGTTGTTGGCGGCGATGCCACCGATCATCGCGGCATCGATCGAAGCCGGATCGGGGCCGATCTTGCGACCGAAGGGGGCTAGCCGCCGATTCGCCGTCGCACCGACGACGCCGGGTTGCAGCGTGACGGTCTCCGCGGCCGGACCGATGGTGCAGCCGCGCCAGTTGTCCCCGAGCAATACCAGCACCGAGTCGCTGATCGCCTGGCCGGAAAGGCTGGTGCCGGCGGCGCGAAACGTGGCGGGCGTGCCGAGATGCGCGCAGTCGCGCAGCAGCCGCACTACTTCGTCCTCGCTCTCGACCACGACAGCGATGCGGGGCACAAGCCGATAAAAGCTCGCATCCGTACCCCAAGTCAACAAGCGCAGCGGATCGGTGATCAGCCGATCGTCAGATATGTACGACGACACCAGGCGATAAAGCGCGTCATAGGGTGCCTGCAGTCCCCGCTCGAACGCCCGATAGCGCGACGGCAGCATTTTGTCGTGGATTCGCGAAGCTCCGAGAGCGCTGTCGTCAGTGCCAAACCAGCGCGGTGAACGGCCAGACGTACGCCTGGGCCATCACCAGCAATCCCATCAATGCGGCCAGCGCGAGGCTGTGGAAGAACACATAACGCAGAATGTCGCCCTCATGGCCATACCACTGCGTCGCCGTCGACGCGACGACGATGCTCTGAGCGTCGATCATCTTGCCCATCACGCCACCCGAGCTGTTCGCCGAAGCCATCAAGACTGGTGACAAGCCGAGTTGTTCGGCGGAGATCTTCTGCAGGTTGCCGAAGAGGACGTTCGACGACGTGTCGGAGCCGGTCAGTGCCACGCCCAGCCACCCCAGCATCGTCCCAAAGAACGGATAGAACCACCCCGCATGCGCGAAGGCCAAGCCGAGCGTGGAATCCAGCCCGCCACCTTTGGTGGTAAAGCCGAGCGCCAGCATTGCGGCGATCGTAAGCAGCGAGAAGCGGCAGAGCTTCAGCGTCTTGCCGTAGACTTGCATCATCTTCGGGAACGTGACCCCCATCACGACGCCGGCAATGATCGCGGCAAGCAGAATTCCCGATCCCGTCGCCGAGAGCCAGTTCAAGGTGTACACGGCGGCTTCAGGCGTGGGCTTCGGCACCACGGGCGGCATGCGCACCACCAGGTTATGCAAGCCGTCGATCGGGAACTTCGGCGCCGAGAGCGCGTTGAGCAGGTCCTTGATTTGCGGAAGGCCCCACAAGAAGACGAGCACGCTGAGTATCGCCCACGGTGTCCAGGCCTTCATGACCTGCGCACGGGTGAAGCCGTGCCGCACCGCTTGCGACTCCGCCTCTGCGTACGACACGGTCGCGCCTTCGCGCGACGTGCTGGTCCATACCTGCTTCGGATGCCAGTACTTGAGGAACACGGTGAGTGCGCCCATCGAACTGATCGCGGCGATCACGTCGACGAGCCAGGGCCCGTGAAAGTTCGATACCAGGAACTGCGGGACCGCGAAGGAGACGCCCGCCACCAGGATCGCCGGCCAGATTTCAATCATACGCCGGAAGCCGACGAAGGCCCAGATCAGCCAGAACGGCACCAGCAACGAAAAGAACGGCAGCTGCCGTCCGACCATTCCGCTCAATGCCTGCACATCGAGTCCCGTGACTGCCGCCAACACCACGATCGGGGTGCCGAGCGCACCAAAGGCCACCGGCGCGGTATTGGCGATTAGCGAGAGCCCGGCCGCGGCGAGCGGCTTGAAGCCGAGTCCCATCATGATCGCTGCCGTCACGGCAACCGGCGTGCCGAAACCCGCCGCGCCTTCGAAGAATGCGCCAAAGCAAAAGGACACCAACAAGAGCTGCAGGCGGCGGTCGGTCGTGATGCCGGTGATGCTCTTCTGCAGCACGTCGAACAGCCCGACCTCGCTGGTCAGCTGATACATGAAAATGACGTTGAGAACGATCCAGCCGATCGGAAGCAATCCGAACAGCGCGCCGTACAGCGCCGACTTCCCAGCCATCTCCGCCGGCATTCCATAGGCGAAGACGGCGACTGCCAACGCGACGAGGAGGCCGAGAATCGCCGCCCAATGCGCCTTGATATGAAAAAAAGCGAGACCACCCAGCAGCACCACAATCGGTAACGCCGCAATGATCGTGGAGAGCACCTGGTTGCCAAGCGGATCGTAGACTTGTGACCAGCTCATCGCTTTCCCCAAAAGTCGCCAGCGGGCCCGGAACATGCCGCGTCGGTGCAACTTACCCTCGCGACCACCCGCCAGGATTGATCTAAGTCATACAAATGCGCCGGGCGGCTGCTCCGCCGTGGGGAGCGGAAGCGTGCCCGGGATCGTCGTGTCCCGTTGACCTAAATCAAACGGGCACGGCGGCCGGGCGCTTACTGTAGCTCCCTGGAAGGATCAGGCAATGAATCCATACGTCGTCTTCCTCTTGTACCTGCTGGCCATACTGGGGTTCGTGTTCGTCACGCTGGTGATGAACCGATACCTCGGCCCCAAGCCGGTCGCCTCGGCGTTGAAGATGGAGCCTTTCGAGTGTGGCGCAACGCCCGTCGACACGCGGAACACGAAGGCGGTGCCGATCAAGTACTACGGCGTCGCCATCGCCTTCATGCTCTTCGATCTGGAGACCGTGTTCCTGTTCATCTGGGCCCTCGGCGCCCAGCCGCTCACGGGCTTCATGCTATTCACGTTCTTCATCTTTGCCTTCCTCTTGGTGCTGATCCTGCTGTACGTATACCAGGCAAGACTGCTGGAAGCGGTGACGGAATAGCGATGGCCAAGGCCACCATCCCGATTCTGCCAGCACGTACGCCAACGCCCGCGTTCGAGTATTTCTCGACCAAGAAGGACGAATTCGTCGGCTGGGCGCGGAAATTCTCGCTGTTTCCCTACCCGTTCGTGACCGCTTGCTGCGCGATGGAGTTCATGGCGGTAAGTTCCACACCCTACGACACCGACCGCTTCGGCGCCGCGTTGCCGCGCTTTTCGCCACGGCAGTCGGACTTGCTGATGGTCGTCGGCACGCTCACGCACAAGCAGGCGCCCGTCCTCCTGAGGGTCTACGAGCAGATGTGCGAGCCCAAGTGGGTGATGGCGTTCGGCGCCTGCGCGACGAGCGGCGGGTTCTACCAGAACTATGCCGCCGTCGCGGGCATCGACAAGATCATCCCGGTCGACATCTACGTTCCAGGATGTCCACCCCGCCCGGAGACCGTCATCGACGCAATCATGAAACTGCAGGACCGGATCGCGGGATCGCGGCATCCGATCATCTCGGCGACCTTCTGATCATGACCGCGGCGATCCTCGAGCGCATGCAGCAGCTCGTCCCCGCGGGCGGCGAGGCCGGCCTGTCCCACGGCATGTTCGTGGTGGTCGTACCCTCCGCCGCTCTGTTCAGCACCGTAAGTCGTCTCAAGTCGGAGTTCGCGTTCGATCTGTTCCTGGACGTCACGGCGGTCGACTGGCCGGAGCGGACGCCGCGCTTCGACGTCGTCTATCACTTCTACTCCACGACACACATGCTCCGAGTCCGGCTGAAGACCCGCGTAACGGAGGCCGAGCCCTCGGTGGACTCGCTGGTTTCGCTCTACGGCTCGGCAAACTTCATGGAGCGCGAGTGCCACGACATGTACGGCATCGGCTTTCGCGGCAATCCTGACATGCGCCCGATTCTGCTCTACGAGGGCTTCGTCGGCCATCCGCTGCGCAAGGACTACCCGAAGCTGCAAGAGCAACCGCTGGTGCCCTACCGGACATGACGAGCCGACGTTGGATACCCGAGTGAAAGCTACGCTGCCGAATCCCGTGCGCCCCGCGTTCGACCGCGGCGAGCGTGATGACGCGGTCATCGTCAACATCGGCCCTTCACACCCGGCGACCCACGGCACGATACAGGTGATCGCCGAGCTCGACGGCGAGAAGGTTCAGCGCGTCGACGTCCACTGCGGGTACCTGCATCGCGGCTTCGAAAAGGAGTGCGAGGACCACACGTGGCACAACCTGATGCCCTACGTCGACCGGCTCAACTACTGTTCCGGCCTGATCAACAACTTCGCATATTGCGAGGCGGTCGAGACGCTCATGGGTGTCGAAATCACACCGCGTTGCCGGTACCTCCGAACCCTGCTGTCCGAGTATTCGCGTATCGCGGACCACCTCACCTGTGTGGCGGCCTCGCTGATGGAACTCGGGGCGATGACTGCCTTCCTGTATCTGGTGATGATCCGCGACTACGTCTACGAGCACCTCGCGCAACTGACCGGCGCTCGTGTCACTTATACCTACGGCCGCATCGGTGGACTGGCCCGCGACCTGCCCGACGGCTGGCTAAAGCGCCTGGGAGAGATCCTCGCCCAGTACGAGGTCTTCGTGGCGCGCATCCACGGCCTCATGGACCGCAATCGCATTTTCATCGACCGTACCCGCGACGTCGGGGTGATCTCGACCGTCGACGCGATCAACTGGGGCTTCACCGGGCCGATCCTGCGCTCGACCGGCGCACCGCGCGACCTGCGCAAGGATGCACCGTACCTCGCCTATGACGAGCTGGACTTCGAGGTCCCGGTCGGCATCAACGGCGACAACTACGATCGCTACTACGTCCGCATGCGCGAGATGGACGAGTCGGTGTACATGATCCGGCAGCTCATGGACATGCTTCCCGCCGGACCGATCAACGTCGACGATCGCCGCTGCACCCTCCCGGAGAAGCAACTCGTCTACACGGAAATCGAATCGTTGATCAACCATTTCAAGCTGATCATGGATGGGCCCGACGTGCCGGCGGGCGAGGTCTACACGGCGCACGAAGCACCCAACGGCGAGCTCGGTTTCTACCTGGTGAGCACGGGCGGCGGCATGCCGTACAAGTTCCACGTTCGCTCGCCGAGTTTTGTCCACATGGGCGGCGTGCAGCGCCTGCTCGAGGGTTATCAGCTCGCCGACATCATTCCGACCTTCGGGTCGGTCAACATGATCGGCGGCGAGTGCGACCGATGAGCAATCGATGAAGCATCTCATTCCCGAGTTCGAGAAGCTGCGGGCGCGCTATCCCGAGGGCTTCGAGTCGTCTTTCGTGCTGCCGTGCCTGCGCCGCATCCAGGAGGACCGCGGCTACGTTGCCGACGCCGACATCGACGGTCTGGTCGAGTATCTCGGCGTGCCCCGCATCCAGATTGAGGAGGTGCTGAGCTTCTACGGACAGTTCCGGCGCAAGCCGATCGGCCGTTGCCACATCCAGGCGTGCCGCAACCTGTCGTGCTCGCTGCTTGGCGCGGAGCGGATTCTCGACCACCTGACGAAAAAGCTCGGCATCGCGCCGGGCCAAACCACCGCCGACGGTCGCTATACGCTGTCCACTGTCGAGTGCCTGGCTGCCTGCGGCACCGCCCCGGTGGTGATGATCGACGAGACCTACCACGAGAGCATGACGCCGGAGAAGATCGACGCCCTGCTCCGGACGTCGCCCTGACATGGCGAACACCAAGCTCCTGATGACCTTCCCGGTCACCGCAACCTCGCACACGCTCTCCGAGTATCGGGCTCGCGGCGGCTACGGCGCGTTGGAGAAGGCGTTGCGACAGATGACACCGCAGCAGGTGAACGCGGAAGTCACTGCTTCCGGCATTCAGGGGCGCGGGGGCGCCGCCTTTCCGATGGGCCGCAAATGGGCGGTCGTGCATCCGAACGACGGCCAGCCGCACTACCTCTGCGCCAACGCCGACGAGGGCGAACCGGGCACCTTCAAGGACCGCTGGATTCTCGAATACGCGCCGCACCTTCTGCTCGAGTCCATGCTGATCGCGGCGTACGCGCTGCAGGTGCGCAACGCCTTCGTCTACATTCGCGGCGAGTTCGACGGGCCCTACCGCCGTCTCGCCGGTGCGCTCGAAGAGGCGTACCAGGCCGGCTACTTCGGTGCAGGCATTCTGGGCACCGACTTCGCGTGCGATCTGGTGATCTATCGCGGCGCGGGATCCTACGTCTGCGGCGAGGCGTCGGCGCTGATCACATCGATCGAGGGCAAGCGGGGTTATCCCACGCAATCGGCCGCCGCGCCTGACGGTGCGCGGCCTGTATCAGAAGCCTACCGTCATCAACAACGTCGAGACGCTTTCCAACATCGCCTGGATCATCGCGCATGGTGGCGAGGCGTTCAAGAAGGTCGGCAACCCCAAGGATCCCGGGACGCGCCTCATTTCGATTTCCGGTCACATCGAGCGCCCCGGCGTCTACGAGATCGAGATCGGCTACCCATTCGCCAAGTTCATCTACGAGGATTGCGGCGGCGTCCTCGGCGGGCGGGCGCTCAAGGGAGTCATCCCGGGCGGCATCTCGACCAAGGTGTTGACCGCCAAGGAGATCGAGCCGCTCACACTCGACAATCCGTCGCTCGCAGCTGCGGGGTCTTCGATGGGCTCGGGCGGCATGGTTGTCATCGCCGACGGCACGTGCATGGTGCGCTTGCTGCAGGTGCTGCTGCGCTTCTATCACCACGAGTCCTGCGGTCAATGCACGCCGTGCCGCGAGGGCATGGGATGGCTTCATCGCATCATCGACCGCATCGTCGCCGGCGAGGGGCGGCCCGAAGACATCGAGCGCCTGTACCAGATCTCGGCCTGGAACGACGGCACGACGATCTGCGGAATGGGCGATGCCGCCGGCTACGCCACGAGCGGCATCCTGAACAAGTTCCGCAACGAGTTCGAGTATTTCATCGAGCACAAACGGTCGCAATGCAACGGGACCTTGGAATGCCCGAGATCTTCATAAACGGCCAATCGGTGCAGGCCGAGCGCGACCAGACCGTCATGCAGGCGGCGGTCGCCCACGGGTTCTATATCCCGTATTTCTGCTGGCACCCGGAGCTGTCGGTCGCGGGCAACTGCCGCATCTGCTGTGTCCAGGTCGAAGGTCGCAGCTGGGTGGAAATCGCCTGCAACATGCCGGTCGCCGAGGGACTACGCGTGCTCACCGACTCCGACGCGGTGAAGGCGTACCGCAGGTCGATCATGCAGCTCATGACGCTCAATCACCCGGTCGACTGCGGCATCTGCGACAAGGCCGGCGAATGCAAGCTGCAGGACTACCACTACAAATACAATGGCTCGCCGTCGATATCGCGCGACGTGAAGGTGCGCTCGACCAAATTTCACGCGCTCTCCGAGCGCATCGTGCTCGACAACGAGCGCTGCATCCTGTGTTCGCGTTGCGTGCGCTTCACGCGCGAAATATCGAAGTCGAATGCGCTGGGCATCACCCAACGCGGCGATGCGTCGCTGGTTCGCGCCGCCGAAGACCGGCCGCTCGACGCGGACCCGTACTCGGACAATATCATCGACCTCTGCCCGGTCGGCGCGCTGCTCTCGCGTCCGTTCCTGTACAAGGCACGAGTCTGGTATCTCAAGCCGACTCCCTCCGTCTGCCCGGGTTGCGCGCGCGGCTGCACGGTCCAGATCTGGCATCGCAAGCCCGAATGGAAGCTCAACGCGCTCGACCCGCACCAGAACGCCAGGATCGAGCGCGTGACACCGCTCGAGAACCCACAAGTCAACGGACCCTGGATCTGCAACAAAGGGCGCGACCTCGCGCAGATCTTCGAGCGTCCGCGCGCGACGCAGGCGATGCAGAAAGGCCGGCCCGTCGATCTGGCCTCGGCCATCGAAGCAGCCCGGCAATTGATCGAAGGCGCCAAGCGCCCCGTCGCGCTGGTGTCGAGCTGGGGCTCCAACGAAGAGCTCGCCGCGTTCAAGCAGGCGCTTGGCGCCCGCTTCGCCGCTTTCGTCAAGCAGGATTGTGCACCGTTGCCGGGCGAGCGACTCGACGACGATCTGCTCATCCGCGCGGACAAGAACCCGAATGCCGCCACGGCCCGCGCGCTGTTTCCGCAGCAGGACGACGGGGCTCGCGCCGTTGCCGAAGACACCGACCTGGTCCTGGTCTGGGGCGAGGGCTTCGATTTCGCCCGCCTCCCGGCCGGGGCAAAGACCATCTTCCTCAACGCGTATCTGCAGCCGGAAAACGGACACGCCGAGGTGTTCATTCCAATCAGCATTCAGACCGAGCGTCGCGGCCACTACACCAACTTCCAGGGCGTGGTCAGCGCCTTCGAGCCCTGTTTTCCGAAGCCGCCGACGGTCGCCGACGCCGAGACACTGTTCGCCGCGATCGCGGCCACCGAAAGCGCCAGCGCATGATGCAGGATCTGGTCGTCTATCTCGTCTTCATCGGCTACGCGGTAGCGGTGCTGCTCGTATTCGGCACCGTTCTCACCTGGGTCGAGCGCAAGCAGGCTGCCATCATGTCCGATCGCATCGGCGCCAATCGCGCTTACGTGCGCATTCCCTTCACGCAGATCAAGCTCGTTTGGTTGGGTCTGTTTCACGGCCTCGCCGACGGCATCAAGATGATGCTGAAGGAGGACTGGAAGCCGGATTCCTACGATCGCTTCGCCTACGCCCTCGCACCCTGGGTCGTGTTCACGCCGGTGCTGCTCGTGTTCGCGGTCATTCCCTTCGGCGGCACGCTCGTTCCAGCCAAGCTGCTGCAAAGCCTGCCGCCGCTCTCCGCGTGGTTCGGCGACAGAACGTATCCCATGCAGATCGCGCGCGTCGATGCCGGCCTCCTGGTCGTCTTCGCCTTCGGCGGACTGACGATCATCGGCACGATGCTCGCGGGATGGTCTTCGTCCAACAAATTCTCGCTGCTGGGCGCCCTGCGCGCCGGCTCGCAGATGATCTCCTATGAGCTGATCATGGGGCTCACCGTCATGGGGCTCATCCTCATCTACGGCACGGTCGACATGAATGCCATTGCGCAGCAGCAGTCGGGCGTGGTGCTGGGCTTTCTACCGGCGTGGGGAATCGTCCTCCAGCCCTTTGCGGCGATCCTCTTCCTGACCGCGGCGATCGCGGAAAACAAGCGTATTCCATTCGACCTGCCCGAGGCGGAGTCGGAGCTCATCGCCGGCTATTACACCGAGTACAGCGCGATGAAGATGGGTCTGTTCATGTTCGCCGAATTCATCGAGATTGCGATCATCGGCGCGCTATTTACGACGCTCTTCCTCGGCGGATACAACCTGCCGTTCATGACCGACGAGGGATTCGTGCTACCGGGCAAACATGTCGTTCCACTGGGGCACGCCGCAACGGTCCTGATCCAGCTCGCGGTGTTCCTGGTCAAGGTGTTGATCGTGTGCAGCTTCCAGATCCTCGTGCGCTGGACGCTGCCGCGCTTTCGCTGGGACCAGCTGCTACGTTTCGCCTGGAAGTTCATGTTCCCGCTCGCGCTGGCCAACCTGACCGTAACGGCCATCGTCGTCTGGGCACTGCTCGCCTAGCCCGCCCAGTCGAACATGAAACCCTACGCGCGCAAGCAGTACTGGAACCGTCCGACGATGTCGTGGTGGGAGCGGGCGTACCTGCCCGAGATTCTGCGCGGCCTCTTCATCACCGGCGGCGTTTTCCTCAGGAACATGTGGCGCTGGATGACGTTTCGCAAAGGCGCACTCACGACCTATTACCCCGAGGAAACCCGGGTCGACTACGCCGCCAACAACCGCGGCAAGCACGTGCTGACGCAGCGCCCCGATGGGCGGCCGCAGTGCATCGCCTGCAACATGTGCGCGACGGTGTGTCCGGCGAAGGTCATCGAGATCGAAGCGGGCTTCGATCCGGACGACCCGGCCCACCCGAAGTATCCCGTGCGCTTCGAAATCGACTATTCGCGCTGCATATTCTGCGGGCTGTGCGTCGAGGCCTGCCCGGAGGATGCGATCCGGATGGTCAAGGAAGTGCCGAACCTGCCGACGTACGATCGCAGCAAGTTGTGGTTGTCGCTGGATGAGTTGCTCAACTGGAACCCGCAACGCGACGTCGCCAAGCCTTATCCGGCGAAAGGCGTCACTGGCACGACCAGGGGACCGGCATGATCGAGACTCTGCTGCTCTGGCTCTTCGCCGGCACGGCGCTCGCCGCTGCCGTTCTGATGATTGTGCTGCGCCACCCGATGCGCGTTGCGTTGGCGCTGACGGCAACGATGCTTTCCCTGGCCGGCGTCTACGCGCTGCTCGGCGTGCACGTGATCGCGGTGTTCCAGGTGCTCATCTACGTCGGCGCGGTCATGGTGTTCATGGTCTACGCAATCATGCTCCTCGATGTGCGCGATCGCTCGTTCACGACCCGCTTCTCGCGTCTGCTGCTGCCCGGAATCGCCGCCGCACTGCTGTTTCTCGCGATACTCGCGCACGGCTTGTGGCGTGCTCTGCCTGAGCCCAGCGGTGCGGTGGGCGGGATGATTTTTCAGGTGCAGCACTTCTCGGCCGAATTCCTGAGCGAGTACTGGCTGCACTTCGAACTCGTTTCGGTGCTGCTGGTCGCGGCGGTCGTTGCCGCGCTGGCCGTGCTCGAGGTTGGACGGAGGCATCGTGGATAACGTGCAGATGCTCATCGCAACATCCGCAGCGCTGTTTGCGCTCGGCCTCCTGGGCGTTATCGTCCGGCGCAACGTGCTCGTGATGCTGATGTGCATGGAACTGATGCTCAACGGCGTCAACTTGAGCCTCGTAACGTTCGCGCAGCAGACCGCGTCCGCGGCCGGCGCGGTGCTCGTCCTTCTGATTTTCGTCGTCGCAGCGGCCGAAATCGCCATCGCCATCCCCATCGTGCTCCTGCTCGTGCATCGCAAGAACGTGCTCGATCTGGACGCCTTCGCGGACCTCAAAGGATAGCTGGTGAGCCACCTGCTCAGCTTGATCGTCGTTCTGCCGCTGGCAGGATTCCTGCTGAACGGCCTCGCAGGCAATCGGCTCGGTGCACGGTTCGTCTCGGCGATCGGCTGCGGGCTGCCGATCCTGGCCTTTGTCGCAACGGTGAAATGTTTCCTCGACCTGCAGGCGGGAGGTGGATCGCCATTGGTCGACATCGCGTACACCTGGGCGGTGGTCGGAGACAGCTCGTTCGAAGTCTCCTTCTATTTCGACCGCTTGACCGCGGTGATGGCGCTTATCGTCACCGGCGTGGGTTCGCTCATTCACGTCTACTCGATCGGCTACATGAAAGACGACACGAGCTACGCCCGCTACTTCTCCTACCTGAACCTCTTTCTGTTCTTCATGCTGCTGCTGGTGCTCGGCCGGTCGTTGCTCGTTCTTTTCGTCGGCTGGGAAGGTGTCGGCCTCGCCTCATACCTGTTGATCGGATTCTGGTTCGAGGACCCGGACAAGGCTCGTGCCGGCAAGAAAGCCTTCATCACCAACCGCATCGGGGATGCCGGCTTCCTCCTCGGCATGTTCGTGCTCTATACCGTGCTCGGCACGCTGGACATGGACCGCATCAATGCCGCGTTCATGGCGGACCCGCTCCCCGCGGTGTCGGCGAGCCTGGTCGGCATCCTGCTGTTCATCGGCGCTGCGGGCAAGTCGGCACAGATCCCCCTTTACGTCTGGTTGCCGGACGCCATGGCCGGCCCGACCCCAGTGTCGGCATTGATTCACGCGGCGACCATGGTGACCGCGGGCGTGTATCTGGTTGCGCGCTTGTCCGGCATCTATCTGCACGCGCCGGAGGCCAGCGCGATCATCGCCGCGATCGGCGCCCTTACCGCCCTCTTCGCCGCCACGATCGCCGTCGCGCAGACGGACATCAAAAAGGTGCTGGCGTACTCGACGATCTCACAGCTCGGATTCATGTTCGTGGCACTGGGCGTCGGCGCGTACGGCGTGGCGGTTTTTCATCTCTACACGCATGCGTTTTTCAAGGCATGTCTCTTTCTCGGAGCGGGCAGTGTGATCCACGCGCTCGGGGGCGAGCAGGATATCCGCAAAATGGGCGGCCTGGCGCGCCGGATTCCCGTAACCTTCGCGACCTTCGCCATTGCGACCGCCGCCATCGCGGGCATTCCTCCGCTCGCCGGATTCTTCTCCAAGGACGAGATTCTCTGGTTCGCGTTCGCCAGCAGCCGTGGCGGCTCGCCGCTACTCTTCGCGGTCGCCGCGACCACCGCGCTGTTGACGGCCTTCTACATGTTTCGATTGCTGTGGCTGACCTTTTTTGGCAGCTCCCGCATGACTCCGGAAACCGAGCGGCACGTGCACGAGTCGCCTGCGTCGATGACCGGCGTGCTGATTGTGCTGGCCATCCTGTCCGCGATAGGCGGCTTTCTGCCGCTGCCTCACTTTCTGGCACCGCTGTTGCCGCTGCCGGAAGTGGTGCCCACGCTCGAGCATTTCGAGACGCCGCTGGTCATCGTCTCGATCGCGATCGCCTTTGCCGGACTCGCCGCTGCCGCGTATCTGTTCCATGGGGACGCCGAGCGCGCAGAAGAGCTACGCCGCCGCTTCCCGCGATTGCACCGCGTGCTCTCCGGCAAATACTTCGTCGACGAGGCATACGACTGGTTGATCGCGCGGCCGTTGTACTGGATTTCGAATCGCGTTTTCCTGAAGCTCGGCGACCAGAAACTCTTCGACGGCTCGCTGCACGGTCTCGCGGCGCTTGGCCGGCGCAGCGCCGACGGCTTGAGCCGTGTGCAGGATGGCAACTTGCACCGGTACGCGCTGCTCGTGCTGCTCGGCATCATCGCGTCCCTCGCATGGAGCTGGCATGGCTGAGGCTGCGTTGCTCAATGTCGTCCTGTACCTGCCGCTCGCCGGCATTGCGGCGCTGCTCGCGCTGTCGCCGCGGCAGGAGGATCTCATGCGGCGGGTGTCGCTCTCCGCGATGTTGCTCCAGTTCCTGCTCACCGCCTGGCTCTACTCCCGCTTCGACCCGACGGTGGATGGCCTGCAATTCGAGACGCGACTTCCCTGGATCGCCACCTGGGGCGTGTACTACCAGATCGGGCTCGACGGCTACAACCTGCTGCTCGTGCTGCTGACGGCGTTCCTGGGCCCCCTCGTCGTCGCGGGCGCGTTCACCGCCATCAACAAGGACGTGAAGCTCTTCTATGCGATGGTGTTCGCGTTGCAGTTCGCGATGCTGGGTACCTTCCTCGCGCAGGATCTGTTCCTGTTCTATATTTTCTGGGAGGCGATGCTGATACCGCTGTTCCTGATCATCGGCATCTGGGGCGGCGAACGCCGCATCTACGCCACATTCAAGTTCGTGCTGTATACCGCATTCGGGAGCATCCTCATGCTCGCCGCGGTGATCTATCTCGTGTACTCGCTCAACGCAACGACGGGCGTGACTTCGTTCGCCTTTGCCGATCTTTATCGCTCGGAATTGCCGCTGCCGGTGCAAACCGTGCTGCTCGCCGCCTTCGCGCTGGCATTCGCGATCAAGGTGCCCATCGTTCCGCTGCATACCTGGCTCCCGGATGCACACGTCGAAGCGCCGACTGCCGGCTCGGTGATCCTCGCCGGCGTGCTGCTGAAGATGGGAACGTACGGTTTCATGAAGCTCGCCTTTCCCCTGTTCCCCGACGCCACGCGCCTGCTCGCACCCGTCTTCGGGACGCTCGCGGTCGTGAGTATCATCTACGGCGCCTGCCTGGCGCTGGTCCAGACCGACATCAAGAAGATCATCGCCTATTCGTCGATCAGTCACCTGGGCTACGTGATGCTCGGGCTCATCAGCCTCGACCTGCTCGGCATCCAAGGCGCGGTGATGCAGATGGTGAGTCACGGGTTGGTCGCCGGCGGCCTCTTCCTGATGGTCGGGATGGTGTACGAGCGCTGCCACACCCGCGAGCTGGCCGCGTACGGCGGGTTGGCCAAGTTGTTGCCGGTGTACTCGGTGTTCTTCGCGGTGCTCACGCTCGCGGCGATCGGGCTGCCGACGACGAGCGGATTCACCGGCGAATTCCTGGTCCTGCTGGGCGCATTCCGGGCAGCGTGGCCCCAGTCCGTCGAAGGTCATGTCTACCCGCTGATCGTAAGCGCCAGCGCGGTCGCCGGCGTCGTGCTTGGCGCGCTCTACATGCTGTGGTTCGCCCAGCGTTTCCTTTTCGGTGCGACAAAGGCGCCGCATCTCCCGCTGGTCGATCTGAATCTGCGGGAGAAAGCCATTCTTGCCTCGATCGTCGTCGCCGTGTTCGCGCTGGGCCTGTTTCCCGATGAGCCGATGCGCAAGACGGAGCTGGCGGCGCGGCAATTCCAGCGGTTGGTCGCGGCCGAGAGAACGCCAGCGCAGGTCGCGACACGGCGGTCAGACCGGCCATCGCCGCCCGCGCCTGAGGCCCGACCGCCCGCAGCACAAGCAGCAGGTACGCGATGAACTGGATCGACAGCGGCATCGCGATTCTCCCGGAGAGCCTGCTGCTTGTCGGGATCGTGTTCGTCATCGCACTCGGGTTTGCCGGCCGCACCGAGAAGAGGGATACGCTTTTAGCGCCGCTGCTCGCCGTGAGCTTCGCTGCGGCTGCCGCGGTTTGGCTGGCCGCAAACGGGTTCGCGTTCGCAGCGTTTGCAGGGCACTACTCCGTGAGCCCGCCAGCGTTCCTGGCCAAGGCGATCGTCCTCGCGCTCGCGGTTCTCGTGCTGCTCATCGCGCGCGAGGAATCCGACCAGCGCGCATTTCCCATCCTGCTCTTGTCCTCCCTTTACGGCGTTTGCCTGTTGCTGTCGTCGGACAGCTTCTTGACCCTTTTCCTGGGGCTCGAACTTATGTCGCTGCCCGTATACGCGTTGGTCCTTCTTGCATTCCGGCGGCCCGAGAGCGCCGAGGCCGCGCTGAAGTACCTGGTTCTGGGCGGTACCGCGACTGCGACGTTGTTGATGGGCGTCTCGCTCCTGTACGGCAGTACCGGCTCGCTCGCGCTCTCCGGCTTCGCCGACGCACTGATGTCCCCTGATCCGATGGGCAGCGTGGCCGTCGTGCTAGTGGTGGTGGGTTTTTTCCTCAAAGCCGCGATCGTTCCATTCCACACCTGGGCACCAGACGCCTACGAAGCCGGCTCGGTTCCGGTCACCGCGTACATGGCCACCGTTATCAAGGCCGGTGTACTGCTGGCCGCCGTCCGCCTGTTCGGCACTGCGCCGTTGTCGCCGCCGATGACCGACCTGCTCGCGATCCTGCCCCTCATCTCGATCGTCTGGGGCAACCTGGCAGCGATTCGGCAACAGAGCTTCCGCCGCATGATCGCCTACTCGTCCATCGCTCACGCGGGATACCTCTTCTACGCCTTCCTCGGCGAAGGGCCCGGCCGGTTCCAGGCCGTGGCCTTCTATGTCCTCGTCTACGGGCTGATGAACCTGCTGGCGTTCGCAGCGCTTCCGCGGGACCCCAACGACGCGGCGCGCGACCGCCTGGACAACCTCAAGGGCCTGTTCCGCCGCGATCCGTTCGCCGCGCTGATGATCGGCGTCGCCATGCTTTCGCTGGCGGGCATTCCGCCGTTCCCGGGGTTTGTCGCCAAGTTCCTGATCTTCAAGAACGTGGTTGCGGCCGGTTTCACGCTCTACGCCGTGCTGGGTCTGGTCGGCAGTTATCTCGGAATCTACTTCTACCTGCGCGTCATCCAATACCTCTTCATGAGCGCGGAGGAACCGACTACCGCTCAGGCAGCGCCGGAACGCCTCGCGCTCGGCGCCAGCTTCATCTGCCTGCTGGCGGCGATCCTGCTGGCAGTGTTTCCCGGCTGGGTGATCGATCTGCTGTAAGTAGGTCCAGTGCGCGCCCGACGACAGAGGGCATTGTTGCGGGTTAGACCCGTTTGTGCAGAGCTTGCAACGTTCGGACAACTAAGACGGTAGTAAGTCAGCGAAGCGTCGCGTTTGTCAGCGTAAAAAGAGACCCCAACAGTCAAACTGTCGAGGCCCATTTGCAACTTGGATATTTTTCTAGATCTCGAATAAGGAAATCAACGAATCGGCTCCCCTACACCACTTAGGCAACTTTTTCTTTCTTCGCTGGTTGGGTGGCGCTGGCGCTCGCGATGGCCTTGTTGAGGAAATCCTTGACCGACGCTGCGGCAACGTCGCTGCCGTCGCTAATCGCCTTCGTAAACTGGTCGAGATACTTCTGCGTCTCCTTGTTGGCAGAGGTAAAAGGTTCGCCTACCAGTTCGGCGATCTCAGCCTGGGTTTGCGGCACAAGCTCAAAGCAGCTGCGAGTGACGTCCAAGCCTCTACGCATGTTCGCTTGATAGAGATTGGTCCATTCCACAAGCAGTGCGCCGGAATCCTTTGTGTTCACTGTGTTCAGCAGCGCTTTAAGGTGCTTTGAATTCTGTGCAAAGGTTGCGTTCGCGGCTTCACTCTGTATTTTGAATAGGCGCTCGTTGGCTTCTGCCATGACCGTGGCGATGCGGAGTGCCGTTTCCAGATTGGCTTGCCGATCGTCGCCAGTTTTCTGCGTATGAATACTTTGTTTGTGACCAGACATGATGTGACCTCTTAGGAAAAGTTACTGACGCTACATGGGTGATCCCATGTAGGGATTCGTTCGCTTGGATTTCGGCAATTGCGCGGCGTCGCGCAGGAGTCAAAAGACGCGTGGCGCAGGTTCTCGACCCGCTTTGAATCGGCATCGCACAAGCTGGGTGATGCCTGGAGGAAAGCCAAGGGTTGCAGATCCGACCTGGCGAAGGCGGAAGGGCTGTTGCTACCCTCTCCGTTGGAATTTCACCCTAGCACGACCAGAGCGCACGTGCCGCCTGAGTGAACTTTTATTTTTGATCTATTGGTCCGCAAGTACTCGGAATAGTAAGGACCGCAACATGTTCGATCCCGCACAGACGCTGCTTCGGACGTGCGCCTATGCTTAATTGGGAATGAGCGAATATTTGGAAGTATTCGCCTTGGCTCGCAACGAATGTACGGGGCTTGCCTATACCAGGAGACGACGATGAAAGTGAATGCGCTGGTTCTTGTTTTCAGTACGGCAGCCCTGATCTTGATCGCGGGCACCGCGTCCTTAGTCATTTCTCGACCTGCCGAGGCAACCGCACAGTTTGCTACGCAAACCGGAAAGACCTGTGGCGATTGCCACGTGAGTGCGACTGGCGGTGGCAAACTCACGCCGTTTGGAGAAGCATTCAAGGCGAATGGGCACAAGTTGCCATGACGTGACGCGCTAGATCCGGTGCAGTTGGTTCTGGGTCGGGCTGGTTTCAGCGTTGCCGGTCTTCGTCCTGGAAGTGGGTGACCACGTTCCCGTCGGGCGCGGAGGAACCGACTGCCGTTCAGGCAGCGCTGGAACGCCTCGCGCTCGGCGCCAGCTTCATCTGCCTGCTGGCGGCGATCCTGCTGGCAGTGTTTCCCGGCTGGGTGATCGATCTGCTGTAAGCGCCTCGGCGACCAGCTCGGCTATGTCCCGCGTCGCGATTTCCGGCTCGTTGCCGAGCGCCTTCGTGCCGTCGCTGATCATCGTCGCGCAGTAAGGACAGGCCGTGGCGATGACGGCCGGCTGCTGCGGCAGAGCCTGCTCCACGCGCACGATATTGATGCGGCGGCCGATTTTCTCGTCCATCCACATTCGCGCGCCGCCCGCGCCGCAGCACATCGCCTTTTCGCGACGGAGCTCGAACTCGAGGGGTGCGTCACGGGTCAGTTGCGCGATGATCGCGCGTGGCGCCTCATATTCACCGTTGTGCCGGGCGAGGTAGCACGGCTCGTGATAGATGACGCGCTCAAAAGCCCGGTCGACGCGGACGCGACCTTCGGCGATGAGCCTTGCGATGAGTTGCGTGTGATGCAACACCTGGTAGTGGCCGCCGAAGTCGGCGTACTCGTTCTTAAGTGAATTGAAGGCGTGCGGATCGCACGTGACGATGCGCGTCACGCCAAGCCCGTTCAGCGTGTCGACCAGCGCCCGCGCGAGCTGCTGGAACAGCATTTCATTGCCGGCACGGCGCACGCACTCCCCGGTCGACGTCTCGCGGGCGCCGAGAATGCCGAACCGTACCCCGGCGTAGTTGAGGATCTTGACGAACGCGACCGCGATCTTTTGCGCACGCGGATCGAACGATTCCGCCGAGCCGACGTAGAAGAGATAGTCGAGGGCACGGACGTCCTCGGGCGTCTGCACGACGGGGACCTCGAGCCCGTTCGACCAGTTTGCCCGCGTATCGGCCGGCAGTCCCCAGGGATTGCTTTGCACGTCGTAGGCGTCGAACACCGCTTTGAGCTCGTGCGGAAAGGCGCCTTCCATCAGCACCTGATGCTGGCGCATGCGGTAGAAACGCGGTAGGTGCTCGAGCTCGATCGGACACGCGGCCTCGCAATAGCCGCACGTCGTGCACGCCCAAAGCGTTTCCGGCGCGATGACTCCGCCGACCAGAGGCGGCAGCGCCGCGCCGTCGCCGGCGACAATGGCATCGCGTTGCTCCAGCAGGTGCTGCTTGAGGCTGTCGTAGACCCATTTCAAAGCCAGTGGCTTGCCCGTCAGGAAGGTCGGACACGCATCCTTGCACCGGCCGCATTCGGTGCACGTGAACGCATCGAGTCCGTCCTTCCAGGTCAAATCGCGCGCGGTGCGCACTCCTATTTTCATCTCGGCCGCCTCGCCCCCGCTCATGATCGCTTCGAGGTCCAGAGTGGGCACGCGGGTGGCCGGGCCGCCACGCCGGAAGAAGAGCGTCGGCAGCGCGGTAACGATGTGGAAATGCTCGCCGACGGGCAGGATCACCAGAAAGGTAAGCACCGTCAGCATTTGTATCCAGTACATGCCCTGGTATCCGGCGGCCAGCTGCTCTGGCGATAGTCCGGAAAACATTCGAGCGATCGCGGCACCGGCGAAGGCGAATGTTCGCTCGTGGGCGATCGCCGGATCGGCAGGTACCCAAAGCGCGAAGCGGAAACCGTCGAACAGGAGATCGGTGACCATGATCGCCGCGATCATCGACAGGATCAGCAGCGCCTCGCGATTGCGCTCGAGCCTTGCGGGCTTCTGCACCAGCCGCCTCCAAAGCGCGTAGCCGACGGCGGAGAGCACCGCGAGCTCGACGACATCCTTCAAGCTCGCGAACATCCCACCCACCAGTCCCGGGTACACGAAATTCTCGTCGTAACCGATCACGAGAAGCTGCATCTTGCGCACGAGCAGAGTCATGAACCCGAGGAAGATCACCGCGTGCATCAGCCCCGGCCTCCATTCCCGCGCGACCATGCGTGATTGCAGAAAGCCGTTCACCAACACAGCATGGAAGCGCCTCAGCGGATGATCCCAGCGCACCTCTGGCGCCAGCTTCACAACGATACCGAGCTTGCGCCACGCGAGTGCGCCGAATGCCGCGAACGCGACCGCGAGCAACACCGTGATCGCGAGGGGGTTCACAAGGCTTCTTGGCGATGGGGACGCGCTACGTGGTCCTGCCGCGAAGGGCGTGCCGCCGCCAATGCGGTCGAGACCCGGTGGTCACGCTCCTGCGCGCGCGGCGACCGGCGAATACATGTCCAGCAACTGGAGTCTCGTCGCCTGCAACCGACGCGCGACGACTTCCAGCAGGCGCTGCATGAACGCGAAGCCAAAGGCCGGATCCTCCTTGCACGCTGCCAGGAGCTCCGAGCCTTCCAGAGCCAGAGCGTCAACGCGCTCCAATATCCGCGCTTGAAAATGCTTGCCCTGCCCCATCAACAGCGCCGACCATCCCAGCTCGTCGCCGGCAAACAGGGTCTGCACGCGAAACGTGTGACCCGGTGCAGCAATCTCGAGCGCCACGAGTCCCGTCACGATCAGGTAGAACTCCGAGCAATCGTCGCCTTCGCGAAAGATGATCTGGTCGCGCTCAAAGCGTACTTCCTTGGCCAGCGTCGCGAGCTTGTCGATGTGCCTGGACTCAAACTCCGCCACAAACGGGTGGTGGCGGAGCATTGCCGGAACGGTCTCCTTCATTGTCATTTACCTTTATTCTGGCGCATTCTGCCCACCGGATTTCCTGACGCTCGAGTAGTCGTCAGCCCGCCACATAATCGGCGTAGCGGGGTTCGTACATGCGCGACTTCATGAATGCCGGCAGGTCGGCCGGCTCGGATCCACGGGCGAACTTTCGACGATATGCGACGGCGGCCACAGCGGCTGCAATGTGCGCCGAGACGTCGCGAATGTGCTTGAGCGGAGGATAGAGGCTCCCCTGTTGCAAATCGTCCTCGGTAACCTGCTCGGCGAGCGCATGTGCCGCCGCCATGAACATTTCGTCGGTAACGCGGCTCGAGCCGGAGACGATAACGCCGAGGCCGACGCCAGGAAAAATATACGAATTGTTGCCCTGCCGTGGTACGAAGTTCCGACCCTCCACGGTTACCGGATCGAACGGCGAGCCGCAAGCGAACAGCGCACGCCCATCCGACCAGCGATAGGCCTGTGCGGCGGTGCATTCCGCCTTGGAAGTCGGATTCGACAACGCAAATACGATCGGCCGCTTGTTGAGCGATGCCATTGTGCGCACGACGTCTTCCGTAAACGCGCCGCCTACCGCCGCTACACCGATGATGGCGGTCGGGCGCAGCGCTTTCACCGCGTCGACCAGGCTATCCACCGCCGCATGATCGTGCGCGTAGGGCTGCTTGTGCGCCGCAAGATCGGTGCGTTGCTTGACGACCAGCCCGTGGGAGTCGAACAGCCAGCATCGCTGCCGCGCCTGTGCCTCGTTCAGGCCTTGGGCAACCATCGCTCCGACCACCAGATCGGCGATGCCCGTGGCCGCTTCGCCCGCTCCCTGGAACAGCAATGTCTGCTCGCCGAGCGCGCCGCCGGTGATCCGCAGTGCGGAGAGCATTCCCGCCACCACGACCGCCGCCGTGCCCTGGATGTCGTCGTTGAACGTCGGGATCCGGTCGCGGTATTTCTGCAGCAACCGGAACGCGTTGTGGGTCGCAAAGTCTTCGAACTGAATCACTACACCGGGAAATAGCTTGCTGGCGGCGACGACGAACTCTTCGACCAGGGCGTCGTATTCCTCGCCGCGCACGCGCGGCTGATGGAGGCCGATATAGAGCGGATCGTCGAGCAGTTCGGAGTTGTTCGTGCCAACGTCGAGCAGCACCGGGAGGCAAGCGTTCGGTGACACGCCTGCACATGCGGTGTACAGCGCGAGCTTGCCGATCGGGATGCCCATGCCGTTCGCGCCCAGGTCGCCGAGCCCCAGGATCCGTTCGCCGTCGCTGACGACGATGATCGCCACGTCGCGTCGCGGCCAGTTGGCGAGAACGTCCGCGACGCGGCCGCGGTCGGCCGCGCTCACGAAGATACCGTGCGGACGCTGGAAGATGTGCGTGTAGCGCTGGCATGCCAGCCCAACCGTCGGGGTGTAGACGATCGGGAGCATTTCGTCGGGGTTTTCAAGCAGGAGGCGGAAGAAGAGCGCCTCGTTGCGGCCGTGCAGGGCTCTCAGGTTGATGTATTTCTCGAGATCGCTCGACTGGCGACGGAAGTTCTCCAGCACGCGTGCCAACTGCTGCTCCTGCGACGATACGTGCGGTGGCAGCAAGCCCCGAAGGTGCAACCTATCGCGCTCGGCTTCGGTGAAGGCGGTTCCCTTGTTGAGCGCCGGATCCTGCAGGAGCGCTATCCCTATCGGCAGCGTGGAACCGGCGTGCCCCGTTGCGTCGTCATGACGTTTCTGCAACATCGCTCGTCTCCCGACTGTTCAATCGTTTTACGTGCCGGGGCTCGCCGGTTGGCGCGCCCGCTTTCAGTCTGTCTCGGGAACCATTTTGATCGCACCGCAGGGGCATTCGGACACGCAGATGCCGCAGCCCTTGCAGTAGTCGAAATTGAACGCGAATCGCTTGCCCGGCCCCAGTTTGATCACCGCGTTATCGGGGCACACCCCGTAGCAGTTGTCGCATTCGAAGCAGTTGCCGCAGGACATGCAGCGCCGCGCCTCGAACAAGGCGTTGTCTTCGGTGAGCCCGCCGACGACCTCATCGAAAGTGGAGGTCCGGCGGGCGAGCTCGAGCAAGGGGCGCATGGTCTTCGGCGCATCGCTGAAATACCAAGGGTTGAGCATGTCGAACGTCGCGAGCTCGTGCTTGGGCGCAGGTGCGTATGTGTTGCCAGACAGCCATGCGTGGATGTGGCGTGCCGCCTTCTTGCCGTGACCGACTCCAACGGTGACCGTGCGCTCCGACGGGACCATGTCGCCGCCGGCGAATATTCCAGGGTAGCCGGTCATCATGTCGCGGCCCACTTGAACGGTGCCGTCCTTGACCGCGAGCCCCGGCACGCCGTCGAGCAGCGACAGGTCCACATCCTGGCCCAACGCCAGCACCAGCGAGTCGGCCTCCAGGGTTTCGAATTCTCCGGTTGGTTGCGGGAAGCCCGTGCCATCGAGCGCCATCTTTTCGACGGTCAGCGTGCCCTCGTCGGCCATGTTCTTGATCGTCGACAGCCACTTGATCAACACGCCTTCCTGCAAGGCCTCCTCGATTTCAAAGTCGTGCGCCGGCATCTTTTCGCGGGTGCGTCGGTAGACGATGATCGCTTCGGTCGCGCCCAGTCGTTTCGCCGTGCGCGCAACGTCGAGCGCGGTGTTGCCGCCGCCGTACACCACCACGCGACGGCCGAGCATGGGCTTGTCCTCGCCCTCCATGCTCCGCAGTACCGACACCGCGTCGAGCATGTGGGCGGCCTCCCCCGCGGGAATGTATGCGCGCTTGGCGATGTGTGCGCCGACCGCGAGGAACGCTGCATCAAAGCGGCCCCCGGTCATCGTCTCGACGATATTCGTGACCTTCGTGTTCAGTTCGAGTTCGACACCCATGTCGAGGATGCGCTGCACCTCGCCATCGAGCACGTCGCGCGGCAATCGATACTTGGGAATTCCAAAACGCATCATGCCGCCGGCAAGCGGACCCGCCTCGACGATCTTGACGCTGTGGCCAAGGCGCCGAAGTTGGTACGCCGCGGACAATCCCGAGGGTCCGGCACCGACAATGAGAACGCGCTTGCCGCTCTCGGTCTTGGGGGGTGGAAATTTCCAACCCAGCTTCAGCGCTTCGTCTCCGAGAAAGCGCTCCACCGAGTTGATGCCGACCGGCTCATCGACTTTGCCGCGGTTGCACGAGGTCTCGCAAGGGTGATAGCAGACGCGCCCCATGATCGCAGGCAACGGATTGTCCTCCGTCAACGCAAGCCACGCGGCTTGGTAGTCTCCGGACTCGGCGTGATATAGCCACCCCTGGATGTTTTCCCCGGCCGGACAGGCGTGGTTGCAGGGTGGAAGCCGATCCAGGTATACCGGCCGGTTGGTGCGCCACGCGCCGGTCTTGTTGGCGAGGCTCGAACCGATATTCAGGGTAATCGCGAATGGCTTGTCCATTGACTATCTCCTACTGCAGCAAGCCGTACTCGTCGATATTGCGATCGGCCATCGCCTGAATCAGCGCAATGCGCCCCAGTTCCGGCGGATCGCGGAACAGGTGGGCATAGCGTTTCTGCAGCTTGAGATATTCGCTTACGGGGACCTTGTGCCGGATCGGGGTACTCGCCGTAATTTCGCCGTGCTGCGCTTCGAACAGCGGGAACAGGCCGGTCTCGACTGCCAGCCGAGCAATCTTGATCGTGTCTTCCGGCGCCGAGCCCCAACCGAGGGGGCATGGCACGAAGATATGAATATAGCGAGCGCCGTCGATGCCCATGGCGTACTTCACCTTGCGCTCGAGGTCGCGCAAATTGGAAACGGCTGCGGTCGCCACGTAGGGAATGCGGTGCGCCATCGCGATGCGCGGCACGTTTTTGCCGGTGCCAAAGACATTGCCCGGGGACGGCCCCACTGCCGGGGTCGTTGCAGTACGTGCC
Source organism: uncultured beta proteobacterium (assembly GCA_963726935.1). GTDB lineage: Bacteria > Pseudomonadota > Gammaproteobacteria > Burkholderiales > Casimicrobiaceae > PALSA-1003. The sequence continues at coordinate 256,077 of CAVSEH010000028.1, forward strand.
GCCGGCGGCGTCGCGCTCGAGCGCTGCACGCCGGTGTTCATGTATGCCTCGTTGTCGTAGCAAATATAGAGCACGTCGTCGTTGCGCTCGAACATGCCGGACAGGCACCCGAAGCCGATATCGGTCGTACCGCCGTCGCCGCCTTGCGCGACGACGCGCACGCCGGTGCGGCCGAGCGCCCGTTGTGCCGCGGCGACACCCGACGCAACCGCCGCCGCATTCCCGAACAGGGAGTGAATCCAGGGGATCTGCCAGGACGTCTCCGGATACGGCGTGGAAAACACTTCCAGGCACCCCGTAGCGTTGACCGCGATCAACTGGTTGCCCGTCGCCTCCATCGCCGCATCGATGGCGTAGCGCGCGCCTAGCGCTTCGCCGCAGCCCTGACAGGCCCGGTGTCCGGAGTTGAGGGAGTTGGTGCGGTGCATATCCGCCTGCACCGAGCGCTGGTCCTCCTTCAGCAGCCGATTGCCGACGGTGAAAGTGCCCGTCTGATAGAACTTGATCATCGTCTCGGTCCACGCACTTCTCCCAGCCTCAACCAATCGCGGACGCGACCGTTCCGATCCGGCGCAGAATGGCCTCTGCGGTGGGTCCCGTGCGCCGCGCCTTACTCTCGCGTTCCAGCTCGTGGCTGATCACGTCGGCGTTCAGATCGAGAAACGTCACCTGCTCGAGTTCGTCCCGTTCGGCATCCTCGAAGAGCCGCGTCAGCGAAGTCCGTGTGATAGCGCGCCCGCCAAGGCCCGCGATGACGGTATATCCGTTGAGCACGATCCCGGACAGCGACTTGCGCACTCCATCGGATACGATACCGCCCAGGCCTACGGCCAGGCATTTTTCAAGGACGACGACGCGCTTCGCGTGCTTCAATGCCTCGCGTGAAGCGCTAAGAGGAAATGGACGAAACGAGCATATCGACACCGATCCGATCTTCGAGCCTTGCGCACGCATCTCGTCGACGACTTCCTGCACGGTGCCGTTGAGCGAGCCGAGCGCGACGACGATCGTCTCCGCATCCTCCGTTCGGTAGGATCGAATGAGGCCGCCCGAATTGCGGCCAAATTGATCCTGGAACAGCGTAGCCAGCTTCGGAATCAGTTCCAACGCACGCAACTGTTTGTGGTGCGCGAGGTAGCGAACCTCGGTGAATGCCTCGGGGCCGACCAGGGCGCCGATGCTCACGGGGTCGGCCGGATCGAGAATCTGGCGAGGCTCGAAACGCGGGAGGAATGCGTCGACTTGTTCCTGCGTCGGTATGTCGACACGTTCGTACGCGTGGGTCAGGATAAATCCGTCCATGCAGACCATGACCGGGCATGCAAGCTCTTCGGCGAGGCGGAACGCCTGGATATGCAGGTCCAGCGCTTCCTGGTTGGTTTCCGCGTACAGTTGGATCCAGCCCGCGTCGCGCATCGACATGCTGTCGGAATGGTCGTTCCAGATGTTGATCGGCGCGCCGATTGCGCGGTTGCCGACCGTCATCACGATCGGTAACCCGAGGCCTGCGGCGTTGTACACGGCTTCCGCCATGAACAGCAGCCCCTGGCTGCTGGTGGCGGTATAGGTGCGGACCCCCGCTGCCGACGCGCCAATCGCCAACGACATCGCCGCGAACTCGGATTCGACATTGATGAACTCGCAGTTGGCGAGCGCGCCTTCCTTGACCATTTCACCCAGACCCTCGACGATGTGTGTCTGGGGTGTGATTGGATATGCGCAGATTACTTGCGGTCGGCAGAGTGCGACCGCTTCAGCGACCGCGCGCGAACCTTCCGTTTGCTTAAGCATCGACCGTCTCCACTGCCTTGCTTGCAATGGCGAACGCCTCCGTGGCGGCTGCAACATTCCGCTCAGCGACAGCCGGCGGAAATTTTTCGCGAATCGCAGCCAGTACCGACGCCAGCGTGATCACACGGGTGATCGCCGCAAAACCTCCCAGAAGGGCCGCATTCGGCACCGGACGGCCGACATGCTTCAGTGCGAGCTCGGTGGCCGGGAGTGTGTACAACCGATATTGCTGAACCCCACGGGCGAAACCCGAGAGCCCCAGCTCGTCGAGAGTCCTGGTCGAGTTGAGGACGATGATCCCTCGTGCGGGCAAGCCATTGAACAGGTCGACTTGGTGCAGGAGTGTTTGATCCTGGATGATCAATGCATCTGGCTGCAGTACCGGCTCGCGTATCCGGATTTCCTTGTCGTCGATGCGGCAGAATGCCATGACCGGCGCACCCATGCGTTCCGAACCGAAACTGGGGAATGCCTGCGCGTAACGCCCCTCGAGAAATGCCGCAACGGACAGCATTTCCGCACCGGAGACGACGCCTTGGCCGCCACGGCCGTGGATGCGAATCTGGAACATGTCCTGCGTACTCCCGCGCTAACCGGCGATTTCGCTGCGAACCAACCCGACTCTTTCGGGACATTCTGACCGCATTGCCGGAAGTTACCTTGACGTACGTCAAGACTCGCCGACGCAGCACGCGATAGTTTCAGACGAAATCGCCCGCTTCCGGCTCGAGCCCCGCGACGCTCGCACCGACGAAAACTTCTACGAGCTCGTCGGCGACGACTCCGGCGTGTTCGGTTGCATGTTGCTGCTCGCGTGCCACGACGTATGCCCCAAATCGCTGCCGCTCGCGAGGCAGATAGCGTTCGTCCGGCGCAAGATGGCAGGCGTCGTATGGAAATAGGAACTCGGCACCACCGAGGCGTGCTGCGGAATCCCACACTGCCGTATCAAACTGTTGTTCCAAGCCGCGCCAGAATGTATCCTCACCTCTCCAGCCCGCATTTTTCCGACGCAGGGCCACCTAGGGTCTGAATGACATGCAGCTCGCAAAATTCGTCAAATTTCGCGAAGAGAAATTCGGGGGCGTGCTCTTCGAGACCCGGTCCGAAAAAGTGTTCACGCTCAACCCAACCGCCACTGCAGTCATGCGGGAGATCAAGGCCGGCGGCGACCAGCAGGCCATCGCTGCGCGCTTGAAGAGCCGCTTCACCGACCCTTCCGGAGCAATCGAGCGCGAAGTCGTCGCGTTCATCGCAGATCTCCGGCAAAGAGGGCTGGTCGAGGATTGAAACCTTGACCGGACTCACGGCCGCCGAGGCATCGGCCGCGCCGTCGACTACCGCAGCGCACGCCGGCACCGAATCGGAGGATCTTGGCGCGCCGCTCTATGTTGCATGGCAGATTACCAACGAATGCAACCTGGCCTGCCTGCATTGCATCGAGGAAAGCGGCCCCGGCAAAGCGTTCCGCGACGAGCTCGACCGGGAGCAGGTCTTCAATGTCCTGCGCCAGCTGATAGATCTCGACGTTCCCTACCTGTCCTTCTCGGGCGGGGAGCCGATGCTCCATCCATTGTTTTTCGAGATGGTGGAGTATGTCTGCAGCAAGGGCGGGCAACTCAAGGTCGAGACGAACGGCCATTACCTGAACCCCGAACAGTGCGCGCGCCTGCGCGATCTCGGCGTCAAGGCGGTACAGGTGAGCCTCGATGGCGCCTCAAGCGCGACCTTCAACCGCATACGCGTTCGCGGCGAATTCGATCGCGTGATCGATGGCGTGCGCAATCTGCATCGCGCGGGCGTGCCGATCGAGATCAACTTTTCCCCGACGCATTTCAACGTCGACGAGATCAGCGCTGCCGTCGACCTGGCCTTCGAACTGGGCGCGTATAGCTTCTATACCGGCCGCACCATGTATACGGGCAACGCCGTCAAGACCTGGCGTCGCTTGACGCCGTCCGAAGCGCAGTACGACGCGTTCTTCGACGTACTGCACACCAAGGCTGAAGAGTACCGCGGCCGCATGCGCGTGCATTTCCACGAATCGGGGCTGCTGGAGGAGCTGCGTTACCGCCTGCAACATCCTGCCGCGCTGCTGATCGTGCTTCCCAACGGACTGGTGAAGCTCATCAATGCGCTGCCGTTCGTCTGCGGGGATCTTCGTCTCGAGTCGCTGCAGGCAGTCTGGGCAAACTTTCAGCGCGCGTGGCAGGATCCGCGCGTCGCGCAATTCATCGACGATCTTGCGGCCGACCCGGGCAAGACCAGGACGCTGCATCAATGGGTCTATCTCTGACCGAGCCCGCGGCGCAGCAGCCACGACTGTCTCAAGGGCAGCGGCTGATGCGCATCTTCAGCATGGTGCGCTACCGGTTCTTCCTCTATGCCGGGCTCCTGCCCTATCTCCTCGGCGCCGCATGGGCGTACGCGATGGCAGGCACAATCGACGGCCCAATTTTCTGGACCGGGTTTGGTGGCGTCGTACTGTCGGTCATCGGGGTCGAAGCATTCAATGAATACTTCGATTCGCGCATGGGAACCGATCGCGTGTTCAACTCGGCAGACCTCCCGCCGATGTCCGATTGGGTGGTCTGGCTGGGAATTCTCGCGTTCGCGGGAGCCCTGGCAGTGGGGGTGTACCTGACGGTTCGTGGCGGCTGGCCGATCCTGGCGTTTGCATTGCTAGGCGGCATGGCGGCCATTTTCTATGTCGCCCCGCCCATCCGGTGGGCGTACCGGGGCCTTGGCGAAACGGTGATCGGACTATCGTACGGGCCGTGGATGGTGCTCGGCAGCCTCTATCTGCACGCGCACGCCGTGACCTGGGCCGCTCTCCTGGCGTCCCTGGTTCCGGGTTTTCTCATCACGGCGCTCGCCGTGGTCAACGCGATACCCGACTTCCATCAGGATCGGCTGGTGGGAAAGCGCAATCTGGTCGTAAGGCTCGGTCGACGGCGAGGCGTATCGCTGTACCTCACACTTGCCGGGGCCGGCCTCGCCGTTGCAGCAGTCGGCGTGGCGCTAGGCACGTTTCCGGTCGCTTGTCTCGCGACGCTGCTGGCGCTGCCGTGGCTCGTTGCCAGCGGTCGCGGCGCGGTCCAGACGTTCGAAACGCCTCGATTGTTCGTACCGGCGATTCGCGCCATGGTCCGCTGCTATCTCATCGCCGTCGCGCTGTTCACAGCGGGCGTCCTGCTCCAGGCGTGGCGCTCATGAGCTGGCACATCGATAGTCTCAAGGCCCCCTTGTTCGTGTCGTGGCAGATCACGCGCGATTGCGATTTATGCTGTCTGCACTGCTGCACGGAGTCTGCGCCCGGCAAGCGGCTGCCGGACGAACTCGCTGCCGACGAGGCGATGGCGCTGGCCGATCAGATCGTCCGCAACGAAGTCCCCTATGTCATGCTCTGTGGAGGGGAACCACTGGTCGCCCCTCATTTTCTGGCGCTCGCCGAAGCCCTGGGACAGGGCGGCGTCCAGCTCAAGATCGAAACCAACGGCCAGAACTTCGATGCCGGAATCGCCAACCGGCTCGCGCGCCTTCCGATCCGGTCGATTCAGATAAGCCTCGACGCCGACACCCCTGACGTCTACGCGCGCCAGCGGCCCGGTGGATCGCTCGCCAAGGCCCACGCGGCGTGCCGGGCCGCCCGTGCAGCGGGTCTGCCGCTGGAGATCACCTTCGCCCCGACGAGTCTCAATATCCATCAGGCCGAGCAGGTGGTCGAACGCGCGCGTAGCCTGGGTGCATTCCGCTTCAACACCGGCAGGCTGATGCGCATCGGTACCGCCGCCAGGCTGTGGGACAAGCTGCGACCTTCTGTCGCAGCCTACCGCAAATTCTTCGCGATGCTGGAACGGCACGCCGCAGCGGTTGAAGGCGACATGGAACTTTGCTACATTCCTTTCGACATACAGGAAGGTCTGCGAGCAAACTTGGCAGAACCACCAGCGACGCTGCTGATCCTGCCAAACGGGTGGGTCAAGGTTGTTGCGGCGGTTCCGCATATATGCGCTGATTTGCGTCGCGTAACGCTCGCGGAGGCGTGGAACGCCTACCGCGGCGCCTGGCGACAGGAGGCAGTACGAGCAGCAATACACCGCGCCGCCGAGGACGAAGCGAGGCACGCGGAATGCAATTCCTGGCAGATCATGCCAGCTGTGGTTCATGCCTAACCCATGGGAGGCACGATGAACGAGTTGAATGTAAAGATCGAAAACCCGAAGCCGGTTGAGCAGCCGACCGCCAAGCCTGGCGAAAAACAAGTTTGGGAAACACCCAAGCTGGAGGATGTCTCGGAACAGGTCATGGCGCAGCCGTACATCCGCTTTACCTAAGATTCCTCTGCATTCCGCATCGCAGGGGGGCTCGGTAGACGAATACCGCGCACCCCTTTTTCTTGCCTGGCAGCTGACCAATCGCTGCACGGCCCGCTGCATCGCCTGTTGCGAGGAATCGGGGCCTGACAAGGCCTGGCGCGACGAACTCAGCCGCCCCGAAGCACTCGACCTCGGCCGCCGGGTTGTCGAGGCCGGCATACCCTACGCAGCCTTCGGTGGTGGCGAACCGCTCGGCGTCCCCTACTGCTGGGAACTGTTCGAGCTTCTTTCCCGCGGCGGTGTTTCCATCAAGCTCGAAACCGACGGCAGCCGCATCGACGATCAAGCGGCGGACCGCCTGGCATCACTCGCCGTACAGTGCGTCCAGATCTCGGTGGACGGCGCGACCGCGGCGACGCACGAGCAGGTTCGACCGGGATCGAGCTTCGCAGCGGCAACCGCGGCGATCGAAAGACTGGTGTCGCGCGGCTGCGCGCCGCAGTTCGTCTTCGTCCCCAACCGCTTCAACCTCCACGAGATCTGTGCCGCCTACGATCTCGCAACCGCCCTGGGCTGTGCGGTATTCGTTACCGGCCCGATGATGCGCATCGGTCGCGCGGCGACTCGTTGGGCCGATATCGCATGCAGCGACGACGACTGGCAGCGTGCGGCCGACGCACTCCGGGGGCACGCCGCGTCGCGCAACGTACCCGTCGCGTTGTCGATCTATCCGTGGGACATCGTCACGGAGATGGAGCGTCGATTGGAAAGTCCGCAAGCGATGCTGCTGGTCGTCCCCAACGGCAAGGTCAAGCTTCTGAACGCGCTTCCTTTCGCGCCGGCCGATCTGCGTCATGAAACGCTGGCGCACGCGTGGGACGCCTATCGCACTGCGTGGCGCATGCCGGTTGTTCGCGAATTCGTACTCGCCTGCCGCGAGAACCCCAGCCTGCTCAGGCACGCCAACGAAACTTGGCCGATGACCCGGAAAGCGGTGAACTAGAGATTCGCACCACAGCTCCAGCACACCTCGAAGTTCGCGGGATTCTCCTCCTTGCAGGCGTTGCAGAACACGCTGCCGGTTTGCGCCCGCTCGGCAGCCAGCGCCGCGAGTGCCGCCTCCGCGCGCGGACGATCGCGCGATCGCTCGAGCCAAACCTGGGGTTGAGCGACATCCGGCGGCACCTCGCCAACGATGCTCGACGCATGCTCGTTGAAGACATGTGCGGAGATGCCCACCTGCTGCAACCGGTGCAGCAGCAGGTAGGCATCGAGTCGATTCAGCGCGGTGTAGAAGCGTTCCACCGAAATCCCAGCATCCCATATCTACGAGCAAACCTGCCCTTGCGCCATGGTACGCGAGGGCGTCGGCCAGACACAAAAAGGCCGGGCACGCGGCCCGGCCTTTCCGTGTCTGCCTGCAGTCCTACGCCGCGGCCTTGGTTTCTTCCGCAGCATCGGCAGCGACCTCGGGACGATCCACGAGCTCGACCAGCGCCATCGGCGCATTGTCGCCCTGCCGGAAGCCGAACTTGAGGATGCGGAGGTATCCGCCAGGCCGCTTCGCGTAGCGCGGCCCCAGCTCGTTGAAGAGCTTGTAGACGACGTCCTTGTCGCGCAATCGGTTGAACGCCAGCCGGCGGTTCGCCAGCGTCGCGTTCTTGCTCAGCGTGATGAGCGGCTCGGCGACCCGGCGCAACTCTTTCGCCTTCGGCAACGTGGTCTTGATCAGCTCGTGCTTGAACAGCGAGTTGGTCATGTTCCGCAGCATCGCGAGCCGGTGGCTGCTGGTGCGGTTTAGTTTTCTTAGTCCGTGGCGATGACGCATGATCGCTTCCTATCGGAGCACGCTACGCTCCCTTGAGTTTCCTGTTACGGCCGATCCAGATTGGCCGGTGGCCAGTTCTCTAGCTTCATACCCAGCGACAAACCACGCGACGCCAGAACTTCCTTGATTTCGTTGAGCGACTTGCGGCCAAGGTTCGGCGTCTTCAGCAATTCGGTCTCGGTGCGCTGGATCAAGTCGCCGATGTAGTAGATGTTCTCGGCCTTAAGACAATTCGCCGAGCGCACGGTGAGCTCGAGATCGTCGACCGGACGCAGCAGGATCGGATCGACCTGCGGCATCGAGCGCTGCTCGGCCGGGGCCTCCGTGCCCTTGAGATCGGCGAACACGCCAAGCTGCTCGACCAGGATCGAGGCCGCGTAGCGGATCGCCTGCTCGGGCTCGATGACGCCGTTGGTCTCGATGTCCATCACGAGCTTGTCGAGGTCGGTACGCTGTTCGACGCGCGCACTCTCGACCGAATAGCTCACGCGGCGAACCGGCGAGAACGACGCATCGAGCAAAATGTTGCCGATGCTGCGTCCACCTTCCGGCTTGGCGCGCACGGTCGCGGGCTGGTAGCCACGACCCTTTTCGACCTTGATCTCCATCTCGATCTTTCCGCCCGCGGTGAGGTGCGAGATGACGTGATCGGGATTGATGATCTCGACGTCCTGGTGCGCCTCGATATCCGCGGCGGTCACGGCACCCTCGCCGTTTTTCGAGAGCTTCAAGGTCACATGATCGCGGTTGTGCAGTTTCAGCACGACGCCCTTGAGATTCAGCAGGACGTCGACGACGTCTTCCTGGACACCGTCCAGCGCCGAGTACTCGTGCAGGACGCCGGTGATCTTCACTTCGGTCGGCGCGTAGCCCGGCATGGACGACAGCAGGACGCGGCGAAGCGCATTGCCCAGCGTATGGCCGTAGCCACGCTCGAACGGCTCCATCACCACCTTCGCGTGGAATGGCGACGTGCTCTGTACATCGATGATGCGCGGTTTCAAGAAAGCGTTGCTCTGCATGCTAATTCCTCAAGGCGAAACTCTGACGGGGACAGACCCGGATCGTGGCGGTCGGCGCTCCGTCTACTTCGAATAAAGCTCGACGACCAGGCTCTCGTTGATATCCTGGCCGAACTCGGAACGATCGGGCGCTCCTTTGAATGTGCCTGCCATCTTCTTCACGTCGACTTCGACCCACGACGGGAATCCGATTTTTTCGGCGAGCTGAAGCGCGTCGACAATACGCAATTGCGTCTTGGCCCCATCCTTGACCGCGATGATGTCCCCGGTCTTGACCAGCGCGGACGCGATGTTGACGACCCTGCCGTTGACCGTCACCGCGCGATGCGAGACGAGCTGGCGGGCCTCCGCGCGCGTGGAGCCGAAGCCCATGCGGTACACGACGTTGTCGAGGCGCGATTCGAGCAGGCGCAACAGGTTCTCACCCGTCGAGCCCTTGCCCTGCGCGGCCATCGAGAAATAGCGCCGGAACTGCCGCTCCAGGATGCCGTAGGTGCGGCGGAGCTTCTGCTTTTCGCGCAGCTGCTTGCCGTAGTCCGACTGACGCATGCCCGAGCGGACACCGTGCTGGCCGGGTTTTGAATCCAGCTTGCACTTGGAGTCGAGCGAGCGACGCGCGCTTTTCAGGAAAAGGTCGGTGCCTTCCCTTCGCGCCAGCTTACATTTGGGTCCGATGTATCGAGCCATGGCTATTCCAGGAAAATCATTAAATACGGCGACGCTTCGGAGGCCGGCAGCCGTTGTGCGGTACGGGCGTTACGTCCGAGATGCTGGTGATCTTGAGCCCGAGCGCGTTCAACGCGCGCACGGCCGACTCGCGCCCAGGACCCGGGCCCTTGATGCGCACTTCGAGGTTCTTGACACCGCACTCTTGCGCGGCCTTGCCCGCGGCCTCGGCGGCGACCTGCGCCGCGAACGGCGTCGACTTGCGCGAGCCCTTGAAGCCGGCGCCGCCCGACGTCGCCCACGACAGGGCGTTGCCCTGCCGGTCGGTGATCGTGATGATCGTGTTGTTGAACGACGCGTGGATATGAGCGATCCCTTCGGACACGCTCTTCTTGACCTTCTTGCGTGTCCGCGTGCCGGTCGTCTTGGTCGGTGCCTGTGCCATTCGTTATGTCCTCAATCCCTGTTCGCGTGCGGGCCGCTTGCCCTCATTTGCCTTTTGGCGCCGGCTTCGACGGCGATGCCTGGCGTGCCTTGCGCGGTCCCTTGCGGGTGCGGGCGTTGGTGCGCGTGCGCTGCCCGCGTACGGGCAGACCTTTGCGATGCCGCAGTCCGCGATAGCAGCCGAGATCCATCAGCCGCTTGATGCTCATCGTCACTTCGCGGCGAAGATCGCCCTCGACGGTATAACGACCGATCAGCTCGCGCAGCTTGTCCATCTGCGCATCGGACAGATCCTTGATCTTGGCCGAGGTGGCGACGCCCGCCGCCGTGCAGATCGCCCGCGCCCGTGCGCGGCCGATGCCATAGATCGCCGTCAGCGCGATCTCGGCGTGCTGGTGATTCGGAATGTTTACGCCCGCAATGCGTGCCATAGCTATACCCTGTTATCGAGGCTGCACAAAACTGTTGTTAGCCTGCCGCTGCCGCGTCATCCTTGACGCTGCTTATGCCGCGGATCCGTACAAATCACGCGCACGACGCCATTGCGCCGGATGATCTTGCAGTTGCGGCAAATCTTTTTTACCGAAGCCATTACTTTCATCGCTGTTCCTTTCGCTTCCGCCACATCGTCTTGCTTGGCATCCCTATTTCGCGCGGAAGATGATTCGCGCGCGGGACAGGTCGTACGGCGTCAGATCCACGGTGACCTTGTCGCCCGGCAGAATCTTTATGTAGTGCATCCGCATCTTCCCGGAGATGTGGCCCAGTACGACGTGGCCGTTCTCCAGCTTTACCCGGAACGTCGCATTCGGCAGCGTTTCCAGGATTTCTCCCTGCATCTGTATCGTTTCTTCCTTCGACATCAGCGCGTGGGCAACCCACCCTTGAAGTTGGCCTTCTTGAGCAGGCTCTCGTACTGCTGCGACATCATGTACGCCTGCACCTGCGTCATGAAGTCCATCGTGACGACCACGATGATCAGCAGCGAGGTGCCACCGAAGTAGAACGGCACGTTCTTCCACGCGATCAGGAAATTCGGGATGAAGCACACCACGACCAGGTAGATCGAACCGAGCAGGGTGAGACGCAGCGTGATCTTCTCGATGTAGCGGGCAGTCTGGTCCCCGGGACGATAGCCGGGAATGAACGCGCCGCTCTTCTTGAGGTTCTCCGCCGTCTCCTTCGGGTTGTACTGCAGCGCCGTATAGAAGAAGCAGAAGAAGATGATGGCCGCCGCATACAGGATCTCGTGCACGGGCTGCCCCGGTCCGAGGGCGGCCGCGAGGTCGCGCAGCCAGATCGTGTTGTCGCCGGAACCGAACCACTGAGCCAGCGTGGCCGGGAACAGGATGATCGAGGAGGCGAAGATCGGCGGAATCACGCCGGCCATGTTGAGCTTGAGCGGCAGGAACGACTGCTGCCCCGCGTAGACCTTGTTGCCCACCTGCCGCTTGGCGTAGTTCACCTGGATCTTGCGCATCGCACGCTCGACGAAGACCACGAACGCGGTGACCGCGACAACCAGCACCGCGATGCCGATCACGAGCAGCACCGAATACGCGCCGGTGCTGACCTGCTCGAGCGTCTGCCCGATCGCGCGCGGAAGCCCTGCCGCAATGCCGGCGAAGATGATCAGCGAAATACCGTTGCCGAGGCCGCGCTCGGTAATCTGTTCACCCAGCCACATCAGGAACATGGTGCCGGTCACCAGCGTGATTGCGGACACGAAGCGGAACGCGACGCCCGGATCGACAACCAGCCCGGCCTGTTGCTCGAGGGCGATGGAGATGCCGAGACCCTGGAAAAAGGCCAGGCCGAGCGTTGCGTAACGAGTGTATTGCGTGATCTTGCGGCGCCCGGCCTCGCCTTCCTTCTTCAGCGCTTCCAGCGACGGCACGACGACCGTGCACAGCTGCATGATGATCGACGCCGAGATGTACGGCATGATGCCCAGCGCGAAAATCGAAAAGCGCGACAGCGCGCCCCCCGAGAACACGTTGAACAGCCCGAGAATTCCACCCTGCTGCTGACGGAACAGCTCGTCGAGCACCGACGAATTGATGCCCGGCACGGGGATATGCGTGCCGATGCGGTAGACGACGAGCGCGCCGAGCAGAAACAGCAGACGCCGCTTCAGGTCCGCGTACCGGTTACCGCTCTTTTGTGCTGGGTTAGTCGTAGCCAACGTTTATCTCGTATACAGCGCCGCTCAGGCGATGCTTCCGCCCGCGGCTTCGATCGCTGCACGCGCGCCCTTGGTGGCCAGCACGCCCGACAGCTTGACCGCCTTTTCCAGCTTGCCCGCCAGGATGACCTTCACCGTCTTTGCAGCGGGCGGCACCAGGCCGGCCGCCTTCAGCGCGAGCAGGTCGATCTCGGCAACCGGCAGCCTGGCCAGGTCGGAAAGGCGCACTTCGGCGTTGTCGTCGCGCGTCGTCGACACGAAACCACGCTTGGGCAGACGGCGTTGCAGCGGCATCTGGCCGCCCTCGAAACCGACCTTGTGGAAGCCGCCCGAACGCGACTTCTGGCCCTTGTGACCGCGTCCCGCGGTCTTGCCGAGGCCCGAGCCGATGCCACGACCAACGCGGCGCCGCGCTTTCTTGCTGCCTTCGGCAGGCTTGATGGTGTTCATCCGCATCGCTGTGTCCTCAGCCGTTCGCTTCGGTAACTTTGATCATGTAACCGATCTTGCCGATCATGCCCCGGATTTCCGGTGTGTCGGCCAGCTCGACGGTATGGTTGCGCCACTTGAGGCCCAGGCCGCGCACCGTGCCGCGGTGCGCCGGGTTCTTGCCCATCAGGCCCCGCACCAGCGTCACCCGCAGTTTTTTCGTTGCGGCCATGATCAGACTCCCGTCAGCTGTTCGACCGTCATGCCGCGCTTGGCCGCGATATCGGCCGGGGCGCTCGACTTTTCGAGCGCATCGAGCGTGGCACGCACGATGTTGTACGGATTGGTCGATCCGTGGCACTTGGCCAGGATGTTGGTCACGCCGACAACTTCGAATACCGCGCGCATCGGACCGCCGGCGATGATGCCGGTTCCTTCGGATGCGGGCTGCATGAAGACCTTGGTCGCGCCATGCCGGCCGATGACCGCGTGGTGGAGCGTGCCGCTCTTGAGCCGAACCTTGACCATGCGGCGACGAGCTTCCTCCATCGCCTTCTGCACCGCCACCGGCACTTCCTTCGCCTTGCCCTTGCCCATGCCGACCCGGCCGTCGCCGTCGCCCACCACGGTGAGCGCTGCAAACGCGAGAATACGTCCGCCCTTCACCACTTTGGTGACGCGGTTGATGCTGATCATCTTCTCGCGCATGCCGTCGCCGCGATCGTCCTGCTGCTGACGGTTCTGACCCTGCCTGCCCATTGGCTTTGCCATATGCTGTCTCGCCCTAGAACTTCAAGCCGCCCTCGCGGGCAGCGTCGGCCAGCGCTTTCACGCGACCGTGGTACTTGTATCCCGAGCGGTCGAAAGCGACCGCGTCGATCCCGAGCGCCTTCGCCTTGTCCGCGATGCGCTTGCCGATGGCGGCGGCGGCCGACTTGTTGCCGCCGTTCTTGAGATCCTTCCTGACGTCGACCTCGACGGTCGACGCGCTGGCCAGCACCTTGTCACCGGTCGGCGCGATGATCTGCGCGTAGATATGAGAGTTCGACCGGCTCACCACCAGCCGGTTCGCGCGCTGCTCCGCAATGCGGATCCGCGTCTTGCGGGCACGGCGTGCGCGAGCTTCCTTCTTGTTCATGGCATCAATCTCCGGTTCCGATGTCGAGTCGTCGCGCTACTTCTTCTTCGTTTCCTTGAGCACGACGCGCTCATCGGAATAGCGCACGCCCTTGCCCTTGTACGGCTCGGGAGGACGGTAGGCGCGGATCTCCGCGGCGACCTGTCCGACCTGCTGCTTGTCGATGCCCTTGATCAGGATCTCGGTCTGCACCGGCGTTTCGGCCTTGACGCCCTTCGGCATCTTGTGGACCACGGGATGCGAGAACCCCAGCGACAGGTTGAGCTTGTCGCCCGCAGCCTGCGCGCGGTAGCCGACGCCGACCAATGTCAGCTTTTTCTCGTAGCCGTCGGTCACGCCTTTGACCATGCCGGCGACCAGCGCCCGCAGCGTGCCGTGCAGCGCGCCCGCCTCGGCATTCATCGCCTTGAACACCAGCGTATCGCCCGACTTTTCCACGCTCACCGTCTCGCCGAAGCGGCGCGACAGCGTACCGAGCGGACCCTTGACCGAAATCTCGCCTGCCCCAATGGTCACGTCGACCTTGGGCGGAACCTTGACCGGATTGTTGCCGATGCGGGACATGTCCGGGCTCCCGTCAGGCCACGATGCAGAGCACTTCGCCACCGACACCGGTGGCGCGCGCCTTGCGATCGGTCATGACGCCATGCGACGTCGAGACGATGGCGATGCCCAGCCCGTTCATCACGCGCGGGATGTCGTCCTTGCTCTTGTAGATCCGCAGCCCCGGCTTCGACACGCGTTCGATCTTTTCGATCACCGGCCGGCCCGCGTAGTACTTGAGCGCGATGTCGAGCATCGGCTTGACGCCTTCGCCGACCACGGCAAAGCCGTCGATGTAGCCTTCGTCCTTGAGTACCTTGGCGATGGCCACCTTGACCTTGGACGTCGGCATCTGAACAGTTGCCTTCTCTGCCAGCTGCGCATTGCGAATGCGCGTCAGCATGTCGGCGATCGGATCACTCATGCTCATCTTGTCACCTCACCTGCACCGGGCTACCAGCTCGCCTTGACCACGCCGGGAATTTCTCCCCGCATCGCGATCTCGCGCAGCATGTTGCGGCCCAGGCCGAACTTGCGGAACACACCCCGCGGACGACCGGTCAGCTTGCACCGGTTGCGCAGCCTCGTCGGGCTTGCGTCGCGCGGCAGCTGCTGCAGCTTTTGCCGCGCCGCGAAGCGGTCCTCGTCGGACACCTTCGAGTTGTCGATGACCGCCAGGAGTTCGGTGCGCTTCTTCGCGAACTTCTTCACGATCTTGCGACGTTTCAAGTCGCGGTTGATGACTGCCGTCTTGGCCATGGCGTCTCGGTCTCGGTTCAGTTCTTAAACGGAAATTTGAACGCGGCGAGCAGCGCCTTCGCTTCGGCGTCCGTCTTTGCCGTCGTCGCGATCGTGATATTCATGCCCCGGAGCGTGTCGATCTTGTCGTACTCGATCTCCGGGAAAATGATCTGTTCCTTCACGCCCATGCTGAAGTTGCCGCGGCCGTCGAAGGAACGTCCCGACACGCCGCGAAAATCGCGCACGCGCGGCAATGCGATCGACACCAGCCGATCGAGGAATTCGTACATGCGATCCTGGCGCAGCGTGACCATGCAGCCCAGCGGATAGCCGGTACGGATCTTCCAGATCGCGATCGATTTCTTCGCCTTCGTGATCACCGGCTTCTGGCCGGCCAGCTTGGTCATATCGCCGACCGCGTTGTCGAGGATCTTCTTGTCGGCGATGGCTTCGCCCACGCCCATGTTCAGGACGATCTTGCTGATCCGCGGCACCTGCATGCTCGACTTGTAGCCGAACTGCTTGGTCAGCGCCGGGACCACTTCCTTGCGATAAATTTCCTTGAGGCGCGCCATCGTCAGACTCCGATCACTTCGCCGTTGGACTTGTAGAACCGTACCTTGCGGCCGTCATTGAGCGTGCGAAAGCCGATGCGATCGGCCTTTTGCGTCACCGGATTCCAGATCGCGACGTTGGACACGTCGATCGGCATTTCCTTGGTGATGATCCCGCCCGGCTGGTTCTGCATCGGATTCGGACGCGTATGCTTCTTGACCTGGTTGATGCCGGCGACGAGCACGTGCGTCGGGCCGACCGTGGCCTTGACGTCGCCACGCTTGCCCTTGTCGCGACCGGCGATCACGACGACGTTGTCGCCCTTCTTGATCTTGCGCATGGTCAGAGCACCTCCGGCGCCAACGATACGATCTTCATGAAACGCTCATTGCGCAGCTCGCGCGTCACCGGCCCGAAGATGCGGGTGCCGATGGGCTCGAGCTTGGGATTGAGCAGCACGGCGGCGTTGGTGTCGAACTTGACCTTGGCACCGTCGACACGACGAACGCCGTGACGCGTGCGCACCACCACCGCGTTGTAGATCTCGCCCTTCTTGACGCGACCGCGCGGCGCAGCGTCCTTGACGCTGACCTTGATCACGTCGCCGATGTGCGCATAGCGACGCTTGGAGCCTCCAAGCACCTTTATGCACATCACCTTGCGGGCGCCGGTGTTATCGGCGACCTCGAGTATCGTTTGCATCTGAATCATTGCAACAATCTCCAACTTGACCCGCTGCAACCGTGGCGCACGCGGCGGTCAGTTTTGGACCCCGTTCGGGAGAATCCCGCCGCCGCTCACTTGCCCTGGATTGCCCGGGATCGCTCCTGGGTACCCGCATCGCTTGCGCGGGACTCACCATCGGGCCTCATTCACCATCACTCACGTGGCACCCGAATTGCAGTGCACCGGCGGCGAGCGAAGCTAAAAAGTATGGCAGGTTTTTTGCTATCTGGCAAGTCCCAACAATGAATCAATACCTTGGATCAGACGCCCTTGGCCTTTTCGATCAGTCTCTTGACCCGCCAGGCCTTGGTCTTGGCGAGCTTGCGGCACGCCTCGATCTCGACCAGGTCGCCTTCCTTGTATTCGTTCTTCTCGTCGTGCGCGTGGTACTTCTTCGAGCGCGTCACGAACTTGCCGTACAGCGGGTGCTTGACCCGATGCTCGACCAGCACCGTGACCGTCTTGTCCATCTTGTCGCTGGTCACGCGGCCGATCTGCGTCTGGATCAGGCTGCCCTTGACCGGCGCCGCGGCGCCTTCGACCGTTTGCGTCTGTTCGTTCATGCCTGCCTCGCCTTCTGATTCAGCAGCGTCTTCACGCGGGCGATATCGCGCCGCACGGCCGGGATCTTCGCGTTGTTGTTGAGCTGCTGCGTCGCCTTTTGCATGCGCAGACCAAACTGCTCCTTCAACAAGGCCTGCAGCTCGGTCTTGAGCTGTTCCGGCGACTGCTCGTGCAGGTCCTTCCTGCGTTCGGAGGTTTTCATCATTTCATCCTTCAGCCCATCAGACGATGGACGAACGTCGTCCGGATCGGGAGCTTGGCGGCGGCGAGCGCGAACGCCTCGCGAGCCAGCACCTCGGTCACGCCGTCCATCTCGTAGAGCACCTTGCCGGGCTGGATCTCGGCGACGTAGTACTCGGGGTTGCCCTTGCCGTTGCCCATCCGGACTTCCGCCGGCTTCTGCGAAATCGGCTTGTCCGGGAAAATGCGGATCCAGATGCGGCCGCCACGCTTGATGTGACGCGTCATCGCGCGCCGCGCGGCTTCGATCTGCCGGGCGGTGAGTCGGCCGCGGCCGATCGCCTTGAGCCCGAATTCACCGAAGCTGACCTTGGCGCCGACGGTCGCAACGCCCTTGTTGCGGCCCTTCTGCTCCTTGCGATACTTCCTTCTAGCTGGCTGCAGCATGCTTCACTCCTGCGGGTTTGCGCGCGCGCTTCGGTGCTTCGGGCGCAGGCTCAGGGGCTGCCAGCGGTTCCGCGTTGTGCGGCATCACTTCGCCCTTGAATACCCAGACCTTGATGCCGATGACGCCGTACGTCGTCTTCGCTTCGGCAAAGCCGTAGTCGATGTCGGCGCGCAGCGTGTGGAGTGGCACGCGGCCTTCGCGATACCACTCGGTGCGTGCGATCTCGATGCCGTTCAGGCGTCCCGAGCTCATGATCTTGATGCCCTGGGCGCCGAGGCGCATCGCGTTTTGCATGGCGCGCTTCATCGCGCGACGAAACATGATCCGCTTTTCGAGCTGTTGCGCGATCGAATCGGCGACGAGCTGGGCATCGATCTCCGGCTTGCGGATTTCCTCGATGTTGAGGCCGACTTCGGTCCCCATCATCTTGCGCAGTTCGGCGCGCAGCGTTTCGATGTCCTCGCCCTTCTTGCCGATGACCACGCCCGGACGCGCACTGTGAATCGTGATGCGCGCGTTCTTCGCGGGGCGCTCGATCGTGATCTTGCCGACCGATGCGTGCGCGAGCTTCTTCTTGAGATACTCGCGGACCTTGATGTCCTCGTTCAGCGTGGGCGCGAAATGCTTGCTGTTCGCGTACCACTTGGACGTCCAGTTGCGGTTGACGGAGAGTCGGAATCCGGTCGGATTGATTTTCTGGCCCATGGGTATCCCTTATTTCTTTCCGTCGCCAACGGTGACGTGGATGTGGCAGGTCTGCTTCAGGATGACGTTGCCACGCCCCTTGGCGCGAGCCGAGAAGCCGCGCAGGTTGGTCGCCTTGTCGATGTAGATCGTCTTGACCTTGAGTTCGTCGATGTCGGCGCCCTCGTTGTGCTCGGCATTGGCGATCGCCGACTCGAGCACGCCCTTGATGATCTTCGCGCCCTTCTTCGGGCTGAAGGTCAGCACATTGAGCGCCTTGTCGACGGCGAGGCCGCGGATCTGGTCGGCGACGAGCCGGCCCTTCTGGGCCGAGAGTCGTACACCGCGCAGGATGGCAGAGGTTTCCATGTGAGGCTCCTTACTTCCTTGGCCCGGAGGTCGGCGCGGCGACCTTCTTGTCCGCCGAGTGCGCCTTGAACGTGCGCGTCAGCGCGAACTCGCCGAGCTTGTGGCCCACCATGTTTTCCGATACGTAGACCGGGATGTGCTGCTTCCCGTTATGCACGGCGATCGTCAGCCCGACGAAATCGGGCGTAATGGTCGAGCGTCGCGACCACGTCTTGATCGGACGCTTGTCGGATGTTGCGCGGGCCGCCTCGACCTTCGACTGCAGGTGGTGATCGACGAACGGTCCCTTCTTGATCGAACGTGACATGGTATTAGCCCTTCTTCGCTGCGTGACGGCGGCGGACGATCATGCCGTCGGTGCGCTTGTTGCGTCGGGTCTGGTAACCCTTGGTCGGCGTGCCCCACGGCGACACCGGATGGCCGCCGCCGTTGGAGCGGCCGCCGTGCGGGTGGTCGACCGGGTTCATCGCAATGCCGCGCACGGTCGGACGGATGCCGCGCCAACGCTGCGCACCGGCCTTGCCGATCGAACGCAGGCTGTGCTCTTCGTTGCCCACCGTGCCGATGGTGGCGCGGCAGTCGACGTGCACCTTGCGGATTTCACCCGAGTGCATGCGCAGCTGGGCGTAGGCACCTTCGCGTGCGAGCAACTGGACGGACGCACCCGCCGAACGCGCGATCTGCGCACCCTTGCCCGGCAGCATCTCGACGCAATGGATCGTCGTGCCGACCGGGATGTTGCGCAGCGGCAGGCAGTTGCCCGGCTTGATCGGCGCGTCGGCGCCGCTCATCAATTGCGCGCCCGCGGCAACGCCTCGCGGCGCCACGATGTAACGGCGCTCGCCGTCGACGTAGAGCAACAGCGCGAGATTCGCACTGCGGTTCGGGTCGTATTCCAGCCGCTCGACCTTCGCCGGGATGCCGTCCTTGGTGCGACGGAAATCGACGATGCGATAGTGCTGCTTGTGCCCACCACCCTGGTGCCGCATGGTGATGTGGCCGTTGTTGTTGCGGCCCGAACCGCGCTTCTTCGCTTCGATGAGCGATTCGACCGGCCGGCCCTTGTGCAGGCTGGCGTTGACGACCTTGACCAGCCCGCGACGGCCGGGCGAAGTCGGCTTGACTTTGACGAGTGCCATCTTAGGCCTCCGTGGCGAAGTTGAGTTCCTGCCCCGGCTTGAGGCTGACGTACGCCTTCTTCCAGTGGCGGCGGCGACCCTTGAATGCGCCAAAGCGCTTCACCTTGCCTTGCACGTTGACGATCTGGACGCTCTCGACTTCGACCTTCTTGTCCTTCCACATCAACTCGACCGCGGCCTTGATCTCGCCCTTGGTTGCATCGGGACGGACCCGGAAGATGACCTGGTTGTGCTTGTCGGCGATGTACGTCGCCTTTTCCGAGACGATCGGCGCCAGAAGCATCGTCATCAGACGCTCCGGATTGTGATTCGCCTGGACAGTTTTGCGCGCGCTCATCCCAGAATCTCCTCGAGCTGCGTTACGGCGCCCTTGGTCAGCACCACGTTCTCGAAACGCACCAGGCTGACCGGATCCATTTCCCGCGCTTCGAGCACCAGCACGTCGGGCAGGTTGCGCGACGACATGTAGATGTTGTCGTCGATCTTGTCGGTCACGATCAGCACCGTGCCACTGAGCCCGAGCGCCTTGATCTTGCCGACGAACAGCTTGGTCTTCGGCGCATCGACGGCGAGTTGCTCCACGACCGACAGCCGGCCCTCGCGCACCAGCTGCGACAGGATCGACGCGATGCCGGCGCGAAACATCTTGCGGTTCACCTTGTGCGAAAAGTTCTCGTCGGGCGAGCTCGGGAAGATCTTGCCGCCGCCACGCCACAACGGGCTGTTGGCCTGGCCCGCACGGGCGCGTCCCGTGCCTTTTTGCGCCCACGGCTTCTTGTGCGACTTGTTGATGTCGGCGCGGCCCTTCTGGGCGCGATTGCCGCTGCGAGCATTCGCCTGATAGGCGACGACCACCTGGTGGATCAGCGCCTCGTTGTAATCGCGCGCGAACACCGCATCCGGTCCAACCAATGTGGCCGCGGGCGCACCGCTGTCGTTGATCAGCTTGAGATCCATGCTCAGTCCCCCTTCTTGGCAGGGGTCTTGACCGAAACCTGCACGACGATGTGACCGCCGTCCGCGCCGGGCACGGCGCCCTTGACCAGCAGCAGGCCGCGCGCGGCATCCACCCGCACGACCTTCAGCGTCTGCGTCGTGCGCGTGACATTGCCGTATTGACCCGCCATGCGCTTGCCCGGAAACACACGGCCCGGATCCTGCGCCATGGAAATCGAGCCCGGCGTGTTGTGCGAACGCGAGTTGCCGTGCGACGCGCGGTTCGAGCTGAAGTTGTGGCGCCGGATCACGCCGGAGAAGCCCCGGCCCTTGGTCGTTCCCTGCACGTCGACCAGCTGCCCGACGGCGAAGGTTTCGACGCTCACCGGCTCGCCCACCTTGAACGTGGCGAGCGCATCGACCTCGACCGGGAACTCCTTCAGGAGCTCGCCCGCCTCGGCGCCGGCCTTGGCGAGATGTCCCGCAGCCGCCTTGTTGACGCGGCTCGCCCGACGCTTGCCGTAAGTGACCTGAACAGCGGCGTAGCCGTCGATTTCCGGCGTCTTGATCTGGGTGACGCGGTTATTCGCGACATCGAGCACCGTCACCGGAACGGCCGCGCCGTCGTCGGTGAAGATGCGGGTCATGCCGACTTTGCGGCCGACCAGTCCAATCGTCTGTTTCATCTTGTTAGTCCTTTCATGCCGCCGATTACGATTGACCGGCGGTGCAAAAAACCACTTTCAACTATTGGAGCTTGATCTCCACGTCCACGCCAGCCGGCAGGTCGAGCTTCATCAACTGATCGACGGTCTTGTCCGTCGGGTCGATGATGTCCATCAGCCGCAGATGCGTACGAATCTCCAGCTGGTCGCGCGACGTCTTGTTCACGTGCGGCGAACGCAGGATGTCGTAGCGCTCGATCTTGGTCGGCAGCGGCACCGGCCCCTTCACGACTGCACCCGACCGCTTCGCCGTTTCGACGATCTCCTGCGCGGACTGGTCGATCAGCTTGTAATCGAACGCCTTCAGACGGATACGGATCTTTTGATTTTGCATTTGAACCTCTGGTCTGGTGTAGCTGGACCGCGCTTTACTCTATGACCTTCGCCACAACGCCGGCGCCGACGGTACGGCCGCCTTCGCGAATCGCGAAACGCAGCCCTTCTTCCATCGCGATCGGCTGAATCAGCGTCACCGTCATCTGGATGTTGTCGCCAGGCATCACCATCTCCGTACCCGCCGGCAACTCCACCGATCCCGTCACGTCCGTCGTCCGGAAATAGAACTGTGGGCGGTAGCCGTTGAAAAACGGCGTGTGCCGGCCGCCTTCTTCCTTGCTCAAGACGTACACCTCGCACGTGAACTTGGTGTGCGGCGGAATGCTGCCCGGCTTCGCCAGGACTTGGCCGCGCTCAACTTCCTCGCGCTTCGTGCCGCGCAGCAGGATACCGACGTTGTCGCCCGCCTGCCCCTGATCGAGCAGCTTGCGGAACATTTCCACGCCGGTACATACCGTCTTCAGCGTCGGTTTCAGGCCGACGATCTCGAGGTCTTCGCCGACCTTGACGACACCGCGCTCCACGCGCCCGGTCACGACTGTGCCGCGACCCGAGATCGAGAACACGTCTTCGACCGGCATCAGGAACGGACCGTCGATGGCGCGCTTCGGTTGCGGAATATACGTATCCAGCGCTTCGGCCAGCCTGTTGATGCATGGCTCGCCCAGATCCGACTTGTCGCCTTCGAGCGCAAGCTTGGCGCTGCCGATGATGATCGGGATCTTGTCGCCCGGAAATTCGTACTTCGACAGCAGCTCGCGCACTTCCAGCTCGACCAGTTCCAGCAACTCCTTGTCGTCGACCATGTCGGCCTTGTTCAGGAACACGACGATGTAGGGCACGCCGACCTGGCGCGCCAGCAGGATGTGCTCGCGCGTCTGCGGCATCGGGCCGTCCGCCGCCGACACGACGAGGATCGCGCCGTCCATCTGCGCCGCACCGGTGATCATGTTCTTGATGTAGTCCGCATGGCCCGGACAATCGACGTGCGCATAGTGACGATTCTTCGTCTCGTATTCGACGTGCGCCGTGTTGATCGTGATCCCGCGCGCCTTTTCTTCCGGTGCGTTGTCGATCTGGTCGTAGGCCTTGGCCTCGCCGCCGAATTGCTTGCTCAGCACGAGCGTCAACGCTGCCGTCAGCGTGGTCTTGCCATGATCGACGTGACCGATCGTGCCGACGTTCACGTGCGGCTTGGTCCGTTCGAATTTGCCCTTAGCCATTTACTCAGTCTCGCTTCAAGTGTCCGAAATCACGATTTCTTGTTAATTACGGCCTCGGCGACGGTCTTGGGCGCCTCGGTGTAGTGCTTGAATTCCATGGTGTAGGTCGCGCGCCCCTGCGACAGCGAGCGCAGGGTCGTCGAGTAGCCGAACATTTCCGACAGTGGCACTTCGGCCTTGATCACCTTGACGCCGACGACGTCTTCCATGCCTTGGATCATGCCGCGGCGGCCCGACAGGTCGCCGACGACATTGCCCATGAAGTCTTCGGGCGTCTCGACTTCGACGGCCATCATCGGCTCGAGCAGCACGGGCGTCGCCTGCCGCATGCCGTCCTTGAACGCCATCGACGCAGCCATCTTGAACGCGTTTTCGTTCGAGTCGACGTCGTGGTACGAACCATCGAACAACGTGACCTTCACGTCGACGACCGGGAAACCCGCGAGCACGCCGTTGGGCAATGTCTCGCGCAGGCCCTTCTCGACCGCCGGGATGTACTCGCGAGGCACGGTGCCGCCCTTGATCGCGTCAACGAACTCGAAGCCCTTGCCCGCTTCCTGCGGCTCCATCTTCAGCCAGACGTGACCGTATTGACCACGGCCACCGGATTGCTTGATGAACTTGCCTTCGACCTGCGTCGCCTTCTTGATCGCCTCGCGGTACGCCACCTGCGGCTTGCCCACGTTGGCTTCGACGCCGAATTCGCGCTTCATCCGGTCGACGATGATTTCGAGGTGCAGCTCGCCCATGCCGGAGATGATGGTCTGGCCGGACTCCTCGTCCGTACGCACGCGGAACGACGGGTCTTCCTGCGCCAGACGATTCAGCGCGAGGCCCATCTTCTCCTGGTCGGCCTTGGTCTTGGGCTCGACGGCCTGCGAGATCACCGGCTCCGGAAACACCATCCGCTCGAGCATGATGATCTTGTCCGGGTCGCACAGCGTTTCGCCCGTCGACGCTTCTTTCAGACCCACGGCGGCGGCAATGTCGCCAGCGCGGACTTCCTTGATCTCTTCGCGCTGGTTCGCATGCATCTGCAGCAGCCGGCCGATGCGCTCCTTGCGGTTGCGCACCGCGTTGTACACGGTGTCGCCCGAATTGAGCACGCCCGAATACACGCGGATGAAGGTCAGCTGGCCGACATACGGGTCGGTCATGATCTTGAACGCCAGCGCTGCGAACGGCTCGCTGTCGTCGGCCTTGCGCGACGCGGGCTTGCCACGATCGTCCTCGCCTTCGACCGGCTTGATGTCGACCGGCGACGGCATGTAGTCGATGACCGCGTCGAGCATCGCCTGCACACCCTTGTTCTTGAACGCGCTGCCGCACAGCATCGGGACGATCTCGTTCTTGATCGTGCGCACGCGCAGGCCGTGCTTGATCTCTTCGACGGAAAGATCGTGGCCTTCGAGATACTTGTGCGTGAGATCGTCGCTGGCTTCGGCCGCCGCCTCGACCATCTTCTCGCGCCACTTCTTCGCTTCGTCGACGAGGTGCGCCGGGATGTCGCGCAGTTCGTACTTCATGCCCTGCGTCGCCTCGTCCCAGTAGATCGCCTTCATGATGACCAGGTCGACCAGGCCTTCGAATTTTTCTTCCGCACCGACCGGGATCTGGATCGGTACCGGGTTGCCCTTCAGCCGCGTCTTGATGTGGTCGTAGGACTTGAAGAAATCGGCGCCCTGGCGGTCCATCTTGTTGATGAACGCGAGGCGCGGCACCTTGTACTTGTTCGCCTGGCGCCAGACCGTCTCCGACTGGGGCTGCACACCCGCCACGGCGTCGTACACCATGCAGGCGCCGTCGAGCACGCGCATCGAGCGCTCGACTTCGATCGTGAAGTCGACGTGCCCCGGCGTATCGATGATGTTGATGTGATGCTCGGGATGGTTGTTCTGCATCCCCTTCCAGAAGCAGGTGGTCGCGGCGGAGGTGATCGTGATGCCGCGCTCGCGCTCCTGCTCCATCCAGTCCATGACGGTCGCGCCGTCGTGCACTTCGCCTATCTTGTGCGAAACGCCCGTGTAGAAGAGGATGCGCTCGGTGGTCGTGGTTTTGCCGGCATCAATGTGGGCACTGATGCCGATGTTCCGATACCGCTCGATGGGAGTCGTTCTTGCCACGTTTTTCTTCGCTGTCTATCGCTGTCTGCCGCTGTTTGCACATATGCGTCGCGGAAATCCTGCTTGCTCGTCCGTCGGCGCTGATGATCTGTCTCGTCTAGAACCGGAAGTGCGAGAAGGCCTTGTTCGCTTCGGCCATGCGGTGCACTTCCTCGCGCTTTTTCACCGCGCCGCCACGGCCTTCGGACGCTTCCAGCAATTCAGCCGCAAGGCGCTGGCCCATGGACTTCTCGCCGCGCTTGCGCGCCGCTTCGCGCAGCCAGCGCATCGCCAGTGCAACGCGCCGGATGGGCCGAACCTCGACCGGAACCTGGAAGTTCGCGCCGCCGACGCGACGGCTCTTCACTTCGACCATCGGCTTGGTGTTCGACAACGCCTGCGTGAACACTTCCAGCGGATCCTTGCCGCCTTTTTTGGCGATCGACTCGAACGCGCCGTACACGATGCGCTCGGCGACGGACTTCTTCCCCTGGCTCATCAGCACGTTGACGAACTTGGCAACGTCGCTGTTCGAATACTTGGGATCGGGCAGGATCTCGCGCTTGGGAATTTCTCTGCGTCGGGGCATGACTTCCTCGGATCAGATCTGGGCAGGCGTAGCGACTACGCTGCCTTCGGTTTCTTGGCGCCGTACTTGGAGCGGCTTTGCTTGCGGTCCTTGACGCCCGCCGTATCCAGCGAGCCGCGAACCATGTGATAGCGCACGCCGGGCAGGTCCTTCACGCGGCCGCCGCGAATCAGCACGACCGAGTGTTCCTGCAGGTTGTGGCCCTCGCCGCCGATGTAGCTGATGACCTCGAAGCCGTTGGTCAAACGGACCTTCGCCACCTTCCGCAGCGCGGAGTTGGGCTTTTTCGGCGTCGTCGTGTACACGCGAGTGCAGACGCCGCGTTTTTGCGGGCTGCGCTTCAGCGCAGGCACCTTGCTCTTCGACACAGGGGCGACCCGGCCCTTGCGCACCAGCTGATTGATCGTTGGCATCCTGATTTTCCGTTTCGTCTGGCCATGCGTCCTTTACAGGGGCATCGCCATCGTTTCGCGAAACTGCTTCCGTACTACGTTCGCAAACCGAGTTGCGTACTCACTTGCACCTCAGTTGTGTCTCAGTTGCGTACCAAAATCAAAGTGGCCCAAGCATTGCCTGCTTAAGGCCACTCTTCCGCGCCTCGGCTGACCTCGCAACCGGGTACGCACGCCCCCACGGGTCCGGAACTCGGCTCTCAGATTGATCGTGAGATCGGCCGGTCGGGTGGTAGGCGAAAAGACCATCGATTTTAAGGCACTAGCGCATCCCTGTCAATGGACTTGGGCCACCCAAAAGCACGGGCGGGACCCCAGAGGGCCCCGCCCGCCCAAAACTCCCCTCCTGGCAACTCGGCCTCCTCGCTGTACTCCGCGAGAGGATGCCTTGCGTGTCGGCCTCAAGCGTCGACTCACCACGCGCGATCCCCACCCAAAGCGTGTGGGGCGCCTCGCTGCGGGCTCGCGCCGCTACGCCGCGTCGGCGCTGACCTCCGTCGTCGCGGGGATTTCGGCCATGCTGCCATCCGGCGGCAACTCGAGCACCGGCCCCAGCGCCTTCTGCTTCTTGCGAGCGTTGTGGTAGGCCAGGCCCGTACCGGCCGGGATAAGCCGGCCGACGATGACGTTCTCCTTCAGGCCGCGGAGTTCGTCCTTCTTGCCCATGATCGCCGCCTCCGTGAGCACGCGCGTGGTCTCCTGGAACGACGCCGCCGAGATGAACGAATCGGTCGACAGCGACGCCTTGGTGATACCCAGCAGCATGTGCTCGTAGGTGGCGGGCTGCTTGGCATCCGCTCCGCCCTTGATGCCGCCGTTTTCGAACACCCGGTCGTTCTCGTCCAGCAGATCCGAACGCTCGACCTGTTCGCCGACGATGAAACGCGTGTCACCGGCATCCTGCACCTGAACGCGACGCAGCATCTGGCGCACGATCACTTCGATGTGCTTATCGTTGATCTTCACACCCTGCAACCGATAGACGTCCTGTACCTCGTCGGTGATGTAGCGCGCCAGCGCCTCGACACCCAGCAGACGCAGGATGTCGTGCGGATCGGCGGGACCGTCGACGATCGATTCGCCCTTGTTCACCACCTGGCCATCGTGCGCCGTGACGTGCTTGTCCTTCGGGATCAGGTACTCGTGCGCCGCACCGTCGAGGTCGGTGATGACCAGGCGTTGCTTGCCCTTCGTATCCTTGCCGAACGACACCGTGCCGGTCACTTCGGCCAGCAGGCCGGCATCCTTGGGTGAGCGCGCTTCGAACAGCTCCGCCACGCGCGGCAGACCGCCCGTGATGTCGCGGGTCTTCGACGTTTCCTGCGGGATCCGAGCCAGCACCTCGCCGACGGCGACATCCTGCCCGTCCTTGACCGTGATGATCGAACCCAGCTGGAACGTGATGTTGACCGACTGGTCGCCCGTCGCCAGCTTGACCTCTTCGCCCTGCGCGTTGAGCAGTTTCACCTGCGGACGCACGCCCTTCGCCGCCATGCCGGACCGGCGCTTCGGATCGATGACGACCAAGGTCGAAAGACCCGTGACATCGTCGACTTGCTTGGCGACGGTGACGCCTTCCTCGACGTTCTCGAACTTCACCCGGCCCGCGTACTCCGTGATGATCGGCCGCGAGGTGGCATCCCAGGTGGCCAGCACCTTGCCGGCCCTGACCGCGTCGCCATCCTTGACCAGCATCGTCGCGCCGTACGGCACCTTGTGGCGTTCGCGCTCCCGGCCGTTGTCGTCGTGAATCGTGAGCTCGCCCGAGCGCGCGATGACGATCATCTCGCCTTTGGCGTTGGTCACGTAGCGCATCTGCATCGAGAACCGGATGACGCCCGCCGACTTGCTTTCGAGCTGCGATGCCGCCGCGGTACGCGAGGCCGCACCGCCGATGTGGAACGTACGCATGGTCAGCTGCGTACCCGGCTCGCCGATCGACTGCGCGGCGATGACGCCCACCGCTTCGCCGACGTTCACCAGGTGCCCACGGCCCAGATCGCGGCCGTAGCACGTAGCGCAAAGGCCGTAGCGCGTGTCGCAGGTGAGCGGCGTGCGCACCTTGACCTCGTCGATGCCGAGTGCCTCGATCTGTTCGACTTCGTCTTCGGAGAGCAGCGTTCCCGGGATAGAACAGCGTCGCGTGCGTTTCCGGATTCACCACGTCGGCCGCGACTGAACGGCCGAGAATGCGCTCGCGCAACGGCTCGATGACCTCGCCGCCTTCGACCAGCGCCTTCATCGCGACCCCATTGCTGGTGCCGCAATCGTCCTCGGTGACCACGAGATCCTGCGTGACGTCGACCAGACGCCGCGTAAGGTACCCGGAGTTTGCCGTCTTCAACGCCGTGTCGGCCAGACCCTTGCGCGCGCCGTGCGTCGAGATGAAGTACTGCAGCACGTTCAGGCCTTCGCGGAAGTTGGCGGTGATCGGCGTCTCGATGATCGAGCCGTCGGGTTTCGCCATCAGGCCACGCATGCCCGCGAGCTGCCGGATCTGCGCCGCCGAACCGCGGGCACCGGAGTCCGCCATCATGTAGATGGAGTTGAACGACTCCTGCTTGACCGTGTTGCCGTCGCGATCCTGCACGTCGATCGTGCCGAGCTGGCTCATCATCGCCTTGGCGATGTCGTCTCCCGCGCGACCCCAGATGTCCACGACCTTGTTGTAGCGCTCGCCTTGCGTCACCAGGCCCGAGGTGTACTGCGCCTCGATTTCCTTCACCTGGGCTTCGGACTCGGCGATGATCTTGTGCTTTTCATCGGGAATCAGCATGTCGTCGGCGGCGAACGAGATGCCACCGCGCGTCGCCAGGCTGTAGCCGGCCTGCATCAGCCGGTCGGCAAAAATCACCGTTTCGCGCAGGCCGCAGCGACGGAAGCTCGCGTTGATGATGCGCGAGATCTCCTTCTTCTTGAGCGGCTTGTTGATCGTCTCGAACGGAAGGCCGGGCGGCAGGATTTCTGACAGCAGCGCACGTCCGACCGTGGTTTCGTAGCGGGTGATCTTCTCGATGCGCTCGCCGTTCGGACCGATGGTCGTCTCGGGAATGCGCACGTTGATCTTGGCGTGCAAAGCCGCCTGACGCGATTCGTAGGCACGCGTCACCTCGGCAATGTCGGCGAACAGCATGCCCTCGCCCTTGGCGTTGATGAGCTCACGCGTGGCGTAATACAGACCGAGCACGATGTCCTGCGACGGAACGATGCAGGGCTCGCCGTTCGACGGCAGCAGCACATTGTTCGATGCGAGCATCAGCGTGCGCGCTTCCATCTGCGCTTCCAGCGACAGCGGCACGTGCACGGCCATCTGGTCACCGTCGAAGTCCGCGTTGAACGCGGTACAGACGAGCGGATGCAGCTGGATCGCCTTGCCCTCGATGAGCACCGGCTCGAACGCCTGGATGCCCAGGCGATGCAGCGTCGGCGCGCGGTTCAGCATCACCGGATGCTCGCGGATCACCTCTTCCAGGATGTCCCACACCACCGGTTCCTGGCTCTCGACCATCTTCTTCGCGGCCTTGATGGTCGTCGCGAGGCCCATGGTTTCGAGCTTGTTGAAGATGAAGGGCTTGAACAGTTCCAGCGCCATCAGCTTCGGCAGGCCGCACTGATGCAGCTTGAGTTGTGGCCCGACCACGATCACCGAGCGGCCGGAGTAGTCGACACGCTTGCCGAGCAGGTTCTGGCGGAAACGGCCGCCCTTGCCCTTGATCATGTCCGCCAGCGACTTCAGCGGCCGTTTGTTCGCACCCGTCATCGCTTTGCCACGGCGGCCGTTGTCGAGCAGCGAGTCGACGGCTTCCTGCAGCATCCGCTTTTCATTGCGGACGATGATGTCCGGCGCCTTGAGTTCGAGCAGGCGCTTCAAACGGTTGTTGCGGTTGATCACGCGACGGTACAAGTCGTTCAGGTCCGACGTCGCGAAGCGACCGCCGTCCAGCGGCACCAGCGGGCGCAGCTCCGGCGGCAGCACGGGCAGCACTTCCAGGATCATCCACTCGGGTTTGATGCCCGACTTGTGGAACGCCTCGAGCACCTTCAGGCGCTTGGCGATCTTCTTGATCTTGGTATCCGAGCCGGTGGTCTCGAGTTCCTTGCGCAGCTTCTCGATCTCGCTGTTGACTTCGAGCGACTTCAGCAGCTCGCGGATGCCCTCGGCGCCCATGGTTGCGGAGAAATCGTCACCGTACTGCTCGACCTTGGCGAGATAGTCGTCCTCGGTCAGCAGTTGCCCGCGGTTGAGCGGCGTCATGCCGGGCTCGGTCACGACGTAGGCTTCGAAGTACAGCACCCGCTCGATGTCGCGCAGTGTCATGTCGAGCACCATCCCCATGCGGGAGGGCAGGCTCTTGAGGAACCAGATGTGCGCGACCGGCGACGCGAGCTCGATGTGGCCCATGCGCTCGCGGCGCACCTTCGCCAGCGTCACTTCGACGCCGCACTTCTCGCAGATCACGCCACGGTGCTTGAGTCGCTTGTACTTGCCGCACAGGCACTCGTAGTCCTTGACCGGGCCGAAGATCTTGGCGCAGAACAAGCCATCACGTTCGGGCTTGAACGTGCGGTAGTTGATCGTTTCCGGCTTCTTGACCTCGCCGTACGACCACGAACGGATCTTCTCCGGCGATGCGAGGCCGGTCTTGATCGCGTCGAATTCTTCTTCCTGCGTGACTTGCTTGAACAGATCCAGCAATGCTTTCATCGGTTCACTCCAATGTAGCTCAGATTTTTTCGGGTCTTGCCGCTGCGAATCGTCTGGCTCCGCCAGCGATTCGCAGGTAGCTCAACCCACGCAAAGTAGGTTTTCACTTTGCGTGGCATTAATGTCTTTCCAAATCGATATCGATTGCCAGCGAACGAATTTCCTTCACCAGGACGTTGAACGATTCCGGCATGCCGGCCTCGATCTTGTGCTCGCCCTTGACGATGTTTTCGTAGACCTTGGTCCGCCCGTTGACGTCATCGGACTTGACCGTGAGCATTTCCTGCAGCGTGTACGCCGCGCCGTAGGCCTCGAGCGCCCAGACTTCCATCTCGCCGAAGCGCTGGCCACCGAACTGCGCCTTGCCGCCGAGCGGTTGCTGCGTGACCAGGCTGTACGGCCCCGTCGAACGCGCGTGCATCTTGTCGTCGACCAGGTGATGCAGCTTCAGCACGTGCATATAGCCCACCGTGACCTGGCGATCGAACGCCTCGCCGCTGCGACCATCGTGCAGCGTGATCTGCCCCGACCGCGGCAGCCCGGCGAGTTCGAGCATGTCCTTGATCTCGGCCTCGGTGGCGCCATCGAACACGGGCGTTGCGAACGGCACGCCGTCCTGCAGGTTGGTCGCGAGCTGCACGATCTCCCCGTCGTCGAGCGTATCGAGTTCCTCGGTCTTGCCCGTTCCGTTGTAGATCTTGCCCAGGAACTTGCGCACGTCGGCAATGTTGGCCTGTGCGCGCAGCATCTCCTCGATGCGGTGCCCGAGGCCCTTCGCGGCCCATCCCAGATGGACCTCGAGGATCTGGCCGACGTTCATCCGCGACGGTACGCCGAGCGGATTGAGCACGATGTCGACCGGCGTGCCATCGGCCATGTAGGGCATGTCCTCGACCGGAACGATCTTCGACACGACACCCTTGTTGCCATGGCGGCCCGCCATCTTGTCGCCGGGCTGCAGGCGGCGCTTGACCGCGACGTACACCTTCACCATCTTCTGCACGCCCGGAGGCAGTTCGTCGCCCTGGGTCAGCTTTTTCTTCTTCGCTTCGAAAGCCTGGTCGAACTGCACGCGCGACTGCGCGATCGAATCCTTCATCACTTCGAGCTGATGCGCGGACTCCTCGCTGGCGAGCCGGATGTCGAACCAGTCGTGACGCGCGACGCCGTCCAGATACTCTTTGGTCAGCTTCGTGCCCTTGGCCAGACGCTTCGGGCCACCGTTCGCAGTCTTGCCGATCAGCAGCTTCTCGATCCGCGCGAACGCGTCGTTTTCGACGATGCGGAGCTGATCGTTCAGGTCCTTGCGATAGCCCTTGAGATCGTCGTCGATGATCTGCGCAGCGCGCTTGTCGCGATCGATGCCCTCACGGGTGAACACCTGGACGTCGATGACCGTGCCCGAGATGCCCGACGGCACGCGCAACGACGTGTCCTTCACGTCGGACGCCTTTTCGCCGAAGATCGCACGAAGCAGCTTCTCTTCCGGGGTCAGCTGGGTTTCGCCCTTCGGCGTGACCTTGCCGACCAGCACGTCACCCGCCTCGACTTCGGCGCCGATGTAGACGATGCCGGATTCGTCGAGCCGCCCGAGCTGCGCCTCGCCCAGGCTCGAGATGTCGCGCGTGATTTCCTCGGGCCCGAGCTTGGTGTCGCGCGCCACGACCGAGAGTTCCTCGATGTGGATCGACGTATAGCGGTCGTTGCCGACGACGCGCTCCGAAATCAGGATCGAGTCTTCGTAGTTGTAGCCATTCCACGGCATGAACGCGACCAGCATGTTCTGGCCCAGCGCCAGCTCGCCCATGTCGGTCGAGGCGCCGTCGGCGATGACATCCGCCTTGGCGATGAAGTCACCCACCTTCACCAGCGGACGCTGGTTGATGTTGGTGTTCTGGTTGCTGCGCGTGTACTTCGTCAGGTTGTAGATGTCCACGCCGACGTCGCCCGCCGCGGTCTCGGCGTCGTTTGCACGCACGACCATCCGGTTGGCATCGACGTAGTCGACCTTGCCGCCACGACGCGCGAGCACTGCAGTGCCCGAGTCGACGGCTGCCGTACGCTCGACGCCCGTCCCGACCAGGGGCTTCTCGGCACGCAGGCAAGGCACGGCCTGACGCTGCATGTTCGAACCCATCAGTGCGCGGTTCGCGTCATCGTGCTCCAGGAACGGAATCAGCGAAGCCGCAACCGACACGATCTGCGCCGGGGCCACGTCCATGAACTGGACCTTGTCGGCCGTCGACAGCATGAACTCGTTCTTGCAGCGGCACGACACCAGCTCGTCCTTCAGCTTGCCCGTCTTGTCGAGCTGCGCATTGGCCTGCGCGATCACGAACGCGCCTTCCTCGATGGCCGACAGGTAGTGGATTTCGTCGGTGACCTTGCCGTTGACGACCTTGCGATACGGCGTTTCCAGAAAGCCATACTCGTTCGTGCGCGCGTACAGCGCCAGCGAATTGATCAGGCCGATGTTCGGACCTTCCGGGGTCTCGATCGGGCACACCCGGCCGTAATGCGTCGGATGCACGTCGCGAACTTCGAAGCCGGCGCGCTCGCGGGTAAGTCCCCCCGGGCCGAGCGCCGACACGCGCCGCTTGTGCGTGATTTCCGACAGCGGGTTGGTCTGGTCCATGAACTGCGACAGCTGCGAGCTGCCGAAGAACTCCTTGATCGCGGCCGAAATCGGCTTGGCGTTGATCAGGTCGTGCGGAAGCAGATTTTCGCTTTCCGCCTGGCCGAGGCGTTCCTTGACCGCGCGCTCGACGCGCACGAGCCCGGAACGGAACTGGTTCTCCGCAAGTTCACCCACCGAGCGCACGCGCCGGTTGCCGAGGTGATCGATGTCGTCGATTTCCCCGCGGCCGTTGCGCAGCTCGACCAGGATCTTGATCACCGCGATGATGTCGTCGTTGGTCAGCGTGCCCGGGCCGATAAGCTCGTTGCGGCCGACGCGGCGATTGAATTTCATGCGGCCGACGGGAGACAGGTCGTAGCGCTCTTCGTTGAAGAACAGGCCGTGGAACAGCGCCTCGACGGCTTCTTCGGTCGGCGGCTCGCCGGGGCGCATCATCCGGTAGATCGCGATCCGCGCCGCCATCTGGTCGGGCGTATCGTCCATCTTCAGGGTCTGCGCGATGTAGGCACCCTGGTCGAGATCATTGACGTAGATCGTGTGGATCGTCGCGACGCCGGCGTCGAGCAGCGTCGTCAGCAGCTCCTCGGTGATCTCATCGTTGGCCGAAGCGATGATCTCGCCCGTTTCCTTGTTGACGATGTTCTCGGCGAGCATGCGGCCGAGGATGTAGTCATTGGGTACCGCGATCTTCTTGACGCCGCCCTCGGCGAGCTCGCGAATGTGCCGGGCTGTAATGCGCTTGTCCTTCTGCACCAGCACCTTGCCGTCCTTGCCGACGAGGTCGAACCGCGCGACCTCGCCCCGCAGGCGCTCGGGCACCAGGTCGAGGTGCGAGCCCTTCTTGCCCAGGTGGAAGGCGTCGAACGCGAAGAAATGCTTGAGGATCGCCTCGTTCGACAATCCGATCGCCTTCAGCAGCGTCGTCACCGGCATCTTGCGGCGGCGGTCGACGCGGAAATACAGGAAGTCCTTGGGATCGAATTCGAAGTCCAGCCACGAGCCGCGGTAGGGAATCACCCGCGCCGAGAACAGGAGCTTGCCGGACGAATGCGTCTTGCCGCGGTCGTGCTCGAAGAACACGCCCGGCGACCGATGCAGCTGCGACACGATGACGCGCTCCGTGCCGTTGATCACGAACGAGCCGTTGTCGGTCATGAGCGGGATTTCGCCCATGTAGACTTCCTGCTCCTTGACTTCCTTGACCGTCTCCTTGGGTGCTTCCTTGTCCATCAGGATCAGCCGCACCTTGGCGCGCAGCGCGGAGCAGTAGGTCAGGCCGCGTTGCTGGCATTCCGTGACGTCGAACGCCGGCGGCAGCAGCGAAAAGCCGACGAATTCCAGGCGGGCGTTGCCCGAGTGGCTGGAAATCGGAAATATCGACGTGAAGGCGGCTTGCAAGCCTTCGTTCTTGCGCGACTCGGACGCGGTTCCTGCCTGCAGGAATGCCCGGTACGACGCGAGCTGGGTTTCCAGCAGGAAGGGCACCGGCAACACGCTGGCGCGCTTGGCAAAGCTTTTGCGAATGCGTTTCTTCTCGGTAAACGAATACTGAGTCATGGACCTTGACCTCGTTAGCGATTTCGCGGGCACAGGCCGCGCGGCGTACGTCCGCGATCGACCCGATGCTCGTCATTCATCGACTGTTCGGGCGCCTTGCGCACCCTGAGGATGGTGGTTGGCCACTACCAACCGCTGGCGGACAACGGCGCACCGATACTGCTTGCTGCGTGCACCGTCCGACCAAACCTGTCTTCTGCAGCCGGGTCAGAAGACAAAGAGAAGCAAACGTATGTGGGGACGGCCAACCAATATTCAACCGCCCTGCCCGCATGCTTCTCTTCGGCCTCTGGAAACGCGCTCAACGCGCGCTCCGGGGTCGAAGGCGGCGGCCCACCGGGCCGCCACCGTCGTAGTGCCGTTACTTGACTTCAGCCTTCGCGCCGGCTTCTTCCAGCTTCTTCTTCGCGGCTTCCGCATCGGCCTTGTTGACGCCTTCCTTGACCGGCTTCGGCGCGCCGTCCACCAGGTCCTTGGCTTCCTTCAGACCCAGGCCGGTGATCTCGCGAACCGCCTTGATCACGTTGACCTTGTTCTCGCCGAAGCTCGACAGCACGACGGTGAACTCGGTCTGCTCTTCGGCGGCGGCGGCGGCCGGGCCGGCGGCGGCCGGGCCGGCGACTGCAACCGCAGCCGCGGCGGAGACGCCGAACTTTTCTTCCATCGCCTTGATGAGCTCGGAGAGCTCGAGTACGGTCAACGACGAGATCTTGTCGAGGATTTCGGTGTGTGCAACTGCTGACATGTTCTGCTCCTGAAACGTAAGGTTTTGAATGAGGTAGTCGTCTGACGATCGCTATGACGCGGGCTTGGCATCGCGCACCGCAGCCAGCGTGCGTACGAATCGGCTCGGTACTTCATTGAGCGTCCGGACGAACTTGGCAATCGGTGCCTGCATGGTGCCCATCAACTTGGCGATCAACTCGTCGCGCGAAGGCAATGCCGCCAACGCGCTGATCTGCTTGGCCGTCATCATCTGGCCCGGCATTGCACCGCCGGCGATCACGAACTTCTCGTTGCCCTTGGCGAAGTCGGACAGCACTTTCGCCACGGCGACGGGATCGGCGCCGATGCCATACGCCAGCGGGCCGACCATCTTGTCGGCCAGCGAGGCGAACGGCGTCTCCGCGACCGCCCGGCGTACCAGGGTGTTCTTCACCACCCTGAAATACACGCCGGAAGCCCGTGCCTTCGCGCGCAGTTGCGTCATGTCTGCGACCGCCATGCCGCGGTTCTCGGCCATCACGATGGCCTGAGCACCGGCGACCTGCTTCGCGACTTCCGCGACCACCGCCTGCTTCTGCTCTAGATTGAGACCCAAGGTGCTTCTCCAGTTGCTGCTACGCGCTCGCCATGTTCCGGCTCGCGCCCCTCGGTGACCTTACGTCAGGAACAATCCTGTCTTCGGGACACCATCTGCGTAGGACGCCTCGACTGCCGGCGATTAAGCTCTCGCGAGCTCCTACGGTCTTTGACGGCTCGCCGCGCGTTGCCCTGCGCGGCGCTCCCTCAAAATTTGCTGTCTATTAATGCTGCGGCGCCTGTTGCGCCAAACCTGCCGTGTCGACGCGGACACCCGCGCCCATCGTGCTCGAAACGCTGATCTTCCGCAGGTAGATGCCCTTGGTGTCCTTCGGCCGCGATTTGTTCAATGCGTCGATCAGCGCCATCAGGTTGGTCTTCAGCTGATCGGGCGTGAACGACGCGCGACCGATCGTGCACTGGACGATCCCGGCCTTGTCGGTGCGGTACTGCACCTGACCGGCCTTGGCGTTCTTCACTGCCGTGGCGACGTCGGCCGACACCGTCCCGACCTTCGGGTTCGGCATCAGCCCGCGCGGGCCGAGGATCTGGCCGAGCTGACCGACAACCTTCATCGCATCCGGCGTCGCGATGGCGACGTCGAAGTCCATGAAGCCTTCCTTGATCTTGGCGGCGAGGTCGTCGAAGCCCGACGATGTCGGCGCCAGCGTCGGTGGCCGCCTTGGCCTTGTCTCCCTGTGCAAACACTGCGACGCGTACTTTCTTCCCGGTGCCTGCAGGCAGCACGACCGAGCCACGGACGGTCTGGTCGGATTTCTTGGCATCGATGCCGAGATTCACCGCGATGTCGATGGATTCGTCGAACTTGGCCGTCGCAGTTTCCTTCACCAGCTTCAGCGCATCTTCGATCGCGTAGGACTTGGCGTGATCGACCTTGCCGCGCACGTCTTCATGCGCTTGGACAGGTTCGCCAGTGTCTTGTCTTGTGTCGTGGCCATGTTATTTCACCCCTTCGACGGTGATGCCCATGCTGCGCGCGCTGCCGGCGATGGTACGCACGGCGGCGTCCAGATCGGCGGCGGTCAGGTCGGGCGTCTTGGTCTTGGCGATTTCCTCGGCCTGCGCACGCGTCAGCTTGCCGACCTTCTCGGTGTGCGGCTTGCTGCTGCCTTTTTCGACCTTGGCGGCCTTCATGATCAGCACCGTCGCGGGCGGCGTCTTCATGATGAACGTGAAGCTCTTGTCGGCGAACGCGGTGATGACCACCGGGATCGGCAAGCCCGCTTCCAGTTTCTGCGTCTGCGCGTTGAACGCCTTGCAGAATTCCATGATGTTCAGGCCACGCTGGCCGAGCGCCGGGCCGATCGGGGGGCTCGGATTCGCCTTTCCCGCGGGCACCTGCAGCTTGATGTATCCGACGATTTTCTTTGCCATCTGGTTCTCCTGGTGGGTGCAAGCGGATCCGCAGATCCTCCCCGGTTAAACGACGACTTACGCTTTTTCTACCTGCGAGAAGTCGAGCTCCACGGGCGTCGAGCGACCGAAGATCGTGACCGACACGCGCAACTTGCTCTTCTCGTAGTTCACGTCCTCCACGTTGCCGTGGAAGTCGGTGAACGGACCATCCTTGACGCGCACCGCTTCGCCCAGTTCGAACAGCACCTTCGGGCGCGGCTTCTCGACGCCTTCCTGCACCTGGCGCAGGATGCCGTCGACCTCCTTCTGCGTGATCGGCGTCGGCTTGTTGGCCGTGCCGCCGACGAACCCCGTCACCTTGGGCGTGCTCTTCACCAGGTGCCAGGTGTCGTCGGTCATCTCCATCTCGACCAGCACGTAGCCGGGGAAGAACTTGCGCTCGGAAATCGCCTTGGCGCCGTTCTTCATCTCGACCACTTCCTCGACCGGCACCAGGATCTGTCCGAACTTGTCGGCGATCTCGGACCGCTTGATCCGTTCGGTCAACGCCCGCTGCACACTCTTCTCGAAGCCCGAGTACGCATGCACGACGAACCATTTCTTGTCGGCCATCATTCCACTCTCCCTGTCAGCATCTTGATCATCCACGCCAGCGACGTGTCGAT
This sequence comes from uncultured beta proteobacterium, assembly GCA_963726935.1. Lineage (GTDB taxonomy): Bacteria > Pseudomonadota > Gammaproteobacteria > Burkholderiales > Casimicrobiaceae > PALSA-1003. Next base: position 294,455 of record CAVSEH010000028.1, read on the forward strand.
CGCAAACAGGAAGAGCGCCATGACCACGACGAATGCGAATACGACCAAGGTTGTCTGGATCGTTTCCTTGCGCGTGGGCCAGGACACCTTCCCGGCCTCCTGCCACGCTTCCTGGCCGAACCCGAACAATTCCTTGCCCGTGGCCGTGAACCACGCGACTCCGGCGGCCGCGAGCAGGCCGCCGAGTACCATCAGCACGCGCAGCACCTGCGCGGTTTCGCTGAAGTAGTAGTAGCCGAACAACCCGGCGATCACCAGCGCTACCGCCAGCGTCATCTTGATCTTGTCCATATCAGCGATCAGAGGTCAGGAATCGGTGTCGGGCGAGTGCGTGATCGGGACGCGCGCCCCGATCGGCTGTCTATTGCCCGATCCGCTTTCCAAGCTCCGTCGTTCGCCTTTCTCTCTAGCTTCGCCGTTCAATGCCAGCACCGCATACCCGACAGCTGGTACCCGAGACTGGCAGGCCAGGAGGGAATCGAACCCCCAACCTGCGGTTTTGGAGACCGCCGCTCTGCCAATTGAGCTACTGGCCTAGTTCGTCGGCCGAAAGTAAAAACCTACTTTCGGCCGGTTTGGTTTCCGCCGAATCCCGGGCAGAGCCCGTTGATTCGGCGCACTAACAGCTACTCAATGACCTTGGAAACGACGCCGGCGCCGACGGTACGGCCACCTTCGCGAATCGCGAAGCGCAGCCCTTCTTCCATCGCGATCGGCTGAATCAGCGTCACCGTCATCTGGATGTTGTCGCCGGGCATCACCATCTCCGTGCCCGCCGGCAACTCCACCGAACCCGTGACGTCCGTGGTCCGGAAATAAAACTGCGGCCGGTAGCCGTTGAAGAACGGCGTATGACGGCCGCCTTCTTCCTTGCTCAATACGTACACCTCGCACGTGAACTTGGTGTGCGGCGGAATGCTGCCCGGCTTCGCCAACACCTGGCCGCGCTCCACTTCCTCACGCTTCGTGCCGCGCAGCAACACACCGACGTTGTCGCCGGCCTGGCCCTGATCGAGCAGCTTGCGGAACATTTCCACGCCGGTGCATACCGTCTTCAGCGTCGGCTTGAGGCCCACGATTTCGAGGTCTTCGCCGACCTTGACGACACCGCGCTCCACGCGCCCCGTCACGACTGTGCCGCGACCCGAGATCGAGAACACGTCTTCGACCGGCATCAGGAACGGACCGTCGATGGCGCGTTTGGGTTCCGGAATGTACGCATCCAGCGCGTCAGCGAGGCGCATGATCGAACCTTCCCCCATGTCGCTCGCATCACCTTCCAGTGCCATCTTCGCCGAGCCGATGATGATCGGCGTCTTGTCGCCCGGAAATTCGTACTTCGACAGCAGTTCGCGCACTTCCAGTTCGACGAGCTCGAGCAGTTCCTTGTCGTCGACCATGTCTGCCTTGTTCAGATAGACGATGATGTAAGGCACACCGACCTGCCGCGCGAGCAGGATGTGTTCGCGCGTCTGCGGCATCGGACCATCCGCCGCCGAAACGACCAGTACGGCGCCATCCATCTGCGCCGCGCCCGTGATCATGTTCTTGATGTAGTCGGCGTGGCCGGGGCAATCGACGTGCGCGTAATGACGCTTCGAGGTTTCGTACTCGACGTGGGCGGTGTTGATCGTGATCCCGCGCGCCTTTTCTTCTGGAGCGTTATCGATCTGATCGTAGGCCTTGGCCTCGCCACCGAATTTTTTTGAGAGCACCGACGTCAATGCTGCCGTCAGCGTCGTCTTGCCATGATCGACGTGACCGATCGTCCCGACGTTCAGGTGCGGTTTCTTCCGCTCAAACTTGCCCTTGGCCATGATCCTTGCTCCTTGCTGTCACTGTTGCCGCACCAACTGGTCCGTGGTGCCCACGGCGCGGATTGAACGCGCGACCTCTCCCTTACCAAGGGAGTGCTCTACCACTGAGCTACGGGGGCGCTATGCGTTGTGTATGCCCGTTGCGTATGCCTTGCGTGTGCCATCTGCCCTTCGCGCCGGTCCGCCTTGGCGGACCGTACAGCCATGATTCCCAACCCATTGATTTCAATGTGAATCTGGAGCGGGTGAAGGGAATCGAACCCTCGTCGTAAGCTTGGAAGGCTTCTGCTCTACCATTGAGCTACACCCGCTTCGCCTTACCCTTTCCTCCGCGCCTTACACCGTCACAATTCGCTGCCTGACTCCCGCGTGCTACGCTGGTGGAGGGGGAAGGATTCGAACCTTCGAAGGCAGAGCCGGCAGATTTACAGTCTGCTCCCGTTGGCCACTTGGGTACCCCTCCGACGAAACCGCACATTCTAGCAATTTCCGTTCCGGAGTGTCAAATCCACGGCTTTTGTCCGTCGATCGCCCGCGGGCACCCTCGACGCGCCAGATAAAATGCCGGAATGACTTACGACTTCGTCATCGTGGGTGCCGGCTCGGCCGGCTGTGTACTTGCCAATCGCCTTTCCGCAGATCCGAAGAACTCGGTGCTCCTGCTTGAAGCCGGACCCGCGGATACCTATCCGTGGATCCACGTGCCCATCGGCTACGCGAAGACGATGTTCAATCCGACGGTGAACTGGTGCTTTTACACGGAGCCGGAGCCTGGAATGAACGGCCGCAAGGTCTATTGGCCGCGCGGAAAGACCTTGGGCGGATCGAGCTCGATCAACGGCCTGATCGCGATCCGCGGCCAACGAGAGGACTACGACGGGTGGGCGGCCGCCGGCAATCCCGGTTGGGGTTATGCGGACGTGCTGCCGTACTTCAAGCGCTCGGAACATGCCGACTATGGCGATCAGGCCTACCACGGCACCGACGGCCCACTCTGGTGCTCCCCGATTCGCCGACGCCATGAACTCATCGATGCGGTCATTGCCGGCGGCGGCGAACTTGGCCTGCCGCGCAACGACGACTTCAATGGCGCGACCCAGGAAGGTGTCGGCTATTACCACCTGACCACCCGTCATGGTCGACGGTGCAGTACGGCGAGCGCCTACCTGCGACCGGCACGCGCGCGACCCAACCTGACCGTCCTGACCGATGCTCGGGCACTGAAGATCGAGTTCGACGGGCGCCGCGCGACCGGCGTCGTTTATCGGCACGCGAGTGGCGATGTCACCGTCCACGCCCACCGCGAGATCCTGCTCTGCGCAGGAGCCATCCAGTCACCACAGTTGCTGCAGCTCTCCGGCATCGGGCCCGCGCCGTTGCTGCGCTCCTTCGGCATTCCCCTCGTCCACGAGTTGCCGGGCGTCGGCGAGAACTTGCAGGACCACCTGCAGGCGCGCGTGATTTTCGAGTGCACGAAACCGATCACGACCAACGACGACCTGAAGAGTCCATGGCGCAAATTGGCCATGGGCCTCGACTATGTGTTTCGACGCGGCGGACCCATGGCCATCGGCATCAACCAGGGCGGCATTTTTGCGCGCACCTCGCGCGACGTCGCAACGCCGGACGTGCAATTCCACGTCGCCACGCTGTCGTCCGACATGGCGGGCTCGCCGACGCATTCGTTTCCCGGTTTCACGATGTCCGTCTGCCAATTGCGGCCGGAATCGCGCGGGTTCGTCCGCATCAAATCGCCGGATCCGATGGCCGCACCGGCCATGCAGCCCAACTATCTGTCGACCGAGAAGGACAGGCAGACGCTCGTCGCCGGCATCCGTCTCGCCCGACAGCTCGCCGCAACCGCTGCACTCAAGCCCTACGTGCGCGCAGAATATCGCCCGGGGCCGGCCGCGGGCACGGACGCCGACCTGCTCGAATTCGCGAGGAACACCGGTGGCACCATTTTCCATCCGAGCGGCACCTGCAAGATGGGACCCGATTCCATGGCCGTCGTCGACGACCAGTTGCGGGTGCACGGAATCGGCGCGCTGCGTGTGGTCGACTGCGGCGCGATGCCGACGGTCACGTCGGGCAATACCAACCTGCCCGTCGTCATGATGGCGGAGAAAGCCGCCGACATGATCCTGGGCGTCGCCAACACATCTGCCTGAATTCCTGGAGAAGCAACATGCCCTGCTGCCACGTCGACTTCGCCTTCACCGAAACCAGCGACAAGGCGTTCACCGTCGGCATGCCGACGTTCACGTTCGGCGCCGGCTGCCTCGCCGAAGCGGGCGACCACGCCAGGGAGTTGTCGCTCAAGCGCGTGGCGTTATTCACCGATCGCGCGCTGACCCATTCGCCGTACGTCGCCACCGTGCGCGCATCGCTCGAGGCTGCCGGCATTCAGCCGACACTCTACGACGACATCTCGGTCGAGCCGACGACGGCCTCGTTCAAGGCCGCCGCAGCGTTCGCAACCGAAGGCAAGTTCGACGGCTATGTCTCCGTCGGTGGCGGCTCGGTGATGGACACCTGCAAGGCGGCCAACCTGTACGCCACCCACCCGGCGGAGTTCATGACGTACGTGAACGCGCCGATCGGCGGCGGCCAGAAGGTGCCCGGACCGCTCAAGCCGCATATCGCGTGCCCGACGACCTCGGGCACCGGGTCGGAAGTGACCGGCATCGCCATTTTCAACATGACCGATATCAATGCCAAGACCGGCATCCTGTCTCGCCGTCTGATGCCGACGATCGCTCTCATCGATCCCGACGTGACGACGACGCTCCCGCGCAACGTGGTTGCGGCGAGCGGATTCGATTGCATGAGCCACGCGCTGGAATCCCTGACCGCGCGCGCGTGGCCGCGGCGCCTGAATCCGGCGCGCGGCGTGAGCCGTCCGGTGTCGCAGGGCGCCAATCCGTTTTCGGACGCGCTGGCGACGGAGGCGCTGAAAGGCGTGGGCAAATTCCTGGTACGCGCGGTGAACGACGCGGGCGATGTCGAGGCACGAACCGAAATGATGTACGCGGCGATGCTCGCCGGCATCGCCTTCAATGCCGCGGGGTGCCACCTGCCGCATGGCCTGTCGTATGCGGTGTCGGGGCTCGCCCGCAATTTCGAACTGCCCGGCTATCCGCCCGGCAAGACGCTGGTACCGCACGGCATGGCCGTCGTGCTCAACAATCCTTCCGTGTGGCGCTATACGGCGCAATGCTGCCCGGAGCGCCATGTGCACGGCGCCGCGTGCCTCGGCGGTGCCACCGGTGACGTGAAGCCGGGCGATGCGACCGAGGCAGGCGAAGCTCTTGCGGGTCGCGTCATCGAACTCATGCGTGCCGCACGCATTCCCAACGGGTTGTCGGGGCTCGGCTTCGGCGCCGGCGACGTCGAAGCGCTTGCCGCCGGCGCCGAGCCGCAGTGGCGCGTCATCCGCAACGCGCCCATGGATGTGACGCGCGACGACCTCAAAGGCCTGTTTGGTTCCGCGATGAAGTACTGGTAGCGGCGAATGAGGAAGCTGCGGCGAGGAGGCCGCAGCACGAGCCCGTAACCACAGGCACGCGCTACGCTGGCTCAGCGCGAGCGGAACAACTCGATGCCATCACTTCGCAGCGCGAGCGCGCGCCGCTCGGTCGCGGGCAAGACGACTTCTATCTGACGATAGGGTAATGCGTAACGCCCCGAGATCCCGGCGGTAACGAGGACTTCCGCGCTCGTGGTACGCATTCCGATGTCGACCTGCGCATAGTCGCCGTCGCGGTAGCCCATGCTGCTGCCGTCGTCCTCATACAGAACGAATCGGGTGTTCGATTCGGCCGCAGGCGCAAAGATCCGCAGTTGACGCGACGGCTCGTCATGCAGCATCGCGAAATCGTCACGCCCGGTCATCGGAATGATTGCCCCGGCGCGCGCGAACAATGGAATGTGGTCGAGAGGCGCCGGCACGACGATGTCACGTCCACCCGCGTGGTGCTCTCCCGTGTAAAAGTCGTACCAACCCGCATCGCATATCGGCAGGTACACCCGACGCTCGCGCGCTCCGCGCTCGACCACGTTGGCAACGAGCAACTGTGGCCCGAACATGAAGTCATCGCAATCGGCATAGGCCCTCGGATCGTGCTCGAACTCGTAGCAGAGCGGGCGCAGGATCGGTTCGCCACACTCGTGGGCGCGCCGGTACAGCGTGTACAGATATGGCATCAGGCGGTAGCGAAAGCGGATCGCCGCGCGAATCGGCTCCATCGCCTCGGGATGCAGCCATGGCGTATTCACTTCGCCGCCCGACTTCCACGAGTTCATGATGAAGCGCGGACTGAACACGCCGTTCTGCACCCAGCGCACCAGCAATTCGGGATCCGGCACCGGCCCGTTGAAGCCACCGACATCATGGCCAGTGTTGAACATGCCGGACAGGCTCATGGTCAGCCCCATGCGCAGGTTCCAGCGCAGCGTGTGCCAGCTGGTCGTGTTGTCCCCGGACCACGTCTGCGCATAGCGCTGGATACCCGGCGGGCCCGCCCGGGTGACGGTGTAGACACGCTCGTCGGGCCGGTGCGCCGCCTGCGCTTCCGCCGTGGCGCGCGTCATCAGCAGCGCGTGCAACGGTCGCGACCGCGCGATGGGCAGCGACGATCCGAAGCCGTGCGATTCGCCGTCGTCGTCCCAGATCTCGTACTCGTTGTTGTCGTTCCAGCCCGCGTCGATGCCGTAGTCAAGGACCTGCCGACGCAGGCCATCTTGCCACCAGCGAATACCCTCCGGGTGAGTGAAGTCGAGGTGAGCGCCTTCGCCATCCCAGAACTGTCCGACGCATGGCGCGCCGGTCCGTGCGTCGTTCACGAATGCGCCGCGCGCCGCGACCTCCGCATAGGCCGGGTGGTCGTCGAGCAGGCAAGGCTTGAGATTGACGACGACGTGCACGTTCTGACGCTTGAACCTGTCGATCGCTCCTCGTGGATCCGGAAACTTCTCGCGATTCCAGGTGAACACATACCGGCGCTTGCCGATGCTCGTGTAGCCGGACCCGAAATGGAACGCCGACAGCGGGATGTCGTGCTCGGTCGCACGGTCGGCAAATTCGGCCAATCGCGCCTGCGCGTCGGGGGCGTCGGCGAGACTCATCGCCGTGTTCGCATAGCCGAGGCTCCAGCGCGGCCCGAGGGCCATCCTGCCCGTGAGTTCGGTGAACTTGCGTACCACGTCGCGGATGCGCGGGCCGACGAACAGGTAGTAGTCCAGGTCTCCGTCGTCGATCTCGGCGTAGCGGTAGAAGCCGTGATAGTTGTCGTACTCGCAGCCCAGATCGAAGGTGGTTGGCGCAAGGGTGTCGTAGTACACGCCATACGCGATGCCCGACGCATCATCGCGGCCGAGCAGGAACGGCCAGTGCTTGTACAGCGGGTCCGACGTCTGCGCGTCGTAGCCCAACGCGTCGAGCGCAAGCGTGCGCAGGCGCCGGCCGTGCAGGTCGATCGCACCGGTCTTGTCACCGAGGCCGAAGTACCGATCTGTCTGCGCACGCGCCATGTAATGGCGAACGATGTTCTTGCGCTCGCTCCATTGATAGGCGTAGGTGGCGCGATCAGCCGCGAACATCCGGTCGTTGGCGGACCAGCGAAGGCCGAATGGGCGCAGCGTCACCTGCAGCGACAGGGTCTCCGTCGTCAGTGTAACGTCGTGCTCATTCTCGGCGACCGCAAAGGCCGGACATCCGAATCCGGTGACATCGCGCCGATCGCGACCCTCCCACGGGACGTCTGCGTCGCCGGGCGCGACGGTCCAAGAGCGCGGCTCCTTGAACGTGTCCTTGTGCAGGAACAGAACCCGGATCAGGTCGTCGGCCAGGACGAACACCTCGCAGCGCCAATCCGCTTCGAGATCGAAGCGCACGGAATTGGCAAGTCGTCCTGCAAACGTGGCAGTGCGTAAAGCCTGCATCGTCGATGGGCCCTAGTGGCGGATGAGCGCGAGCTCGCCTTCCGCGCTCTCGAACACGTGTACGTCGACAAGCGGAAGCTGCACACTAATCTGTGCACCGACCGCATGCGCAACCTGTCCGGAGGCATGGACGGTGAGGGTCTCGCCACCCACGAGCGAGCAATAGAGGAAACTCGCGCCGCCCAGTTGCTCGATGCGCTCGATCGTCGCCGTCAGCGACTGTGCGGATCCAGAAGGCGCACCCACCACGATATGTTCGGGCCGGATCCCAAGCCAGACACGCTGGCCCACAACCGTCTTCACGGCGTCCAGAGGCAGGACGGCTGCCGACGAGTCGCGACCTGCGGCGTCGAGCGTCACCCCGATGCGCGTGTCCGCCGCGCTAACGACGGTACCGCCGAGAAAATTCATCTGCGGCGAGCCGATGAACCCCGCGACAAATCTATTAGCCGGCCGGTTGTACAGGTCAAGCGGTGTGCCGATCTGCTCCACTCTTCCGCCGCGCAGTACGACGATCCGGTCCGCCATGGTCATCGCTTCGACCTGATCATGTGTGACATAGATCATGGTCGTGCCCAGCCGTTGGTGCAGCCCGCTGATTTCCGCCCGCATCTGCACGCGCAGTTCGGCGTCGAGGTTCGACAGCGGCTCGTCGAAGAGGAAGATCGTCGGATTCCGCACGATGGCGCGCCCGATGGCGACGCGCTGCCGTTGCCCGCCGGAAAGTTGCGTCGGCCGCCGCTCGAGCAGCGGCTCGAGGCGAAGCATGCGTGCGGCCGCCTGCACCTTGGCGTCGATCTCGGCGCGCGGCATTCTCTGGTTTTCCAGTCCGAACGCCAGGTTCTGGTACACGGTCATGTGCGGATACAGCGCATACGACTGGAAGACCATGGCCAGGCCGCGGTGCGCCGCAGAAATGTCGTTGACGCGCTTGCCGTCGATTACAAGTTCGCCTTCGCTCACCGATTCCAGTCCCGCGATCATGCGCAACAGGGTCGACTTGCCGCAGCCGGACGGACCGACGAACACAACGAACTCGCCGTCGCGGATCTCGAGGTCCACGCCATGGATGACCGTGGTGTCGCCGTAGCGCTTGAAGACGCGTCGTAGCTCGAGGGAAGCCATCGCTGGAAGGTTCCTTGTTGGTACAGTGGCAGACCTACTTCACGCCAGCCGACGCGATGCCGGTGGTGATGTGCCGCTGCAGGAACGCGAACACCAGCGTAACCGGCAGCAGCGTGATCACGGTCATGGCGAGCAGGTAGTGCCATTCGGTGGTCAGCTCCCCCTGAAAGGCGTTGAGGGCGAGTTGCAACGTGAATTTCTCGGTGCGCGACAGCACGATCAGCGGCCAGAGGAAGTCGTTCCAGCGCCACATGACCGAAAAGATCGCGAGCACGGCAAGCGCGGGGGCGGATAACGGCAGGACGATGCGCCAGAAGATCCGCCACTCGCTGGCGTGGTCCATGCGTGCGGCGTCGATCAATTCATCCGGAATCGTGAGCATGTACTGTCGCAGCAGGAAGACGCCGGTGGGCGTGGCGACCGCGGGCCAGATGACACCCCACAGGCTGTTGAGCAGTCCGAGCTCGGAAACCACCAGAAAATTGGGCACGAGGATGATCGTGGGCGGGATCATCAAGGTCGAGATGATGAGCAGGAACACCGCATCGCGGCCACCAAAACGATACTTCGAGAGCGCAAACGCGGCCATGGCGTTGAACAGCAGGGTGATCAGCGTCGCGACGACGGTGATGAACACGCTGTTCCAGAGGAAGGTACCGAAAGAGAACTTGCCGAACACCTCGGTATAGTTGCCGGTCGCGAGCTGGAATTCGCGCACAGGCTTGCGCTCTCGGATGTTGACCTTGTATTCCTGCTCGGGCGCCTTGGGATCGACCAGCGTGGCCTGGATCCCGATGCGACGTACCTCCGCCAGCTCGCGTGTCGTGCCGTCAGGCAGCGCCACGCGATACAGCGGCAGGGGTTTGTCATGGCCTGCCACGGCGACGGTCCTCTGTCCGTACGGCAGCAGCTGCGGGGGAAATTCGTTGAGCGCTGCCGCGCTCTTGAACGAGGAGAGCACCAGCCACAGCACCGGGCCGAACATGAGCAGGAGACCGAGCACGAGATAACCGTACGTGAACCAGTCGGTCCAGTCGAAGCCGCCGCGGCCGCGATGCGCGGTCAGCATGGCCGCGAGCCTACGCATCGCCGCGCCCCGCTTTGCCCTCGAGATTCTTACGCGTCAGCCGCAATTGCAGCAGCGTGAGCACGAGCAACGAGAGAGCGAGCACCAGCGACGCGGCGGCAGCGAGTCCGTATTGATGGATGGATTCCGCGAAGCCCGTCTGGTAGATGAACTGGACGATGAACGTCGTCGCCGAGCCCGGGCCGCCACCGGTGAGCACGAATACTTCGTCGAAGATCTGCACCGCCCGGATCAGTCCCAGTACCAGCACGACGATCAGGTTGGGCATCAGCAGCGGCAGCGTAATGCGCGAGAACCGCCGCCACGGCGGCGCGCCGTCCATTTCCGCGGCCTCGTAGAGGTCCGCGGGGATCGCCTGCAGGCCAGCCAGCAGGATGAGCGTGTAGAAGCCCATGTGCGCCCAGATGCTCACGAACACGCACCAGAAGAACGCCCAACTCGCGTCCGAAAGCCAGCCGACGGGCGATGCACCCGCGGCAGCCAGCACCGCATTGAGGACGCCCTCGCGCTGCAGGATCCACTTCCAGATCAGGGCGACGACGACCGGCGACAGCAGCACCGGATAGAAGAACACGCCGCGGAAGAAACCGCGGCCAAAAATCTTGCGATTGAGCACAAGCGCGGTGATGAGCGCGAACCCAACCATCAGCACGACCTGGACCAGCGCAAAGGTCGCGGTGTTGAAGATCGCGCGCCAGAACAGGTCCTTGCGGCAGGTCGACGGATCGAGAAAGTTCTCGCACTCGAATAACGTGGCGAGGTTCTCCATCCCCGTGAACGGCCGCTGCGAGGGGTAGAGTTCGACGCCCCCGGTGAACGCGAAGTAGAAATTGATGACGATCGGCAGGAAGGTGAACAGGCCGAGAATGGCGAGGTTCGGCGCGACGAACATCCACCCGATGCGCGGCACGCCGAGCACGCGCTGCAGCGCGCGCATGGGCGCATCGACGACGTTCAGCAGCGCGCCGCCGATCGACGCGGGCAGTTCGAGCAGCGGATTGCGTTGCGAGGCCACGGTCGGCGGCGGGCGCAGCCCGGACGCACCGCTACTTCGCGGCGGCCTTCGTCTGCTCGTCGATGTCGGCGGAAATCCGCTTGAGGGCGTCGTCGAGCGACATCTCGCCGGCTATCGCCTGCCCGAGCCGTGCGGCAGTCGGGTTGAAGATCGCGCGATTGAGCTTGTAGCCCTGGATCTGGTACGCGACCGGCGAGAGCTTGGGCACTTCGGCGACGAACACGTTGAGCGACGCGCGCGCCTGCGGCGAGATCTTGTAGTCGACGCCCTTCTTCGCGACGCTGGCGTTGGCGGGTATGTTCTCGGTCCGCGCCATGTACTCAGCGTACACAGGCTCGCTTGCAAGGTAGTCGAGGAAGCGGCCGACATCTTTCGGATTCTTGGTACGCTTCAGCGCCACGAAGGCGGCGCCCCCGGGGATGCCGGTGCATGCCGCCGGCCCGCACGGATTGGGGACGGCGGCCCAGTCGAAGTTCTTGCCGATCTGCGAATCCATGCGCCGGATCTGCCAGCTGCCGGACAGGTACAGCACGACCCGGCCATTGGCGAACTCCTCGAACGCATCACGGTAGGTGGCGCCGCCGACACCGCCCCACACCTCCTTGGGCATGGTCCCGTCACGGTTCCAGTCGTAGAGCTTCTTCGCCATCGCGCGATAGCCATCGTCGACGACCAGGTTGCCCTTCGCGTCGAAGTACTTCGCGCCCATGCTGATCGCCGGCCCCGCGAAGCGGTGGCCGCTGCGGTCGAAGGCGACCGCGAACGGAACCTGCGTCGCCTTGGCCACCTTGCGTGCCGCATCGATCCACTGATCCCACGTCGCCTGCGGTCCGGGCAGCGGAATGTTCGCCTGCTCGAACAGCGTCTTGTTCACGTAGGGGCCGGTGACGGTGAGTTGCGTCATCATCCCGTAGATCCCCTTGTCCGTCGGCGATGAGCGCATCCACGGCAACGTCTGGCCGAAGTTCGCTTCCCAATACTTGGGATCCTTAACGTAGGGCGTGATGTCCAGGTAGTACTTCGACAGGCCGCCCAGATCCGTCACGCGGGCGATGTCCGGACCTTCGCCGGCGGCAAGTTGCACCGGCAGCTGTTCGAGGATCGCCTTGTAGGGCACCTTGTCGACGACGACCTTGACGTCGCTGTTCTGCGCCTCGAAGCGCTTGGCGAGGTCCTGCGTCACCTCGCACTCGTTGCCGTCGGAATAGCATGCGACGCGGATCTCGCCGCCACGCGCGGCAGTCAGGTACACCGACAATGACGCTACGGCGAGCAGGCCGGCGAATCGAGCATATGTAGTCATGAACAGTTCCTCCGGTACGCGCTCTTGAGTGGCGTTCGTTCGGAGAATTATAGCGGAAGGCCGATATCGAGGACGTCACGACCGTCATCGCACATCGATTCCTTCCCTGCCAGGTCCGCCACCGCCGAGACGACCTTAAACGGGCCAGCCTGCGAATCCCGCGGAACATCGTCGTTTCGGCCCGAGCCGCCCCGCCGCGCTATCCGCGCGGTCGGGGCGTCAATTCGCGATCGGCCGGGAAGGCTGATTGAATGTTTGTCGGCGGCGATACCAAACGCAGATCCGAACCCCTGCGACGCAGCCCGCAGCGAACGCGAGGAAAAGTGCCCAGGTGGAGACCATCACGGCGACAACTCCAACATGGCTAGCCGCCACGATAACCAATCCGTATGACTATTTGACGACGGCTGCCCGAGCCAGAGCGCCTCCACGTCTCACCCCCTCCGGCAACAGGTCGCGGCGCGGACGGTGCGGACGCTATTGCGATGCACGGACCTAGCGCACCATCTTCTCGCGAATCTGCTTGAGTGCATCGATCAGTCCGTTGACGCCGGTCTTCGTCAAACCTGTTTTGTCGACATCGAAATCTATCAGCAGCCGCTTTGCATCGTCCGAGACATGGCACGTGATCGTGCCACTCTTGCCGAGATCGAACTTCTTCTTGATGCTGGCCATGGTGTCGGCTCCCCGTATACGAGTGCGCGAGTTTAGCCTAGCGCGGCGTCCCGATTGTTACAGTCCGCGTTGTGCGAAGTGCCGGGTCAGTGGTCGGGCCGCATCACATCTTCAACTTATCCACAATTTTTATGGATATCCCCGTGGACCAACGGCCCAGGTATCGCGTCCAACGGGCTCACTCGCGAATTGCCGCGGGATCGCGCAACGCACGACACGGGCTCTCGACCTTCGTGAAGAGACGCGCCCCTGATTCGTGGTGGGCGACGACCAAGCGTCCATGACAGGCAGCACGCGCGCTGGACCTCGACCGGACCGCCGTGCATCGCTACGCGCGGCAGTGCTCATGGAAAGCGGCAACGCGGCGGACGGCCATTGCGCGCTCCTGGGTCACCCGATCGTCATGGTCCCGCGCGGCGGTTACAGGAATATGACAGCCCGGCAGGTTCGCGCCCGCTCGTCCGCCACCTTCAAGAGCCTTCGACAGCCGTCGAACTCGCGTGCGTCGCCGCGCTGTCGAGCGCCGGACGCACCCGCCGCGCCGGAAGTTGCACGGTAAATTTACTCCCGCGCCCCGGCTCACTCTCGATGACGAGCTCGGCCTGGTGACGGATCAATACGTGCTTCACGATGGCCAGTCCCAGTCCCGTGCCCCCGGTGCTTCGCGATCGGCTGCGATCGACGCGATAAAAGCGTTCCGTCAAACGGGGCACGTGTTCAGCAGCAATACCGATGCCTGTATCCGTAACGCTGAACTCGCCACCTCTTTCGGTGAGTCGCCAGTCCAACGCAATCTGGCCCCCTTCGGGCGTGTAGCGCACCGCATTGCTGACCAGATTGCCGAATGCGCTGGCGAGTTCATCGCGGCTGCCGAGAATCGTTGCGGCATCGCCGATGTTCAATGTGACTTCCTGTTTGCCCGCCGCAAGCGCCTTGGCGTCCGACGACAGCTCGAGAAGCAACGGAACGATCGCGAATTCGGTCTCGGCCGCAATGTTCTGCTCGCTTTCCAGCGACGACAGTGTCAGCAGATCGTCGACCAGACGCTGCATGTTCTTGGCCTGCTCCTGCATCAGCGCGAGATAGCGTTGACGCTGCTTCTTGTCGAGGTCGACATCGGCAAAGGTCTCGAGAAATCCGGTGAGTACGGTCAATGGCGTCTTGAGTTCGTGCGACACGTTGGCGATGAAATCGCGCCGCACGCGCGCGACAGCCTCCAGCCGCGTGACGTCCCGACTCATGAGCAGCCTTTCCTCGACCCCGAACGGCACGACCTGCACCGAGAGCGTCGACGTGCCTTCGCGCATCGATTGAAATACCACCGGCTCGTGAAAATCGCCCGCCGCCATGTACTGGACGAATGCGGGCTGGCGAACGAGGTTGGCGATCGGCGCGCCAAGGTCCTGGCGCAGGTCGATGCCCAGGTGCGCCTGCGCCCGCGGATTGGCCCACTGGATACGATCGTTGGCGTCGAGCACGACGACACCTTCAGGAAGCGCCTCCGCACCGCTGACGAACCGCTCCAGCGCGAGACGCAGGTCTCGCTGACGCGCACTGCGCAGGCGCACGCGGCGATAGAGCGCAGTGTAGGCGAGCGCCCAGATGCCCCGGCCTTCGGGCACCTGGGAGTCGATCGGGCCCGCTGCCCACTGCGTGAGCTTCTGCAGTTGCCACAGATGCCAGGTGACGATGGCGAGAAACCCAACCGCCATGACCACGCAGGCGGCGCCGAGCCCGCGTTCCAGCCACGTCAGGCCGCTGAGTACCACGACCAGCAATGGCGCGGCCAAGCCACGGAGCCAGAGCGGAGTCATCATCGTTCGCGTGCAGAAGCCAAATCTATTTCGGTGCTGTCAGCCGGTAACCACTGCCGCGCACCGTCTCGATCATGCTCTCGTGCTGGACCGGTTCGAGCGCGAGCCGCAGCCGGCGGATGTGCACATCGACCGTGCGCTCCTCGATGTAGACGTGATCGCCCCAGACCTGGTCGAGCAATTGCGTGCGGCTGTGCACCCGCTCGGGTCGCGCCATCAGGAACTTGAGTAGGCGAAATTCCGTGGGGCCGAGCGCAACGGGCACGCCGGCGGCGGTCGCGCGATGCGTCACCGGATCGAGTTCGAGTGTTCCCACGCGCAGCGCTTCCTGCGCGGCTTCCGGTGCGCGCCGCCGCAGCACCGACTTGATACGCGCTTTCAGTTCGCGCGGGCTGAACGGCTTGGTCACGTAGTCGTCCACCCACGCTTCGAGGCCGGCGACGCGATCGGCTTCATCGCTGCGTGCGGTGACTATGATAATCGGCAGCTCTCGCGTGCGCACGTCGCCCCGCAACGAACGCGCGAACGCGAGGCCGGATTGACCGGGCAGCATCCAGTCGAGCAAGACGAGATCGGGCAGCGCCCGCTTGATCTGCGCCTGCGCGCTCTCGGCGTCGCCGACAGCATGCACGGAGAAGCCCGCATCTTCGAGGTTGACCCGCAGCAACTCCTGGATCGCGGGCTCGTCCTCGACGACGAGAATCGAAGCGCTCATCGCGCGTGCCGGATCGGCGTCACTCGGCGACCTCCGCGCGGATCTGCTCCGCCGTCGCGTGGCGCACGTCCTTCCCCTTCACGACGTGGACAACGTTCTCGGCGATGTTCTTCGCATGATCGCCCACGCGTTCGATCGACTTGGCGATGAACACGATCTCGAGCGCAGGTGTGATCGTGCGCGGGTCCTCCATCATGTAGCTGATCAGCTGCCGCAGGATCGACAGAAACGCGAAGTCGATCGCCTCGTCGTTACTGATCACCTGCGCGGCCGCAGACACGTCGAGGCGGGCAAATGCGTCGAGCGCGAGCTGCAGGTTTCCCTCCGCGAGTTCCGCCGCCCGCGTGATGTCGTGAAAACGCACGCTCGAAAGCCGCTCGGGACGCTGCATCTGCTGCGCCCTGTACGCGATCTTCTTCACCTCGTCGCCGGCGCGCTCCAGCTCGTTGACGATCTTGACGACGGTCAGCACCATGCGCAGGTCGATCGCGGTCGGCTGCCGCTTGGCGATGATCTGGCTGCATTGCTGATCGATTTCGACCTGCATCTGATTGATCGCGCGCTCGTCGACGCCGACCGCGTCGATCAGGTCGACTTCCGTATGCCTGAGCGCGTGGATTGCCCGCGCGAACTGGGTCTCGACCAGCCCGCCCATGGCCATCACGCCGGAGCGGATTTCCTCCATTTCGGCATCGAACTGCTTGTAGATGTGTTCGCTCATGCTGGGTTCCTCGCTGGACGCGCAGTCACGCTGCTAACCGAACCGGCCGGTAATGTAGTCCTCGGTTTCCTTGCGCTTCGGCCGGATGAAGATCTCGTCGGTGGCGCCAAACTCGATCAGTTCGCCGAGGTACATGTACGCAGTGTAGTCCGACACACGCGCGGCCTGTTGCATGTTGTGCGTGACGATGGCGATCGTATAGTCCGTCTTGAGTTCCGAAATCAGTTCCTCGATCTTGGCGGTCGAAATCGGGTCGAGCGCCGACGTGGGCTCGTCGAGCAGCAATACCTCGGGCTTGACCGACACTGCGCGGGCGATGCACAGCCGCTGCTGCTGGCCGCCGGAGAGCGCCATGCCGCTCTGCTTGAGCTTATCCTTCGACTCGTCCCACATCGCCGCCTTGGTCAGCGCCCACTCCACCCGCTCGTCCATTTCCCGCGAGCTCAGGTTCTCGTACAACCGCACGCCGAACGCAATATTGTCGTAGATGGACATGGGAAACGGCGTCGGCTTCTGGAAAACCATGCCCACGCGCGCCCGGAGCAGGTTCAGGTCGATCCCCGTCTCGAGGATGTTGCGCCCGTTGAACAAGATTTCCCCTTCCGCGCGCTGGCCGGGATACAGCGAGTACATCCGATTGAGCGTGCGCAGGAGCGTCGACTTGCCGCAGCCCGATGGCCCGATGAATGCAGTGACCCGGCGCTCAGCGACGTCGAGATTGATGTTCTTGAGCGCGTGAAACTTGCCGTAATAGAAATTTAGTTTCCGGATCGACATCGTCGGCGGCGCCGGCTCGGCGACGGCAGCCTCCACCGCAGGACGCATCGCAACAGCTTCGTAGCTCACGGTTTCGTTCCCTGGTTCATTTGGTGGCGCCTTGGCGGAAGAGCGTGCGGGCCAGTATGTTGAGCAGCAACACGGCGAGCGTGATCAGCAGCGCACCGGCCCAGGCGAGTTGTTGCCACTCCTTGAACGGGCTCATGGCGAACTGGAAGATCACGACAGGCAGATTTGCCATCGGCGCATTCATGTCGACGCTCCAGAACTGGTTGTTGAGCGCCGTGAAGAGAAGCGGTGCCGTTTCGCCCGAGATGCGCGCGACGGCAAGCAGGATGCCGGTGGTGACGCCCGCACGCACGGCCTTCAGCGTGACCATCAGAATGACCTTCCACATCGGCGCACCGAGCGCGATCGCCGCTTCGCGCAGGCTGTTCGGCACGAGTCGCAGCATGTTTTCCGTCGTCCTGACCACGACCGGAATCGCCAGCAACGCAAGCGCACACGAGCCCGCCCACCCGGAGTAGTGCTGCGCCTTGGCGACGTAGATCGTGTAGACGAACAGTCCAATCACGATCGACGGTGCGGACAGGAGAATGTCGTTGATGAAGCGCGTGAGGTTCGCGATCCAACCGTCCTTGCCGTATTCAGCCAGATATATGCCGGCAAGAATCCCGATCGGCGTACTGATCAAGGTGGCGACCAGCACCATCAGGAAACTGCCGAAGATCGCATTGAGAAGGCCGCCATCGCTGCCGGGCGGCGGCGTCATCAGCGTGAACAGCGTCGGAGATAGGGCTTCGAAACCGCGAAGGAAGAGCGTGGCGAGGATCCACAGCAGGAACATCATGCCGAAGGCCATCGTCATCAGGGACATCGCCAGGTTCCAGCGATTGACCAGGAGTCGGCGCTGGTAGCGACCGGTGTTCTTC
Source organism: uncultured beta proteobacterium (assembly GCA_963726935.1). GTDB lineage: Bacteria > Pseudomonadota > Gammaproteobacteria > Burkholderiales > Casimicrobiaceae > PALSA-1003. The sequence goes on from CAVSEH010000028.1 coordinate 312,379, forward strand.
GCCATGCTTACACCGCGCTCACGTCTGTCTGCCCTCGCCCTTGGCCAACTGGGCGAGCAGGAGCCGTGAACACGCCAGGACGATAAATGTGAGCAAGAACAGCACCAGTCCGAGCGAGATCAGCGACGAAAGATGGATGGGGTCGGACGCTTCGTTGAACTCGTTGGCGAGCGCCGACGCAATCGAATTGCCGGCTTCGAACAGCGACGGCGAAATGCGGTAGGCATTGCCGATCACGAAGGTCACGGCCATCGTCTCGCCGAGCGCACGACCCAGGCCAAGCATGATGCCCCCGATTACGCCGACCTTGGTGTACGGCAGCACGATGTTCCAGACGACCTCCCACGTGGTGCAGCCGATGCCATAGGCCGACTCCTTGAGCACCGGAGGCACGATCTCGAAGACGTCACGCATCACGGACGCGATGAACGGTATCACCATGACGGACAGGATGACGCCCGCCGACAGCATGCCGATACCGTTCGGCGCCCCCTGGAACAGCGGCGCTATCAGGGGCGTATTGCCCAGCGTCTTGGCGAGAAGGGGTTGAATGTAGTCGCCGAAGATCGGGGCGAACACGAACAGCCCCCACATGCCATAAATGATGCTCGGGATCGCCGCGAGCAGTTCGACCGCGGTACCCAAAGGTCGCTTCAACAAGGGAGGGCACATCTCGGTCAGGAACAGCGCAATGCCGAAGCTCACCGGGATGCCGATAAGCAACGCAATGCCCGACGTCACGAGTGTTCCGTAAATCGGCGCCAGGGCACCGAATTGCTTCGTAACGGGGTTCCAGACGTTGGTGAAGAAGAAGGCCGGGCCAAACTTCTCCAGCGCGGGAATCGCGCCGTAGATGAGCGAGCCGATGATCGCAACGAGGAGAAGGAGGACCAGCAGGGCGAAAGCCTGCGTCGTCCGCTCGAACAGAGCATCCTGCCATCGCCCCGATGTCGTCGGTTGCTGCGGCGGTAACGGCTCGCGCCGCTCGAGCGGCATACGGTCGGCTTGCGTCAACATGGGGGCAGCTGCGGTCGCTGTCATGATATACCCTTCGACGTGCAACCGGCCCCGGAGGGACCCCTGGGGCCGGCTTGAACAACCAACGGAAGGTTGCGCGCGATCAGTTCCAGAGCTGCTTGCCCGAGGAATCCTTGATTTGCGTCTTCCAGGCTTCGGCAATCATCTTGACCACGTTGTCCGGCAACGGCACATAGTCCAGGTCTTCAGCCATCTTCTGACCGTTCTTGAGCGCCCAGTCGAAGAATTTCAGCACGTCCTGACCACTGGCCGGCTTTTCCTGGGACTTTTGCATGAGGATGAAGCTCGCACCGGTGATCGGCCATGAATCCTTGCCCGGCTGCTCGGTCAGCACCTGATAAAAGCCGTCGGAAGCCTTCCACTGGGCGTTTGCCGCCGCGGCCTGGAACTGGGCGTCGTCGGGCGTTACGAAGTTGCCGTCCTTGTTCTTGAGTTGCGTGAAGCTCATCTTGTTCTTCTTCGCGTAGGCATACTCCACGTAGCCGATCGCACCCTTGATGCGCTGCACGTACGACGCCACGCCTTCGTTGCCCTTCCCGCCGACACCCTCCGGCCACGCCACGGCCGTGGCAGCGCCGACTTTTTCCTTCCACTCCGGACTCACCTTCGACAGGTAGTCGGTGAACAGGAACGACGTGCCCGAGCCATCCGAACGCCTGACCACCGTAATGTTTTCGTCAGGCAGCTTGAGCGTCGGATTCAGGTCGGCGATCGCCTTGTCGTTCCACTTCTTGATCTTGCCGAGGTATATGTCGGCGAGCACCGCACCGTTCAGTTTCATTTCGCCGGGCTTGATGCCATCGAGGTTGACGACGGGAACGACGCCGCCGATGATCGCCGGAAACTGCGCGAGCCCGGCCTTCTCGAGTTCGTCCGGCTTGAGGGGCGCATCGGTCGCGCCGAAATCGACGGTCTTCGCCTGGATCTGCTTGATGCCGCCGCCGGAGCCGATGGATTGGTAGTTCATGCCGATGCCGGTTTTTGCCTTGTAGGCCTCGGCCCACTTGGCGTAAATCGGAAACGGAAAAGTGGCGCCTGCGCCGGTGATGTCACCCGCGCGCGCGGGCAGACCGAACGAAAGCGCTGAAACCGCCAGAAAACCTGCGGCATATTTTTTCAAACTCATTGTGATTGACCTTTTGAGGTAAGCGGGACGCATGGCCGACATTGTTACAACCGTCCGTTACGGGAAGATGACAAGGGCGGCGTTCATGCAGTGCGCCCAGCTCTGACGCCGCAGCGACAATGCGACCAAGGAAGTCGCAAAAACAGGCACTTAAGCTCGCGCCACTGCGGATGGGCAAGTTGGCGGGGTTCGCCTACGCGTTGGGTCCTTCCTCGTACCATCCCTTGGTCCCGTTGACCACGCGCACGACCACCAGCATCACCGGAACCTCGATCAGTACACCGACCACCGTGGCCAACGCGGCGCCGGACTCGAAACCATACAGGCTGATCGCCGTTGCCACTGCGAGCTCGAAGAAGTTGGACGCCCCGATCAGTGCCGAAGGGCCAGCGACGCAATGCGCAACACCGAACCGCCGATTGAGCCAGTAGGCAAAGCCCGCGTTGAACAGCACCTGGAACAAAATCGGCACTGCGAGCAGCGCGATGACCAGCGGCTGGCGCAGGATCGCTTCCCCCTGGAACGCGAAGAGCAGCACGATCGTCGCGAGAAGTGCCGTCAGCGAGAGAGGGGCAATGCGCTCGAAAGGCACGAATTCGCCGGGCTATCGAGAACCCGACACCGCGCCGACGATGCGGTAGAGGGTCAGCGAAAACAGATTCGAGCGCCGCGCAAGATCAGATTGACGAGGGCCATGCGTAGCCGCAGGCATTCGTCGCGGCCTTGTCTTCACACACGGCGACCATTCTTACTGGGGAACGACCAGCGATTCGCCGGGCCGCACGCGCGTGAAGCGAACGGGGATCTGCTCGCATTCCAGCGCGCCGCCCCTTTGCACGATGCGCGTAAACGTCGACTTTGCCGGGTCACCCGTCTGTGGAAAATCCGCGCGGTAGTGCGCGCCCCGCGAATCCTCCCGCGCCTGCGCAGCGCGCACGATGGCGCGACTTGTCGCGACCAGGTTGCCGAGGTTGAGCCAGTCGTGCCAGCTCAGGTTGTAGGCCCGGTCGCGCGAACCTGCGGGCAGCGTACCGTCGTCGAGCTCCGCCGCGATCTCGGCCAGCGTGGAATCAGCGCGGGCGAGGCTCGCGGCATCGCGCACGATGCCCGCGTCGTCCCACATGGTCGCGTACAACCGTTCACGCATGCCTTCGATGTCGCCTGGTCTTACCCGCTCGAAACGGTGCTTCTGCGTGTGCGATTGCCGCGTCGATCGCGGCCTTGTCGGGCGAATGCAGCGCGCCCTCCTGCGCAGGACCCATGCCGCCATCGCGTCGCCCGCAATGCCGCCGAATACCGTCGAATTCGCAACACCGTTGCCGCCGAGACGATTGGCGCCGTGCACGCCGCCCGAATCCTCACCCGCAACGAACAGTCCGCGCAACGCCGTCGTGCAATCGGCGGCGAATTCCACGCCGCCCATCATGTAGTGCGCGGTCGGAACGACCTCGACGCGTCCGCCCGCCAGATCGAACCCGCAATCGGCACAGCGCTCGACCATGCCCTTGAACTGGCGGCGCACGTTGTCCGGACCGAGATGCGCCATCGCCAGCCACACCCCACCGTTTGGCGACGTGCGTCCGGCACGCATCTCCGCGTAGATGGACCGCGAGACGATATCGCGCGTGGCGCGCTCGCCGCGGGCGTCGTAGTTCTGCATGAAGCGCTCGCCGCTGGCATCGAGCAGGTAACCGCCCGCACCGCGCAATCCTTCTTCGAGCACCGTGCCGGTCATGCGCGTGTGTTCGCCCGCGAGCAGTCCGGTGGGATGGAATTGCACCATCTCCATGTCGCGCAGCGGCAATCCCGCTGCCAGCGCCATCGCCAGGCCGTCGCAGCTCTTGTCGCCGGAGGGCGTGTGGTAGCGGTACATGGTCGGTCCGCCGCCGGTCCCGAGCAGTACGGCCTTCGCGGCGACATACACATAGGCACCGTCACGCACATCGACCAGCACGACCCCCGCCAACGTCTTGCCATCGGCACTCGGAACGAAAGCGAGCGCACGATGCTCCTCGAGGCGATCGATCCCGCGCGCCCACACCTGTTCGGCCAGCCGATTGATGATCTCGATGCCGGTCAGGTCGCCCTTGTGCACCGTGCGGTCGAAGGTCTGCCCGGCAAACGCCTTCTGATGGATCGTGCCGTCGGGATTGCGGTCGAAAAAGCAGCCGAGTTCGTTTTCCAGCTCGTGGATGCGTTCGATCGCACCGTTGACCAGGGTCCATGCGAGATCCTGGTTCGGGAGCCATGCGCCGCCGACGATCGTGTCCATGAAATGCCGCTCGACCGAATCACCCGGTGCAAGCGCGACGTTGTAGCCGCCCTGCACCATGCGCGTACAGCCGCATTTGCCGAGCAGGCCCTTGACGGCGATGGTGATCGACAGCGCGGGATTGGCGGCGTGCGCGTGCAAGGCAGCGAACAGCCCGGCGCCGCCGGCACCGAGAATCAGGATGTCCGTCTCGATGCGGCGAATCGCGGCCGCCATGTCAGTCGGGAAACGCAGCTGCGATCATTCAGCGCTTGACGCCGAGCGCCGCGAGCACCTGGTCCCGACGCGAACGCGCGTCGGCGTCGATCGTCGCGAAGAGGCTGCCACCGTGGCTGTCCATTGCGACCGTGAGCGGACCGAAATCGCGAATCCTGAAACGCCACAGGCTTTCCGGATTCAGTTCGTCCAGGTCGACGTCCTCGATCGCCTCGATCCACGTCGTCTCCAGCGCCGCCGTACCACCGATGATCGCAAGATAGGCGCCGCCGAGTTCGGCAAACGCGGCGAGGGAGTCCTTGCCCAGGCCCCCCTTGCCGATGATCAGGCGCACGCCGCACTGCGACAGCAGCGGTCGCGTGAAGCGCTCCATGCGTGACGACGTGGTCGTCCCGACGCACACCGGCGCATAACCGGCGGGATGCTCCGGCGATACCGCGACCTTTTTCACGTTCGGTGCGGTATGGATGACGGCGTGTCCGTTGAGATCGAAGCGCGTCGGCGTGCCGCGATCGAACATGGCGATCTGCGTCGCGTCGCGTATGCCGAACAGCGTGCCTTGCAACGTGACGGTATCGTCGATGCGCAGGGCGCGCACCTCCGACGGCGTGATGGGCATGGTCAGGACGTGATGGGTCATGTCAACGTAAGGATTCGCGGTGCCGGTCGATCCAGTAGGCCCAGGCCAGGAACAGCCAACCCAGCAGACCACTCCACGCCAGTATCGCAATACTCGGTGGCGGTGGCCCGAAGACCGACATCAGATAGAGCACGCCGAGGACGATAACGAAAATCCAGAGCAGGACGCTTCCCATGCGATCCCGCGGCCGCGTCGCCCGGGAGTACAGCGCGACGCCGAAGCCGAGCAGCGCGAACTCCACGACCAGCGTCGCCGGAATGGAATACCAGAGACCCAGGCCGTACAGCGCTCCGCCTGGCCACAAGGGCATATCCGCCCGGTGCGAGACGAAGTCGAGCAGCCAGTGCGAGATCACCAGGGCGAACAGCCAGAACGCGCCCTTGGCGTCGCGGCGCAACGCGAAATAGACGCCGCCGAGCAACACTCCCCATAGGACGTCCGCGACCAGACTGTGCGAATACGGGTACGACGCAAACAGCAGCGGCGTCACCGCCGTAATCCCGGGAACGATCTGGACCTGTTCCCAGCCCAACAGGAGAAATATCGGCCAGATCCCGTCGGCCCACTGCGCGGCGAGTGTCAACGTGCCGAGTGAAGGCTTCGGCGCGACGTGCTTCGCCGCCAGCGCCAAGCCGAAGTGTCCGATGAACATGTCGCGTGACCCGCGGCGCGTCAGAATCCGTAGCGGACCCCGTGCTCGTCGATCGTCGCCGATGCACGCCGCGCGGAATGGCACTGCATGTTGACTGCGACCGGATTCATGGTGATGTGCGTCGCTGCGAGCTCGACGTGCACGGCAAACGCCGTCGCGTCGCCGCCGAGACCCTGCGGACCGACACCGAGCATGTTGACCGCAGCCGACAAGTCCGACTCGAGTTGCGCACCGTCCGGATCGTCACAGTGGGAACCCAAGGGCCGCGTGGCCGCGATCTTCGCCAGGTGTACGCACAGGTCCGCTGTTCCACCAACGCCGACGCCGACGATCGTCGGCGGACAGGTCTTGCCGCCCGCGTCGAGCACGCAGTCCACAACGAACGTCCGGATCGCATCCACCCCCTCGGCGGGCACGGCCATCTTGAGCCACGAGTTGTTCTCGGACCCGCTGCCCTTGGGGATCATTTCGATGCGCACGCCTTCCATATCCGCTGCGTAGTCGATATGGATCACCGGCACGCCGATGCCGCACGAGGAATGCTCGTTCTTGCGCGTCAGCGGATGAACGATCGAAGAACGCAGCGGGTGCTCGCGGGTCGCGCGTTCGCAGCCGCGCCGGATCGCATTCTTCATCGCCGGACCGTCGATCTCGACGTTGCGTCCGATCGTCACGTTGTAGATGGGAATGCCCGTGTCCTGGCACAGCAGGTTGTCGGTTGCTTCCGCGACCGCTATGTTGCGGATCATCGTCGCGAGCACCCCCTGCGCCTTGGCAGTCGTCTCGCGCTGCGCCAGTGTGGCGAAGCCCGCCTTTATGTCATCCGGGAGAATCTTCAGCGCGCGAATGTACAGCTCCTTGGCCACGCCTTCGACGGTGACTGGATCGATGCGCACGAGCGACCTCAGACCAGGTTGAGCGCGAAGAGCAATGCGCAGAATGCGGCGACACCGCCGGCGGCCGCGAGCATGGTCTTCTGCGCCTCGCCGTGCCAGCCGACGAACTCGATGACGAGGAGCCGCACGCCGCCCGTCAGGTGCGCCGCGAGGAAGAAGACGATGGCGATCTCGGATGCTTTGAGCAACGGCTGTTGCGTCCAGGCGAGAAATGCATCGAGTGCGCCCTCGCCCGCCAGCGCCCGGCTCAGCGCAAGAAAATGCAGCGGTAGGAAAAGTGCCAGCATGACTCCCGAGACCCGATGCACGAGGAAGGCCCAGAACGCGGGATGGCCGCGGTTGCGCCAGTCGTTGCGCATCATAGCGCCACCGCCGCCACTGCGCGCGCGCCGAGCGCGAGCAGGAGAACACCAACGATGCACCATGCGACGTCGGCGACGCGCCCCCGCCATCCAAGCCATTCTGCCGCGACCGTACGCAGCCCGAGCGGCGCGTGAATCGCGACGGCGACCACGAACAGGCCATAGAATGCCGTCCAGCCGACGCTGCCGCGCGTCCGCCCCAGGATGGCCGCTGCGCTAAGGCCCTCGTGAACGGCGACGATCATCGTGATCAGATGTACGGCGACGCAGACGGCCAGCACGGCTGCGCTCGCCCGCTGCATGACCCACGCCCGAGCTTCCACTCGCGCGTTCACATCGTTCCCTTCAGAACGGCCAGCGCTGTGGCGCGCTTGAGTCCGGCGATCGATGCCGTCGGCGACAAGTGCTTCGGACAGCGCTCGGTGCAACTGGCATGGGTGTGGCACGCGTGGCACCCTGCGTCCCCGGCCACGGCGACCAGCCGCTCCGCGTGCGCACCATCGCGCACATCGCGCTGCAGGGTCCACGCGCGATTCAGCGCGGCCGGTCCGAGATAGTCCGGGTTCCACGCGACGACATCGCACGCCGAGTAACACACCCCGCAACCGATGCATTCGATAGCCGCATCGATCGCCTGGCGCGCCGGCGAATCCGGCCGCACCTGTGCGAACGCGTCACGGCGCGTCGCCGTCGGCTTGAACTGACCCTTGGCCCGCGCCCACTTGTCGAAGAATTCGCGCATGTCGGTAACGAGGTCGCGCACGATCGGCAAATTGGCCAGCGGTGCGATCTGGAGCCGGTCATCCTTGACGACCGCCTCGACATGCGTGCGGCAGGTCCAGCGTGCGACGCCGTTGACGGTCATCGCGCACGAGCCGCACATGCCGACCCGGCAAGCGAAACGATACGCCAGCGACGGGTCGAGCCGGCGCTGGATCCAGGTAACGATGTCGAGGACCGTCTGCGACGGTTGGCGCGGCACGGTGTAACGACGAAATTCGCCGTCGTCGCGACCACGCCAGACACTGACCTGCAGCGCGGTGTCAGGTGCGGGCATCGCCGTGGTAGAGCCGAACCGTGTGACGGGCTTCGGCGAAGAACAGCCAGCGCTCGGCGAACAATCCGACAACACATAGTGCGGCCACCAACCCGACGATGCCCGCATTGCGCGTGCCCGACGCGAAGGCCACGGCAGGGACGCCGAATGCCAGCAGCAACGCGCAAACCCGAAGCAGGGCCGCATGCTTGCGCGCAAGCTGGAAGCCGAATTCGCTCGTAAGAAAGGTACCGTGCGAATGCCCCGCATCGAACAATCGCGCCCGCGCGACCGTCATCCCGGGCGGCCGCACGCCTTCGCGCACGCCGATGGCGCGCTCCAGCGTGACCGAGTTTGTACTGTCGCCGACGGCGCGCCAGTACGCGAGCTTGACGGCAAGTGCGACAGCGCCAACGGTGAGCGCCAGCCACACAAACGGCATCGGGCGGGCTTCGTACGCCAACGCCAGCGCGAGCAGGGCCAGCGCTCCCGACCAATGACCGAGCAGCAGATAGTTCGCCGGCGTCCACCGCGTGTGCCATTGGCGGATCGGCTTGAGGCTCGCGTAGATCATGGCGGTGCAAAACAGCACGACGCAGCAGAGCACGCTCGTGACGAGGGCGATCGGCATGCGGATCGCGTCGCGCGCATCGCCCGCGACGCTGCCACCGTAGAGCAGTGTCACGCCCACCAGCGCGGCGGCGAAAACCGCTTCGCGCGAGAGCCACGAGGTACGAAAACGCGAGAATGCACGCCACGCGTTCGAGGGCTTGGCCAAGTGCAGCGTCGACGAAGCCAACCCGGCGACGATCAACGCCAGCGCCAGGGGGATGCCGGTGGTGAGGGCGGATCGGGGCAGTGTATCCACCGGGCACACGTCCGCCAGCGCCAGCAGCGACAACAAGCCGAGGCCGGCGCCGGAGATCACCGTGAAGAAGATGATGCTGAACGTTGGTTTCACGTCAGCGGCGAATCACGGGGCCTGCAAGACTCGCGAGGCCGCGCTCGAGCAATGCACGCGGATCGTCGAGGCCGGGGATCGGCTTCGGTTCCCGCGGCGGCAGGTAGCGATTGACAGGCTCATACCCCAACTCCGGCAAGAGACCGAAGCCGCCGCGCGACGCCGTCAAGCGCGACACTTCCGACTGCGGGTCATCGAAATCGCCGAAGAAGCGTGCGTGCGTCGGACACGCGAGCACGCACGCGGGCTGACGCTCCTCCGGCGGCAGCAACTCGTCGTTGATGCGGTCGACGCAGAGCGTGCACTTTTTCATGGTTCCGGACGATGCATCGAGTTCGCGCGCACCGTAGGGACATGCCCACGCGCAGAGGTTGCAACCCATGCACTTGTCCTGATCGACGAGCACGATGCCATCCTCGCGCTTGTACGATGCACCGGTGGGGCATACGGTGACGCATGCCGCGTCGGCGCAGTGCATGCAGGACATCGGAAAGTTGATCGTCTTGCTGGCCGGATACTCGCCGACTTCGTAATGCCGCACTCGGTTGAACCAGACACCCGAGGGATCTGCGCCAAACGGTTCGTAGTCGCTCAACGGGCCACTGACCGGAGACGAAGCGTTCCACTCCTTGCAGGCGGTAGCGCATGCGTGGCAGCCGACGCATGTATCCAGATCGATGACGAGCCCCAGCTTCATCCTAGTTTTCCGGATCGCGTGGTGTAACGCAGGATCGCGGGTCGCACGGCGTCGTCGCCCGGCAGCCGGCGCACCGTCTCGAACACGGGCCAGATCCCTGTCTGGCCGGTTTCGCATTTCGTCACCCTGACCCGCAGGTCGAACCACGCAGCCTGCCCCGTGACCGGATCGGAGTTGGTGAGGCGACGCTCATCCTTGCCGCCCGGCAAGAGCTCCGAGATCAGATGATTGAGCAGGAATCCTGCGCTCGCTTCGCTCGCATCTGCATTGAGGCCCCAGGTACCCGCTTGCTTGCCGATGGCGTTCCAGGTCCAGACCGTATTCGCTTCGCATCCTTCCATCGTCCTGAGCTGGCAGCGGATGCGACCGTGATGCGATTCGACCCACACCCAGTCATCATCGGTCAATCCGAGGCGGCGGGCGGTGCCACGATTCATGTACAGGCGATTCTCCGCGATGATCTGGCGCAGCCACGCGTTTTGCGCATCCCACGAGTGGTACATCATCATCGGTCGTTGGGTGATGGCATGCAGCGGGTAGTCGTCGGCGACGCTGCGCGTCGCATGCGCGTGTGCACCTTCGAGCGGCGCGTACCAGAACGGCAGCGGATCGAAATACCTGGCCAGGCGCTCGCAATCGACCAGGGACGTCGGCTGCGGTCCGTCGTAGAGCTGCTGACCGGCAAGGCGAAACTTCTGCAGCGGCTCCGAATACATCTGCAGGACCACCTGCACCGGTGGTGTGCCGAACAACGCATGCTTCTCGGCGAACTCGAGATAGTCCTTGTTCGCGAAACGGTAGTACCGCATGTTCTCCGGCCAGGGGTACATGAAGAAGGATTGATTCTCGATGTACTTTTCCCACTGCTTCGGATTCGGCTTGCCGCGCAGGGGCGATTTGCCGTCTTCGCCACGCCATCCGGCGAGAAAGCCGATGCCCGGCAACTTCTCGTAGTTGACGATGAAGTCCCGGTAGTCGGCGAACTTGCGCGAGCCGTCCGCTTGCGTGAATGCCGGAAACTTGAGGCGCGACGCAAGTTCGACCAGGACGTCCTGCCATGGGCGCACGTCTCGATCCAGCGCGAGGATCGGATGCCTGATCGCATCGGCCGCTGCATCCGGCTCGGAGATCGGGCGATCGAGTATCGAGATCGCGTCGTAGCGCTCGAGATACGTCGTGTCCGGCAGCACGAGGTCCGCGAAGCCCACGGTTTCGGAGTGGAAGGCGTCGACGACGACCAGGAACGGGATCGCGTATTCACCGTCCTGGTTCTTGCGCACAAGCATGTCGCGCACCTGCGCGGTGTTCATGCTCGAATTCCACGCCATATTGGCCATGAACAGCAGCAGGGTGTCGATCGGATACGGATCGCGGTTCACCGCGTTGGTGATCACCATGTGCATCAACCCGTGTGCCGACAATGGCGTTTCCCACGAATAGGCCTTGTCGATGCGCAGCGGCCGGCCCTGGTCGTCGATCACCAGATCTTCCGGTCGCGCCGGATAGCCGTTCGGATTGCGTCTGAGCGGCGTGTTCGGCGCGAGGATCACCTCCGGGTCGTTCTCCGGCAACGTTCGGATCGGAATGCGGCGTGGATACGGCGTCTTGGCGCGAAAGCTTCCAGGATTGTCGAGCGCCCCGAGCAGCATTTGCAGCAGATGCAGCGCGCGGCAGGTCTGAAAACCGTTGGAATGCGCGGAGACACCGCGCATCGCGTGCATCGCAACCGGGCGGCCGATCACCTTGTCGTGCGTGCGGCCGTGCATGTCGGTCCAGCGGATAGGCAATTCGACCGCCTGCTTGAACGCTACCTGTGCCATTTCCAGCGCGAGGCGGGTGATCGTCTCGGCAGGAACGCCGCATTGTGCGGACACGCGCTCAGGCGAATAGCGATCGTCGAGATAGCGTTCGGTCGCGAGGCCGAAGACGGTCTTGGCACGGCGACCGTCGGGAAGTTCGGTTGTCGCGTACAACGCAGGCGCGATGTCGGGCAAATTGCCGTTGACCAGCTGCTGCACGTCCTGGTCCCAGACCAGCGGCTCGCCGTCGGCGCCGCGTGCGAACAGTCCGTCGCCTGCGAGCCCCGGCGTCTGCACGACGAGCCACGGCGCGTTGGTGTAGCGGATCAGAAACTCCCAATCGATAAGGCCTCGCTTGAGAAGCACGTGTATGAACGCGAGTGCCAGCAGGCCGTCGGTGCCGGGCCGGATCGGCACCCATTCGTCGGCGATCGCGGAATAGCCCGTTCGCACCGGATTGATGGACACGAACTTGGCCCCGCGTTTCTTGAGCTTTTCGAGGCCGATCTTGATCGGGTTCGAGGAGTGGTCCTCGGCGACACCCCACAACAGGAAATACTTCGCGTAGTCCCAGTCGGGCGCACCGAATTCCCAGAACGAGTAGCCGATCGTGTACAGGCCGGCGACGGCCATGTTCACCGAGCAGAAGCCGCCATGTGCCGCCCAGTTCGGCGTGCCGAATTGCTGCGCCCACAAACCGGACAACGCCTGCATCTGGTCGCGGCCGGTGAAAAAGGCGAGCTGCGTGGGATTGGTCGACCGGATTCTTGCCAGGCGCGTCGTCAGCAGGTCCAGCGCTTCGTCCCACTCGATCTCGACAAAGTCGCCGGCGCCGCGTTCGCTGCCGGGACGGCGCTTCAGCGGTTTCGTCAGTTTCGCCGCCGAATACTGCTTCATGATTCCGGCGGAGCCTTTGGCGCACAGCACGCCGCGGTTTACCGGGTGATTGAGATTCCCCTGGATGAAGCGAACGCGCTCGTTCTCGACCGTGACCTTGATCCCGCAACGGCATGCGCACATGTAGCACGTGCTGAAATACGTCTGCTGCTTGGCGCGGTCGTCGAAGGGTATGCGAACGGTCATGGGCGGACGCTATGGCCAGGTTTCGAGGGTATCCAACGTGGCAGGGTGACGCGAACGCGATCAATACGCTGGCCGTCGAACTGCTCGCAGCAAGTCGAGCTCACTGGAGTACCTTCGCGCCGTGCGCTCCGGTATTCGCGCTCGGGGCGGCCCTTCGCGCTCATGCCCGCTCGCCGCAGTTCATTGCAATACCGCGCGGGCATCGACGTAGCGGTAACCGAGCGCCTGCGCCACCGGCAGGCACGTTACCTGACCAAGCGCCACGTTGAGCCCGTTGCGCAAGTGTGGATCGTCGGTCAGCGCGCGACGATAGCCTTTGTCCGCCAGCGCAAGCACAAAGGGCAGCGTGGCGTTGTTGAGGGCAAAAGTGGACGTGCGCGGGACGCCACCCGGCATGTTCGCCACGCAGTAATGGATCACGCCATCGACGACGTACGTGGGATCGGCGTGCGTCGTCGGATGCGAAGTCTCGAAGCAGCCACCTTGATCGATCGCAACGTCGACGATCACCGAACCCTCTTTCATCTTCTTCACGAGTGCCGCCGTCACGAGCTTTGGTGCCGACGCGCCGGGAATCAGCACCCCGCCGACGACGAGGTCGGCACTGGTAACGTGACGTTCGATCGCATCGTGCGTCGAGAATACGGTGTTCAGCGGCCGTCCGAACTGCCGCCACAACGCGCGCAGCACGTCGGTATTGCGATCGAGCACCCACACTTCCGCGCCCATGCCGAGGGCGATGTGACAGGCATGCGAGCCCACGACGCCACCACCGAGGATGACGACCTTGGCGGGATCCACACCGGGCACGCCACCGAGCAAGACACCGAGGCCACCGTGCGCTTTTTCGAGGAAATGCGCGCCGGCCTGAATAGCCATTCTTCCCGCGACTTCGGACATCGGCGCGAGCAGCGGCAGTCCTGCGGTCGGGGACGTCACCGTTTCGTACGCGATGCATACAGCGCCGCTCGCGATCAAGTCGCGGGCCTGGTCGGGATCGGGCGCAAGGTGCAAATACGTAAAGAGCACCTGGCCTTCCCGCAACATCTTGCGCTCGGCCGCTTGCGGCTCCTTCACCTTGACGATCATTTCCGCCTGCGCGAAGACCTCCGGCGCATTGGCAACGATCGTGGCACCGGCGCGGCGATACGCTTCGTCGTCCATGCTGATGCCCTGCCCCGCGCCGGTCTCGACCACGACCTGATGGCCGTGGGTGCAGATTTCGCGCACGCTCTCCGGGGTCAGGCCGACGCGATGCTCGAGAACCTTGATCTCTTTCGGTACACCGATGTGCATCGTCGATCCGTGGGCGTGACCAGCGGGAAAGCTCGGGGCCGCCATCGGGCCACGCTGCGTGCGCGCATCCCGACTGGCGTAGAATCCTAGTATAGCCGGAGGGGCCGCCCGCGCCCACTTGACGGCAACCGGAGACCGCGATGACCCACGCCGACACGACCGTACACGCGCTGCACGAGCAAACCACGCCGAGCCAGTTCTCGCTGGACGAGTACTGGATGCCGTTCACGCCCAACCGCGACTTCAGGCAGGACCCGAAGATGGTCGTCCGGGCGGAGGGCATGTACCTGTGGAACGATCACGGCGACAAGATCCTCGATGGCTCGTCCGGGCTGTTTTGCGTCAACGCCGGACACGGCCGCAAGCAGATCGCCGACGCGGTCGGCGCGCAATTGCGGGAACTCGACTTCATCGCTCCGTTCACGCGCGGCCATCCCAAGCAGTTCCAGCTCGCGACCCGCGTCGCGGAACTCACCCCGGGCGACCTCAACCGGATCTTTTTCGTCAACTCGGGTTCCGAGGCTGTCGACACCGCGATGAAGGTCGCGCTGGCGTACCACCAGGCGCGAGGGCAAGGCGGCCGCAACATGTTCATTTCCCGGGAGCGTGCCTACCACGGCGTCAATTTCGGCGGCGTGTCGTTGTCGGGCCTGGTCAACAACCGCCGCAAGTTCGGTCCGACGCTCCCAGGCATCGCCCATATGCGCCACACGCATCTCAAGGAAAACTTCTTCGCGCCCGGCGAAGGTGCGCAAGGCGTCGAGCTGGCGGAAGACCTGCTGCGCTTCATCAATCTGTACGGCGCCGAGAATATCGCCGCCTGTTTCGTGGAGCCGATCGCGGGCTCCACCGGCTGCCTGGTGCCGCCGAAAGGTTACCTGCAGCGCCTGCGCCAGATCTGTGACGCGCACGGGATCCTGCTCGTGTTCGACGAGGTGATCTGCGGCTTCGGTCGTACCGGAAAAGCGTTCGCCGCCCAGAGCTTCGGCGTGACACCCGACCTGATGACGATGGCCAAGGGCATCACCAACGGCGCGCAGCCCATGGGCGCGGTCGCCATCAGCGAGCGGATCCACGACACGATCTTCGGTGCCGCTGCGGAAGGCGCGATCGAGTTTTTCCACGGCTACACCTATTCGGGTCATCCGGCAGCGTGTGCTGCGGGTCTCGCGACGCTGGACATCTACAAGGAGGAAGGCCTGTTCGAACGCGGGGCCGCGCTGTCACCGTATTTCCTCGAAGCGCTCTGGTCGCTCAAAGGCATGCCCATGGTGGCCGACCTGCGCGGATACGGTTTGATCGCGGCGATCGATGTCCCCTCCGACGGCACGCCGGGACGCCGCGGGCACATGCTGCAGAAGAAGCTCTTCGACAACGGCTTGCATCTCAAGGCCACGGGCGACTGCGTCATCATCGCGCCGCCGTTAGTCGCCGAGCGCAGCCATGTCGACATGATCGTCAACATGCTGCGCGAGACGCTGCAAAAGTTGTAGCGGGCAAGTTCGCCACCTTGCGCGGAACTGACTGGCCCCGGGGCGGCGGCTGACGGCTGCCCCCTGTAGCGCACCGGTCATCGGCGAACGGTTGACAGCACAGCGTCGCTTTGCCACGCTGGGATCGTGGCTACGCGTCCGCACTTCCAACGGCAGGTCGAGCGGGTCCGGAATCTTCCGGCATTGCCCACAGCGATCGTGTATCCGTGCGATCGCGACTCAATCCAGATTGCGCTGTCCGGACAGTTTGCCGGTTATCTTTCACCTGTGCTCGTCGGACCGGAAGCCCGCATCGCGGACGCTGCCGCCCATGCGGGCCTGGACCTGGCACGCGTCACCGTCGTCGATACGCCGGATGAACCGTTCGTCGCCGCGCAGCGCGCCGTAGCGCTGGCACGCGAAGGGACGGTCCGGGCGCTCATCAAGGGCAGTCTCTATCCCGACGACCTGATGCGCGCTGTCGCGGCACCGGAAGGTGGGCTGCGTGGCGAGCATCGCCTCACCCACGCGTTCTTCGTCGACGCGCCCGGATTCGCGCGTCCCTTCGTGCTCTCGGACGCTGTGTTGAACATCGTCCCGAATCTCGCCGCGAAGCGCGAAATCGTCCAGAACGCGATCGACTTCCTGCACGCGCTGGGCAACCCGAATCCTCAGGTCGCTGTGCTCGCCGCGGTCGAGGGCGTGACGCCCGCGCTACCGGCCACCGGTGACGCCGCTGCGTTGGCCAAGATGGCGTCGCAGGGGCTCATCACGGGCGGTACGGTCGAGGGTCCGCTGACCGCGGATAGCGCCCTGTCCACCGCCGCGGCGCGCGCCAACGGTGTCGACAGCAAGGTCGCGGGCAACGCCGATGTGCTGATCGTGCCGACGCTCGAGGCGGGCGCGCTCATGCTCAGGACGCTCACCGGCATGTTCGGTGCCCTGGCCGCCGGCATCGTGCTCGGCGCGAAAGTGCCGGTCGTGCTCGCGGCGCGCGGCGATTCCATGGAAGTCCGCGTGGCGAGCTGCGTCCTGGCGTCGCTCGTGGCGCAGGCATCCAAACCCGCGGAAACGAGCCAGGCCCAAGCCAGCGAATCCGCGGTTCGCGTCGCGGCTTGATGTCGCCCCGGCGCAGGCCGGGGCCCAATTATCGGACGCTGACAAGCAAATTGGATCCCGGCCTTCGCCGGGATGACGCTTCGGTTCGGACCCGGATGGGTCGCCTCAGCGCGGTCGCACGCAGTCGACGTAGTAGCTCAGCTTGCCGTCGTCGTTCCGTTCGACCAATCCATGGATGTCGGTGTCGAAGCCGGGGAACTGTTGGTTGAAATTACGCGCGAACTGCAGGAACTGCACGATCGTGCGATTGAATCGCTCTCCCGGAATCAGCAACGGAATGCCGGGGGGATACGGTGTCAGCAGCACGCTGGTCACGCGGCCCTCGAGATCGTCGATGGCGACGCGGTCGATTTCCCTGTGCGCCATGCACGCGAACGCGTCCGACGGCTTCATCGCCGGCAGCATGTCCGACAGGTACATCTCCGTCGTCACGCGCGCCACGTCGTTGGCCTTGTACATGTCGTGAATCTGCTGACTCAGATCGCGTAGTCCGATGCGTTCGTACTTCGGATACTGCGCGCAGAATTCGGGCAGGATCTTCCACAGCGGATGATTCTTGTCGTAATCGTCCTTGAACTGCTGCAGGGCCGTCACCAGCGTGTTCCAACGGCCCTTGGTGATGCCGATCGTGAACATGATGAAGAACGAGTAGAGCCCGGTCTTCTCCACGATGACGCCATGCTCCGCGAGATACTTGGTGACGATCGACGCGGGGATTCCCGTCTTCGCGAACTTGCCGGAAACATCGAGGCCCGGCGTGATGACCGTCGCCTTGATCGGGTCGAGAATGTTGAACCCGGGCGCCAGTTCGCCGAAACCATGCCAGCGCTCATTGGCCTTCAGCATCCAGTCTTCGCGCTTGCCGATGCCCTCCGCGGCAAGCCGTTCCGGGCCCCATACCTTGAACCACCAGTCCTTGCCCCACTCGTCATCGACCTTGCGCATCGCGCGCCGAAAATCGAGGGCTTCCATGATCGATTCCTCGACCAGTGCCGTCCCGCCCGGTGGCTCCATCATCGCCGCAGAGACGTCGCACGACGCGATGATGGCGTATTGCGGCGACGTCGAGGTGTGCATCAGATACGCCTCGTTGAACATGTGCGTGTCGAGTTTTCGCGTTTCCGAGTTCTGCACGATGATCTGCGACGCTTGCGAGATCCCCGCCAGCAGCTTGTGCGTCGAGTGCGTCGCGAAGATGATCGCCTCCTTGCTGCGCGGGCGGTCCTTGCCGATCGCGTGCATGTCCTTGTAGAACTCGTGGAACGCCGCATGCGGGAGCCACGCCTCGTCGAAGTGCAGGGTTTCGATCGTGTTGCCCAGCGTCTGCTTCAGCATCTCGACGTTGTACGCGATGCCGTCGTAGGTGCTTTGTGTAATGGTCAGGATGCGCGGCTTCTTGTTCTTCGCCTCGCGCGCGAACGGGTTCGCCTCGATTTTCTTGCGGATGTTCTCGGGTTTGAATTCGTCGAGCGCAATCGGACCGATGATCCCGAGATGATTGCGCTTCGGCGTCAGGAATACCGGAATCGCACCGGTCATCGTGATGGCGTGGAGGATCGATACGTGGCAATTGCGGTCGACGACGACGATGTCGTCCGGCGCGACGTTCGCGTGCCACACCATCTTGTTCGACGTCGACGTGCCATTGGTGACGAAAAAGCAGTGGTCGGCGTTGAAAATGCGCGCCGCGTTGCGCTCCGACGCCGCCACCGGGCCGGTGTGGTCGAGGAGCTGGCCGAGTTCGTCGACCGCGTTGCAGACGTCGGCGCGAAGCATGTTCTCGCCGAAGAACTGGTGGAACATCTGGCCCACCGGGCTCTTCAGGAACGCCACGCCGCCCGAATGTCCCGGGCAATGCCATGAATACGATCCGTCCTGCGCGTAGTTGACCAGTGCGCGAAAGAACGGAGGCGACAACGAGTCGAGGTAGGCTTTCGCTTCACGGATGATGTGCCGCGCCACGAATTCCGGCGTGTCCTCGAACATGTGAATGAAGCCGTGCAATTCGCGCAGGACATCGTTCGGGATGTGGCGCGAGGTCCGCGTCTCGCCATACAGATAGATCGGAATTTCGGCGTTCTTGAACCGGATTTCCTGGATGAACGCCCGCACCTTCAGGATCGCCGGATCGAGTTCCGGACCCGGGGTGAACTCCTCGTCATCGATCGACAGGATGAACGCGGAGGCCCGCGACTGCTGCTGGGCGAACTGCGACAGGTCGCCGTAGCTCGTCACGCCGAGAATCTCGAGTCCTTCCTTCTCGATCGCGGCGGCGAGCGCACGAATGCCGAGGCCGGATGCATTTTCCGAGCGGAAGTCTTCGTCGATGATGACGATCGGGAAACGGAATTTCATTGGAGCAATCCTGTTCCGGGTCGCGCCGTTTTGGGAGTCGGCGATACCCCGCGCCGTTCAGGGCGCCGGTTGGAGAGGCGCGAATTATGGGACGATTTGCCCATGGTGGCTACCGCCGCGTTCCTGAGCGGAACTCAGCGGGGAAAAGCCGTTGCGGTGGCGCAACACTGCCGCCTTCGGACGGGCATCACGGCGCAACGTTCCCGGCGGGAGCCGTTCGCGCGTCCCGAATCAGCTGCGACTGCTCGCGGACCCAATTCGAGAGCAGGAGCGCCGAGACCACGTAGAGCCCGACGCCAAGCCCGACCGCCGCCAAAGTGCGGCCCCGGCGCTCGGCGCGCAGGCGCAGGATGGCGTAGCCCGCCAGCGGAAACAGCAGCAAAAGCAACACCGCGCCGAAGCGCATTTCCACCGCCGTCCAGGCATACATCGCCAGATTGGCGCCGAACAGCGCGAGCACCAGCAGATAGCCGTCGATTGCCTCGGGCTCTCGCTCAGCGATGACGCGCCGGCCGAGCAGGACCAGTCCGATCAGCCCCAGCGCAACCATGCCGTGGTTGACGACGCCGAGCGGCACGCGATACCACGGATGGAGGTCGCGGCTGTAGGTGAAGAGGAGGTCCTGGTCGGTCAGATTGAAGGCGTGGATTGCAAGCGTCAGGATCCCTCGCCCGGGATTGTCGACGTACCATCGCCACGCGGATTTGGGATCGACATCGGTACCTGCCCAGAACGGGTTCAGGTAGTAGATCGCCCCGCGCGGAACGGGCGGCATGCCGGTCGCGTACTTGATGTTCTGGATACCCCACACTTGTTGCATCATGCCGAGATCTTCGTATACCAGCGGCGTGCGCTTGTTGAAGAAGGCGACGTTGTTCGCCAGCTGCGGGAACGCCGGCAGCGTCACGGCCACCACCACCATGGCTGTGTTCAGCGTGATACGCAACAAACCCGGTCGCTTGCGCGCCGCGATGATGAGGAGCCCGATGATCCACGTCACGACCATGAAGGCGCTGCCCGGCCGCACCATCATGGCGTAGCCGACGGCCAGGCTTCCCGCAATCACCGACAATGGACTGGTGCTGCGCCGATAAGCGACGACCCAGCAGCCGGCGGTGAACACGAGCAAAGACATCGAAAGACTCTCGGTCAACGTCTCCGGCGTGTAGATCAACACGTAGTAATTGGCGAGGAGCCCGCAGAAGACAACGCGGCCCGCCAGCGGCCACACCCGCACCAGTGCGCCGCGCAGAAAGTACACGGCGCCGAGATAGAGCAGCAACTGCAGCTCGAACACCGCAACCTGGAAAGGCACGCCGAGCGCCGCGGCGCCACGGACCACGAAGCTAAGAAAAAACGGGTAGCCGTAGGTGCGAACCTCGGCACCGGTAAACCGATAGTGCCAGCCATGCTCGGCGAGTTCGCGGGCGATCTGCACGTACAGGCTGGCGTCGTACGACGACGGGTAGAGCCACTCGTGCAGCAGGAATCCGTGCGCAACCAGCACGGCGAATCCCAGCGCGCACCACTCCGCTCGAGACAATTTCTCGCGCATTGCCTTGCTACGACCGGAAATTCGCTTCGATGAGGCCGGCGACCGCTAACAGGGTGTTAGATTTTTGGCAGCGTCACGCCCAGCTGCCCCTGGTACTTGCCACCGCGGTCCTTGTACGACGTCTCGCACACTTCGTCCGACTCGAAGAAGATCACCTGCGCCACGCCTTCGTTGGCGTAGATCTTCGCCGGCAAGGGCGTCGTATTCGAGAATTCGAGGGTCACGTAGCCTTCCCACTCGGGCTCGAACGGTGTCACGTTGACGATGATGCCGCAGCGGGCATAAGTTGAGTTATGTACGATCAGATCGTTGGCGACGAAGTTGTGCAGTCTCGGGACGCTGATGTCATAGACTTCTTCATCGCCCGCTGCAACGATCGAGGCTACCGTGTCCCAAACCGGCCCGTTGACCAGCGGAAGCAGCTGCTCGTCCTCAGTGGCAAGCGCAACGCGAGAGGCGAGCGAATAGGGTAGCGACTGCGCCGGATTGGTCTTGATGCCGAGCGCCATGAGACTTGTCCCGCCATTCGCAACAGCGGCTGTCATCAAGGGCCAAGCCCCGCGTGGCAACGTGTCGAAATTACTCTTGCGCCGCGTCGCCAAGGCAGCGATCGCGGGGAGAATTTCATTTTCGAGACGAATCTGCTTGATCGATCCCGGGCAGAAGCCGACCTCCATTGCAAAACGTTCGATCTGCCTACGGTCAGTGATCTGAATCCAATGCGCAGGAGTCCCGATGGAGGTAACCTTCTCGCGCATGAAGGAGAAGATCCCGAAGCGCAACAGCAAATGGTGGACGTCCTCGATCAGGCGGCGAGATTTCGAATAGTACTCGAGGAAAAATCCACCCCCGCTTTGGTACAAACCACCGTCTCCTGAGAACAGCGCCTGCAAGAAAAGGCGAACGGATTCCTCGGGAGCGGTAAATATCGCCTGCGGGACAAACTTGCCGCCTGCTGTGCACGCCAGGCCGTAACCACGCAGCCATTCAGTCGTCCGATTGGCTTTGGGCTGGCCGCCACGCCCCGCGTGATTGACCAGCCGGTAGCCATAGCGACCGCGAAACGTCACCTCTCCGAGGCCACTACTCGCGACCGCACTCTGCAGCAACGCGACGAGGGCCGGGTCGCTGCTGGTAAACGTCGGGCTATGCCCAGGAGTGTCGCACTGACCCTCGGCGATCATAAGACCCAGAAGTGTGGCCTCCCAGCCCGGCAGCGGGGTCTTGCCGAACACCGGAATGTTGCGGGCCACCGCAATGCGGTCACCCGGCCGGAGGTCTGCCAGAGTGGTCCAGCCGTGCAATTGTCGAAACGGGTGATTGGCAGTGGCACGTATTCTCAGACCCGCCCGGGTGCGCAATTCGAAGACCGGCTTGCGGCCTTGAGGCACCATCGCGGAAACTCGAGCTTGCTGAATATCCCAAGCCGAGAGCCCGACAGTCGTCATCCCCCAGCGGAACTCGGTGATCGGGCGGTAAGCCCCGGTCTGGGCGTCGACAACCCTCGTGTCCGCGGTCACGCACTTGCCCAGGCAAATCGTGAGCACGTTGCGCGGTATGCGGAAGTATTCGACGGTGCGGGCGAGCGCGAATGAATTGGGCGGGATGATGCAGGATTCACCCTTGAAATCGACAAACGACCGGTCGTCGAAGTTCTTGGGGTCGACGATCGTTGAATTGAGGTTGGTGAACAGCTTGAATTCGCTCGAGCAGCGGATGTCGTACCCGTAGCTGGACGTGCCGTAGGAGACGATCTTGTGGCCGTCGACCTCGCGCACCTGGCCCGGCTCGAACGGCTCGATCATCCGGTGCTCCTTCGCCATGCGGCGAATCCACGTATCCGGCTTGATCATCGGCGGTCGCTCGTCGCGTGCAACGGGGTTAGGTGTTCTGGATGACGATGTTGGGGAACTTCGCCGAGAAATCCTCCGCCCTCTGCGCGACGAACACGGCAGTCTTGCGCGCGATGTCCCGGTAGATCGCGGCGATCGGACCATCCGGATCGGCGACAACCGTCGGCCGACCGGAGTCCGCCTGCTCGCGGATATGAATATCCAGCGGCAGCGAACCGAGGAAGGGCACGTTGTAGTCCTTGCACATCTTCTCGCCGCCGCCGGCGCCGAAGATATGCTCGGCGTGGCCGCACTTCGAACAGATGTGTATCGCCATGTTCTCCACGACACCGACGATCGGCACGCCGACCTTCTCGAACATCTTGAGGCCCTTGCGCGCATCGATCAGCGCGATGTCCTGTGGCGTGGTGACGATCACGGCACCGGTGACCGGGACCTTCTGCGATAGCGTGAGGGCGATGTCGCCCGTTCCCGGCGGCATGTCGACGAGCAGGTAGTCGAGGTCGCGCCAGTTGGTATCCTTGAGCAGCTGCTCCAGCGCCTGCGTCACCATCGGTCCGCGCCAGACCATCGGCGTGTCGACGTCGATCAGGAAACCGATGGACATCGCCTGCAGGCCATAGGCTTCGAGCGGTTCCAGCGTCTTGCCATCCTTGGATTCGGGCCGTCCGCTGATGCCGAGCATCGTCGGCTGCGAAGGCCCGTAGATGTCGGCGTCGAGCACGCCGACCTGCGCGCCTTCCGCCGCGAGCGCGAGCGCGAGATTGACGGCGGTCGTCGACTTGCCCACGCCACCCTTGCCGCTCGCGATCGCGATGACGTTCTTGACGCCGGGGACCAGCTTCACACCCCGCTGCACCGAGTGCGAAGCGACTTTCTGGCTGATCGTCACCGTCACCTTGCCCACGCCCGGCAAAGCCGCGATGTGGTTGTGCACGAGCTTGCGCAGGATTTCGTGCTGACTCTTCGCCGGATAGGCCAGCAAGACGTCGACCGCGACGTTGTTACCGTCGACGGCGATCTTGCGGATCGACTTGGTCGAGACAAAATCGCGGCCGGTATTGGGGTCCAGAAGCGTGCGCAAGCTCGCCTGGGCATCGGCCTCGGTGATCGGCATGGATTTGCTGTGGGGCAGTGAGAGACGGAGGCCCAAAGTCTAACGAAAAAGCGCGTCGCTCGGTACTCATCGGAGGGTCGCACTGCTAAAATGCGGGATTCCCCTTCTGTATCAAAGGTCTTTGTCGCATGCCCCACCGCACCCTTTTCGTCACGACCGCGCTGCCGTACGCCAACGGTCCGTTCCACATCGGCCACATCATGGAGTACATCCAGGCCGACATCTGGGTGCGCTTTCAGCGCATGCAGCCGGACACGGTCGTGCACTTCGTCTGCGCCGACGACACGCATGGCGCCGCGATCATGCTCAGGGCCGAAGCGGAAGGCGTGACGCCGAAGGAACTGGTAGCCAGGATATCGGCCACGCGTCCAAAGCAGCTGCGCGGATTCCACCTCAGCTTCGACCACTGGGGCAGCACCGACTCGCCGACCAATTTCGCTCTCTCGCACGATATCTATCGCAAACTCGACGGCGCCGGGCTGATCTACACCAAGTCGGTCGAGCAGTTCTTCGATCCGGTCAAGGAAATGTTCCTGCCGGACCGCTACATCCGGGGCGAATGTCCGAAATGCGGCGCGAAGGATCAGTACGGCGACGCGTGCGAGAACTGCAGTACGCTGAACGCGCCGACCGACCTCATCCGTCCTTACTCGACCGTCTCGGGCGCGACGCCGGTCGTGAAGGCGTCCGACCATTTCTTTTTCCGGCTCTCGGACCCCAAATGCGTCGAGTTCCTGCAGGACTGGACACGACAAGATGTGTCGGGGCGAAGACGGCTACAGCCGGAAACCTTCAACAAGGCACAGGAATGGCTCGGCACGAGCGGCACGGGTCTTGGCGACTGGGACATCTCGCGCGACGCACCCTACTTCGGCATCCCCATCCCGAATGCGCCGGGCAAGTACTTCTACGTCTGGCTGGACGCGCCGGTCGGTTATCTGGCGAGCCTCAAGGAATACGTCGACACCGGCAAGGCGCGCGCCAAGGGTGAGTCGCGGACCTTCGAACAGATACTGGCCGATCCCTCGACGCGCCAGGTTCATTTCATCGGCAAGGACATCGTGTACTTTCACACGCTGTTCTGGCCGGCGATGCTGAAGTTCGCGGGCGCGCCGTACAAGGTGCCCGACAACGTCTATGTCCATGGCTTCCTGACCGCGCTGGGCGAGAAGATGTCCAAGTCGCGCGGCACGGGCATCAGCCCCGACTACTATCTCGACCTCGGCATGAACTCGGAATGGCTGCGCTACTACATCGCCGCCAAGCTCAACGAGAAGGTCGAGGACATCGATTTCAATCCCGATGATTTCGTCGCGCGCGTCAACAGCGACCTCATCGGCAAGTACGTGAATATCGCCAGCCGGGCAGCGAAGTTCATCACCGAGCAGTTCGATGGCGTCGTCGCTCTTGCGCCGACCGAGATCGAATCGCTGCGCGAAAGCGTAAAGCCAACCTATCACCACGCTGCCGAACACTACGACGCGCGGCAGTATTCACAGGTCGTGCGCGAAGCGATGTCGGCAGCGGATCGATTCAACGAGGCCTTCGACCAAGCCAAGCCGTGGACATTGGCAAAGGACACTGCGCGGCAAGGCGAATTGCAGAGCATTTGCTCTCGTGCGTTGTTCGGATTCAAGTACCTGACCGTGATCCTCGCACCCATCCTGCCCGACCTCGCGTCGCGGGTCGCACGCCAGCTGTTCGGGATGGATCGCGACTTCGTTTGGGCAGATGCGATCGAGCCGCCCGTACGGATTGCACCGTTCACTCACCTCATGACCCGCATCGACCCGAAACAGATCGACGCGCTTGTCGAAGGTCCGCCGCCAAAGGTGTCGGCGCCGGTGTCGCCAGCGGTCACGCCCGCAACAGCGGACTCCTCAGTCATCTCGATCGACGACTTCTCCAAGGTCGAGCTGCGCATCGCGAAGATCGTCAACGCAGAGCACGTCGCAGGCGCGGACAAGCTGTTGAAGCTGACGCTCGACATCGGCGAGGCGCAGCATCGCACCGTGTTCGCGGGTATCAAATCGGCCTACAAGCCCGAGGACCTGATCGGACGCCTCACACCGATGGTCGCCAATCTCGCGCCACGCAAGATGAAGTTCGGGTTGTCCGAAGGCATGGTTCTCGCCGCTTCGGGCGAAGGTCCCGGGATATTCCTGCTCACGCCCGACTCGGGCGCGGCACCGGGCATGCGCGTAAAGTGACGCGGATGTCCAAGAGCGCAAGGCAACGCCGTAGCGCGATTGGAAACAGCCGCGTCATCCCGGCGCAGGCCGGGATCCAATTTGCGGAGGCTGCGACTACGAATCGACAATTGGGCCCCGGCCTCCGCCGGGGCGACGGCAATTTTAACGTCATCCCGGCGCAGGCCGGGATCCAATTTGCGGAGGCTGCGACTACGAATCGACAATTGGGCCCCGGCCTCCGCCGGGGCGACGGCAATTTTAACGTCATCCCGGCGAAGGCCGGGATCCAAGTTCCTGGCGCACACAACGCAGCGGCGCAAGATTGGGCCCCGGCCTCCGCCGGGGCGACGACCGGGGTAGAGTGACCAACGCCCTCCCGTTGGTGATCACCGCGATCCTCGCCTGGATCGCGATCGGCGTGCTGGGCCTGGTGCGACCACGCAACCTTATTTTCGTCGGGCGAATACTCTTCTCCGTCGGGGCTGCAGTGGGGTTCGCGCTTGCCGCAGTCGCCCTGGTTACGATTGGCGACGCGCCCCAGACGCTCGTCTTGCCGCTCGGTCTGCCCGACCTGCCCTTCCATGTCCGGCTGGACGCGTTGTCGGCGTTCTTCCTGTTTCTCCTCGGCTCGGCCGGCGGCGGCATCTCGATCTTCTCCGCGGGCTACTTCCGCGCAAGCGAAGGCGTCGCACCCGGATTGCTCTGCCTGCAGTTCCACACGTTCCTGGCGGCGATGGCGCTGGTGTTCATCGCCGACGACGCGTACGTATTCATGGTCGCGTGGGAGACGATGGCGCTTTCGTCGTACTTCCTGGTGACGACCGACCATCGCATCCCGGAGATTCGCCGTGCCGGCTTCCTGTATCTCCTGATCGCGCACATCGGCGCGATCGGGATCCTGTTGTGTTTCGGCGTGCTGCAGGGCGGCAGCGGCGACTACACCTTCGCCGGCATGCGCAGCGTCCGGCTGTCGGAATCCTGGGCATCGATCGCGTTCCTGCTCGCGCTGTTCGGCTTCGGCGCCAAAGCAGGCCTGGTGCCGCTGCACGTCTGGCTTCCCGAAGCGCACCCCGCGGCGCCTTCGCCGGTGTCGGCGTTGATGAGCGGTGTGATGTTGAAGACAGCGATCTACGGCCTCTTGCGCGTGACCTTCGATCTGCTGCACGGTCAGCTCTGGTGGTGGGGCGTCGTGGCACTCGGGCTTGGCCTCGTCACCGCGCTCTTCGGCGTGATCTTCGCGGCGGTCCAGACGGACATGAAGCGGCTGCTCGCCTATTCGTCGATCGAGAACATCGGCATCATCGTCGCGGGCATCGGCCTGACGATCCTGTTCAAGTCGTACGCAAAGACCCTGCTCGCCGCGATCACGCTCGCCGCGGTGCTCTATCACTCGCTCAACCACGCGTTCTTCAAGAGCCTGCTGTTTCTCGCTACCGGTGCCGTGCTGCACGCGACCAAGGAGCGCAGTCTCGGCAAGCTCGGCGGACTCATCCATCGGATGCCGTGGGTGGCGTGGCTGGCGCTCGTCGGTACGTTGGCGATCGCCGGCCTGCCGCCGTTGAACGGTTTCGTCTCCGAATGGCTGCTGCTGCAGGCGTTCCTGTTCACACCCAGCCTGCCGCAATCGTTCATCAACATGCTGGTACCGCTTGCGGCCGCCGCGCTCGTGCTCGCCGTCGCGCTCGCCGCGTACGTGATGGTGAAATTCTACGGCGTGATCTTCCTCGGACAGCCGCGCGAGCCAAATCTCGCCTACGCGCAGGACCCCGGCTGGCTGGAGCGCGTCGCGCTCGCCTGGTTCGCGTTCGGCTGCGTCGTACTGGGGCTGTTTCCCGTCAACGTGATTACGCTCATCGACGCAGTCAACAAGGCACTGATCGGATCGACGGTGGGTGGGCACGGTCAAACCTGGCTGCTGCTCGCGCCGGTGGACGCCGATCGCTCGAGCTACAGCCCGATCATCTTCCTGGCGGTGATTGTCGTGGTCGTGCTGCTGACCATCCAGATCGTCCACCGCCACTATCGCGGGGGATTGCGCCAGGGACCCGCATGGGACTGCGGTTTTCCGTTGCAGACACCGCGCATGCAGGATACCGCCGAGGGCTTCGGACAACCGATCCGGCAGGTGTTCGAGGCATTCTTCCGGATCGACCGCACACTGCCGTCGCCATTCGACACCCAGCCGACATACAGGGTGACGCTCGGCGATCATTGGTGGTACTGGCTTTATCTGCCGATCGCGCGAAGCGCTGAAGCACTTGCGCGGTGGGTGGGCTTCATCCAGCAGGGACGGATCTCCGTGTACCTGACCTACAGTTTCTGCACCTTGCTGGCGCTGCTGTTCTTCGTGCGATGACGCTCACCGGTTTCTTCCTCCAACTGCTGCAACTTGCGATTGCACTGCTGCTCGCGCCGGTGCTGGTCGGGTGGGTCAACATGTGCCGCGCGTGGCTGCAGAACAAGAGCGCGCCATCGCTCCTGCTGCCCTATCGCACGATCCGAAAGCTGTTCCACAAGGACGCTGTCGTCTCGCCCAACGCGTCGCCGATTTTCCGCCTGATGCCGTACGTCGTCTTCGGCGCAATGGCTCTGGCCGCGGCCATCGTGCCCTCGCTCGCGACCGATCTGCCGTTTGCGCGCGCCGCCGATGCCATCGCGCTGGTCGGCGTGTTCGCACTGGCGCGCGTATTCATCGCGCTCGCCGCGATGGACATCGGCACAGCATTCGGCTCGCTCGGTGCGCGGCGCGAGATGTTCGTCGGCTTCCTCGCCGAGCCTGCGCTGCTGATGGTGTTGTTCACGGCGTCGCTGATCTCGGGCTCGACCTCGTTGCCCACGATCGTCGAGACGCTCGCACACCGCGAGATCGCGATCTATCCGAGCCTCGCGTTCGCGGGCGTCGCCTTCACGATCGTCTCGCTCGCCGAAAACGCCCGCATCCCGGTCGACAACCCGGCGACGCACCTCGAACTGACGATGATCCACGAAGCGATGATCCTCGAGTACTCGGCGCGCCATCTCGCGCTCATCGAGTGGGCCGCGGCGCTGAAGCTGTTCAACTATTCATGCATCGGTCTCGCGCTGTTCCTCCCGTTCGGCATCGCCGAGCGGGGCGCCGACTGGCAGGCAATCCTCGCCGCGACGCCGGTGCTCATTGCAAAACTCGCGGTGGGGGGCTTTGCGCTGGCAATGATCGAGACGTTGTCGGCGAAGTTGCGGATTTTCCGCGCACCGGAATTCCTCGGTACCGCGTTCCTGCTCGCGGTACTGGGCATGCTGGTCACGCAGCTGCTCGGCGGATAAGCCTGGGCGATGATGCCGACTCCACTCTGGGCACAGCTGATCAACCTGCTCGCGGCAGTGTTGCTGCTGCTCGCCTTTGCCATGCTTGCGCAACGGCGCGTCCTGACGCTCATCGACCTGTTCGCCGCACAAGGTCTGGCCCTGACCTGCTCCACCGCGATCGTCGCGTTCGCGACCGACCAGCCGCATCTGTACTGGTCCGCTGGGCTGTCGCTGCTGCTCAAGGTGATTATGCTGCCGTGGATCCTGCACCGGCTGATCCGCAAGCTCGACGTCAAATGGGACGTCGAGAGATTGATCAATATTCCGCTGACGATGCTCATCGGCATCGTGCTGGTGGTGTTCTCGTTCAATCTCGCGTTTCCGATCGCCCAACTCGCCAGTACGGTCACGCGCGCGACGATCGGCATCGCGATGGCCAGTGTCATGCTGTCGTTCCTGATGATGATCACCCGTCGCAAGGCGATTCCGCAGGTGATCGGCTTCCTGTCGATGGAGAATGGCCTGTTCTTTGCGGCCACGAGCGCCACTTACGGGATGCCGATGGTCGTCGAACTGGGGATTGCGCTCGACGTGCTGGTCGCGATGCTCATCCTCGGCGTGTTCTTCTTCCAGATCCGCGAGCAGTTCGACAGCCTCGATCTCAAGCATCTGGAAAAGTTGAAGGAGGGCGAGTGAGGCCGACGCGCGAGGGCTCCGCCGAGGCAAGGCCCGAAGGGCGCGTCGGCGGCCGACCGAGCGCGGCCGACACTCGGCGCTTCATTCCGCTCCCTCCGTACAAGGAGGCCGCAAGTGAGCGCGGCAATAGGCGAGTGATCGAGATTCTGGCGGTTCTCGGTCTGCCGATCATCGGCGCGCTGCTGCTGGCCGCGGTCGGCGATCGCGCGCATGCGGCCGCGGTCAACATTGCCGTCTGCGCGCTGACGCTACTGGCCGCGGTGGCACTCACCGTGCGCGTCATCCAGGACGGCCCGATGCTCGCCCTCAACCGGCAATTCTTCGTCGATCCGTTCAATGTGTTTCTGGTCGCGTTGACGGCCTTTGTCGGCTTCACGACATCGATCTTTTCGCGGCCCTACATGCGCGTCGAGCAGGAGCTCGGGCATCTCACTTCAGCCCGCCTGCGCCTCTATCACAGCATGTTCCAGCTCTTCAACTTCACAATGCTGGTCGCTCTGCTCACCAACAACATGGGCATCCTGTGGGTCGCGATGGAGGCCGCGACGCTGACCACGGTCCTGTTGGTTTCGCTTTACCGCACTCCGGCGAGCCTGGAAGCAGCGTGGAAGTATTTCATCCTCTGCGGCGTCGGGATCGCCCAGGCGCTGTTCGGCACGATCCTGCTCTATTTCGCCGCTGAAAAACTGCTTGGCGCGGGAGGCGGCGCATTGCTCTGGACCGAGCTCAACGACGTCAAGAGTCAACTCGAGCCAACGGTGCTGTCGCTGGCGTTTGTCTTCCTCCTTGTCGGCTACGGCACCAAGGTCGGGCTCGTTCCGCTGCACAACTGGCTCCCCGACGCACACGCCGAAGGCCCGACTCCGGTTTCCGCGGTGCTCTCGGGGCTTCTGCTCAATGTCGCGCTGTATGCCGTCGTGCGCTGCAAGGTACTGGTCGAGGGATCGCTGCAAACCTCGTTCGCCCGGGAATTGCTGATGGGGTTCGGTTTGCTGTCGGTCGTCGTCGCGGCGTTCCTGCTTTCCCGCCAGAAGGACATCAAGCGGCTGTTCGCATACTCGTCCATCGAACACATGGGCATCATTACCTTTGCCTTCGGCATGGGTGGCCCTATCGCGAACTTCGCGGGTCTGCTGCACATGACCGTGCATTCGCTGACCAAATCGGCGATCTTCTTCACTGTCGGGCATGCGACGCAAAAAGCGGGCACGCAGTTGATGGAGGGCATTCGCGGCCTGATCACGATCAGCCCGACGATCGGCTGGGGGCTGGCGCTCGGTTCGCTGGCCATCCTCGGCATGCCGCCCTTCGGCGTGTTCGCCAGCGAATTCCTGATCCTGACCACCGCGATGCGCGAACAACCGTGGGCCACGCCGTTGCTGTTGCTTGCCTTGGCCGTCGCGTTCGCCGCCGTCTTCTCGAAGGTGCAGCCGATGGTGTTCGGCGAGACGACCGTGCAGCGCCTGCCACGCCGGCCGGCGCTGATGCCCGTGTTCGTGCATCTCGCCATCGTCCTCATGCTGGGGCTGTGGATTCCTCCGTTCCTCGCCGACTGGTATCGGCAAGCAGCCAGGTTGATCGGATGAACGTCGCGCCGCTCGGCATTTCCGCCGCCGCGATGCACAGCGCAGTGCCGGCACAACGCTGTCCGGTCAGTTCGGGCCAGCTGCTGACGGCGTGTCGCCTGGCGTGGGAACAGGGCGGCCAACTCGTGGCACTGTGGGCGACCGACGACCGCGACCGCCAGCGCGGATTCTGCCTGCGCGTCCTGCTGCGCGATGCCGATGGCTTCACGCTGCTCGAGCACGTGTTGCCCGACGAGCGCGCACGCTATCCGGACCTCGCGCCGATTTTCCCCGCGGCGAATCGGATGCAGCGCTCCGCGTACGATCTGGTCGGCGTCCAGTGCGATGCCGACGATCAGCGACCCTGGACATGGCAGGCGGCCTGGCCGATCGACCAGTTTCCGCTGCGCCGCGACTTCGAGGCGTCACCCAAATGGGAGCCCGGGCAGGAGGACTACCCGTTCGTCCGGGTCAGCGGCGACGGCGTGCACGAGATTCCCGTCGGACCGGTACACGCAGGCATCATCGAACCCGGGCATTTCCGGTTTCAGGTGGTCGGCGAGAAGGTGCTGCGGCTCGAGGAGCGGCTCAGCTACGTGCACAAGGGGATCGAGAAGCGCTTCGAGGCGCTGCCTGTCGCCGACGCTCACCGGCTCGCGGCCAGGGTTTCGGGCGACAGCACGGTCGCCTACGCCTGGGCGTTCGTGCAGGCAGTCGAAACGATGACCGCCGTGAAGCTGCCGCAACGCGCGCTGTGGCTGCGCGCACTCTGCCTGGAGCGCGAACGGATCGCGAATCATCTGGGCGATCTCGGCTATCTCGGCAACGACGGCGGATTCGCGTTCGGGCTGGCGCAGTTCTCGCGGCTCAAGGAAGACGTGCTGCGCCTGAACGCCAAGGCGTTCGGACACCGCATGCTGATGGACGTGGTGATCCCGGGCGGCGTCGCCCGCGACCTTGCCGATGCGGATGCAGCCGCAATGCGCGCGCAAGCGCAGGTACTCGCGCGTGAGATCCGTGTGCTGCACGACATCTACGACGATCACGCCGGACTGCAGGACCGTTTTCGCACGTGCGGCGAGGTGCCGCGTGCACTGGCTGCGAAACTCGGTCTCGTCGGATTTGCCGGCCGCGCGAGCGGACTCCAGGACGATCTGCGCTGCGATTTTCCGACCCCGCCCTATGAAGCATTCGAAGTGCGCAAAGCGACGCATGCCGAGGGCGACGTTGCTGCGCGCGTTGCCGTGCGCTTCGACGAGCTATTCGAGTCGCTGCGCCTGACCAGAGCCATGCTTGACGCGATGCCCGACGGCGAGGTCACGATCGATCTTCCGCCGATACCGTCGTTCTCCTCTGCGCTCGGTGCCATCGAAGGCTGGCGCGGACCCGTGGTGATCGCGCTGGAGACCGGGCCGACCGGCACGATACGTCGTTGCCATCCGCACGATCCCTCGTGGCAGAACTGGCCCTTGCTGGAGCATGCGGTGATCGGCAACATCGTTCCCGACTTTCCGCTGATCAACAAGTCGTTCAACCTGTCCTATAGCGGGCACGACCTCTAGACGATGTTGCACGTCCTCCACCAGATCGCGAAGACCGGCATCAAGACCGAGCCCGCGCCCGCGCCGGCCGAAGAAATGGTGGTCGTCGCGCGGCTGCAGGAGAAGATAGTGCGCATGCTGGGCCGGGCGCTGACGATCCGCCAGGTCGACGCGGGCTCGTGCAACGGCTGCGAGCTCGAGATCCACGCGCTCGGCAATCCGTACTACAACATCGAGGGCCTCGGCATTCGCTTCGTGGCGAGCCCGCGCCACGCCGACATGTTGCTCGTGACCGGCCCCGTCTCCAAGCACATGGCGATCGCGCTCAAGCGCACTTACGACGCGACGCCGGACCCCAAGCTCGTGGTGGCGGTCGGCGACTGCGGCTGCACGGGCGGGATCTTCGGCGAGAGCTACGCCAGCCTGGGTCGCGTCGGCAACGTGATCCCCGTCGACGTCGAAATTCCCGGATGTCCGCCGACGCCGACGGCCCTCCTCGCTGGCATCCTGGCTGCGATTACCACGCATGCGCCTCCGCCGCTACCCGAGACACGTGACGAGCCCACGTTAGGCCCCGACACCGGACTCGAAAACGAGCGCTGAAGGCCTGCACCGGGTCGGCACCAAGGCAGCCTTACGTTGCCCCGGCCCTTGAAAACCGCATCCCCGGCGCCATCTTGGAAGGGTGCGCGGCAGTGGATCGCCGCCAAAACCAAACCCTCGCTAGGAGATAGAACTATGAGCCGTCTGATTCGTTATTACAGTCCGCTGGACCGCGTATTCGACCGCGCGTTCGGCTCGGTCGCGCCTGCATTCAATGGCGACGGCGTCGCCGGTGCCGGTTCCATTGCGCTCGACGTCGTGGAAACCCCGGAAGCGTTCGTCGTGAAGGCCGAATTGCCGGGCGTACCCAAGGACAAGATCGAAGTCAATGTCGAAGATCGCAACGTCACCATCAGCGCCGAGTCGCGCGAAGAAGTCGACGCCAATGGCAAGAGCCTTTGGCAAGAACGTGTCGTCGGGAAGGCAAGCCGCGCTATCCGCTTGCCGGAAGCCGTCGATGCCAACGCGACGCAGGCCACGCATGTCGACGGCGTGTTGCAACTGACGCTGCCGAAGATCGCCAAGGCCAACGCCAAGCAGATCACGATCCAGTAATAGTTCCGAAGCGTCATCCCGGCGAAGGCCGGGATCCAATGTTGGTTGCAGAAAATTGGGCCCCGGCCTGCGCCGGGGCGACGACCTTGTTGCGTGCGTCCAGATCAGACGGCAAAGAAGGTGATCCCTGCCGTTTCGAGGTTGTACATGGCGCCGCTTATCGTGATGGTACCGGCCCGCTCGAGTTCGCGCAGGATGCTGCTCTTCTCGCGAATTTGCCCGATCGTGAGCTCGACGTTCTTTTTCGCCACCAAATCGACGAAGGCGTAGTTCTTCGCCGAGCGGTCGCCCTCGTACTTCGTCGCCGCGACCGCGGGCTTGATCTTGGCCAGCAGGCCGGTCAGATTCCCCAGTTCCACATTGTCGATCGCGCCCTTGATCGCGCCGCAGGCGGTGTGACCCATCACCAGCACGACCTTCGCCCCCGCGACCTTGCACGCGAATTCCATGCTGCCGAGCATGTCGTCGTTGGCGATGTTGCCGGCGACGCGCGCATTGAAGGTGTCGGCGATGCCGAGGTTCATGATGACCTCCGCGGGCGCGCGTGAGTCGATGCAGCTCAGGATGACGGCCGCGGGATACTGGCCCGCCGCCGATGCCTTCGCCTCCGCGAGATAATTCCGCGCCTTCTTGAAGCCTTTGCGAAACTGCTCGTTGCCTTCCTTCATCGCCGCCAGGATCTGGGCCGGTGTCATGGCCGCGCGCTGCTCCTTGGTGAGCGCATCCGCAAACGCCACCTGTACCTGAGCGAGCCCGCCGGTCAGGCCCGCCGCAGCCACGACGCCCGATCGCTGTATGAACTTCCGCCGACCCGGCTGCCGGATCTTCGCGCTCATCGCATTCTTGTCTGCCATCCTTTGTCCTTCGCCGTGAGAAACATTGGTGGATTCAGCGTACCACCCGGCGCCGCGGAGGGGCAACCTCGACTCAGGTCAATCGACCGGCAAGGACCCGTCGGGAGAAGCACGCGACACCCGTGATCCACTCGGCGATGAGTGAAGCAGATGAGCGCGCAGGACTGAGGCGTCCTTATCGCCGGTCGCGTCGTCCCGCGGGTGGATAGACGCCCGCAAGCCGGGCGATGAGTATCGCCAGGAACAGCGCGCCGGTGAGTTGCTCGATCGTGCAAATGGCGCGGGCCTGACGCGTGACCGGAACGATGTCGCCAAAGCCGGTGCTGGTCAGCACCGTGAAGCTGAAATAGAGAAGGTCGATGAGGTCGGGTGTGCCTGCCGCACCCGCGATAGTGAACGAGCCGGGAAAGTAATGGCCGACCAACCCGTAAAGATACGCCCAGAAGGTACCGAGCATCAGGTACGCCGATGCAGCGCCGAACAGCTTGTCGGCGGTCATTACCTCGGGTTGGAACACGTAGATCAGCATGTAGGTGATGGCCGCGGCATACAACCCCGCGGTGAAGAACCACGAATGCAGGATGGCCTGCTCGTCGCCCCAGGCGATGCCAAGATACTGTGCGGCCAGTGCTGCGGCAGCGAGCAGCAGGATGATGACGAACGACAACACGGTGCGGCCGACGGCCGCCACCGCCGCGACCATGATGAACAAGTGTATCGCGTTGATGACCAGCCGTCCGCCCGGCGTCGGCTCGACGAAGGGAATGACGCCGATGAGCGCGACCAGGAGAACGAAGAGATAAAAGCAGCGCTGCGTGAAGACGCGCCCGAGCTGCTCGCGAGCGACTCGAATAGCCACGCAATGCTACCCGAGCAGGTCGACCGCTTTCTTGCCGCGCCCGACGCGCGCCGGGTCGGCGCGGGCGCCCCGTCGCGCCTCGTGTCGCTCCAGCGCCGGCTTGAGATAGCGCCCGGTGTAGCTGCCGGCCACCTCCGCCACCTGCTCCGGCGTGCCTTCGGCGATGATCCGTCCGCCGCCGGCGCCACCTTCGGGGCCGAGGTCGATCACCCAGTCAGCCGTCTTGATGACGTCGAGATTGTGCTCGATCACCACCACGGTGTTCCCGTGGTCGCGCAGGCGATGCAGCACGGTGAGCAGCATCTCGATGTCGTGGAAGTGCAGGCCCGTCGTCGGCTCGTCGAGAATGTACAGCGTACGCCCGGTGTCGCGCTTCGACAGCTCCAGCGCGAGTTTCACGCGCTGCGCCTCGCCGCCCGACAACGTGGTTGCCGACTGTCCGAGGGTGATGTAACCGAGTCCCACGTCGAGCAACGTGCGCAGCTTGCGCGCCACCACGGGTACCGGTTCGAAGAACGCGAACGCCTGCTCGACCGTCAGCGAGAGTACGTCGTGAATATTCTTGCCCTTGTACTGGATCTCGAGCGTCTCGCGGTTGTACCGCTGCCCATGGCAGACGTCGCACGGAACGTAGACGTCGGGCAGAAAGTGCATCTCGACCTTGATGAGTCCGTCGCCCTGGCATGCCTCGCAGCGACCGCCCTTGACGTTGAACGAGAACCGTCCCGGGCCGTAGCCGCGCTCGCGCGCCTCCTTGACCTGCGCGAAGATCTCGCGGATCGGCGTGAACAATCCCGTGTATGTCGCCGGGTTGGAACGTGGTGTCCTGCCGATCGGGCTCTGATCGACGCTGATCACCTTGTCGTAGAACTCGAGACCGTGCATCTCCTCGAACGGCGCCGGCTCGGTGGTACTGCTGTACAAATGCCGCGCGACCGACTGATAGAGCGTGTCGTTGATCAGCGTCGACTTGCCCGATCCCGACACGCCGGTCACGCAGACGAACAATCCCACGGGCAATTTCAGCGTCACGCTCTTGAGGTTGTTGCCCGTGGCACCCGTGACGCTCAGCACCCGCTTGGGATCGGCGCGGTGGCGGCGCTCCGGCATCGGAATCTGCCGATGCCCCGCCAGGTATTGTCCCGTAAGCGAGTGCGGCGCGTGCCGGATCTCTTCCGGTGTACCTTGCGCGACGATCTGGCCGCCGTGCTCGCCCGCGCCGGGACCCATGTCGACGACGTGATCGGCCGACAGGATCGCATCGGTGTCGTGTTCGACCACGATCACGCTGTTGCCGAGATCGCGCAGGTGCTTGAGCGTTTCGAGGAGGCGATCGTTGTCGCGCTGATGCAGGCCGATCGACGGTTCGTCGAGCACGTACATCACGCCGGTGAGGCCCGAACCGATCTGCGACGCCAGGCGGATGCGCTGCGCTTCGCCGCCGGAGAGCGTTTCGGCGGAGCGATCGAGCGACAGATAGTCCAGGCCGACGTTGTTGAGGAATTGCAGGCGGCTGACGATCTCCTTGACGATCTTGTCGGCGATCGCCTGGCGCTGCCCTTCGAGGTGCAGTTGACCGAAGAACTCGCCCGTTTCCTTGAGCGGCCAGTTGCTGATCTCGAAGATCGCGCGGCCGCCCACCTTGACGTGCCGCGCCTCGCGCCGCAGCCGCGTGCCGTCGCACTCGGGGCACGGCTTGGAATTGAGATACTTGGCCAGCTCCTCGCGCACCATGATCGAGTCGGTCTCGCGATAACGCCGCTCGAGGTTGGGAATGATGCCTTCGAAGGCGTGCTCGCGCACCGTCGGCTTGCCACGGTCGGAAAGATAGGTGAACGCGATCTTTTCCTTATCGCTGCCGTACAGCACCATCTGCTGGATTTTCTCGGGCAGCTTGGCGAATGGCTTGTCCAGGTCGAAGGCGTAATGCTTGGCCAGGCTCTGCAGCATCTGGAAATAGAACTGGTTGCGGCGATCCCAGCCTTTGATCGTGCCGGATGCGAGCGACAGCTGCGGAAAGGCGACGACGCGCTTGGGGTCGAAGAAACTGATCGCACCCAGGCCGTCGCAACGCGGGCACGCGCCCATCGGATTGTTGAAGGAGAACAGGCGCGGCTCGAGCTCCTGCAGCGAGTAGCTGCAGATCGGGCACGCGAACTTGGCGGAATACAGGTGTTCCTCACCCGAGTCCATTTCGACCGCGATGGCACGCCCGTCACCGTTGCGCAATGCGGTCTCGAACGACTCCGCCAGCCGCTGCTTGAGATCGGGCCGGATGCGCAACCGGTCGACGACGACTTCGACCGTGTGCTTCTGATTCTTGGTGAGCTTGGGGACACGCATCGATCTCGTACACCTTGCCGTCGACGCGCACGCGCACAAAGCCCTTCGCCCGCAGCTCGACGAGCAATTCGAGCTGTTCGCCTTTGCGGTTCACCACGGCCGGCGCGAGGATCATCAGCTTGGTTTCCTCGGGCATCATCAGCACCGCGTCGACCATCTGCGAGATCGTCATCGCAGCGAGCTTCTGCTCCGGGTGGTCGGGGCAGAACGGCTCGCCGACGCGGGCGTAGAGCAGGCGCAGGTAATCGTGGATTTCGGTGACGGTGCCGACCGTCGAGCGCGGATTGTGCGACGTCGCCTTCTGCTCGATGGAAATCGCCGGCGACAGGCCTTCGATCAAGTCGACGTCGGGCTTTTCCATCAACTGCAGGAATTGCCGCGCATAGGCCGAAAGCGACTCCACGTAGCGCCGCTGCCCCTCGGCGTACAGGGTGTCGAAGGCGAGCGAGCTCTTGCCCGAGCCGGAGAGCCCGGTGATGACGATCAGCCGGTGTCGCGGGAGATCGAGGTTGATGTTCTTGAGGTTGTGCGTCCTGGCGCCGCGGATGCGGATGTATTCCATATTCTTCCTGCGAGACGTTCTGGCCTGCGCTCACTTGCCTTCACTTGCGCTCACTTGCGCTCACTTGCGTTGCGGCGGCTGCCGCGGTCCCGATCGGTGCTAGATGGGGGCAACGGCGGTGCAGGCAACCTGCTAATATACTCCTTTCCGCGCGCCGTTTCTAAAGCGGGTTCTGCCGGATTTCGCGGGGCCCCGATCTCGCTTCATCCGAGCGTCTGATACCTTCCCTGGCTGCGCGGGAATATCATCGATTGCGTTATCTACGTCTGGTTGGGGGACTGCAATGGCTTCAGTGAACAAGGTGATTCTCGTCGGCAACCTGGGCCGCGATCCGGAAACGCGCTACACCACCGGCGGCGATCCCATCACGAACGTCTCGATCGCAACCACGGACACGTGGAAGGACAAGAACGGCGAAAAACAGGAGAAGACCGAATGGCATCGCGTGGCGTTCTTCGGCAAGCTCGCCGAGATCGCCGGCGAGTACCTGAAGAAGGGCAGCCAGGTCTACGTGGAAGGCCGCCTGCAGACGCGCAAGTGGCAGGACAAGGAAGGCCAGGACAAATACACGACCGAAATCGTCGCCGACCGCATGCAGATGCTCGGGAGTCGTGGCGGTGGAGCAGGCGGCAACGCGGGCGGCGAACCCCCGCCCGAGCGCGAGCGCGCATCCGGCGGAGGCGGCAAGCCAGCCGGCGCGCCGGCAAAGAAAAACGTCGACGACCTGGACGACGATATTCCGTTCTGATCGTGCTGAGACAAAATGGGGCGGCCGGCATCGTGCCGGCCGCCCTTGCTTTTTCCTGCCGGTCGACTAACGACGCACTGTCATTTCACGGGGGTCCAACTCGAATCCGGATTGTAGGTGGTGACGGCGCGCGCCGTCGCAATCGAGTCGGTTCCCAGATCCTTCTGATAGACCTTCCCGTCCTGGTTGACGATGAAGCTCATGATCCCCGAGTTGCCGTAGGTCGCCGGATAGGCGATGACCGCAAAGCCGCCGATCAGTCGACCGTGCGCGAAGTAGCTGCGCGCGCCACCCGGCGCATCCTTGCCTTGCGCCGTCAATAGCCGGAAATAGTAACCGTGGAAGGGCGTCGGCGTGCCCTGTTTGCGCTTGTATCCTTCTGCCGCGGCGAATCCGACCAACGGGCCCAGCGGACTCGTTGGTTCGTTGGGCTTGGTCGGCCAATACAATCCATCCCGCTTGCCCGGCCGGCTGATGAACTTGTCCGCGTATTCCCGCAAGCCATCGGCATCGCGATCTTCGCTCGCATAGTCGCGCTCGGCGTCCACGATCGAACGCACGACTTCGATGGCGTCCAGTTCATTCTGGCCGATGCGCCGCGCCAACAGTTCTCTCGCTCCCGCCGCAGCATCGAGCGTCCAACCGCGTGCGCCCTTGACCGCGGGAATGGGCATCGGCCAGTCCTGTTTGCCCACCACGAGCGTCGCCTTGGCGTCGCCATTCATCACGATCGAGTG
The DNA here is from genome assembly GCA_963726935.1 of uncultured beta proteobacterium. Classification (GTDB taxonomy): domain Bacteria; phylum Pseudomonadota; class Gammaproteobacteria; order Burkholderiales; family Casimicrobiaceae; genus PALSA-1003. Next base: position 352,464 of record CAVSEH010000028.1, read on the forward strand.
CTTCTCCGCGTAGTCGGCTGCAAAGCGCTGTGCGCGGTCCATGTCCTTGACGGCGTCGCCCGAGTTGATGAGCGCATCGCCGCCCTGCCCGAGCAGGGCGACGAGGGTCTTGGAGTTGTTTGCCTTGGCGGCTTTGGCCAATGCCTGAAACAGCGCATCCGGCGTCGCGAAGGCCCGCTGCTGCACCGTCTTCGCAGCGGACTTGGTCGTTGGCGTCGACTTCGTCGCGGCATCGGCTGTATGAGTAAGGCTTACCGACACGAATAGACCAAGCGTCGTCAGCGCAGCGGCCACGACGCCCTTCGGTGTGCGCTGGATCGTGTTCTGATTCGGGTTACAGTCCATGTTCCATCTTCTCCACTCAGCGCCGACCGCGACCGCCACCGCGGGCACCCGCCGCCACGAGCCGCACCGCCGCCGCTGCTGAAACTGCGGTTGCCCATGCTGGCGTTGCCGCGATTCGAATAGTCGTGCGCCTGCGAGCCATTGCCGGTGTTGAAACCGCCGCCGCGCCCGCCACCGGCTCCGTCGAAGTTGCGCGTCGCCGACCCGCCAACGTGGGTGCCCAGATCACGATTGGCTGCGCCGCCGCCTCCGCGGTCGGCGGCCGCGTTCTGCATTCCCGCACGATCATTGAGGCTGCTGCCACCGGGGCTGCCTTCGCGTCCGCGGAATTGCTCGCGGGCCTGCGCCGCCTGCCGATCGACGTTGCCATATTTCTGTCGCGACGCGTTGTCCCGGTACGGCACGCCCTCGCGATGGGCGGCGTTGTGCTGCCAGTTGCTGTTGGAAATGTTGGTGCGGTTGAAGTTGTTGTAGCGATTGACGTTGATGTTGACGTCGTGATTGTTCCAGTTGAAGCCTCCCCAAAGCGCCGCGCCCGCCGCAATGCCGACACCCCAGAAGACGCCGTTGACGAATGCGGCCCCGGGTGCAACCCAGTACGGTGGGTAGTACGGCGGATAGGCGGGATACGGCCATACGCCATAGACCACCGTCGGTTGATAGGTCGGCACGTAGATGACTTGCGGATTCGCCGGCTCGACCGTGATGTAGTTGTTGTCGACCGTCACTTTCTGCTGTTCGTTGGACTTCAGGTTGCCTGCGGCATCCGCCCTCTTGCGCAGGCTCTGCACGGTGTCCATCACCTGCTCCGGCTGACCGAGGAACGCATCGCCGAGCTTCTGCGTCCAGGCGATATCCTTGTTCATCCGGTCGAGCACTTCGGGAAACGCGCACAGCGACTTCACGCTTTCGTCCCACGGCTGGCCCTTGAGCGCGCTGAACAACGCATCGCCGGTCAACCCCTTGTTCTGGTCGAGCCAGCGCGCAGCCTCGACGATCTCGAGCGGATAGGTCGAGGCCATCAGTACCTGCGACAACAGCGCGTCCGGATACAAGGCGATCGGCGCAAGCATCTGGTCGAGTTGCTCCTGCTTGAACGTCTCGCCGCTGCCCGACGGCGATGGCGCGGGCGGGGCGCCTTGGGCGATGACATGCGCCGGTCCAAGCAAGGTGAGCGCCATGCAACTGACGATGGTGCAGATGAGCGCGAAGGTGCGCCAGGCAGATGATCGGCGATACATGGCGTCGCTCATGGAGTCTTCCACTGTTACCTTGTCGGCGCCGCAGCGTTCGCGCGGGATAACATGGCCGGCCGGTGGCCATAGGTCGCGAGCCGCCACACCCACTCTATCGGTCCAAACTGGAAGCGCCGCAACCACCACACGCTCAGCGGCAACTGGATGATGAAGAAGATCGCGAAGGCGAGCAACAGCCCAGCTGCGGGTCCGACCTTGTTCCACAGGCCGAAGCCCCAGCCATAAAAAATCGTCGTCGCGATCAGCGTCTGCATCAGATAGTTGGTGAGCGTCATGCGACCGGCGGCGGCCATCGGGCCAAGACGCCTCTGCCATGACGGCACCTGAGCGACCCGCACGATGGTCAGGACATAGAAGATCGCCATCCCCAGACGGCTGAGTGAATAGGCGACGCTCACCACGACTTTCGCCAGCGACGGTGCCGGCGGCTGGTCGAGTTGACCCAGAATTCCGAAGATCAGCGTGCACGCGCCGCCCACACCAAAGGCCCACCACTGCACCCGCTTCACCCACGGCATGAGTTCCGGAATGCGCCGCACCCAGCCGTTGCGACCGACAAGAAAGCCGATCAGCATCGTCGCGGCTATCTGTGCGTAGAAACCGAGCGCGCCCCAGAGCATGAACGGATCGGTGTAGAAATAGACGGCTTGGCGCGCATGCTCCAGCGCCGCGGCCACAAACGAGCCCTGGCCGTAGGCCAGGTCGTTGGACGCTGCCCAAATCTGCATCTGCAGAACCTGCGTGGCAACCACGTCCGGCGTCATCACGAACACTCGCAGCGTGGCCGACACCGCGGGGTAGAGCAGGCAAGCGCCGATCAGCGCGTAGACGACGCGGTCCGACACATTGCGCAGCAACAGCAAGCCGAACCCGAGCAGTGCGTAGATGTGCAGGACATCGCCGTTCCAGAACACGATCGTGTGCACCAGACCGAATGCCAGGAGCGCGAGCAGGCGTCGGGTGTAGATGACCATCGCCCGATCGGGCTCGCGCTCCAGCAGGCGGCCGAGCTGGATGGTAAAGCTGATGCCGAAGAGCAGGCTGAACACGCTGTTGATCTTGTCCTCGAACAGCATGTCGTGCAGCATCGCCGCGCTCTTGTCCAGCAGGCTCGGCCACGTGTTCGAGCCGTCGGCGTCAGCGAAGAACGAGGTCGAAAAGCCGGGCATGTTCGCGATCAACATGCCCAGCAGCGCGAAACCACGCACGATATCCAGCGTGGCAATACGCTCGTTGACTGGCAGCGGGTTGACGTTGTCGTCCAAGGTACTTATTTCTGGCCGCCGCGGCCGTCGAACATTACTGCGGAACTTTCTGCCAGCTCGTATCGGGATCGAATAGCGTCATGGCTTTCGCGACGGCAGGCGTTTCGCGGCCGAGATTCTTCTCGTAGACCACCCCATCGTGGCTGCAGGTGAACGACATCACGCCGGACACACCCCAGCGCGCAGGGTACGCGACCATCGCGAAGCCGCCGATCATTTTGCCCCTGACGCGGTAATCGTATGCGCCACCCGGCGCAAATGGCCCTTGCGCCCGTGAGAATGCGCAAGTGGTAGCCGTGATAGGCCTGCGGCATGCCTGCGACATCGAGACCATAGCCCTCACCCGCGGCCCGGGTTATCAGCGGTCCGAAGGGGCTGGGTGGTTCGCCCTCCTTTGTCGGCCAGTACAGGCCATCCTGCTTGCCCGGCGCGCTGACCAGTTTCGTCGCGTATTCGAGCAAGCCATCGCGATCGCGATCTTTCGCCGCATATTCGCGCTGCGCGTCGACATAAGCCAGGCAGGTCTGGATCGCGTAGAGCTCGTTTTCACCGACGCGACGATTGACGATTTCCTCGGCGCCGGCATGCGCATCGAAACTCCACCCTTGCGCTGCCTTGACCAGCGGGAACGCGAACGGATAGTCGTTCGCCCCTAAGAGCAGCGTTGCCTTCGCGTCGCCGCTTCGGTCGAACTTCGCCGATTTCTCGTAAGCCGCCACGAACATGTCGCGAGTCTCGCCATCCGCGACCTTGTCGCCGGTATAGATCAGCTTGCCGCTACCGGGCCCAAGGACGGCATAGATCTGCTTCCAGTCGCCGCCTTTCATCGCCTCGTAGAGCGCGCGTGCCGCGTCTTCCGGCGTGCCGAAACTGATCTGCGCGATTTTCGCAGTCGCTTTCGCGGGGGCCGCCTCGGCCGCAAAAGCCGCCATGCCCGGCGCCATCGCCGTCAGGCCAAATAGAAGAAGAACCGGTGTAATCGTGCGCATCATGGTGACCAGGCTTTCCAATCGAAGACGAGGATGACGGTGCAACATCGGTCATTTCCCGTGGCCGGCGCCACCGCCGCGTTCGCCACCGCTGCGTTCACCGCCGCCGCCGGCATTGCGCGACGGCCCACCACCTCCGGCATTGTGTGCCGGTGCGCCACCACCCGCATTGCGGGGTGGCGTGGCATTCATCGTCGCACGGCTCTGCGCACCGCGATTGCTGAACTCCTGCGTTTGCGGTCGCGATTGATTCGCGTTGAAGGTAGGTGCCGGTCGCGGTTGGCTCGCGCTTGGTGATGTCGTCTGCCGCGACATCGGCGTTGCAGTGCGCTCGCTGATCGAGGCCGCGTTGGTGGTGGAACCCTGCCGCGTCATAGCAGTGCCGCCGCTCGGCTGTTGCATGGTCGTCGGGCGTTCGGCGGGTCGCGCGGCCGTACCTGTTCCGGGGCGATCCGTCGTACCTGGGCGCGGGGTCGTGGCTGGCGGGCTGCCCGGACGTCGTGCCGGGTCACGTCCCGCCCCCGATAGGCTTCGCGCGACTGCACGGCAGCGTTGTTGGTGTTGAGGTAACGGTTCTGCACGCTGGTATCGCGATAGGCGACGCCTTTGCGATGCTCCGGCGAGTGCTGCCAGTTGCCGTTCTGATAGCGATTCTGATATTGGGGCCGATTGTAGAAATAGTTGTTGGTGACGTTGACGTTGATGTTGCCACCACGCCAGTTCGGGTGCGCCCAGCCCCAATGATTGCTCGAGATCGCCCACGCGCTGCCCCAGACGAAACCGACGGCAAACGCGGAGCCCATTGGCGGGTAGCCATAGATCGGCGGTGGGTACCAGTACCACGGCCGGTACGCCGGAACCCACCACGGCCCATAGATGACGGTCGGGTTGTAGACCGGCACGTAGACCACCTGCGGCTGTGCCGGTTCGATCATGATCATCCTGTCCTGCACGATCACGTTTTGCTGCGGTGTGTTTTGCAGGTTGCCCGCGGCCTGCGCACGCGAGCGCAGCGACTGCACCGTCTGCATCACCTGACCTTCGTTGGCGAGGAACGCGTCGCCCAGTTGCTGCGTCCATTCGAGCTTGTCGTTCATCATGACCAGCACTTGCGGAAACGCTGCAAGGGACATCACGCTGGGATCCCAGGTCTTCGTGCCCAGAGCCTGGTCGAGCGCTTCGCCCTTGAGTCCGGGATTCTGCTGCACGAAGCGCGCGGCCTCGACCACTTCGAGCGGATAGGTCGAGGCCATCAGCACCTGTGACAGCAACTGATCGGGATAGAGCGCGATCGGTGCAAGCAGTGCATCGAGCTGATCCTGCGGCAATTGCGTCGGAGGGGGCGCCATACCGGCACCTGGCGGCGGCGTTTGCGCCAGGGCCCACAGCGGGGCCATCGCGCACACGACCAGTACGCGTGCCATCCAGCGTTGCAATCTCGGGGTCATGAAAGCTCTATCGAAAATGTCTGCGGGGCGACCAATCGGCCACGCATCGACTACTGTTTTGCAACGGATTATGTCATTCCAACGGCATCGCAATCCGGAAGTCAGACCAGCGCCGTCTGCTGCGGTTCCACCACCGCCGCCACGTTGCTGCTTTCGATGACGCCACCACCGAGGCATACGTTGCCGTCGTAGACGACCAAATACTGGCCCGGCGTAGGCGACCATTGCGGCGCACCGAAACGCACACGCCAGCGATCCTCGCTCACTCGCTCCATGTCGCACTCTGCCGGCGCCATGCGATAACGCGTCATGGCGCGCAAGCGTTGACCCGCAGCGGGTGGCGTCCCCGCGATCCAGTGCAGCGTGCCGGTCTCGATATGATCCGAATACAATCGCGGATCCTCGTGGCCCTGAACGACGATCAGCGCGTTGCGCGCCATGTCCTTGCGCGCGACGAACCACGGCGCCGCGCTGCCATCGCGCGTACCGCCGATGCCCAATCCCTGGCGCTGGCCGAGCGTGTAGTACGCAAGTCCGCTGTGACGCCCGACCACCGCTCCTTCGGGCGTCTCGATCGGGCCCGGTTCACGCGGCAGATAGCGTGCGAGAAAGTCGCGGAACGGCCGCTCACCGATGAAGCAGATGCCCGTGGAATCCTTCTTCGCATACGTCGGTATGCCCTGCTCGCGTGCCATCGCGCGCACCTGCCGCTTGGTCAGATCGCCGATCGGAAAGCGTGCCGCAGCCAGCTGGCGCTGCGTGAGCTGATGCAGGAAATAGGTCTGGTCCTTGGCGACGTCGGCGGCCTTCCGCAACTCGACGCGTCCGTCGCTCGAATGCACTCGCGCATAGTGTCCCGTCGCGATGGCGTCCGCGCCCAGCGACTGCGCGAAGTCGAGGAACGCATTGAACTTGATTTCGCTGTTGCACAGGACGTCGGGATTGGGTGTGCGGCCTGCCGCATATTCGCGCAGGAAATGTCGCGAAGACGCGTTCACGGTACTCGGCGACGAAGTTGACCGCTTCGAGCTCGATGCCGATGACGTCCGCGACCGAGGCCGCGTCGACCAGGTCCTGGCGCGACGTGCAATAGTCGTCGGTGTCGTCGTCTTCCCAGTTCTTCATGAAGACGCCGACGACCTCGTGCCCTTGGCGCTTGAGCAGCCAGGCCGCGACCGACGAATCGACTCCGCCGGACATTCCGAGAACGATGCGTCGGTGCTGAGTCATCGATGTCGACCTGACGATGTTGCGATCGTGCGGGTTGATCAACGCGCCTGTCAAAAACGAAGGGCGGGGGCGAATCGGCCCCCGCCCCTGGCAGACCTCGGAACTGGTTACTGACCTTTCTGTTGCTTCAGCGCCTTTTCGACTTCCGGTGTGTTCATCGTGCCCTTGGCTGGCGCCGGGCCCGCCTTCGACGCGGCTGCGTCCGCGGCGCCCTTCTTCGCGTCGTAGTCGATCCCGCTCGACACCTGGTCAATCGCCGTCCAGCTGTCGCGGTTCTTTGCGGCAGCGGCTTTCTTCGCGGCGGCTTGTTGTTCCGGCGTCATGGCGTCCCACTTGGCCTTGGCTGCCGCTTTGGCCGCCTTCGCCTCCTGCGTCTCCATCTTCGACAGCGGCTTCATGCTGTTGCCGGCCAGCGCCGACACGGAACCGAATGCGAATGCGCTGGCGCAAAGTGCAACGAGTAGCTTGTTCATGTCTCATTCCTCCATCGGTGGCTCGGGTGATATCGCGTTCGCCGCTGAGGCTGACAATAGCCGCGAGCGGAAATCACCTACCGGTGAAAAAAAAGCAGGGGCCGCAGCCCCTGCCTCTCGTGAACCGCAGATCAGGTGCCGACTACTGCTTGGGCTTGGGCGGCAGCGGCTGCAAGCCACCTTCTTGCTGGGTCTTTTCTATCTTGTTCAGGTCCGCCTGGCGTTGCTGTGCAGTCGGCTTCGCCTGCGCCTTGGATGCGGTTGCATCTGCCTTACCCTGCGCGGCGTTGTACTGCATTTGCTCGTTGGCGATCATGTCGAGCGCGTTGGCGTCGCTCAGCTTCTTATTTTTGGCAGCTCTTCTTGGCGGCGGCCTGTTGTTCGGGCGTCATGGAATCCCACTTGGCCTTGGCTGCCGCTTTGGCCGCCTTCGCCTCCTCGGTTTCCATTTTCGAGAGCGGCTTCATGGTGTTGCCGGCCAGCGCCGACACGGAACCGAATGCGAATGCGCTTGCGCACAGTGCAACGATCAGCTTGTTCATGTGTTGTTCCTCAATGGTTGGTTCGGGTCGATCACTCTTTTCCGCGCTTGCCCGAACTGTTGGCTCGGAATCTGAAAATGGCAAACCTCAATGATTATATTGGCTTTTGCGGCAACATGCAACGGCCGACGGGGAGTTGCTCGACAGCCGTTGCATAGGCGCAACTTTCTTTTTTACTTCGCGCTGGCAGCCTTCGGCGCATCCGCGGCCGACGTGGCGGGCTTCGTCGCGGAAACCGGCTGTGCAGTCGCCGGCTTCTTGGCCTTTTTCTTGGACTTCTTGGTCGTGCTGGTCGAGCTGGTCGACGTCTTCTTCACGTCGGCGCTCGCGTCCGACTTGACTGCCGTCGGCGCAGCCGCCGGTGCGGCCACGGGGGCCTTGGCCGGAGCAGCGGCGGGTGCCGTCGTGGCCGGGGCGGTGGTCTGTGCAGCAGCCGTCAGCGACACGGCAAATGCGCCGGCGATCAGCGCGCTCAACAACTTGGTCATGTCTAATTCCTCAGTGTAGTTTGGGTTGGTCGACACTCATCTGGATTCGTGTCGCCGCCATTAACGTCGCCCTTTCCCCAACGGTTGACAGCCTGGCTCAAGCTTTCCGGCGATCGCGCCAGCTCACGATCGGCCATCCCCGTACCGCGGCTTGCTCGGCCAGGATGGGGTCGGGGTCGACCGCAACCCCGCGGGTGACGGCGTGGAGCAAAGGGAGGTCGTTATGGGAGTCCGTGTAGAACCAGGACTCGCTGAAATCGGTCAGGCGCTGCGTGCGACCGTCGAGCCACGCTTGCACACAAGTCACCTTGCCCGCCTGAAAACAGGGCACGCCGGTCACCCTGCCGGTAAAGCGTCCGTTCGTCATCTCCGGTTCGGTGGCGACGAGGTGCTCGATGCCATACATCTGCGCGATCGGCCGCGTCACGAAGCTGTTGGTCGCCGTGACGACGGCAACGAGGTCACCGGCATCGAGGCGCTGGCGGACGACCGCCTCGGCGGCAGGCAGCAGCATGGGCCGGATCTTTTCGACGAGGAAACGTTCGCGCCAGGCGAACAGCCTTGCCGGCTCGTGCTCGGCCAGCGGCCGCAACTGAAAGTCCAGGAACGCGTGGATATCGAGCCGTCCGGCCTTGTAGTCCGCGAAGAACGCGGCGTTGCGCTCCTCGTACGTTGCGGCGTCGAGCGCGCCGACTTCGATGAGGAACTGTGCCCAGCCATAGTCGCTGTCACCGCCCAGCAGCGTGTTGTCGAGATCGAAGAGGGTCAGCCGTTGCCGCGTCGTTCCCATTCGAGTTCCCGTTGCAGCCATTCCCTGATCATCGGCACGGTGATCGGCCGCTTCGTGGCAAGCGAGCGGCGATCGAGGGCGGTGAGTGTCGCCAGCAGCGAGCGCATGTCGCGACGACCGTGCCTGAGCAGGTAGTCGATGACGTCGCCGGGAAGCGAAAGTCCGCGCTCTCTCGCGTACGCAGCCAGCGCCATCGACTTGTCCTCGTCGGCGAGCGGCAGCACTTCGTAAACGAGTCCCCAGCCCAGGCGCGTGCGGATGTCCTCGCGCAAGTTGAGGCTTGCCAGCGGCGCGCGCGTGCCGACGATCATGCGGCCATGCCGTTCCTGCAGCGCGTTGAATAGCGTGAACAGACGCCCCGCCGCCGCGGAGTCGGCCTCGTCGACGCGATCGATGGCGAGCAGTGCGTCCGTTCCGATCTGTTCTTCGGCGAGGTGTGACGGATCCGCGATATACCGGGCCGCAAGCCCACGCTCCCGCGCCAGGGCCGTTGCGGCGACGAGGAGATGACTCTTGCCGGAGGCCGGCGCCCCCCATAGCAGCAGACCCGTCGCGTTGTGCTGTCCGGCGATGAACGCGGGCAACACTGCCAGCAGCTCCTCGTTGCGTCCGGGCAGGAAGTTGGCGAGGCTCGGCGGCTCCGGAGCCGCCAGTTCGAAGACTAGTTGTTCCACCAGGGCCTAGAGATACAACTCGGAGTCGTGGTAGAGGTCGCGCAGATGACGGAGACCGACCAGCAACGCGGCGCTGGCGGGAAGCGCGAACAATACGCCGGCAAATCCGAACACGTGGCCGAAGGCGAGCAGCGCGAAGATCACCGCGAGGGGATGCAGGCCGATGCGGTCGCCGACCAGCCATGGAACGAGCACGTAGCCTTCGAGCAACTGCCCGATCCCGTAGACTGCGAGCACCGCGATAAACCCTGGCCACCCGGTGAATTGCAGCAATGCCGCGACCACGCCGAGCACGAGGCCCAGCCCGAAGCCGACGTACGGAACGAACACCAGCAGCCCCGTGAGGATGCCGATCGGAAGGGCGAACTGAAGCCCCGCCAAGGACAGGGCGATCGCGTAGTACGTCGCCAGCACGCCCATCACCCAAAGTTGGCCCCGCACGAACTCGGCGAGGATGTCGTCGATCTCGACGGCGATCGCGCTCACCTTGGCGAACCAGCGACGCGGCATCAATTCGCCGACCTTTCGTACCAGGATGTCCCAATCGCGCAGCAAATAGAACATCACCACCGGGATCAGCGCCAGGTTGATCAGGATCGCGAGCAGCAACGTGCCGCCCGACCGAATGCCGGCGAGAACTTTCAACGACATGTCGTGCGTGCTGGTGGCATTCTGCGCGACGAACTTTCTGAGCGCGGCCAGATCGAGTTGCACCTCGACGCCGAACTTGTCCATAAGCCACGGTGCGACTTGCGCGTTCATCGCGGCGGCGAGTTCCGGAATGCGTTTCCACAGCTGCATGAACTCGGATTGCACCAACGGCGCCAAGACGAGAATCAAGGCGAGGATCAGCACCAGTATCACCGCCATGACGAGTAGCGTACCCGCCGTGCGCGGCACCTTGTGGCGTTGCGCCCACGTGACCGCGGGACTGCCCAGGTAGGCGAACATGGCACCGATCAGGAACGGTGTCAGAATCGGTCCGAGCCAGTGCAGCAACGCCGCGATGGTCAGCACCGTGCCGGCCATCCACAGGTAGTGCGGCAGGCGCAGCGCCCGTGCTTGCGGCAGTGCCGGCGCTTGCGCGACCGGCGCGCCTTCGACGTGCGGCGGGCCAGAGGGAATCATTTCCGGTAAAATCGACTCGAAAAAGTCGCTCACTGTACCCTGCGCGACGCAACGACTCAATCTTCCCATGACCCTCGATCAGGCCTCCCTTTCGTATCGCGACGCAGGTGTCGACATCGACGCTGGCGACCGTTTGGTCGAGGCGATCAAACCGTTCGCAAAGCGCACTCTGCGTCCGGAGGTGCTGGCGGGGATCGGCGGTTTCGGCGCACTTGTTGAATTGCCCAAACGCTTCCGCGAGCCCGTGCTGGTGTCGGGGACCGATGGCGTCGGCACCAAGCTCAAGCTGGCTTTCGCGCTCAACAAGCACGACACCATCGGCATCGACCTGGTGGCGATGAGCGTCAACGACATCCTGGTGCAGGGTGCCGAGCCTTTGTTCTTTCTCGACTATTTCGTTTGCGAACGCCTCGACGTCGAGGTCGCTAGCGCCGTCATCAAAGGCATCGCCGCAGGCTGCGAGCAGGCGGGTTGCGCGTTGATCGGTGGCGAAACCGCCGAGCATCCCAAGGCATTCATTGCCGGCGAGTACGATCTCGCCGGTTTCGCCGTCGGTGTCGTGGAAAAATCGCGCGCGATCGACGGCACCCGCATCGCGGCCGGTGATGCGCTCGTTGGCCTGGCCTCGAGCGGGCCACATTCCAACGGTTTCTCGCTCATCCGCAGCATTCTCGAAGCATCCCGCGCCGACTTGACGATGCGTATCGCGGGCATCACCGGCGAACGAACGCTGGGCGCGACACTGCTCGAACCCACGCGCATCTACGTCAAGCCGGTGCTGAAGCTGTTGGAGGAATTCGATATACGCGGCATGGCGCACATTACCGGCGGCGGACTCACGGAAAATACGCATCGCATGTTCCCCGAGAACCTCGGCGCGCGCATCGACACTGCGTGCTGGATGCGTCCTGCGATCTTCGATTGGTTGCAGCGCGCCGGAAATGTCGCGCCCGCGGAAATGCATCGTGTGTTCAATTGCGGCATCGGCATGGTGCTGGTGGTGACGAGCGATGCCGCGCCAGCGGTCGTCGCGCGGCTCGCGCAGATGGGGGAAACCGCCATGGTGATCGGCGCCGTCGAGCGTAGATCGCCCGGCAGCCCTGGCACGATCGTTACCTGAGGCAGTGATGTCCGGTAGCGAGACAGTGATTTTCCCTCACCCCTGCCCCTCTCCCCGAGGGAGAGGGGTTCACGTTGTTGCCTCTCAACTTGGGAGAGGCCGCTGCGCGCCAGCGCAGCGGGTGAGGGATCAACGTGTCAACCATCTCTAAACGCATCGCGATCCTGATTTCCGGCCGCGGCTCGAACATGGCGGCGTTGCTCGCGGCGGTCGGCGACGGGAGGATCGACGCAACCGTCGCCGGCGTCATCAGCAATCGTCCCGATGCGGGCGGCCTCGCCCTTGCTTCGAGTCGGCATGTAGCGACGTCCGTCGTCGATCATCGGCGCTTCGCCGATCGGACAGCCTTCGAGCACGCGCTGGCGGCGGCCATCGATGCGCTTACGCCCGACCTCGTGGTGATGGCCGGGTTCATGCGTGTCGTGTCGGCAGACTTCGTTGACCGCTACGCGGGACGGCTGATCAATATTCACCCGTCTCTGCTGCCGTCGTACCCCGGCCTGCATACGCATCGTCGGGCGCTCGCCGACGGCGTCAAGATTCACGGTTGCACCGTGCACTTCGTGACAGCCACCGTCGATCACGGGCCGATCATCGCGCAGGGCGCGGTGGCCGTGCACGACGGCGATACCGAAGAAGCACTCGCGGAACGGGTGCTGGCGATCGAGCATCGCATCCTCGTTTCGGCGGTAAGCTGGTTCTGTGCCGATCGACTCGTCAGCGCAGGCGGTGGGGTACGCGTTAGTAGGGCTGTTGTCGACGTGCAGGCATTGACGGTTCCCCTCGCCGACTGATTCCACCACCAACCATCATGGCGACCGCGACCTCCAGCACCCTGACCCCGTGGCTTCGCGCCAGCGCGCGCAACCCGCGACGGGTGCTCGTGCTCGCCCTCGTCATTTCACTACTGATCCATCTGGCATTGACGCAGTGGCCGGTCCGCATCGCAGATGACCTCGATGCCTCGCCGCCGCTGGCCGTCGCCATCACCGAGCTGCCCCCGCCGCCGGCACCGACTGCAAAACCGGTCGCCCCCAAACCTCGACCTAAACGGGCCGCGCCCGTGGCAACTGCTGCCGTACCGTCGGCGACGGTCGTGCCCGAGCCAGCGCCGGAACCGATTGCCGCGCCGGAGCCGGAGCCAGTCGCCCAGGAGCCCGTGCCGGCGCCGCTCGACGAGACCGTGGTCGCGGCATCGCCCGAACCGGTCCTGCCTGCGAAGGTCTTGCCGCCGCGCGTCGACCTCGCGTACAACGCGTTTCTCGGCACACGCGGGTTCCTGATCGGGCAGGCGGTCTACCGGTTCGATCACGCCGGCAACGATTACAGGATCTCGACGGTTGCCGAAGCGCGCGGACTCGCGTCGTTGTTCTTTTCAGGGCAGGGACGCGCCACGAGCGTCGGGACGATCACGCCCACGGGCCTGCAGCCAACTAGCTTCACCATCGCGCGCACGGGCACGAGCAAGGATCGGCAGGAGTCGGCGACCTTCGACTGGGAAACCGGCATGGTGCTGCTGAACGAAGACAAATCGGCGCCGCTCGAGCTGCCCACGTTCGATCCGCTCGTGGTGCTCTGGCAGTTCTACTTCGCGCCACCCGAGACCGATCAAATGCAGTTCAATATCGCGACGACGCGCAAGGTCTATCACTACGGTTTTGTGCGCGATGGCGGCGAGACCATCACATTGCCGTTCGGCGATGTCGAAACGCAGATCTGGAAGCGCCTGAACGGGGATGGTTCGCTCGAGGCGCAAGTATGGATGGCGCCGTCGCTGCACTTCGTGGCGGTCAAGGTGCGGCTGTGGAACACCCGCGCCACCGTCGAGCTGCTGCTCGACAGCATCCGCGTCGACGAGACTGTCGCGCAGCAATGAGAGCGCAGCGGCGTCGCCCCGGCGAGAGCCGCAAGCGTCGGGGAATCATACAAAGCTGCGCGCAAGCCAGCTCGGCGCATTGTCCGATGCGCTCGCGGCCGTATTGCCGCTGAAGGAGCCGGCCGACGCGGCACTCCATGTTTTTTTTCGGCGTCACGCCAAGCTTGGGCAGCAGGATCGCGCATTCATCGCGGACGGTGTGTTTGCCACGCTGCGTCGCTTGCGTTCGCTCTGTGCACAGGCGGAAAGCAGCGCGCCGCGACGCCTCGCGGTCGCCGTGACACTGCGCGACCTCGGTCTGAGCCTGCGCGAGCTGGAGGGCGCACTCTCCGTCGACGAGCGTGCGTGGGCGGGTGCGTTTCGTGCGCGCAAACCTGTGCTGTCCGGCGCGGAGACGGCGGAGTTGCCCGACTGGTTATGGGATCGGCTGGGCGCAGCGTATCCCGCGGACGAACGCGATGCACTCACGCGGGCGTGGCTCTCGCCCGCACCATTGGATTTGCGCATCAACCCGCTGACGATCCAGCGCGAGGCCGCCCGCGAAGCACTGGCCGCATCCGCCATCACCGCCGAACCGACGCCGTATTCGCCGCTTGGCCTGCGTATCAACGGTCGACCTGCGCTTCAACATCATCCCTTGTTCAAATCGGGGGCGATCGAAGTGCAAGACGAAGGCAGCCAACTGCTGGGCTTTCTGGTCGCGCCGCGACGCACCGACATGGTGGTCGACTTCTGCGCGGGCGCCGGCGGCAAGACGCTGATGCTCGGCGCGCTGATGCGCTCGCTCGGCCGCATCTACGCTTTCGACGTGTCGGCGCGCCGACTCGCGCGCCTCAAGCCACGGCTCGCACGCTCGGGGTTGTCCAATGTACAGCCGGCCTTGATCCAGAACGAGCGCGATACACACGTCAAGCGCCTCGCCGGCAAGATCGATCGTGTGCTGGTGGATGCGCCCTGCAGCGGCTTCGGAACGCTGCGGCGCAATCCCGACCTCAAATGGCGGCAGACGCCGGAAGGCATGGACGAATTGACGGCGAAACAGGCGAGGATTCTCGCTTCGGCAGCGACGATGGTGAAGGCTGGCGGCCGCATCGTCTATGCTACATGCAGCGTGCTGCCCGAAGAGAACGAAGCAATCGTCGAGAGCTTTCTCGCGGCGCACCCGCAATTCGCGCTCGGCAACGCCGCTGTCGAACTCGCGAAAGCCGGCATCGCGCTCGATACCGGTCCGTTACTCAAGCTCTATCCCCATCGGCACGGTTGTGACGGCTTCTTCGCAGCCGTTCTGGAACGCACGTGAGTCGGCGTCGGCTTTACTTGTTGGGCGTCGTGGGGCTCGTCGCGTCGATTGCGGCAAACATCGCGACCGGCGACACGCCGGCGGGCGGGCATTACCCCGCCACCGGGACGATCGATGTCGCCTTTACGCCCGGCGACAGAATCGACCGACTCATCATCGGCGAGATCGACCAATCGAAACACGAAGTGATGATGCTCGCCTACAGCTTTACCGACCGCACCATCGCGCGTGCCCTCGTTCGTGCACACCAACGGGGTGTGCGGGTGCAGGTCGTCGCCGATCGCGAACAAGCCAGGGCGTTGCCGCAGAATGTGCTGGGCGACCTCGTCGCCGGTGGCGTGAGCGTCTGGGTCGACGGCAATTTCCAGGCCGCACACAACAAGGTGATCGTCATCGATCCTGACGCGGCGCGCGCGACGACGATCACGGGCAGCTACAATTTCACGTATGCCGCGCAACGCGGCAACGCGGAGAATGTCGTCGTGCTGCGCGACAATCCTTCCGTCGCCCGCTCGTACCGGGACAATTGGTCGCGGCTCAAGGCAAGTGCGACGCCTTGGGTGGATGCGACGCGACCATAGCTATCGATGGCGTCATCCCGGCGCAGGCCGGGATCCAATTTTCCTTGCAATGCCGCAACAATTGAATTGGGCCCCGGCCTTCGCCGGGGCGACGCTCCATCCATCACACGAGTGTAGCGTCGGGGCGCCGCCGGCATCGCGTCAAAGCAGATGCGCTAAAATCGATCGATGTTTGCGCCACTGAATCTGGAGCTCATCCGGACCGCGCTTGCCAGCAGGAACGGCTGGATCGAACTCGGTGTGATCCTCGCCTGTTTCGTCGTCGGCTGGGCCATCGATCGCCGCCTGCACGTCTCGAGTAGTGGTGAATCGCGGATGGCGAAGATCGGCGCAGGCGGCGTCAATCGGCTGATCTTTCCGCTGGCCACACTTGCGCTGTTGCTGATGGTGCGCGGTTCCGTAACGAAATTCTACACACCGGCGTTCTTTCCCATCGCGGTTCCGCTGGTTATCGCGCTGGCGGCGATCCGTCTGTCCGTATACGCGCTGCGCAACCTGTTCGGGGACAACCACCCCCTCCCGCTTTCGGAGCGCGCCGTCGGTTTCACCATCTGGGGTGGGCTGCTGCTCTATTACCTGGGCATATTGCAGGAGATCGGCAGGGTTCTCGAGGGAGCCGAAATCTCCATCGGACGTTCGAGCATCAACCTGCTCGAACTTGCCCGCGATGCGCTGATCGTGATCCTCGCGCTGATGATCTCGCTTTGGGTGTCCGGGTTGATCGAGCAATGGGTGCTGCGCATGCCCAACCTGGACCGCAACGTCCGCGTGGTCATGGCGAAGTTCTTCCGCGCGGTGCTGCTGATCGTCGGGGTGCTGATTTCGTTGCCATTGCTCGGCATCGACCTGACCGTCCTGTCGGTGTTCGGCGGCGCGCTCGGCGTCGGCATCGGGCTGGGTCTGCAGAAGCTCGCGAGCAACTACATCGCCGGGTTCACGATCCTGCTCGACCGTTCGATTCGGCTGGGCGACATGATCACCGTGGACAATCGCTTCGGCGTCGTCACCAAAGTGACCTCGCGCTACGTGGTCGTGCGCAGCCTCGACGGGATCGAGGCGATCGTGCCTAACGAAACGCTGGTCACGACGACCGTCCTCAACCATTCGTATTCCAGCAGGGACGCCCGGATGGGGCTGCCGCTCCAGATCAGCTACGACAGCGATCTCGATCTCGCCATGCGGCTGATCGAGGAAATCGCTCTCGCCGAGCCGCGCGTACTGCGTGCCCCGAACCCGCCGGTGGTCGTTGTCCTTCGTTTTGCCGACAGCGGCATCGATCTCGAACTCGGCGTTTGGATCAACGACCCCGAGAACGGCCAGGGCAACCTCCGTTCCAACCTCTACGTAGCCATCTGGAAGGCCTTTGGCGCGAATGGCATCAAAATCCCTTATCCGCGGAGGGATATTAACGTTCTGGACTTGGGGAAGCTGGTGCCGCCCCCACTTAGCGGGAGCCGCGACAAGGCGCAGTGAAAGTTCCTAGTTTGTTGATTTAAATCAATAGTTTTTACTTTCCCTGCGCCAATACTAGCCATCGTGTAAAATGCGTGCAGTTGCGAAGCCGGCCCGCAAACCGAGCGCCGGTGGTTGTACGCCCATTATTTTTATAAGAGTCCATGACCTTCGACCCGCTTTCGCTCCTCGCCAACGGCCTGATGCCACTGCCGTGGTGGGGCTATGTTGTGGTCACGCTGGCGCTGACGCACGTCACGATCGCCGCGGTGACCATCTATCTGCATCGCAGCCAGGCGCATCGCGGCCTCGACCTGCATCCTGTTGTTGCGCACTTTTTCCGTTTCTGGCTGTGGTTGACCACCGGCATGCTGACCAAGGAATGGGTCGCCATCCACCGCAAGCACCACGCCAAGGTGGAGACGCCCGACGATCCGCACAGCCCGCAGACGCGCGGCATCGAGAAGGTGCTGCTCCAAGGCGCAGAGCTGTACCGCGACGAATCCAGGAATCTTGAAACGCTCGAGAAATACGGCATCGGCACGCCGAACGACTGGATCGAGCGCAACGTATATACGCCTTACTCGTGGCAGGGCGTCGGTCTGATGCTCGCGGTGAACCTTGCGCTGTTCGGGCCGATCGGCGCCACGATCTGGGCCGTACAGATGGCCTGGATCCCGGTTACCGCCGCCGGCATCATCAACGGCATCGGCCACTACTGGGGCTATCGCAACTTCGCGTGCGAGGACGCCAGCCGGAACATCGTTCCCTGGGGCATCATCATCGGCGGCGAGGAACTGCACAACAACCATCACGCGTACGGCACGTCGGCACGACTGTCGTCGCAGTGGTACGAGCTCGACATCGGCTGGATGTACATCCGCGGACTCGAGATGCTGCGCCTGGCGAAGGTGCGCAAGCTGGCGCCCCAGCTCAAGTTCGATCGCGCCAAGCTGCAGGCGGATCTCGATACCCTGCAGGCGGTCATCACGCACCGTTACGCGGTGCTCACCAGCTATGCCCGGTCACTCAAGCAGGCGTATGTGGTCGAGGCGGCCAGCTTGCGGGAGCGTGCGCGGCGCGGCGAATTGACGAGCGGCGTGCCCAGCCTGCGGCGCCTGCGCGACTGGTTCCATGCGGACCAGGCCAAGCTCCCTGAAGTCGATCGCGCACGGCTCGCATCGACGCTCGAGCACAGCAAAGCGCTCAGCACCCTCTATGCGATGCGGCAGGAGTTGACGGCGTTGTGGGACCGTTCGAACGACTCACGCGAACAATTGCTGGCGCGGCTGCAGGACTGGTGTCATCGGGCGGACGCGAGCGGCATCGTGCCGTTGCAGAATTTTTCGCGTCGCCTGCGGAGCTACGCGTAACGCGCCATCCGGCACTTCAGGCAAACAAAAAGCCCGCCGATCGGCGGGCTTTTGTTTTGGACTGTCGCCCCGGCGCAGGCCGGGGCCTAATCAAACCAACTTGGATCCCGGCCCCCGGCCTTCGCCGGGCCGGGCTTCGCCGGGATGACGGACAAACCCAACTTGGATCCCGGATCTCGCTACGCTCGTCCGGGATGACGCATTCGTTTCCAATCGCGGGCAGATGCCTGCCCGCTCTTGGACGAATGCGTCACTTCAGCTTGGTTTCCTTGTACATGACGTGCTTGCGGGCGACGGGATCGAACTTCTTGATCTCCATCTTCTCCGGCATCAATTTCTTGTTCTTGGACGTCGTGTAGAAGTGGCCGGTACCGGCCGACGATTCCAGTTTGATCTTTTCGCGCATGGCAAGGCTCCGAAAGCGTGAACGAGGCTAGACGTGCTCGCCGCGAGCGCGCAGCTCGGCGACAACCACATCGATGCCCTTCTTGTCGATGGTGCGCAGCGCCGCGTTGGTCAAGCGCAGGCTGACCCAGCGGCTTTCGCTCTCGACCCAGAAGCGGCGACGCTGCAGGTTCGGCAGGAAGCGGCGCTTGGTCTTGTTGTTGGCGTGGGAGACATTGTTCCCAACCATCGGATGCTTACCGGTTACTTGACAGACTCGAGCCATGGCCCGCTCCAACTCGTTGAATTTACGAAAGCCTTGAATGATAACGTGAAACCCCGGGTTGTTCAAGTTGAACTTGGATCCCGGCCCCCGGCCTTCGCCGGGGCGGGCTTCGCCGGGATGACAACCTTCGGGCCTACAGGAGGCCCCGCTCGGCAAAGATACGAGGATATTTGCTAGCGTTTTGCGACGAACTTGACACCGTCGATTCCCTCGAAATCGGCGTCCTGAGTCCACACGATCGCACGATGCAGGCGCCCCGTTGCGAGAATGACACTGTCAGCAAGCGGCAATTTCAAGTCCAGTGCGATCTTTGCGGCTACCACGGCCAAATCTGGCGACAGATCCACCACCGTGCCCTGTTGCATGACCGCCATCGCCTGCATCGCCGCGTTTTCATCGCGCTGCTGCGCGATCCGCTTGAATACTTCATAACAATTGATCGACGCCACGACCAGGAGCTTGGTGTTCTCGATTGCGGGCGCAAAGAATTCTGCGTTCTTTCCGTCGGCAAAGTATTCGAGCCATCCTGAAGAATCGACGAGATTCAAACGCGATCCTTTTCGCGCCTGACGCTCGTCTCGATGCCGCGGACAAATCCGCGCAGAGCCCGGGGTGGCTTGACCGGGATGAACTCGATCCGATCGCCCAGTGCGACAACCTGTACCTTTTGCCCGGCGCTGATCCCGAGCGATTTGCGCACGTCGCGCGGAATCACCACCTGGAACTTGGGGGAGACGGTCACTGTGGTCATCTGTTTTTCCTATCGATCACAAATCGTTGTACATCCTACCATCGATATACCTATCGTTCAACGTTTCCCAACGGGACGGAGAGCTTCTATAGCAGGCCCCGTTCGGCAAAAGAGACCGTCCGGGTGCCGGCGACGACGAAGTGATCGAGCGTCTTGATCTCCACCAGCGACAGTGCCTGTTTGAGGGTCTGCGTGAGCAGTTCGTCCGCGCGGCTCGGCTCGGCGAGTCCCGAAGGGTGGTTGTGGGCGAAGATCACGCCTGCGGCATTGAAGCGCAGCGCGGTCTTGACGACCTCACGCGGATACACACTGGTCTGGGTCAGGGTGCCGCGGAACAACTCTTCCGTCCCCAGGAGACGGTTTTGTGCGTCGAGGAACAGCGCGACGAACACTTCGTGGGGCCGGCTGCCCAGGGACAAACAGAGAAACTCCCGCACCGCGCGCGGCGATGACATCGCATCGCGCTCGCTCATCTGTTCCGACAGTGCCCGGCGCGTCATCTCGACCACAGCCTGCAACTGCGCGTATTTGGAAGGGCCCAGACCTCTGATCGCCGAGATCTCTTCGAACGGTGCCGCAAACAGCCGCTGCAGCCCCCCGAAGCGTTGCATGAGATCACGTCCGAGTTCGACCGCGCTTTTTCCTGCGATGCCGGTACGCAGAAAGATCGCGAGCAATTCGGCCTCCGACAGCGCAGCCGGGCCGAGCTTGAGGAGGCGCTCGCGGGGGCGCTCGTCTTCGGGCCAATCTGCGATGCGCATGGCGGAGGATCCTTCCCTATGTACCCACGTCTCGGCCCATATTAAACTGCGGCACGCCTGTACCCCATTAGCCAAACGGATGACAATCAACGTTTCCGCCCGCCCCTTGAAACGCGTCGTACTGGGCATCACCGGCGGCATCGCCGCCTACAAGGCAGCGGAGCTGACACGGCTGCTGACCAAGGAAGGCATTGCGGTCGACGTCGTGATGACCTCAGGGGCAACGCAGTTCATCGCGCCGATGACCTTTCAGGCGCTCTCCGGCAATCCGGTATTGACCGACCTGTGGGATTCCGGTGCAGCCAACGCGATGGGCCACATCGATCTCTCGCGGCACGCGGACGCAATCATCGTCGCACCCGCCTCCGCGGACTTTATCGCCAAAGCTTGCCCACGGAGCCGCCGACGATCTGCTTTCAACGCTGTGCCTGGCTCGCGATTGCGCACTGTTGGTCGCGCCCGCGATGAATCGGCAGATGTGGGCAGCAGCAGCGACGCAACGCAATGCCGCGCAGATTCGTGCCGATGGCGTCATCGTGCTTGGGCCCGGCAGCGGTGATCAGGCGTGTGGCGAAATCGGTGACGGCAGGATGCTCGAACCGGAGGAGATACTGGCCGCATTGCTATCGTGGGCCCAGCCGAAGCACCTCGCCGGAAAGCGCGTGCTGCTCACCGCCGGGCCGACCTTCGAGGCCATCGACCCGGTGCGCGGCATCACCAACTCGAGTTCGGGCAAGATGGGATTCGCGCTTGCGCAGGCTTGTGCCGAGGCCGGCGCAGAGGTGACGATGGTGGCCGGTCCTACGAGCCTGCCCACGCCAGCCGGGGTTACCAGGGACAATGTGATCAGCGCTGCCGACATGGCGGCAGCGGTGGACGAACACATCGCGTCCGCGGACATCTTTATCGCGGTCGCCGCCGTGGCGGACTATACGCCGGCGATGGCGCACGCGTCGAAGGTCAAGAAGTCGGATGCGGTGATGACGCTGGAACTCAAGCCAACCGTTGATATCCTCGCGCGCGTCGCCGGACGCCCCAAGCCGCCGTATTGCGTCGGGTTCGCGGCCGAGACGAACGACGTCAGCAAGAACGCCGAGGACAAACGTCGACGCAAGAAAGTGCCGCTGCTTGTCGCCAACCGTGCCCAGGATGCGCTAGGCAGCGACGAAAACGAGGTCACGCTGCTGGACGACGCTGGATCACACCCATTGCCGCGAATGGGCAAGCTGGCGCTGGCGCGCAGGCTCGTCGCGGAAATTGCGGCGCGGATGAACAAAGCGACCGGTGCAAAGTGACTTAAGCTGCGAAGTTGATCTGCTGCGTCGTCCCCGCGAAAGCGGGGATCCATCTTGACTATTCTGCAGAACACAACTTGGATTCCCGCTTGCGCGGGAATGACGGAATTCGCTGTCGTCCCGGCGAAGGCCGGGACCCAATTTTCTCAGCCAAATGGCAAACCGCAAATCACCGATGACCGCTGCCACAATCGCCCTCAAGATCCTCGATGAGTGATAATTGACGTCTACACCACGGCCTAGGAGGTTCCCATGCTGCTTACTGCGGTGCTAATACCTGCGGCTGAAGGCGGTTTTGTCGCGCTGAACCCTGAGACAGGGACAACTACTCAAGGCGAGTCTGTCGAAGAAGCAATAGCGAATCTTCGTGAAGCGACAGAGCTTTACCTGGAGGAGTTTCCGTTAACGACATCGGGGCAGCCACTCATCACGACGTTCCAAGTTGCGGTGAATGCCTAGTCTGCCCCGTGTCTCTGGGGAACAAGTCGTTCGCGCTCTCGAAAGGCTGGGCTTTGTTTCAATGCGGCAGAAGGGAAGCCAGCGAACGTGCTGCCACAGTCCGTCGGTCATACCGTTTAGGTCCTGTAGCAGCGTTCCTAAGCGACAATGACCGCTCCCACCATCGCCCTCAAGGTCCTCGACGAGCGCATCCGCCCTCACCTGCCGGCTTACGCCACGCCCGGCTCCGCCGGAATGGACCTGCGCGCATGCATCGACGAACCCATCGTCTTACAGCCCGGGCAAACCGAACTCATCCCGACGGGCATCTCCATCCACGTTGCGGACCCGGGTCTGGCTGCCATCATCCTGCCAAGGTCGGGCCTGGGCCATAAGCACGGGATCGTGCTGGGCAACCTCGTCGGACTGATCGACTCCGACTACCAGGGACCCTTGATGGTGAGTTGCTGGAATCGCGGGTCGGCTGCTTTTGAGCTCAAGCCCATGGAAAGATTGGCCCAACTTGTGCTTGTACCTGTGGTTCAGGCATCTTTCGTTGAGGTAAAGGACTTCCATGAAAGCCAAAGAGGCAGTGGCGGGTTTGGGAGCAGCGGGCGGAACTGATGGAAAGCCGCCAGAGCAAGGGCGGGCTCGCAACACCGAGGGCGTAACCATGAAACTCGTCAAAGACATCGACGCTCCGACGTACAAGGCGGTCCGGACAGCGGCCGATCTTGCCATCAACGGCGCGCCGCCGATGTTTGCGGAGCCTCTTCACGTTGGCCGTCCCAATATCGGCAATCACAAGCGCTTTCTGCAGCGCGCGTCCGACATCCTCGATAGCGGATGGCTTTCGAACAATGGACCGATCGCGCAGGAGTTCGAGCAACGAATCGCGTCGTTTCTTGGCGTCAAACATTGTGTCGCGATGTGCAACGGGACAATTGCGCTGGAAATTGCTACGCGCGCGCTCGATCTGAAGGGCGAGGTCATCGTTCCGTCGTACACCTTTATTGCGACGGCTCACGCGCTGCAGTGGCAAGAGATCACGCCAATCTTCGCCGACATCGACCCGGCGACGCACAATCTGGATCCGGCCGCCGTCTGGCGGATGATCACTCCAAGAACAACTGGCATCATCGGAGTGCATCTATGGGGTCGTGCCTCGCCCGTAAAGGAACTCGAGGCCATCGCCAAGGAACACAACTTGCGCCTGATGTTCGATGCGTCACACGGCTTCGGTTGCAGCCTCGGCGGCAAGTTGCTCGGCGGATTCGGTGAGTGCGAGGTATTCAGCTTTCACGCGACGAAATTCTTCAACACCTTCGAAGGCGGGGCCGTCGTAACGAACAACGACACGCTGGCCGAAAAGATGCGGCTGATGCGCAACTTCGGCTTCTCTGGCTACGACAACGTGATCTATCCGGGGACGAACGGAAAGATGACGGAGATCGCGGCCGCGATGGGACTTACCAATCTTGAAGAACTCGACGACTTCGTCGCAAGCAACCGGCGGAACTATCAGTGTTACCGGGACGGCGATCGCCACGATTCCCGGCCTGAGCGTGCTCCAATACGACGAATCCGAGCGCAACAACTATCAGTACGTCGTCGTAGAAGTAGCGCCATATTTCCCAGTGTCCCGCGATCGGATCGTCGACGTTCTGCACGCCGAAAACATACTAGCGCGGAAGTATTTCTGGCCCGGGTGCCACAACATGCAGCCCTATCGTTCTTACTACCCACATGCGGGCCTGATGCTCCCGAACACCACTCGCGTCGCGGAGCACGTCGTTGTCCTGCCGACTGGGTCGGCGATGCGCACCGAAGCGATTCGAGGCATCACTGCTGTCCTCGCCGTCCTCGCGTCCAGCAGGACTTGACCGCGCACGGCTTGCGCCGTGCCGCGGAGACCCTTCGTGCGCGTTCGTGGCGTCCGATCGCGTTACGCGGCGCCCTTTTCGCACATAAGGAAAATGCTCGCGCAAAGATCGGGATACCGCTGCCCTAGCTGGTAGCAGCCTTCGAGATACTCCTTCGAGACGATGTCCGTCTCCAGCAGCCTGTCCCACTGGAAGTTGGCCAGCGCCTTGAAGAAGATTCCCGAGCGGAAGACGACCTGAAGCCCCGCATCCACCGCCACCTGCTCAAGCGTGTCCAGGGAATAGGTGCGGCGATGGCCGTGCGCCGCCTCAGCCGGGGTGACTGCGGCATTGTGAGCAATGAGGCCCATCAGTACCGCGATCTGGCGCGAAGGCGCGTTTGCATTCGGACAGACCAGGAACAAGCGGCCACCTGGCGCAAGCCACTCGCGATTGATGCGGGCGAGGATCGCGACCGGATCGTCGAGGTGTTCCAGCACGTGCGTTAACACGATGTTGTCGTAGGTCGTCGGCAGCTGCGCCGCTTCGAAGCGTGCATTCACGAACTCCACGCCGTCGCCGAGATCCTTGCGCGCGGCTTCGATCGCCTGGTCGGAAGCCTCTACGCACGTGACACGATCGAAAAACGGCACCAGTCGGCGCGTGAAGTCGCCCTTGAAGCTGCCAAGCTCAAGACAATTTCCAGGTCGGAAGTAAGGTCGAAACGATCGCAGCATCAATGGATGCATCACGTCGAAGTCGAAGTTGTAGGCGTACTTGCGGCCCGCAACGTCGGCCAGTTCGCGGTTGTAATCCCTATCGATCGTCATAACGGGTGCCTGCAGGTAAGTTCCAGTTCCATGATCACCGTCTCGTCCTTGCGCATGATCTCCGAGAAACCGAGCTGGCGGTAGCGGCGGATGGCGTTGTGGCTTTCCGGATTGACTTCCAGTCGAACCACGTTCATGCCTTCCTGCCGCGCGCGGTTAAGGCATTGATCGAGCAACGTCGATGCGACGCCGCGCTTCGCCAGCTCCGCCGCAACACTTACGCTGCTGATGAATGCATATCTCGTCGCTCGATCGTTCATGTAGGCGGCAACGAGTCCAACCAGAGCGGTGCCCGACCACGCCTCGAACGTTCTTGCGAAGGCTCTCAGCTTGCTTGCGTATTGCCCAATATCGACCTTGCTGCTCAGCCTGGGAACGAACTCGCCGTCACACTGCTCGAGGTGAGTTTGAATCTCGCCCGCGGTCGCCCTGCCCTCACTAAAGGTGACAGCGCGATGATTCATTCGAGGATCGCGATCGCCGAAGCCGTGACGGCCGAACTCGTTGCCGTTGTAGAGCAGGTACACCTGGCCGTCGCACTCGAACACGTGCGGGTAGCACTGCATGTCCGAATCCCAGCTTCCGGCCGACGACATCGATGCCGACCCCTGCGTCGTCCCGGGTCCAGTGCGCCAGGTCGTCCGACCACGCGTGACCCGATCCGGTAGCCGCGGTCCTTGTTCGTCCGGAAATCGGACGACTGCCGATAGCAGAAGAACATGTGATAGCGGTCGCCGATACGCGATCACCGTCGGCAGCGCCTGGCTCTCGTCGCGCCCAAGGCGGTCGGCGACGATCTGGCGCGCCTCCTCCTTGTCCCAGGCGATGCCGTCGCGGGAGACGGCATGGCCGATCTTGTAGGTGCGCTCCGGCCGGCGCGTCCGGCTACCGAGCGTCTTCCAGCCCGTGCCGAAGATGTACCACATGTGGAATCGGCCATCGATCGACCCGCACGAAGCCGTCGCCGACCAGGAACGGCTCGTGCAGCGACGCCGCCAGCACCGGGCCGTCGCCGATGCGTCGGAAGGTAAGGCCCTCGTCGTGGCTGATGGCCAGTCCGATCGCGGTTTCGACCGAGACCGAGACGCGCCGGCTCCAGCCGCAGGTGTAGCCGAATATGCGATCGTCGTGCCGCACCACGTTCATCGGGAAGATGCCGTGCTCGTCGAAGCAGCCGAGCCCGCCGAGCGCGATCACGCATTCGGTCGGACCGACGCGGATCACCTCGCGCAAGTCTTTCGACATATCGACAAAGGCGAACGTGGCTCAGGTACTTTCCGTTGCGCGTCCGCTGCCGCGTCGAGAAATAGATGCGCACGAAGTCGTCGAACACCAACGCCTGCGGCGACTGCGCGAATTGCCACGCAATCGTTCGGCAGCGCGATGCGCGTCGGATCGAAGATCTTGCCGAGCTTCCTCCAGCGCATCGCGCTCCCTCGATCGCTCACAGCGCGCCCGTCCAGCACGGCCAGGCCGAAGCCCTCGCGGCCGACCTGATTGCCGAGATAGACCAGATACGTCTTGCCCGTCCAGCTCGAACACGTGCGGATAGCTGATCATTTCGGAATCCCATCCGTCCTCGGACACGTCGATGCCCGCCTGCGCATCGTCGCGGGTCCAGTCGGCAGGTCCGTGCCGACACGGCGTAACCGATGCGGTAGCCGTTCTCCTTGCCGCGGAAGTCGACGCTGTACCGGTAGCAGAAGAACATGTGGTAGCTGCCGTTCGCGTAGAAGACGTCCGGGCTCGCTTGCGCTTCGTCCTCCTCCATGCGGCTGTGGGATCAGGTCCCGTGCTGCGCTTCGTCCACGTCGATGCCATCGTCCGACGTCGCCATGCGGATCTTGTAGACGGGCTCGGGCGCCGACCATCGACGAGCTTCCACTTGCGACCCGCGATGTAGAAGAGGTACCAGAGGTCCTCGAATCGCCGGATCTTCGGACCGCTCAGCACGAACGGCTCGTCCGGCGAGATACGACAGCACCGGGCCGCGGCCGAGCTTGCTCGAACGTCTCGCCGCCGTCGCGGCTGCACCGCCACGCCGATCGCCACGTTGAAGGGAACGGATTCGCACCGCGTCCAGCCGCCGTAGTACGCGACGCACCTCGCTCGCCATCGCGGATGACGGAGACCGGATAGGTGCCGAACTCGTCGAACTCGCCGACGCCCCCGAGCGCCAGGATCGGGTTGTTCGCGCTGACCTGCACCACCTCGAACAGATTCGTCCGATCGCAGATCGACAAAGGCGGAATAGCTGCACGTACTGCCCATTCTCGTCGGGCTGGCGGCCGACAGGAGAAGTAGACGCGCACGAAGTCGTCGAACACCAGCGTGCATGGCGCCTGGGCGAACTCGCGCAACCAGCTGCGGCCCTCGATCGCGCGCGGGTTGAACACCCTCCCCAGTTTCTGCCACGTAAACATGTCGTCGCGCTCAGCGCCCTCACTCCCTGGGACGCGTCGCCTTATCCCTCAACGAGATCGTAGCAAGTATCGAGCAATTCCCGAACCCTCGCGACCGGATTGAACATCATGACGTCGATGATAGACAGCGACGGGATGAAAGGCCCGCCGAACTGGGGGTACTCGATGGGGCGTGTCCTTAGGAACTTCAGCTGGATGCCACGCCCGGCGAACTGCTCCGCGGAATAGAGCTCGAGTCCGCCGATCGCATTGACGTAGGTGCCGGCGCCGGCCGCCGTGCAAAGGGCCAGCACCTTATCCTGCAGCCTTCAGACCGGATCCACAGCGAACGTCGAAGACGCAACGATGCGAGTGCCCAATCCGCAGTATCGACACACGTCCACGACCGAGCTGCGGATGTACTCGAACAGGTTGGCCTCGTCCAACATGATCGCTTTCTCTATCACCGGAAATGCCACATCGAAGTACGGGGCACGGCGGTACGCCTCTCGCAACTGGTTCGCCAGCCTGCGCCGGTCGAAGTCCGCCGCCAGCGAGCGCTCCCTGACGTCGAGAGCGTCGGAGTCCCCGCGCAGCGGTACCGTGAACACGAAGTCCGCGCCATTCCGCAGGGCTCGGTTCCGGTTGATCCAGCCCTTTTTCGTGTATTTGATGTTGTCGTAGATTACGAATACGTCCACCGCGCCGATGAGCTGAAAGTACCCGATGTAAGGGAAGAAGTAGGGCTGCATGATCGCGATCTTCATGGCGCCGATCTACCGCGCGCACCCGCAGCACGATCCCCCATGCTTTGTCCGTGGCTGACACACTTGACGATCTAGGCCCTTATTCCATCCGAATTTGAGCTAAGGTAGCATCGACTTCAGCATAAAACCAAGATCCCGTAACCAATGAAGGAGGATACGATAGTTCACTTGTGCCAACTAGTGGGTCCACGCGATGCGGCGGCCTTCGGCGTTGCGGCGCTGCTCCCACGCGGCAACTTCGGCGGTGAGCAGTGGTTGGGTGGGCAGGCGCCGGTCAAGGCACTGGCGGTCAAGGATACCGATCTCGATTTCGGCCATATTGAGCCAGCTGGCGTGCCTCGGAGTGTAGTGGAAGATGACGCGCCGGAGCAGTTGCCGCGCCGCGTTGATGCCGAGCACGTCCTCGAAGCACACGCGAAAGTGAGTACTGAGGTTGTCGAGGACCAGATGGATGCGCCGGGCTTTCGGGTAGACGTGTTCGAGCAAGTGCTTGATGAAGGCAACGAAGTCGATCTTGGCGCGGCGATCGGTCACCTCGACCGTCCGTCGTCCACCCTTGGGTTCCACCGCCACGAACAAATTGCAGGTGCCGGCGCGGGCGTATTCGTAGTCGTGTTTCGCTGGCGCCCTGGGTTGCACCGGCAAGGGGGCACGCGTATCGCGCAACAGCTGCTTGCTCTTCTCGTCCACGCAGACGACGGGTTCCCAGCTTCGGAACGGGCGAGCGTACAGCGCGAGCAGGTCGTACATCCGTTGCCGGTATTGCGCGGTCAGCACGCCAATGCACCACATCAACTTGCGCCACTGGTCGACGCAGTTTTTTTTAGCAGCCGGCGAATGGTCTCCCGGCTGATCGGACCAATACCCGCCTGTGCCTGTGCCGCCTGCTCCAGCAAGACCAACGTCCAGCGCTGGGCCCCGGTCGGTGGCGCCGAACAGGCCAAGGCCGTAATCTGCGCTTCGACATCAGTATCGTACTGGCGCGGTTTGCCCGGGCGCGCCACGTCGTGCAGGGCATATTCCAGCCCGCCTTCCAGATACGCCGCCCGGGTCCGCCAGATGGCTGTTCGCCCCACGCCCAGCACCTCCATGATCTGGATCTCGGAAAGGCCGCGGTCCAGGGCGGCGAGAATATGCGCCCGGTTGAACTCCCGCGCCGAGTCGACTAGTGGGGGCTGCGGTGGACCACGCTGTAGCGCGCCCGTATGTCACAGGCGACAGCGAAGGCTGCCAGAGGTGCAGCATCGAAGGCTTGCTGGAGTCGACGATAGAGCGTCGGCGTAAGAATTGATAATACCGAGACCGTATGGGGAAACCGATGGGCCTATTTGAGCGATTCCGTCTAGCTCGGCCAGCGGTTGGAGACGGCAGTACTCTGACCACGCAGACTTCTGCGGTCGCGTACTTTGATGCGGGCAATACTCACGTTCGATCTGGACGCCCGGACGCTGCGCTCGAAGCGTACCGCAAGGCGCTCGCAGCGAAGCCGGATTTTGCCGAAGTAGAGGTGGCAATTGGTAGCGTGTTTCAACAGCTCGGGCGTCTCGAGGAAGCAGCGGCCAGCTATCGACGAGCAATACAGATCAATCCAAACTACCATGAGGCGTTCAGCAGACTCGGTGACGCTTTAATGCCACTCGGGCAATTCGAGGCCGCCGCAGCGAGCTATGATCGGGCAATTGAGCTCGGTCCTGCGTCCGAAGTCGCTCACTTCAACCTTGGAAACGCTTTGCTGGCACGCGGGAGCCTTGACAAAGCAGCGGCGAGTTACGTCCGTGCACTGCAACATCAAACCCGACTTCGCGACGGCCCATTGCAATCTCGGTAATGTGCTCCGGGGACTGGGCCGGACAAACGATGCCATAGCAAGTTATGAGCGGGCAGTGCAAATTGCACCGCACTTCGCCGAGGCGCACTATAACCTCGGCGTTACGCTTCAAGGCGTCGCACGACATGATGATGCCATAGCAAGCTATAACCGAGCGCTGCGGATCAAGCCTGACTTAGCTCAGGCCCACAACAATCTTGGCAATGCATTGAAAATGGTGGGTCGCGTCGATGATGCCTTGGCAAGTTATCGGTCGGCGCTCCAATGCAACGCCAACTATGCTGAGGCGCATAACAATCTAGGCACTGCACTCCAAAAATTGGGGAGAATCGATGAAGCGGTGTCAGGGTATCGACGAGCGATCGAAATAAAACCCGAATTCGCAGAGGCATACAACAATCTCGGTAATGCCCTTACAGACTTGGGACGTATCGAGGAGGCCCTGACGAGTTATCGCAGTGCGACCGCGATCAAGCCCGATTACGCCGAGGTGCATAGTAACCTTGGCAACGCCCTAAGCAAGCTGTGGCAACTCGACGCGGCGATTGCGAGTTATCAGCGGGCGCTGCAGGTCGATCCCAAATGCATTGGCGCACATAACAATCTGGGCAACGCTCTGCAAGAGCTTGGACGCTGTGATGATGCGGCAGCAAGTTTTCGGCGAGCGCTGGAAATCAAGCCTGATTTTGCCGAGGCGCATTCGAGCCTGCTTTTCTGCCTTAGTCACGACGGCGGAATTGATCCTCAGGCACTCTTTGCCGAACATTGCCGTTTTAGTGCGCAGTTTGAAGCGCCGCTTCGCGCGAGTTGGCCTCAACATCGGAATGACCGCGATGCCGAGCGCCCGTTGCAGATTGGGGTCGTTTCGGGAGATCTGCGTGATCACGCGGTGGCCTATTTTTTTGAGCCGATACTGGAACATCTGCGCAGCGCACGCTGGTCTGTCCCTTCACGCCTATTACAATCATGCGATCGAGGGAAGCATTACGCCGCGGCTGCGTTCTCATTTCGATGCCTGGCACCGCGTTGCGGGGCTTTCGGACGCGGCATTAGCGCAAAAAATCGTGGCCGATGGCATCGACATTCTGATCGATCTTTCCGGCCACACCAGCGAAAATCGTTTGTCGTGCTTCGCCCGTAAGCCGGCGCCCGTGCAGGTGAGCTGGATGGGCTACCCAGGTACGACGGGATTGAGCGCGATGGACTACTACCTGACAGACCGCTATTTTCTGCCACCTGGCAGATTTGACAATCAATTCACCGAGAAGCTGGTGTACCTGCCGGCGTCTGCGCCGTTCTTGCCGGACCGAAGGGCGCCCCCGGTCAACGCACTACCCGCCTTGAGCAACGGCTACCTGACCTTCGGCAGCTTCAACCGACTCGGTAAGCTCACTCCATCCGCCGATTGCCTTGTGGTCGCGTCTTCTGCAGGCTCTCCCCGACGCGAGAATGCTGCTTGGCGGAATGCCTGAGGATGGCTCATCGGGTATGCTCGCTGACTGGTTTGCTCGAGGCGGCGTGGCGCGCAACCGCCTGAGTTTCTACCCGCGTTGCGACGTTGCGGACTATCTGGCTATGCATCGCGACGTCGATATCTGTCTGGATACATTTCCGTATACGGGCGGGACGACGACCAATCATGCATTGTGGATGGGCGTTCCAACGCTGACGCTGGCCGGGCGAACGGCACCCGGCCGACAGGGAGCGGCGATTCTCAGTCACGTGGGGCTCGACGCATTTGTTGCAGATGATGCAGACGATTTCCTGCAAAAGGGCCGATCTTGGGCTGCTGACGTTGCCGCATTGTCCGCTCTTCGTGGGGGACTAAGAACGCGCTGTGAGCAGTCTCCGATCCGAAGTCCCAAGCTTATCGCCGCCGGGCTGGAAAGCGCTTTGCGTACGATGTGGAAACGTTGGTGCGCTGGGCTGCCAGCCGAAACCTTCGAAGCCGTGCCGCAACAGTCAGTTAACTGATTGACCACTGCGGCCCACACTAGCTTAGCTCGTGCGAAGCCTTGTAATGGCATGGTGCCAATAGCGATCTACTTGCTCTTCGCCCTGTCCGCCCGAACGGAGGGATTGACGGGCGCGGATACGTCGATGGATTCCGGTGGTAGTCCGGCGCACCAGCGTTGCCACATGGTACGCAGTGCGCACTCGAGTCCGGCTGCGATGACTTCTGGCTGGCTCAATAGTGAATGCTCAATACGTTGCCTCAGCCCCGAACGCACCGCTGACAGCGCTGAAAGATCGTTCGCCCAATATTCGCCTCTTCGCTGAAAGTCGTCGGCGTTCTTGGCCACAAAGGCTTCTAGCCCCACGTGACCGAGAATTGCCGCACCCTGCCTGCCGGGTGGTGTGTGCCCGGCAAGCGTCAGCGTCGGCACGCCCATCCACAGCGCATAGGTAGTGGTAGTTCCCCCAGTGTAGGGAAAGGTATCGAGACACATGTCAACCTGATGATGCAGCGCGAGATAGGCGGCGATGTCGCAGCGGGGGTGAAGGCTGAAGCGTTCGCGAACGATGCCTTCCCGCGCAAACCAGTCGATTAGGGGATTCGATGCTGCTTCACTCGGCATCCCCCCAAGCACCATTCGCGCTTCAGGCAGCGATCGCAGAAGCCGGGACCAGAGTGCGATGACTTGCGGTCTGAGCTTGTTCAGTCGGTTGAAGCTAGCGAAGGTCACATAGCCGTTGCGCAGCGCAGGCAGGGCATTGACCGCCGGCGCGATTGCATCCAGGAGGAATGGGGCGTTGGCCGGCAAATAGACGAGCTTTTCCGTGAATTGGCTGTCGAACGTGCCGGGCGGCAGGAAATGGCGATCCGCCAGGTAGTAATCCATGGCCTTCAGTCCGGTGGTCCCCGGATACCCGATCCAGCTCACCTGCACCGGCGCCGGCTTGCGCGCGAACGTAAGCAGTCGATTCTCAGCCGTGTGCCCCGATAGGTCGATCAGGATGTCGATGCGATCGCTCGTAATCCTCTCTGCCAGCGCCGCGTCCGACAGGCCGACGATGCGGTGCCAGTGCCTGAAGTGGGTGCGCAGGCGCGCGGTAACGCTGTCTTCGGTGGCATGGTTGTAATAGGCATGCAACGACAAGGCCGCAGATTCCGCGAGACGCGCAAGCAGCGGCTCGACGAAGGAGGCCACCGCGTGCTCGCGCAGATCCCCGGACACAAAGCCAATCTGCAAACAGCGCGCTGGATCGCGTACGTTGCTGTGACGCGGCCAGCTGGCGCGTAGTGGCGCCTCGAACTTCTCGCCGAAGGCGCAATGTTCGGTCGTGCAACGCCAGAGCACCTATTGCTTCCTGATGACTGAGGCTGAACAGGAGGCTAGTGTGCGCATTTGCAAAATCCAACTTTGATGTCAGTGCCTGACGATAGCACTCCACCGCGGCATCCATTTGTCCAAGGTCCTGCAGCGCGTTACCGAGATTATTGTAGGCCTCGACGTAATCCGGCTTGATCCTGATCGCATGGCGATAGCTCGCTAGCGCGGCTTCGAGCTGCCCGAGCGACCTCAGGACATTGCCCAGATTGCTGTGCACTTCCGCATAGTTCGGATTGATGTCGAGGGCGCGCCGGTAGCATGCCGCTGCGGCGTCGAGCTGGCCGAGTTCCTCCAGCGAGTATCCAAGCGCCACTTCTGCATCGGCGAAATCCGGTTTCAGCGCAAGCGCCGATTCGAACGCGGCGCGCGCTTCTCCGTGCCGTCCCGCCCGGGCATAGGTCATGCCCATGTTGTAATGGGCCAGCGCGTACCCGCGATCCTTCGCAATCGCAGTAGCATAGGCCTGCAACGCTCCTTCGATGTTGCCGGACGCCAGCAGAACATTGCCGCGATTCATGTGCGCGCGTACGAGATCCGGCGCCATTCGAATGGCGGCGTCGTAACACCGCAGCGCCTCCTCGAGCCTGCCCTCGTCTCGATGACATGCTTCCTGATCAGACGAATAATTAATTTTTATAAATAATTATATAAATATTGTTATGGATTTGTATATTAATAAATATATAATGAATATATAAAATATCACGGATGCAACGCAGGTCAATACGTGCTACTGGCACGCAGATTGGATGCGGCTTAATGTAAATTAAAAAAAGTTTAAAATTGTAAAAAATGTTGATAAGATAATATATGTTATTATATAGAAAAAAGGTATATATAAAAAAAATAATTTAGTTGATAATAAGGGTGATTTAATTTATGTAGCTCGCTAGCGCGGCTTCGAGCTGCCCGAGCGACCTCAGGACATTGCCCAGATTGCTGTGCACTTCCGCATAATTCGGATTGATGGCGAGGGCGCGCCGGTAGCATGCCGCTGCGGCGTCGAGCTGGCCGAGTTCCTCCAGCGAGTATCCAAGCGCCACTTCCGCATCGGCGAAATCCGGTTTCAGCGCAAGCGCCGATTCGAACGCGGCGCGCGCTTCGCCGTGCCGTCCCGCCCGGGCATAGGTCATGCCCATGTTGTAATGGGCCAGCGCGTACCCGCGATCCTTGGCAATCGCCGTCGCATAGGCCTGCAGCGCTCCTTCGATGTTGCCGGACGCCAGCAAAACATTGCCCCGATTCATGTGCGCGCGCACGAGATCCGGCGCCATCCGAATGGCGGCGTCGTAACACCGCAGCGCGTCCTCGAGTTGGCCCGCGTCCTCAATGACATTGCCTTCCTCGATCAGGCGCAGCGCGTCCTGCTCGGAATTCGCCGCGTCACCGACCCTCTCTAGGCGCGCCCGCCCCAAGTTGTTACCCTTCACTGAGTCCACGGAGGGACGAGACGTGAAATCATTTGGCGGCAAGTCGCATTATCACTTCTCTGGTAGCCATTTCTACAAACGCGTCGCTATATCCCAATTCCTTCAGCTTCCAGCGAAAGACATTTCCCAGTTTTGCCTTCTTGTACACGCCTAGCTTGCTTTGCTCATGAAAACGCACTGCGCGCTCAGCCAAACTTTCTATGATTGACTTGATCTGCTGTTTTGCACCAGGATCGGTCCTTGCCTCAGAACTTGGGGGGAACCGTCTGCCGAGATCTTCCGCGAGTCCCACCGCAAACTCTTTCAATTCCTTCGTATCACGAAAATTCAGCATCTGTTGTCCTCTAGTCGGCCGACACCATCACCGATGTCGCAAGAATAAGCCTGTCTCAAGCAACTCCTTCACGCCGCTCCCGAAATCATCGATAATTTTACCATGCAGATAACCGAGACTTGTCGGTCTGCACCTGGAGAGAACCCACTCGTGCCAGACGTTTCATCATCTGATGCGACCACCATCAGAGCACTCCTGGCGGACGCTGACGATGCGCGATTGCGCGGCGACCTCGTCGTCGCGTTGCGGCATTACAGCCAGGTTTCGCAAATCTCGCCAAGCAACACCTATGCCCAGTACTGGCTCGCCACTTGCCACGAAACGGCGGGAAACCTCCCTCTCGCACACGAGCACTGTACCGTCGGACTCCGCATTGATCCGACCCAGATCGGGCTGTTGCTGCGGCTCGGATCAATCGCCATGGCCGCGCATGACCACAAGCTGGCATTGGCGACCTACCTGCGTGCCGCCGAGCTGGATCCGGAGATTCCCGATATCGATTCGATGATTGGCGATCAATACTGCCTGCTGGGACAGATATCGGCTGGCGTCGCGCGTTTTGAGCGGGCGCTCCAGCGCACCCCGCACTCCACTCGCCTGCAAAGCAATCGCTTGTTCGTTCTCAACTATGCAAACCTGCTGGCTCCGGACGAGTTGTTCGAGGAGCATAGGCGCTGGGGAGCAGCTCACGAAACCGCCCTGAGCGAACACCGGCTGCCACATGCGAACAGTCGTGATCCGGAGCGGATTCTGCGAGTTGGCTATGTATCCGGCGACCTTCGCGACCACGCTATCTCATTTTTTGTCGAGCCACTGCTCGCGCACCATGACTCGCATCTGGTCGAGGTCGTTTGTTTCGACGTGTCGCGATATGCGGACGATGCAGTCAGCCGGCGTCTTAAGAATTTTGGGCATACCTGGCGTCGCGTTGGTGACCTCGACGATGATGCGCTTGCCGAAACGATCCGCCGCGAACGCATCGACATCCTGGTTGATCTGTCGGGTCACACCGAAATGAACCGCTTGCTGACGTTTGCGCGCAAACCGGCTCCGGTCCAGGCCACATGGCTTGGCTATCTTGGGACAACCGGCCTCACGTCGATAGACTATCGCATTACTGATGCCTATTTGGACCCACCGGGGCAAACGGAGCGCTACCACACCGAAACGCTGTACAGGGTCCCGAACGCCGCCTGCTTTTCACCTCGCGGCGCCACGACGGAAGTCAGCACGCTGCCCGCGGATCGCAACGGATATGTCACTTTCGGCTCGGTCAACCAGTGGTCGAAGGTCACTTCGTCAGTTATCGATTCCTGGTGCGAACTGCTGCGTCGCGTGGCCGACGCTCGGTTGATTGTGATCGCACGCGGCGCCCACAATGCTGCCTATGCCACAGATGTCGCTGCCCAGTTCGCCACGCATGGCATCGATCCGCACCGAGTGACTGTGCTTCCAATGACGACTCTGGAAGGATTCCTCGCACTGTTCAGTCAGATCGATGTAACGCTCGATCCCTTCCCTTATGGTGGTGGCACGACGACCATGCACTCGCTCTGGATGGGTGCGCCCGTGGTGACACTCGCTGGGCAGAGCGCATTTTCACGGAATGCCGTCGGCCCGCTGACCGAAGTCGGGCTAAGCGACCTGATTGGCCAGGACCCAGCGGACTACGTGCGAATCGCCGAATACCTGGCGCGAGATATCGATCGCCTGCGACAGACTCGCCGTGAGCTGCGTTCCCGGATGCTCTCGTCCGCAATTGGAATGCAGGAATCCTTTACGCGTCAGATGGAGACGGCTTTTCGCCAGATGTGGCAGGTCATACTGCACGGGCCCAAGCCTGTTAGACGTGGCTAGCGCCGCAATTCGTGCCTTGCCCGAGGCAGAGCTTGATGCACAGAACATAATAGAGGCCGACGCCATCGTCGCCCGTTGCTTGCTGCGCTGTCATTCCGCCTCAGAAACTCTGACGGATTACCGGCATTGCGCGCAGAATCGCCGGCCGCAGCGTACCCTCTGGCGGTGAGCGCGACCTGCGACGTTCGTAGACAATATCTGTTACGGACGGCAGATCGCCGGCAGGTACTGCCGTGACGGGCCACGCGGATCGCACGACTGGACCAACGTATTGTGCTTGCATCCGCGATCGGATTGCCGCCGACGTTTTGGACCGTGACGTTGATCGTTCCGCCGGCGGACAGTCGATTGCCGACACGTACTGCGAGGCGGTCGTGCTGCAACCCGCGGCCGTCATGTCAGCGGGCATCGCATTCTTCGACGCCAGATATTCAGCGACCGAAGTCTTACATGCCGCAGCCGTCGCGGCAGCTTCCGACACCTTCGAACGTACGATGTAGTCCTGGTAAGCCGGCAACGCAATCGCTGCCAGGATACCGACGATCGCAACCACGATCATCAGTTCGATCAAGGTAAAACCCTGTTGTACACGTTTCATTGCCGTCTCCATCTGTTAGTAAGGACTCCCAAACCCTTCGCATCTGGGGATGCCGAGGGGTATTCAGCAATTGATGTGCCAATCGACGCCGACGCCAGGAACAAACTCAGCCACGGACGCTGCTGCCCTGTCTGCAAGCCCATTTCAGGGTAACCAGCACTGTTCCGTCGTGAACTGCGGAATCCGCAGACGCCAGTCGGGACACACCGGGAGTGGAGCCTGCCGCAGAGCGTCCGGAAACATGACGTTCAGCGTCACTTGGTGACCCGATCGCGCCGTCGACTATCCGAGGCGCGATCGATCGCTAAGCATAGGATTTACAAGCCAAAGCTGGCTTATGTGCCCTACAGGCGCCGGCCGCCGGGCCGACTCGCCACCTGTCGAAACCACCGTTGCACACAAGCCGAAGCAACCACCATGCCATTGGCATAGTCAGGTCGGGTCACCCTTTGGCGCCGGGACGAACTCCAACTTGGCTCCCATGATCTCGATGACGTCGCCAGCGGCGAGCACGGCTTCGCTGGCCGTCATCGCCGCGCCGTTGACCGTCGGTAGTCGGTCCCCCTCGACCACGCTCAGCGCAAAGGTGTCGCCCGTGTGAATGAGCATGGCGACCTGCACCCCCGCCCGCCCCAACGTGGTTCGGACCTTGGTGATCGGAATGGCATGACCGGCGCCCGGCCCCGACAGGACCTTCAACGAGGCGGTACTGGGCGGAGGCCGCGTCACTTTCTGGACCGCATTAGCCTGAGTCCTTTCCAGTGCGGGCACCGGCGCAAGGGCGCGCCTGGCGGCGGCGTTGGCGGCGGCTCGTTCGCGCCGCATGGCGCCGCCACTCGCCTCGCGCGGTTGCCTGAGAAAGGGCTTGGCCGCTTCGACCCGCTCACCCAGGTCGCCCGCCGCGCTTCTCGCAGAGCCGCGGACGATATCCGCCGTCAGTACCGCGTCCTCGTCGAGGCAGTAGACGAGCATGTGCCGGCCAACATCGATCTGGTCGCCGTCGCGCAGGAGATACTTGGAAATCGGCGCGCCGTTGACCAGCGTCCCGTTGGTGCTGCCCAGGTCTTCCAGAAAAGAGTCCGCCTGTATGGTGACGATCGCGGCATGCTCGCCGCTGACCGCCAGGTTCGGCAGGCAGATGTCGTTGTCGGCACGACGGCCGATGGTCATCCGCTCGCGCTTGAGCGGCACGTCAAGGGTGGTGCCATCCGCGACGAAGAGGACGAGTTTGCTCACGTCCCACCGCTATGCAGGTTTCTTGCTCATCCAGCGCTGGAGCCAACCCCCGGTAGGCAAGAACTCCGGTGGCACGCGAATAAGCACGACCGAAATGTTGTCGCGACCGCCATTCTGGTTGGCCACATCGATCAACTCCGCCGCGGCCTCGGCGAGATCGCTGCGTTTGGCCGCAATGATTTCCTGCACGGCCGCG
The DNA here is from genome assembly GCA_963726935.1 of uncultured beta proteobacterium. Lineage (GTDB taxonomy): Bacteria > Pseudomonadota > Gammaproteobacteria > Burkholderiales > Casimicrobiaceae > PALSA-1003. Next base: position 391,384 of record CAVSEH010000028.1, read on the forward strand.
GGCTCGACCATGTCGGTCAGTCCATCGGAGCACAGCACGTAGATGTCTTCGGCCTCGACCCGATACTCCGAGATATCCGGCGGCACCACCGCCTCGATGCCCAGCGCACGAGTCACGAGATTCTTGTTCAGCGAGTACCTCGCCTGCTCCTGCGTGAGCACGCCGCTGTCGATCTGCTCCTGCAGGAGCGAATGATCGTGCGTCAGCTGTTCGAACCGATCGACGCGCAGGCGATAGCAACGCGAATCACCGATGTGGCCGATGCTCACGCGGTTCTGAACGAACACCGTGGCCACCAGCGTCGTGCCCATGCCCGCGCATTCGGGTCGCGCCTGGGCGGCTTCGTAGATGCCCTTGTTTGCCAGCGCGATCTGCTGCTGGAGCAGGAGCGCCGCATGCGTGAGGCCGCTGCCGATGTCGACCTTCGAGAGTTCGCGCCCCGAGTTCAGTTCCTGGAGCATGCCCTTGGTGATCACGTTGACGGCAATGCCGCTCGCGACTTCACCCGCGCTGTATCCACCCATGCCGTCCGCGAGCACGGCAAGGCCCGCCTCGCCATCGACGAATACCGAATCTTCGTTGTGCGTGCGCACCATTCCCGGGTGGGAAAGGCTCGCGACGTCGAGGGAAGGACGGTCGCTCACTGCGCGCGACTCCTTCCGCGAGTGCAGGGCTGTGCAATAGCAGCGGGCGGGTTCATCCGGCGCAAGTCTACGCTGTGGCGCGCACCGATGCGAGCGTGGCGAGACATCGAATGTTCCATCGGATCACGCTTCTTTCGCATCGTGTCTTCGACTGAGGAAATGCCCCACGGACACCACGATGATGAAGCCGGCGATCGGTGCCATCCAGACATACTTGTGCGCATTCAGCGCGATCCATGGGGCGATTGCCGGGTCCTCGACCGCCATTTCGCCGGCGATGTACCCGAGCAACCCGCCACCGGCAAGGACCAGTATGGGGAATTTCTGGATCAGCTTCATGATGACCTGACTGCCGACGATCACGATGGGGATGCTGACGACCAGGCCGAATACGATCAGCGGCATGCTCCCCTTGGCGGCGGCCGCCACCGCCATCACGTTGTCGAGGCTCATCACGAGATCGGCAACGATGATCGTCCATACCGCGGCCAGGAGCCGGTCGCTGGCCTTGACCTTGTGTTCTCCGCCGTCGTCTTCCGCGATGAGCTTGATGCCGATCCAGATGAGCAAGGCACCGCCTACCAGCTTCAGGTAGGGGTTGGTCAAGAGGCTCATTGCGAAGAAAGTGAGTACGACGCGCAGGCCGATCGCACCGAGCACGCCCCAGAAGATGCCCTGCCGCCGCTGTCGCTTCGATAGATTGCGACAGGCGAGCGCAATGACAACCGCGTTGTCGCCCGAAAGCAGGATATTGACGACGATGATCTGGAATACCGCAACCCAGAACTGCGGCTGGCCCCACTCAGTCATTACTTCCCCCGTTCACTGCCGCGTCAGGCTACAGCACTGACTGCAGGAGCTTTCCCATCTCCGCGGGATTGCGCGTGACCTTGATGCCGCACGCTTCCATGACCGCCAGCTTTTCCTGCGCCGTGCCTTTGCCGCCGGAGATGATCGCACCAGCGTGACCCATGCGTTTGCCGGGAGGCGCGGTGACGCCGGCGATGAATCCGACCACTGGCTTTTTCATGTTGCCCTTGGCCCATTCCGCCGCGGTCTCTTCGTCCGTACCGCCGATTTCACCGATCATCACCACCGCGTCGGTGTCCGGGTCGTCGTTGAAGAGTTTGAGGATGTCGATGTGCTTGAGTCCATTGACGGGATCGCCGCCGATGCCCACGGCCGACGATTGCCCGAGTCCGATCTCGGTAAGCTGTGCGACGGCTTCGTACGTCAGCGTGCCGGAACGCGAAACGACGCCGATGCGCCCTTTGCGATGAATGTGGCCAGGCATGATGCCGATCTTGATCTCGTCCGGTGTGATCGTGCCCGGGCAATTGGGGCCGAGCAGGCGTGTCTTTTTACCTTGCATCTTGTATCGCGTTCGAATCATGTCACGCACGGGAATGCCTTCCGTGATGCAGATCACCAGATCGAGACCGGCCTCGACTGCTTCGTCGATGGCAGCCGCCGCGAACGGCGGCGGCACGTAGATCACGCTGACGGTCGCACCCGTCGCCTCTTTCGCCTCGCGTACCGTGGCGTAGATGGGTATCCCTTCGAAATCCTCGCCGGGCTTCTTCGGGTTGACCCCGGCGACGAAACAGTTCTTGCCGTTCGCGTAGTCGCGGCACATCCGCGTATGGAACTGCCCGGTCTTACCCGTGATCCCCTGGGTAATGACCTTGGTGTTCTTGTTGACCAGAATGCTCATCGTTTGCTCTGTTTATATCAGGTTCTGTCGCCCCGGCGCAGGCCGGGGCCCAATTTTCTTGTGGTGACACCTGGATTCCGGCTTGCGCCACGATGACAAGACTGTCGTCGCCCCGGCGCAGGCCGGGGTCCAAGTCCACTACACCGCAATATCGTCATACAAATCCCGCCACTCAGGATTCATAGCCTGGATCAGATTGATCTTCCAATCGCGGCGCCATTCCTTTATCTGCTTCTCACGGGTTATCGCGCTTACGATCGAATCGTGGCATTCGTACCAGACCAGCGTCGTAACTCCATGCTCTTTAGTAAATCCGGGAACAACATGCTGCTTGTGCTCCCACACTCTCTTTCCAAGGTTACTGGTTACGCCAACGTAAAGCGTTCCATAAATCTTGCTTGCAAGAATGTAAACGAAACCTCGAGCCCCGTTCACAGCAATTGGGCCCCGGCCTACGCCGGGGCGACGTCAATTCGATTTCTTCGTTGCCGCGACGACTTTCTCGGCGGCCTCGGCCATGTTGTTGGCGCTGATGATGGGCAACCCCGAATCGGCGAGGATCTTCCTGCCTAGCTCCTCGTTGGTTCCCTTCATGCGTACGACCAGCGGTACCTTCAGGTGCACTTCCCGTGCCGCCGCGATGATGCCGGTGGCGATGGTGTCGCACTTCATGATGCCGCCGAAAATATTGACCAGGATCGCCTTCAGTCCCGGATTGCTCAGCATGATCTTGAACGCCTCGGTCACCTTTTCGGCGGTCGCTCCGCCGCCGACGTCGAGGAAGTTCGCGGGTTCGCCACCATAGAGCTTGATCACGTCCATCGTCGCCATCGCCAGCCCGGCGCCGTTGACGAGGCAGCCGATGTTGCCGTCGAGCGAGATGTACGAGAGATCGAATTTCGATGCCTGGATTTCGGCCGGATCTTCTTCATCGAAGTCGCGCATCTCGACGATGTCGGGATGACGGAAGAGCCCGTTCGAGTCGAAGTTCAGCTTCGCGTCGAGCACGACGACCTTGCCGTCGCCCGTGACGATGAGCGGATTGATTTCCGCAAGCGACGCGTCGGTTTCGTCGAAGGCCCGATACAGCCCTTGCAGGATCGTGCGCGCCTGCGGCACGCCTGCGTCCGGGATGCCGATCTTACGGGCAACGTCATCGGCCTCGCCATCGGTAAGCCCCTTGGCGGGATCGATGAATACCTTGTGGATCTTCTCCGGCGTATGCGCCGCGACTTCCTCGATGTCCATGCCGCCCTCGGAGCTGGCCATGAGTGCCACACGCTGCGTCGCGCGGTCGACCACCATGCCGACGTAGAGCTCCTTCTTGATGTCGGCGCCCTCTTCAATCAGCAGACGACGCACCTTCTGGCCGTGCGGACCGGTCTGATGAGTGACGAGCTGCATGCCAAGGATCTTGCTGGCGAGATCGCGCACCTCGGCGATCGATTTCGCGACCTTCACCCCGCCACCCTTGCCACGACCACCGGCATGGATCTGCGCTTTCACCACCCAAACTTTGCCGCCCAGCGTCTCGGCCGCTCTGACGGCTTCGTCGACCGAGAACGCGGGGATGCCACGCGGCGTCGGCATGCCGTAGCGACGAAAGATTTCCTTGCCCTGATACTCGTGGATTTTCACGATGGATCCCTATGGGAGTCGGCTGTCATCCCGACGAAGGCCGGGATCCAAGTGCATCGAAAAAGAAATTGGGCCCCGGCCTGCGCCGGGGCGACGACATAGCAACAGTCGGCTGTCATCCCGGCGAAGGCCGGGATCCAAGTGCATCGAAGAAATTGGGCCCCGGCCTGCGCCGGGGCGACGAAGTAGAGCGCAAGCACATTCGCACTCATGCTGCCCCTCGATACCACTGCGGATAGTAACGGCGCACATTCTCGGTCGTCGTTTCCAACGCATGGCAGCGATCGAGCTGGAATGGTTTGGCGCCGTCCGCCTCGATTTCGCGACGCAGTCCCGCAAACATCTGGATGGCCGCGGTGGGTGCATGCGAAAGCATCTCGGTGACGTGACTGCACCCCTGCACGCCGCCCATCGCATCGTAGAGCGCCTTGCGGAAGCCGTGCAGCAGGCTCGAGCCGACGAGTTTGCCGTAAGCAGCACTGATGCGGTCGCATGCGTCCGGATAGGGCATGTCGTCGAACGTGACCTCGATGTCCCGGATCGTGCCGTCGTGCGCAATGACGAGCCGCGCCCAGATGTCGTGCACAGGCACTCCTGCGGCGCGCATGCCCGTGAGCAACTCGTAGTCGTGGTCCTTGACGTCGGTCAGATGGCCCTCGATGTCGAACAGACCGTCGGGCCGGCGAAAGCACTCGTAGCGCGTATGACGCGCATGCAGGCGCGTGCGATCAGCCAGACTGGGGTTGAGCGGCATCGTGAGGTTGACGTAGCTGTGTGGAAGCCCGGTAAATCGACGAGGGTGCGACCCGCGTCACCCCGTATGAGGTGACCAGAACCGTGGCTACAATCGTGGCTACAATATCGATGGTGCCACCCGCCTGCGCATTCTACGCGGCGCCGGCACAACAGACAACGAGGCCGACACCATGTCGTTCGTGCTTGCCCTGGACCAGGGCACGACCAGCTCCCGCGCGATCGTGTTCGATCACGCGGGCGCGATGCGCGCGGTCGCGCAACGGGAATTCACGCAGCACTATCCACAGCCAGGGTGGGTGGAGCACGATCCGACGGAAATCTGGGCGACGCAGTCGGGCGTTATCGCCGAGGCCATTGCCAAGGCGGGCATCGACACCGCGGATCTGGTGGCGATCGGGATCACCAATCAACGCGAGACAACTGTCCTATGGGACCGCGCGACTGGCAGGCCGATCGCCAACGCGATCGTGTGGCAGGATCGTCGTACCGCCGACACCTGCGATGCATTGCGAAGCGCAGGCCATGAGCAACTGATTCGACGCAAGACCGGGCTCGTCGTCGATGCCTATTTTTCAGGGACCAAGTTGAAGTGGCTGCTCGATCACGTGCCCGGTGCGCGTGAACGTGCGCGTCGCGGCGAGCTCGCGTTCGGCACCATCGACGCGTGGCTCGTGTGGAACCTGTCCGCTAGCGCGAGTCACGTCACCGACGCATCGAACGCGAGCCGCACGATGCTGTTCGACATACATCGCGGGGCCTGGGACGACGAGTTGCTCGCGCTGCTCGACATCCCTCCTTCGGTACTCCCGACCGTGGTTGCGTCCTCGGGCACTTGCGCGCACGCCGTGCTGCGCGGTGCGACCGTGCCGATCGCCGGCATTGCCGGCGACCAGCAGGCGGCCCTGTTCGGCCAGGCGTGCCTGTCCCCCGGTCTCGCGAAGAACACCTATGGCACCGGCTGTTTTCTGCTGCTGAATACGGGCCGCACTGCCGTGCTCTCCCGCAACAACCTGCTCTCCACGGTCGCGTGGACACGCGACGGCGTCACGTCGTACGCGCTCGAAGGCAGCGTGTTCATCGCCGGTGCGGTCGTGCAATGGTTGCGCGATGGCTTGCAGTTGGTGCGTACCTCGCAAGACGTCGAGGCTTTGGCGGCAAGCGTGCCCGACAATGGGGGCGTATTCATGGTCCCGGCGTTCGCCGGACTCGGCGCGCCGCATTGGGACGCGTATGCGCGCGGCGCGATATTCGGCCTGACGCGTGGCACCACCGGGGCTCACCTCGCCCGTGCCGCGCTCGAATCCATCGCGTACCAAAACGCCGACGTGCTGTCGGCGATGGAAGCCGATGCCGCCATCAAGTTGGCTGAGCTGCGCGTCGATGGCGGCGCCGCCGCCAACAACCTGCTGCTCCAGTTCCAGGCGGACGTGCTCGGCGTGCCGGTAGTGCGCCCCACGGTTCTTGAGACCACCGCATTGGGCGCGGCCTACCTGGCCGGGCTGGCCGTGGGCTTCTGGCGCGACGACGCCGAGGTCGCCGCCAACTGGAAGATCGATCGCCGGTTCGACCCCGCGATGTCGCGCGACCAGGCCCAGTCGCTGAGGGCGCGCTGGAACAAAGCGGTCGCCCGATCCAAGGACTGGGCGCAGTAACTAGTCGTCAGCCTGGCGAAGGCCGACTAGTCGTCATCCCGGCGAAGGCCGGGATCCAAGTTGCGAAGGGCGCGACTCAGGACATACAAATTGGGCCCCGGCCTGCGCCGGGGCGACGTACCCATGCGTCATCCCGGCGAAGGCCGACTAGTCGTCATCCCGGCGAAGGCCGGGATCCAAGTTCCGATGGCTGCAACGACGTTACAGCAATTAGGCCCCGGCCTGCGCCGGGGCGACGTAGCGTGTTTGCGTTTTCGCGAAACCGTGCATATACTCCCAATTGCGTGCATATGCCCGCTTTTGGATCCCAGGCAATGCCAACCGGTTCCACCGACACCTCCGGCGCCCCCGCCTGCACTTGCGGGCGCCTGCGTCGCGCCGCGCGGGCGCTCACGCAGCTCTACGACGATCTCATGATCCCGTCCGGCCTGCGGGTGACGCAATTCTCGCTCCTGCGAACGCTCAAGCAAAAGGGGACGTCACCCATGTCGGACCTCGCCGACGCGCTGCTGCTGGACCGCACCGCCTTATCGCGCAACCTGGAGCCATTGCAGGAGCGCGGACTGGTCGCGATTGCCGCAGGCAGTGACGCTCGCACGCGCCAGGTCTCGCTGACTCGTGCGGGCGAACAAGCCATCCGCGCTGCGCTTCCGCACTGGAAAAACGCACAAGCGCAGGTCGCCGGAAAAATCGGCAAAGCGAAACTGGAATCGTTTGTCGAGACGCTCCGGACCATCGAAACCCTGCATCCGGGTCGTGGCGCTGATTGACCCGCCCATGACCGGCTCCGAACGAGGAGAAACCGTGGCCCCACAATCAACCCGCGCCGATTGGCGCACGCCAACCGTCGTCCTGATCTGCTCCGGCCTGATCGTCACGCTGTCGATGGGCATCCGCCATGGTTTCGGCCTATTCCTGCAGCCGATGAGCGCGGACCTGCATTGGGGCCGCGAGACCTTCGCCCTTGCCATCGCCGTGCAGAATCTGGTGTGGGGCGCGACGCAGCCGTTCGCCGGCATGCTCGCCGACAAATACGGGTCGGGCCGCGTCGTGCTCGGTGGCGCGCTGTTGTATGTGCTCGGTCTCGTGCTCATGGCACATCCGGGTGCACCGGTCACGTTTGTCCTGACGGCGGGTGTGCTTATCGGGATCGGTCTTTCAGGGGTGACATTCAGCATCATCGCCGGTGTGCTGGGGCGTGCCTATCCGCCGGAAAAGCGCAGCATGGTACTCGGCATATCGGCGGCGGCAGGTTCGTTCGGGCAATTCGCGGTGCTTCCGCTGACGCAGACACTGCTCTCGCACGTCGGCTGGTACGGCGCACTGCTCACACTCGCGGCACTCGGCATGCTCATGGCGCCGCTGGCCGCCGCCATGGTCGAAAAGCGAGACACGCAGCTTCACGCGTTCAAGCAGTCCGCCGGACAGGCGTTGAGCGAAGCGCTCGGACATCGCGGCTACATCCTCTTGACGCTCGGTTTTTTCGTCTGCGGCTTCCAGGTCGTGTTCATCGGCGTGCACCTGCCGTCGTACCTGATGGACAAGGGTCTTTCCGCGAGCGTCAGCGTGACCGCGCTGGCCCTGATCGGCCTGTTCAATATCATCGGCACCTATGTGGCCGGATGGCTCGGCGGAAGAATCCCCAAGCGCTACATCCTCTCGTTCATCTACTTCGCACGCGCGATCGTGATCGCCGTCTTCGTGTGGGCGCCGTTATCGCCGATGAGCGTGTACGCGTTTGCGATTGCCCTCGGCCTGCTGTGGTTGTCGACCGTCCCACCGACCAATGGCATCGTCGCGCAGGTTTTCGGGGTGAGGTACATGGCGATGTTGAGCGGCGTGACGTTCTTCAACCACCAGATCGGCAGCTTCCTCGGCGCCTGGCTCGGGGGCTTCATGTTCGACCGTACCGGCAGTTACGACCTGGTCTGGTACCTGTCGATCGGACTCGGCGTGCTGGCGGGACTCTTGAATCTGCCGATCGACGAACGTCAGATTCAGCGCCCGCAACTGGCGACGCGCCCCGCCTGATCCAGGCTGCTTCGTCTCACCGGCTGTTGAAAAGCGTCGCGAGGAGGGCGAGATGCGCGGCGCGAGGTTGCGAGCAACCGGAGCGTACTTGGGCGTACGTGAGGATTGCGAGCAGGCGAGCAACAAAGCAGATCGCCCCCGCAGCGGCTTTTCAGCTGCTACGGCGCGATGCGGTCGATAGCGTCGGTGATGATGCTGTCGACGCCCCAGGCGGCAAGGGCATTTACCTTGACGGGGTCGTTCGCCGTCCACGTCATCACCCGGTACCCGGCACGATGTGCCGCGTCGACGATGTCCGCAGTGAGCACCTTGTAGCACGCGTCGAGTGCGATGCAATCGATTCGCGCCAGGCGAGCCTGCCAATCGTCCGGTAGCTCTTCCACCAGCCAGGCGCGTTGCAATTCGGGCACCGCCTCGCGCGCAGCGGCGAGCGATTCCTCGGAGAACGACGACAACACAGGGGCGATGGCCGCGCCGCGCCACAATTCGCTCGCATCGAGCGCGACGGCCGCGCCGGTCTCGCGCTCGCGTCCCGGCATCGGCTTGATCTCGACGTTGCACGCGACGTTGTTGGCAATGGCCCAGTGCGCGATCGCGGAGAGCGTCGGCAACGGTTCCCCCGCGTATTGCGGCGAGTGCCAGCTCCCGGCATCCAGTTTCGAGAGTTCGGTCCAGTTCATGGCATCGGCACGGCCGGCACCGTTGGTGGTGCGCTCGAGCGTATCGTCGTGAAGCAAAAAAGGTACACCGTCGCCGGAAAGCTTGACGTCGAATTCGACCATGCGATACCCGTGCGCGAACCCGGCGCGCATGGCGGCAAGCGTGTTCTCCGGCGCGAGCTTGCCGGCGCCGCGATGCGCTACATAGCGCGGGTATGGCCAGGGGATCACGTTGCCAACCGCGCGCCGGTGTCGGCATCGAACACGTAAACCTTGTCGCGCACTGCCGCAAGTGCGATCGGCTCGCCGATCTCCGCGTGCGCACCCTGCGCCAGCCGCGCGATGATCGAGCGGCCGGCAATCGTGACGTGAATCAGCGTATCGGCACCCAGCGCTTCCACCACTTCGACACTCCCAACGAGGTTGGCCTCGCTCGGCTTGCACGGCGCGAGGTGCTCCGGACGAATGCCTACCGTCACGCGTCGGCCAGCCTCGACCTTGCCCGGGATGACGACACTGCCGCCACCGTCCAGCACGATGCGGCCCGCGCCTTCGCCTTTGCCGTCGAGGAAATTCATCGCGGGCGAGCCGATGAAGCCCGCGACGAATACGGAAGCCGGATTCTGGTACACCTCCATCGGTGTGCCGATCTGTTCGGCGCGACCGGCATTCATGACGATCATGCGCTGGGCCAGCGTCATCGCCTCGACCTGATCGTGGGTCACGTAGAGGCTGGTCGTCCCGAGTCGGCGATGCAGCTTCTGAATCTCGAGGCGCATCTGCACGCGCAGCTTCGCGTCGAGATTCGACAGCGGCTCGTCGAATAGGAACACCGCGGGCTCCCGCACGATCGCGCGACCCATCGCCACACGCTGCCGCTGGCCGCCCGAGAGTTGCCGGGGCTTGCGCTCGAGCAGCGGTCCCAATTCGAGGATTTCCGCAGCGCGCTTCACCTGCGCGTCGATGTCGGTACGCGAGAGCCCGCGAATTTTCAGGCCGTAGGCCATGTTCTGAAACACGGTCATGTGCGGGTAGAGCGCGTAGTTCTGGAACACCATCGCAATATCGCGATCCTTCGGTTCGAGCTTGTTGACCACGCGGTCACCGATCACCACTTCGCCGCCGGTGATCGCCTCGAGACCCGCGACCATGCGCAGCAGCGTCGACTTGCCGCAGCCCGACGGTCCGACGATGACGATGAACTCGCCGTCGGCAATGTCGATGTCGATGCCGTGGATGACCTCGAGGTTGGCGTAGCTCTTGGTGATGCCGCGAAGCTGGACTTTGGCCATCAGTTCCTATCCGCAAAACATGTCGTCGCCCCGGCGTAGGCCGGGGCCTAATGCGTCCGTCGTCGCCGCCACTGCAACTTGGATCCCCGCCTTCGCGGGGATGACGTTCCAAGCGTCGTCGCCCCGGCGCAGGCCGGGGCCCAATCTTCGGTCGTCGCCGCCACTGCAACTTGGATCCCCGCCTTCGCGGGGATGACGTTCCAAGCGTCGTCGCCCCGGCGCAGGCCGGGGCCCAATTTTGCGAGTCATCCGCTACTACGACCGCGTAACTTGGATCCCGGCCTTCGCCGGGATGACAAGGCATCATTTCTCGGTATCCACCAGGCCCTTGACGAACCACTTCTGCGTCAACAGGACGAGGAGCGCCGGGGGCAGCATGGCGAGCATGGCCGTGGTCATGACCAGGTTCCATTCGGTGGCCGCCTCGCCGCCGGCGATCATGCGCTTGATCCCGATCACGGTCGTGTACATCGATTCGTCGGTGGTCACGAGCAGCGGCCACAAGTACTGGTTCCAGCCGAAGATGAACAGGATCAGGAACAGGGCTGCGATATTCGCGCGCGACAGCGGCACGACGACATCCCAGAAGAAGCGCATCGGTCCGGCGCCGTCGATGCGCGCGGCCTCCGCCAACTCGTCGGGAATCGTGAGAAAGAACTGGCGAAAGAGGAAGGTCGCTGTGGCGGAAGCGATGAGCGGTATCGTCAGCCCGGCGTAGGTGTCCAGCATGTGCAGGTCGGACACCACCTTGAACGTCGGCAGGATGCGTACCTCGACAGGCAGCATGAGCGTGACGAAGATCATCCAGAACGCGAGCCCCCGAAACCGGAAACGGAAGTACACGATCGCGAACGCCGACAACAACGAAATCGTAATCTTGCCGACGGCGATGACCAGCGCCGACACGAGGCTGTTGAACATCATCCGGCCGACGGGCGCCGTGGTCACGTTGGTCGACGCGCCTTGCGCGAGCACTTTCGTATAGTTCTCGATCAGATGCGATCCCGGCAGCAATGTCATCGGCGATTGCAGGACCTCGTCCGCCGCCAGAGAGGACGCGACAAATGTGATGTAGACCGGCAGTGCGACGATCGCCACGCCGATGATGAGCAGCACGTGACTGACGAATGTGAGCAGCGGCCGGTTCTCGATCATGGCTGCGGCTAATATTGGACCTTGCGTTCGACATACCGGAACTGCACGACGGTGAGCGTGATGACGATGAGCATCAGGACCACCGATTGCGCGTACGAGCTGCCGAGGTCGAGTCCCTTGAAGCCGTCGGCATACACCTTGTACACGAGAATCTGCGTCGCCTGACCCGGCCCTCCGCCGGTCGCCGTATCGATGATGCCGAAGGTGTCGAAGAATGCGTACACGATGTTGACGACCAGCAGGAAGAACGTGGTCGGTGACAGCAATGGGAACACGATGGTCACGAAACGCCTGACCGGACCCGCACCATCGATGGCGGCCGCCTCGATCAGCGATTTGGGTATCGACTGTAACCCGGCCAGGAAGAAGAGGAAGTTGTAGCTGACCTGCTTCCATACGGCAGCGATGATCACCATGATCAGCGCGTGATCGCCGTTGAGCAAGGGATCCCACGGAATGCCGAAGCCTTTCAACCAGTGCGCGACCACGCCGAGGGTCGGATTGAACAGGAACAGCCAGAGTACCCCGGCGATGGCCGGTGCGACCGCGTAGGGCCATATCAGCAGCGTCTTGTAGACAGTCGCGCTGTGGATGACGCGATCGGCCAGCACTGCCAATACGAGGGATACCGACAGCCCGACCAACGCGACCAGGAACGAGAACACCGCCGTGACCCTGAACGACGCCAGATACTCGTCGTTGCGAAACAGATCCTTGAAATTGTCGAACCAGACGAATTGCGTATTGATGCCGAATGCATCCTGCACCAGCAGCGACTGATAGATCGCCTGCGACGCCGGCAGGAAAAAGAAGACGAGCGTGATCGCCATCTGCGGCGCGACCAGCACGTAAGGAAGCCAGCGTGATTCGAAGCGGGCGCGTTTTTCCATCTATGGTGTTCGGAGTTCGCGCCTATCCTACGCCTGAGGATCGATGGCCCTTCGCCCAAGCTCCGATTGATCGCCTCTCCCGTGGGAGAGGCCGACGCACGAGAGTGCGTCGGGTGAGGGAACCACATTGTAAGTCCCTCACCCCTGCCCCTCTCCCACGGGGAGAGGGGTTCGTTCTAGCCGGCGTTGGCCTTGTTGAAGCGTTCGATGATCTCGTTGCCGCGTTTGACCGCGTCGTCGAGGCCCTGCTTGGCGGTCTTCTTGCTCGCCCAGACCGCCTCGAGTTCCTCGTCCATCACGTCGCGGATCTGCGGAAAATTGCCGGCGCGCACGCCGCGCGAATTGTTGGTCGTCTTGACGATCATCTGCTCGACGGCGACGTTGGTGCCGGGATTCTTCTCGTAGAAACCGGACTTCTTGGTGAGTTCATACGCCGCCATCGTGATCGGCAGGTACCCGGTTGCCTGGGAGAACTCCGCCTGGACGTCCGGTTGCGAAAGGAACGTCAGGAACTTGGCGACGGCCTTGTACTCATCCTTTTTCTTGCCCGCCATGACCCACAGGCTCGCACCGCCGATGATCGTGTTCTGCGGCGCGCCCGCGACGTCGGCGTAGTACGGCAGCGTGGACTCGGCGAACTTGAATTTCGCGTTCTGCTTGATCGTGCCGTAAGCCGCAGACGACGTGGTCATCATCGCGCACTCGCCGCTGAAGAACTTCGCTTCCGGTTCGTTCTTGCGGCCGCCGTAAACGAAATAGCCCTTCTTGATCCAGTCCTGCATGTTCTCGATATGGCGAATCTGGACCGGCCCGTTGAACACGAGCTTGGCGTCCGGGCCGGCGAAGCCGTTCTCCTTGGTGAGGAACGGCTGGTTGTGCCAGGCCGAGAAGCTTTCCAGTTGTGTCCACGTCTGCCAGCCGGTCGTGAACGGACAGGCGTGTCCCGAGGCCTTGAGCTTGGCCATCGCGGCGACGACTTCGGGCCAGGTTTGCGGCGCGCGGTTCGGATCGAGCCCTGCCTTTTCGAACGCGTCCTTGTTGTACCAGAAGACCGTCGTCGAGCTATTGAAGGGGAACGAGAGCATCTGCCCCTTCGAATTGGTGTAGTAGCCGGCAACCGCGGGAACGTAGGCCTTCGGATCGAACTTCTCCCCCGCTTCGGACATCACCTCGTAGACCGGCTTGATCGCGCCCTTGGCCGCCATCATCGTGCCGGTTCCGACCTCGAAGACCTGCAGCAGCGCCGGTGCGTTGCCCGCGCGGAACGCCGCGATCGCTCCCGCCATCGCCTCGGGATAGCTGCCTTTGTAGACCGCGGTGACCTTGTAGTCACTCTGGCTGTCGTTGAAGCGCTTGGCAAGCGCATTGACGCGGTCGTTGTTGGCGCCGGTCATCGCGTGCCACCACTGGATCTCGGTGACCGCATGCGCCTGCGCCGCAGCCGCCAGCATCACACTCGCGAACGCGGCGCGCAGGAAATTCGTTTTGGAACGGTTCATCGCTTCATCCCTCCGGGGCAAATTCTTGATTGTGGGCTTGCTGGGTGACGATTCTATGGCAAAAGGGGCAGCGGCGTCAGTCGGCCGTTCCCGGGTGCGGCTTGTGCGCGGATGGCGCTTGGGCGGACGCGGCGCTAGCAGCCGCTTCGGCGACGACCCGCCGGCGGCCCGCGAGGAACGTGTACGCGGTCGGCACGACGAACAGCGTAAGCAGCGTGCCGAAACTCATGCCGCCGACGATCACCCAGCCGATCTGTGTGCGCGATTCCGCGCCCGCGCCGGTGGCGAGTGCCAGTGGCACGGAGCCGAGCACCATGGCGCCCGTCGTCATCAGGATCGGCCGCAGCCGGAGCGTCGCGGCGTCGGTGACGGCCTCGACCATGCTTTCGCCCTTCGCGCGCAGCTGATTGGCGAACTCGACGATCAAGATGCCGTGCTTGGTGATCAGACCGACCAGCGTCACCAATCCGACCTGGCTGTAGATGTTCAGCGTGCCGCCGGCCAGCCACAGCACGAACAGCGCGCCGGTCATGGACAGCGGAACGGACAGCATGATCACGAAGGGACTGCCGAAGCTTTCGAACTGCGCCGAGAGCACGAGATAGATGAACGCCAGCGCCAACACGAACGTGAAGTAGATCTCGCCACCGGACTTGCGAAACTCCCGCGATTGGCCGTCGAGGTCGGTCTGCGCAGTAGGCGGCAGCGCGCGTTTTGCCGCATCGTCCATCGCGGCGAGTGCTTCACCGACCGCGAAGCCAGGTGCCAGCGTTCCCGTTACCTTCACCGCCCGCAGTCGATTGAAGTGATTGAGCGACTGCGGGGAAACGCCTTCGCGCACGTCGACGAGGTTGGATAGCTGGACCATGCTCCCGTCGCGTGCCCGAACATAGCTGTCGCTGATGTCGGCCGGCGACGATCGATCCAGGGGAGCGACCTGCACGATGACGTCGTACTGTTCACCATCCTTCTTGAAGCGCGTCACCTGCCGGCCGCCGAGCATCGTTTCGAGCGTCCGGCCGACCGTATCGACGGCGGTGCCGATGTCCGACAACTTGTCGCGGTTGATCGTCACGCGTACTTCGGGCGTGTTGAGCCGCAGGTCGGTCTGCAGATTCTGCACGCCGGGGTACTTGCGCGCCTCGTCGAGGAAGCGGTCGACGACCCGCTGCAATTCCTGGTACGGGATCTGCGACATGATGACGTACTCGACCGGCGTCGAGCGGAACGGCTGGCCGAGCGAAGGCGGATTGACCGGGAACGCGAGCGCGCCCGGTATCGACCCGAGCTTCGGTCGCAATTCTTCCGTGATTTGCTGCTGCCGCTTGGTGCGCGCCTCCCACGGCTTCAGGCGCAGCACCGCGACGCCGTCCGCGACCGTCGGGAAGCCCGCGATCGCGATGTACGCCGCCGCCTCGGGAATCTGCGCATAGAAGCCTTCGATCGGCTTGATCTGGTCGGCGGTGTACTGCGGCGTCGAACCCTGCGGCCCCGACACGATCCCGAGTATCACACCGCGGTCTTCGAGCGGCGCGAGTTCCGACTTCAGCAGCAGGAAGAACATCGCGCCCAAGGCGGCCACGGCAAACCAGACCATGATGATCAGCCAGCGTGCGTGCAACACCGCCGTCAGCGCGCGACGATAGCCGTGGGTGAGGCCTTCGATCCAGCCTTCGATGGTGTTGAACAACCAGGAGTGCTTTTTCTCGTGGCGCAGCAGAAAGTGAACACATCATCGGCGTCAGCGTCAGCGCGATGAAGCCCGACACCAGTACCGCGCCCGCGAGTGTCAGCGCGAACTCGATGAACAGCCGGCCGGTGCGCCCCGTGGCGAACGCCAGCGGCGCGAATACCGAGGTCAGCGTCAGCGTCATCGCGACGATCGCGAAGCCGATTTCGCGCGCGCCCTTGATCGCGGCCTCCTTGCGCGGCATGCCCTCCTCGACGTGCCGGAAGATGTTTTCCAGCATCACGATGGCGTCATCCACGACCAGACCGATCGCCAGCACCATGGCGAGCAGCGTCAGCGTATTGATCGTGAATCCGAACGCGTACATCAGGCCGAACGCGCCGATCAGCGACACGGGGATCGTCACGATCGGGATGAGCGTGGCGCGCAGGTTGCGCAGGAAGAAGAAAATGACCAGCACGACCAGCACGATGGCCTCGACGATCGTCTCGAACACCGACCCGATCGATTTTTCGATGAACACTGATGTGTCGTACGAGACGATCAGCCTCATGCCCGGCGGCAGCGACGCGTTCATGCGATCGACCTCCGCGCGCACCGCCTTGGACAACTCGAGTGGATTGGCGACGGCCTGCTTGACCACACCGACGTTGAGCGACGGCTTGCCGTTGTAGCGCGACACGGTCCGCTCGTCGACGGCGCCCACGGCAGTCGTGCCGATGTCGCGGATCCGCACCGGATAACCGTTGACGTTGGCCACGATGATGTTCGCGAATTGCTCGGGTGTCCGCACATCGGTTTCCGCGACGACGGTGAATTCGCGCGCGGTCGACTCGATGCGGCCCGCCGGTATTTCGGCGTTCTGCCGGCGAATCGCATCCTCGACGTCCTGCACCGTCAGCTTGTAACCCGCGAGCCTCGTGCGGTCGATGTTGATGCGCATCGACACCTGCCGCTCGCCGAAAATTCTCACATCGGCGGCGCCCGGCAGGACTGACAGTCGCGGCTGAACGTAGCGCTTGACGTAGTCCGACGCCTCCAGGGGCGTGAGGGAGCCCGCTTCGACAGCAATGTAGATGACCGGATTCGAATCGGCTTCGACCTTGGCGATGATCGGCTCATCGATGGTGTCGGGCAGCTTGCCCCGCGCCCGCGCCACCTTGTCGCGCACGTCGGCGGCCGCGGAATCCGGGTCGCGCTTGAGCGTGAACCGCACGTTGATCTGACTGATCTCGGAACGGCTCTGCGACGTCATCACCTCCACGCCCTCGATGCCCGCGAGCGAATCTTCGAGGATCTTGGTGACCTGCGATTCGACGACTTCGGCCGACGCGCCGCGATAGGTCGTCTGCACGCTTACGACGGGCTCGTCGATGCGCGGATACTCGCGCACCGACAGGCGCGTGTACGAGATCAATCCGACCAGCAGGATGATCAAGGACAGTACCGTCGCGAAGACGGGGCGCTTGACGCAAATCTCGGGCAGCAGCATCGACGAAAACGGGTCAGGACTTCGGCGTCGGAGGCGCGGTCGCTTCCGTTTTCGCCGGCGTGCCCTTGGGCGACGTCCCCGCCGCGGCCGTCGGCGGCGAGGGCACCACGGCTGTCTGCACCGGCACACCGTCGCGCAACTTCAACTGCCCGGCGGTGACGACGACCTCCCCATCCTGCAAACCGCGCACGATTTCGGTCTTGCCGTCGCGACGCTGGCCGATGTCGACCTTGGTCCGCAACGCCTTGCCATCCACGACGCGATACACGTACCACTCGTCGCCTTGCGGCACGATCGCCTGCTCGGGCACGACCAGCGTGTCCTGAAGTTCGCGCGTCAAGAGGCGCACCCTTGCGAACATGCCCGGGCGCAGCACGGTGCCCTGATTGCGCACCTGCGCACGAATGACGACGGAACGACCGGCAGCGTCGATCAAAGGATTGATCGCGAACACCGTGCCTTCGTAGCTCTTGCCGGGCATCGCATCGAGCGTCATTTGCAACGTTTGCCCCACGCGCACTTGGGTGAGATAGATCTCGGGCACGCGGAAGTCGACCTTCAACGTATCGACCGATTCGAGGTTGACCATGTCGGTACCTTCCTTGACATAGTCGCCGACGCTGACCGAGCGCAAGCCGATGATCCCCGAGAACGGCGCGGTGATGGTCAGCTTGGACAGCTTGGCCTCGGCCACCGCGAGCACGGCCTCGCTGACCTTCAGATTGTTTTCGGCCTCGTCCCGGGCCTGTCCGGAGATGAAGCCCTGCTTCTCCAGATCGACCGCGCGGTTGTACTTTGCCTTGGCCAAGGTGAGGTTCGCGCGCGCCTGCTGCGCCTCGGCCTCGGTCACCGACGGGTCGAGCTTCACCAGCGGTGCACCTTTGCTCACTCGTTCGCCTTCGCGGAACGTAATGGCGCTGATGCGGCCGGCCACTTCGGGCCGCAACGTGATCGACTCGTCGGAGCGCAGACTGCCCACCGCGGTAATGCCCTGCGGCATCGACGCCTTGGCGACCTTGATCGCTTCGATCGATACGCCCGCGGGTGCCACGCCGGCGGGCGCGGCGGCACCGCCCGCGGACTTGGTCGCCATCGCGCTATCGGTGCCCTTTTGGCCGAACCAGTAACCGCCTCCTACGGCGATCGACAACAGGACCACGGAGAGGACACCAACGACTTTTTTGCTCATGCGAAAGGTCGAAAAAGGCAATCGATAATTATGCGCTGCCTGCTGCATCGCGGCAAATCGCCGCAGGCGGTCCTGATAGAATCAACGTCGCTATTCGTCATGAAGTCCCTAATTCCGGAGGCGTCTTGAGCCGCATGTTTTCCGTCGTTCGTTTTGTATCGGCATCGCTGTTCGCGGCGATGCTGCTCGTCGCGTTCACCGCTGCAGGTCAGGCGTATCCTACAAAGCCCATTCGTCTCGTCGTGCCCTTTCCACCCGGAGGGTCTCTCGACGTCGTCGCCCGCGCGATCGGGCAGAAGCTGACGGATGCCTGGGGCCAGCCCGTGGTCATCGACAATCGGCCCGGCGCCGGCGGCAATATCGGCGCGGATCTCGTGGCCAAGAGCGCACCGGATGGCTACACGATTCTCGAAGGCGCATTGTCCACGCACGCGGTCAACATCAGTCTGTACGGCAAGCTCCCCTACGATCCCATCAAGGATTTCGCGCCCATCTCGCTGGTCGCGATCACGCCCAACGTGCTCGTGATCAATCCCACGGCACCCTTCAGCACCGTGCCCGAGCTGATCGCCTACGCCAAAGCGAATCCCGGCAAGTTGTCCTTCGGCTCCGGCAGCAACGGCAGCGCCGGCCATCTCGCCGGCGAGTTGTTCAAGACCGATGCGCACGTCGACATGGTGCACATCCCGTACAAAGGTGGCGCCCCGGCGCTGCAGGCGCTGCTCGCGGGCGACACGCAACTCATGTTCGACAACCTCGCGAACTCGATGCAGCAGGTGCGGGCGGGCAAACTGAAGGCGGTCGCCGTCACCACCGCCAAGCGCTCGTCTCTGGTGCCGGAGCTTCCCACCCTTTCCGAAACCGGGCTGCCGGGCTTCGACATCTATACGTGGTGGGGGTTCATGGCCCCGGCGGGCACACCCAAGGAAATCATCACCAAGTGGAATACCGAGGTCGCGCGCATCCTGAGCACCCCGGAGATGAAGGCGTTTTTCGCGCAGCAGGGCGCGGAACCTGCCCCGACCACGCCGGAGCAATTCGAGGCACTCATCAAGAGCGAAATTCCGAAATACGCAAAGATCGTCAAAGATTCGGGCGCGAAGGTCGATTGAGCGGCGTTCGTGGCTCGACACAGCTCACCCACGAACGGTCCGTTGCTGGATGTCGCCACGGGAACTAACCGTTCGTCCTGAGCCTGTCGAAGGACGAAAGAACAGACATATTCGCTACGGAGGCAACAATGAAACACAACTGGCCCCGCTGGGCGCTCGCACTGGTGACGGCATGCATCGCGTCCGGCGCGTTCGCGCAGGCATATCCGAATCACTCGATCCGTCTCGTCGTGCCCTTCCCGGCCGGCGGCACGACGGACATATTGGCGCGCGACGTCGCCAAGAAACTCACCGACACGCTCGGGCAGTCGGTCGTGGTCGACAACCGCCCGGGGGCGGGCGGAAACATCGGTGCCGACCTCGTCGCCAAAGCGCCGCCCGACGGCTACACGCTGTTGATGGGCACCGTCGGCACCCATGCGATCAATCCGAGCCTCTACGCAAAAATGCCGTATGACCACATCAAGGATTTCGTGCCCGTCGTTCTGGTCGCCGGCGTGCCCAATGTGCTCGTCGTCAATCCTTCGGTCCCTGTCAATTCGGTGGCCGATTTGATCAAGCTCGCGAAATCCAAACCGGGCGCGATCAATTTCGCGTCGTCGGGCAGCGGGACCTCGATTCATCTGTCCGGTGAGTTGTTCAAGACGATGACCGGCGTCGACATGACGCACGTCCCATACAAGGGCAGTTCGCCCGCGCTGACCGACCTGATGGGCGGCCAGGTGCAGATCATGTTCGACAATCTGCCATCGTCGCTGGCGCTCATAAAGTCGGGCAAGTTGCGCGCGGTCGCGGTGACTTCCCTCAAGCGCGCGCCAGCGCTGCCGGACGTGCCGACGGTGTCCGAGTCCGGGGTTCCGGGCTTCGAGGCGAGTTCGTGGTTCGGGATTCTTGCACCCGCTGGCACGCCGGCACCGATCGTCGCGAAACTGAATGCAGAAGTGAACAAATGGTTACAGAGCCCAGAAGGGAAGGAGCAACTTCTGGCGCAGGGCGCCGAAGTCGCGGGCGGGCCGCCGGAACAATTCGTCGCCCATATTCGTGCCGAAACCGACAAATGGGCCAAGGTGGTCAAGGCGTCGGGCGCAAAAGTCGACTGACTTCACGGTCCTGTTTGATTTCGCCCGTCGCCCCGGCGGAGGCCGGGGCCCAATTTGTTGATCGGGATCAATCCATTGGATCCCGGCCTTCGCCGGGATGACATCCTCTGATTGGCTGCTGCGGGAACCATGCCCACGTTGCATGGTCCGACAGCAATGGCCAATGGGCCGCAAGCCAGGAGCACGAGCATCATGATCAATAGAATCGCAATGGCCGGCGTCGCCACGATCGCAGCGCTGGTCGCACAAGGCGCGGGCGCAGCCGACTTCGTCGACACCGCACCGGTGGTCGCGACAGCGCCCATCCTCGAGAAGGTCAATACGCCGCGCCAGGAGTGCTGGAACGAACAGGTGGTCACGCAAGCGCCGAGCAACAGCGGTTCGCCGCTGGGCGCCATCATCGGCGGCATTGCCGGCGGCGTGATCGGCCACCAGATCGGCAGCGGTCGCGGCAACGCGGTCGCGACCGGCGCCGGCGCCGTGGCCGGTGCGGTGATCGGCGACAAGGTCGACCCGAACGGCGGTGTCTTCGGCGGCAACGCCAACGCGGGAACGAACTCGCAAGTCGTGCAGCGCTGCCGCACCGTCGACAATTGGCAGGACGTGGTCCGCGGCTACAACGTCACCTATCGCTACAACGGGCGCGACGTCACCGTGCGCCTGCCGTACGACCCGGGTCCCAACGTGCACGTGGCGGTCAGCCTGGTGCCTGATCAGCGTCCGCCGGTGTCCTACAACGGCCCACCCTACGGCGCCCCGCATAACGCGGCACCTTACCCGTACTGACTCTTGCGCTGCCTTGCGTCGACGGCCGCCCGTGTAAACCGGCGGCCGTTTTTCACGCCTCGTGCCAGGCGACCGACGCCAGCACCAGCCAGGCCGCAATGAACGCGAGCCCTCCGACGGGCGTCACCAGGCCGAGCCATGTCGCGCCCGTCAGTGCGAGCACGTAGAGGCTGCCGCAGAACAGGAGCAATCCCGCGACCAGTAACCCGGCGACCCAGCCGAGTCGCTCATTGTCTGGCCAGTGCAGCATCAGTACGCCGACCCCGAGCAGTCCGAGGCCATGCCAGAAGTGATACTGGACCGCGGTCTGGTAGACCGCAAGCGCAGCGGGATCGAGTCGGCTGCGCAGTGCGTGTGCCCCGAACGCTCCCAGGACGACCGCTATCGCGAGGACGATGGCGGAGGCAGCGAGGCATCGGCGGGCGTTCATCGATCCAAAGATACCATCCTGCGCGCTTTCACATGTGTTTGAAGCGGTACGTATAAGGCTCGCTCACGGCGAGCGTTTCCGTCCGGTTCTTCAATCGCACTCGCAGACGTCCCTTGAAGTCGCGATGCACGCCGGCGATCGCGCCGACATTCACGAGCGTGCCGCGATGAATCTGCCAGAACAAGCTAGGATCAAGCTCGTCGACGAGTTCTTTGATCGATTTGCTGATGAGCGTTTCGGTATCGGGCGTTGCAACCAGCGTGTACTTGTTGTCCGCGCGGAAATACGCAACCTCTTCGACGGTGATCAGCCGCACGTCGTTGCCCAGCCACGCGGTGATCCAGCGCAGATGTCCGCGCTCCGCGTTCAACGTCCTGGAGAGCTTCTGAAGCAAGCCCTCCAGCTTGGCCGGCGTCGTCACCCATCCGCTGCTTGAGCCGCGCAATCGTCGTGGCCAATCGTGCCGGCGAGAACGGCTTCAACACGTAGTCGACCGCACCCTCGTCGAAGGCCGCGATCGCGTACTGGTCGTAGGCGGTGACGAACACGACGTGGCAACGGCCGCTCGCCTGGTGCGCGACCTCCAGGCCGGACAGGCCGGGCATCTGGATGTCGAGGAACAGAACGTCAGGTGTGTCGGCTTCGAGCGCGCGCAGGGCAGCGACACCGTCCTCGACTTCGGCGACGATCTCGAGCTCCGGCCAGAGCGCCGCGAGTCGCTCGCGCAACTGCTCGCGCAGGACCTCCTCGTCTTCGGCGATGATCGCCCGGGGGCTTGGGTCAGGCTCGGGACATAAGGGACACGCAGCGTCGCCATGGTGCCGCGCGGGTTCAGCGGCTCGACTTGGAGGTTCCCGTCGCCGCCATAAAGTGCAGTCAACCGGCTTACAGATGCGTTCGAGTTCGGCGGCCGCTGGTGCGAGCGTCGCCGGTATGCGCCAGCGTGAGTTCGAGCTTTCCGGCGTCGGCACGAGCCTCGACGCGCAGCGCTCCATCGTAGTCTGACCCGCTCTGGGCATGCACCGCAAGCGCTTCGATCAGCGGCAACAGCACCATCGGCGGAAAGGTCGCGGAAGCCAGACGTTCGGGAACATCGAACGCGAAATCGAGCCGGTCGTGAAGGCGTATGCGTTCGACACTGAGGTACGCTTGTGCGAACTCAACCTCCTGGCCAAGCGTCGAGGAGCTTGTCCGCATCTGGGGTAGCACGGCACGCAGGTAGAAGATCAAGTTGTCGAGCATCCGATCGGCCGATGGGGGATCAGTCTCGTAAAGATCCCCAACCCGCCGCAGCGTGTTGAACAGGAACTGCGGCTCGACCTGCGCCTGCATAAGCTGCAGGTCCGATTCCAACGCTTGCTTCTGCTGCTCCATCCGAGCCAGTTGAGACTCATGGAGCGCGGCGGCAAGTTCGGCGTCGCGGCGGCGCTTGAAATAGACCAGCGCAATGAGGCCACCCCACGCCAGGCCGCGGCCAGCGACGACTCCAAAAAAATCGTTCGTCAGCATTACAACGACTACGCTGCCCAACGTTGTTCCGAGCAGAAGCGCGATCACTAGCAAGGCTACGCGCGGAACTCGGGGAATGTGTAGCTTGTCCGCAACCGTGAGCGCCAGCATCTGCGAGAAGAACACGGGCAGATAGACGATGAAGACGAACACCCATCCCCATCCTTGGTCCACCAAGAAGTCCCTGATTCCTATGATCTCGAGCTTCGGACTCCATCCGCGCTTGTCCAGCATCCAGCTTCCGGGACCTGTCCATAAGGCCAATCCCGCGGCAACCAGGAATGTGTAGGTGACACGACGCCAAGTCAGGTCCTTTAGTAGATGCCGGTATGCCGAGCGATGGTCGCCCGGGTCATCCGCAAGCTGCACTGGAAGTAGCGGGGAACGCATGAGTCACACAGCCGCGGACAGCGGGCGCGAATTCGCGGCGGGTTGCGATAGCGGCACGCTTTCGGCGTCGGCGCCATCGATCCGATCAGTGCCGAGTGGCACTTCAATTCTCGCAATGAACCCCTGCGGATCATTTCGAGCCAGGGTCAGCCGCCCGCTCGCACCGTACAAAGTAGCCAGACGGGAGCGAATGTTCGACAGCCCAACTCCGCTCCCATCGCCATGCTCCGCAGTGGAGAGACCGGCGCCAGTGTCTGCTACAGCTACGCGCAATGTGCCGGCATCCGACGTCGCGAAGACCCGGATGCTGCCGCCCTCGCGCAGCGGATTCAGCCCATGCTTGATCGCGTTCTCCACCAGCGAGAGCAGCATCATCGGTGGAAAGGCCGCGCCAAGAAGGTCATCCGGAATCGCTATTGCGAACCTGAGCCTTCGACCCATTCGGATCAGTTGTGTGTCGAGGTATGAGCGCGCCAATTCCGCTTCCCGACCAAGAGTCGAGCGGCAGCTCCGCATTCGCGGCAACGCGGCGCGCAAGTAACCGCAGAAGCTGTCGAGCATCGAGCGGCCGCGCGCCGGATCGGTTTGGTAGAGCTGCTGAATGTGTGCCAGCGTGTTGAACAGGAAATGCGGCTCGACCTGCGCCTGCATGACCTGCAACCGCGCTTCGAGCATTTGCGCTTCGAGTCGATGCTGGTCGAGCTCAGCTTCGCGCAAGTCCGCAGCGCGCAGCGCTGTGCGCTCCATGAACCAATATACCGTGGCAACCAGTCCCCATTCGAGCAGGACGACACGCAGCCTGGGAACGGTGGGTTGCGACCATAGCCACGTGTTCAACAGCGCCGCCAGGACGCACCCCGCGAGCACGGCAATCGCCAATGTGACTGGCTGCGGGACACGCGGACGCTTGAGGTTTGTGAGCCCGACCGCGAAAAGCAGTATGAAGAAGCCACAAGTTGAATTCAACCATGTAAAGGACAATGAGTTGACGCTTGGAAACACTCCTCTGTGCAAGTCGAAGGTTGCGTGCCGTATGCTCAACACCAAAGCAATAAGCGCTACGTAGCCGAAATGACGCCAGGTCACGCCACTGAGGATTCGCGGCTCGTCGCGAAGAATCGCCTCGACCGCGCGTCGAACCCGGCCTGCGAGGATCGCGAACACGTTCTGCATGGTCGACGCGGGATGGACGTCGTTCATAGGCGCTCGGATGATCTGTTCCGACGTCGGTTCGGTCAGCGGATTGGGAATGGTCCTGTCCGGCCGTCCCGACAACGGGGCCAAGGCATGATCATGCGCCAAGCCGGCACTCGTGGTGAAGTGACGGCGCGCACGCAGGCGCCGTCACGTCGTGCACCCAGGCGGGGTCGGCCCGACCCGACTCAGGGCGATGGTGCCGTTGGCGCCCGCGTTGCTGCCGCCGCTGAAGTTGAAGGCCAGCGTCGCCGCGGTGCAACTCTGGAACGCCAGCGTCGCCGTGCCCACCTCGACCGTGCTCGGCGGCGGCACGGTCGGCACATCGAAGCGCCCGCCAGTGGTCTCGTAGAGCTTCACCGCCACCGTGCGCGTGCCCACCGTGTAGCTCGCCTGGCCGGTGTACCAGCGCTGCCCCGCCGCGTCGGCCGGGTTGCCCCCGGGCACGTAGGTGTACCAGGCGAAGAACGCGATCGGCGACAACGGATTGATCTCTACCGTGATGCCCTGCCCCGAGGTCGCCGGGTCGTACCAGTTGCCGGAGAACGCAAAGTCGGCATTGACCGAGCGCGCGCTGGTGGTCGAGCAGGTCACGCTCTGCGTCAGCCGCGTCAGCGGAATGCTGCCGCTGCGGCCGGTGCCGTCGCTGAACGCGTAGTCGAGCTGGCCCTGGTTGCACGCGGTGAAACTCAACGTCGCGCTGCCGACCGCGTGTGCCGCGGTGATCGGCGGGGCGTTGAAGCTGCCGCCGACGTTCTGATAGATGGTCAGCGCAGCGCTTGTCGCGCCGGGCGCGACGCTGCCGCCGGCCGTGTACCAGCGCTGCCGTTCGGCGCCGCCGACGACACTGGAGTCGTAGGTGAACCAGCTGACCTGCACCGCGCCGGTGCCCGACCCCGACAAGTTGGGAAAGATCTCCACTTCCACTCCCTGGCCGCTGGTGGCGGCCTCGTACCACGAGCCGGTGAGACCGTGCTGGTTGACATCGAGCCCGACCGGCGGTGCCGCCACCGGGCGGAAAGCAAGATCGCCGACAAGATTCTGGCCGGTCAAGCCGATCAAGGTGCCGTCACCCGTCGACGGATTGATCATGTACACGCCCTGCTCATCGGCTGTCCCACCGAAGATCACACCGTCCGTCGGTCGAACCGCCAGCGAGTGATAGAAATTAACCGTCGAAACGAAGGTCAGGATCCTGGCGTTAGACGGATCCAGCGTTAGCCAGACCGGGTTGGCTGGTCGGTTGTCATCGCCAAAGGTAGGGGCCGCCGACATGTACAACGTTCCGTCAGGTGCAAAGGCTATGCTTGCGAAAAACATGGCGGTATCACCTATTAACGTAGCTGCACCCGTCGTCGTATCGATGGTGTAAACCGCTCCGGATCCGGTATCCCTGACGGTCTCGGTGCGGGCCAGACCGCCCGTCCCATAAAGAACCCCCGTCGTCGGATGAAGGGCGAGATCGGCGATGAAGAGCGGCGCTGTCCCGGCGATGATGGGAACGCTCGAGATCAGCGCACCGGTGTTGGGGTCAATCCGAATTAGATTGCTTGACGTTATCGGTCCGGGTGGAGGTGGATAACCGCCACCAGACTGCGTGGCGCCGAACAGGGTGCCATCCAGACGGAACGCTAGGCCTGAAATTCTGGCAACGCCGGCGGGATGGCCAACCAGGGTGGTGGTCCCATTGATCTGACTGACGATGACCAGCGCGCCATCGTTGGTCGACGCTTGCGGCCCGCTGGCGACGCCGTGGCCGCCGAGCCCGCCATAGAGAACAGGCTGCGCAAGGGTGATGGACAACGCCATCATTGCCAGGATCGATCCGACGATTGCCTTGACTGCTATATATCTCGTCAGCCTCATGGCGACCTCCTGCTCATTGTTTCGGCGGCGGCTCCCAGCTCAATGCAAACAGTGCGGCCATCGCGGTCAGACGACGACGACCGTCTGCATCATGCCCATGTCTTCGTGGGTGAGCATGTGGCAATGCATCACGTACGTCCCCGCGAAATCCCGAAAACGCGTTCGGAAGGTCACCGACGTCGGATTGGTCGGTGACCCGTTGTTCGGGAGTGCGATCGTATCCGCCCAGTACGGATCGATCGGGGCGCCGTTGATGCGCACGACCTGGAACGGATTGACGTGTATGTGGAACGGGTGCCGGATGGGATTCATGTTGAAGAGGGTCCACTCTTCGACACTCCCGAGCGCGACGGTCTGCTTCAACGCCCGGCTCGACTGAAAGGGAATGAACTCGCCCGGCATGCCAGGGTTGGTCGACGCCTGGCCGCCTGCGGTACCGAAGGCAAACACTTTGTTGGCGATCGTGGTCTTGCCGGTCTGGAACACCCAGTCGGCCAGTTCGTCTCCCGGCTTCACGATCGCATTGGCTGGCGGATCGGTGATCGGCGCCTCGTTGTCGTTGAAGACCGTGCGCAGCACGATGCTTCGCTTCAATCCACCCCCACTCGCCAGTTCCTCATCGGTGATGGGTACAAGGCTTGCCGGTACGGGAAGCGGCCCGCTCGGCAACATCATCGGCAGCGGTGGATCGGCGACGATGACTTCGGCGAGCACATCCTCGTCGAGAATCGCGAGCCGCGTGCCCATCTGGAATTGCAACGTGCGCAAAGAGTAGGTGCCGGGTGCGCCCGCCTGGACCAATACGCTTGCGCGATTGCTCGGCGCCAGCACGACACCCTCGGGCCCGCCAGGGGTCGACTGTCAACATGTTGCGGCGCGGATTGCCGTCATGGCTGTAGACGTTCAGCGCATGTTCATCGAGACTCAGATTGACGAAGTTGAAGATGGCGGCATTGATGAAGTGCCAGTTCTGTACTTCACCACTCCGCATCACGATGCGGGGGCGACGGACACCGTTGATCAGAAACGGGCCTTCGGTCGCGGGACTGTCAGCGACCTGGGTGAACGACTCGAGCATGCCTGCTGCGTCGGTGATGGGCGACTGGAACACGAACACGCGCTCCGTGGCGGCGGCGATCTCGGGAACCTGGTCGATTTCCCCCTTGATGATCAGCGCGCCGGCCATGCCGCTGCCGATCTGGATGGCGGTCGATCCGTGCAGGTGCGGGTGATACCAATACGCGCCCGGCGGGTGATCGAGGCCGATGCGGTATTCGTGCTGCCGAACTTGTCCGGGCTGGATACCGAGTCGCGGATCGTCCATGACGAAATCGCCATAGACACCGGGTGCAACGAGCCCTGGGGTAACGTGCAAGCCGTGTGTATGCAGGTTTGTGCTGTTGGGATAGCGCAAATGCTGTGCGGGTTCGACGGTCGGAGGATTCGGCGGCAATTGATTCACCACCAGGATTCTCAGGGTGTCGCCGACCTTGACGCGCAGCGTGGGGGCGGGGATGCGGTTGTTCATGGAGCGCAGCGTCACCGCCTTGCCGTTGAGCACCGTCGTGAAATACGACAGTTGCAGCGTGACGCTTAATGCCCCATCCACCGATGCCAGCGTCGGCGGCTGGACGAAGGTTTCCTCGGGGAGCGGCGGAAAGGATTCGCTGTCGCTGTCGTTGTGGCAGCCGTATAGACCTGCCGGGAGAACCAAGCCTGCGCCGAGCGTCCAGCTGACGCGCAGAAAATCGCGGCGCGAGTATTGGCCCCTTCCCATGGCGTGCGTGATCTCGATCAGCCCGAGGGAAAAAATGGCGTCGGTTGCAACGGTTGCCGGCCGACGGCCCCAATCTGCCCGCCGGCATTGCTGCCCCATCCAAACAGCCCGGCAGAGGTTAATGCCACGGCATGGGTTTCTCCCGCCGCGATCGATCGAGCCTGTGGCAATCCCGCAACGCACACCGCGCAATGGCGATCGCCGGAATCACCTACGCCAAGTTGCCCATGGCCGTTCCAGCCCCACGCATACACTTTTCCACTTTCGCCGAGCGCAAGCGAAAAGTGCATGCCGGCGACGACCGTCTTGACGCGTTCGGGCAGATGTACCGGCATTGGCAGCGTCGAGTACGCAAGGTTGCCCTGCGTGAGTTGCCCGTGGTGATTGCTGCCCCACGCCAGTACCTCGCCTTTCGTGTTGACCGCCAGCGCATGCGTTGCACCGGCGGCGACCGAACGGATGGCAACGTTGAGCTTCAATGGTTGGGGCGTGGCCATCGGGGTCAAATGGCCCAGCCCGAGTTGGCCGGCGGCGTTACTGCCCCAGGCATACAGCAGGCCGTCACGCGTCAACGCGAGCATGTAGCCCCGGCCGAGAGCCACCGTGCTCGCGGGAGGAAGCGAGGTGACCGGTCCGGGCATTGCGTTGAGTTGCTTCGTGGGTCGGCCCAACGCACCTTCGTGATTGAGTCCCCAGGTATGGATCGTTCCGGCGGCGTCGATAGCGCCGAACAGAAACTCGCCCGCCGCGATCGAGCCGGCGTCCTCGATATCCGAAAGTAGTTGCGGTGCGGCAAGTGCAACGGATTCGCGACGACCACCGATACCCGCGGCGCTCGTGCCCCACACTGCAACACGGTTCTTTGCAGTGATGCCCAGACTGATCCCGTATCCGGCCGCAACGGATATCAGCTCATGCTGTGTGTCGACTTCTACCGCCGCGGTGTCCGCTTTAAGCGTGCTGCAATATTCCGTCGTGGTGGCCGGCAGTCTGCCGCTGCCGTCGCCGCCCCAGCCGAACACTCTGCCATTTTCGAGCAGTGCAAGCGTATGGTCTCGACCGCAACTTATCGATGCGATCATGTGACGCTCGGACGTTTGCAATTCCACGACGCTTACGGCGCGGCGACGTTGACCGGAATGGCGCTGCTCGTCGTCCAACTGTTGCCGAGCTGGCCGAAGGTGTTGTCGCCCCAGCAGTACGCCGCGCCGCCTGCAGGCGGACTGCCAGTCAGGCCATCGCTGGACACGCCACACGTGTGACGCCCACCCGCGCTCACCGCTGAGAAGTTGAGGCCGCCCGCAACGACGGTGGGAATGGCACTGTTCGTCGTTGTGCCGTTGCCGAGCTGACCGGAGTTGTTGTCGCCCCAGCAATATGCGTTGGAATGCCGGGTCTCGCCTGCGGCACCGTAGGCGATGCCACACGCGTGACGGGCGCCGGCGCTCAGCGATGCGAAGCCGGGATCGCCTGACAAGTTCACCGGTGTCGAGCTGTTTGTCGTGGTGCCATTGCCGAGTTGGCCGGCGCCGTTCTCCCCCCAGCAGGACGCGGGAAGTCCGTCCATCGTGAAACAGCTGTAACGCGCACCCGCGCTCAAAACTGGGTGGTTCGAAGAAGAATGGAGGCTAAGCGCGACAGGTGCCGCGCTGCTGGTGGTTGTGCCGTTGCCGAGTTGGCCTGCGCTGTTATCTCCCCAACAGAAATAAGTCGGGAAGAACGACGCATGTGTTCCGAGATCATAGCCAACGCCACAAGTGTGGCTGCTGCCCGCGCTCAAGTTACTTGTCCAACCCGTCAAAGGGAGACGGCGTGTGATCAAGACCGGCGCCGGGACCGAGGTATTGGCCAAGGTACCATCGCCGATCTGGCCCGGAGCTATTTTCACCCCAGCAGTACACTGTGCCCGCATTGATGAACTGCGAACCGATATAAAGGGCGCTGCCGGATACTGCACAAGTGTGGCGCCCACCCGCGCTTACGACCACAACGGGAAGGTCGCCCGCAACGACGGTGGGAATCGCACTGCTCGTCGTTGTCCCGTTGCCGAGCTGACCGGACCTGTTGTCGCCCCAGCAATACACAACGCCGTTGGCGGTTACGCCGCAGGTATGTTTCTCACCCGCACTTACCGTCGCGAAGTTAAGCCCGCCCGAGACAATTGCAGGTGTCGCAGTGCTGGTGATCGTGCCATCGCCAAGCTGGCCGGAACTGTTATCCCCCCAGCAATATCCCGCGCCGCTGGGGGTCAACCCGCAGGTGTGCCTGCTACCGGCACTTACCGACGTAAACGTGAGGCCGGTGGTGGCCATGAGCGTAGCTACCCCGCTCTGCCCCTCGCTTGTCGCAGTGATCGCCGCCGGGCCCAATGCAAGCGCTTTGACCAGACCCGCGGCGTTGACCGTCGCAACTGCATTATTGCTGCTGGTCCACGTCACCGGACGGCCTGTGAGCACGGCGCCCGCTGCGTCCCTGACGGTGGCGTCCAACTGGATCTGCTGACCTACCATTACGCTCGCCATCGGGGGCGTTACCGTGACCGAGTTCTGGGGTGCACTTGATCCTCCGCCTCCGCAGGCGGCGAGCAGCAACACGGAGAGGCAATCCAACAGCCGACTGCGAAAACCCTTCACGTGGTGCACCCGGGCGGCACCGGTCCGACGCGGGACAGGGCGATGGTGCCGGTTGCGCCAGCGTGGCTACCGCCGGTGAAGTTGAAGGC
Organism: uncultured beta proteobacterium; assembly: GCA_963726935.1. Classification (GTDB taxonomy): domain Bacteria; phylum Pseudomonadota; class Gammaproteobacteria; order Burkholderiales; family Casimicrobiaceae; genus PALSA-1003. The sequence continues at coordinate 422,571 of CAVSEH010000028.1, forward strand.
GAGCGTGGCCGCGCTGCAACTCTGGAACGCCAGCGTCGCTGTACCCACCGCGGTGTTGTGCGGCGCCGGCGTGGTCGGCGCATCGAACAGTCCGCCGGTGGTCTCGTAGAGCGTCACCGCCACCGTGCGCGCGCCGGCGTTGTAGGTCGCCTGGCCGGTGTACCAGCGCTGCCCGGCGGCGTCCGCCGGGGTGCCTCCGGACACGTAGGTGTACCAGGCGAAGAACGCGATCGGGGACAACGGATTGATCTCCACCGTGATGCCCTGGCCCGAGGTCGCCGGGTCGTACCAGTTGCCGGAGTAGGCGAAGTCGGCGTTGACTGACCGCGCACTGGTGGTCGAGCAGGTCACGCTCTGGGTCAGACGCGTGAGCGGAATGCTGCCGCTGCGGCCGGTGCCATCGCTGAACGCGTAGTCGAGCTGACCTTGGTTGCAGGCGGTGAAACTGAGTGTGGCGCTGCCGACCGCGTGCGCGGTGGTGATTGGCGGTGCGTTGAAGCTGCCGCCGACGTTCTGATAGATGGTGAGTGCAGCGCTGGCTGCGCCGGCGGCCACGCTGCCGCCGGCCGTGTACCAGCGTTGGCGTTCGGCGCCGCCGACGACGGTGGGATCGTAGGTGAACCAGCTGACCTGCACCGCGCCGTTGCCCGACAGGTTGGGAAAGACTTCCACCTCGACCCCCTGGCCGCTGGTCGCGGGCTCGTACCACGAACCGGTGAGACCGTGCTGATTGAGGTCGAGCGCGACTGGTGGCCCGGCGATCGGACGGAAGGCAAGATCGCCGACAAAATTCTGGCCGGTGAGGCCAATCTGTGTCCCCACACCGGTCGCCGGGTTGACCTTGAATATCCCCGCCTGATCGCCGTTGCCGCCGAAGATGACCCCGTCTGTCGGACGCACAGCAAGGCTGTGATAGAAATCGTCTGTCGGTACGTTAGTCAGGATTGCGGCGGTAGTTGGATCGAGCGTTGCGAAGGATGGCAAAACAGGCACGCCGTTGTTGAAGTCGAAGTCGGCGGCGGACAGGTACAGCTTTCCGTCAGGTGAAAAGGCGATGCTTCCCAAGAACCGCCGAGTGTCACCGACAAAAGTCGCGGCTCCGCTTGTAGTGTTGATGGTGTAGAGCCTGCCAGACCCATTATTCTTTGTACCCACTCCTCCCAACCCGTACAGGGCACCAGTCGTCGGGTGCACGGCGAGATCCGCGATGCCGACGCGTGTCGCTCCATCGGCGATAGGGACACTCGAAATCAGCGCGCCGGTGTCCGCATCGATGCGGATCAGATCGCTGACCGACACAGGTCCGGTAGCGCCCGGCGGATACCCCCCAGGGGCCTGCGTCGTGCCGAACAATGCGCCGTCCAAACCGAATGCGAGACCGGAGATTCTCGCGACGCCGGCAGGATGCCCTACGAGAGTGGTGCTTCCGTCGGTCTGGTTGACGATGACCAGCGCGCCGTCGTTGATCGACGCCTGCGGGCCGCCGGACACCCCGTGGCCGCCGAGTCCACCATAGAGCACGAGTTCGGCCGCGACGGTAGAAGACGCAGCCAGCGCGAGCATCGTTCCAATCGACCATAGGGCGCAGTAGCGTTTCATGGTCCCCCCTTCGCTTCGCACAAAGCTACGGTGCGCGGTGCAGAGGCCCGAGGACAACGGAAATCGGACGGTTGCTCGATCCGCGCGACAGATCGGGCTATGTGGCGACGATTTCGGAACACGATGAACGAGGCTCGACCTAACCGGTCAAGTCGTCGACGCCGCGGCTGGAGCACCTGGCCTTGGGGGCGCCACCGACAATTCGTCTACAATGCCATGTACGCTCTACCCGACAAGGACCGCATCGTGGCGCTGGAACCCATTCAACGCATCAATCCCGGCAAACGGCTGTCGGACGCGGTCGTGCACGATTCGACGATCTATCTCGCCGGCCAGGTCGCGACCGATCCGAGCGTCGACATCAAGGCGCAGGCACGCGACATTCTCGCCCAGATCGACGACCTGCTCGGCGAGCTTGGCAGCAGCAAGAACCGTCTGTTGTCTGCGACGATCTATCTCGCCGACATGGCCGACTTTGCCGCGATGAACGAAGTCTGGGACGCGTGGGTACCGCAAGACAACCTGCCGGCGCGGGCGACGGTGCAGGCGAAGCTCGCCAGGCCGGAGTACCGCATTGAAATCCAGGCGATTGCCGCGAAGTAACGCACGATGAGTGATACGCCATGACTGCCACCACGTCACCCTCCGCCATCGCAAAATCGGGCGCGGCCAGCCTGGCGCTGGCACCGGCGTCCCCGCAAGTGCCGGTGACGCGTGCCATGTTCGACGAGTACATGGTTCCTTGTTTTGCGCCTGCGCAGTTCATCCCGGTGCGTGGCGAGGGTTCGCGCGTATGGGACCAGCAGGGGCGCATGTACATCGATTTTGCGAGCGGTGTCGCGGTTACCGCCCTCGGTCATTGCCATCCGGCGCTCGTGCGCGCGCTCACCGAACAGGCGCGTACGATCTGGCACGTCTCGAACTGGATGACCAACGAGCCCGCGCTGCGCCTGGCCAAGAAACTGGTCGACGCCACCTTCGCGGAGCGCGTTTTCTTCTGCAATTCGGGCGCGGAGGCCAATGAAGCCGCGCTCAAGCTCGCGCGGCGGTATGCACACGATCACTTCGGCGCCGAGAAAGTGCGCGTGATCTCCACCCTCAACGCCTTCCACGGCAGGACACTGTTCACCGTCACCGCCGGCGGCCAGGCGAAGTACGCGAGCGGCTTCGGCCCGCAACCGACCGGCTTCACGCACATCCGCTACAACGACGTTGCGGGACTCGAAGCGGCGTTCGCCGAAGAAGGCGGTGACGACATCTGCGCCGTGATCCTCGAGCCGATGCAGGGCGAAGGCGGCATGATCCCCGGCACGCCTGAATTCCTCGCCGCGGCACGCCGGCTGTGCGATGAACACGATGCGCTGCTGATCTTCGATGAGATCCAGAGCGGCATGGGCCGCACCGGTGCGTTGTTTTCGTACATGCAGAAAGGCGTCGTGCCCGATATCCTCACCTCCGCGAAGGGCCTCGGGGGCGGCTTCCCGATCGGCGCCATGCTGACCACGGCCGAGGTCGCCAGCGCATTCTCGGTAGGCGTGCACGGGTCGACGTTCGGCGGCAATCCGCTCGCTTGCGCGGTCGCCGGTGCGGTGTTCGACATCATCAACACGACCGAAGTCCTCGACGGTGTGAGGGCGCGACACGCATTGTTCCTGGAAGGCCTGCGCACCATCAATTCGCGGCGCGAAGTCTTCGCCGACATCCGCGGCGAAGGCGTCTGGCTCGGCTGCGAGCTGAAGGCGCAATGGCACGGCAAGGCGGCCGCCGTGATGACCGCGGCGAGCGACGCCGGTCTCATGGTATTGATGGCGGGTCCCGACGTGGTGCGCATCGCGCCATCGCTCATCATCAGCCTCGACGAAATCCTCGAGGGCCTGGCACGTCTCGAAACCGCCCTCGGCAAAGCACTGACCTAGCAGGCCTGGTCACGCTGTCATCCATCGGCGAGTTCGTCGATCGCCGGCCGGTGCTGGCGAGCATTGCGCTCATCGGATTCACGCTGCTGACGCACGCCGTCATCCTGCTGACGCCGGGATTTTTCTCCGCCGACGAGTGGCAGAAGTTTGACTACATTGCGACCAACGGCTTCTGGCATTTCGTGCAAACCTACGGGGCCTTGCGTACGGGTCCGGAGTTCGGCTATCCGGTCCGGCCGATCGGTTTTCTGCAGCAGGGCGTCGCGGCGCTCTGGATGCAGTCGGCGCCCTGGGCCTCGCACCTCGTAGGTGTGCTGAACCACGCCGTTGTTGCACTTGCGTTCGTATGGGTGCTGCGCGGCGCCGGGTTGGCGAGCGGGACGGCTGCGCTTGCCGGTGTGTTCTTCGTCCTGTCTCCGTTGACCACCATGTCGACGGGATGGATCGCCGCCTCGTTCGATCAACTCTATGTGCTGTTCCTGCTGGTCGGCGCGCGGGTGATCGTGAGGCTTCCCGCTGATGGCCTGTCGTTGCGCGGCGCGACTTGCGTCGTGCTGGCGACGGTCGCTGCACTGCTGTCGAAGGAGACGGCCATCGTCGCACCGGGCGGCGTCCTCCTGCTGGCGTGCCTTTCCCGCGCGGTCGATCCGCACAGATTTTCGTGGCGACCGTACCTCGCGGCGCTGGCGCTGGTGCTGATTCCCGTCACGGCGTATCTGCTCATCCGCGCACCATCGATATCCAACACGATTGCGGGCAATCCCACGCCCTTGTATGCGCCCGACGTCGCCAACGTCCCTGCCAACGCACTGCGCTTTTTCGCATTTCCGTTCCGTTTGCGGCTGGTCGAGATGTCAGACGCCGTCTTCCGGTCGCCTTGGCAGCCGGCGGCCGCGTCGCTCGTACACTTCGTGTTGATCGTCGCCGTATGGCGGCTGTTCGGTCTCGCGTTCGCATTCGCCTATGTCGCTGGGTATTTCCTGTTTCTGCTGCCGGTCCTCGCGCTGCCCAATCCAGGATCCCACTACCTCTACGGCGCAGGTCTTGCCATGTCGCTGGCCATGGCGGCCGTGTTCGCTCGCCTGATGATCGAGCGACGCGCGGCCCTCGCAGCGATCGTCGTCGTCGCGGCCGCCGGACTCTTTGCGCACAATCTCAAGATTCAAACGCTGCTGTACGACCATGGCCGGTGCCAGTCACGGGTGCTCGCGGACGTGGATAGGTTGCTTCTGCGTAACGCTGCCATCGGCGTGACGGCGATCAGGATCGCGCCAGAAGCCGGAGCGCCATTGCGCGTGGCCGTTCGCGCCACGTCCTATCGTGAGCGCTACACTGCAAACGGGGTCCCGCTCGTGACATTCGAGCACACGGACATTGCAAATCCGATTCCCTCAGGCGCGGGCGTGCTCCATGTCCATATGACCGCTGCCTGCACGCTTGTCGCGGACCCCGTCAAGCGCGAATGACTTCGTGCCGGGGGCACTTGATCGATTCCATTATTCCGGCGCGTGCGCGGGCAGCCGGCGATGATGGCGCACCGGCGACCAGATCACTGCGGCGACCGACAAGAGGAGACCGAGCACACCCACCGTCAACAACGTGGGGCGCAGGCCGACCGCAGTCGCCAGCGCGCCGCCCACGAGCGACCCGAGCGGGGCGGAGGCCACGCCGAAGAAGCGCATCGTCGCCGTCATGCGTCCGAGCAGCCGGTCCGGCGTGATCGCCTGGCGCAGCGCGAGGTAGTTGATGCCCCACAGGATCGCGCCGAAGTCGAAGACGAGCATCGCGACGCCCAGTGCGAGCGTTGCGATCCAAGGTGGCCCGCCGATGAGTCCGAACGCCTGCCAGCCGATCGCAGTCAGGATCAGCCCGTTGACGAGCATCGGCCCGACACCGTACTTCGCGGACAAGCGCTGCGCGAGCGCAGACGCGAGCACGCATCCGAGTCCACCGAGCGCGAAAGCGAAACCGATGGCGCCGGCAGACAGCGACAGTTCGCGCGTGGCAAACAGGATCAGCACCGCGATCTGCATGTGATGCAGGAACTGCCACAGTCCCGCCAGCCAGGCGAGTGCCAACAACGTGCGATTGCGCGCAACCAGCTTCAGGCCTTCGCCGATCTCGCGCCAGACGCCCGCGCGCGCACCGGGGTGCGGCACGTCGTTGCGCCCCTCGACCCGCCGCAGCAGCAAGGCTGAGACGAAAAACGCGACGGCATCGAGCGCGATCGCGAACGGCGCCGTCAGCATCTGGATCAAACCTCCGGCGATGCCCGGTGCGATGAGCGCGGCCGAGGTCTCGCCGAGCGCGGTCTTGGCATTGGCCTCGACCAGCCGCCTGCGACCTGCCATCTGTGCCAGCAGCACCTGGTACGCGGCGCCGCCGATCACGTTCTGCACGCCGCACAGGAAGCCGACGACAAACAGGATGTCGATCGACAGCACACCCAGCCACGCGGTAAGAGGAATCGCAAGCAACGCAACCCCTCGCCCGATGTCGGCGACGATCACGATCGGCAGCTTGCGCACGCGATCGAGCAGCACGCCGGCGTGCAGGCTCACCAGCGCGAATGGCAGCGTTTCGAGCGCGACCAGGATCCCCATCTGCATCGGCGTCGCGTTGAGCAACAGCGCGGCCGTCAATGGCAACGCGAGATTCGTGATCTGCGCGCCGAACGACGTGATGGTGAGGGACGCCCAGAGCTTGCGGAAATCCCGCGACAGCCAGAGCCCGCGGAAGCGGCGTCGAAGCAATTTTCTTATCGTGTTGGTCTTCTTCATGGCATTTTCCTCCGGCCGCGACGCAAAGCGTGCGGCCGCCGATGTTCCGGCACCGGCGGGACGACAGACTCGGGAAAATGCGCCCGGAGTTCAGGTCCCGCCACACCTGGCGGGAACCCGCTCAGGCAGCTAGGGCAACAGCGGCGAGCTCAGCGACCAAGCGATGGCATGGCCGGAGAAATACGCGTCGATGGCAATGTCCCATACGAACGCGCGCGCCGCGATTGCTTTCGCGGTGACGATGGTCGTCGGCGTTCTGGTCATGGGAGCATTCCTCGGTTGAAGGGTGGCGTTGGTGCAATTGTACGCAGACGCATCGCCGCATTGCAATGCTCGCGCGTGGCGATGACGCGATTCGGACGTATCGCTGTTGCGCGGACGCCACGCAGTGTCGCCGCGCTTATTGGCTCTTGAGCATGGAATCGCGCATCACGGGATCGAGATCCCAATAGCGCCAGGGATTCCAGTTGAACGGCGTGTACTTGTACGCGAGCAACCAGGGATGCACCAGGACGTTGTCGAAGCGATACGCCGTGAGCTTGATCGGCGCGTAGATATTCACCAGCTCGGAGAGCTGACGGATCACCTTGTCGCGTTCCGGGCCGTTCTGCATGCGCTTGCCTTTGGCGTACAGCTCATTGAATTGCGGAAGGTTGAATCGCGGCAAGTTGGATAGCCCGGCATTGGGACCATAGACCAACCCGAAAAAGCCGAAGCCTTCCGGCGTCGCGGCGGTATTGCCGAGTCCGAACATCTGGAGCTGTCCGGCCCGCGCTTGCTTGAGCAGGTCCGGGAACTTCTGCTTGAGGAAATCCACCCGGATCCCCAGCGGCGTCAGGCTCTTTTTCCACAACTCGTCGAACTGGCGGTAGATGGCGGATGTCGGGCTGGCGATGACAAGGCTGAACGGCTTGCCGTCGGGAAGGTCGCGCCAACCGTCGCCATCCTTGTCGACGTAGCCGAATTTGTCGAGCAGCGCCTTGGCCGCGGGCAGATCGAACTTGGTGCGGTCGACGAGGCTTGGCGCGTGTCCTATCGAAGGAGGCGGGATCATTTGCGTCGCCGGAATGCCCTGGCCTTGCCGGACGACGGCGATCTCGGCACTGACGTCGTACGCCATGCTGATGGCTCGCCTGAGGGCAATGCGTTCATTCGAGTACCCGCCGACCACGGGATCCTCCATGTTGAAGTATTCGAAGGTGATCGAAGGCTGGATGCCCTGGATATGCCTGATGCCGCGCTTGGCCAGTTCAGGCTTCAGCTTGTTGCGGCCGTCGAGCACATTGGAGATGAGATCCGGCGGCACCGGGTTGGAAATGTCGAGCTCCCCTTTGATGAATGCCAGCAGCCTCGGGTTCGCTTCCTCGAGGATGTTCATCTCGATGCGCCCGATCGCCGGGATGCGCTTGCCTTTCATCGCGGCGACGATCTCCTTGTCCGCCGGATCGTCGCTGGTCGGAAAATATTCCTCGCGGAACGTCGGGCTCGCCTCCAGCGTGATCTTCTGTGCTCGACGCCATTCCTTGAGCACATACGGCCCGGTGCCGATCGGATTGGCCATCGCCCGGTGCGACTCGTCGCCGTACTTCTCGATGACTTCGCGCGCCACCGCCGCCGAGGAATTGCCGGTCAGGTCGTCGAGCAGGTCGTAGTCCGGCTGCTTGAGCTTGAGTTGGATCGTGTACCGATCGATCGCGCGCATGCCTTCCAATTCGAGATCGTAGACATTGGCGCCCGCAGCCACGGCCTTTCCGAACTCGATATCGCCGACGAAACGATCGGTGACCATTTCGATGTTCGGCGCGCGTACCTTCGGGTCGATGATCCGCTTCCAGGAATAGACGTAGTCGGCCGCCGTCAGCTCGCGCTTCTTCCCCTTGAACACCGGATCGTCGGAGAAATAGATGCCCGGCTTGACCTTGATGATCCACGTCTTGCCGTCAGCAGAAATTTGCGGGAGCGCGGCCGCGGTGTTGGGAATGATCTTGAACGGACGCGCGAGATAGTCGTACTGATACAGTGGATCGAAGATCACGCGGCAGACGAAGGAGGAGTACAGGTCGCTGATACCCTGCGGATCGAAACCGGTCTCGGCCGATTCCACCGCGACGCGCAGCGTCTTGTTCATGTCGGCGGCGGGAACGGCCGGCGGACACGCGAGCGCGATCGCAGCCATCGCGGCGAGCAGCAGGCGCTTCATCGTTGCGCTTTACAGCAGCTTGTCGATGTCGCCGGCGATCGCCGTCGGTTCGACATTGGGCGCATAGCGCTCCACGACATTGCCCTTGCGATCGACGAGGAATTTGGTGAAGTTCCACTTGATCGCCTCCGAGCCGAGCAGCCCGGGCTTTTCCTTCTTCAGGAATTGGTACAGCGGCGCGGCATTGGCACCGTTGACGTCGATTTTCTCGAACAAGGGAAACGTCACGCCGTAGTTGATCTCGCAGAAGGACTCGATGGCCTGCGCGTCGCCGGGTTCCTGTGCCCCGAACTGGTTGCACGGAAAGCCGAGCACTTCGAGCCCGCGCGCGTGCATTTTTTTGTACAGCTCCTCGAGCCCTTTGTATTGGGGTGTGAAACCGCACTTGCTGGCCGTGTTCACGATGAGCAGCACGTGGTCCTTGTATTGCCCCAGTTTCTGTGACTTGCCATGGATGTCATTGACGACGAAATCGTAGAGCGTTGCCATCGGCGTTTCCTTGAATGTCGTGTCGCAAGGATTATGCCCCTTCGCCCGACGGCATGCGAGCCACGGTAGCGCGCCCGGCGACAGATATGGCATCCTTGCGTTCGTCCGGGCAGGGGGCCCGGTTTCCCAGGCGACGACTGCGCAGGCCCATGGATCCCAATCTGATCATCCTGGCGTTTTCGGGGGTCGTCATCGCCGCGTACGCGTTCGACGTGCTTTGCCGCAAGGTCAAGCTGCCATCGATCATCTTGCTGCTGCTTTCCGGCATCGCGATCCGCCAGCTTTTCGATCGCGCCGGGTGGTCGCTGCCCTATCTCGACGACGTGCTGCCCGTTCTCGGCACAATCGGTCTGGTCCTGATCGTGCTCGAGGGTGCGCTCGACCTGAAACTGACGCACGAGAAAAAACCGCTGATCATGCGCACCCTGGCTGCGTCCACTCTCGGCTTCGTACTTTCGCTCGCGGCCATCGCCGTGGCCCTGCACGAGTGGTTCGCGACCGACTGGGCGCGCGCATTCCTGACCGCGTGCCCCTTCGCCGTCATCAGCAGTGCCGTCGCGATACCCAGCGTCGTCACGTTGCCGAAGGGCCCTGCCGAGTTCGTGGTCTACGAAAGCTCGCTGTCGGACATCATCGGCGTACTCGTCTTCTACGCGCTGCTCGCGGCGAAAGGGAGACGTCAGCGATTTCGCGCTCGACCTTGGCGCGACCGGCGTCGTCAGTCTCGCCCTCGGTGTCGTGTTTACAGCGGCCTTGTACGTGCTGCTCAACAAGCTCACCGGTCACGTCAAGCATCTGCCGATTTTCTTCGCGCTGCTGCTGCTCTATTCCCTTGGCAAGCAGTTTCATTTGTCGCCGCTGATGCTCGTGCTCGCGTTCGGCCTGCTGCTCAACAACACGTTTCTGCTCGATCGCATCAAGTGGCTGAAGCAGCACGAGAGCGATAGCTTTCAGCAGGACCTCGCGCACTTCAAACAAATCGTCATGGAAGGTGCGTTCTTCGTCCGCACGTTCTTTTTCCTGCTCCTCGGGTTCAGTACCGATCTTCTCGATTTCGCGTCATCGACGGCCTGGGTCGTTACTGCAGCGATCGTGGTGCTGATCTACGCGACGCGTTGGCCGCTGGTGCGCGCCTTGTGCCCGCGCGACGTCACGCCGCTCGTCTGGATCGCGCCGCGCGGGCTCATTACGGTCGTGCTGTTCCTGAGTTTGCCGGCGAGTCTGCGGATCGAACATTTTCCGACGGGCGCGGTGATGCTCGTCGTCTTGATGACCGCTGGATTGCTCGGTTGGGGTATCCGATCCCACGCGGCAGCGGCAGCCGCACCGCCGGCAGGTGCTCAGGTCAATGCCGACCCGTAGCCGCCGCCGCCTGGCGTCTGGATGACGAAGACGTCGCCCGGCTGCATTTCAACCTGGCAGGTCGCACCGAACTCCTCGCTACTGCCGTCGACGCGTTCCACCCAGTTGCGGCCCGTAGCGCCCGGCATTCCACCCGCCGCGCCGAAGGGGGCTATGCGCCGGTGGTTGGCAAGCATGACGGCGGTCATGCGCTCGAGGAAACGCATGCGGCGTTCGCCGCCGTCGCCCCCGCGATGCGCGCCCGCACCGCCGCTGCCGCGCCGGATCCGATACGCCTCGAGCCGCACCGGAAAGCGCCATTCCAGTACTTCCGGGTCGGTCAAGCGCGAATTGGTCATGTGCGTTTGCACGACGCTCGCGCCGTCGAAGTCCGGCCCGGCGCCCGCGCCGCCTGAAATCGTCTCGTAGTACTGATACCTGTCGTTGCCGAACGTGAAGTTGTTCATGGTGCCCTGCGAGGCGGCAAGGACCCCGAGCGCGCCGTAGAGCGTATCGGTGATCGCCTGCGACGTCTCGACGTTGCCGGCGACCACCGCGGCAGGGTAGCGCGGCGCGAGCATGGACCCGGCCGGAATCACGATGTGCAGCGGCTTGAGGCAGCCTGCATTCATCGGTATCTCGTCGTCGACCAGCGTCCGGAACACGTACAGCACCGCGGCCTTGCACACAGCCGAAGGTGCATTGAAGTTCGTGGGTTGCTGCGCACTGGTCCCGCTGAAGTCGATGGTGGCCTCGCGCGCGGCCTTGTCGATCGATATGGTCACGGCGATCGTCGCGCCGGAGTCCATCTCGTATTCGAAATGGCCGTCCGTGAGCACGTCGAGCACGCGCCGCACTGCTTCCTCGGCGTTGTCCTGCACGTGTTGCATGTAGGCGCGAACCAGGCCGAGGCCGAAATGCGCGACCATGCGTTTCAATTCGCCGATACCACGGGTGCACGACGCAACCTGAGCCTGCAGGTCGGCGAGGTTCTGATCGATGTTGCGTGACGGATACCTGCCGGCGCCAAGCACCGCGCGCAACTCCTCCGCCAGGAAACGTCCCCCGGCGACAAGCTGGATATTGTCCAGCAGCACGCCTTCCTCGTCGACGACGGTCGAGTCGGGCGGCATCGAACCCGGCGTGGTGCCGCCGATGTCGGCGTGGTGGCCGCGGCTCGCAACGAAGAACTCCGGTCGCGCATTGCGAGCGAGACCCCTCTCCCTCTGGGAGAGGTTCGTCGTCGAGGAAGACGGGAGCGATCACGGTGACATCGGGCAGATGCGTGCCGCCGTTGTACGGCGCGTTCAACACGAACGCGTCACCCGGTTGCATCGTTCCCGTGCGGGCTTCGATGATGGTCTTGACGCTTTCGCCCATCGAACCCAGATGCACCGGCATGTGCGGCGCATTCGCGATCAGGTTGCCCTCGGCGTCGAACAACGCGCACGAAAAATCCAGCCGCTCCTTGATGTTGACCGAGTACGCGGTATTGGCAAGCGTCACGCCCATCTGCTCCGCGATCGCCATGAACAGGTTGTTGAAGACCTCGAGCAGCACCGGATCGGCCGTCGTGCCGATGGCATGCGTGCGTTCCAGGACGACCGCACGCTCCAGCACCAGATGGTCGCGTGCGGTCAACGCGGCTTTCCAGCCCGGTTCGATCACCGTCGTTGCGTTCTTTTCGGCGATGACCGCGGGACCGGCGACAACGTCACCGGGACGCAGCGCTTCGCGCAAGTAGACAGGCGCCTCGCGCCAGGCGCCGTCGGTGAAAATACGGCCACGCTTCGCAGGGCGCAAACCTTCGGGGCGCGCCGCGAATTCCGGGGCCGACTCGTCGGCGATAGCCATGACGCCGATCGCCTCGACCGCAACGGCCTCGATCACGAGTGCCTTGTCGCGCATCAGGAAACCATACTGCGCACTGTAGCGACGCTCGAACTCGGCAGCCAGTGCGGCGATCGTCGCAGCATCCGGATGCGCGTCAGGCGACAGGGCATACGGGATTTCGAGCGTCGTATCGGTCCCGTCGTATTTGAGGTGCACCGTGCGCTGCAACTCGATCATGGTGGCATCGATGCCCTGCGCCTCGACTTCACCGCGCGCCGCGTCGGCCAGGCTCGCAAACAACGGTCCGGCCGTCGCGAGCGCCGCCCGATCGAGCACGGCCTCGACCGCGTGCTGACGCAACGCACGCACATCGGCCAGCCCCATGCCGTATGCGGAGAGCACGCCCGCAAGCGGATGAATAAATACGCGCGTCATTCCGAGCGCGTCGGCCACCGCACATGCATGCTGCCCGCCCGCACCGCCAAAACAGCACAGCGTGTATTCGGTGACGTCGTAGCCGCGCTCGACCGAAATGTGCTTGATCGCGTGCGCCATGTTGTCGACGGCGATCTTGAGAAAACCTTCCGCGACCTCTTCCGGTGTGCGTTGCCGCCCTGTGGCGGCGGCCACCGTTTGTGCCAAGGCATCGAAGCGCACCCGGACGACGGCGGCGTCGAGCGGCATGTCGCCGTTCGGACCGAATACGGCAGGGAACAGCGCCGGATCGATCTTGCCGACCATGACGTTGCAGTCGGTGACCGTCAGCGGGCCGCCGCGACGGTAGGAGGCGGGACCCGGATTCGCGCCGGCCGATTCGGGCCCGACCCTGAAGCGTGCGCCATCGAAGCTGCAGATCGATCCGCCGCCGGCCGCCACGGTGTGAATGCGCATCATCGGCGCCCGCAGCCGCACCCCGGCGACTTCGGTGACGAATGCGCGCTCGTATTCGCCCGCGTAGTGGGTGACGTCGGTCGACGTGCCACCCATGTCGAAGCCGATGATCTTGTCGAAGCCCGCGAGGCGCGACACCTGCACCGCACCGACGATGCCACCGGCAGGGCCCGACAGGATCGCGTCCTTGCCCTGGAAGCGATGTGCCTCGGTCAGCCCGCCCGAGGACTGCATGAATTGCAGGCGGACCCCGGGCAACTCGGCCTCCACCTGCGCGACGTAGCGCCGCAGGATCGGCGACAGGTACGCGTCGACGACCGTCGTGTCGCCACGCGACACGAGTTTCATCAGCGGACTGACTTCGTGACTGACCGACACCTGTCCAAAACCGATGGCGCGCGCAAGCGCCGCCAGCTTGCGCTCGTGCTCGGGGAAGCGGTAACCATGCATGAGCACGATCGCGCACGCGCCGACCCCATCCGCGTGGGCTGCGCGGAGCTCCCGCGCCGCCGCGTCGATGTCGAGTGGAACAACGATATCCCCGTGGGCTCCGACGCGTTCGTCGATCTCGATCACGCGTTCGTACACCAGGCTAGGCAACACGATGTTGCGGACGAACAACTTCGGGCGGTTCTGATAGGCGATGCGCAGCGCGTCGCCAAAGCCGCGGGTGATGAGGAGCACGGTCCGCTCGCCACGACGTTCGAGCAGCGCATTGGTCGCCACCGTCGTGCCCATCTTGACGGCCTCGATCGCGGCGCCCGGTATCGGCGCGTCCGCGCGAAGCCCGAGCAGTTCACGAATGCCATGCACCGCCGCGTCGCGGTAACGCTCAGGGTTTTCGGACAGCAGCTTGTGGGTCACCAACTGCCCGTCTGGCCGGCGGGCGACGATGTCGGTGAAGGTACCGCCGCGGTCGATCCAGAATTGCCAGCGGGTACGGGTGGGAAGGGTCATGATGGCGAGCGTTGCGCAGGCGCATTATATCGGTCGTGCCCGCCCTCGCTCGGCGTCGCCCGATGTGGTACAAATGCGACGGTCAAAGATTGTCGCGCTGCGACCCCTCGCAGGCCGTTTCCACGACCCAAACCGCAGGAGATTTCGATGAAATCGTTACGCGTCCTCGTCGCCGCGCTCGGCCTATCATTGGCGTCCGGCGCCTTCGCGCAGACCAAGTGGGACTTGCCCACGGCCTATCCGCCGACGAACTTCCATACCGAGAACATCACCCAGTTCGTCGCCGACGTGGACAAGGCCACCGGCGGCAAGCTCAAGATCACCGTGCATCCGAATGCGTCGCTGTTCAAGGCGCCGGAGATCAAGCGCGCGGTGCAAGGGCAACCAGGCGCAGGCGGGCGAAATCCTTCTGGTGAACTTCGAGAACGAAGATGCCTTCTTCGGCCTCGACGGCGTCCCCTTTCTGGCGACCGGCTACGGTGAGGCGATGAAGCTCTACAAGGCCGAGAAGAACGGCGCTGGAAGAAAAGTTCGCCAAGCAAGGGATCAAGCTGCTCTTCACGGTGGCGTGGCCGCCGCAGGGCATCTACGCCAATCGCACGATCAACAGCGCCGCCGACTTGAAGGGCCTCAAGTGGCGCGCCTACAGCCCGGCGACGTCGCGCATCGCCGAACTGGTCGGCGCGCAGCCCGTCACGGTGCAGGCGGCGGAGCTCACGCAGGCGCTCGCGACCGGCGTCGTCGACTCGTACATGTCGTCGGGTGCAACCGGCTTCGACACCAAGACCTACGAGACCATCAAGAATTTCTACGACACCCAGGCGTGGCTTCCGAAGAATGCCGTCATTGTCAATCAGCAGGCGTTCGATGCGCTGGACAAGGCGACGCAGGATGCCGTGCTGAAGGCCGCCGCCGACGCGGAAGTCCGCGGCTGGAAAGCGTCGGAAGAAAAGAACGGCTGGTATCTCGACCAGCTCAAGCAAAAAGGCATGACCATCGTCAAGCCGACGCCGCAACTCACGGGCGATCTCAAGAAGGTGGGCGACACCATGCTGCAGGATTGGCAAAAGAAGGCCGGTCCCGAAGGACAGTCGGTCGTCGACGCCTATAAGAAGATGTAGCCCAGATGCGCCGGGCACTCGACGCGCTATACACCGCCGCCGCCTATGTGGCGGCGTTGTTTTTGGTCGGTACGCTGGTCATGGTGCTTCTGGGAATATTCGGCCGCCTGCTCAACTTTCAGGTCCGTGGCACCGACTCTTACGCGGGTTATTTCATGGCCGGCGCGGGCTTTCTCGCACTCGCCCACACCCTGATGCGCGGCGAGCATATCCGCGTCACGCTGATCCTCGAGCACGCGGGCGCGACGGGCAAGAAGTGGCTGGAGCGCTGGTCGCTGGCGCGTCGCCTTGCTGCTGTCGCTGGCCTTCGCCTACTACAGCGTGCGCCTGGCCTGGCAATCGCACGCGTATCACGACGTGTCCACCGGCAATGATGCGACACCGCTGTGGATTCCGCAGTTGTCGATGGCCATCGGCAATGTCGTACTCGCCATCGCGTTCGTGGATCAATTCGTCAACGAGCTGCGCGGCACACGCGTGATCGTGAAGCCCGACAGCGAACCGGCACACGTCGAATAGCTCATGGATCTGCTGATCACCGCTCTGCTGATCGCTTCGCCTTGTTCGTGCTGCTTGGCAGCGGTGTATGGATCGGCGTCGCGCTTGCGGGCGTGGCCTGGATCGGCATGGAGCTATTCTCGTCGCGCCCGGCAGGCGACGCGATGGCGGTGACGATCTGGGGCTCGGCATCGTCGTGGACGTTGACAGCCCTGCCGCTGTTCGTGTGGATGGGTGAGATCCTGTTCCGCACGCGGCTCTCGGAAGACATGTTCAAGGGACTCGCGCCGTGGCTCGAACGTGTGCCCGGGCGCCTGCTGCACACCAATATCATCGGCTGCACGATCTTCGCGGCCGTGTCGGGATCGTCCGCCGCGACCTGCGCGACCATCGGCAAGATGACACTGCCGGAGCTGGCGTCCCGCGGCTACCCGGAGGACATCACCATCGGCACGCTGGCCGGCGCGGGAACACTCGGTCTGCTCATTCCGCCGTCGATCATCATGATCGTTTACGGGGTATCCGCCAACGTTTCCATCGCACACCTGTTCATCGCCGGCGTGATCCCCGGATTGTTGTTGGCCTCGCTGTTCTCCGGGTACATCGTGGTGTGGGCGCTGCTGCATCCGGGCAAGATTCCGGCGATGACCACGAGCACGACGCTGCTGCAAAAACTGTACGCCTCGCGCCATCTCATCCCGGTGGTCCTGTTGATCGCGCTCGTGCTCGGGTCGATTTATGCGGGGGTCGCGACGGCGACCGAAGCGGCGGCCTTCGGCGTCGTCGGCGCACTGCTCATATCCGGGGTGCAGCGATCGCTGAACTGGACCACGTTCCGCGACAGCCTGCTCGGTGCGACGCGCCTCTACTGCATGATCGCGTTGATACTCGCGGGCGCCGCATTCCTGACGCTGGCGATGGGGTACATCGGATTGCCACGTCACCTCGCCGAATGGATCGGCGGCCTCGGACTATCGCAGCTCGCACTGATCGTGGCGCTGATGATTTTCTATGTCATCCTGGGCTGCTTTCTCGACGGCATCTCGATGGTGGTACTGACCATGGGCGTCATCCTGCCCACGGTCGAGAAAGCCGGGATCGACCTGGTCTGGTTCGGCATCTTCATCGTGCTGGTCGTCGAGATGGCGCAGATCACGCCGCCGGTGGGCTTCAACCTGTTCGTCCTGCAGGGCATGACCAAGAAGCAGATCACCTGGATCGCGCGCCACGCGTTGCCGATGTTTTACCTCATGATCGCCGCGACTCTGCTGCTCTACTTCTTCCCGCAGCTCGTGACGTTCCTGCCGCATCAAATGAAGTTCTCCTGATCGTCCATCATGCGTGATCCAATGACCCGGCGACCGCTGCCCTCACCCCTGCCCTTCGCCCCTGGGGAGAGGGGTCAAGTCCATTCCGCGAAACTGAAGCTGCCCTTCGCTGTGCTTGGTATTCGCACGTGGGGCGGCGCCGTCACCGGCATCGAATACCTGCCCGCGAACGAGCGCACGCAGGCGCCCAGCGACGCTATTGCAGAGCGCATGTGCCGCCAGCTTGAGCGTTATCTGGCCGATCCGCAGTTCCGCTTTACCGTACCGCTGGCACCGAAAGGCACGCCCTTCCGCCGTCGCGTCTGGGACGCGCTGATGACGATTCCTGTCGGCGAGTCGCGCACCTACGGCGAAATGGCGCGCAAGCTTGCGACGGCGCCGCGTGCAGTCGGTGGCGCCTGCGGCGCCAATCCGATCGCGTTGGTCATTCCCTGCCATCGCGTTGTCGGCAGCCAGGGCGCGCTGGGCGGCTTCATGGGTGTGACCGACGGCGATCCGATCACGATAAAGCGCTGGCTTCTGCAACACGAAGGCTATCGATTCGGGCGGTGACCCGCGCCGATGCGCCCCGCTATCGAGTTGATCGACGCGTTCTGCGACCAGGTCTGGTTGCAGGACGGACTCGCCGCGTCGAGCCTGGCCAGTTATCGCCGCGATCTCACCGCATGGGCGGATTGGCTCGCGCAGAATGCGGGCAAGGAGCTGCTCGACGCCGAACGTACCGATATCGAGGCGTTTCTCGCTGCGCAATTCCGCGCCAAAGCGAAGGCGACATCGATCAACCGCAGGTTATCGTCCCTGCGCCGGTTCTACCGGTTGCATATGCAGCAGGGCACTGCCAAGGCCGATCCGACGCTGCGCGTGCAGGCGCCGAAGCTGCCGCGACGACTGCCGAAAAACCTCTCCGAAGCGCAAGTCGAGGCGCTCCTCGATGCGCCCGATACGAAGACCACGCTGGGTCTGCGCGACCGCGCGATGCTCGAAACACTCTATGCCTGCGGCCTGCGGGTGTCGGAACTCGTCGGCCTGAAGCTGGCGCAAGTCAGCCTCGACATGGGCGTCGTGCGCGCGTTCGGCAAAGGCAGCAAGGAACGCATGGTTCCGCTCGGCGAGGAAGCCGCCAGTTGGCTTGCACGCTATCTCGCGACGGCGAGGGTCGAACTCGCCGCGCAGACGCCCACCGACGCGGTATTCCTGACGGCCCGGCACGCACCGATGACGCGGCAAGCCTTCTGGCAGCTGGTCAAGCGCTATGGAACGATCGCCGGCATACGGGCGGCATCGCTCTCGCCCCACGTGTTGCGACACGCGTTCGCCACGCATCTGCTGAACCATGGCGCCGACTTGCGCGTGGTGCAACTCTTGCTGGGCCATTCCGACATCACGACGACGACCATCTACACGCACGTCGCGCGCGAACGTCTTAAGCAGCTGCACGCCAAGCATCACCCTCGTGGTTAGCGTCCGCGGTCGTCAGCAAAGCGTCACGGTTGCAACTCAAGCCGCGAAAGTTCCCTGATAGCCCCGTCTGGTTCCCGTGCAAGCAGCGCCGCCGGCGCACTTGCCCGCATCACGTATCCTTCGAATCCGGACAGGGTTGGAATCCCCAGGAGCAGCGAGTTGCGTGGCACGCTGCCAGCGTTAGTAAAGGCGGCTCGGCCAATCAACGCGCCGTCTGAATCGGCAAACCACAACTCCGCCTCTTGTTCTTGCGCCGCCAGCACTTTCGGCAACTCTCCGGATATGATTCTCGCGTTGGTACCGACTGGCCAGTCCACCTCGAAATGGGCGGCTTTCGCCGGCACGGTCAGTGGTGATCTTTCCACATCGACCTTGTCACCAATGCGCTTGCTCGAAACGTCCGCCAACATACCGAGATGTCGATTGCGCATTTCGTCGAGAGCGCGATACGTGGTCGCCGAATCACCGTCCGATATCTCGCTCAATTGCGCATCACTCCGGATTCCCAGTTTCATCGCCAGGCCCGCCATGGTCGAGAGCCTATACACTTCGCCGGCCCATCGATTGTCCAACTGCGCGGGCGACACGGCAGCCAGCGAGAATAGAACTACGATTACTCCCGCAGCAAATTGTTGGATGCGATCGGCGTGAACTAGTCGCGGCAGCAAATAGATGCACAGTCCTAGCCAGCTTAAGGATGACCAGAACAGATAGCGATCGGCAAATAGCTCCGCTGCATGCTCGAAAAAATATCGTGTCCTGGTAATGGCGATCAATATGCTTGTAACCAGGCCAAAGACGACCAACCCGAGGCCATAGAGCTCTGAGTCGACGAACGGAATGCGGTTCTTCCACTGTCGAAACGTCAACACGCAGATGACCGCTACACTCGTGGCGCCCGCTAGCGCTGCGACCGCGGCTTGCAAAGGCAGACTTGGAACGTCCGCACGAAGGAGCTCTGCAAATACCGCGCCGACGCGAGCGATTGCAAAGTACGTCACCGCTTGCAAGGAAAGCCCCGATGCGACTGCCCGCACACCCTCTGCTCCGGGAAGCACCACGTAGTAGACCAGGAATGTCGCAAGAGCCGACAAGACAATGAACAGCAAAGGAAGTCGGCCACACCGACGGAGAACTGCGACGATCGCCACCGCCGCAAACGAACCAGCTCCCATGCCGAACGAGAATGTCGCGGCAATGCAGGCGACAACTGCCCCGATCCACCATTTCCAAGCGCCCGTATCCGAGGCGCGCATTGCAAGGTGAATGGCAACAACGAGGAAGAATGTTACGTAGAACACGTGCATCGCTTCGTAGGCGTGTATGAACATGCGAGCGTTCGCATTCCACAAGAGCATCGTGCAAATCGCGCAAACGCCCGCTGCCCCGAGCATGGAGTTCCCCCGAACGTCGCGCTTGACAGCGAGGAGCAGCATCGCGAGAACGACAGCCGCTGCAAGCCACGACGTCAGCGCTTGCAGGAGTTGCGTTCCCCTTAACCAATTCAGCTCGACCAACCGCACGAGACCAGGCAGGACCGGTCGATGTCCGTTCTCCAGCAGCAATACATTCTGAGGAAATGGAACCGTTAGATAACGGAGGTTGAGCCGGAATTGATCCATAAACGGATATCGCAGGCTGAACGCCAGGACCGTCGAGGCTGTCAGCGCGACATGATAGATCGACAGGGCAACAAGAATTGTCACAATCGTCCATCTGACAACGGGTGCGCCTACGAGGTGCATGACAGAAATGATCCTGCAACGATCAAATGAGGCCAATCGACATTCAGGCGAAGACCGCGCGCTGCGGTACGACTTCAGCATTGCAGGCGACGTGCTCGAACACGCCGCGCTGTCTGCGGAATCGCGAGTCGCGTCGCGGGAACCGTTCTCCGTGCCGGTAATCGCCTACGCGCCGGCCGAATGGCCGTCACCGACAGCATCCGCCCGATGAATTGATTGCTCCATCGCGTTTAGAAGTCATGATGCTTGTCAAGGTCAGCGTAGTTGCTCACGCGCTCGCAAAACACGAACATGCGTTCGTCAGCGTCGTTGTCCACGGGATTGGAACGGCCAACTTTGCCCACGCGGTGAGCGTGCTTCACAACCCAGCCGCAGCGGCGCAGAAGTCTCTCCAAGCCAGCCGGCGAGAAGACCCAATAGTTCGTGGGATCTCCGTTCGCCTCTCGCTTATCGAGCAAATAGGCAATCGGCATGGCCGCAATGTTTCGGCCGTCTGGCAACTTCGCTGCCACCTTGGTGCTGATCAGCGCCCGTCGGCAACGCTGGGCGAGACGAATCAGCGCCAACGCTGGATTCCGGAGGTGATACAGCATGCCGAGAAAGATGGCAAGATCATAGTCCCGGCTCAATTCAAAACCCCAGTCGATGTCGCACTCGATCACGGCTCCCCGGTGCGTGAGTAGCTTGGACGTACGCCGCAGTCCCTCGCAATCGTTGAAATTGGTGGGAGCATTGTCGAGAAAGTCGACCTCGCATCCCAGGGCATGCAGGAGAAACCCCATATCTCCGTCTGCGGCGCCGATATCCAGAACTGACCCACCGTTAGGAACGAGGTCGAGGTCCGGCGGGAGAAAGCGAGAAAGAGTGGATACATTGTTGAGACTCGTGTATGGATACCAACGGATATCTGTCACCGATTTGCGGATGGCGAGCAGATGCTTGCGAAAGCCAGGCTCGGCGGCAGTGATTTCTGACATCAGCATTGGACGTGGCCGGTCTGGGTTGAAGACTGTGGGGCAGCGGCGCGGAAGCGCAGCGAGGCGCAAGCAGCGGCCTGATTTTCCTCCACAGGTTGCGACGTGTCCATTCTGACGCGCTATCCTTCAATAGTGAGCGCGATTTCCTTTTGGACCTGTCCATTGCAGCCCTGAAGCGCATGTTCGAGGCCGCGCTTGCCGACGGGGCGACCCGATGACGCTTCCACTTTTTCCCGAGCGACCCGACGCAGGCGTCCTTCGGTCCGCCTTTCTTGCCGACGAGGCCGAAACGGTCACGCAACTGTTGCCGCTCGCCGCCCTCTCGACTGAAGCGGCACGACGGGTCGACGCACGAGCGCGGGCGTGGGTCGACGCAGTGCGCACGCGCCAGTCGAACACGGTCGGCATGGAATCGTTCCTTCAGCAATACGACCTGGCGACGCATGAAGGCGTGCTGCTCATGTGCGTCGCGGAAGCGCTGCTGCGCATCCCGGACGCCGCAACTGCCGATCGTCTGATCCGCGACAAATTGTCGCGCGGCGATTGGCACCGTCACCTCGGGCAGAGCTCGTCGATGCTGGTCAACGCATCGACGTGGGGACTCATGCTTACCGGCAAGCTCACGCAACTCGACGCCGAGGCCTCACGCGATCCGGTCACCTGGTACGAACGCGTCGTCGCCCGTGCCGGCGAGCCCGTCGTCCGCGTTGCGCTGCGGCAGGCCATGAAGCTGATGGCCGAGCAATTCGTGATGGGTCGCACGATCGACGAAGCGCTCGACCGCAGTCGCGCCGCAAAAGCATCGGGCTACCGCTATTCCTACGACATGCTCGGCGAGTCCGCGATCACCGCGGGCGATGCGCAGACCTACCAGGCCGCGTACGCCACCGCCATCGCTGCGATCGGCGGTGCGCACGAGCGGGACGTGCCGGTCTTCGCACAACCCTCGATCTCGGTCAAGCTATCCGCGCTGCACCCGAGGTACGAAATCACGCAGCAGCGGCGAGTGCTGTCCGAACTCGTGCCGCGCTTGGTCGAACTGTGCGCCCTCGCGCGCAAGCACGACATCGGCCTCACTGTCGACGCCGAGGAAACCGAGCGGCTGGAACTATCGCTCGAAATCTTTGCGCGAACCCGGCGCGATGGCAGCCTCGGCGGCTGGAACGGCCTCGGGCTGGCCGTGCAGGCTTACCAGAAGCGGGCGCTCCCCGTCATCGACTGGCTCGCGACGCTCGCGCGCGAGGGTGGCTGGCGCGTGCCAGTGCGACTGGTGAAAGGCGCGTATTGGGACAGCGAAATCAAGCGCGCGCAGGTACTCGGACTCGACGGCTATCCGGTCTTCACGCGCAAGATGCACACCGACGTGTCCTACCTGGCCTGCGCGCGCCGTATGCTAAGCGCGCACGCGGCGCTCTACCCGATGTTCGCGACGCACAATGCGCACACGGCCTCGGCGATCGTGGAGTTCGCCGACGAGCAATCCGTGGCCCGCACGGACTTCGAGTTCCAGCGACTCCACGGCATGGGTGACGTGCTGTACGACGAGATCGTGCCCGCCCACCGTCTGGGCGTCGCCTGCCGCGTGTACGCACCCGTTGGCCGACACAAGGAATTGCTGCCTTATCTCGTGCGGCGCCTCCTCGAGAACGGCGCCAACACGTCCTTCGTCAATCGCATCGCCGATGCCAGCATCCCGGTCGACGACATCGTCGCCGATCCGGTCGAGCGCGTCCGCTCGCGAGGTGCAGCGCCCAACCCGATGCTGCCGCTGCCACGCGAATTGTTCGCACCCGGGCGCGTCAATTCCCGCGGACTCTCGCTCGCCGATCAGCCGGCGATGGCCGCACTCGATCACGCGTTTGCGGCGCGAGCCGACACCGCATGGACGGCGGCGCCGATCGTCGAGGGTGAACGCGTCGCCGGGACCGCGCTGCGCGTCGTCGAACCCGCCGACGGGAAGCGGCTGCTGGGCAACGTCGTCGTCGCCAGCGTGCATGACATCGACCGAGCCATCGATCGCGGCACGCGAGCGCAGCCCGCGTGGGATGCCAGCGGTGGCGAAGCCCGGGCCGCGATACTCGACCGGGCAGCCACACAGATCGAGACGGCACTCGATGAATGGGTCGTGCTGCTCGCGCGGGAAGCTGGCAAGGCGCGTGCCGATGCCATCGGCGAAGTACGCGAGGCCGCCGATTTCTGCCGCTATTACGCCGCACTCGCGCGATGCCAGTTCGCGCAGCCCCTGGCCATGCCCTCGCCCACCGGCGAATCCAATGTGCTCAGCTTGCACGGTCGCGGTGTCTTCGCGTGCATCAGTCCATGGAATTTCCCGTTGGCCATATTTGTCGGTCAGGTGGCCGCCGCGCTGGCCGCAGGCAACGCCGCGATCGCCAAGCCGGCCGAGCAGACGCCGCTCATCGCGGCGCGCGCGATCGAGTCGATGCTGGCGGCCGGCGTGCCGCGCGACGTACTGGCATTGTTGCCGGGGCCTGGTGAAACCGTCGGCGCGGGGCTGGTCGGCGACGTGCGCATCGCGGGCGTCGCGTTCACCGGTTCGACCGATGTGGCGCGGACGATTGCGCGCGTGCTCGCCGAGCGCAGCGCACAGGTCCCATTCATCGCCGAGACCGGCGGTCTGAATGCGCTCATCGTCGACAGCTCCGCGCTGGCCGAACAGGTGGTGGTCGACGCGATCACCTCGGCGTTCAACAGCGCGGGACAACGCTGCTCGGCATTGCGCGTGCTGTTCCTGCAGGAAGACGTCGCACCGCGCGTGCTGGAGCTGCTCGGCGGTGCGATGGACGAACTCGTCGTCGGTGACCCGCGGGAGCTGGCGACCGATGTCGGCCCCGTGATCGATGCACAGGCGCGCGATGTCATCGAAGCGCATATCGCGACCATGGCCGCCGCCGGTCGCGTGCGCCATCGCGTCACGCTGCCCGAGACGTGTCGCGCCGGGACGTTCGTGGCACCAACGCTGATCGAACTCGACCATATCGGTCAACTCGAACGCGAGATCTTCGGGCCCGTGCTGCACGTCGTGCGCTATCGTGCGGAAACGCTCGACGCGGTCATCGACGCCATCAATGCCACCGGCTACGGCCTCACGCTTGGCATCCACAGCCGGATCGACGAAACGGTGCACCGCATCGCGTCACGCGTGCGGGTCGGCAACGTCTACGTCAATCGCAACATCATCGGCGCCGCAGTAGGCGTGCAGCCCTTCGGTGGCGAAGGACTCTCGGGCACGGGGCCGAAGGCGGGAGGACCGCACTATCTCCTGCGCTTCGCCGTCGAGCGGACCCTGACGATCAACACCGCGGCCGCGGGTGGCAACGCCACGCTGCTGGCGCAGGGCGACGGGTGATGCGCATTTACTTCGCATACTGCCCTCACCCCTGCCCCTCTCCCCAAGGGAGAGGGGGTTCGTCATAGCGCCTCTCCTTCGGAGGGCGGGGGTTCTGTCGTTCGCCTCTCCCTCGGGGAGAGGCCGACGCACGGGAGTGCGTCGGGTGAGGGAAAAGCTCGCTAACTTCTCTCGCCGCGCTCGACCGTGACGCCGATCTGCTTGACGCCGGGCATCGGCGCGAGCTTGGCGACGCTCACCCTCACCCACGGCGCGCCGAATTCGCCGCGCACGATTTCCGCGACCGCATCGCTGAAACGTTCCAGCAATTTGTGCGGATGATCTGCGGCCAGCGCTTGCAGCCGCTGCACGATGGCGGCGTAATTCACGGTGTCCGCGAGCTTGTCGCTGGCAAATGCCTTGGCGGAAGGCACGCCGAACTCGATGTTGAGCACGAGCGGTTGCGCGAGATGCTGCTCCCATTCATAGACACCGATGCGCGTCTCGATGCGCAGATCCTGAATGAAGATGGTGTTCATGAGAGGGAGG
Organism: uncultured beta proteobacterium; assembly: GCA_963726935.1. Classification (GTDB taxonomy): domain Bacteria; phylum Pseudomonadota; class Gammaproteobacteria; order Burkholderiales; family Casimicrobiaceae; genus PALSA-1003. The sequence continues at coordinate 447,602 of CAVSEH010000028.1, forward strand.
TGAGTGAGGACGCTTTGTTACAATGCACGATGTCGTGTCGCCGGGCATTGTAAATGAATCCGTCGCTGGCCACTGTTGCCGTCGTCGTCGCTGCCTACCTGATCGGATCGATTTCGTTCGCGGTGGTGGTCAGCAAGGTGTTCGGCCTGCCGGACCCGCACAGTTACGGGTCGGGCAATCCCGGCGCGACCAACGTGCTGCGCACCGGCAACAAGGGTGCGGCGGCGCTGACGCTGTTGGGGGATGGTTTGAAGGGTTTCGTCGCGGTGGCGCTGGCCGCCCGACTCGGCGCCAGCTGGGGCGATGCCTCGCTCGCCACTGCAGGCGCGGCGCTGGCCGTGTTTCTCGGCCATCTCTATCCGATCTACCATCGCTTCGCCGGTGGCAAAGGCGTCGCAACCGCGCTCGGCGTCGCCTTTGCGTTGTCCTGGCAACTCGGACTCGCTTTGTGCGGCGTATGGCTTGTGGCCGCGCTGTTGACGCGGATGTCGTCGGTGGCGTCGATGGCCGCTGCCATCGGTGCGCCGCTGCTCGGCTTGTACATGCTCGGTAACTGGCCGGAAGCATGGGCGCTGCTCCCCATTTCCGCGCTCCTCATCTGGCGGCACCGCGGCAACATACGCAAGCTGCTCGCAGGGGAAGAACGCCGCATCGGGCAAAAAGTCTGAGCATGAGACGCGAGTGGCCGCTGCTGGTCAGCGCCGTGACCATGGGGCTGTTTCTCGTCTTCGGGACGGGTTGGCTTGCCGACTTGTCCGGGACGGTCTGGTTCACGTCGATGCTGGCGTGGCTTTTCGGCGCGGTGATGGTGTCCGCCTTCGCCGTCGTCCGTCACGCGGAAGGCCTCGCCGAACGTCTTGGCGAGCCGTACGGCACGCTCGTGCTCACGCTGTCGATGAGCGGCATGGAGATGATGATGATCTCCGCGGTAATGTTCACCGGTCACGGCGAGACGTCCCTCGGTCGCGACACGATGATGGCGATCGTGATGATCGTGTTGAATGGATTGGTCGGCATCTGCCTCCTGCTTGGCGGGATCAAGTACCGCGAGCAGACGTACAACCTGTACGGCGCCAATGCTTTCCTCGCAGTCATCATTCCGCTCGCGGTCCTCGGTCTCGTATTGCCGAACTACACCGTTTCGACATCGGGGCCGACGCTCTCGCTGTTGCAGGCGACCTTCCTGATCGTGATGTCGATCGGTCTGTACGGCGTTTTTCTGGCCATGCAAACGAATCGCCACAAGGAATACTTCGTTTTCCCCAGCGAGACCTCCGATGACGCCGGTGCGCACGGCGAGGTGCGCTCGGTGCGCTATCACGCGTTCTTTCTTTTCGCGTACGCGATTCCGATTGTGCTGCTGGCAAAGCAGATCGCCGTGCCGATCGACTACGGCATCGGCGTGCTGGGCGCTCCGGCGGCGCTGGGCGGATTGATGGTGGCGGTATTGATCCTGTCGCCCGAATCGCTGGCGGCCATTCGCGCTGCTCGCGCCAACAAATTGCAACGCTCGATCAACCTCGCACTCGGGACCGCGCTGTCGAGCATCAGCCTGACCATCCCGGCGGTCTTGATCATCGGCTTGCTGACCGATCGGACGATCATCCTCGGACTCGACGCGGCCAACTCGGTGCTGCTGTGTCTATCCCTCGTCGTGAGCATGCTCACGTTTGCCCTCGCCCGCACCAACATGCTGCTGGGCGCCGTGCATCTGCTGTTGTTCATCGCGTATCTGATGCTGATTTTCGACCGCTGATGCGCCTGTCGCCCCGGCGCAGGCCGGGGCCCAATTCGTTGACTTAGAGCACCTTGGATCCCGGCCTGCGCCGGGATGACGAATCGTTAACCGGCCAGTCGTGCATACGGCGTCCGCGTCATTCTTCTCTCGACAATTTCTGGACGAACGCCGAAAGAACATCGGCACTGACGTCCGACACCGCCACCCACTCGAACGCGGGCCCCGTTGCGCGGGCGACGTTGAAGCCGCGCACGGTGCGCAGCGCAGCGGCAGGAACACGCGTCGCTTGCGGCCGCACGAAGACATCGACCAGATGGTCTCGATAGCGATAGACCAGCGTAGCGACGTGCTTGCCGTCGAGATAGTCGAGCCTGCCGCCGACGAGCACGAATCCCGTCTCCGGCAGGTCGCGCACGGGCGGCGAATAGTCGAGTCGCGCGGACAGCCATGGCTTGACCGTATGTTGGTCGGACGATGCGACCTCCACCCGATGGTCGCCGAGCGTCGCCCGCACGTGCATCGCGACCGCTTCCGCCGCGAGGTCTTCGCCCGCGCGCCAATCGACAAGGGCCGTGCCGACGAGCCATGCCAGTACTGTTGCCGCGCACCCGGCAGCCGCGCCGCCAAACAGCCAGCGCCAGCGCTCGCGCGATACCTTGGGTGAGGCATCGCCGGCCGCCGCACTCATTACGCGGGCGCGCAACGCGGGCGACGCGCGATAGACCGGAACCTCCGCGCGAATGCGCGCACGCAATGCAAGCACGGCGCCGCTCGCCGCCGCGCAGTCCGCGCATGTGGCCAGATGCTCCCGGATCGCCTCGGCCCGCGGTCCTTCGACCTCGCCGTCGGCGTAGGCAACGGCGAGCGCGGCCGCTTCGTTGCAATTCATCGTTCGCCTCCTGCGGCTTGAGGGCCAATGGCGTGCAGTAACGGCGAGCGTTGCAACATGCTGCGGGCCCGCGCCAGCCGGGACATCACGGTGCCGACGGGGATGTCGACGATGTGTGCGATCTCCTTGTACGACAGTTCCTCGAGTTCACGCAGTATCAACACTTCGCGATAGACCAGGGGCAAGGCGGCGACCGCGTCGGCCAATGCGCGCGACTCGGCGCTGCGAATCGCGGCCTGTGCAGGATCGATCGCCGTGTGGTCGACCGCGGCAGCAATGGCGCTCCCGTCATCGCGGGTCACTTCCGCAGGACGATTCCGCCCCAGCCAGTCGTACGTGGCGTGGCGCACGATGGTCAGAAACCACGCGCGCGCATTGCCGTCGCGCATCGCGTCCAGGTAACGCATGGCGCGCATGCACGCGTCCTGCACCACGTCCTCGGCGTCGTGCGCGTCGCGCGTCAACCAGCGCGCAAGGTTGTACGCAGCATCCAGGTGCGGCAGGACATGCCGTTCGAAGCGCTCGCGGTCGTAGCTTGCCATCAACTTGCCATACCTCGCGGTAACTCAGTTTATTCCAATTGGAATAGATGGGACTGCCGGCGGGTATGACGGTTGTAGGACGTCATTTATCCACGAGGAGACTTTCATGGCACGAGCTTTTGACCACTTGATCAGCAAGTTGCTGCTGGCCGCAACCTTGATGGCGGCAGCAATCGCCGCTTCCGCGGCCGGGCCGCAGGCGTATGTCGGCAACTTCAAGGACAACACCGTAAGCGTCATCGACACCGGCACCGGCACCGTCGTGGCGACACTGCCTGTTGCCAGCGGTCCTCACGGAATGACGCAGACGCCCGATGGACGCACCGTCTACATCAGCGGCGACAATTCATCCGAGGTCAGCGTGATCGACACGGCCACCAATCGTGTAACGCGCACGATCGACGTGGGCAAGACACCGCACGGCCTGGCGATGACACCGGATGGCCGCATGCTGCTGGTCGGCGTCTATGGCGACGATAAGATCGCGCTCGTCGACACCGCGTCCAATACCGTGGTCGGCAGTGTGGCTGTCCCGAAGCCGCACACGATCGCCGTGCGCCCCGACGGCCAGGTCGCCTACGTCGCGTCGCAGGAACCCGGCAAATTCGCGCTGGTCGTGGTCGATCTCGCCGCGCGGTCGGTGCTGCGTACCGTGGCGCTCGACAAGCCGCCGCGCGATCCGGAGTTCAGCGCCGACGGCCGCGCGCTCTACTTCACCCTCGCCGGCATCAACGCAGTCCAGGTGCTGGACCCGACGTCGGACAAGGTCGTGGCACAGATTCCGACCGGCGCATCGCCGCACATTGCAGCGCGGTTCCGGGATGCATCCGTCGGCACGGTCGTCGTCCAGGGGCCAGGGGAACTGTTGCTGTTCGATCCCGCGACGAATGCGCCGCTGCGCTCGGTCGCGGTCGGCAAGCAGCCGCACTGGATGGCGGCAACGCAGGACGGCAAGAAAGTGTTCGTGACGAACGAAGGCTCGAACGACGTGACGGTGGTCGATCTTGCGACAGGCACGACCACGACGATTCCCGTGGGTAACGCGCCGCGCAAGGTGGTTGTCCAGCGTGTTGCAGCGAAGGCCGCAGCGGCAGCTGCGGTTTCGATCGCGAATTTCGCGTTCGCGCCGGGCAACGTCACGGTTGCGCCGGGGTCAACGGTCACGTGGAGCAACGACGACGGCGCAACGCATGGGCTCGCCTACAAGGACGGCGCGAAGGGCACCGACGTGCTGCTGCCCGGCCAGAAATTCAGTCGCACCTACGACAAACCGGGATCGTACGACTACGTATGTTCGGTGCATCCGTACATGATGGGCAAGGTCGTCGTGCAGGCACCCTAAAATGCCTGTCGCCCCGACGCAGGTCGGGGCCCAATCTATTGTCTGCTCAACAACAACTTGGATCCCGGCCTTCGCCGGGATGACATTTGCCTGAGTTTAGAGTCACCTGTCAAAACCGGAGCCTGTCTGCGGCACGGAAATCGACGCGAGCTCCCACCGCGGGCGGATCGTGAACGCGTAGTCGGAAACCGCCCCGGCATTCATGCGCAACGCGCCGACGAGCGCGATCATGGCGCCGTTGTCGGTACAGAATTGCGTGTCGGGAAAGTACACCTGCGCGCCCTGCGCGGCTGTCGCGGTGACGAGCCGGTGGCGCAGGCTGCGATTGGCGCCGACGCCACCCGCGACGACGAGTCGTGACAGGCCCGTGACGTCGAGGGCGGCGAGCGACTTCGCCACCAGAACATCGACGATCGCATTCTCAAATTCGCGCGCGATGTCGGCATTGCGTTGATCGGTCGCGGGTTCGCGCCGTGCCAACGTGAGCACGGCGGTCTTCAGCCCGGAAAAACTCATGTTCAGATCGCCGCTATCCTTCATGGGGCGCGGCAGTGTCACGACCCCTGACCGACCTCGCTCGGCGAGCTTTGCCAGCGCCGGGCCACCCGGATACGACAGTCCGAGCAGCATGGCGGTCTTGTCGAACGCCTCGCCGGCCGCGTCGTCCAACGTGTCACCGAGGAGCGCGTACTCGCCGACGCCATGGACCGCGAAGAACTGCGTATGGCCACCGGACACCAGCAACGCTACGAACGGAAACGCAGGCTTGGGTTCCCCCAGCAGCGGCGACAGCAGGTGCCCTTCCAGATGATGCACGCCGATCGCCGGCACCCCCAATGCGAATGCGAGCGCATTCGCAACGCTCGCACCCACCAGCAATGCACCGGCGAGTCCCGGGCCCTGCGTGTAGGCGACGCCATCGAGATCGGCAAGAACGAGGCCGGCCTCTTTCAATACGCCTTCCGCCAAGGGCACGACCCGCCGAATGTGGTCGCGCGACGCTAGCTCCGGCACCACGCCACCGTACGCCCGATGCATCGCCACCTGCGAATGCAGCGCGTGCGCCAGCAGGCCCTTCGCACTGTCGTAGAGCGCAAGGCCGGTCTCGTCGCAGGAGGTCTCGATACCCAGTATGAGCACGAGCTACCCGGCGAGGGGCCCCACGCGAAGCAAGGGGATCGACGGCAAGGCGAGTGCGCAGGGCCGGCGACACTCTGCTCGCTCGTTCATCGACATCCTTGAAAGAGCTGGCAACATTGCGCGAGTATAGCCCGGGCAAAACTTTGCTCCTTGCACCACGCCCCGCGCCTTGTTATAATCTTTGGCTATTCCAAGCACTTGCAGCGCCAAGATAACTGAGGGATTCGACAAACATGCCTAGCGTACGCGTTCGCGAGAACGAGCCTTTCGAGGTGGCCCTGCGCCGCTTCAAGCGCACCATCGAGAAGACGGGCCTCCTGACCGAGCTGCGCGCCCGCGAGTTCTACGAAAAGCCCACGGCCGAACGCAAGCGCAAGCTTGCGGCCGCGGTCAAGCGTCACTACAAGCGCCTGCGCAGCCAACAGCTGCCGCCGAAGCTCTACTAAATCGGGCAGAGCAAGCGATCCATTCCCCGGGGGCGAAGCGATTCGCCCCTTTTGCTTTTATCGAACCGGGACGGCCGATGACGCTGAAAGCACGCATTACCGAGGACATGAAAAACGCCATGCGCGCGAAGGAAACAACGCGCCTGTCGACCATACGCATGCTCCTCGCGGCGATGAAACAGCGCGAAGTGGATGAGCGTATCGAGCTCGCCGACAGCGACGTGGTGACGATCATCGACAAGATGATCAAGCAGCGGCGGGAGTCGATCGCCGCGTTCGAGTCCGGCAGCCGTCCGGAGCTCGCCGCCGCGGAGCGCGCCGAGATCGAGTTGCTGCAGGCCTATATGCCGAAGCAACTGGCCGAAGCCGAAATCGATGCGCTGATCACCGCTGCGCTGGCCGGCGCGGGTGCCAGCGGCATGGCGGCGATGGGCAAGGTCATGGCGACGCTCAAGCCGCAACTCGCGGGTCGTGCCGACATGACGCAGGTTTCCGCCAAGGTCAAGGCGCGCCTCGCCGGCTGAAGGTTGTCCCGGTGGGCGAATGCGCCCTCGCGCATCCGGCAGCGTCGCCTATAATGAATTCAGCGCACCGCGCCCAGTTCGGGCTATGGCGTGGCCAACAGCGATAAGGCAATGATTCCGAACGATTTTATTCAGACGCTGCTGGCCCGGGTCGACATCGTTTCGGTCATCGACGGCTACGTGCCCCTGAAAAAAGCGGGCGCTAACTACGCCGCCTGCTGCCCCTTCCATACCGAGAAGTCGCCTTCGTTCACCGTTAGTCCAACCAAGCAGTTCTATCACTGCTTCGGCTGCGGCGCGCACGGCACCGCCATCGGGTTTCTCATGGAATATGCGGGCAAGACCTTCCCCGATGCGGTGGAAGACTTGGCCCGTGACGCCGGCCTCGAGGTCCCGCAGGTCCGCACGGGCGACGCCCCAGCGAGGGCCGCCGAGGCGACCGACCTGTCCGGCGTGTTGCTCGAGGCCGCGAGGTTCTACCGGTCAGCTCTCAAGGACTCGCCGCGGGCCATCGACTATCTCAAGGGCCGCGGCTTGACCGGCGAAGTCGCCGTTCGCTTTGGCATCGGCTACGCCGCCGACGACTGGCAGCCGTTGGCCAAGGCGTTCGCCGATTACCAGGATAAAGCGCTGGAAACGGCAGGCCTTGTCATTGCCGGGGACAACGGCAAGCGCTACGACCGCTTCCGCGACCGCGTGATGTTTCCCATCCACGACGGCAGCGGCCGGGTGATCGGCTTCGGCGGCCGCATTCTCGACCAGGGTGAACCCAAGTACTTGAATTCCCCGGAAACCCCCCTCTTTTCCAAGGGTCGGGAACTCTATGGCCTGTTCCAGGCGCGACCCGCGATCCGCACCGCCGGCAAGGTGATCGTCGTCGAAGGCTACATGGATGTGGTCGCGTTGGCGCAGCACGGGGTCGAGTACGCCGTTGCCACGCTGGGCACCGCCACGACGCCGATCCATGCGCAAAAGCTGCTCCGTATGACGGACACCGTGGTCTTCTGTTTCGACGGCGACGAAGCCGGCCGCCGTGCGGCCTGGCGCGCGCTTGAAAACACCCTGCCCGTCCTCACCGACGGCAAGACCGCACTGTTTCTGTTCCTGCCCGACGGCGAAGACCCCGACGACTACATCCGCCGCCGGGGAAAGGCTGCGTTTGAAGACCTGGTCAGCAAGGCGTTGCCACTGTCCGACTTCCTGCTGTCCGAGTTGGCCACGCGTCATCCCCCGAGTTCGTCCGAAGGGCGCGCGGCGCTCGTCACCGCGGGCAAGCCACTGCTGGCGCAGTTGACGGCGCCGATCCTGAGCGCGCTGTTGCGCAAGCGCCTGGCGGAAATGGCGGGACTGACCGCGATCGAAATCGCGAGTCTCGTACCGGCGCCGGCCACCCCCAAGGCCGCGCCGCGAACATCGTCACGCGAGGCACCGTCGCTGATCCGTGGACTGGTGCAGTGTCTGCTGCTCGACCCCGCGCTCGCCCGACGCGTCATTGTGCCCAAACCCACGAACGCCGGAGCGGAAGGCGCTTCGCTGACGGCACTGGTCGAATTCTGCGAGCACGGCGATGCGCCTCTGAGCACCGCCGGGGTGATGCAGCATTTCGCCGGAACGCCGTCGGAGCCGTTTCTGGTAGCGGCGCTGACGGCGGGTGCGAGCGAGGGGTTTTCGGGGGAATTGCTGGAGGTGCAGCTGGTCGAAGGAGTGAAGCGCTATTGGCTGAACGCCAGCAAGCGCGGCGAGACCAATACCCCGGACGGCGTGGCGGTCGACCTGTCGCCGGAGGAGACCGAGCGGGCGCGCCAGCGCAACCTGGCGCGCCAGCCCGCCCGGGGCGGTGCATGAGCGCGAAGGGCCGTCCCGAGCGCGAATACCGGAGCGCGCAGCGCGAAGGTACTCCAATGAGCGCGAAGGGCCGTCCCGCGCGCAAATGCCGGAGCGCGCAGCGCAAGGTAACCGATAACCGGGGCATATCTAGGTCAAGATGTTGAGCGCATGTTACAATTTGCGGTTTTCCCGCGTCGCCCCCATGTAGGGGGAGACGACACAACAAACCGCGTGCCGCCCTCGGGCGTGTCCGCGATGAACGCAGGACGACCATGGCTAAAAAGCACTCCAAACCCGTCAGGAAATCGCGCGCCAAGACCCCGCGGTCGGGGTCCGCTACCCGGACGCCGAGCAAGGCGAAGCCGAAGGCCCGGACCGCGGCCAAGTCCGCAGCCGGGGCCGCCAAGCGGCATCCGTCGAAACCGGCACATTCGACGCGCAGCGCGAGTAAGCCTGCCAAGCGCAAGGCTGCGCCGAAGACTGCGGCACGCCAGCCGAAGAAGCCGGTCGCGAAGCGTCCAACCGCCAAGGGCAAGGCGCTCAGGCCGGTTGCGGCCAAGCCGCACGCCAAGGTGCTCCCGAAGGCCGCCGCCAGCAAGGTGCCGGCCAAGGTTGCTCCGAAAACGCTCGCCAAGCCTGTCGCCACCAAGACCAACGGCAAGGCTGCCGCCAAGCCGGAGGCCGCGCCGGCGGTCAAGCCGTCGGCGGGTGAGATCGCCGCTCGTCTTTCCGCGCGCCGCACTGAAAAGGCCCTCGCCGAAGGCAAGGCACGAGGCAAGAACGGCGGCATCGACCTGCGCAAGGTCGAGCTGACGCCGGCGGAAGCCGAGGCCCGCAAGACGCGCCTGAAAAACCTGATCGTGCTCGGCAAGGAGCGCAGCTACCTGACGTACGCCGAGATCAACGACCACCTGCCCGACGACATCCTCGACGCCGAGCAGATCGAGGGCATCATCTCCATGATCAATGACATGGGGATCCAGGTCTACGACGAGGCGCCCGACGCCGAAACGCTGCTGATGTCGGAAGCCGCGCCCACGGCCGCCGCCGACGACGTCGACGAAGAAGCCGCCGAAGCCGCGGCATCGACGCTCGACTCCGAGTTTGGCCGCACCACCGACCCGGTACGCATGTACATGCGCGAAATGGGCTCGGTGGAACTCCTCACGCGCGAAGGCGAAATCGAAATCGCCAAGCGGATCGAGGATGGCCTCAAATACATGATCATGGCGATCTCGGCGTGCCCGATGACGGTCGCGCAGATCCTCGACCTCGCCGGCAAGATCGAACGCGACGAGCTCAAGATCGACGACGTCGTCGACGGCCTGATGGACTTCACGGAGAACGTCGCCGCGATCAGCGATGACGACGACGAGGAAGACGACGAGGAAAGCGAAGACAACAGCATCGCCATCGCCGCGGAAAACCTGGAGCGACTCAAGGTCGCCGGTCTCGAACGCTTCGGCGTCATCCGCAAGCTCTATGTGCGCATGCTCGCGGTCCTGCAGAAGGACGGCCACAAGGCGCCGAAGTACATCGAGCTGCAGAAGAAGATTTCCACCGAGCTGATGCAGATCCGCTTTTCGGCGCGCCAGGTCGAGCGCCTGTGCGACAGCGTGCGCAGCGAAGTCGACAACATCCGCCAGACCGAACGCAAGATCCAGGACCTGGTGGTGAACAAGGGCGGCATGCCGCGGCCGGAGTTCATCAAGAAATTCCCGGAACACGAGACGAGCCTGCGCTGGATCGACCGCGAAATCGCGGGCAACCACAACTACAGCGAGGCGCTGACGCGCTATCGTCAGGCCATCGTCGAACAGCAGCACAAGCTGCTCGACCTGCAGAAGCGCGTGATGATCCCCTTGAAGGACCTGAAGGAGATCAACAAGCAGATGTCGACGGGCGAAGCCAAGGCACGCAAGGCCAAGCGGGAAATGACCGAGGCCAACCTGCGCCTGGTGATCTCGATCGCCAAGAAGTACACCAATCGCGGCCTGCAGTTCCTCGACCTGATCCAGGAAGGCAACATCGGTCTGATGAAGGCCGTGGACAAGTTCGAGTACCGCCGCGGCTACAAATTCTCGACGTACGCCACGTGGTGGATCCGTCAGGCGATCACGCGTTCGATCGCGGACCAGGCGCGCACGATCCGCATTCCGGTGCACATGATCGAGACGATCAACAAGATGAACCGCATCTCGCGGCAGATCCTGCAGGAGACGGGGCAAGAGCCCGATCCGGCATTGCTCGCCGAAAAAATGGAGATGCCGGAAGAGAAGATCCGCAAGATCCTCAAGATCAGCAAAGAGCCGATCTCGATGGAAACGCCGATCGGCGATGACGACGATTCGCATCTTGGCGATTTCATCGAGGATGCGAGCACGGTCGCGCCGGTGGATGCCGCGGTCAACGCGTCGCTGCGCGACGTATGCAAGGACGTGCTCGACACGCTGACACCGCGCGAAGCGAAGGTGCTGCGCATGCGCTTCGGCATCGAGATGAACACCGATCACACGCTGGAAGAAGTCGGCAAGCAGTTCGATGTCACGCGCGAGCGCATCCGCCAGATCGAGGCCAAGGCATTGCGCAAGCTGCGCCACCCGTCGCGTTCGGAGAAGCTCCGCAGCTTCCTCGAAGGTGAAGGCTGATCGCGACTGATTCAGTTCCTGAATAACAGACGCCCCGAGATTCGGGGCGTCTTGTTTTTGTGGCCCTCGGCATGCAAGGGACATCGCAGCGTCGGAGTAGCGTCATTCCCGCGAAAGCGGGAATCCAGGTTTCGTTGACCCAGTCTCAAAATGGGTCCCCGCTTTCGCGGTGACGACGATATGCAGCATCGGCGGCGCGCTTATTTCCGCACGAGGTCGAAGCCAGCCCGTCGCACCGGCGCCAGCTCCAGCGTCACGATCATCAACTCCCGGTCATCGGGGTCGTGCTGAGTGACGAATCCCAACGCTTTGTCCAGGCCCAGCATCGCCTGATTGTTCGCGAGCACGCTGCCGACCAGCCGCTTGAAGCCGCGCCGGCGTGCGCACTCGATGAGCATCTTCATCATCGCGTAGCCAAGGCCACGGCCCTGCCAAGCGTCGGCGAGGGCGATGGCGTATTCGGCACTTTCCTTGTCCCAGTTCGCCACGTAGCGCGCGACACCGACGATGCAGTCAGTACCCGACGAATCATCGAGCGCCACGAGGGCAAGCTCGCGGTCGTAGTCGACCTGGGTGAAGCGCGCAAGCATTTGCGGCGTGAGCGTCCGGAGGTGCTGCATGAAGCGAAAGTAACGGCTCTGCTCGGACAGCGCGCCGACGAAAGCTTCTTCCATGGCCGCGTCTTCCGGCCGGATCGGCCGCACCCGGAGTGTCACACCGCTCTTGAGCTTCAGGTCGGTTTCCAGCTCGCTCGGATAGGGATGGATCGCCATGTGCCGATAGCCATCCGGCAGCGCCGGGCGGTGCGGATCGATGATGGAGCGCGCACCGGCGACGATCGCATTGCCTTGCGCGTCGAGCGCGAGCAGGAGCTCGAGTTCGACCACCCACGGCAACGCGCACGCGAGCGCCGACACTTTCAGCAGCAAGTCCACGAGCGGCTCGAACGCGTCGGTAAACTCTACGTGACCCGCGCCACGAATCACATCGCCTGCCAGCCGCCGGTTGAGCGGCGGCAGCATGATCGACAACTCGGTGGCGCGTGCGCTCGCGCTGCCAAAGGCGATTACCGGCCCGAACACGGCGTCGGTATGGAGCCCGATTTTCGCGGCATGATCGACCGCGGGATTGAACTCGCCGCGTACGACGACCGCGCGTTTCTTACGGCGATTAGGCTGCGGCGTGGCACAGAGCTCGGTAAACGCGCGCGCCACCGCCGCTGAAGTGCGCAGGCGCGCACGCACCGGCCCCGCGTCGCCTTCGACCTCGAGCTGCAACGCGACCGGATAACCGATGCTGCGCGCGACCGCTTGCGCATTTTCGACGGTGGTGACGACGGCTTGCGGCATCGTCACGCCGAAGGCGGCCAGCAACACTTGCGTCTCGCCGATGCTCAGCACAATGCGCCCCGCGGCGAGCGCGCGCGCATGCACGCGCAACGCCGCCTTCAAATCCGGCGCCGGCATTTCCGGTTGCGGCGGTGGAACTTCGAGGAGCCATTCCTGATTGCGCCGGTACGCCGCCATGAACGAAAACGCTTCGACCGCGCCTTCCGGCGTGAAAAAACTCACCGCGCCACCGGCCTCGAGCGCGGCACGAGCCTCGGGGCGATCGACAGCGCCAAGCCACGCGGCCAACAGTGGCTTGCCCGCATCGTGCGCTGCGGCGGCAACAGCGCGCGCGGTGTCGGTCGGCGGTGCGGCGGGGACTGCAACGTGCAGCGCCAGCACGCCATCGACGCCCGAATCGTCGAGCACCGCACGTACCGCTGTGGCGAATTGCGACGGGGTTGCTTCGGTTTCGACATCGACCGGATTGCCGAGCGCACACTTGCGCGGCAACAGCGCCTTGAGCCTGGTGTGGGTCTGCTCCGAGAGCGCTGGGATCGCGACGCCCGTTTCGGTCGCGCGATCGGTGGCCATCAACCCCGGACCGCGCCCGTTGGTCACCACCCCCAGACGATTTCCACGTGGAATGCGTCCCGCGGCAAGCATCATCACCGCGGAAAAGAGCTGCGTATACGTTTGCACGCGGACGGTTCCCGCCCGGCGCAGCGCCGCGTGAAAGACCTGATCGGGAGCGAGCGTGCCGTAGCCCGGCACCGTATGCAGAGCCGCCGCCCGACCCGATTTGAGCACGACCACCGGCTTGGTACGCGCCGCAGCCCTCAGCGCGGACAGGAACACGCGAGCGTCGCGCACGCTTTCGACGTACAGCACGATCGCATCGGTTTCCGCGTCTGCCAACGCGAATTCGAGGAGTTCGCCGACGTCGACATCGGCGGCCGCACCGAGCGCGACGACCGACGAGAAACCGATCCCCGCAGCGCGTGCAAAGTCGAGCAAGGCACTCGCCACGGCGCCCGATTGCGAGATGAGCGCTAAACGACCCGGTAACGCGTCGACCGCGCCGAACGTCGCATTGAGCCCGATCGCGGGTCGCATGATCCCGAAGCTCGCGGGCCCCAGCACACGTACGCCTGCACTGCGTGCTCGCTTGGCGACCTGCCGCCGCCAGCGGTGATACGCCTCCGGCTCCGACGCGGGCGCACCGGTCAGAATCGCGGCGGCACGCACGCGCCCGCGGCATTCGGTGAGGATGGCAGGGACCGTCTCGGCAGGTGCGCAGATCAGCGCGAGATCGACGGGGCGGTCGATCGCGCGCAAGGAGCGAAACGCCTTGCGACCGAGTACCGTATTGCGCTTGGGGTTGACCAGATGCAGTTCACCGGAAAAGCCTCCGGCCAGCAGGTTCTCGCAGACGATGCGGCCGAGTGAGCCCGCACGGCCGGATGCCCCCACCAGTGCCACCGACGTGGGCGCCAGCAACGGCCGCAGGTGATGCGCGGAGTTCATGTCGATGATGAGTCTATCAGCATGACTGGCGTCGGGCCGCCCAGACTTGGGGCATCCTTCTTCGATAGATTATATTTACAATCAAAGATATAAAGAATAAGGCTCGAGCAATTACTGCCTTTGACGATAAAAGCCTTGACAATTGTTGTCTAGGCAATATAATTAGTTCTAACGCGCCCAGGTGAACCGATGTCCATCTACGACACCAAGAACTTCGAACCAAGGGCAAGCCTCGGTTTTCTGATCCAGCGTGTGCGCCTGGAAATTCTCGACGATCTTGACCACGAGCTGGAGCCGCTCGGCATCACGTCGGCGCAGTACATCATCCTGATCCGACTGTCGAAGGAGGATGCAACGTCGGCCTCGGCGCTGTGCCGCGGCACCTCCTACGATCCGGGCGCGATGACGCGCATGATCGATCGCCTCGAAAAAAAGGGACTGTTGCGCCGGGTACGGCGCGCCGACGACCGGCGCAAGGTCGACCTTGAGCTCACTGCGGAAGGCCGCGCGGTTCAACCCAAGCTTATCGACGCAATCGTGAGGGTGCTCAATCGGAGGCTGCGTGGCTTCTCCAAGGACGAAGTCCAGCAGTTCGAAGGTTTTCTCCAGCGCATGCTCGCCGCGCACTGAGGCGCGGTCCGCAACGCACGTACGACGCAGCAAACTGAAGGATGCGTGATGAAGAACAAAAGCAATGCAGTACCGGGCAAAGTCGCTGGCGCGGCACGCACGTATGGCCCGCTCCTTGCGATAGCGCTCGTGGTTCCAGGTGGATCGCTGGTGGCGCTCGGACTCTGGCTGTACCAGCGCAAGCACAACGCCAGCGAGTAATTTTTGCAGGAGCAGGCAATGAGTTCACGCATCCGTAGCATCGTCGGCACGTTGCTGTTCACGACGCTCATCGCCGGTTGCGCCGACATGGGCGCCTTGTCGACCCGCTCGGCACAGCGTGATGCAAACGGACTGGCCGCGACGAAGTCGCTAGCCGGGACATCGCTGTCGCCTGCGGCCTGGCCCACCGCCGACTGGTGGCAAGTGTTCAACGATCCGCAGCTTGACCAACTGATGCAGGAAGCCCTGGCCGACAGTCCCACTCTCAAAGTGGCCGCGGCGCGTACGCGCAAGGCGCTGGCGTTTGCCGACAGCGCCAAATCGGCACTCTATCCGCAGATCGATGGCAACCTCGCGATCACCGAACAGCGCTTTGCGGAGCACGGTCTCTATCCGCCACCGTACGCCGGGACGTGGAATTCGTTCAACCAGCTCACGGCGAATCTGAACTGGGAGCTCGATTTCTGGGGCAAGAACCGCTCCGCGTACGAAAGTGCCCTCGACCAGGCGCGCGTGGCCGAAGTCGATGCCTACGCTGCGCGCCTCGCGCTGTCGGTCAACATCGCACAGACGTACGTGCAGTTGCAGCGCGCGTATCTGCTGCTCGACGTCGCCCAACTCACGCTGAAGGAGCGCGAGGAAACGTATGCGCTGACCCGCGATCGCACCGTGGCCGGGCTGGACTCGCGCCTCGAACTGAAACAGGCTGAAACCGCGATACCGGCGACGCGCGAATTGATCACCCGACTCGACGAGACGATCGCGCTCACACGCAATGCGCTGGCCGCACTGCTCGGCCAAGGCCCTGATCGCGGACTGGCGATCCAGCGCCCCGCCGCAGAATCGCTGCGCGCCATCGCCTTGCCGACCAACGTGCCCGCCGAACTTGTCGGCCGGCGCCCCGATCTCGTGGCGCAACGTTGGCGCATCGAGGCGACGCAGCAGGACATCGCCAACGCCAAGGCGCAGTTCTATCCCAACATCAATCTCGTTGCCTTCATCGGGTTGCAGAGCCTGGGGTATGGGAACTTCCTGAACTCGGCGAGCAGAACGCTGGGGATCGGACCCGCGATTACGCTGCCGATCTTCGAAGGCGGGCGGTTGCGCGCCAATCTCGCCGGCACCAACGCCGACTATGACATCGCGGTCGAGCAGTACAACCAGGCGCTCGCCGATGCATTGAAGGACGTCGTCGATCAGCTCGCTTCGTGGCGCAGCGTCGAACAGCAGCGCGTCCAGCAGAAGGCCGCGCTCGATACGGCACAGGAAGCCTACGACCTCGCCCTGTTGCGATATCGCGAAGGTATCGGCAACTTCCTGCAGGTGCTGAGCGTCGAAGCACCATTGCTGGAGCAACAGAGCCTTGCCGCGGAACTGCGCGCGCGCCAGCTGGAGATCGCAATCAATCTGGTCCGCGCTCTCGGCGGCGGCTACGATGCCGCGGCGTCGCCACTGGCAACGGCCCACTGATGCAAACGCAGACGACGACCTCGAGTACCGACATGACGACTTCCGAATTCGATCCCTGCCCTTGTGCCGACGCGGCAAGCGTGCGCAAATGCCGGCGCCGCCGCATCGCGGCTTTTGCCGCGATCCTTGCGCTGGTGACGACTATTGTTTGGGGCGAAACCTGGGCGATCGAGCATGCGCCGGCGTTGCCCACCGGACTCGTTCACGTGCTCGGTGACAGCTGCGGAGTCAGCGCCGCGCCTTTCGCCATCATTCACTAATGCGCACCTGCGCGTTAGCCGAGGACCCCTGCCATGCCTGAAGAAGAACATATCCCGACTCCTGCCGCAAAGCTGCGCGCCAATCGCAAGCGCTGGTTGACGATCGTCGTCGTCGCGTTCCTGGCGATCGGCATGGCCTACGGCGCGTACTGGGCCATCGCGCTGCGCGACCTGCAGTCCACCGACAACGCCTACGTCAACGGCAACGTCGTGCAGATCACGCCGCAGATTTCCGGCATCGTGGTGGCGATCGGCGCGGACGACACGCAATTCGTCAAAGCCGGCCAGACACTGGTTCAACTCGACCAGGCCGATGCAAAAGTCGCACTCGAGCAGGCCGAGGCGCAGCTCGCGCGCACCGTGCGCGAAGTACGCAGCATCTTTGCGACCTCCTCGCAGCTGCAGGCGGCGGTCGACATGCGCAAGACCGAACTCGATCGCGCCACGGGCGACCTGGCGCGTCGCGAGCGATTGGCGGCTTCGGGCGCTGTCTCGGGTGAAGAGCTGCAGCATGCGCGCGGCGCGTTCAACACCGCCCAGGCTGCCTTGATTGTCGCGCAGCAGGACCTGCAGGTGAATCGCACGCGCATCGATCGCACCACTGTCGAGGACCACCCCGAAGTGAAGAACGCCGCCGCGAAAGTACGGGAGGCCTACCTGTTGAACGCGCGCACCGTCTTGCCGGCGCCCGTCGCCGGCTTTGTCGCCAAACGTGCGGTACAACTTGGGCAGCGTGTGAGTCCGGGAGCGCCGCTGATGGCAATCGTGCCGCTCGACCAGGTGTGGGTCGACGCCAATTTCAAGGAGCCGCAGCTCGCCGCCATGCGCGTCGGGCAGCCGGTCAAGCTCACCGCGGACCTCTACGGCAGCAAGGTCGTGTATCACGGCCATGTCGCCGGTTTCGGCGCCGGCACCGGCTCGGCCTTCGCGTTGCTTCCCGCGCAGAATGCCACCGGCAACTGGATCAAGGTCGTGCAGCGCGTACCGGTCCGCGTTGCGCTGGACCCGCAGGAGTTGGCGGCGCATCCGTTGCAGGTGGGCCTGTCGATGGAAGCCGAAGTCGATACGCACAATCGCTCCGGCGAGCGCTTGCCGCAAGCAGCGCAATCCGCGCCCGCCTACGCTACGGATGTCTTCGGCTCGGTGAACGCCGCCGCGGACGCGCATGTCAGGGCGATCATCGCGAATAACGGTGGCGGAACGACGCGCGTCGCGCAAAACCCAGGGCTCGTGCACAAACCCGCTGTGGTCGTCGATCAGGCCCCCGACCTGACACACACCAAAGCCGCCGCAACCACGAACGATCGCGCGCTGTAGCCACACGCACCACGCCTCCCGGCCATGGCCAACAAGCGTCCGAAGGTAGCGCCCTCGGCGTCACATCCGCCGCTCAAAGGCGGCGTGCTGGCGCTCGGCACGGTGGTACTCGCGCTCGCGACGTTCATGAACGTGCTCGACACGTCGATCGCGAACGTGTCGATTCCTGCGATTTCGGGCGATCTCGGCGTATCCCCTGATCAGGGCACGTGGGTCATTACGTCCTTTGGTGTCGCCAATGCGATCTCCCTACCGTTGACCGGCTGGCTGACGCAACGGTACGGTCAGGTGAAGCTGTTCCTGACGTCGATCGTGCTTTTCGTCATCGCATCGGTTGCATGCGGATGGGCGCCTTCGATCGAGTCCCTCATTGTCTTCCGCGTGATTCAGGGTGCCGTCGCCGGCCCGATGATCCCGCTGTCGCAATCGCTGCTCTTGTCCAGTTACCCCAAGGAACGCGCGGGCTCGGCACTGGCGATGTGGGCGATCACCACGCTCGTGGCGCCCGTGGTCGGACCACTTCTCGGCGGCTGGATCACCGATAACATTTCCTGGCCGTGGATTTTCTACATCAATGTCCCGGTGGGCATCGTCTCCGCCTTCGCGGTGTGGGTGATCTACCGCGATCGCGAGACACCCACCGTCAAGCTACCTATCGACAGTATCGGTCTCGGGCTGCTCGTCATCTGGGTCGGCGCCATGCAGATCATGCTCGACAAGGGCAAGGATCTCGACTGGTTCCATTCCACCCAGATCATCGTTCTCGCCATCGTCACCGTCGTCGGCCTCGCGATATTCATCGTGTGGGAACTCACCGACCAGCATCCCGTGGTCGATCTGCGGCTGTTCGGACGCCGAAATTTCTGGACCGCGACCGTCGCCATGTCGGTGGCTTACGGATTGTTCTTCGGCAATCTGGTACTGCTGCCGCTCTGGCTGCAGCAGTACATGGGCTACACCTCCACTTGGGCCGGCATCGTACTGGCGCCGGTCGGCCTTTTCGCCATCCTGCTCACGCCGGTGGTGGGACGCAACATCACCAGGGTCGATCCGCGCATCTTCTCGACCGCCGCTTTCGCCTCGTTCGCCGTCGTGCTGTACATGCGCTCGCGCTTCAACACCAATGCCGACGTTGCCACGCTGATGATACCGACGCTCCTGCAGGGCGTCTCGATGGCGGTGTTTTTCATTCCACTGGTCACACTGTCATTGTCGGGCCTGTCGCCCAGCCGCATTCCGGCGGCGTCGGGATTGTTCAACTTCGCGCGTATCAGTGCGGGATCGTTCGGGGCATCGATCGCCACCACGTTCTGGGACCGGCGTGCCAGCTTGCATCACGCGCAGCTGGTCGAGAACATCACTGCGTACGATCAGGCATCGAACCAGGCATTGGCCAACATGCAGGCGAGTGGAATGACTCATGCACAGGCGTTGGAGCGAATGAACCGCATGATCGATACGCAGGCATTCATGATGTCGGCCAACGATGTCTTTTACGCCTCCGCGATCCTTTTCGTCGTTCTCATCGGCGTGATCTGGCTCGCACGCCCAGTCAAGGGCACCGGCGCTGCGGACGCCGCGGCGGCCGCGCACTAGCAACACGGCTCAGTGGGGGCGGCGCGTCGGCTATAATCGCGCGGCGTTCGCATCGCACGGGCCCGTAGCTCAGTTGGTTAGAGCAGAGGACTCATAATCCTTTGGTCGCTGGTTCGAGTCCAGCCGGGCCCACC
>CAVSEH010000029.1:0-203741 GCA_963726935.1 uncultured beta proteobacterium
GAGCTGGGACGTGGTCATGACCGACGCGCCGGCCGTGCAGGCGATGCTCAAGGACAGCCTGCTCGAACCCATCGACTATGCCGCCGTGGATAAGGCCAAGCTCGCCAAGATCCCGAAGGAGCTGCAGCAGCAATATTCCCTCGGGCAGAGGATCTACTCGTTCAACATCGTCTACAACAGCAAGCTGATGCCGAAGGCGAAGCACACCAGCAATTGGGCGGAGGTGTGGGACGCCAAGAACTTTCCGGGTGGGCGCACGTTCAACTTCCAGGGTGGCATCGCGCCGCAGCTCGAAGCGGCGCTTCTCGCCGACGGCGTGCCGATGGACAAGCTCTACCCGCTCGACGTCGCGCGTGCGTGGAAGATGATGGACAAGCTGCGTCCGCTGGTCGCCAAGTGGTACACGTCTCATGCGCAGGCGATCCAACTCCTTAGCGCCGGCGAAGTGGTGGTTGGCAACACCATCGGCTCGCGTGGCATCGCCGCGAAGAAGCAGGGGGCGCCCATCGACGTCGACTATAACCAGGGCAAGCTCGCCTCCGACAACTGGTGCCTGGTGAAGGGCGTGCGTGACAAGAAGGTCGCAATGGAATTCATCAACACCGCACTCGATCCGAAGTTGCAGGCATTGATCGCGCAAAAGGTTCCCTACGGACCGAGCAACAGCGGTGCGTTCGAGTTCCTGTCGGCGGCCGAAGCGGCTGACCTGGCGACGTCGCCAGAAAACATCAAGAACCAATTCTGGTGGAACACGGATTGGTGGAGCACGCCGGGCCCCGACGGCAAGACGCCGCGCGAAAGCCAGGGCGAGCGCTTCGCGAAATGGATGGTGATGAACTGAGCGCCCGCTGCGTACCGTGGTGAAGAGGTCGTAGACCGATGCAGCAGTCAGTTCGGTTCTGGCGGTCGCGGGAAGGCGCGCTCATCCTTCCCGCGCTCGTGTTCTACCTGCTCGTCTACGTCTACCCGCTCTTGAAAATGGCCGGGTGGAGCTTTTTCGATCACGGCTTCACCCTCAAATTCTGGCGCGAGCTGGCGGGCGAGCCCGCGTATTTCAAAGCGCTCTCCAACACGCTCGAGATCAGCGTGCTGGTGACGGTCATTACGCTGCTGCTGAGCTACCCGCTCGCGTACCTGATGACCACCACGACGCCGCGCGCGCGCCGGGTGCTGACCGTGCTGCTGCTGATCCCCTTCTGGACCAGCGTGCTCGTGCGCACGTTCGCGTGGCTCGTCATCCTGGGCAGAAACGGGCTCGTGAACAACCTGCTCCTCGCGCTCGGGCTCGTGGGAGAGCCGCAGAAGCTGCTCTTCAACATGTTCGGCGTGCAGGTGGGTATGGTGCAGGTGCTGCTGCCATTCATGGTGTTTCCGCTCTATGCCGTCATGTCGCGCATCGATCTCAATGTCATTCGCGTGGCGCGAAGCCTGGGCGCGCCGCCGCACCGGGTGTTCCTGCACGTGTTCCTTCCGCTCTCGCTCCCTGGCGTCGCTGCGGGATGCGTCATCGTGTTCCTGCTCGCGGTGGGCTTCTACGTGACACCGGCGCTCCTCGGGGGGCCGGGCCAGATCACGCTGGCCACGATGATCGACATGATGATCACCACGTTCCTGAACTTTGGTTTTGCCGCGACGCTCGGCCTCCTGCTCCTCGCCGTCGTGGCCGGAATCTTCGCCGGCGTGAGCGCGCTCCTGGGACTGAACAGGATCGTCGGCGGTGGGGCGGGCACGTGACCGGCGCCCGCATGGCGCTGTGGGCGCTCGCCTCTCTACTGATGGTCTTTCTGGTTGCGCCGATCCTGATCATCATGATCACGTCATTCAACGGCACTCCGTACATGGAGTTTCCGCCGAAGAGCTTTTCCCTGCGCTGGTATACCAATTTCTTCACGTCGCCCCAGTGGTATCAGACGGCGGTCACGAGCTTCAAAGTGGCGTTGCCGACGATGATTGTTGCGACGGTGCTTGGTACGTCGGCCGCCATCGGCATCGTGCGCGGCAGCTTTCGGGGGCGCCGGGCGCTGGAGGCGTTCTTCGTGTCGCCGATGGTGGTGCCGATCGTGGTGATCGCGCTCGGCTTCTATTTCCTGTTCTCGAGCTACAAGCTGCTCGATACGCCGCTCGCGCTCTTTCTCGGCCATACCGTGATCGCCACGCCGCTCGTGATCGTGATGGTACGGGCCGCGCTGCAGACCACCAATCCGGCGATGGAATTCGCCGCGCGCAGCCTTGGGGCGGGCTTCTGGCGAGCGTTGTGGTACGTCACACTGCCGTCGGTGCGCGCCGCGATCGGATCGGCTGCGGCCTTCGCGTTCCTTATCTCCTTCGACGACGTGGTGATCGCCATCTTCGTCGCCGGGCCCAATTCGACGACGCTTCCCAAGCGCATGTGGGAAACGATCCGTTTCGAGATCGACCCCACGCTCACGGCCATTGCATCGCTGCTCACGGTCGTCGCCGTGGTGGTGCTCGTAACCGGTGAGCTCCTGCGGCGCTCCGATCCCGCCGAACGTGCCGAATGACGCGAAAGACGCCATGGATGCGCTGATCACCGACACTCTGGTCATCACCTGCGACGCGTCCCGGCGCGTCATCGAGCATGGGGCCGTCGCCGTCCGCGGCGACCGTATCGCCGCCGTGGGACCTTCGTCCAATCTGGAGCAGAAGTACGCCGAGCTGCCGCGCATTTCCGGCCGCGGGCTCGCCACGCTTCCCGGGTTCATCAATGCACACACGCATACCGCGCTCACCGTGCTGCGCGGTTCGATCGAGGACTTCGACGGCGACGTGATCTACGGCTACATGTCGCCGGTGTCGTACACGATGACCGGCGAAGAGCGGGCGGTGATGGTGCAGATGGGATGCCTCGAGGCACTGCGCTCGGGTTGTGCGACGCTCGTCGATCCGTTTCGCCACGTGCCGACGTACGGCAAGCAGATGGCGGCGACCGGCATGCGCCTCTGGCTCTCCGAGAACTGCGCCGACATCAACACTCTGAACATCCGCAAGGGCGACTATAGCGAGGACCGGGCGTTCGGGCAGGTGTTCCTCGACCGCACCATCGAAATGATCGAGACGCTCCACGACACGCACGCCGGGCGCGTGAAGTGCCAGATCGCCGCGCATGCACCGGACAACTGCTCGCCGTGGATGCTGGATCAGTTACACATACTTGCGCAGCGTTACAGGCTCACCCGCACCGTGCATTTGGCGCAGAGCGTTCAGGAAGTGAAGGTGGTGCGGGAAGCGCGCGGCGGCCGGACGCCCGCCGAGTACCTTGATGGCGAAGGCTGGCTCGGACCCGACCTGGTAGGCGCCCACTGGACGTTTTGCACCGAGAAGGACATCGAGCTGCTCGCGCGTCGCGGCGTTCAGATGGTGCACTGTCCGGCCAATTCGTCGCGGCGCGGGCCGCATCGCGTGTTGATCGGGCGCATCCAGGACGCCGGCATCAAGATCGCGCTCGGCACCGACAACATGACCGAGGACATGTTCCACGCGATGAAGATCGGACTGATCCTAGCCCGGGGCGGTCGCGGTCGCGAGCGTGAGGGCGGCTGCGATCCGCTTCCGCAAGCGCTTCTCGACGGCATCACGGTCAATGCCGCGCGGTCGGTGGGCGCGGACGATGCCATCGGGTCGATCGAAGCCGGCAAGAAGGCGGACCTCACGCTGATCGACCTCGACGTGCCGGCAATGCGGCCGTTGATCAATCCGGTCTCGACGCTGGTCCATTATGGGCACCCAGGCATCGTGCACAGTGTGATCGTCGACGGCACCTTCCTCCTGCGTGAACGCAACGTGCTCGCTTTCGACGAGCGCGCACTGCTGCGCGAGGCGCAGGCGGTGACGCAGGCGGTGTGGACACGCATGCTCGCCGCTAATCCCGACATTCCGCCGCCTCCCGGCGGCCTCGCGTGGCTCGACGCGTGACATTTTCTAGCTAGATGACAAGGACGGATGCGCCATGACTTTCTCGATCGCCGGACTCTGCCGCCGCACCGGACAGTTCGGGTGCGCGCTCACCACTTCCAGCATGGCCGCGGGCGCCCGCGCACCTTTCGTTGCGCCGGGCATCGGCGTTGTGCTGTCGCAGGCACGGTCCGACCCGCGTCTCGGCGTGATCGGCCTGCGCTCCCTCGAAGACGGCCGTTCGGCCGCCGAAGCACTGGCGGACATGGTGGCGTCCACGCCGCATACGCGCTGGCGCCAGCTCGCCGTGCTAGACCGCCAAGGCGGCGTCGCGTCCTTCACCGGTGAGATGTGCACGCAGGAGAAAGGCGAGGCGCATGACGACGGCGCCGTTGCCATCGGCAACGGGCTTGCGAGCGCTGAGGTCCCCGCGGCGATGCTGCGCGGGTTCGGGGCCGCACCGGGCAAGGATCTCGCCGAGCGCCTGGTCATGGCGCTCGAGTATGGACTCGAGGCCGGCGGCGAGGCCTTTCCGCTGCGTTCGGCGTCGTTGCATGTCGCTTACGTTGGCGTGCCGTTCCCGCCGGTGAATCTGCGCGTGGACTTCAACGACACGCCCGTCGCCGAACTTCGGCGCCTCAACGGCATGTGGGCGCCGATGATCCCTGGCTACGTGATGCGCTGCCTCGACCCCGACAACTCACCGCCGGCAGCGGAGATCGAGGGGCATTTGTCGAAGTAAGCGCGGCGTCGCGCATCCCGACAACATTACGCCGACCGCCGTGGGGCGCGACCGCAATCAGTCGCCCAGCGGCTCGCCGGCGCCGGTGCGCTCGACGATCAGCCGGTAGTGTTCCGGCCGCCGGTGCTTGGCGAAGTTGAAAACGTGCTCGCGGAAGGTGTCGCCCAGCGCGAGGTCGCAGTTGACCGCGATCACTTCGTCGTCCTCGGTCATGCTCTGCGCGGCGATCTCGCCGGAGGGCGCGACGATACACGAGCCGCCGATCATGTGAAAGCCGTCCTCGGCGCCGCACTTGGCCGCGGCGCCGACCCACAGCGCGTTCTCGTGCGCGTGCGCCTGCAGCAGCAAGAGATGCGTGAACATGCGCAGGTGCGGCGGTTCGGGCCAGTGGATGTTGAGCGACGGCGTGTTGAACCCCAGCACCACGAGTTCGGCGCCCTGAAGGCCCATCACGCGAAAGGTCTCGGGCCAGCGGCGGTCGTTGCAGATGCACATGCCGATCTTTGCGCCCATCGTCTGCCAGACCTTGAAGCCTTCGTTGCCCACGTCGAAGTAGCGCTTCTCGAGATGCTGGAACGGCGCGGCCGGCTTGTGGTCGGCATGGCCCGGCAGATGGATCTTGCGATAGCGGCCGACAAGGCTGCCCTCGCGGTCGACGAGGATCGACGTGTTGAACCGGTTGTCGTCGGAAGTCAGCTCCGCGTAGCCCAGATAGAACCCGACGCCGAGTTCCTTCGCCTCGTCGAAGAGCGGCTTCGTGGCCGCGTTGGGCATGTCGCGCTCGAAGAAGCGGTCGATCTCCTCCTGCGCGGTCATCCAGTAGCGCGGAAAGAACGTGGTCAGCGCGAGCTCGGGAAAGACGACGAACTCGCCACCGCGGCCTTTCGCTTCACGCAGCATGGCGAGCAGGCGTTGGACGACCCTCTCGCGCGTGTCGGCAAGGTGGACGGGACCCATCTGGGCCACGGCGAGATTGAGCTTGCGCGTCATGACGGCTTCCTCAGTTGACCTCAGTTAACCTCAGTTGACCAGGGACTTGAACAGACGCATCGCCGTCGTCGGCGCCGGCCGCCGTTCAACGGGTCCCGGTGCACCGCGTGAGATGAATTCCCCGGAGCCGCGCTCGACGTGCAGCGCGCCCGCCGCGATGACCACGCGACCGCGGCTAAGGACGGTCTCCGGCCAACCTTGGAGCGTGCGGCCTTCGTAGGGGGTGTAGCCTACGTTGTCGTGGAGCATCGACCACGTGATCTCGACCTTAGCTTCGGGATTCCAGAGCGCGACATCGGCGTCGGCGCCGACCGCGAGCGTGCCCTTGCGCGCCAGTAGCCCGTACATCCGCGCGTGATTGGTCGATGTGAGGGCGACGAACTCGTTGAGGCTGAGGCGCCCTTTGCCTACGCCTTCGGAAAAGAGCAGCGGCATGCGCAGTTCGATGCCGGGCACGCCGTTCGCCATGTCCTTGAACGTCGTCGCGTCGCCTTTCGGCAACTTGCCTGACGTGTCGTAGCGGTACGGCGCGTGATCGGAGGAAAACACCTGGAACGTGCCGTTCGCGAGCCCTTCCCAGATCGCTTGCTGCGAGGGGGCATCGCGCGGCGGCGGACTGCAGCAGAACATCGCGCCTTCGAGTCCGGGCCGGTCGACGTCAGCGGCAGTGAGGAACAGGTATTGCGGGCACGTCTCCGCATACACCTGGGCACCGAGCGACTGCGCAGCGCGGATCGCGCGCGCCGCCTCGATACCCGACACGTGCACGATGAGCAGAGGCACGTCGACGAGCCGCGACAACGCGATCGCGCGCTGGGCAGCCTCGGCTTCCGCCAGCGGATCGTGGCTAACCACGTGGAAGCGCGGTGCGACGTGTCCGCGCTCCAGCAGGCGCTTCGCGATCCAGCGGATCATGTCGTTATTCTCGGCATGCACCATTACCAGCGCACCCTCGCGATCGGCAAGCGACAGCACATCGAGCAGCTGGTAGTCGTCGAGCTTAAGGCGGTCGTAGGTCATGTAGACCTTGAACGACGTCATGCCGCGGCGGATCAGCGCCGGCAGGTGTTCGTTCATCGTCTGCTGGTTCGGGTCCGAGACGATGAGATGGAACCCGTAGTCGATCACCGCCTTCTCGCGCGCGCGTCGCTCGTAGTCGGCCACGATGTCGAGCAGCGAGTCGCCGCGATGCTGACACGCGAACGGCAGGATCGTCGTCGTGCCGCCGAATGCGGCGGAAACCGTGGCCGAGTAGAAATCGTCCGCACACATCATGCCCATGCTCGAAAGCTGCTCCACGTGGCAGTGGCTGTCGATGCCTCCCGGCATGACCAGGCGGCTCGAAGCGTCGATGTCGCGCGTGCCCGCGGGAAGCTTCTCGGCGACGGCGACGATGCGCCCGCCAGTGATGCCCAGGTCGCCCCGCGAAGTTTCCTTGGCGGTGACCAGCGTCCCGTTGCGGACGGTGAGATCGAACGAGGGCACTACGTCTCTCCTTCGGCCAGCAGTGCATGCAGCGTGGTTGCGCGTGTCGCGGCGACGAGGCAGCCCTCGAGCCCCCGCTCGAACAGCGCGCGCGGCAGGTCACGGCCGATGAACACCAGCGCGCTGGTTCGCGATTCATCGTCCCGCCACCGTGCACCCGACGCGACGTCCATCAGCGTTTGCACGCCCTGGAAGATCACGCGCTCGTCGCGGCCCGAGACGTCGAGCACGCCTTTGTAGCGCAGCATGTCCGAGCCGTAGAGCTCCACCATCGATGCGAGAAAGTCGTCGAGGCGCGCGAGATCGAAGGGCTTCGTCGCGCGGAAGGCGAAAGTCCCGATGCAATCGCCGTGCCGCGGCTCGCTTGGGACGCGACGGAAGCCCATCGGCGGGACCGGCACGTCGAACAGTTCGGCGATCGGCGTCGCACCGAAGTGTACGGGACGGATCGGCGCGTATGTGTTCATGCCTGCGAGCCGCGTCGTGAGGCGGGCTGTCACGTCTCCGGGCACGAGATCGGTCTTGGAAAGGAGAATACGATCGGCGAAGCCGACCTGCGCCTGCGCCTCTGCAAACTCGTCCAGCGTGCGCTCGCCGTGCTTTGCGTCGACGATGGTGATCACCGCATCAAGCCGATAGCAGCCGTGGAGGGGGCCTTGGCGCGCGAGCGTGCGCATCACTGGGCCGGGGTCTGCGAGGCCCGTCGTTTCTATCACGACGCGGTCCAAACCCATACGGCCGCGCTCACCCTGCAAGTCACCGAGGACGCGCACGAGATCGCCGCGCACGCTGCAGCAGATGCAGCCATTGGCGAGCTCGATGATCTGCTCGGCACCGGCGACGCTCCGGATCAGCTCGCGATCGATGCCGATCTCGCCGTATTCGTTCTCGATCACGGCGATACGCTGCCCATGGGCCTCGCTCAGGATACGCCGCAGCAGAGTGGTCTTGCCGCTGCCGAGAAAGCCGGTGAGCACCGTCACCGGGACGGCGACCGACGTTGCCCCCGCCGTCACGCGGCGTTCCAGCCGAGGAGGAGCCGGCCCATTGCCATCGCGACGCCGGCCTGGCACGGCTCCACGACGGGAACGCCGACCGCATCCTGCAGACGCTGTCGCAGCGATGCCATTCCGGCGCAGCCCATGACCAGCACGTCGGCACCGTGCGCATCGCGCAGCGTTCTGCCGACCTCCGCCATGCGGGCAAGGGCACGCTCCCGATCGGTGAGCTCGGCCACGCCGAGGCCAACCGCCAATTCGCCGGCTATGCGATCCATCACGCCCATCGCGCCGTAGTAGCGAAGATGCCGTGGGATCGAGGTCGCGAGGATTGCGATGACACCGACCCGTTGCCCCATCGTCAGCGCGGTGAGGACGCCGGCTTCACTGATGCCGATGACAGGTTTCTTCGTAATCTCGCGCAGCACATGAAGGCCGGGATCGCTGAAACACGCGATGACGAAAGCACCGGCATTCGCGTCGAGCGACGCGACCTTGCGCATGAGCGGCGGAATCGCCGTCTCCACGTCCTGCTGGGACTGGATGCCGGGCGGTCCGTCGGCGAGCGTGTGGCACTCGATGCGCGGCCCTTGGGCGAGGCGCAGCGGCTCGACGGCTTCGTCCATCCCCCGCGTGACCGACTCGAGGGAGTTCGGGTTGACCACATGGATTGTCGCGCTTATCACCGCGTGATTCTAGCCCAATGACGGATAGGAAATTCAATCGCGCGAGCTTGATCGTGGTCCGGCCAGTGTGTGGTCAAGTGTGAATTTTCGGCGCCGACCGTCGGCGATGCGTAACACCGTCGGTGTGCCGCTCCGGTTGAGAAGCAGATTACCCTGACTTCACGAGCTTTGCTACGAGTCGCTCGCGAAATTCATATTGTTGACGATCCAGACGAATTCCTTCGACTCCCCGACGCGGCAAGAGGATGACGGAGCGCAATCGATTTGACATCGACTGCGCAACGATTTGCCAATGGCGGCTGCGTACAGCGCACGCGACAGCCGGCCGGCGGAGCTCTGTAGCCTATGCACGGACCTGTGCAAAGCATGCGGCGCGCAATGTGCTCGGCTTGAGGATCCGCGTTGCCAAGGTTGTGCGCCGGCGTACCGCCGTTGCCCAGAGGAGTGTCGCCGGAGGGTGAACTTGCCTCAATATTTGCACCTCGAGATTCGACGCTTAGTCGAGCAGGAGCTTGCGCGCTGCAGTACCGGTCGTGCCGACTAGTTTTCGCTTCTCAGCAGCAGACAGTCTCTTGATCGCCGCTTCCAGCCTGCCTGCTACCGATTGATTCGAGCAGACGAACTTGGTCAGCAGCCGACGCGGGGGATTTGCGCGCGTGTATCGCGCCCCAGTGCCGGCTACGTGCTGTGCGTAACGCGCTTCGACATCAAGCGCGATGCCAGTGTAGATCGTGTGGCTGCGACACAGAATCAGGTACACGTACCAGCGCTTGGCCGCTCGCTCTCGGGCCGCTCGCGACCGTGGCGATGGGTTCGGCATGACCGGATTCTAGGGCCGTTTACGCGGGACGTCGTCCGCGATCGTTGAACCGGTGAGCAAAGCGAAGGAGTACTCGCATGACGACGCGATGCGCGCGGTAGTCGGCCCACGCCGCACTACGAACCAGGGGGTCGTGGGTTCGAATTCTGCCGGGCGCGCCAGTAAATCAACGGGTTGGCTTAGGCCAGCCCGTTTTCATTTACGGCTTGTGCCGTAAACGTGCCGTCCGCAGAATCCTCCGCCGGCTACACCCCATCATTCGAGCGCAGTGCTATGGAGAAAGCACACCCATCTATTACTTGCGGCGCGAGAATCTGAATCCGGCGAGGCCGAGCAACGCAACCTGGCCGTAGTGGAAAATATTGTTCATCCATCAGCTCGGCGGAAGAAGGCCTTGCCCGCCGCGGACGCACCAGATAGGCCTGGGATTCTGCTTCCCCGCGCCATCGCTTACCGTGCCATTGCTAAAGCTGACGGCCCATGCGCCGGTGGTGGGGCTATCGGTCTGCGGTGTAGCTGATAGATAGGAGGCGTTTACGAGCACGTTAACAAAGGGATGACCGGGAGGCAGCCTGGGGCTGCTTGTATTTGCCGGATCGCCATCGAGCAGACTCGCGAGTTCCTGAACCGCTGGAGCACGCCAGCCGCTGCGATTGCCCAAATTCAGCTCATTGCAATGGCGTCAGCATTGAGCCAATCGAAGGTGCCGGTGCCTGGCGATCGCTCCCAGACCAGCCCTGTTTCACGGTCCAGCACGGCCGCATTACTCCAATTGGCCAGAACGATGAACCGCGTCGATGCCGGTAATTGCTGGTTCCACGACGGGGTCGCGTAGTACGGCCCGTTGGCGGTGGTCTGAGCTAGGACGCTGCCTGCAACTAATCCAACTGCCAAACCGATGATGCCTACCGTGTACGACAGTGCGTGTTTCATGTTTTGTCCCTTCGCAGTTGGTGATGCTTAACGCTACTTCTATGGCGCTTGGGCTTGCGTCCGGTTCAGCACGCGAAGCACAATCAGCGTTGCACCGGCACTTGCCGGGATCGACAAGGGCGTTGTTCAACAAATCGAGACTGCTGGAAGCGCGGTAACTTCAGGCGCGCGTGATGGAATCCGTCAACGGTGCCGCCGCGCAGGATGATTGCGGGCACGTTCGCCGCGCAACGTGGGCACGAATTCGTTGTAAGTTGATTCGTCCACGAACGAACCTGTCCTTCTTGGAATTATATCTGACGGAAGCTGTCCGCTCGGATTGAACCATAAGCAAACAGAAGGCGGTCACTTCTTTGCAGGTCGCGGGTCGCACCTTACCAGCAGCGAAGGGTGGCTTCCGCGTTCCTTGACCCTCCAGAGGCAATGGCGTAGCGTTTCGCGTCGCATCGCGCCGTTTCGACTACATGATGACAAGCCCGCAACCTTTCCGGTCCGACCAGGACCTGCATTTGGCGCATCTCTTCCAGCAAGCGCTCGAATGCGATGGGCGCGGCGCACTCGATCAAGCAGCCGACCTTTATCAAGCCGTGCGCGAGGCGGATCCGCACAATTTCAACGTGCTCGAGCGCCTGGCTCTTGTTCGCGCACGGCAGGGCAAGCTCGATGAGGCGATCAGCTTTTTGCGAGAAGTGCTTGAGCAGAGACCTGATTCTGCTTCTGCGCATTTCCATCTCGGCAATGTCCTGTCATTCGCTTGGCCGTCTGGAGCAGGCGAAGGCGTGTTATGAGACTGCGATCGCGCTTGTCCCGGATTTCGCCGAAGCACACTACAATCTCGGCAACACTTTGCAGACTCTCGGGCGGCACAAAGAAGCGAAGGCGTGCTATGAACAGGCGCTCGCCCTGATGCCCGATCGCCCCGAGGTGTACAACAATCTCGCTGTCGTGCTGCAAGCCCTCGGCGATCACGAGCAGGCGATCAGGCACTGCGAGTCAGCGCTCGCCCTGAAGCCCGATTATCCCGAGGTGTACAACAATCTCGGCAGCTCGCTCTACGCGCTCAATCGTTGCGAGGAGGCGGTCGCGCAGTACCAACGCGCGCTCGCCCTGAAGCCTGATTTTGCGGAAGCGCAT
Organism: uncultured beta proteobacterium; assembly: GCA_963726935.1. GTDB lineage: Bacteria > Pseudomonadota > Gammaproteobacteria > Burkholderiales > Casimicrobiaceae > PALSA-1003. The sequence continues at coordinate 11,701 of CAVSEH010000029.1, forward strand.
GACAATCTCGGCATGGCACACGTGGCAGTTGGCCGAATCGCCGAGGGACGCCAGTGCTTCGAAACCGCGATCGCCCTTGCGCCTAAGCGCGCGTCGTTCTATCGCAATCTGACCGAATGCAAGACCTTCGGCCCGGGTGATCCGCATTTGCGCGCAATGGAAGCACTCGCGGCCGATGCTGCGTCGCTACCGGCCCATGAACGCGTGAACCTCCATTTCGCGCTTGGCAATGCGCTCGCCGATCTCGCGCAGCACGAGCGGTCCTTCGAGCACTTCTGTGTTGGCAACGCGCTGAAGCGTCAGCAACTCGGCTATGACGAGGAAAAGAGCCTGGCATGGATCGATCGGATCCGCGCGGTGTTCACGCCGGAACTGATGCGCGCCAAAGCGGGCCTCGGCGATCCCTCCACGGTGCCCGTGTTCATTCTCGGCATGCCCCGTTCCGGGTCAACGCTCGTCGAGCAGATCCTCGCCAGTCATCCCGATGTTCTTGCTGCCGGAGAGCTCGACGATTTCTACCTTCTGGTGCGAAGTCTGCAGCTCGGCGACGGCGCTCCGATCGACTATCCAGAGCGTGTACCCGAACTGGGCGGTGTGGTTCTGCGCTCCCTGGGCACGCGTTACCTCGATCGCCTCCGCCGCCGCGCGCCCGCGGCGCGCCGCATCACCGATAAGATGCCGGCGAATTGGTGGTTGATTGGCCTCATCCATTTGGCGCTGCCGAATGCGCGCATCATCCACACGCGCCGTGACGCGGTCGACACCTGCGTTTCCTGTTTTACAACGCTGTTCCGCACTGGCCAATTCTGGAGCTATGAGCTCGGCGAACTCGCCCGATATTACCGCGCCTACGCAGCGACGATGGCGCACTGGCGTGCCCTGCTGCCGCCGGGCGTGATGCTCGAAATCGACTACGAAGACGTTGTCGCCGACCTGGAGGGGCAGGCGCGTCGCATTCTTGCCCATTGCGGCTTGGACTGGAACGAAGCGTGCCTCGACTTTCATCGCGTGCAGCGTCCGGTCAAAACTGCGAGCGCAGCGCAAGTCCACCGACCCATCTATCAAAGCTCGGTCGGGCGCTGGCGCCTCTATGGCGAACGCCTGCGGCCGCTGCTTGAGGCGCTCGGCCCGGAGTTGGTCGGGGATCGCGGCTAGCCACACTGGATGCCGTGTCGAGCCATTTTCGAGTCAGTTGATATGCCATCTCGGCCAAACGTCGTGATCGTCGGAGGCGGCATCGGCGGCCTGTTCGCTGCCAATGCGCTGATCACGCACGGGCTGCGTGTTTCAGTTTATGAACAGGCGTCCGCATTGGGTGAGGTCGGCGCCGGCGTTTATGTGACACCGAATGCGGTACGCCACCTGGAGCGTGTGGGTCTTGGGCCGGCCGTCGAGAAATGGGGTGCGCGAGTTGGTCCGGGCTCCTGCTACTTTCGTCATGACGGTACGCCGATTGCCCCGGTGCAGGTGTCGGACGCCTCCGGCTGGAACGCAACCTTTGGCATGCACCGCGGCGACTTCGTCGATTTCCTCGCTGCCAACCTCCCCGTCGGGATCGTCCATACCGGCCACCGCGCTATTGGCTTCGAGCAGAACGGCGACGTAGCCCGCGTCAGATTCGCCAATGGCGCCACCGCCGAGGCCGACGTTGTGGTTGCCGCCGACGGCATACACTCCGAACTGCGGCCGTACGTCTTTCCGCCCTCGAAGCCCGTCTTTCACGGCACCATCTCTTATCGAGGTCTGGTCTCGCGCGAGCGCCTGCCGGGCTGGCCGATGGACCGCTGGCTAATGTGGGCCGGTCCGTCCAAACATTTCCTGGTCTTCCCTGTCCGCCACGGCACGATGGTCAATTATGTCGGCTTCGTGCCGACCGACGAGGAGATGAAGGAATCGTGGTCCGCGCCAGGCGATCCGGACGTGCTGCGCCGCGAGTTCGAAGGCTGGGACCCGCGCATCGGCGACGTGCTGAAACAGGTCGACAAGACATTTCGCTGGGCGCTCTACGACCGTGAGCCGTTGCCAACCTGGACCAAAGGCCGACTGACGCTGCTCGGCGACGCAGCACATCCGATGCTGCCGCATCTCGGGCAGGGCGCCAACCAGTCGATCGAGGACGGCATGGCGCTTGCTACGATCCTGACGCAGACGGACACATCGGCAGTCCCGGCGTCGCTGCTTGCCTACGAGCGCCTGCGTCGCGAGCGAGTGGCCGAGGTTCAACTTGGCGCCCGGCAGAATGGGCTGCGGGTCGATTCCGCCTGCGCCGATCTCCGTGTCCGCGACGCAGAGCTGGTCGCGCACGCCGAATTCCGAAAACACCTATATGCCTACGACGTGGTGCCGAACGCGCGCGCCGCGGCGGCAGCCCTGCTGCAATAGATCACGCTCAGCGCCTGCACGACCGCCGTCATTTCAGCATACCCGTCTTCCTTGCCATCTCGCTCACCCGCTTGAACTCCTCGCGGATCTCGGCCGTTGTCTGCTCGGGTGTGGCGTAGCTCTGCAAAATGCCGAGTGGCGCCAATCTTGCCGCGATAGCGGGTGCCTTGACCGCTTGTTCGACCGCGCCGACGAGGGCCTTCCTCGCATCCTCGGGGATCCCTGCAGGCGCGAGAAAGCTGAACCAGATGCCAAACAGTTCCTCCTGATAGCCGAGCTCGCGCATCGTGGGTATGTCGGTGAACTCGGGAACCCGGCTCGAGGCGACGAGGCCGCGGAACGCCGCTGACTTGAGGTGAGTGCTCAGAGCGCCCAGCGACAGCACGACCCCTTCGATGTGTTCTCCGCGCAAAGCGGCGACGGCGGGGGCCGCGCCGGTATAGGGAACCGGCACGAGCTCCGCGCCCGTGAGGGCGTTGATCAATTGCACGCAGAAATCACCGACTGAACCGGCGCCAGGGTGACCAATGCGCACCTGGCCCGGCTTCTTCTTCGAGTGTTCGATCAACTCCGCGAGGCTTCTGTATGGCGCGTCGCTGCGCACGGCGAGTACGCTCGGTGTGCGCGAGGCAATGCCGAGCGGTACCAGATCCCGGAGTGCATCGTAGCCGACCGATTGGGAGTCGAGAACGGCGCGAAAGGTCAGCGCGCTATTCTGCGCAAACAAGATCGTGCGGCCGTCTTTCCTGGCATGGACCACGCTGTTCGTGCCGACCGCGCCCCCGGCGCCCGGGCGATTGATCACAACCACCGACACGTTCAGCAGCCTCGCGATCTCTTCGCCCATTGCGCGCGCGGAAATGTCCGCGGCGTCGCCCGGGGCAAGCGGAACCACGACACTGATCGGGCCGGTGGGGATCGGCTGGGCCTGGGCGATGGCCGGCAGGCACAGAAGCGCGAAGGCGAGAACAATGCGCCGTGCGACCCCGTTCATGGCCAAGATCTCCCTTGGGGAACGCTAAAGTACTTGCCGATTTTGCCATCGTAACAGCGAGCGGGTACGTTGATCCGGTATGTCGAGACGGAGATGCGCTGCGGTGCAGAACATGCAGTGGATACCGATCGGCAAGCGCACGCTCATGGCGATCCTGGTGCCGATGATGATCCCGTTCCTTGTGCTGCCGCTGCTCAGGTTCCCGGTCGACGAGATCCTCGCGGCGCTGTTCAAGGCGCTGCGATGACCCGTTCGCGACGCTCGCCGACGCCCGACTCTAGCGCCGCCGCTTTGGCGCACGGGCATGCATCTCCGACGCGCGGCCGCTGAACTGTCGCCGATACCAGCGCGAGAAGCCGCTTGGCGCGGAGAAGCCGAGCAGCGACGCCACCTCCGCGAGAGAACGGTTGCTGTCCTTCAGGTAGCGTTCGGCAAGTTCCCTCCGAACTGTGTCGACCACGCCCGAAAACGTCTGTTGCTCGCGGACGAGGCGGCGGTGAATCGTGCGCCGGTCGACGCCCATGTGCTGTGCCACGCGCTCGATCGTACAGGGAGCGGTGCCGAGCAGCATCACCACCAGCTCGCGCACGTCTCTCGACATCTCACCCGCGGAGTCTGCCAGACTTGCGTCGAGCAGATCCCGCGCATACTTCGCCATCGCGGGGTCGGCGCTGGGGTTCGGCAGATCGAGGTCGGCGCGCGCGCACACGATGCCGTTGAAGTCGTGTCCGAATTCCACGTTGCGACCGAACACGCGCTCGTGCACGGAACGATCGGCGGGCGGATCGTGCGCGAAGCATACGCGCAATGGTCGCCAGTCCGGGCCGAGTAGCGTGCGCAACATGCGGAAGGCAACACCGATCGCGAGCTCCGTCGACTGACGTACCGGGCCCGCGTGACCGACGATGAGCTCCTCGCGCAGCACGACGACGTCGCCGGCTTCCTCGATCGCGAGCAGCAACGCCTCGTTCAGTCGCCGTCCGTAACGCGCGAATGCCTCGATCGCGAGCCGCATTGTCGGCTGCTCGCGAACCAGCAAGCCGAGCGGCCCGAGATTGGACAGGCGTCGCGCCTCGGCCATCAGCAGCCCGAACGCCTCGACGCCGCTCCGCTCGGCCGACACCTCCAGAAGGTGCCGCACCGAATCGATGGGAATCTTGATTTCCGCGTCGTCCAGGCAGCGTTGCGGCAGTCCGAATTCGCGCAGCATGCGGCCCGGGTCCAGCCCAGCGCCACGCGCGACATCGGCGTAATGGGTGAGGCTTGCGCTGCGAATCAGCCCGGGCATGAGGCGACTTTTCGACCTGTCCCGAAAAGATAAGTTTATGTCCCGGCCGATCAATTAGCAAAAGGTTTGACGATGGACAATGCACCGCATCCACTAACGCACATACTCAAGAGCGAAAGCTCGGCGGGGAATGAAAGAACGATGAGCCTCGCGATCCAACCTACTGCGTACGACCCCGCGGACCAGTCGTCCGGCGCCGCGACGTTACGCATGGTCGGTCTTCGCGATCATCTTCGCGCTGATGGTCGTGGACTATGTCGACCGCCAGGTCGTCGTGTCCATGTTCCCACACCTGAAAGCGCAATGGGACCTGTCGGACAGCCAGTTGGGTGCCCTTGTGTCCATCGTCTCGATTACCGTCGCGCTGGGAGCGGTGCCGCTCTCGCTGCTTGCCGACCGCTGGAGCCGCGTCAAGAGCCATTTTCCTGATGGCGCTTGTCTGGAGCCTCGCGACGATCGCGGCCGCATTCGCCGGGAGCTATGCGCAATTGATCGGTGCGCGGAGTGTCGTCGGGCTGGGCGAAGCCGCCTATGGAACGGTCGGCGCCGCGCTTCTGGCAAGCCTGTTCCCGCCGCGGATGCGCAGCACGGTGCTCGGCGCATTCCTCGCCGCCGGAATGTTCGGGTCCGTGCTGGGCGTGATGCTCGGCGGTTTCATTGCCGAGCGCTGGGGCTGGCAGGCAGGGTTCGGTGCGGTCGGCATCCCCGGCCTTTTTCTCGCATTCGTGTTCCTGGCGATCGTCCGCGACTACAAGACCGTCGCGCTGCCCGTCGACGGCGTAGCCGGATCGAAGCCCCGCATGACGCGCACGTGCCGTGGTCACCGAGCTGCTGCGGCCGCGCACCGCGCTCATCACCTGCATCGGGGCCGGCTTGAATCTGCTCGTGGTTTCGACGACCTGGGCATGGCTGCCGAGCTACTTCAACCGGTTCTATGGCCTCGCGCCGGATCGCGCTGGCCTCAGGACGGCCGTCGTCATCCTGGTCGGCGGTCTCGGTGCGCTGCTCTGGAGCATGGTCGCCGACCGCCTGAGCGCGCGCTTCCCGCTTGCGAGGCTGGTCGTGCCGGCGATCTGCGCCGTTATGACCACGGTGCTCATGATAGCGGCCTTTGCCGGCTTTCCGCCGGGACCGGTGCAGTTCGCTCTGATCATCGCCGGCGGCCTGGTCATGGCCGGCAGCGTGGGTCCGACCGACGCGGTCGTCATCGACGTCATCCACCCGGGGCTGCGGGCGACGGGGGTCTCGGTCCTGTCGCTGACCCGAAACCTGTTCGGGCTCGCGGGCGGCCCGCTCCTTACCGGCGCCCTTTCCGATGCCTACGGATTGCAGTTCGCGATGACCGTGGTCCCGATCTTCGGCCTGCTCGCTGCCGCGTTGTACATGGTCGCCGCACGTACTTACGTAAAGGACTTGAAGGCCGTGGAGCGCATCGTGCCGGCCCTCGAAGGTGAACTGAAGCCGCAGGTCGCGTAACGATGAAGAGCGACGACAACATCGTGATGAACAACCCACTGCAATCCCGCCCGCGCCGCGTGCGCGAGCGCAAGCAGGCCACCGGCAACTGGAATCCCGATTGGGAGCCCTTTGCGAAGCTCGATCCCGCGTGGACCGAGAAGGTGATCGCAATGGCGATTAGCCCGAGGGTCGCGGGCGTGCTCGATCCGAAAACGATCGAGCTGATCGGCATCGCGCTCGACGTCTCGTGCACACACATGTACGCGCCGGGGGTCCGCCGGCACATCCAGCGCGCGCTCAAGGCCGGCGCGACGCGGGAAGAGATCACTGCCGTGCTGCAGCTCGCAAGTCTGCAAGGTCTCCACAGTATGTGCCTCGGTGCTCCGATCCTGCTCGACGAAGTAGAAGCGAGCGGGTCGCGCCAAGGCCAACATTCGTCCAACTCATCGCAACCCGAATTAACCCTCAAAAGGAAACGCACATGAACTTTCTCGACGGATCCCTGTTCCCCGAAAACCAGGAAAAGCTCGTCATCACCGCCGCACCGTACGGCCCCGAGTGGGTGCCTTCGGACTTTCCAGAGGACATTCCCGTCACGATGGAAGCGCAGGTCCAGAAGGCGGTGGACTGCTACAACGCGGGCGCCACCGTGCTGCACCTGCACGTGCGCGAGCTCGACGGCAAAGGCTCCAAGCGCCTGTCCAAGTTCAACGAGCTGATCGCCGGCGTGCGCAAGGCCGTGCCGGACCTGATCATCCAGGTCGGCGGCTCGATCTCCTTCGCGCCCGAGAACGAGGGCGGCGCCGCCAGGTGGCTGTCCGACGACACGCGCCACATGCTGGCCGAGCTCGATCCCAAGCCGGACCAGGTCACCGTCACCGTCAACACCACGCAGATGAATGTCGTGGAGCAGATGGAAATCGACGACATCGCCGGCACGTCGCTGGCGGAGCCGGAGAACTACCAGGCCTACCGCGAGATGATCGTCCCCTCCGCCCCGAGCTGGGTCGAGGAGCACGTGCGCCGCCTGAGCGCCGCCGGCATCCAGAGCGCCTTCCAGTTCTACAACATCAACAGCTACGAGTCCGTCGAGCGCATGATCCGCCGCGGCGTCTACAAGGGCCCGCTGGTGATGAACTGGGTGGCGATCGGCGGCGGCATGGACCAGCCGACGATCTACAGCCTGGCCCACTTCCTGCGCGCCATCCCCGACGGCTCGATGCTGACCGTCGAAAGCAGCATGCGCAACGTGCTGCCGATCAACATGATGGGCCTGGCGATGGGCCTGCACGTGCGCTGCGGCATCGAGGACAACCTCTGGAACCAGTCGCGCACCGAGAAGATGTCGACCGTGAAGCAGATCGAGCAGCTGGTGCGCATCTCGCGCGAGTTCGGCCGCGAAGTCGCCACCGGCAAGGAAGCGCGCGAGATCTGCAAGATCGGCGTGTTCTACGACACGGTGGAAGAGACGCTGGCCGCCAACGGCTTCGCCCCGAACGCCAAGGGCCGACAGCAGGGCTTCCTGCGCAAAGCGGCGTGAGGCGACCATGGCGCACGCAATTCGCATGCACGAGGCCGGCGGGCCGGACGTCCTGCGCTGGGAGGAGGTCGCCGTCGGCGACCCGGGCCCGGGCCAGGCCCGGCTGCGGCACGTAGCGGTCGGTCTCAACTTCGCCGACACGTATTTCCGCGCCGGGGTGTATCCGGTACCGCTGCCTGCGGGCATGGGGGTGGAGGCGGCGGGCGTCGTCGAGGCGGTCGGCCCGGGCGTGACGAACGTCGCGGCTGGTGACCGGGTCACCTACACAGGGTTCGTCAACACGCTGGGCGCCTATAGCACCGAGCGGATCATCCCGTCGGCGCCGCTGATCAAGCTGCCCGAGGCGATCTCCTGCGAAACTGCCGCGGCGATGACGATGCGCGGTTTCACTTCGGCTTACCTGATGCGTCGGATCTGGCCGCTCAAGGCGGGCGACACGATCCTGCTGCACGCCGCAGCCGGTGGTGTCGGCCTCATCGTGTCGCAGTGGGCGAAGCTGCTGGGCCTGACGGTGATCGGGACGGTCTCGTCTGAGCAGAAGGCTGCCGTCGCCCGGGCGCACGGATGCGACCACGTCATCAACTATCGCCAGGAGGAGGTCGCGAAGCGCGTCCGCGAACTCACCGGAGGTGTCGGCGTGTCGGTCGTCTACGACAGCGTCGGCAAGGACACCTTCGCTGGCTCCATCGACTCGCTCAAGCGTCGCGGTCTCCTGGTTTGCGTAGGGACCGCCTCGGGGCCGGTGCCACCGATCGACGCGACGCAGCTCGCGATCAAAGGCTCGGTCTACGTGACGCGCCCGGCGCTCGCCGACTACATTGCGGACCCGGCGGAGAAGGCGGAGCTCGCCGGCGAGTTGTTCGGCCATGTTGCGGCCGGCCGCATCAAGATCGAAATCAATCAGAAGTATCGCCTGGAGGATGCGGTGCAGGCGCATCGCGATCTCGAGGCACGCAAGACGACCGGGTCGTCGATCTTCGTGATCTGACTCGGCGTATTCGATAAATTCGCGGCGCCGCTCGACGATCGGGCGACGACCGATGGAGCTAAGGAGGAGTGAACGTGGGCATCCAAGTTGCACGGACGGTTGACCGCGCGGAAACGCGCAGCTCGATCAGGGTCGAGCCGATGACGTGCACCATCGGCGCGGAGCTTGGCAACGTCAATCTTGGCGATGCCTCGCGCGACGACGCGCTGTTCGCTGAAATCCGCGCGCTGCTGCTGCAGTACAAGGTCCTTTTTTTCCACGACCAGGAATTCACGCGGTCCGAGCACGTCGCGTTCGCCCGGCGCTTCGGCGAGCTCGAAGACCATCCGGTCGTCGGCAGCGATCCTGACAATCCGGGTCTCGTGCGCATCTACAAGGGCCCGGACAGCCGCAACGAACAGTACGAGAACGCATGGCACTGCGACACGACGTGGCGCGAGTGCCCGCAGCTCGGCGCGGTTTTGCGCTGTACCGAGTCGCCACCGGTCGGAGGGGACATGGTGTGGGCGAACATGGGGGAGGCGTATCGCCGCTTGCCCGAGCACGTCAAAGCGCAGATCGAGGGCTTGCGCGCCCGGCACAGCATCGAGGCGTCGTTTGGCGCCGCGATGCCGAACGAAAAGCGGCTCGCCCTTCACGCGCAGTATCCCGACGCCGAGCACCCCGTGGTGCGCACGCATCCCGAGACCGGCGAGAAGGTGCTGTTCGTCAACGCCTTCACCACGCACTTCACCAATTACCACACGCCGCGCAACGTGCGCTTCGGGCAGGACGCGAATCCTGGCGCATCGATGCTGCTCAACTACCTGATCAGCCAGGCATATGTTCCCGAGTACCAGGTTCGCTTTCGCTTCCGCAAGAACAGCGTTGCGGTCTGGGACAACCGGTGCACGCAGCACTATGCCGTGCAGGATTTCTGGCCCGCCGTTCGCAACCTGGAGCGCGCCGGCATCGTCGGCGATCGCCCCTGCTGAACGTCGCCGCACACATCGAAGGAGTAACAGACATGACGACTGCAACCGCACCTGCACTGATCACCACCCGGGGCTCCATCAGAGTGGAACCGCTGACGTGCACGATCGGCGCCGAGCTAGGGAACGTGAACCTGGGTGCCGCTTCGCGCGACGTTGAACTCGTCGCCGAAATCCGCGCGCTTCTGCTCAAGCACAAGGTCGTGTTCTTTCGCGACCAGGACATCACGCGTGCCGAGCACGTTGCGTTCGCGCGGCACTTCGGCGAGCTGGAGGACCACCCGGTCGCCGGGAGCGATCCCGACAATCCGGGACTCGTGCGCATCTACAAGACCCCGGACGCGCCCGTCGACCGCTACGAAAACGCGTGGCACACCGATGCTACTTGGCGCGAGAAGCCGCCATTTGGCTGCGTGCTCCGCTGCGTCGAATGTCCCCCGGTAGGCGGCGACACGATGTGGGCCAACATGGCAGAGGCGTACAAGCGCCTGCCGGAGCAGGTCAAGACGCAGATCGCAGGCTTGCGCGCGCGGCACAGCATCGAGGCGAGCTTCGGCGCGGCGATGCCGATCGAGAAGCGTCTCGCGCTTCACGCGCAGTTTCCCGACGCCGAGCACCCGGTCGTGCGCACGCATCCCGAGACCGGCGAGAAGATCCTGTTCGTCAATGCCTTCACGACGCATTTCACGAACTACCACACGCCGGCCAATGTGCGCTTCGGCCAGGACCACAGCCCGGGCGCGTCGCAGCTGCTCAATTACCTGATCAGCCAGGCGTTCGTTCCCGAGTTCCAGGTCCGCTTCCGCTGGAAGCCCAACAGCATGGCGTTCTGGGACAACCGCTGCACTCAGCACTATGCGGTGATGGACTACCCGCCTTGCCATCGCAAGATGGAACGCGCAGGCATCATCGGCGACCTGCCGTACTGATAATCGGAGACGTGTGATGTATCGGCATATTTTGGTTCCGCTCGACGACTCGCAGCTCGCAGTCGAGACCGTCAATCAGGCGGTCAGGCTCGCCAAGACACTCGGCGCGAAAGTGACGTTCTTTCACGCGCAGGCGGACTACGGCGCGTCGGGTGTCGGCGCGCTCGAGCGCGTGATGGCGCCAGGAGCATTCAACGAGCATATGGCGGGCGACGCACGGGCGATACTCGCCAAGGCCGAAGTGGTCGCTCGGGTGGCCGGCGTACCGTACGAATCCGCGGTCATGACGAGTAACCGCCCGCACGAGGCCATCCTGCATGCCGCCGAGGCGCGCGGTTGCGACCTGATCTTCATCGCCTCGCATGGCCGCCGTGGCATCAAGGGGCTGATGCTCGGCTCGCAGACGCAGCAAGTCCTCCAGCAGACGACGATTCCGGTGCTGGTGTCGGCGGTGGAAAGCAATTTGCCGGACGCGGCGATGCTTGCGCCGCTCACGACCATCCGCGACGAGCACCGCTCGCTTGCCGCCGTCATCCACGGCCTCGAATTCGTTGTCCGGCAAGCGCGCGATCAGGGAACGCCGCCGTCGTTTCCGCTGTTGCGCGCGATGCTGTACTACATCGAAGAATTTGCGGAGAAGCTCCATCATCCGAAGGAAGACGCGTATTTGTTCCGCAAGCTGCGCGCCCGGACGCACGAATTCGATGCGACGCTCGACGAACTGGAACGCCAGCACGTCGATGGACACCGGCTCGTGGCGGAACTGGCGCGAAGCATCGACGCCTACGAGGCAGATCCGGCAGGTGGCCTGGCGAGATTTGCTGCGGCGGTCGAGCAGTATTCGGTGTCGCAGGTCCAGCACATGGCGCTCGAAACCAAGGTCATCGTCCCAGCCGTACGTACACACCTGACGGCAGAGGATTGGGCGGAGATCGGCGCCGCTTTCGCCAGCAACGGCGATCCACGCTTCTCGGTAGACAACGACGAGGAGTTCCGCCAGCTGTTCGTACGAATCATCAATCTCGCGCAGGCGCAGGTCGCTGCCGCACCCGCACGGGGCTGAATCACGGTTTGCTCTTTTCACTATGTTCAACACTTCACCAGGGAGAAAGAAAGCCATGCAACATCTATCGACAGTGGGCTCGCGCGCCCCGGCATTTCGGCGACGGGCGGCAGCGCTCGCTATCGCCTCGTTGTTCACGGCATCCGGCGCCGTGGAGGCGTTCGAAATCGATACGGGCAACCCCGACATCGCGATGCGCTGGGACAACACGGTGCGCTATAACCTCGGCGTTCGGGCGCAGTCGCAGAACAACGCCATTCTCGGCAACCCGAACTTCGACGACGGTGACCGCAACTTCTCCAACGGGTCGGTGGTGACGAACCGCCTGGATCTGTTGTCGGAATTCGATTTTATCTACCAGCGCAAATACGGCTTTCGCGCGAGCTATGCCGCGTGGCGGGATTTCGCCTACAACAGCCTGGACGACACCAACACCGCGACCGCGAATACGCTGGTCGACGGGTTGCCGGTCGCCGGTGCGCTGAGCCCCTATACGAAGCGTTATTCCAAGGGCGCGTCGGGTGAATGGCTCGATGCCTTTGTGTTTGCCAATTTCGACGCGGGCGATGTCCCGGTCAACGTCAAGGCGGGCCAGCACACGGTCTTCTGGGGCGACAGCCTGCTGCTGGGCGGCGCCATCCATTCGGTGTCGTATTCGCAGAATCCGCTCGACCTGCAGAAGGGTTTCATGACGCCCGGCAGCGAGGCCAAGGAGCTGTTCCGTCCGCGCGGCGGAATCACGCTGCAGGCGCAGCCGACCAATGAGCTGTCGCTGGCAGGGCAATGGTTCTATTCCTGGCAAGCGGTTCGCATACCCGAGTCGGGGAGCTACTTGACCATCAACGACGCGCTCAACTACGGCGGCGATTCGACGATCTTCGGTCCCAATCCGTTTGCGGCGTCGATTCCCGGCGCGCCCGCCATGACCCGCTTCTGGCGTGCGCAGGACATCCAGCCCACGTACTGGTCGGGCACCCTCGGGGACTTCGGTCTCTCGGCGCGCTGGAGTCCGGCGTGGCTGGACGGCACGCTGGGCTTCTATGGTCGCAACACGACCGATACGCTACCGCAACTGATGGTCACGCCCGGTCTGGCGACCACCGTGCCGGCGGCTACCTGCACCGCGATCGGCGGGCAACCGCTGGGCGGAACCAACTGCATCATCAACAAGAACGCCACCTCGGTGCCCGAGTTGCAGAAATTCGGCAAGGTCGGCACCTACAACACCGCCTACGGCACCAACATCCACATCTACGGCATCACGCTGGCCAAGGAAATTGCGGGCATCAGCTGGGCGGCCGAGTTCTCCTACCGGCAGAACATGCCGCTGCTGAGCAGGGCGGTGCAGGTGCTGCCGCCGGCGCTCTTGGCGCTGCCGGCGAACGCGGGCTACATCGCCACCACGGCGGTACCCACCAGCGGCACACCGGGGGCGCTTGGCGATACCTATCACGGCCTTATCAATGGGTTGAACGTCTTCCCGAAGACCGCGTTGTTCGACACGGCGACGCTCGCCGGGGAGCTGACCTGGATGCAATGGTCGAAGGTCACCCAGAATCCCGCGGTGTTCAAGGGCAGCTCGAATTACGTGAACGCCGATGGCTCGACGCCGATCGACAAACCGACCCGAAACTATTACGGCCTGGCGCTCAACTTCACCCCGACGTGGTTCCAGGTCTGGCCGGGCGTGGATCTGTCGGCGCCGGCGACTTGGAGCCAAGGCATCTCCGGCAACGCTGCCGTGCTGCTGGGTGGCAACAAGAATGCCGGCACCTGGAGTGCGGGCGTGGCCGCAGACGTTTACCAGAAATACAAGTTCCAAGTGACCTACAACGGCTATTTCGGCGACTACTCGACGACGGCGACCGGAGCGATGGACCTGCCTAACGGCACCTTCGCCGCGCTCTCCGACCGTGGGTGGGTGTCGTTCACCTTCAAGACCACATTCTGACGAGGACACGAATCATGTTCAGCAAATCATTGCTGGCCGCGGGCTTCGCGGCGATATTCAGCACGAGCGCATTGGCGGCGGTTTCGGCCGACGAGGCGAAGCAACTCGGCACGACGCTTACCGCGGTCGGCGCGGAAAAGGCAGGCAACAAGGACGGCACGATTCCCGAATACACCGGAGGCATCAAGCCGCCGGCCGATTTCAAGGCCGGAAGCGGGATTCGGCCCGATCCGTTCGCCAGCGAGAAGCCGCGCCTGGTGATCGACGGCAAGAACGCCGCGCAGTACGCCGACAAGCTCACCGAGGGCACGAAGGAGCTGCTCAAGCGCTACCCCACGATGCGCGTCGACGTCTATCCCACGCATCGCACGGTGGCCGTGCCGCAGCGCATTCTCGACAACACCGCGAAGAATGCAGTCGGCGCGAAAACCACCGACGGCGGGGTTGCCCTTGAGAACGTTATGCCGGGCTATCCGTTTCCCATTCCGAAGACGGGCTCGGAGGCGATCTGGAATCACCTGCTGCGCTACAGCGGCATCGGCTACGACAATTCCCGGTACGAAAACTGGAACGTCGATGCGGCAGGCGTGCCGACCCTCGCGGTGAGTGGGGATGCAAACTGGGCGTGGCCCATTTTCGATGCGAAGAAAACGGGACCCATCAACGCCACCGATCCCTTTTGGTACGTCAAGCTCCAATACGTCGGGCCAGCCCGACGCAACGGCGAAGCGCTGCTGTGGGTCGATGCCGTCAATCCGCTGAAGCAGCCGCGCAGGGCATGGCAGTACCTGCCGGGTCAGCGCCGCGTGAAACTCGCGCCCGACCTGGCTTACGACACGCCGAACCCCGGCGCGGCGGGTGCGGGAACCTATGACGACGTCTCGGTGTTCAACGGTGCGATCGACCGCTACGACTGGAAGCTCATCGGCAAGAAGGAGATGTACGTGCCCTACAGCGACTATCGCCTCACCTATGTGAAGTCGGCCGCCGACATCACCAAACCGAATCATCTCAATCCGGACTTCGTTCGCTGGGAGCTGCACCGGGTGTGGGTGGTCGAAGCGACGCTCAAGCCTGACAAGCGACACATCTACAGCAAGCGCGTGTTCTACCTCGACGAGGACAGCTGGACCGCGCTCGCCTCGGACCAGTACGACGCGCGCGGCCAGCTCTACCGCTCGAGCTTCGCGTTCCCGTCGTACAGCTACGACGTGCAGGCGCCGTTCGGAGACACGACCGCGATCTACGACTTCAGCTCGGGCGTGTACAACGTCACTGCGCTGTTCGGCCCGTACAACGGTCTCAAGTACATGACCGAGCTGCCGAAAGACAGCTTCTGGTCGTCGGAGGCGCTCGCCGGCGCGGGCGTGCGCTGACGGGATTCTCATCAATTGAGCCCAACCCGGCGCGAGGCGAGAACCGCGTCGCGCCGGACCGGGCAGATATCGACAATCGAAATCATGATCACTTTCCGCATGGCCGCGTCCGCGCTCGCTATCGTGGTTGCAGCGACGCCAGTGGCGCCTGTCACGGCGGCCGGCTTCGTCGATCCGCTCGACACGCCGGCTGTGCAATCCCCGCTCGCGGCGCGCAGTCTGCTGCAGGGCGTGGCGAAGGCCGGAAGCCGGCTCGTTGCGGTCGGCCAGCGCGGTCATATCGTCTATTCGACGGACGGGGGAGCGAACTGGAAGCAAGCCAGCGTGCCGGTGAGCTCGGATTTGACGGCTGTGTTCTTCGTCGACGACAAGCAGGGCTGGGCGGTCGGCCACGACGGCGTGATCCTGCATACGAGCGACGGTGGCGAGACGTGGGCGCTGCAACTTTCCGGCCGAGCCGCCAACGACCTCCTGATCGCCGCGATGGAACGCAGAGTTGCGGCGCAGCCGGCGTCGGAGGACGCAAAGAAGTTGCTGGCCGAAGCGCAGCGCTACAAGGAGCAGGGCCCCGACAAGCCGTTCCTCGACGTGTGGTTCGCCGACGCACAAAACGGCTACGTCGTCGGCGCGTACAACCTGATCTTTCGTACTGCTGACGGCGGCAAGACCTGGGAGTCGTGGTTCGACCGCACCGACAACCCGAAATTCTTCAATCTCTACGCGATTCGTCCGGCGGCGGGCGGTCTCTTCATCGCCGGCGAAGGCGGCCTGGTGCTGAAGCTCGACAGCGCGGCGCAGCGATTCCGCGCACTGACCATTCCCTACAACGGCAGCTTTTTCGGCGTGGTGGATGCCGCACCTTCGGTCGTCGTCTTCGGACTGCGCGGCACCGTCTATCGCAGCGACGACGGTGGCTCGACGTGGGCCAAGGTCGACGCCGGACTGCCGGCCTCGATCGTCGGCGCTACCCGGACAGGCGAGGGCACGACACTGTTTGCCGACGTCGGTGGCCGCGTCGTGTCGAGCGCCGACGGCGGTCGCACGTTCGCCAAGGTTGTGCTCGCGCAACCGATGCCGCTCGCGGGAATTGCCGATGCCGGCGGCGGCAAAGTCGCACTCGTCGGACCGCGCGGCGTCGCCGTTTCCGCGCTTGCCTCGCGCTGACTCGCGGACTCCCGTTAGGACGATTGACATGGCCGCCATATCGACCGAAACCGACCAGATGCCGGTGGTCCGCGATCTCGCGGACTTCGACCGCAACTCGGGCAACCTGCTCGAGCGGCTGGTGTTCAACAACCGGCTGGCGATGGTGATCGTTTGCGCGCTCATCACGCTGGCACTGGGTTATGTCGCGGCGACTCGGCTCACGCTGAACGCCAGCTTCGAGAAGATGATTCCGCAGGGCCAGCCATATATCAAGAACTACCTCACCTACCAGAAGGACCTGCGCGGCTTGGGCAATGCGATCCGGGTGGTGGTGGAAAACAGCGGCGGCGACATCTTCGATCCGCATTACCTGGACGCATTGAAGCAGATCAGCGACGAGCTGATCCTCACGCCCGGCGTCGACCGGGCCTGGGTCAAGTCGCTGTGGACGCCGGCGGTGCGCTGGACCGAGGTGACGGAGGAGGGCTTCCGTGGCGGCCCGGTGATGCCGGACTCGTACAACGGCTCGCCGCAGACCGTCGAGCAGTTGAAGCAGAACATCGCGCGATCGGGCATCGTCGGTAGTCTCGTCGCCAACGATTTCAAGTCGAGCATGATCTTCGTGCCGCTGCTCGACAAGGAACCTGGCACCGGCAAGCGGATCGACTACCAGGGCCTGTCGAAGGTGCTCGAGGAGAAGATCCGCGCCAAGTACGAACTGGCGCAGAATCTGGAGCAGGTCCGCTCGAAAGCGGAAACCCCGCAGGTCAAGGTCCACGTGATCGGCTTCGCGAAACTCATCGGCGAGCTGATCGACGGGCTGATCAAGGTGATGATGTTCTTCGCGATCGCCGCGCTCATCGCCACCGCGATCATCTACGCTTATACCCGATGCGTGCGCAGCACCGCGCTGGTTATCGCCTGCTCGCTGGTTGCGGTGGTCTGGCAGTTAGGGCTGGTCGCGCTCTTCGGCTTCGAGCTCGATCCGTTCTCGATCCTGGTGCCGTTCCTGGTGTTCGCGATCGGCGTATCGCACGGCGCGCAGAAGATGAACGGGATCATGCAGGACATCGGCCGCGGAACGCAGAAACTGGTTGCCGCCCGCTACACGTTCCGGCGTCTGTTCCTGGCAGGGCTGACGGCGCTTCTGGCCGATGCGGTGGGCTTTGCCGTGCTGATGGTGATCGACATCCCCGTGATCCGGGACCTTGCACTCACCGCGAGCATCGGCGTGGCCGTGCTCATCTTCACCAACCTCCTGCTATTGCCGGTGCTGCTCTCCTACACCGGCGTGAGCGCGAGCGCGGCGGAACGCAGCCTGCGCGCGGAGAAGGAGGAGCACCGCGGCAAGGGCCTCGGCGCCGCCTGGGCCTTCCTCGATCGCTTCACTACGCGCAACTGGGCCATCGGCGCGATCGCGGTATCGCTGCTGCTGGCGGTGGGGGGATTCGCCGTCTCCCAGCGACTCCAGATCGGCGACCTCGATCCCGGCGCGCCGGAGCTGCGACCGAATTCGCGCTACAACCAGGACAACGCCTACATCACTGCGCACTACGCGCTGTCCTCCGACCAGTTCGCGCTGATCGTGAAGACGGCCAAGGAAGGATGCCTCAAGTACGAGACGCTCGTCGACGCCGACCGCCTGGCATGGGCGCTGCGCCAGGTCCCGGGCGTGCAGACGACGGTCTCGCTGGCCGACGCCGCGCGCCAGATCACTGCCGGCTCGTTCGAGGGCAATCCGAAGTGGCTGACACTCAATCGCAATCAGGACGTCCTGAACTACGCGGCACAGCAGGCGTCGGTCAATAACCCGGACCTGTTCAACACCGAGTGCTCGGTGATGCCGGTGATCGCGTATCTCGCCGACCACAAGGCGCAGACGCTGGATCGCGTCGTGGCCGCCGCAGCCGAATTCGCGGACAAGCACAACGACAAGGATCGGCAGTTCCTGCTCGCCGCCGGCAGCGCCGGCATCGAAGCCGCGACCAACATCGTGGTCGAGCAAGCCAACCGAACGATGCTGCTTTACGTCTACGCAGCAGTAATCGTGCTGTGCTTCATCACCTTCCGCAGCTGGCGGGCAGTCGTCGTGGCGGTGGTGCCGCTTGCGCTCACGTCGATCTTGTGCGAAGCGTTGATGGTCGCCCTGGGGATCGGCGTCAAAGTCGCTACGCTGCCGGTCATCGCGCTCGGCGTGGGGATCGGCGTCGACTATGCGTTGTACCTGCTGTCGGTCCAGCTGGCGCAGCAGCGCGCGGGACTTCCGTTGACCGAAGCGTACAAGAACGCCGTACAGTTCACCGGCAAGGTGGTCGCTCTCGTCGGTGTGACGCTCGCAGCGGGCGTCATCACCTGGGCATTCTCGCCGATCAAGTTCCAGGCCGACATGGGAATCCTGCTCACGTTCATGTTCATCTGGAACATGATCGGCGCGCTGGTGCTGATTCCCGCGCTGTCCTACTTCCTCCTGCCGACGTCGATCGTGCGGCGGCGGCACAGCTGAGCGCGACAAACGAGGCGATCATGGGTTTGACCGGATACGCGATGACCACGCTGGAGGATTTCAAGGGACGTGAAATCGGCGTTTCCGAGTGGGTCGTGGTCGACCAGAAGCGGATCGACGAGTTCGCCGACTGCACGGGCGATCGCCAGTGGATCCACGTCGACGTCGAACGCGCGCGGCGCGAAAGTCCGTACGGCGGCACGATCGCGCACGGCTACCTGACGCTGTCGCTCGCCGCGTCGCTCACCATCGAAGCGGGCGTGATTCCATCCGACGCGGGCGCGGCGCTCAACTATGGCCTCGACAAGGTCCGTTTCATCGCCCCGGTACGGGCGGGTGCGCGCGTGCGCAACCGGTCGTGCTGATCGCGGTCGAGAACAAGCCGGATGGGCGGGTACTGCTCACGCTGGGAAACACGATCGAGATCGACGGCGAGACGAAGCCGGCGCTCGTCGCCGAATCGCTGGCGATGTTGATGCGTGCGGCCGGCAAATAACGCGAGCGGAACGCGACACGACCATGACGACCGCCACGACCCCACGCCGCGCCGCCCGGACGCCGAGAACGACTCCGGCGATTCGAGTCCGTCGCGACGCGGACGGTGACGCGCTGGGCGAAAGCGCGTCGCAGCACACGCTGGCTGCGAATCCGCTCATCGGCATCCGACGCAAGGAAGTGATCGGCGCCGCGACGGCGCTCGTCAAGGAGCTCGCGAGGCAGCCGCGAACGGTATCGCGTGAGTTCGCGCGATTCCTGGGCGAATGCGCCCGCATTCTCGCCGGCCACTCCGAGCTGACCGCCGTGCCGGGGGATCGCCGCTTCGCCGATCCCGCGTGGGCCGAGAGCGCCGTCTTCCGTCGCCTGCTGCAATCGTACGTAGCGCTTTCCGCAACGCTCGACCACTGTGTCGAGGACGCGAAGCTGGATGCGGCGGCAGGCCGACCGTGCCAAATTCGTCGTCTCGCTGCTCAAGGATGCGATCGCGCCGACGAATTTCTTCGCCGGCAATCCCGCCGCGCTGAAAAAGCTCATCGACACGAAGGGAACGAGCGTGCTCCGTGGGCTCGCGAACTTCATCGACGATCTCGGCAGCGGGACCTGGCTGCCGCGGCAGGTCGACACGCGGCCGTTCGCAGTCGGGAAGAACCTGGCGACGACACCGGGCGCGGTCGTGTACCGCAACGATATGCTCGAGCTGATTCAGTACGCGCCGACAACATCTGAAGTGCGTGCCCGGCCGCTGCTGATCGTGCCCCCGCAGATCAACAAGTACTACGTATTCGATCTCGCGCCGACGCAAAGCCTCGTTCGGTGGTCGCTCGACAGCGGCGTGCCGACGTTCGTCGTGAGCTGGCGCAACCCGACGCGCAAACAGGCAGAGTGCGGACTCGACGCCTACGTCCTGGCCCTGAAGGAAGCAGTCGAGGCGATCAAGGACATCAGCGGATCCCGCAACATCAACGTGTTCGGCGCCTGCTCGGGCGGCATCACGTTGGCCGCGCTGCTGGGCTACCTCGCCGCCGGGCGCCGTCGCGACGTACATTCCGCGACACTGGCTGTGTGCGTGCTCGACACGGACGCCATAAGGAACACGACGGCAGGATTGTTCGTGACGCCCGCCACGATCGCCGCGGCGAGGGCCGCGTCGCGCAGACGCGGCGTCGTCGAGGGCACGGATCTCGCGCGGATGTTCGCGTGGATGCGGCCCAACGATCTGGTCTGGAATTACGTCGTCAACAACTATCTGCTTGGCAACGAGCCCCCGGCGCACGATATCTTGTTCTGGAACAACGATACGACGCGTCTGCCGGCGCAGCTGCACGCCGACTTCCTGGGCCTGTTCGAATCCAATCCATTCCCTGTCCCCGGCAAGCTTCGCGTGCGCGGCAGGAAGATCGACCTCGGGAAGACCGGAATCGATACGTATGTCGTCGGGGGCCTCGCCGATCACATCACCGTGTGGCAGGGCGTCTACCGAACCGCGCAAATGTTCGGCAAGGCGCGCAGCACGTTCGTGCTGTCGAACGGCGGTCACATCCAGAGTCTCATCAATCCCCCCGGGAACAAGCGATCGTGGTTCGTCGCCGGCGCCGCACGCGCCGCAACGCCGGAAGCGTGGGCCGCAAAAAGGGAAAAGCAGGAGGGGTCCTGGTGGCCGCATTGGCGCGAGTGGATTCGCGCCCGCTCGGGCTCCCTGAAGGTGGCGCCTGCAACGCTCGGCAGCAAGCGGCATCCACCTCTGGTCGCGGCGCCCGGTACCTACGTGCTCGAGCGCTAGACAACGACATGCGCTCGCGCAGCCGATCCAGGCGTCCAGGCACCCACATGCGAATCGACCATGCCCACATCGCCGGTCGCCGCATCCGCTACGGCGTGCGCGGCGGCGATATCTCACGTCCGCCGCTCCTGATCCTGAACGGCCTGGGCGCGAACATCGAGTTGGCCGAGCCATTCATCGATGCGCTACCCGGGCCGACCGTGGCGATCTTCGATGTTCCCGGCGTAGGCGGCTCGCCGATGCCGTCGTCTCCGTATCGGCCCGCGGGAATCGCCCGTCTTGCAGCCGGGCTCCTCGACCACCTCGGGTATGCCGAGGCCGACGTGCTCGGTGTGTCGTGGGGCGGCGTCATCGCGCAGCAGTTCGCGTTCCAGCACCCATCACGCTGCCGACGGTTGGTGCTCGCGGCGACGGCGCCCGGAACCCTGATGGTACCCGGGCATCCGTCGGTGATGGTCAAGATGGCGACGCCGAGGCGGTACATCGACAGCCGACACGCTCATCGCATTGCCGGCGATGTTTACGGCGGCGCATTCCGGCGCGATCCCGCGCTCGTGTCGCGCACGCTTCGCCACATTCGTTTTTCCGGAAAGGGCGGCTATTACCTTCAGCTTGCTGCCATCGTCGGCTGGACCAGCCTGCCGTGGCTCTTCACGTTGCGCCAGATGACGCTGGTCATGGCCGGTGCCGACGATCCGCTGATCCCGACGATCAACGCCCGCATCATGCAGTGGCTGATTCCGGACTCGCGGCTCGAGATTCTCGATTGCGGGCACCTGTTTCTCGTCACCGCTGCCGCGGAGTCGGCGCGCATCGTTGATGCGTTCCTGACGGAACGCGACGAACGCCGCGCCATCCTCGCCTCTAACTCGATCAGGAGAGTCCTATGAAGTCCCTTGCCATCGTCTGTACGCCGTCCGCCCACGCGGCGCCGCTTTCGATCGGACGACATCCTCGACCGCGGCCTCGCATCCGCTCCCGCACAGGAGATCGTCTACGCCGATCGGTTGCGCTACACCTACGCCGCGCTCGGCGAGCGCGTGCAACGCCTCGCGGGCGCACTCGATGCGCTCGGCGTCAAGCCCGGATCCACGGTCGCGATCATGGATTGGGACAGCCACCGCTACCTCGAATGCTTTTTCGCGGTGCCGATGATGGGCGCGGTGCTCCACACGGTCAACGTGCGCATTTCCCCGGAGCAGGTTCTCTACACGATCAATCACGCCGAAGACGATGTCATCCTCGTCAACGCCGAGTTCCTGCCGCTCCTGGACGCGATCCACGCCAAGATCCGGCCCGGCGTCAAGCTCGTGTTGATCAACGACGGTGACTCGATGCCGGAGAGCGGGATCGCGTTTGCGGCCGAGTACGAGTCGATGCTCGCGCGCGCGACGCCGTCGTTCTCGTTCCCGGACCTCGACGAGAACACGCGGGCGACGACGTTCTACACGACCGGCACCACCGGGTTGCCGAAGGGCGTCTACTACAGCCATCGCCAGCTCGTGCTGCATACGCTGGCGACGATGGCGGCGCTTGCGACCGCGCCACACGCCGCCTTCGGTGCGCACGACGTCTACATGCCGATCACGCCGATGTTCCACGTCCACGCCTGGGGGCTTCCGTACGTTGCGACGCTGCTCGGCGTGAAGCAGGTCTACCCCGGGCGCTATGTGCCGGACGTGCTGCTCGGGCTGATCGGCCGCGAGAAGGTGACGTTCTCGCATTGCGTGCCAACCATCCTGCAGATGATGCTCGGCAGCCCGGCGCTCGCCAGCGTCGACCTGCGCAACTGGAAGGTGATCATCGGCGGCTCGGCGCTGCCGGTGCCTCTTGCCCGCGCCGCCGTCGAGCGCGGCATCGACGTGATCGCTGGCTACGGAATGTCGGAAACCTGTCCGATCCTGACGCTCGCACATCTGCTGCCGCGGATGCTCGGTGCGCCGGTCGAGGAGAGCTTGCCCTACCGATGCCGGGCGGGACGCCCGATCCCATTCGTCCAGTTGCGCATCGTCGATGCGGACATGAACGACGTCGCGCACGACGGCGCGAGCCAGGGCGAGGTGGTCGTGCGCGCGCCGTGGCTGACGCAGGGCTATCTCGGCGAACCCGAGAAGTCGGAGGAGCTGTGGCGCGGCGGCTGGCTGCACACCGGCGATGTCGGCGTGATCGATGCGGATGGCTATCTGAAGATCGTCGACCGCATCAAGGACGTCGTGAAGACCGGCGGCGAATGGGTGTCGTCGCTGGATCTCGAGGACATCATCCTGCGCGTACCGGGCATCGCCGAGGTTGCCGTCGTCGGTATGCCCGACGAGCGCTGGGGCGAGCGTCCGATCGCTCTCGTGGTCGTGAAGCGGACGCAGGGCGAACCGCCCACCGAAGCGGCCATTCGTCGCCATGTCGACGATTGCGCGCAACGGGGCGAGCTTTCCAAGTACGCGGTGCCGGACCGCGTTCACTTCGTCGACGCCATTCCGAAGACCAGCGTGGGCAAGCTCGACAAGAAGGTGATCCGCGCGAAGCTGCACGAAGACGCCGCGGGGCGGTGACCCGCGCCGCCGCCCACGACGGTACCGGAGCACACGATGAGTCAATACCGAGCACCTCTCGCCGAAATGCAATTCGTCATGACCGAGCTCGCGGGCCTCGACGAGGTTGCGCGGCTGCCGGGCTTCGAAGATGCGACGCCCGACACCGTCGCCGCGATCCTCGAGGAAGCCGACAAGTTCGCGACCGACGTCCTCGATCCGCTGAACCGTATCGGCGATCGTGAGGGCGCGCGCCTCGATGCGGATGGCCGCGTCACGACGCCGGCGGGATTCCGTGACGCGTACCGCAAGTTCTGTGAACTGGGCTGGAACGGCCTCTCGAAAAGCGCCGACTTCGGCGGCCAAGGGATGCCGCAACTCGTCGCGGCCGCGATCGACGAGATGTGGAACGCGGCGAACATGGCCTTCGAGCTATGCCCGATGTTGACCGGAGGCGCGATCGAGGCGATCGAGCGCAACGGCTCGGAGGCGCTCAAGCGCATTTACCTGCCGAAGATGGTCTCCGGCGAATGGACCGGCACGATGAACCTGACGGAACCGCAGGCGGGATCCGATCTGGCCGCAGTGCGCGCAAAGGCGGTCCGGCAGGCCGACGGCAGTTACCGGATCTCCGGCAACAAGATCTTCATCACCTACGGCGACCACGACTACACCGACAACATCGTTCACCTCGTCCTCGCGCGCACGCCGGACGCACCGCCGGGCACGAAGGGCATCTCGCTGTTCGTTGTGCCCAAGTTCATCGTGAACACCGACGGGAGCCTCGGTGCGCACAACGACGTCCGCTGCGTGTCCCTCGAGCACAAGCTCGGCATCCACGCGAGCCCGACCGCAGTGCTCGCTTTCGGCGATCGCGAAGGCGCCGTGGGCTACATCGTCGGCGAGGAGAATCGCGGTCTCGAGTACATGTTCGTGATGATGAACCTCGCCCGCTTCGGCGTCGGCATGCAGGGCGTCGGAATCGCCGAGCGCTCCTATCAGCGAGCACGCGACTATGCGCGGGACCGCGTGCAGGGCCGCGTTCCCGGCGCCGCGCGGGACGCTGCCGCGAGCGGCATCATCGGCCACCCCGATGTGCGGCGGATGCTGATGACGATGCGCGCATACACGGAGGCCGCGCGAGCGCTCGGTTACGTCACTGCGGCGGCGCTCGACCGGGCCCACCGGCACCCTGACGCTGATGTGCGCACGCGCGAGCTTGCGTTCGCAGAACTGATGATCCCGATCGTCAAGGGCTGGAGTACGGAGACCGCGCAGCAGACCGCGTATCTCGGTGTGCAGGTGCACGGGGGCATGGGCTTCATCGAGGAATCGGGCGCTGCGCAGTACGTCCGCGACGCGCGCATCACGACGATCTACGAGGGCACCACCGGCATCCAGGCGAATGATCTGATCGGTCGCAAGATCGCACGCGATGGCGGCAAGGCGATGCGGGTAGCAATCGAGTCGATGCACAGCGTCCATCGGAGCCTCGCCGACGCAGGCCAGGATGAGTTGGCGATCATCGGCACGCGTCTGCACGCGGCTGTCGATGCGCTCGAAGATGCCACGCGCTGGATCGTCGCGCACTGGGCTGCGGATCCACGCGCCGTTCTCGCTGGGGCGGGCCCGTTTCTCGAGCTAGCCGGTGTCGTCTGCGGCGGCGCGGAACTCGGGCGTGCCGCGCTCGTGGCGGCGAAGAAGCTCGCTGCCGGCGAGGGCGACGCGGATTTCCTGCGCGCCAAGCTCGCGACCTCACGTCATTTCGCCGACCACGCCCTGACGAAGGCGTCGGGATTGCGCGATACCGTCGTCGCCGGCGCCGGGAGCGTGCTGGCGCTGCCCGAGGCCCAATTCTAACCGCCGCGTTGGGGTAGGCGGACGCGACGGATGTCCGACTTCCATCGAGAGATACGACGACCATGAACCACAATGCAACGCCGACGATCCTGATTGTTCCGGGTCTGCGCGACCATGTGCCTGCCCACTGGCAGACGCTGCTCGAACAGAAACTGTCGAACGCGATATCCGTGCCGCGGATGGAGGGCGACAAGCTGTCCTGCGCGGCATGGGTCGCCAAGCTCGACGAATCGCTGGCGGCGATCGAGGGTCCCGTCATCCTCGTGGCGCACAGCGCGGGGGTGATGATTGTCGTGCATTGGGCGCAACGACACCGGCGCCCGATCAGCGGCGCACTGCTCGCAGCGCCGCCCGACTTCGAATCGCCGTTACCCGAGGGGTATCCGACCCAGGATGTCCTGCAGAAGAACGGGTGGTTGCCGACGCCGCGCGAGCGATTGCCGTTTCCGACCATCGTCGGCGCGAGCACCAACGATCCGCTGGGTCGTTACGAGCGCGTCGAAGCGCTCGCGCAAGCGTGGGGTAGCAAGCTCGTGAACCTGGGCAACGTCGGGCATCTCAACCCGGCGTCCGGGTACGGCGAATGGCCGCAAGCGGAGGCGCTCATCCGCGAGCTCGCGCACGCGTGCACGACCACGGTATGAACCAAGCCTCGTCCGCGACCCTTGCCGGCGGCGGCTGGCGCGGCAGCGCCCATCGGCACTGGCCCGGCCTCCTGCTCAGCGTCGTCATCGCGATCGCGTCGGCGTTCATCGCCGATCACCGGGGCGGGCCGACGCTGCTCTATGCGCTTCTCCTCGGGATGGCGCTCAACCCCGTCGCCGCCGAGGGGAAGGCCAAGCCTGGCGTCGACTTTGCGGCGCGCCGCATTCTGCGCTTCGGTGTGGCGCTGCTGGGCGCGCGCATCACCATCGATCAGATCGGCGGCCTCGGCTGGTACAACGGCGTGCTGATCGTCGCGGGTCTCGTCGCCACGATCGTCATCGGAGCGGTGCTGGCCCGGATGCTGGGACTCTCGCGCCGGATCGGCATACTGACCGGCGGCGCCACGGCCATCTGTGGCGCATCCGCCGCGATCGCGATCGCCGCAGTCCTGCCTCGGGACGAGACGTCGGAGCGCGAGCTGATCTTCACGATCGCCGGCGTCACCGCGATGTCGACGATCGCGATGATCCTCTACCCGGCGATCGTCAGCTGGCTGGGGCTCGACCCGCACCAGGCCGGCATCTTCCTTGGCGGGACGATCCACGATGTTGCGCAGGTGGTCGGCGCCGGGTACAGCATCTCGCCCGAGGTCGGTGATTACGCCGTGCTGACCAAGATGCTGCGCGTGGCATTCCTCCTGCCGGTGGTCATGGTGCTCTCGCTCGCGGTGCGCCACCGTTTTGGCGGTGACGACGTCAATCGGGGCAACGATCCGCTGCTGCCGCCTTTCCTGCTCGCCTTCATCGTTTTCGTCGTCGTTGGGAGCCTGGGATGGATTCCCAAGCCCGTCGGCGCCGCCCTGAGCGAGGTCTCGCGCGCCTGCCTGGTGATCGCGATCGCCGCGGTCGGCCTCAAGACATCGCTCGTCGAAATGAAAAAGGTAGGCGGTCGGGCAATCCTTCTCCTCGGCCTCGAGACCGCCTTCCTCGCCGGCCTCGTCCTGGTCGCGCAAAAGCTGTCATGAAAGCGGGCGACGCAAAGCGCGATTGCAAGTTGGCTACTGAAAGCGTAAATCAACGCCCATGAAGACGATCACGTGTGAAAAGGCTGTGGCCATGATTCCCGACGGGGCGAGCCTCTTGATCGGTGGCTTCATGGGTGTCGGCACACCCGAGCGCATCGTCGACGAACTGGTGCGCCAAGGCAAGCGCGGTCTCACCGTCATCGCCAACGACAATGCGCAGCCCGGCGTCGGCGTAGGCAAGCTCGTGACGGCGGGACTGGTGCGCCGGACGATCGCGAGTCATATCGGCCTCAATCCCGAGACACAGAAGAAAATGATCGACGGATCGATGGAAGTCGACCTTGTGCCGCAGGGCACGTTGATCGAGCGTATCCGCGCCGCCGGTCATGGGCTGGGAGGCATTCTCACGCCGACCGGCGTTGGTACGGTCGTGGAGCAGGGAAAGCGCCGGATCGAGGTGGAAGGCACGGACTATCTGTTGGAAACGCCGCTTCGCGCCGACTTCGCGCTGGTGCAGGCGTTTCTGTGCGACTACCTTGGTAATCTGACCTACGCGCTGACGGCCCGCAATTTCAACCCGGTGATCGCGATGGCCGCCACTGTCGTGATCGTGGAGGCCGAGCACGTGGTGCCGGTGGGCGTTATTCCCCCGGATCAAGTCGTGACGCCGGCGGCGCTGGTCGATTACGTCATTTCCCACGAGTGACAACCATGGATGCACAGACGACCATCGCCAGACGCATCGCGCAGGAGTTGCGCTCGGGCATGCTGGCTAACCTCGGCATCGGCATTCCGACACTGGTCGCCAACTATGTACCGTCAGGTATGCACGTTTTCTTCCAGTCCGAGAACGGGCTCATCGGCACGGGTCCAATGCCAGAGGAAGGCATGGTGCAGCGTCGTCTCACCGACGCAGGAGGGCGGCCGGTCGGCGCGCTGCCGGGCGCTTGCGTTTTCGACAGCGCCCTGTCGTTCGGCCTTATCCGTGGCGGGCACGTTGACTTGACGGTGCTCGGTGGCTTGCAGGTCGACGAGACCGGACATCTGGCGAACTGGATGATCCCCGGCAAGATGGTGCCGGGCATGGGTGGCGCAATGGATCTGGTGTGTGGCGCGAAGCGCGTCGTCGTCGCCATGCAGCATACCGCCAATGGCAAGGCCAAGATCGTCAAGAAGTGCACGTTGCCACTCACCTCGGTACGCAGCGTCGATCTCGTGGTGACGGAACTGGCCGTTATCTCCTTTGCAGGCGGGCAGGCGACCCTGCTCGAAACCGCTCCGGGTGTGTCGGTGCAGCAGGTTCTCGCTGCTACCGAAGCCGTGCTCATCGTGCCAAGCACCGTGCGACCCATGCAACTCTGACGAGAAGAGCGAGCACGGCAACTGCGGCATCAGGACATCGAAGAGCTCGCGGACGAGCGCTACACGGTCTTCGTCCCGTCGATCCCCACGCCGTTTGCAGGTGCGGTCTACGTGCTCGACCGGCAACGGGTGCACCCGGTCGACGTCCCGTTCACCGACGCGGTCAAAGTCGTCACTCGGTGGGGCGCGGGTGCGAAGGACCTGATCGCGGCCATGATGACGACTGGCGAGCCAGTACGGGTTCCTCGGACCGATTAGAGCGCCTTGTCGATTCAGCGAACCACCCATTCCCGATGCGGCATACCCGAGCGTACAATATGTACAATACACTTCGTGTCGAAGGGCCTTTGACAATTGTCGATGCTCGGCTGAGAGTGGGAGTGTTAAATGTCTCGGATCAAATCAGAGGAGATAAGCGAATGAATAAGATTGCGTTTCTGCCTGCGGTTTCGGTCTTCGCACTGGCCGCCGGGTTCACGTCGGTGACCTTCGCTCAAGCCTGCAATCCCGACGGCGGCAACTGCCGCAACATCAAGGTAACGGTCCAGGGCAACCAGGTAACACTCGATCCCGCGACCATAACCGTTACACCGAGAGCGGCGCCCGCCGTAAAGATGGTCTGGTACTTGGCGACGCCAGGCTACCGGTTTGTCGACCAAACCGGCAACCGTCCGGTCAACTTCCCGGCGGAGTACTTCAAGAGCGATGATCCGCGATTCTGCTACCCGTGGACGAGCGACACCGTTTACGTGTGCACCAACTGGAACGCCGATGCGTTTCCGTGGGGAACCGACTACACGATCAAGGTGCAACCGGTGTCCGGTGGCTCCCCGTTGTCGGCGAGTGGCCGAGTCGTCAACAACTAGACGAAATCGCCGTATACCAGGACGTCGGCAGTCGACGAGGAAAAGTTCCTTGCTGGCGGCGCGCGACTTCGATGTTGGTGGAGCCATCGCGAAGTGGTCGCGCCAAGAAAGTGACGCGCCGATGTCCTGGGAGCGCTTCGCAAACCTAAGGAGTTGAACTATGAGAACGAACGCGGGTTGGCTTTCCGGGGTCATCGTGACGGTTGCGTTGGGGCTCGCGTTCGCGGGTGCTCCCCTGGCACAGACGACATCCACCACCGACGTACGCAATTTCGAGGTGATCTCGGTCGACGGGAACAAGCTCGTCGTCCGCGATGAAAGAGGCACGCAGGAGCTCACTGTACCGGACGATTTCCGCTTCACGGTCGACGGCAAGAAGATGTCCGTGTCGGAGCTGAAGGCGGGGATGAAAGGAACGGCGACCGTCACGACCACGACCACGGTCAAGCCGGTCGTCGTTACCGAAGTACGCGAGGCCGAAGTCCTGCGCGCGTCGCCCATTTCGATGACCGTGCGCACAGCCGATGGGGCCCGCAAGTTTGCCCAAACTGAGCTGGACACCAAAGGTATCCGGATTTACAAGGATGGGAGCGAGGTCCGCTTGTCCGACCTCAAGAAGGGCGACAAGCTGTCGGCAACGGTCGTCACGTACGGAGCTCCTGTCGTCCTGACCGAGAAAGAAGTGCAGGCGGTACTCGCCGAGCCGGAGCCCGCTCCAACCACGGTGGCGGCGGCAGCGCCCGCGCAGCCGGCGACTCCGGCCGCCTCTCCTCAGCCGAGCACGCCGCCTCCCGCAGCGCCAGCCGCCGAACAATCTGGAATGGGGCTGATGGGGTGGTTGGTGATCGCCGTGCTCATTGCGTTGGTGGTGTTCTTCGTGCGGCGGCGAAAACAGGCGTGAACATCTTGCCGAGCGACGCCGTTGTACTCAACGTCCCGAAGCAGACCGACAGGGCGCGCATGGGGTCCGTACCTCAAGCCTTACGTGAGCAAAGACGTATTAGCCCGGACCGGCAGCAGCGATGATCCGTAGGGCCGGCAGCCTCAGCGAGAATTGCTAGGGAGAATTAAGGATGGCACCACTGGCAGCGGAACTCATCGGCACTTTCTGGCTCGTTCTCGGTGGTTGTGGCAGCGCGGTACTTTCCGCGGCGTTTCCCGAGCTTGGCATCGGCTTCACCGGCGTGTCGCTCGCCTTCGGCCTGACAGTGCTGACGGGAGCCTACGCTCTCGGACCCATATCGGGCGGTCACTTCAATCCCGCGGTCTCTTTCGGGCTTTGGGCCGGCGGGCGGTTTCCTGCGTCAAAACTGTTGCCGTACGTGGTCGCCCAGGTGCTGGGTGCAGTGCTCGCCGCCGGCGTGCTCTATCTCATCGCGAGCGGCAAGGCCGGATTCGATCTGCAGGCCGGCTTCGCATCGAACGGTTACGGGGAGCATTCGCCAGGAAAGTACAGCCTCGGGTCCGCGCTTGTCTGCGAGGTTGTGATGACATTCATGTTCCTCGTGGTCATCCTTGGCGCGACACACAAGCGGGCGCCGACCGGCTTCGCGGGGATCGCGATCGGTCTGTGTCTCACGCTCATTCACCTCATCAGCATCCCGGTGACGAACACGTCCGTGAATCCTGCGCGCAGCACCGGACCGGCCCTCCTCGTAGGCGGCTGGGCGCTCCAGCAGCTGTGGCTCTTCTGGGTGGCACCGATCGTCGGTGCCCTGGTCGCGGGTTGGGTCTCGCGTGTCGTGTTCCATGAGGACAGTCGACCGCCCGTCGTCGGGAATTGACTAGAGCGCCGAGGTCGGCGACCTCCGCCATGGGAGGAGCCGTGCTATCGTGCGCGGAGCCTCTGGTCGCCGCTTTTGTGCGGTGTGCGCTTTGGGTTTAGACGCGTGTGGAGTTGAATGATGACCAAGAAACCTTCCACGGCCAAAGATGCAATGAGCAAAGCCGGCCGACGGATCGCAGCCGCCACCAAGTCTGCGGGGAAGACAGTCGGGAATGCCGCCGCGCGAGTTAGCGACCTGAACAAGGACGGCAAGGTCGATCGCGAAGACGCAAGAATCGCCACCGCCAAAGCCAAAAGAATCACATCAAAAGTAGCGGATGGGGCCGGAACACTGGCCAAGAAAGCTGCGAAGCACGACATGGTCAAGGATGCTGCGGCGGGTGCGGCAATCGGTGCTGCCGTGGCGATGCCCGTGCCGATCGTTGGCCCTGCGGCAGGAGCCGCCATTGGAGCGATTGTCGGAGTCGCCAAGAACCTGCGGTCCGCAGGCAAGCCCGCGTCTTCATCCGTCGAGTCCGCCGGGAGGCGTAACCGGAAGCCACGGTAATCCAACCGTGCGCGTGCCGGCACCCAGAAAGGACTCGGTGGTTTAACCGTTTCTGACATTTCTTGTTGGGGGGAACATGGATTTCTCTGCAGTCGGGAGTTCGCTCGGCATCGCGCTAGGGACGCAACTGCCTCGCATCCTCGGTGCGATTGCGATTCTCATCATCGGCTGGATCGTGGCAGTCGCCGTGCGTGCCGGTGTCCGTCGGCTGCTCGGAGCGGTGCGACTAAACAAGCAAATCGCCGAGACGACCGAGCACAAGCTCGACGTCGAGTCAGGCGTCGCCGCCGGCGCCTTTTGGCTGGTCATTCTCATAACGCTTATCGGCGTGTTCAACTCGCTCGACCTTGTGCTTGCGTCGGGCCCCTTCGAGGTCCTGGTCAAACAGATCGCAGGATACATACCGCATCTGGTAGCAGGTACGGTTCTCGTGCTCGTCGCCTGGCTCGCCGCGATCGCGTTGCGCGCCATCGTCAATCGCGTGCTCGATGCCAGCGGGCTGGACGAAAAGCTTTCCGCCAGCGCCGGCATGGAGCCGATGCGCAAGAGCGTCGGCAACATGCTCTTCTGGCTGGTCATCCTTCTCTTCCTCCCGGCGATCCTCGACGCCTACAATCTCAGCGGGTTACTCGACCCGGTCAGGGTTATGGTGGGCAAGGCGCTCGCCATGCTGCCGAATGTGTTCGCTGCATTTGTAATCGGCTTCGTTGGCTGGCTGCTCGGCAAGGTGCTGGCCGGGCTGGTGACCAACATTCTCGCCGCAGCCGGCGCCGATCAGGGCGCGCATCGCATGGGGGTCGACACCACGGTGCGCATCTCGCGAGTCGTCGGCACCATCGTGCTGATCTTCGTGTTCGTTCCCGCGCTGATCGCCGCGCTTGATGTACTCAAGATCGAGGCCATATCGAGACCGGCGACCGACATGCTGGGTAAACTGCTGGCGGCGGTTCCGAACATCGTTGCTGCAGCGTTGATTCTCACCGTCACTTATTACGTCGCCAGGTTTGCCGCCGGACTCCTCGCGCGCCTGTTGGCTGGCATTGGCCTCGACACGCTGCCCGAGAAAGTGGGACTTGCAAGCGTCTTCGCCGGTGGGATGCAGCCATCACGCCTGGTGTCGATGCTCGTCCTGTTCTTCGCCATGCTGTTCGCCACCGTGGAAGCGGCGAATCGGCTCGAGTTCACCCAAGTTCGCGACGTTGTCACTCTGTTCATCAAATTCGGCGGCAACATACTCCTCGGTGCCGCAATCCTGATCATCGGATTCTGGTTGGCCAACGTTGCCCAAAACGTGATCAAGCGTGCCGACACCACGCACTCGGAGGGCCTCGCCAGCATCGCTCGCGTAGCGATCCTCGGCCTGGTGATCGCCATGGGACTACGCGCGATGGGCATTGCCGACGACATCGTGAGCCTTGCGTTCCTGCTCACGTTTGGAGCCGTTGCCGTCGCCGTCGCGCTGTCGTTCGGCCTGGGCGGCCGCGAGGCTGCCGGGCGCCAGATGGAGTACTGGCTGGCGAAGCTGCGGAGGGATGGTTGAGGCGCCCGGTGAAGTGCGTCGGCCGTCGTTGCTGACTTTGTTTGCCTACGAACCAAGGGTCGTGATTCGAATCCTGCCGGCGCGCCAGTAAAACAAAGGCTTGCAGCGTTGCAGGCACGAGGCCACCGGGCCTCATTGTCTCGTGGCTGTGGCGCAACGCTGGGCTACCCCTCTACGCCGCTCGCATCCCAACAACAGACAGCGCAGAACGGCCTGGGCGCGCCGCAATGCACCATTTGACGCACGTCAAATCGCCACTTGGATAAAGTGCGCATCCTTGTATTGTGCGCGATTACTCCTCGCGCGCCGGGGCGCTGCCAATATCGGGCGCTTCGACCGTTTGGGGGCCAGCGACCCTACGGGCGTGGCCAATACATCGAGGTATTCAGTACAATTGCGTCATGAGTCGCTTCGACGAAGACACCAGCGTCATGCGCGCGCGCCGCGCCGCGACCCTGATTGACCTCCTTAAGCCAGAACTACCGCCGCAGAGCAAGGCGCGCGGGATCGCCAATGGCGTCCTCCTCGGGGCGATATTGTGGGCCGCGATCATCGCGCTTGGCCTCGCGATCTGGCGAGGCCTCAGCGGCTGAAAAAAAGCCGGCGTGCGCCGGCGTGCCTCCACCCATGATCCGGTGGAGTATGCGCTCATTTTCCACTCAAGCGTGCGGCAGTCTTAGTCTCGCTTCGTCAGCGTCAAAGTCGTTCCCTCGCGCCTCAGATCGACACGCTTGAGGAAGCTCATGCCGAGCAGCGCGTTGGACAGGCTTTTGCCCTCGATCACGACCGCGTCGACGTTGTGCACGTCGACCTCGCCAACGCGTACCGTATCGAGCTTGACACGATAAGCTTGCACATCGCCGTTCGCCGTCTCCATCACTGTCTTCTGACCTTTGTGGTAGTCGAGCCCGAGGCGATTCGCCTCGCGGGCCGGGAACGTGATGAACGTAGCGCCGGTATCCACCGCAAATCGAATCGGCATGCTGTTCACTTGGCCATCAACGACAAAATTGCCCAATTCGTCAGCAGGAACCGTCGCGTAGTTGGCCGCGACCACGGGGCTCGTCTGCGTTCGCGCAGTACCCATTGCGAGCGCCACGCGTTGACCCTTGATATCGAACGTTGCACCATCGCGCCCGACCGACAATAGGATGATGTCGTCGCGAGTCTTCTGTCCAACGGAGAGGGTTCTCAAGGCACCCCCTTCGATCTGCACAACGGCTTTGTTTGGAAAAAGGCCGACGACGTTGACCTCCAGCGCGGTCGCACCGGTCGAGATCATTAGGCCGAGAGTTATCGATGCAACGAGTTGGTGACGATCCATAGTTAACGTAGGGGCTCGATGTAGGAACAGTGATTTTTTCCGTCGCCCGACGAGAACGAGGTCGGTATCGTGCCGGGGTCACGGGGCTTGAACATGGCACGGTGCTCTAATGCACATGTCATGCCAGCGCAGGAATTTCCTCTCAAAACAGATTCTCGAGGGCGCGCAGTTGGAATAGAGCACTCATGCCGAGGCGCTGAACGTCAGCCTCGGCACAACGCGCGGCACCGGGGCGCGCGTTCGTCACACCGTGTGGACAACAACAACGCCGCTAGGGCTTCCCGCGTGAGAAAAGCGACGACGAACTTTTCTTTCCAACAACGTCGTCCGAATCGCGCAGCGTCGTGCTTTTCCCGTCGATGATCGCGGGACCTGCGCCCATGCGTCCGCGCACACGACTCCGGGGCAGCATGGCCCGCACCAGCGCCACAACGGCCATCGTGATGAATGCGATCGCCAGCAGGATCCACAGCCCCAGCAACAGCAACACGACGCACGCGAGACCGGCGGCGACGAGCACAATGCCGAGCGCCTTGTTCGTGGTGCTCGTCTCAACGCCGTCCTGTCGATGGATGCGTATCCGAATCATGGACAAGGTTCCGATGGGAACGCGACGATCAACACACGTAGGGCACTTTCATCAGCGGCGACGTCCTCAGAATGCGGTAGTTGCCCAGTTGATCGTTCAGCGGCCGGTCTTCGTCGAAATCGATCGATTTCAGGGCCATCGTTCTGGTCGCAAGTGCTTCCGAGATGGCGCCGTCAGAGGGAAAGTTGGAGCCGCCGCCCACCATCGCTCGCATGTTGTCGCGGACGTCCCGCTGGTGCAGGGCGCTGACATGTTCGAAGACGTTGGTGATGTGCGGCAGTATTTCCACGCATAGCACGCTGAGCGGCGAGTCCGGCGGCAGACCATATTGCGCCAGCAGTTGAGTGACGGCGTCGTTGGGCCAGATCGTGGTGCCGAATTTCGTCGCGTCGCTGTTGACCGTCGATGAATCGGCAAGCTTGAGCATGTTCTGGGCACCGGCATAGAGAGCGTCGTCCCTGAAAGTCCGCAGGGCGGCGCGCTTCAACGTATTGCGCTCGTCCGCCGTGTACTTCTGCTTCCAGAGCACGGTTTTGTCGTGCTCCACCTGTACATACGGGGAGAGGACAAGGTCGTCCAAGAGTATGTTGCGGAATTCCTTGTTGTCCGCCTGCTTGACCTGGGCGTAGAGCAAGGCCCAGATTTCCGTTCTCGGCGGATCTGCCGTCACATTCTTGCCGTTGTGTACGGCGACGGCGTACGGCGCCGTGACGTAGAGCTTCTCCTCGTCGCGATTGACGATGCAGGTGAGGGTGGGTGCGGGATGCTGGACGCCGGGCACGCGGAGCACGCGGCCGTAGCGCCCCTGCGCGTACGTCCATACGGCGTCTCCCTTGGCGTGGTGCGTCGACGTGTCGGTGTAACGGTAGTGGCCGACGCGGATTTCGTAGGTGAAGAAGCCAAACATCTCCGGGCGATTCCGGATGCAGTCCGGCGGGTAGCGGCAGCAGATAGAAGCGGTCGGCATCCTCGTCGGCACCATTCGACTTTTCCATCGGCTGCATCGCATCGAGCCCCGCGTCGTCGTTTGACTGGTTGAAGGTGATGACGCGTATGGGTTCGGGATCGATGGGAAGCGACGGCTCGTCGGGTGTGACCAGCAACTCGGGACTGTTGTTGCTGATCAACTGATCGGGCGCGTTGCTGAGTACGCGCGCGAAGTACGTATCCTTCGAATCGAGCACGGGCTCGGCGAACTCGATCCACAGGTATCGCCGGCGCGGCTCGGTTTCGGAGTAGTTGTCCTTGGTCACGTAAGGCGACAGCGCAATCCCCGCGGAAACGATCTTCGGGATCTGCGCCGGCGGCGTGGTGATGGGCAGTTCGAGCGGCAACACATAGTCGCCGTCGGTAGGTGCGGCCCCCGGGTTCTTGTAGGCGGGCTTGATGGTGTACTCAACCTCGATGAGATCGGGGAAGCGTGGCTCGGTGGCGTGAGGCGCGGGCTGCATGCGCTCGTTCTTGGTCTCTACCGCATCGATGAAGATGAGGGTCGTGTGGCTGCGATCGGGATCGAGCAGGGCGGTGAACGGCGCGGTTCTCTTGATCTCGATGTCGCCAACTTCAAGCGTTTCGGTTTCCGTCGCTTCGTCGTCTTCCCTGAACCGCTTCGTGCGCTCGATCACGAGGCTGCGATCCGCCAGTCCATCCCAGGTCCAATCCCTCTCCAGGTCCAGCAGGAGGCAGCACAGCCAGTGATGGGCGAGATCGCCCTTGCTCGCGAACGTGAGGGTCGAGTTGTCGGGCGAGAGCGTGTGGCGGATGCGTTGCGAGCAACCGAATTGCACGCGTTGGCCCTTCTTTGCCACCAGCGTGAGGCCCTTGTTCTCCACGCCGAGCTGCTGGGCCAGACGCTGCACCATGTCGGGCGCCTTCTCCACCTCCTTGCCGAGCAGCAGGCTGCCGATATTGCCGTCGAACAGGAACGGCGGATCGGGCTGCAGGAAGATCCCGCGCACCTGCCTTGCGGGGCTGAGCAGGCCCAATTCGTCCGCGAGTGGATCAGTGCGCAACTGGAACTGGATCGTTCTGCCGTAGCGCGTGTTGAACGCGTGGTCGGCATCTTCCAGCCCGTAATAGTCCGGTCTGGCTTCGCAGACCGGTCGGATAGTCAGGCGGATGGTTCGCGCGCGCGGCAGGATGAGTTGGGGCAGGGCGTCGAGTTGCGCCTGATTGACACCGAGATCGCCAAGATCGCCCGGATCGCCGAACTTCAGCACCTTGCAGTCCCTGTATTCGAGCGGGACGACCAGCTCGTCTTCAAACACCGCGGAGGCCTTGGGAAATTTTCGCGTCGTCGTGTAGAACCGGATGTACGACTCACGGCCCGAGACGCTCTGCATGTTGTCCATCTTCAGGGTCTGCAGTTCGACCGTGATTTCCACGCTATCCACATCCGGGTCGGCGATGCCGAATGCCTGCTGGTCTTTCGGCTGCTTCGCCAGCATGGCGTCGGAAGCGGCCTGCAGCAGGGCCACGGGGTCGGCGGCATACTTGCCGGTGAACACGACGGAGGGGTAGCCGAGCAGCGGCCGCTTGAGCGTGAGCTTGGTGTCGGCGAAGAGGATCTCGTCGGTGTTGTTCGGCAGGCCGTCAATGCGGACGGTGTCGGGCGCGACGTAGCGCTTGAAGCGGCAGGTCGTCGTCTGCGACGGTATCTTGTCCTGCGGCGTGCGTCCGACCTCGGGACCGCCGCCGCTCATGTCGGCGAGGCGGATGCGGAACTGGTAGGACTCGCCATAGCGCAACTTCGTCGTGATACCGGAGGGCTCGTAGACCTTGTTGAGCTTGTTCTCCGGTGGTCCGCTCACATGCGTGTCCGTGTTCGCCTTGACGTCCGCATGCTGGTAGAGGGCCGAAGCCTCTTCGTCGGGCAACACCATCGATTTGCCGGCCCACGCAGCGAAGTACATGGGCAGCCAGTAGTTCTTGCCGAGGTCGCCGTCGAGCTGCGCCGGATAGACCTGGTACGGTAGCTCCTTGCCGACGACGTTGCCGAGAGTAACGACCTCGTGCGTGACCGGGTTGACCACCGTGAGCGCGGCTTTGCTGTTGACCTGGTTCAGCGATTCCCAGGGGACTTCCGGATTCTTGTCCTCGCGGACGTCGATCTTGTAGCCGAATGCGCCGATGGGCGCATCGATGCGTTCGCCCGAGCCGACCAAGGGATCTTCGACGAGTTGTCGGATGTACCAGATCAGGATCTGCTCGTCATCCCAACCGAGGCGTATGCCGACTTCCCGCGTCGGATGAAAGCCGTCACTCTCTTCGAGCAGCAGGCTGTCGCTCACGGGTTGGAAGGCATGGACGATCTTCGCGAAGCCATCGTCGTAGTCGGCGGCTTCGATGAAGAGTTCGTCGTAATTGCCCTTGGGCGCCGCGGCCAGCACCGGGAACTGGATGGCACCGAACACGCTGCGCGGCTTGCCGACTTCCAGCACCGGAATGCGCGCCGCATAGCGCTTGACGAATGTCCCGTCGACCGTCTGCTGCGTCTTGTAATCGCTGTCGTCGGCGAGATCGACATACAGCCAGCCGCCCTTGGGAAAATCGTTGGCGCCCACGGTGATCTGGGTCTGATAGATCATACCCAACGCCGTCGCCAGCTGCGGTTGTCGAATCGCGCTGGCGAAGACCTGGCCCCAGCTGATTTCCTCCGGCGACGGTTTGAACCCGGCTTTCGGCGTCGCGCCGCGCACGGCGCAGTGGTAGGCATCGTCGGTTACCGCATTCTGGGTACGCGAGGCCACGAAGTTGAACGCCTTCCGATAGGTGTGCGGCAGGTATTTCTTGACCGATTTGTCCAAAGCGGTCGGGGGCGGCGCTTTTTGCGGAAACGAATTTACGTTCAGATTCGTATTCGGCACACCGAGATTGGTTATCGTGAATTGATTCGCGAGCGCCTCGAACAGCGGCCGAGCCTTGGTCGGCTGCGCCGTCGTCAATGGCCGGGGGGCAAGCGCCGGCGATGCTCCGGGCAAACCGGAGAGCCCACTCACGATCCGCGCTACGAAGGACAGTTTCGCGTCGGCGAAGGGCGGCGCTCCCGCCAACGGCGGCTCGCCTTCAATGGCGCTCATGAGCGGATTCTGATTGCGCGGCAGGAAGACGACGTTGACGCCCAGTACGTTACCGTCGAAGAACTGTGGAAAGGTGAGAATGGCAAATCGTTGGTTCTTTTCCATGATTGCGGATCCTCGGGTCGATGTATCGGGAGCGGGTGCAGTACGTGGCGATGCGCGTGCCTACGCGATCTGCCGCTGCTCCTCCCATGACTTGCTGAAGCTGATATCGATGACCAGGAAGATGCTGATATCCAGCCCGAACGTCACTTGCGCTGCACAGACGGTCTGGTCGGCGATGCGCTTGACGGAGCCCTTGGCCTCGATGGTGATGGTGACGCTCACCAGTCCGCCGATCAGTTCCGCGTGCCCCTGGAAGAGGAGGAATGCCGAAACGCTGAGCGTCGTCGAATCCGCGTAGATCTCGACGCCGACCATGTAGAGCACGCTGACGTTGCCGACCACCGGCAGCCCGACGACGATCTGCGCGCCGAAGCCGAACTTCATGTCGAGCGCGGGACCGACCTTGGTATCGCCGGCAATCCGCAGGTTGCACTGGCCTACCGCATAGACGGTGGCGATGCTGATCGAAACGCACATCACCGACAAGCGGCCGTAGAACTCCACGAATGCGCCGGCGGTCGGAAGCAGCTTCTTCGGATCGCTCAGGGCCGCGGTGGTCATCGCGGCGTTGAAGTACACGCCGAATTTCAGCGAGGCTTCGAGCTTCAGCGGGGCGTTCGGATCGTTGGCGAACGGGCCCGGCGGGAACTTGAGCACCGGGATCTCTTGCGACGCCTCGAATTTGTATTCCCAGCTGTCGGCGCCGTTGCTCATCGCGATCCGCATGCCGCGCTTGAACGCCTCGACATAGTCGCCGCCTTGCAGCGCCGCGAGTACTTGCAGGATGTCCTTGGCCTTCTCCAGCGCGTCGCTCAGTTCGAGCTGCGGCGCGGGGAAGTTGACCGGATCGGCGGGATCGCCCACATAGCCGGCCTCCGCGCCCTTCTTCGCGTCGAAGTTGCCCGTGATGGTCAGGAGCCGCGGGAAGGGCCCCAGATCGACGACCATCGCCATGTTGTTGAGACGGCTCTTCCAGCGGTCGCCCACGGCAGCCGCAAAGGAGTCGACGTCGTAGTCGAGGACGCCCTTGCGGGTCTGCGTGTTCTTGAGGTCGCCGTCCTGGGTCGTCGCCTGGTACTCGACGTAGATCTTGAGGTAGTCCTCGTTGATCAGATGCCACGGGCCGGTCGGGAGATCGAACTTCTTGACGGCATTGGCCAGTTTGTAGCCGTCCTCCTTCAGCCGGTTGATGCCATCGCTGGAGCTGATGTTCATCAGCTCGAGCACATTCTTGCCGCCATCCTTGAGCGCGCTCGACCCGAAGTTCTTGGTCATGGCGATGGCGGTGCCGAAACTGGATTCGGCATCGCCGATGTTGGGAAAGACCGCCTTGGAGCCCATCAGACGATAGGAGTCCACGAACAGCGGCGGCGTCTTGGACAGCAGCTTGCCCGGTACCGTGTCGGTCGCCTGCTTGGCAAACGCCGGCGTCAGGAACAGCACCTTCTGCGTATTGGTGCTCTGCAGGAAGCCGAAATTGACCGTTTCGCTGACCGGCGCACGCAGCAGATCGCCTGGATTCGCGATGCGCAACAGCGCGGTATCCGGATAGGTCATGTTGTCGGCCAGTTCACCGACACGTATGAGCGGAACGGACACACTTTCCGGAAGCGGGGTCACGTCGCCACTTCCGCGTGCGTGCGTGACCATGCTCCACGATCCGTCCTTCGGGAGGACGACGTTGCCGCGAGCCGCGGCGACGAACGCAGGCGTGGTGCCGTCGGCGTCGACGGACGCGTTGACGTCGACGAAGTTGATGCGGAACTTCTGGCCGCTCTTGCCGATGTCCATGACGCAGTCCAGCGGTCCGCCGACGGAGCCGAACTGGCGGACAAGGAGCGCCTGGAACGCGGCTGGCGTGAGCGGAATGCCGCGCGGAGCGAGCTGCACGAAGCCCAGGATCTTCTTCGCGGGAACACGTCCGCCGACCTGGCCCTGCACAACGCTCTCCAGTTCCACATCCGCGTCGAAGTAGACCGGCTGCAGGTTGACCGGCACCGGCGACACCCCTCCGGCATATTTGATGGGTTTGTTGAGCTTCGGGCTTAGCTCGTAGAACTTCGTGATGTCCATCGTGGTGATGAACGGCAGCACGTCCCCGACCGCAGTCCGGATGTTCTGGATATTGAAAAGGCCTTTCACGACGCCCGGATGGATTTTGTAGGGCGCCACGCTCGCTTCGGCCTGGGCTTTGTCCGGATCGGGATTGTTCGGGTCGGGGCAATACTTGAAGTGGAAATCGAACTTGCCGTCGCTCTCGGCTTTCCAGCCCGAATCGAATCGGTAAACGTAGCCACTGCCGACGCGAAACAGCGTGATCGTGCGGACGAAGTGGATCCCGTACGGGTAGACCATGGTCTTGACCTGGATGACCTCGTGCGCGGTGCGACCGACCATGATGTCGAAGCGCGCTTCGCTGGTGGACGCGAACTGTGCGTCCTCGTTGATCCAGGTGCTGAAGGTACTTGCGCCATAGCCGCTTACGTCGATTCGCGTCAGCGGCACGCCGCGCTGATTATCAAGCTTGGTGGGTGGGAGGCAGAATTCCTGGTTGAATACGAAGGAGACGTCTTCACCAAGCGTGGTCGCATCCGTTTTCTTGCCGTTCAAATCCAGTACATTGTTCATTTGCAGCGTATAGCCGCGGAAGAGGTTGTTTTCCTTGTTGTTGAAGCCCGCGCCGGCCGTCAGCTTGAGCTGTATTCCCCCCGTGAGATCGTTGTCGAATGAGGGGGCGTTGAATCCGAGCGCAGGTTTGGGCTTGTTCGGACTGGTCTTGTACAAGTAGGCCAGTGAGCGCAGCCCGAAGGGAAGCGTGAAGTAAGCGGCCGTGACGTTGCCGGGTTCCTTTTCATAGGCATCGACCAGCATGTCGCACACGGGTATGGGGGCGACGGGGACAAGCTGCACGCTATTGTTGAAGATCTTCGTCGGGCCGCCGTCGTCGGGATAGTAGTTGAGCGGCGTCGGTGGATCGTCCTTCAGCGCTTCCGGCTCCGTGAGATTGATGACGGGTTCCCAGGAGACGATCGGCGTGGTGAACGCGCGCACGAACCGGGACTTGGCGACAATGTCCAGGCCTCGTACCTGTAGCGGAAAACTGTCGGTGGCAGGGTCGGGCGCCTCGATCGGCACTGCTTCGTGGGTACGCACCAAGGTCATCTGCCGGTCGCCGAACCATGCGAAGCTCACGCCCATCTGATTCGCATTGCTGCTGACATCCAGCAGCGCAAAGTTGTCCTGCTGCAGGTAACCGAAACGCTCGTCCCATTGTCGTTGATAGTCGGGAGCGGGTCCTCGCCCCGATACCGCCATCGCCGTCACACTCGGCATTGCAATCGCGCCGGTACGCGGCGCTGCGGTGTTCGCGACGGCCGGGCTGAAAAGCTGGACGAACGGATGCTGGCGAAGGCCGACAGCGGACGCGGCAGGCGGTGCGATTGGCGCGGCCCGCGGTTGAAGGGTTGCCGTTACCGGCTGCGGGATCGTTGCCGCGGGTGCGGTGTCGATTGGATTCGCCAACGGCGCGAAATGAAACGAGACCTCGACCTTGTCCTTGTCGGGCGCAAGGGGCTCCCATTGCGTCTGGGAGATAAGCCACAGCCAGACGGTTTGTCCGGTGTTTGCGGAGAGCGTGTAGCGGGCCACTCGCTCGAACTGGGCTTTCAGTATGCCCAGATTGGCGGCGTAGGGATCGGGCAGCGTGGGCACGTAGGCGTACATGCCCAGGGTGAGGAACACCACGCCGGTCTCGACGTGCCGCATGTCGTCGCCGAGGCTCCCGAACAACAGGCAGCCGTTGACCGGCGAGACCTTGAACAGGGCGTTGTGCAACGCCACCGCAAGGGGTGATGGCAGCGTGGTCTTTGGCCGAGTCGGATCGTAGTTGTCGAACAGAATATTGTCGTCGAACAGATAGATCAGCTTCCACGCTTTGCTCACGGCGACGATGAGCACGGACCCCTTCGAATGGATGTCGAATGGCTGCCCGGTGACCGTGACCGGTCGATCCAGGCGCGGATTGGCATTCGCGAGCGCGAGGAACGCCTCGTTGCCGTTGGCGAATGTGTTGTAGACGAACGGGAATGCCGCGGCGTAGTTGAGTTTGACGGTGGAACCGTACGGATTGAGATCGTCTGTCCACAGAAGGTAATCCTGTGTGCAGAAGACGTTGCCCGCCAGGAGGTCCGTGAAATTGAGCCTGCCCGGATCGCTCAGAAGCCAGGGGTGCGTCAGGTTGACGGCACCGCCCTGCAGTCCTTGCCATTGCGCCGTCAATCCCTTCTTGCAGCGGATCGCCAGACCGCCGATGCCTGCAGCGGGCGACGGCTTGGTGACGTCGATCTGCGCAACCGGCAACGCCCACGCGCTGCTCTCGATGTCGGCCGCCCCGGCGAACGTCGTGAACGGCGACGTGCAAGCGTCGACGGTGAACCGGTTCACCGAACAATCGAGAGGGATCATGACACGATTGAGGAGCGCGTCGAACGTGGGCGCTACCGGCGGATTCCACCGAAAGTCGGCAGAGTGTCCGTACACCGTCCAGTCGATGTGACCGCCGACCGCATCGACCGCGCTCCCAGCTCCGCCGGCGGAGAAATGGAAGGAAAATTGCTCGGGCAGATGCATCTTTGCCTGGCGCGCATCGGTGCCGTACGGACTGGCGGGATCTGCGTCGACCAGAGCTGCGGAGTCGAGATCGAGCGCTACGGTCGCTTTAGTGGCCAGCGAGAGCGTCAGCTTCCCGCCGACGAGTTGCGGCGGTGCGCTCAAGGTGATCGTGCCGCCCTTGATCTTCAATCCCGTGAACAACCCGGCGGACGCATTCGCTGCTAGCAATTGGGAATTGATCCACACACTGTCCGGAACCAGGTGGTAGACGGTCAGCGCGTCGACGACCGGGGGCAGGTTGTCGTGGAGGAATCTCTTGGCCAACGAAACGTTGAACAGGAGCGCGGGATCGGGCCGGCCCGCGATATAGAGCGCGACCAATTGGGTGATCCTGAAGAAATCGAACCAAAGGCGGCGCCCGTCCTTGCTGAGGAACGGGCCGATCGTCTTGGCGACAGCCGCACCGCCGGCCCACGCCGGGACCGAGCCGACCATCTGCGAAGTTCGCACCGGCACGTCGCGCACGAACACGCGGAGATCGGCGGGAGCTGTGCGCGCGGCGATCCGTTCGGTCAGGTGCGTGAGTCGCGCGCGCTGCTGCGGCGCGACGGCGTCGGGGAAGAACAGATCCGAGCTTTCGACTGAGAAGTAGCGATCCTTCGCCGTGGCGAGGGCCGTGCTCGTCAGCGCCCGGGACAGCTCGTCGTGCAGGGCATTGACGGCATGCTCGTCACGAGAGTTCG
Organism: uncultured beta proteobacterium; assembly: GCA_963726935.1. Lineage (GTDB taxonomy): Bacteria > Pseudomonadota > Gammaproteobacteria > Burkholderiales > Casimicrobiaceae > PALSA-1003. Next base: position 56,177 of record CAVSEH010000029.1, read on the forward strand.
TGATGACGAGATGGCCGGTGAGGTAGGCCAGCAGATCGAACAACTCTTCTCCATGGCCCTCGGGTGACTTTTCGATCATGGCCTACTCCAGGAAGATGGACTCGACAGCCCCTGCCGTCGCTACGAAGCGAGCTTGGGACAGCACATAGGCTCGTTCATCGTGCGAAGCTTGATTGGCATGGCAGAGAGTCGCGGGCAGAAGGGCATGGCACACTCCTAGCGGGTGAACAAGGAAGCACCTTTGAAGCGAACTCGCGAACAATTGGAAACCAGGATCGGCGATGTACGCTACTTTTTTTCAACAGGTCTAAACTTCGAGTCGTAACTGATTGAATCCAAGCTGACCCTGGATCGTCCAAACGGGCTGATGGTATGTACGGCGCCGGCGGTGCGAATATTCATGCTTGCGCACAAGCGGTAGCGCAGCGAAGATGCAACCGTTCCGCTCAGCACTCTCGAGCGAGGCGGTCGGCCCCACTCATTCGAAGACTTGCCGCGGATTACCGAGTGTTTGATTGACACCGCGTGGTCCTGGTCAAAAAAACATAACGAACCTGTCGAACCGGCAGTCGCTCGATCGACTAGTAAGTAGACCCGGGGTCCGCGGTTAGAAATCGTCCGGATGCCGGTTTCCAACCCTAAACCGTACGGAGGTATCACGATGCGATTCATGATGATCGTCAAGCACGCCGAAAACCAGGGCCAGCCGCCGAAGCAACTGATGGATGCCATCACGAAGCTCGCCGAAGAAGAGGCCAAAGCCGGCACGATGCTCGGGAGCGGGGGGCTCGGGCCGACCGCCATGGGTGCGCGCGTCCGGTTGTCAGGTGGGAAGGTGACAGTGATCGACGGGCCGTTCACCGAGACCAACGAGGTTGTCGGCGGCTATGCGCAATTCGAGTTGAACTCGAAGGAAGAAGCGGTTGAATCGGCGGTCCGCTTCATGGAACTGCATAAGAAATACTGGCCGGGCTGGGAGGGCGAGACCGAGGTTCGTCCGATGTTCGGGCCGGAAGATTTCAATCCCTGCCGCGACGGTGTGGCATGAGCCCCACGCGCTGATCGATAACGCTGGTGTGGCGGCCGGGTGCCACACCAGCGACGGACCGCATCGTGTGCTCCAGGCGGGTGCGGTGCGCGCAGCTGGGTGCTTTTGACAGGGACCGCAATGTCGGAAGCGGCGAGCCTTTAAGGTCCCTTGGCGTCGAGCCGCTCGTCAATCGGCCGTGCGGCATGCGAATCGCCAGCCAATTGCATCAGCACGAAGAGCAACGACGCCGCGCCGACGCCCGCGAAAAAAGCAGCAACGAGCCACCATGTCGATACCATCGACATCCTCCTCCTATTGCCGTCGAGTGTAAGCAAGATCCGTACAGGCGCACAACACTATCATTGGATCAATGACTTACGATCAGGTGCGCCATCCGCCGACCCAGCTGTTGTAAACAAAGTCGACGTTCGAAGCTTTCGACTAGCAAGCGGCCCTTCGGCCAACGCGGGGGTTGTTCGCACTTCGTTAGCCGGATCGCAACGTGACCGGGCTCAGGGCCCGGCATGCCGGTGTGTGGTCCCTGTGGCAGTCTCGTAGTGCTGGCGCAGGAGATCTCGTCCGAAATCCCCATTGAAATCGCGCCATACCGTATGAATGTGGTTGCCGCCGTCCTGTGACGCGTCGTACTCGATCAGAAACAGCGGTCCCTGCACGCGGTAGTAGTGCTGTCGGCCGCGTGCGATGGCACCGGCCCAGCCAAAGCGCACGTTGTCGATGCCACCTTCGTGCACACGCGCCATGCGCGCCGCCGCCAGGCTCGGCTCGAACGTGCGCGCGTAGACTTCGATGAGTTTGACGAGCTGCGCTCGTTGCGCCTCAGAGAGACGGCCAGCCGGAATGCCGACCAGCGCGGGCGGGTCTGCTTTCGCGGCGTTGCTCGTGACGATATCGCCGTAGGTACGCGTATCGAATACCGCTTCGCGCTGCTGCGCTTCGGACAGCGAATTGAGCAGCGCGCGCGCTTCGTCCTCCTCCGCCGCGAGCACGCGCTGTCCTGCCTGTGGCCCTTTCGGAACATTCGCGGGATTGGCGCCGAGGAAGCTTGGCGTGTCGACGGCGACATGATCGCCGGCGAGCGTGAAATTAAGTGACAGGTGATGTCCTTCGAAGCGCCATCCCCAGGCGGCCGTCTTGCTCGGTGTCCCGTAGATCGTGAGGTGGTAGCGCTCCGGATCGCGCATCAGGCCAAACGCTTCCATTTCGCGCAGGACGAGTTCGAGTTCGATGATGTTCACGACCTTGCCGTAACCGACGGCGGACAATGCGTCCCTGAGCAACGCGTGGACGGCATCGCGCCCGTTGGCATCGAGTTCCTTCAGGGCGACGCCATTGCGGCTGCGCGGCGTGTAATGCCAGTCGGCGCGATCGCGGTCGTCGAATGCACGCACCATCTTCTCGCGCATTCCGGCAGGCAAAGCCGCAAGCACCCGTTCCGCCGACACGCGCATGCGCGCAGCGACCGCCGACGATGACGGCGAAACGTCGTGTCCGAAGATTGCGGGCGTGAGCATCAGAAGCAGAAGTCCGGCAAGAATCCGCATCCGCAAATGCTACCCCACAGTTGCGGTCGATGCTGCGGGGACGCCGCTCCGGGCACGCCCGGACGGATTCCAAGTCAACGCATTCACACCTCGGCGCCTTGGATCCTTCCATCGGCCCGACCGATCACCGCCATTCGCAAATGCGATTGGCAACGAGCTACATAGGTCCTTACATTGCAATTGTGCGGCGCAGCAATTCATGCGCCGGGATCATACGAGGGGTACAGGCTATGAACGGATCGAACCGAACGCAGGACCTGTTTGCGCGGCCAAGCGTCAGCGATTACATGAACGCGATCGACAGATTGCGTGCGCGCGAAGGCATGCAACAGGCAATGGACACGGCAAATGCGACGCTACGGGCAGTAGCCAGGCTCCGCGCGGCGTTGAGCGCTTGGACCCACAGGCTTAGGAGGCGCACGGCGCCGAGGAGAATCCTGGCCAAGACCGGCGTGACTTACTTCGACTGAAGCGTTTGGTGGCGCGACAGTACGCGTTCGATGAAAGCGTTCGCTGAGCCCAGGTAGGACAGCGGGTCGAACAGTCGCGCCAGCGCATCCTCGTCGAGTACGGCGCGAACCTTCGGCTCGTCGCGAAGCACGTCGCGCAAGTGGCGGCGCTCCGCGGCGGCGCGCTTGCATGCGGCGCCGACGAGCGAGTGGGCGACATCGCGTCCCAGCGAGGGTGCCAGCGCCATCTGGATGGCTTCGGCCATGATCTGGCCATTCGTGGTGTCGAGATTCAGCGCCATGCGCTGCGCGTCGACATCGAGACCGGCAACGGTGGCAGTCATCGCGTCGAGCGCACCCGCGGTGAGCATGGCGATCTGCGGCAGCGTATCCCACTCGGCGGGCCAGTTGCCGAGACCGCGCTCGTGCTCCTGCACAGCTGCGCTGAGCATGGTGCCGACCAGCCCCGGCACCTGAACCGCGGCGGCGAGTGCGATGGCGGCACCGACCGGGTTGCGCTTGTGCGGCATGGTCGATGATCCGCCGCGTCCCGGCGCGGCGGGTTCGAACGCTTCGGCGACCTCGGTCTGCGCGAGCAGTGACACGTCGCGCGCGAGTTTCCCGAGTGTCGCCGTCACGAGGCCAAGAGTTGCGGCCACTTCGCAGATGTTGTCGCGCTGCGTATGCCACGGAATGTCGGCGATGGCGAGTCCGAGCTCGGTCGCGAGTGCGGCCTCGACGTCCAATCCGCGGGTCCCGAGGGACGCCAAGGTGCCGGCGGCCCCACCAAATTGAAGTTGGCCGATACGGGAGCGCAACGACATGATTCTCTGCTGGTGTCGATCGATCGCGTCCAGTGTCCCCGCCAGTTTCAAGCCCAACGTCACGGGCAATGCCTGCTGGAGCCAGGTTCGACCCACGAGTGGCGTTGCACGGTGCGCGCGCACCTGATGTGCCAAGGTCTCCGCGAATCGGGCGAGATCGGCGGCGATCTGATCGAGCGCGTCACGCAGCTGCAGGACGAGCCCGGTGTCGATGACGTCCTGGCTGGTTGCGCCCCAGTGGACGAAGCCGCGCGAGGCCGCGTCGAGCCGTGCCACCTCTGCCGTAAGTGCCGCCACGAGGGGAATCGCCAGATTGCCCGAGTTGCGGGCGGCGGCACGCAGCGCCGCAAAATCGTAGGTCTCGGCGCGGCAGCAGCGCACGATCGATGCGGCCGCGGCCGCTGGAATGACGCCGGTGGCCGCTTCCGCACGCGCCAGCGCCGCCTCGAAGTCGAGCATGCGCTGTATCCGCCTGTCGTCGGCAAATACGGCGCGCATGGCGTCCGTGGTGAAAAGTGTCTCCAGCATCGGCGGTCAGCTCGGGTTGCCCACTACTGTGACGCGGCGCACTCTTCGATTCAATCCGGCGACGCCGTCGGTCAGGTCAGTGCCGAAGCAGCGTGCTGAACCTGCGCGGCCAGGCGGGCGGGCGCGTTGATGGCACCGTAGCCATCGTAGCCGCCGGCCCGCTGGACAACCTCGAAGAAGAAGCGACCGGCAAAACTTTCCGAATAGGCGTGCAAATATTCGCCGTCCGCGGTGCGCTCGAACAGAATGCCAAGCGCTCGCATGCGATCCAGGACAGCTGGCTGTATCTCGAAGCGTGACGCCAGGTCATCGTAATAGTTGTCCGAAATCGCCACGAACTTGGCGCCGTTTCGCTTCAGTGCGCCCATGGTCGCGAATATGTCGGTGCACGCGAACGCGATATGGTGGACGGTGGCGCCTCCTTGGGTGGCAATGGCTTTTGCCATTTGCGTTCCGCGACTCTGGGAAACGTTGAGCACCACACGCACCGTCCGACTGGCATTCGCGACACCGCAGCTGCGCACGAGGCCAAAAGGATCGGAGAGTTCGAGGCTCTCACCCGGCTCCATGCCCAGCACGGCGCGATGGAACAGTATCCACGTATCGAGCGCCTCGATCGGCAATCCCCGGGCGATATGGTCGATGCGCGTGAGGCCTGCATCCGTGAGGCCCGGCGTTTCAGTCGTGGCTTCCAGGTTGAAGTCGACCTCGAAAAGTCCGCCGGTCGCTGCTTCGAGCGGTACGAAATACACCAGCGTACCGTCGGGCGCGCGCACGGCAGGGACGTTGAACTCGTGCCGGCCGACGCGCGTGTCGAAGCGTGCCCAGTGGAATGCGGTCGCACGATTCAGCGCACGCACGCTGTCGCTGGTGGCGAGTCCCACGGCGACCAGCGATGCGCCATGCTCATCGAAATACGCATGGGCGAAGGAATCGGGCTCGAGATTCACGACCACGTGGATTTCACCTTGCCGGTACAAGGTAACGTTTTTCGAGCGGTGGCGGCCAAGGCGACGGAATCCGAACGCTTGCAAGAACGTGTCGAACATCACTGCAGCTGTCGCATCGAGCGCGAACTCGACGAACGCGACGCCTGCGAGCTCCGACGGGGCAGGAGGATCGAAGAGTTCGACGCGATCCAAAGTGGCAGAGCGCTTCGCAGCGGAAGGCGTACTGGCATCCGCGCGCTCCAGCCTCAGCCGCGTCTCCGCCTCGCAGTACAGGATCGACCGCATCGCATCGACGGCCGTTGGACGGTTGGGGACTTCACGAAATACGTCGTTGAAGATTTCAAGCGAAAAGGGCCCTGTGTACCCGGCGACGAGCACGTACTCGAGAAAGCGGGCCAGATCGAATTGGCCCTGGCCCGGGAAGGAACGATAGTGACGGCTCCACTGCAGCACGTCCATGGCCAGGCGCGGGGCATCCGCCATCTGCAGAAAGAAGATCTTTTCACCCGGGATCTCGGCGATGCCGGCAGGGTCGTCGCCGAGGGAGAGGATATGAAAGCTGTCCACGCAGATGCCAAGATGCGGGTGATCCGCCTTCTTGACGATTTCCCACGCGTGCCGATAGTGGTTGACGTGCCGCCCCCATGCCAGCGCTTCATACGCGATGCGGAGATTGCGACGTGCAGCACGCTCCGCCAATTCATTCAACTGTGCGGCAATGCGAGCATCGTCCCTGGATGCGGTGGCAGACGCATTGGAACAGACGAGGAGCATCGGCGCTTCGAGCACCTGCATGAGGTCGAATTTGCGCTCGGCGCGGTCAAGATTGCGACGGAACTGTGCATCGGAGTCCGCATCGAGATCACGAAATGGCTGGTACAGATCGATGCCGAGTCCCCGGTCCACCGCCATGCGGCGAAGGTCGTGCGGCGTGCCGGTGAAGTTGATCAGATCGTTCTCGAACACCTCGATCGCGTCGAAGCGGGCCGTGGCGATGGCGTCGAGTTTGTCGGCCAGGGTGCCGCTGATCGATACGGTGGCGATGCACTTGCGCATGAAGCTGGTTCCCGCGGTCTCTCTAAACGCGCTGCAACGACTGGGCGCAGCGCCCGGCGTGCTACTTCTTCGGACTGAGCCTCACGAGCGCGCCCATGGCCAGTGCGTATCCCTGCACGCCAAACCCCACCATGATGCCGCGCGCTGCCGGTGAGATGTACGAGTGATGCCGAAACTCTTCTCTGGCGTGCACGTTCGAAATGTGCAGTTCGATCACCGTTGCGCTGGCGCCCTTGATGGCGTCGTGCAACGCGACCGACGTATGCGTGAAAGCGCCCGGATTGAACACCACGCCCAGCATCTTGCCCGCCGCGATCTCGCGCCCCGCCTCATGGATCCAGTCGATGAGTTGGCCCTCGTGATTCGATTGACGGCAGTCCACCGCGACGCCGAGTTTCTTGCCTTCCTCCTTGCACAGGCGTTCCACGTCGGACAAGGTTTCCGAGCCGTATACGGCGGGCTCCCGGGTGCCCAGCAAGTTCAAGTTGGGACCATTCAGTATGAGTATTTTCTTCATGGGTTACCGGTCGACAGCGACACCTGCGCGACCACGCCTCCTGAAAGTTGACCGCACACGTACAGAACCACCTTCATGCTCCAGACGTCGGCAGGGACGCCATATGCTAATACTTGATCTGCGCCACCTCGCGCAGCACCTCCGGCGTGGTGGTCTTGAAGCCGAAGAATTCGAGGTATGCCGGGATCATCTCGAACAGCATATCCGTGCCGACCTGGACTTCGCAGCCCTTGTCTTTTGCCGCGCGCAGGAAGGGGGTGTATTCCTGCTTCATGACGACTTCGCCGACGAACGTCTTGGGCGATATGCGGGACACGTCCATTGGCATCGGATCGCCGGCTTTCATCCCCAGAGGGGTCGCGTTGACGACGACATCGAAGCCGGCCGGATCCTTCGAGCCGGTGGTCACCGTGAGCTTGGGATAGTGCTGGCGCAACCGGCCGCCAAGAGCGTCGGCAGAATCGGAATTGGCATCGAAAATGCCCAACGCGGAAACGCCGGCAAAGGCGAGCGATGCGGCGATGGCCGAACCCACCCCACCGGCGCCGACCACCAGCGCACTTGCAGCTTTCAGGGGGCGGCCCTTGCGCTCGATGCCGCGAACGAAGCCGGTGCCATCGAACATGTCACCCAGCAGCGACCCGTCGGGGCGCTTGAGGACTGCGTTGCAGGAACCCGCAATCAAGACCGTCGGGGTGACCTCGTCGACCATCGCCACCGTCGTCACTTTATGGGGCATGGTAATCAGCGCGCCGTGAATATTGGTAAGCTGAAACAACGGGCGAAACAGCGTTGCGTAGTCGTCAGGCTTGATGCCCATGGGTACGACCACCGCATCGATACCTGCCCGCTCGAAGTAGGGGTTGTAGATCATCGGCGCCTTGAATGATTCGGTTGGATAGCCGATGTGCGCGATCAATCTCGTCTTCCCGCTGATCATGGAGTCATCCCCGATATCTGTTCATTGATCGGACACGCTGGCAGCCGTGTCCACGGTCGTTCGTTTCCCGGAAGCCGGCGCTGGCAGGAAGCGGTGGTGGCAAACATCGGAGCCGGCCGGTGCATTACACTTTCCGGGTTGACAGGCATGCACGCCTGTCTATGATCTGCTGGTTCCAGGCCGGCAATACGGGAGAAATAGGTGGGTCGAAGGTCCACATCGGCGACGAAAGTCGCGCGCGCCGTGCGTCTGCGCAAGTACGACCCGGAGAAAACGAAGCGCGACATACTGTCAGTGGCCACCAAGGAGTTCGCAAAGCACGGATTCAATGGCGCGAGGATCGATGCGATCGCTGCGCGGACCTCAACGACAAAACGGATGATCTATTACTACTTCGGCGGCAAGGAAGCGCTTTACATTGCCGTGCTGGAGCAGGAATACGCGAGCATTCGGTCCTATGAAGCCCGGCTGGAGCTGGATAGCCTCGAACCCGAACAGGCCATCCGACGGCTTACCGAATTCACGTTCGACTACGACCATGCCCACCCGGATTTCGTGCGCCTGGTCGCGATCGAGAACATCCATCATGCGCGCCACCTGGCCAAATCGACCAAGATCCGGAAGGTCAACACCACCATCGTCGACACGATCGAGTCCATTCTGCAGCGCGGGCGACGCGAGCGGGTGTTTGCGGCTGGCGTGAGCGCGATCGATGTGCACATGCTGATGAGCGCGCTGTGCTTTTTTCACGTATCGAACCTTCATACGTTCGGCACCATTTTTCGCCGCGACTTCCGTTCCCCAAAGGTGAGGAGCACACACAAGAAGATGGTCGCTGACTTCATCGTTCATCACCTGAAAAGCGGCTAGCGAAACGCGCTGCGCATCGAGCATTCGTGGAGTTCGTCGATCGCACACCAACGAGCGCCGTCACGCTTGACAGTATCAAGCTACCACGCCTAACATCATCGCGCAATTTGTACGAAATGGTGAGTACGCAAAGCCACGCGGAAGAAGACTAGAATACGTTTCCATGAGGCTGCTGCGGCAGGGCCCCCGATAAACCAGACCCACTGAACAAAGCAAGACGCTTGCGCGAGGGATCCAATGCAGCCTGGCTTCAACTATGAGCCTCTTACGCCGACGGCCTTTCTGCATCGCGCCGCGCAGGTCTTTCCGGATCGGGTCGGCGTTGTCGAAGGCAGCCTCAAGTACACGTACGGCGAGTTTCTCGAGCGCTCGCTCAAATTTGCCGGGGCGCTGAAAGCCCTTGGGGTCCGACCGGGCGATCGCGTTGCCATCCTGGCAGGAAATTCCCATGTCATGCTTGCCGCACACTATGCCGTGCCGTTTTGCGGGGCGGTACTTGTTGCGCTCAACACCCGCGTCACTCCCGCGGACATGGCGTTCATTCTCAAGCATGCCGGCGCGTCCGTGCTCATCTACGATCAGGAATTCACGAAGGCTGCGGTCGACGCCGGTGGACAGGTAGGAACCGGCGTTCGGCTGGTGTGCGCCGGCGGCAAGGCCGACGAGTTGGAGGGCATGATCGCTGCGGGCGAACGGTACCTCCATCCGGTGCTGGATGAGCGCTCCATGCTGGCCATCAACTATACGAGCGGGACCACCGCACGGCCAAAGGGGGTGATGTACCACCACCGCGGCGCCTACCTGCAGGCGCTGGCCATGGCGCTGCACATGGGGCTCAACAGCGATTCGGTCTATCTCTGGACGCTGCCGATGTTTCATTGCAACGGCTGGTGCTTCCCGTGGGCGGTAACCGCCATGGGCGGCATGCACCTTTGCCTGCCGAAAGTCGAAGCCTCTGCGATCTGGCGTCATATGCGGGAGTCGGGGGTCAGCCATTTCTGTGCCGCGCCGACGGTACTCACGATGACGATCTGGGATCCGGGCGCGGGCAAGGAGAAATTGCCGCGGCCGGTCCGGATCGGTACGGGCGGGGCCCCGCCCACGCCGGCATTGCTCGAGCGCCTGGCGGAACTGGGGATGGATATCACCCACCTCTATGGGCTGACGGAGACCTATGGGCCGTCGGTGATCTGCGACTGGCGCAGCGAATGGAACGCCCTGCCCATACCCGAGCAGGCGCGCCTCAAATCGCGCCAGGGGGTGAACAACGTGATCGGGCAGCCAATTCGGGTCGTCGACGAAACCGGCGCCGATGTGCCGCGAGACGCGACGACCATGGGCGAGATCGCGATCCGTGGCAACAACGTCATGCTCGGCTACTACGAGGATGAAAAGACCACCCGTGAAGCATGTCCGGACGGCTGGTTCCGGACCGGCGATCTCGGCGTGATGTACCCGGACGGCTATATCGAGCTGCGCGATCGCGCCAAGGACATCATTATTTCCGGCGGGGAGAACATTTCCTCCGTCGAAATCGAATCGGCGTTGACGTCCCACGCGGCCGTATTGGAAGTGGCGGTCGTGGCGGCGCCGGACGAGAAGTGGGGTGAGGTGCCGGTCGCTTTCGTCACGCTGAAGGAAGGCGCTGTCGCCACCGACGCGGAACTCATCGAGCATGTGCGCGGACAGCTCGCGCGGTTCAAGGCGCCAAAGCGCGTCATCTTCGGTCCGCTGCCCAAAACGGCAACCGGCAAGGTGCAGAAAAAGACATTGCGCGACCGCCTGAAGGCCGCGTAGCGTAAATCGATGTGGATGGCCGGTGGCGGGACGATGCCCGGCGCTCGGGCGTAGCGGGCAGCAACCTCGGATTGGAGCTCATATGGCAGCGCAGTCGAACAAAAGCAAATCTCGTCTTCCGCTCAAGGACATCGACGATAAGAACAAGAAACGCATTCGCGAGCTGAACGGCGAGTTCCTCAATCTCTACCGCGTCCTTGGACACCACGCCAAGTTGCTGTCGGCATGGATCGAGTTTGCCTATACGCTGAGGCGCGACTGCACAACCACGCGCACCCTGCGCGAATTGATGATCCTTCGCGGTGCCCAGCTTGAAGGCTCCGCCTACGAATGGCACCAGCACCGCCGATGGGCGCGGCAACAAGGGGTGCCCCCGGAGCAAATCGAGGACCTTTTCTTCTGGCGCGAATCACCGAGGTTTACACCGGCCGAATGCGCGGCGCTCGCGTTGACCGAAGCCATGATGCACGGCGACGTTTCTGACGAGGTCTTCGCCGAGCTCGCCAAGCATTTCAGTTCCAGCGAAGTCATCGAACTTGCACTGACGGCGGGCTTCTACGCGATGGTTCCGCGCGTTCTCAATGCGTTGAAGGTCCCGATCGAAGAAGAAACGTTGCATGCTCCCGTCGGCCCGGAGGCCAAGTGATCATGAAGGCCGAAGCGAATCCGTTTGGCGAGTTTTACCAGCGTGACCGGACGCTGCATCCGCCGGCGTACGCACCGGCCTACAAGACCAGTGTGTTGCGTTCGCCGCAGAAAGCGCTGATCTCGCTGCAGAACTCGTTGTCCGAGATTACGGGGCCGGTTTTCAGCAGCGACGAGCTCGGTCCGCTCGACAACGACCTGATCATGAATTATGCCAAGGAAGGGCTGCCTATCGGCGAGCGGATCATCGTTCACGGGTATGTGTTCGACGAAAACCGGCGCCCTGTGAAGAACGCACTGGTGGAGGTCTGGCAGGCCAACGCCGGCGGGCGCTACCGACACAAGAAGGATACGTACATCGCGCCCATCGATCCCAATTTCGGCGGCTGCGGGCGCGTGCTCACGGACAACGACGGACACTACGTGTACCGGACGATCAAGCCAGGCCCCTACCCGTGGCGAAACTACGTGAATGACTGGCGGCCCGCGCATATCCACTATTCGCTGTCGGGAAGCGGCTTTGCGCAGCGGCTCATCACCCAGATGTACTTCGAAGGCGATCCGCTCATTGCGACGTGCCCCATCCTGCGGTCGATACCCAGCGAGGCCGCGGTCAGGCAGCTGATCGCACCCATCGACAAGAATGCAGGCATCCAGCTCGACAGCATGGCCTACCGGTTCGATGTCGTACTGCGTGGCGCGCGCGCCACCTGGTTCGAGAACGCGGTCCAGCCTGACGATTCGATGCAACGCGAGTGAAGAACATGGTCAACCAACTCGAATACTTCAAAGAGACAGCATCGCAGACCGCGGGGCCGTACGTGCACATCGGCCTCGCGCCCAAGCAAGCGGGTTTCGACATCTTCGAGAACAACTTCACCAACGTGCTCGCCGGCCCCAAGACCAAAGGCGAGCATATCCGCATCGAAGGACGGGTGATCGACGGCTCAGGTACGCCGCTGCGGGATGTCATGCTGGAAATCTGGCAGGCCAACGCGGCGGGGAAATACAACCACCCTGCGGACAGGCAGGGCAAGGCGATCGACAAGACGTTTCGCGGCTGGGGGCGTGCGTGCTCGGATTTTGCGACCGGCGTCTACACGTTCGATACGATCAAGCCCGGCGTCGTCGCCGGTCGCAACAAACGTCCGATGGCGCCGCACGTGAATCTCTGGATTGTCGCGCGCGGCATCAACATCGGGCTCTCGACGCGGATGTACTTTTCCGACGAGGCGGCGGCCAATGCCAAGGATCCCGTGCTGAACCTGATCGAGTGGGAGACCCGCCGCAGCACGCTGATCGGCAAGCGTGAAGAGAAGAAAGGGCAGGTTATCTACCGCTTCGACATCCATCTGCAGGGGCCGGACGAAACGGTGTTCTTCGACATCTGATCGGGACTGTTCCAGCGGCGGCGCGCCGCACCGGAACTGTCGTGCCCCGCCATACGCGACTTCGGGTGGGGTGCTGCGCGCCTGCCGAAGGTTGGATCGGGGCGTGCTCCTAACAATAGCGCAATTCCATGACGGACATGCCTGTGGACTTCGACATTGCACCGGAGCTAAGGGACCTGCAGGAAAGGATTCGATCCTTTGTGGCAGAACAGGTTATCCCAATGGAAGGGGACGCGCGCTGCAGCTCCCACGGGCCCACCGAAGCGCTGCGTCGAGAGCTCATCGACAAGGCGCGACAGGCGCGACTGCTCTCACCTCACGTGTCGCGCGAGTACGGCGGCCTGGCACTGACGCACTTTGGTCGGGCGATTGCTTTCGAAGAGGCCGGTTACTCGCCCCTCGGTCCGGTTGCGCTGAATGTTTTTGCGCCGGACGAAGGCAACATGCATTTGCTCGAAGCGGTCGCGAAGCCCGTCCACAAGGAGCGCTGGTTGCGGCCACTGGCCGCGGGTGAGATCCGCTCCTGCTTCTGCATGACCGAGCCCGCGCCGGGCGCCGGGTCCGACCCGTCGATGCTGGCGACAACGGCGCGCCGGGAAGGGAATGACTACGTCATCAGCGGTGGCAAGTGGTTCATCACCGGTGCCGAAGGCGCGGCCTTCGCGATCATCATGGCCAAAGTGGAAGATGCCGGCGCCACCATGTTCCTCTCCAAAATGGATGCAGCCGGTATCTCGATCGAGCGGTCGATGAACAGCCTCGACACGTGCTTTCCGGGCGGGCACGCCGTCGTTCGCTTCGATGGGCTGCGCGTGCCCGAAGAGGATATCCTCGGCGAGCTGGGACAGGGCTTCAAGTATGCGCAGGTTCGGCTTTCGCCTGCCAGACTGACCCACTGCATGCGCTGGCTCGGCGCGGTGCGCAGGGCGCACGACATCGCCGTGGACTATGCCCGTCGACGCGAAGCATTCGGCAAGCGCATCGGCGATCACGAAGGGGTCGGGTTCATGCTGGCCGACAACGAGATGGACATGCATGTGGCCCGGCTCGCGATATGGCATTGCGCGTGGGTGCTCGACCAGGGCGACCTGGCCCTGCACGAATCGAGCCGCGCCAAGGTCATCGTCTCGGAAGCACTTTGGCGCGTGGCTGACCGCTGCGTGCAGGTCCTTGGCGGCCAGGGAGTCACCGACGACACGGTCGTGGCTCGCATCTTCGCCGACTTGCGCGCCTTTCGCATCTACGACGGACCGTCCGAGGTTCATCGCTGGAGCATCGCAAAACGGATTCTGAAGGGCCACGATCGTACCGGTATCGGACGCGCAGGCCATCCGCAACGGCACTAGACGGTGCCATCAACGCATCAAGGAGCAGAATGGACGTGAAATGCAGGCAGTGACCAAAGTGGTTAACGAGCGAGACACCGGCGAGGCCATCATCGACGCGACTGCAGCGGGCGATATCGCGCGCTGGCTGCGGAGCGAGACGAGGGCGGATGCGGTGCGCGTCACCACATTCGAACGACTGCCAGGTGGCGCAATCCAGGACAACTGGACGGTGGACGTCGAGATCGATGGCGGCCCGTGGCAGGGCACGCACGGTTTCGTGTTGCGCACGGACGCTCCCTCAGGGGTCTCCGCGAGTTTGTCGCGCCCGCAGGAATTTGCAGTGCTGGGCGTAGCACATGCTGCTGGAGTGATCGCCCCCAAACCACTATTTCTGTGTCGCGATTTGAGCGTCATCGGACGCGCGTTCTTCATCATGCAACGGGTTCGCGGCATTGCGGCGGGTCACCGACTCACGCGGGAGACGCTGCTCGTACCGGACGGTGACGCGCTGGCTGAAGCGCTCGGGGCAAATCTCGCGCGCATCCATGCGATCCATCCGCCGCGCACCGAACTCGCCGATCTGCGACCGCCGTCGACCGACCACGCGCGCGCCACGATTGCCGAGTACCGCAACTATCTTGATGGTCTGGCAGATTCGTACCCGGCGCTGGAGTGGGGTTTGCGGTGGTGCGAAGTGCACGCACCGGAGCCTTGGGCGACGACGTTGATTCACCGTGACTACCGCACGGGCAACTACCTGGTCGACGGCGGACGCCTCACCGCCGCGCTCGATTGGGAGTTTGCCGGGTGGGGCGACCCGCGCGAAGATATCGGCTGGTTCACCGCGCGCTGCTGGCGTTTCGGGGCCTACGCGAAGGAGGCGGGCGGTATCGCGGCCCTGGAACCCTTCATGCGCGGCTATGAAAGTGTGGCAGGACGACGGATCGATCGGGCACAGCTCGACTACTGGCAGGCCATGGCACACCTTCGCTGGGCCATCATTGCACTCCAGCAGGCACAGCGGCACGCCGTCGGTGGGGAACGGACGCTGGAACTCGCGTTGACCGGCCGCATCGTCCACGAGCTCGAATACGAACTGTTGCAGCTGATCGGCGGAGCCAATCGATGAAGGACATCTCGAATGCGGCTGACCTGATCGCTACGGCCCGCGATGCGCTGCTGAACGACTTGCTACCCAGACTGCAGAAGGAGCAGCGCTACACGGGTCTGATGATTGCCAATGCCATGGCGATCGCACTCCGCGAGCAGAAATCAGGTGCAGACGCGACGCGGGACGAGGCCATGCGAATTCACAAGCTGCTCGCCAGCGTCGGTACCGGTGAGCAGGCATCGGGCGGCGGAAACATGGACGAGCTTCGTGTGCTGCGACGCGATCTGTGCAAAGCCATTCGCGCCGGGCAATTTGATGATGACTCGCGCTCGCTGGCGCTCGTCGCAAATCTCGTGCGAACAGCCGCCGACTGGCTTTCCATCTCCAATCCCAGAGCATTGCGGACGGATCAGGCGGCAGGCTAGATCTCTTCACAATTTCCTGAACGCTCGATCGATTTGAATTTGCCATGAGGGTGTAGCCATGAAACTCACGCTGGAAGGGCGCACTGCCCTGGTGACCGGAGCGAACGGCGGCTTGGGCAGTCATTTTGCCCAGACACTGGCGAAGGCGGGGGCCAAGGTAGCCGTTGCGGCGCGGCGCGTGGATTCTCTGCGCGGCGTGCGTGATGCCATTACCGCGGCAGGTGGTCGCGCCGAGCCGGTTGCGCTCGACGTCACGGACCCGGCCAGCGTTGCGCGTGCTTTCGAGGAGGCCGCCGCGACGTTGGGCCCGATCACTGTCGTGGTCAACAATGCCGGTATCGCAGTCACGAAACCACTGCTCGAGCACACTGAGGAGGACTGGCAACAGGTGATAGAAGTCAACCTCAACGGCGCCTGGCGAGTCGCGCAAACCGCGGCGCGGCACATGGTGAAAAACGAGCAGGGCGGCAGCATCGTGAACATAGCGTCGATCCTCGGATTGCGCGTCTCGGCGCAAGTTCCGAGCTATGCCGCCTCCAAGGCCGCAGTCATTCATCTGACGAAGGCGATGGCACTCGAACTCGCGCGCTACCGCATCCGCGTCAACGCGCTTGCGCCGGGATACGTCGAAACTGGCATCAACAAGGAATTTTTCGAGAGCGAAGCCGGGCAGGTAATGGTTAAACGCGTCCCTCAGCGCCGGATCGGCCGCCCGGAGGAACTCGATGGAGCGCTGCTGCTGCTCGCCTCGGATGCCGGGTCCTATACTACGGGTGCAGTCCTTGCCGTCGACGGCGGCCATTTGGTGAATACACTATGAAGATGTCACTCGACGACGGCGGAGCGCAGGCGGTATACGACTTCTGGCTCGGGTTGATACCGCAGTTCCTCGGCCAATTCGGCGTCAGTCTCCCCGGTGGCGGCAAGGCTTCCGGTCCGCACGTGCCGGGTAAAGGTTCGCCGACCGACTGGTTTGCACAGTGGTCCGCGGCAATGCCTTCGTTCACGGGTGGATTGCCCAAATCCGCGGCGGACGCGGCCGGCCAGGCTACGCAGGCCGCCCAGACGATGTTTGGACCGTGGGCAGCCCTGATGGCACCCTACCCGGGCGCGGCCGCCAAGACGGGCGCGCCGTCTCAACCCGGCGCGATGGACATGTTCAGCCCGTGGCTAACGGCGATGCCTTTCGCGCAGGCTATGCAGGGCGCCGCAGGGTCCGAAGCGATTTCGGCGGCGATGCAACCCGTTCAGGCCGCGCAACAAGCGTGGCTCGATATGGTGGCGCAGATGGGCTTTACTTCCCCGCAGAGCTACCTGACCGGATTCGATCGCACGTTCGGCGGCCTGTTCGATGCCCTCGGCTTCGGGCCGATGCGCAAACTGCAGGCTGCCTGCCAGGAACTCGCGACGGCAAGCCTGGCGCAGAACCAATCCCGGGCCGCCTATGCCATGCTTGTGCAAGGTGCATTTACGACCGGACTCGAACGGCTGATGATGCAGCTTGGGACGATGGCCGATGCCGGCGAGCGCGTCGAAAGCGTGCTGACCTTGTTGAAGATGTGGGCCGTCAAGACCGAGGAGGCGGTTCACGAGGTGCTGCAATCGGAACAAGGACTCGTTGCGACGGCGGCGCTGACGCGTGCGGGCCTGTCGCACCGGAGAAAGCTGCAACATGTCGCAGCGATCGTGGCGGATTCGCTCGACATGGCAACGCGGCGCGAACTCGACCAGGTCTACAAGGAGCTGCACGAACTCAAGCGCGAACTGCGCGCATTGCGGCAACCTGCACCTCAGGTAACGGCGGCAGCCGCCAGGCCGCGTGCTACTGCCGTCAAGAGAAGGAAGAAATCATGAATCCAGCCGAACGGACAATGCTCGCTTCGCGTGCGGCGGCCGCCGTCGCGATCACACCGACCTCGCTTGCCAAGGAACTCGACGACGCGCGCAACAAGATCACGCGGGGACTTGCCCGCCTGGCCGAACTCTCCGAAGACGATCTTGCAATCGCCACCGCGCCGCGCGAAGAAGTCTGGCGCGAGGACATGGTGCGCCTCTATCGCTGCACGCCTACGGTCGACAAGCCGCATGCGGTCCCGGTATTGATCACGTATGCGTTGGTCGGTCGCTTCCAGATGATCGACCTCGAAGCCGATCGGTCCCTCGTCCGCAAACTGCTCGCCGAGGGTTTCGATGTCTACTTCGTCGATTGGGGGACACCCGGGCGCGTGCAACGCTGGCTCACGATCGACGATTATGTTTCGGGTTATCTCGATCGCTGCGTCGACTTCATTCGCGCCCGTTCAGGCGAAGACAAGATCAACATGCTGGGAATCTGCCAAGGCGGTGTGTTCACGGCGTGTTATGCCGCGCTCTTTCCGGAAAAGGTGCGCAATCTCGCGTTCACGGTGACGCCCATCGATTTCCATGGCGACAAGCGCGATCCGCAGACGGGATCCGGCTACATGAACCAATGGGCGCGCGCGCTGAGCCCCGAAGACATCGACGACCTGGTCGACGCCTACGGTGCCGCACCCGGCAGCCTGGTGGGGTTCGCCTTCCTGATGATGAATCCGTTGTCCAATGTGACCAAGTACACCATCGATCTCGTCGATGTCCTCGATGACGACACCAAGCTGCTCAACTTCCTGCGCATGGAGCGCTGGATCGCGGACCGCCCGGATCATCCGGGCGAAGTCGTGCGCCAGTGGTTCAAGGACCTCTATCAGGAAAACAAGCTGATCAAGGACGAGTTGGTCCTCGGTGGGCGCAAGGTGAGCTTGCGCGCCATCACCATGCCCGTACTGAATATCTACGCGACGGGCGACACCATCATCCCGGTATCGTGCTCGAAGGACGTCCGGCAATACTTCGGGACCGACGACTACACCGAGGTGGCGGTGCCGGGCGGGCATATCGGCACGTTCGTGGGTGGCAAGGCGCAGAAAATCCTCGCGCCCACCTTGGCAGATTGGTTCAAGGCGCGCAGTGGGTGACGTGTCCGGGAAGCCGTGACGATCGCTGCGTCGTGATTGACATGTAACAGGGGGACTTCGAACCATGCCGCGCACCATCGTATTTGCGCTAGCTCTCGCGGGGTCACTGTTCATCGCGGCAACGCCGGCGCTGCCGGCCGAACCGGGCGCCCCTGAATTTTCCGACACCCTCGAGCAGCGCCTGATTGCGTGCTCGTTCTGCCATGGCAAGCAGGGCGAGGGCAGCCGGCGCAACGAATACTATCCCCGCATCGCAGGCAAGCCTGCCGAGTATCTCTATCGACAGATGGTCAATTTTCGCGATGGCCGCCGCTCCTATCCGCAGATGGTCTACTTCTCGCGCCATCTTTCCGATGAATATCTGATGGAGATCGCAACCTACTATTCGAAACTCCAGCCGCCGTTTCCCACGCCGATCCAGCCTTCCGCGACCAAGGACGCCCTCGCGCGCGGCGAGGTGCTCGTACGGAAGGGCGATGCCGCCAAGGGCATTCCGGCATGTGCAGCGTGCCATGGCAAGGCACTCACGGGAATGCAACCCGGCATTCCGGGATTGGTGGGGCTGTACCCGGACTACATCAGCGCACAGATGGGCGCATGGCAAGGTGGTGTTCGGCACGCGACTGAGCCGGACTGCATGGCGAAAATCGCCGCCAAGCTGAGCGGTGTCGATATCTCTGCCGTCGCGGCCTATCTCGCGTATCAGCCGGGTTCCCCGTCAACGTTACCGGCGCCAGAATCCAAGCAAAAGCTGCCGATCGCGTGTGGCAGTCAGCCGCAGTAGGAGGAGTGATGACAACCGCGAACTACTTCCGAGTGGCGTTCGTCTTGACGGTGCTGCTGGTCGGTGCGATCGCCCTGCCGGGCGATTTCGCCCTCCGCGACGCACAGGCGCAGGCGGCGAAGGCGACGAAGGCGCAGCGAGTGCCGAGCGCGACACGTGTGCCTGCGCAAACGGATGGCGAATATCTCGCCCGCGCGGGCGATTGCATTGCCTGTCACACGGCGCGCGGCGGTGAACCCTTCGCGGGTGGGCTCGAAATGCCCACGCCCTTCGGCACGATCTACACGCCGAACATCACGCCCGATCCGGAGACCGGGATTGGCAAATGGAGCGCCGACGACTTCTGGAAGGCGCTTCACGATGGACGCTCGCGCGACGGGTCGCTGCTCTATCCGGCGTTCCCCTATCCGAGCTACACCAAGATCACGCGCGCAGATGCCGACGCGATCTACGGCTACATCTGGTCCCTGAAACCGGTGCGCAAGCGCAACACTCCGCACAAGATGCAATTCCCCTACAACCAACGCAATCTGCTCATGGGCTGGCGTGCGCTGTATTTCGAGGCGGGCGAGTTCAAGCCAAGTCCCAACCAGACAGCGGAATGGAATCGCGGTGCGTATCTCGTGCAGGGTCTCGGCCACTGCGACGCCTGTCATACGAGCCGCAACCTGCTTGGCGCCACCGTGAAGGACAAGCAGTTTGCGGGTGGCCTGATTCCGCTGCAGGACTGGTATGCCCCGTCGTTGACCTCCAACCGCGAAGCCGGACTCGGGCAGTGGGAAATCAGCGAGGTCGTATCGCTGCTGCGCACGGGCATTTCCAATCGTGGCGTTGTGTTTGGACCCATGGCGCAGGTCGTGCACGACAGCCTGCAATATCTGACCGAGGCCGACACGCAAGCCATGGCGGTTTATCTCAAGTCATTGGCGCAGAGTGGGGCGCCCGATGATCCATTGCAGATCCGGCCGACCGAAGGGCAAAGCAAGGCAGCGTTCGAGGCTGGTGCCAAAATCTACGACACGAACTGCAAGTCGTGTCACGGTGCCAACGGGCTCGGGGTCCCGCCCATGTACCCGCCGCTCGCCAACAATCAGGCGATCAACATGGAGTACTCGGTCAATCCGATCCGCATGGTGCTGTTCGGCGGATTCCCGCCGGCGACGCGGGGCAATCCGCGACCGTTCGGGATGCCGCCGTTCGCCTATACGCTTACCGACCAGGAGGTGGCGGAGGTCGTGACGTACATGCGGCAATCGTGGGGCAATCGCGGAACGGCCGTCAACGCAGCGGAAGTCGCCAAGTATCGGACGGTCCCGGTCGATTGACGCTCGCCGCGAAGCAGGCGCCGATTATTTTTTCGTCGGCGCCACCTGCTCGCGTGCCTGTCGGGCGAGGTCCTGTGCGTCGAGCGTGAGCCGGTAGGCAACGTAGAACTTGCATCACGCCGATGGCGCCGACCTGGCTTTTCGCATTCTGGTTGAGTCCCGATTCCTGGTAGCCCTGCGCCGCGAGCATCAACGGGTCGAAGCCGTACTTCGGTCCGTATTTCTCGAAGATCGCGATGGTTTCCTGAAAGCGCTTCCAGTCGGCGCTGGTGGTCGGGTCCTTGAGTTCCTTGATCCGCTTCATGTACTGGTTCATGCGGTAGGCCACCACGCCCTGCTTGATCGCCCAGTTGCGATAGAAGTCGTCGATTTCGGCCGCCAGTTTGGGACTGTTCTTGCGGATGGCCCAACCGGTCTTCGCGTCGGCGCGAACCACCAAGTCGGTTCGTACCTTGATCTTCGGCAGGACCTGCGCCCACATTCTCGCTTTCCAGTCGTCGACGACCATGACATCGATCAATCCCGTATTGAGCATCTCCATCATGTCTTCGTCCTCGAGCGACTCGGGAACGAAGACAAACGTCATCTCCGGCTTGCCTTCCTTCTTGAAGCGCGAGTTAAGTGCTTCCAGGCTCTCGTAATAGCTCGACGCCTTGCGTACATGGACTTTCTTGCCTGCAAGGTCATCGAGTGTCGGGATCTGGGCGACTTCGGCCCGGTGACGACGACTTCACTGATCGTGCGGCGACCTTCGTCGAGCGCGACGAAATCGACGAGCTTCTGGCGCTCGTCAGTGACGGTCAGATTGCCGATGGCGATGTCGGCCATGCCCTCGGCGACATCCGGCAGCAACCGATCACGCGTCGCGGGTCCGATGTAGACGGTGAGCGGCCGCTTGCCCAACTGCTTCGCGTACTTGATGTTCAGATAGCGTTCGAAATCCCGGATGAGTTCCGCGGCGAGTCCGCGCTCTCGACCTTTGTCGCTGAAATAGAGCGACCGACTATACGGCGCGAACACCCGGATGACGCGGCGTTCGAGCATCTGGTCGAAGTCGCCGGTCCACACCTTGTTGGCAATGGTGAGCCGACGCGGCGGCGGGCTCGCGTCGGAAGGTGTGTTCGGTTTGGCGGTGGCCGCGGCCGGAGGGCCGGAGGTTGCGGTTTGCGACTGTGCCGGCGTGAAAACGGCGAGCAGGCAGCATGCCGTCGTCACCGCCATCCATGCGTAGCATCGACTGATGACGGTCTGCATATGATTTCCCTCCGCTCGTCGAAACCCGCGACGCTCCCTGATTCTCGCAAAGGGAGGACCGTTCGATCAACGGGCCGATCGGAGCGTCGAACGGCTATTCGGCCAGCGCCGAACGCTCGCAACCGGTGGCAGGAATCAGAACCCGACGCGCGCCTTGCGCCCGCAGAGCTTCTTCGCGTCGATGTCTTCAGGCACGAGGTAATCGCGGCGGGCAAGGCCGGCGTTGCCGAACGCGTCGAGTAGAAGCTTGCGCATATCGCGCGGGGCCACGGCCGCGAGTCGCTCGATCACTCCCTCCGCCGGCTCACTCGGGAAAGGCCAGTGGTGGGCGTCGAGGATCTCGCGGTAAACGGCGAGCGCTATGCGCCGCGAGCCGTCCGCATCCGGGCGTTCGATCGAATAGACGTTCATCCGGTTGAGGATCGGTTCCGGAATGGTGGTCTCGTCGTTCGCGGTCGCGATCCAGAGGATGTGCGACGCGTCCATGTCGACATCGATGAATTCGTCCTTGAAGTGGCATGCGGTGTCCGGCTCGAGCAACGTGTACAACGCGCCCATCGGGTCATAGCGGGAATCGCCGCCGGCCTTGTCCACCTCGTCGAGCACGACGACCGGATTGGCGTAGTCGCCCTCGATCAGCGTGTGCGCGACCTTGCCGGGACGCGCGTTGTGCCATTGGGCGGACGCGCCCGTCAACACCCAGCCCGCCGTAAGCGAGCTCATCGACACGAATTCGAAACCTGTTCCGAGCGCCGCCGCGAGCTTCTTGGCAAAGTAAGTCTTACCGAGGCCCGGTTCGCCGAGCAGCAAGATTGGCGTGAACTGCACCGCCTCGTTGCCCGCGACCGCCAACGCAAGGAATTTGCGCAAATCGTCGACGACCGCACCAAAATTGGGCGACGCCTCGTAGAGGTCATCGACCGCCGTGACCGTGGACGGTTTGATGATGTAGCGCGAGCCGCCGAGTTGGTACATGCGGTCATACCAGCTCTTGAGCCCCTCATTGTTGCGGGCCGAGCCATCATCGCGTGCTTTGCCGACGTCGGCGACCGAGTAGATCGACTGGAGATCGGCGAGAGGAATGACTGGATTCATGGTCACGGTGCACCTCCAGCTTCCATTATGCATTAATCATGCCTAAGGGAAGTGTGCGGGCCGCCGCACACTTCCTGTCGGTTGGAGTATGTGGCAAAAACGTGTCACCGCGCGCGCTAGGAGAGGCTGGCGGCGAGCGGCGCCAGCACGGCTGCGCACGATGCCTCGACCTTGACCGAGAACAGGTGGTCGGCCCGGGTACGCCCGAGATTGATGGCTGCAATCGGCTTGCCCATACGCGTTGCCCACTCGCAAAAGCGATATCCGGAGTAGACCATCAACGACGAGCCGACGACGAGCAGGGCGTCGGCGCGCTCGAGCGCCAGCGACGCGTCCTCGACGCGCTGCCGCGGAACACTCTCGCCGAAGAACACGACCGCCGGCTTCAGCGTCCCATCGCAGAACGAGCACGTCGGCACGCGAAACGTCTCGATCAGGCGAGGCTCCAGATCCGCGTCGCCATCCGGCGCAGGCGTGGCACACAGCTCGCAGAACGTCGGATTGTCCTGCTCGAGCCTGCGCTGAATGTCGGCGCGCGAGTGCTGCGCGCCACAGTCCAGGCAGATCGCCTGGCTGACGTTGCCATGGAGTTCGATCACCGCGGAGCTGCCTGCACGCTGGTGCAGGCCATCGACGTTCTGGGTCACCAGCTGCCGAACGCGTCCGGCGGCCTCCAGTAGCGCCAATGCCCGGTGCGCAGGATTGGGCCGGGCGCGGGCCACGACGGGCCACCCGACCATGCTTCGCGCCCAATAGCGCTGCCGAGTCGATGGACTGCGCAGGAAATCCGGCCACTGCACTGGCGGCGAGCGCTTCCACTGTCCGGTGTCGTCGCGGTAGCCGGGGATTCCCGAGTCCGTGCTGATTCCTGCGCCGGACAAGACGAATAACCGATCGTGTTCTCGGACGAACGCGTCGAGATCGCCCGCGTACTTTTGCGGTGACGGTCGCAGCTCAGCTTCAGGCAGATCCAATGGCGCGCAGCGTCCGGGTAGATCCTACTTGCCGGGGTCCTTCTGATCGGGAAATTTGTCGAACTCCACGTTGTAAAGTTGACCGTTGACCTTCTCCACGCGGCGGATGTAGACGGTCTGGACGATGTCCCGCGTTTCCGGGTCGATCATGATCGGGCCGCGGGGGCTGTTGATCTTCATGCCCTTGAGCGCTGCCATGATCTTGTCGGGATCCGTCGAGCCCTGCGTCTTCTTGAGCGCCTCGGCGATCGCCGCCATTCCGTCGTAGCCCGCGGCCGCCATGAAATTGGGGCGCAGACGCGTCCCGTTGGTCTCCGCATACGCCTTGATGAACGCCTTGTTCTCCGGCGAATCGTGCGCGGCCGAATAGTGGAAGCTGGTGATCAGGCCCAGCGTCGGTTCGCCCATGGCTTCGAGCACGCCGTCGTCCGTGAGGTCGCCGGTGGCGATGATCTTGATGCCCGCCTGCTTGAGGCCGCGCTCTTCATAGCCCTTGATGAATGCGATCGTCTGGCTGCCCGGGGGCAGGAACACGAATATGGCCTCGGGTTTGGTGTCCTTGATGCGCTGCAGGAACGGCGCGAAATCCGGATTCGCCAGCGGGGTGCGCACGCTGTCGACGATTTCGCCACCCGCTGCCTTGAACGCCTTGATGAATGCGCCTTCGGCGTCGATGCCCGGGCCGTAATCGGATACCAGCGTGAACACGCGCTTGATGCCGTTCTTGGCTGCCCATTGCGCAATCGGCTGCGCGTCCTGCGGCAGCGTATGCGAGACGCGTACGATGTACGGAGAACGTGTCGTGATGACCGAGGTTGCCGCGTTCATGATCACCATCGGTTTCTTGGCTTCGGTCGCCACCGGCGCGACGGCCATGGCGTTGGGCGTCAAACCGAAGCCGGCGAGGATGTCCACCTGGTCGCGCGTCACGACTTCCTGGGCAAGGCGCTTGGCGATGTCCGGGGCCGCGCCGGTCGTGTCCTTGACGATGAGTTCGATCTTCTTGCCACCGAACACATCGCCATTCTGCTTGAGATAGGTCTTCATCCCGGCCAGAATCTGGCCGCCATAGTCCGCGAATGGCCCCGAGAATTCGGCGATGACGCCGATCTTCACGGTACCCTGCGCGAACGCCGCGCCCGTGCCGACCAGCAGCAATGCTCCAGTCAAGAACGCCAGCGCCCTGTGCATCAGTTGCTTCATGGTTCTGTTCTCCTCGCTACGGTCTGTTGTTGTGAAGGCGCTGCGCGCCCCGGTTTGGTCAATTCGCATGCGACGCCATCGGTGCCTCTTCTCGCCACAGGTCGAGCGCTTTTTGCACTGGCCGGTCGGAAAAGCTGAACAGCACGGCGTCGTCCGTCGCCTGGTGCGCGACCCTGCACCAGGAAGGCACGACGAAGACGTCATGCGGGCCCCACGTGAACGTGCTGTCGCCGACAATGCTGCGCCCGTGGCCTTCGACGACACAGTACACGGTACCGTCCGTCGCGCGATACGGCGCACCGGCGAACCCGCCAGGCAGCAACTGGATGAACGCACCGATCGTGGGCATGGCGAAACCGCCGGTCGCGGGGTTGGTGTATTGCATCTTCAGCCCATGACACGGATCGGGTGGCCCCCCTAGGCGCAATTGCTCGAGCGCTTCCCGGCTGCGCGCATACGGATAGTTGAAGATCGGCGTGGTGCGCGTGCCCGCTGCGTGTCCGAGCGGCAGCATGTTGGCGCCGTAGCGTGCGAGTGCCTGTCCCTCCGGCCGGGTCACGGGCTGCACTTCCTGCGGGTGGCGTTCGGCGAATCCCGCATCGAAGAACGCCACCATCGGGATGTCGAGGCCGTCGAGCCAGATGACGGGATCGCTGCCCGGGTTGCCATGATCGTGGAACGTCCACGAGGGCGTGATGATGAAATCGCCGGGCCTCATGGTCGTGCGTTCCCCGTCGACCGCGGTATAGGCGCCTTCGCCTTCCACGACGAAGCGCAGCGCCGACTGGGAATGCCGATGACTGGGTGCGACTTCGCCCGGAAGGATCAGCTGCAGGCCCGCATACAGACTGTGCGTGATCGACGACGCGCCGCGCAGGCCGGGATTCTCGAGAATAAGGACACGCCTTTCCGCCTCCCGCGCGGTGATCAGGCGACCCGCCTCCAGCAAATAGGGGCGCACCTGCGCATAGCTCCAATAGGCAGGAACGCACGGGGTAGCAGGGCGCGGCGGAACGAGATTGCCGAGGACCTCCCAGAGGGGGGCAAGGCTATCGTGGTCGATACGCTCATAGAACGCCTTGCGTTCGTCGGTGACTTCAGGCGTGGCAAACAGCATGTTCGGCACCTCTGCTCGCGCAGGATCTTCGGATATTCCTACGAACGCTTCATCCCGGCCGCTGACGACTTCCATTGTCCTGCGGACCGTGCGACTCCTGCATCATATGGCCGACTTCGACAGTGACGCCAGCGGCATGATACGCCCCGACACCGCGGCACGACGAGCGGCGCCCATGGCGCCCGCGGTGTCACGCCGGGCTGCCGGTTGGGTTCCATTTGCTACCATCGTGGTTCTCTTGGCCTCAACCCGACAGCGCGAGCCGCCTGCCCCCGAAGCGCACCGGGCGATCCGGCGATTGCGCCGCAACGAATTGCCGGTCGACACGGAGGCGCTTGCCCGATATTTGATCGGGAAAACGCTCGTCCATGAGCATCCCGCGGGGCGGCTGGCGGGTCGGATCGTCGAGACCGAGGCTTACGTCGTCGGTGACGCGGCAGCCCACGCCTTTCGTGGATTGACCCAGCGCAATCGTTCGCTGTTCCTGCCGCGCGGCCATGCCTACGTCTACTTCGTCTACGGCTGCTGGTTCGCGCTCAACGTCAGCGGCGAGGCGGCGGGCATCGGCGCGGGTGTGCTGCTCCGTGCGCTTGAACCTGTCGACGGCATCGCCTTCATGCAGTCCCGTCGTTCAACGCAAAAGGTGACGGATCTGGCGCGCGGGCCTGGGAGGCTCGCGACCGCCATGGACATCGACCGACGCTTCGATGGCATCGACCTGTGCGGGGGCGGCCCGCTCTGGCTGGGCGCCGCCCTGCGACCGGTCGGCGCCGTCGGCCAAAGCATGCGGATCGGGCTGACCCGTGAGGTTGACCGTAAGTTGCGGTTCTTCGAATACGACAGTGCTTTTGTCAGCGGCCCAAGGCGCCTGCGCACCTAGCCACGACCTTTCGCCGAAGGCGGCGGTCGCATGGAACGATGGGTCGGCCGGAGTAGACTAAATCGGACCCACAGCGAGGGGCACGCCAATATGGATCGGGGTATCTGATGGGAGTCAGCGTCGCGGCACGGCCGGTATCGGCAGGAACGCTCTACTATCGACACACGCTGCCGGTGCGCATCATGCACTGGATCAATGTCCTCGCCCTGACCGTGCTGTTGATGAGCGGCCTCAATATCTTCAACGCGCATCCGACGCTCAACTGGGGCAAATCCTCGTACAACGGCGTCGCGCCGGTACTCGAGATCAAGGCGGTCGAAGTGGTCGAAGGGGTCCTCATGGGCGTCACCAGCGTTTTTGGGCACACGTTCGAGACGACGGGCTTTCTCGGCGTCTCCAAGGACCGCAACGGCGAACTCGTGGTCCGTGCGTTTCCCTGGTGGATGACGGTTCCCGACAATCAATGGCTCGCGATGGCGCGTCGCTGGCATCTGTTTTTTGCCTGGATCTTCGTCATCAACGGTCTGTGCTACGTGGCCTACTCCGTGGCGAGCCGCCATCTCGCGCGCGACCTCGCGCCGACGTCGTCCGACTTGCGTTCGATCGGCCAATCGATCGTCGATCACATGAAGTTCAAGCATCCGACCGGCGAAGCCGCCAAACGCTACAACGTCCTGCAGAAGCTCGCGTATCTCGTCGTGATCTTCGTGCTGCTGCCGCTGATCATATTGATGGGCATGGCGATGTCACCGTGGCTCGACTCGCTCTGGCCGGGCTGGATCGACGTGTTTGGCGGGCGACAGGCGGCACGCACGATACACTTCATCGCCGCGTGGCTGCTGGTGGCGTTCGTCCTGATCCATGTCTTCGAAGTCATCGTCAGCGGACTCTGGAACCACCTGCGGTCGATGATCACGGGTCGCTTTCGGATCGCCACGGAGCCACGCTCATGAAGCGAGTCGAGCCGTCACGGCGGCAGTTCTTCCGGGTCACGCTTGGCGCAGCCGCGACGCTGTTACTTGCGGGATGCGAGAAGTTGTCGCAGACCGAATGGTTCCCAAAACTCCTCGGCACGGGCGAGAGCCTCAACCAGAAAGTGCACGGCATCCTTGGCGGGCGCCGGGCGATGGCGCAAGAATTTTCTCCCGCGGATCTGTCGCCGAGTTTTCGCAGCAATGGCACGGCCGAGCCGGACAACCCGCAATACATGGCCATGGTCGCGAATGGCTTCGCCGACTATCAGCTCAAGGTCGAGGGACTGGTCGGGCGGCCGGCCACGTTCACGCTGGCGCAATTGCGTGAGCTGCCCAGCCGCACGCAGATCACCCGGCACGATTGCGTCGAGGGCTGGAGCGCGATCGGCAAGTGGAAGGGCGTCAAGCTCTCCGCGGTGCTGGATGCGGTCCAGCCAAAGCCCGAGGCGCGCTTCGTCGTCTTCCATTGCGCCGACCCGATGGAAGCCAACGGTACGAGCCCGTACTACGAAAGCATCGACATGGATGATGCTTATCACGCGCAGACGATCCTGGCGTACGAGTTGAACGACAAGACGCTTCCCGTGCAGAATGGCGCGCCGATCCGCCTGCGCGTCGAACGCCAACTCGGCTACAAGCACGCGAAGTACATCATGCGCGTCGAGCTCGTCTCGAGCTTCGACAAGATCGCCGGCGGCAAGGGTGGCTACTGGGAAGACAACGGCTACGAGTGGTACGCCGGTATCTAGCAGCCGCGGCTCACGCCGGCACCCGAAACCTATCCTGACGTTGACGCAAGGCGCCCCGGGCGGCCACACTTCGCGCTTTGCCCGCATCAACAGCCACCATGCCCGAGGTCCGATTCGACCGCTTTTATCGCTACGCCGAACTGACGACCATCCTCGAGGCACTTGCGGCCGAGCATCCTGGACTCGTGGCGATGGAATCGATCGGCAAGAGTCACGAAGGCCGGGATGTCTGGGTGCTTACCGTCACCAACGTCGCCACCGGTCCTGCGGCGGACAAGCCCGCCTTCTGGGTCGAAGGCAACGTCCACGCGACCGAAGTCGCAGCCTCCGTCGCGAGCACGTATTTCCTCAACCATCTGGTCACGCAGTACGGGAAGGATCCGGAGGTCACGCGTGCATTGGATACGCGCGCGTTCTACATCTGCCCGCGGGTCAACCCTGACGGGCCGGAA
Organism: uncultured beta proteobacterium; assembly: GCA_963726935.1. GTDB lineage: Bacteria > Pseudomonadota > Gammaproteobacteria > Burkholderiales > Casimicrobiaceae > PALSA-1003. The sequence goes on from CAVSEH010000029.1 coordinate 85,400, forward strand.
TGGGCGCTGTCCAATAAGCCCAAATTCGTTCGCTCGAGCACGCGGCCCTACCCGTACGACGAGGACCCGATCGAAGGCCTGACTGTCGAAGACATCGACGGCGACGGCCGCATTCTGCAGATGCGAATCGCCGATCCCAACGGATTGTGGAAGGCGCACCCGCAGGAGCCCCGGATGCATGGTCCGGCGCGAACCCGCAGAGATCGGTGGCACGTACTATCGGCTGCTGCCAGAAGGGACGATCGATAATTACGATGGATTCACGTTAAACATCAAAAAACCACTTCATAGCATTGATTTAAACCGGAATTATCCAGCGCATTGGCGTCAGGAGTTCGAGCAGGTCGGCGCCGGGCCGTACCCTACTTCGGAGCCCGAGGTTCGCGCTCAAGTCGAGTTCCTGACTTCCCACCTGAACATTTGCGGCGGCGTCAGCTTTCATACATGGAGCGGCGTGCTCCTGCGTCCGTTCGATCATTCCCCGGACACCGAGATGCCGGCCGAGGATCTCTGGACGTATCAGAAGATCGGGCAGCAGGGGACGAATACGCACGGGCTACCCCGCGATCTCCGTGTATCACGAGTTTCGCTACCATCCGAAACAGGTGATCGGCGGCACGTCCGACTGGCTCTACGATCATCTGGGCGCGTTTGCATGGGTGGTCGAGATCTGGAGTCCGATGCGCGAGGCAGGCATCGAGAAATACCCGTACATCGATTGGTTTCGCGATCATCCCATCGAGGATGATCTGAAGCTGTTCCGCTGGAGCGAGGAAAAAGCGGGTGGCATCGCGCACGTCGATTGGAAGCCTTTCGATCATCCGCAGTTGGGCAAGATCGACATCGGCGGCTGGAATCGCCTGCATGCGTTCAGCAATCCGCCGCCGATGTTTCTCGAGCGGGAAGTCGCGAAATTTCCAAAGTGGATCCTGTGGCAGGCATTGATCTCGCCGAAACTCGAATTGCTGAATGCCCAAGCGGAACACCTCGGCGATGATCATTGGCGAGTGCGGCTCGTCCTGCAGAATTCCGGATGGTTGCCGACCTACGTGAGCAAGCGCAGCCTGGAGCGCAAGGTGGTCCGCGGTGTGATCGTGGATGTGCTCCTCCCCGACGGTGCCGCGTTGCTGTCGGGCAAGACGCGAGAGGATATCGGCCAACTCGAGGGCAAGGCCTACAAGCACACGGGAATTTCATTCTGGCCGGACTACCACGTGACCGATGACCGTGCGAAGATTGAATGGGTCGTGCAGGGGAGGGCAGGTGATCGCATCGGACTCACCGCCAGGCACGAGCGCGCCGGCACAGTACGTATCGAACTCGAACTCGGCTGAGGTCCACGAGATGGCGAAAGTGTTGGGTCTAGGAGGACTGTTTTTCCGCTCGCCGGATCCCGAGAAGCTGCTGGCCTGGTACGCGCAGTGGCTGGGCATCGGCGATGGCAAGAGTTCGATCGAGTTCCCGCCGTCGGACATGCCCCCGAACGGATTCGCGGTATTCAGTCCGTTTCCTTCAAACACGGACTATTTCGCGCCGTCCGCACGCGAGTTCATGTTCAATCTGGTGGTGGACGATCTCGACGGCGCGCTGGGACAAGTGCATCTGGGTGGCGCTCGTGTGGTCGGCGAAATCGAAGAGCACGAATACGGACGGTTCGGCTGGTTCATCGACCCCGATGGCAACAAGGTGGAATTGTGGCAGCCGCCGGCGCCCGGTCGCGGTGGCAACGCATGACTTCGCGTTATCTTTGCGCCGCTTCCGCGGCGGGGCTCGTATGCATCCTCGCCGCGTGCGGACAGCAGCCGTCGCAACCTGCGAAGACCGGCCTCGATCGCATCGACCACATCGTCGTGATCTACGCCGAGAATCGCAGCTTCGACAACCTGTACGGGCTTTTTCCCGGCGCGAATGGCATCGCCAACGCCTCGTCGGCGCAGTACATGCAGGTCGACAACGACGGCAAGCCGCTTTCCGTGCTGCCACCGGTGTGGAAAGGCAAGGATCCCGATCCGGCCTTTCCGACGACGCTGCCCAACCGGCCATTTCGCATCGACGGGCCGCCGGTCAACATGCCGCTTTCGGTTGCGACACGGGATCTCGTCCACAAGTTCTATCAAAACCAGGAGCAGATCGATGGCGGCACGCTGGATCGCTACGCGGCGGTATCCGATGCAGGCGGTCTCGCGATGGGCTATTACGACGGCACCCGGCTCCCCTTATGGAAGTGGGCACAGGACTACACGCTGGCCGATAATTTTTTCATGGGCGCGTTCGGCGGCTCCTATCTGAACCACTTCTACCTCATCTGCGCATGCACGCCCGAAGACAAGAACGCACCGGCGAATATGAGGGCGGTGCTCGATGAGCGAGGTTTTCTCAAGCGGGCCCCAGCCTCGCCTGCCTCAGCGCTGAAAGGTGCCCCGATCTGGGTACTCGATGGCGACGTGACGCCCGATGGCTGGTCGGTCAACACCACGCAGCCGCCGTATCAACCCTCGCGGGTTGCGCCGGCGAAGGACGGCAATCCCGCACTCGCCGATCCGTCGAAATACACGCTGCCGCCGCAACGGACCATGACGGTGGGCGACACGTTGTCGGCGAAGGGAGTCTCGTGGGTGTGGTACGCGGGAGCGTGGGATGCCGCAGTGGCAGACGGCATGCAACCGGCGGAGGCCAAGCGCAAGGCTATCGCGACGAGCGAGAACGGCGGGCCCTATTTCGTGACTCACCACCAGCCGTTCAACTATTTCGCCCGCTTCGCACCCGGCACCACCGACCGTGCCGAACACCTCAAGGACTATCGCGAAATGGTGGCGGGCATCGACAAAGGCCAACTACCTCAGGTCGTTTTCTACAAGCCGCAGGGCGTGCTGAACGAGCATCCCGGTTATGCCGATGTGTACTCGGGCGACAAGCATATCGCCGAGCTGGTCGAAAAGATCAAGGCAAGTCCGCTCTGGTCCTCGACGGCGATCATCATCACGTACGACGAGAACGGCGGCTTCTGGGACCACGTCGCACCGCCCAAAGGGGACCGCTGGGGACCGGGCACGCGCATACCGACGATCATCATTTCGCCGTATGCGAAGCGCGGCTACGTCGACCACACGGCCTACGATACGACGTCGATCATCAAGTTCATCACGCGCCGTTTCGGGCTCGAGCCCCTGCCGGGCGTGCGCGCGCAGATGGGCGACCTGACCGCGGCCTTCGATTTGACTCAATAGTGTGATACCGGTGCGGTGACTTCGGCCCGCGCGCCGGCATTCAACTGAGCACCGGATCTACGCGAAACGGCTGCCGCACGCCGTTGCGCGCCTGTTCTGCCATCGTGATGTAGGCACGCTCCAGCGCGCGGGTCGTTGCGCTCGTGTCGAACAAGGCGCTGTCGTGCCCTTTCGCCGCAAGGTGTTGCCGATAGGGTTCCAGCGCGTCCGCGTCGGTTCCCAGCTCGATCGCCTTCGCGACGTATGCTCGCATATCGGTCATCACCAGTTCAGGCAATCCGACCGCGGTGAGCAGACTCGCCGCAACCCGGCCGGCGAAGGTCTCGCCGAGCCATGTCAGCACCGGGCAGCCGGCCCAGAGGGCGTCACTCGCGGTGGTATGCGCGTTGTAGGGCCACGTATCGAGAAACAAGTTGGCGTGCTGGTAGAGCCCGACATACTCCGCGTGCGGGCGACGCGTGGCAAAGATGACGCGATCGGCGTCAATGCCGCGTGCGGCTGCCTCGCGCCGCAGATTGGCTTCGAGTAGTTGGCTGGTCGAGAACGTATTGCCGCCGAGCAACCACAGCACGCTGCGGGGCACGGCGCCCAGAATCTGCGCCCACGCCTCGAACGTTTCCGGGTTGATCTTGTAGGTCTGATTGAAGGAGCAGAATACGAACGCGTCTTCAGGCAATCCCAGTTCGGACTTCGACGGCGCAGAGGCCATCGATCGCCGGTAGTCGTTGATCTGATAGCACGCGGGTAACTGCACCAGCGTTTCGGTGTAGTCCGCACCATGCGAGAACGGTGTGACGATTGGGTCGCCGATGAGGTAGTCGATGAACGGTGTCCCCATCGTCCCGGGATAACCGAGGTAGTTGACCTGGACGGGTGCGGGCCGCAGCGCCACTGCACCGGTCGGCGCACCGTAGGTGTGTCCGTTAAGATCGACAAGGATGTCGACGCCGTCGGCAGCGATTTGCGTGGCGAGGTTTTTGGCTTGCCATCCCCGGGCATCGACAAAGCGGTCGAAGCCGGCGACGAGCCGTGCGCGCATCTCGCTGGAATCGTCCGCGCCGGTGGAATAGCCGATGATGGTGAAGCGCTCGCGGTCATGGCGTTCAAAAAGCCCGGCGGTCAGCACGCCCGTCGCGTGCTGACGCAAATCCGCAGACAGATAACCGATGCGCAGCACTCGGTTCGAGGGGAGCCGGCGAGGTCGCGGCAGGACAGGGTAGGAAGCAATCCACCGCTCGGCGCAAAGCCTCTGCTCGGCGCGGGTTGACGGATCGCTCAGCAGGCAAAATGGGGACAGTTGGGGTTCTCGCGCGGCGACACCGGATCGAAAGCGAGTCCTCAGGATCGCGAGGTCGTGCCAATCGGCAATTTGCTTGCGCAGGAACAACAGCTCGGACACCGCACCCGACGATCGCGGATCAAGCGCCAGCGCGCGCTCCAACGAGTGCGCTGCGTCGACCAGATCACCCTGCCTTTGCAAGACGCCGGCCCGTTGAAAATGCAGCGGCGCGGAAGCGGGCTCCTGGCCGTTGCGCGCCAGCGCGGCCGCTAATGTTGCGTTGGCCGCGTCGAGCCTGCCCAGCGTTTCCTCGATCTGCGCTTTGAGTCCCGATGGCGGGATCGCCTCGGGAAAAGCACGCAGGATGGCTTCAGTTTGCTGCAATGCTTCGTCGAGCCGCCCTTGAGCCTCGAAGCACAGCGCGAGATTGAACAGGCTCGTCGCTTGAGTCGGATCGATCGCGAGGGCACGCCGTACAGCCGCTTCCGCTTCCTTGGCGCGACCGGACGCCAGCAGGGCACCGGCGAGATTGTTCCAGATCGGCGGCTGGCCGGATTCGTATCGGACTGCTTCGCGCAGCGCGCCGACGGCATGCTCGAGGCGGCCCTGTGCCTGGTAGACCAGGGCCAGGTTGCACCAGGCGTCAGCTGCGCGCGGCGCGCTCTTCAGCGAACGTTCGATGCTGGCGGCCGCCGCGTCCAAGCGGCCCGTCTGGTACAGGAGGACGCCTGAGTAGTGCAAGGCGTCGGCATGGGCGGGCCACTTCTGCAGCAGTGCCTCGTAAGCTGCAAGTGCTTGCGCGAACTTGCCCACGCGGTGCAACTCGAATGCGCGCTCGAACGTAGCGGTAGGATCGGTCGACACGGTTGCACGCGATTGTACTGATCACGGACCAGGAAGGAAAAAAGGGCAATCCGTGGCTGCCGGATCCGTGCAAAGAAATGCAGCGTCCTAACGCATCCGGACGAGATTACTTGTAGGTCGCAGCTCGACTGACCCCATCGAAGCTGCCGCCGCACAGCTCCGGTCACTGCGTCGCGATGGACGTTTGTGTGACTGCCACCGGCGCCATCGCCGCAAGCATATTCCGCAACATCTGGAGATCGCGTTGGTACTCGGGCTTCGTGGCAAGGTCGACGCCCTCGGTCCTATCCGTGGCAAAGTCGTATAGTTCTTCCCGCCCATCACCATTGCGAATCAACCGCAGGTTATTCAGCAGGACGGATTTCATCGATCCCTTGGTGATCGGTGTGTCCTTCGGAAGCCGAGGCGTGTAATTGAGCTCCATGAGCAGCGCGTCGCGTGTCAGTCCGGCATCGACGGCGCGCCCATTCCAATAGCGCGCAAGAGATCGTCCTGGCAGTTCGGACGGGACACCGGAGAGATCGAGCACGGTGGCCGCCAAGTCCTTGAGCGACACCGGCGCGGCAATGGAATGCCCACCAGGGACGGAGCCGGGAAAACGCAGGAACAACGGGACTTCCACGGATGCGCGGTAAAGGCTGTTGCCGTGGTAATAAACACCTCGCTCGCCAAACTCCTCGCCATGGTCTGAGGTAAGGATGACGATGGTGTTGTCCCACCGGCCACGCCGTTGCAGTGCCGAAAAAAGCCGTCCAAGCTCATGGTCGAGATATGCGATCGATTCATCGTACTTGTCGATCGCGGCCTGCCGTACTGGCGGTGGCCAGTTGCCTGCCGCATCGCCTTCGTCCAGCCCTTCGATCAATTTGTCCGCGCCCGGCGAGGAAAACCGCGAGTCGAACGGCGCCGGTGGCTGATAAGGACTGTGCGTGTCGAGGTAGTTCAGGAACACGAAGTAGGGCCTTGTGTCCTCACGCCGATTGAGCCACCCGAGGAACTCATCATTGACGTCCTCGGCGCTCTTGCGCACCAGCTTGCGGCGAACAAACCGACTGCCGGCGAGATAGCGGCCCAGCGACGAACTGAAAATGGCCTGCGCGATCGATACTTGATAGTCCTCGTAGTGTGCAAACCCGCGCGCGAGGCCGCTTTCGTAGCTGCAGTATCGCGTGTTCGCGACGAACCCCGCGGTCGCGTACCCGTGTGCGCCCAGCGTCTCGGCGAGCGTGCGTTGTGCGGAATCCAGCGGCGTCAACCAGTCGGCCAGAAGCTCGTGGGGGAACCGTCCCGTAAACATCGTTGCGTGGGAGGGCAGGGTCCACGGCGCTGTCGCCAGCGTTTCCTCGAAGCGGACGCCGTCTTGCATCCAGCGCGCAATCTCCGGGCTGGTCGGCCGCGCGTAGCCATAGGCGCTCAGGTTCGATGAGCGGACCGTGTCCATGACGATGAACAAGACATCGGGCGCGTCCGCGCGAGCTTGTCCAACGCTGGAACCGATGCGTCGCTCTTCTGCCAGCCTCAGCAGGTGCATTGCGCCTCCGGCCAGCAGAACAACGACGATCATGGCTGGCAGGGTCAGGCGAACGAGCTTGTTGAATCCATGAGCGCGGCGACGCGTCGCGCGGAACACGACTGCTCCAACACCGAGGGCGAGGACGGCGGCCGCGGGTCGGTATAGCGGCTCGTACATGAGCAGAAGGGTGAACGTCGCCAGCGCGGCGAATATCGGCACCGGCGATAGCGGAATCCGGCGCGGCAACACCGCGCCAAGGGCAATCAGTACAACGCCGACCGCAAGAAACAGGATCGCGTCCGTGAGCGGCGCCATCCAGATGGCATCCGTGCCGACGAATATGAATCGATGCAGGACGTACTTCCGGACCGCAAGCAGACCGACTTCGCCGAGCCCGGCAAGAAGTCCGAACCACAGCGCGAGCCGAAGCGTCGCGAGCGGACGCTCGTGTTCCCAAGTCCTATGAACCGGCGCAGAAGCGTGCAAGAGAAATGCCCTGAGGTGGTCAAAACCACTGGCGTCCGCGATGCGCGCGAATAAGGGAACCACAGCCCTCGCGATTTCCTAACGACAGTGCGCGGGTCGGCGGAAGATTATCATGGCGAATGCGCGAACCCGACACCGCAGATGCTTTGCGGATTGAGTCCAATTTCGGACAGAAGGTAGTGTGGTCGAAGGGCCACGCGGACATCGACGAATTGCTTGTGTTCAGTCAAGAAGTGAATTACAGTTCACAACTCGATGAATCGCAGTTCATTTCTTCATGGTGTATCGCAAAACCAACGACGTCGAAGCGCGCCTCGCGGACAATCGCAAACGCATTCTTGCCGCAGCGAGAGCGTTGGTGGGAGAAGGAGGCTGGCCTGAAGCACAGGTAACCAACGTCGCCGCGGCGGCGGGCGTGGCCACCGGTACGGTCTATCGGTACTTTCCATCGAAGGCGGAACTGTTCGTCGAGGTGCTGTCCACGGTCTCGCAGCGGGAGGTCGACGTCCTCGATGCGATAGCCAATGGCTCGGAGCCGGCTCCCCAGCGCCTTCACGCCGCCATCACCGCATTCGTCAAGCGGGCCATGCGCAACAGACGCCTGGCCTACGCCCTCATCGCCGAGCCGTGCGACCCCGAGATCGACCGTGCGCGCCTCTCGTATCGGCACGCGATCAGCAAGCAAATCATGCGCATCGTCCGCGACGGTCAAGAGTCCGGCGCCTTTCGTGCAGATCTCGATGCCGGCATCGCCGCAACCGTGATTGTCGGGGGCTTCATGGAAGGATTGATCGGCCCGCTGTCGCCGCTGAATGCCGTTTTCGGAAATCCAGAGCAAGACGCGGAACCCGTACGCACGCTCGCCGGTGATATTGCGGACATCTGTTGCGCGGCGGTAACGCTCGCGCACGAGAACGTGTCCCGGCTTAAGCCGTCGCCCGCCACCGCAAGGAGACAAGCATGAACGCACCCCTTACCGCAGCGCCAGTGAACGCAATCGCCGAGCCCAACCGCTATGCGACACACGTGGTGACGAATCAGGCCCGACCCGCGACCGGCTTCAATGCCTTCGATGGCGACAAGGTGCTGACGGCAGCGATTCAACGCGAAGCCCCGTGGGCCGCCGACCGATGCTCGGCCCTGGGTATCTTGGCCGGGGACGAAGGCGTGCAGGAGCTCGCCCGTCTCGCGAACCGGAACTTGCCGGAGCTCAAAACCCATGACCGCTATGGCAACCGCATTGACTGGGTCGAGTTTCATCCCGCCTGGCATGAGCTGATGACGCTTGCCTGGCGGCACGAAGTGCATTCGCTTGCATGGAATGCGCCCGGGCCCCAACCCGCACTTTGCGCGTGCGGTCCTGGCGTATCTTTGGAACCAGGTCGAGCACGGGACCGGCTGCCCCACCGGGATGGCCTACGCTGCGCATGCCGGATTCGAGTCCGAACCGGCATTGAGGATTTGGGAGGAAAAGGTCAGGGGAACGCAATACGAGTTCAACCGGCGCGAGGTCGCCGAGAAGGCGGCCGTCGTCATCGGCTACGCGATGACCGAGAAGCAAGGCGGCTCCGACCTTCGTGAAACCCAAACCACCGCAGTGTTTTCGCACTCGGCTGACTACCACGGTGCCACCGCGCACTGGTACGAACTGACGGGCCACAAGTGGTTCTGCTCGGTCCCCCAGTCCGATGGATTCTTCACGCTGGCCAAGGTTGGGGGAGGGGTGACGTGCTTCTTCCTCCCGCGGACACTTCCCGACGGCAGCTACAACCGCTTCTTCATCCAGCGGCTCAAGGACAAGGCCGGCAATAAGTCCAACGCCTCCAGCGAAGTCGAATTCAGCGGGACCCTGGCCATCCGGGTAGGCGCCGAGGGCGGCGGCATTCGCGAAATCATCTCGCACTCCCACTTGACCCGGCTGGATTTTGCCGTCGGCTCGGCGGGTCTGATGCGCCAGGCACTTACGCTGGCCCTGAACCACACCGGCACGCGCAACGGCTTTGGCATGCCACTGGCGAAGTTGCCGATGATGACGAACGTGCTCGCCGACATGGCCATCGAGGTCGAAGCTGCAACGCTAATGGCACTGCGCGTTGCGAAGGCCACCGATCAGATGGGCACAGACGCGCAGCAAGAGCGCCTTCGCACGCGTGGCAACGCCCATCGCCAAGTTCTTCAATTGCTCGCGTGCACCGGCGATAGCCAACGAGGCTTTGCAATGCCACGGCGGAAACGGGTTCATCGAAGAGAATCCGATGGCCCGCATCTATCGCGAGGCGCCGCTCAACAGCGTGTGGGAAGGTACGGCGAACATGATGTGCATGGACGTGCGGCGGGCACTCCACAAGAACCCCGGCTGCCGGGCGGCCCTGATGGCCGAGTTCCGGGAAGTCCGCGGAGCGTGCAGACAGTTTGACCGCTTCGTCGATAGTCTTGGCCCGCTGCTCGACGGCCTGCTGGCAGACGAGTACGTCGCGCGCGCCGCAAGCGAAGCGCTCGCTCGCGCGATTCAAGGCGCCGAGCTGATACGGCATTCAACGGGCGACGTCATCGACGCCTTCACTGCCACGCGCCTCGGTACACCTGCCGGCAGCTGGGGCACGATGTTCGGCACGATGGGCGCCGTCGTTTCGAAGGCCAAGGCGGACGCGATTGTCGATCGGGCGCGGGTGTCTCGGTAGAGCGGCGAGGAATTGGTTGCCCTGCGCGGAGCAGGCCACACGCAGGAAGCCTATGCGGAAGCGCTAGATAGGCATGCGAGTTGGAAGACGCCGGAGGTGCTACCTGGCGATGCCCCATGGGCTTCGAGAGAGCCTGCACCGAGCTCATTTTGCGCCAAGCTTGCCATTAGCTGGGGCAAGTAACCGGTTGCCAGTAATACCAAATCCACGGTCGCGTCGCGACCACGAATTTGCTGCTCAGCGGTCATCTCTGGCGCGCGATCAGATCGAAGCATGAAGGCACTTGTAAATCCCTTGCGCTGCATGAGGTCCGGTATCAGGTCGCGATTCAACCAACTGCACAAACGATCCTCCATGCCCGGAACGGCGGAGTATCGCAACGTCACGCTCGACGTTCCAAGTACGGAACCGTGACTGCTCTCCAGTTCGCAAAAGCCTCGGACCATGCCCCTGTAACTCGGCATCATCCGACGCGTCCAGGGCGTCGGGTTGTTGAGCCGCTCCAAATACGCTGCGGAGGAGAGCACACCGATGTCCGCGACCTCATACATGACGAAATATCGCGAACCTGGCGAGCTGGCGACCCACCGCTGAGCCCGAATGAATCCGGGAATGCCGACTCTTTCAGGAAAGTGTTCGCGCGTGTGCCAATCGTCGTGTTCGGAAGTCTGCTCCGGGACGATGTCGAACCAGAGAAGCATTGCTGCGCTACCAAGTAGAGCCATCTGGCTTTCCTTGATAACGCAACCACGAGAACGGGACTAAGCTGCCTGATTACGGTCAATCATTTCGACAATTGCCCGCGTGGCCACAACGTATCCGTCTGGCCCAAGGCCCGCAATAACTGCAGTAGCGATCTTCGAGACGTAGGAGTGGTGGTAGTGCTCCTCGCGCCGGTGAATGTTGGAAATATGCAGTTCCACAATCGGGCCGGAGAACATCTTCAGGGCATCGAGAATCGCGATTGACGTAAACGAGAAAGCGGCCGGATTGATGACTATGCCGCTGCCAAGGTCAATCGCCTCGTGGATCCAATCGATCAGCTGCGACTCGCTGTTCGTCTGTCGAAACTCGATGGCTCGATTGCCGGCTGCGCTTCTGCAGCGCGCTTCGATCTCCGCGAGCGTCACTTTGCCGTAGATGTCCGGCTCTCGCCGCCCCAACCGGTTGAGATTCGGGCCGTTCAAGACGTAGATGGGTTTGATGCTTGTCGTGTTCATTATTGGCCAGTATGCGGGGTTGCTTACCCCTTGTAGCCCATGACTCGGGGCAACCAAAGTACAGTTTGCGGAATGAGGGTGATGATCGCCAGAACGACTATTGCAACAAAAATGAACGGTGTCGCTTCACGGACAATCGACATCAGGGGCTTCTTGGTCATGTTCGCGACGACGAAGAGCAACAGTCCAAATGGGGGCGTCAGCAGTCCAATCATGATGTTGACGACTACCACGACCCCGAAATGCACGAGATCGATACCGAGTGCCTTTGCCGTTGGAATCAAAATCGGAACGATAACGAGGAGAATGGTCGTACCCTCGAGCAGACACCCCAGCACAAGCAGTATCGCGTTGACGAGCAGCAGGTACCCGATGGGGGTTAGCTGAAATGTAGCGATGAAGCGCTGGACTGAAAGAGGAACGTTTTCGATCGTGACCACGTAATTGAAGACCAATGCCCCGGCGATCAGCATTCCCACCGACGTAGTCGACTTCGCGCTCGACAGCAGGATGGCGTACAGCTGTCGGAGCGAGATCGAGCGGTAGATCAGCGCCGATGCCAATAGCGCGTACGCCGCCGCCGCCGCGGCACCCTCTGTCGGCGTCATTACCCCGCCGTAGATGCCGAACAGCAGCACGACCGGCAGCATCAATGCGGGAAACGCATCCAGGGTAATGCGCGGAATCTCGCGCATGGGAACCGGCGGCTCGACGGGATAATTCCTGCGCCGGGCAATTACCGTGTTCATGATCATGAACGCCACGCCGAGCAACAGCCCCGGAATGACTCCGCCAAGGAAGAGATAGCCGATTGAAGTATCGGAGACGAGTGCATACACGACCATCGGAATCGATGGTGGAATGATCGGTCCGATGATGGCGGCCGAAGCCGTGATCGCGGCGGCGTACTCGATGGGATACTTTCCATTGCGCGTCATCATTCCGATGATGATGCGGCCAATACCGACGGCGTCCGCAATGGCGGATCCGGACATCCCCGCGAAGATGATGTTCGCCACAACGTTGACGTGGCCAAGCCCGCCGCGAAATCGGCCTACAAGCACAAGACAGAATTTCAGAAGCCGGTCCGTCAAGCTCCCGCTGTTCATCAAATCCGCGGCAAGGATGAATAGCGGTACCGCCAACAGAACGTAGCTGTTGAAAAGGCCGTTCAGGATCTGCTCGCCCGCTGTGCCAAGGTCGAGACCGGCCACGAGCAGGTAGAACACCGACGCGCAAATCATCGACAGGCCGATCGGCAACCCGAACAACGCGAGCGCGATCAGGACGATGATGCACAGCGTGAAATGGCTGGGCATCAGATCCGCTCCCCATCCTCGAGCACGTCCACCTCGGGCGATTCCCGGCCACGAAACGCGTTCCAGGCGATCCATCCGTGCTTGACAATGCAAGCGACCGAAAAGATGACGTAGATGGAGTACAGATAGTCGAACCGCATTCCCAGATAGGCGGACTTCTCACGCTTCATGAAGAGCACATAATTCCAGGAAGCCGGCAGCGAGACGACGAACAGAACGCACCAACGCCAGACTCGAAATCACCGTGAAGGCACGGCGAGTTCGTTCAGAGACGAGCCCGTAGACAATGTCGAAGCGGATCTCGTCCTTGTCTGACAATATGAACGCCGCCCCCCAGAGCACCAGCCACACCCAGCAGAGCACGGTGACCTCATCGGTCCACCCAAGCGGACGGTTCAACAGTAGCGAAAGGCAATTTGCAGAAGGAAGGAGACGAACATGATCGCGATCAGCGCAACGATCACGTTCTCAGCCCGTCTTCTCAGCCATGAAGGGGTACGCGGGGACTTGCTCGGCTTCGTAGGTTCCATGGGGGCCATCGACTGCGCGGAGACGCACTATTGCAGACGGATCACGGCCGGCCAACCAGCCATTGCGAACAATGGCCGGTGATGCCGGTCACAACACACGGGGTTACGTGCCTCTCGCCTACAGCGCGTTGATTCGTTCGAGCGCGCCCTTGGGCCAGTCTTGGCCGTACTTGTCGAGGTACTTTTTCTGCGCGAATGTTCGGAACGCGTTGAGGTCAGGCGTGTAGATCTTCTTGCCTTCCGCCTTGAAGTAGTCCAGGACCTCCTTTTCCTGCGCGCTGAACTTCACGACGTAATCGTCGATCGCCTTCTCGGCCGCGGCCTGGAATGCCGCTTGTTGCGCGGGAGCCATCGCATCCCACACCTTGCTGGTAATTGTCATCACGTCATACCCGATGACGTGGCCGGTCAGGACGAATTGTGTCGTTACCTCGTAGAACTTCATGAGCTTGCTGGCGACCAGCGGATTGTCCTGCCCGTCGATGGCACCTGACTGCAGCGCCGTGTAGACCTCGGCGTACGCAACGGGCGTCGGATTGGCACCAATCGACTCACCCAAGAACTGCCAGAACTCTCCTGGCGGCATACGCAGTTTGATGCCAGCCATATCGGCGGGGGTCTTGATCTGGCGGTCGGGCTTCAGGTTGACGTTGCGAGAGCCGAAGTAGACGGGCGTGATGATCTGAATGCCGAGTTGATCCTTCGCCATCTTGATGAACTCTCGCCCAACGTCGCTCTTGAATGTCTTCTTCAAGTGGGCCGCGTCGCGAAACAGATAGGCGGAAGTCATCAGCGACCACGCGGGAATCTGCTTCGATATGTCTGCGGGCGCGAGGTTGACCATTTCGAGGTTGCCTCGTTGCAGTGCGATGAGTTCGGTGCCCTGCTTGAATAGCGTGTTTCCCCAGTAAGGCTCGAAGTCGTAGCCGTCCTTGATTGCAGCGGCGAATGACTTGTACGCGTCGGCGCGCAAATCCTGTTCAGTGAATGCAGAGCTGAAACGCAGCTTGGTCTTCGCTTGCGCATGGGCGTGCGGTAGTGCTCCGAGCGCCAGCATCGATGCACCGGCAGCCAGCACCGAACGACGTGTGAACTTGGTCTGCATGAACTCCTCCGTATGAGTTACGCGTAACGGGCCAACCGCACCCGCCGCCGAGAATTGTTGTCCGTGCCAACGACGATAGGATATTATGATGTTCATATGGCAATAGCAACATCAACTGAATAACGGAGCAATGCAGGATGCGAAGAAACTCGATCGATCGACCGTCCCGAGAAGCTCCTCCCAAGACATTGGGCAAACGGGGGGTAGTCGCCAGGCGCAAAGGATCGGGACATGCCGCCGTGCCAAGTACGCCCGTAGGTGAAATGACGTACCGCCGCGTCCGAGCCGACATCGTCTACGGGCGCCTCGCGCCCGGCCAGAAATTGACGCTGGACCGAATGCGAGATGCCTATGGCTCGGCAGTGAGTACTTTGCGGGAAATATTCAACGGCTTGGCGTCCGAAGGACTCATCACCGCCGAGGGCGCGCGCGGTTTCGAAGTCGCATCCATTTCGCCCGACAATTTGCGCGAGGTCGCCGCCATGCGCCAGCTTCTCGAATGCGACGCGCTGCGAAGTTCGTTCGAGGCTGGCGATGTGGAATGGGAGGGGAGGGTCGTTGCGGCACACCACAAGCTGGCGTCACTTGAAAAGCGAATGGCGGCCGGAGACCGGTCTGAAGAGGAGGTCCTCCGGCGATACGATTGGGAATTCCACAACGCGCTCATTTCCGCCTGCGGCTCGCGCGTTCTTCTTGAAATGCACGCAGGAATCTATGACAAGTACCTGCGTTACCTCATGCTGGCGTCGGTCTTTCGAGGTGAGCCCGTCGCGGAGGAGCATCGCAAGCTCCTGACATTTGCGCTGGCACGTGATTGGCGCTCGGCTCAGGCGACAACGATCACGCATATTCAGGACTGTGTCGCGCAGATGGTGTCCGGAGACTGGTGGCTTAGCTGAGTCGAAATTCCCGCGCTCCGGTTACGACCCAAATTCGAGATTCGTTGGGGCAAAATGAGCTCGACCGCGCGGTGCATGGCTGTGCCATGGCTCAATCTGACTCAACCCCAGGAGTGCCCGCAATGAATCTGTCGTCCGATAGCCCCCTGCGAATTGGAATCCTGGGGGCCGCAAAGATCGCTCGCCTGTTCGTGGAGGCAGTGCGCGCTTCCGGCAAGGTCCATGTCGCCGCGGTGGCAAGCCGGGACGTCGAACGCGCGACCGCGTTCGCGCGGGACACCGGCATCGCGACGGTTCACACAACTTATGAAGCGTTGCTCGATGACCCCGAAATCGACGCAATCTACGTCCCTCTGCCCAACAACCTTCATGCGGCGTGGGCGATCCGCGCCGCGCATGCGGGCAAGCATGTGCTTTGCGAGAAGCCCCTAGCAGCAACGGCGGCCGAGGCGCGCGCGGTGTTCGAAGCGGCACGGGGCAACGACGTCTATGTCGTCGAGGCATACCCCTATCGCGCGCAACCCCAAACGTTGAAGATGCGCGAACTGCTGGCCGCCAACGCCATCGGCAACTTGCAGCTGATCCAAGCGTCATTCGGATTCCCGCTGACTGACGCGGCGAATATCCGCATGAATCCCAGACTTGCGGGTGGGGCGCTGATGGATGCCGGTTCCTATCCAGTCAGCTTGGTCCGGACGATCGCCGGCACCAAACCAACGCGCGTGCATGCCATTTCGCGATGGGGCGAGTCAGGGGTGGATCTGACGACATTGGCGACCCTTGAATTTTCGAGCGGCCTCCTGGCGCAAATCTCTTGCAGCTTCGCTACAGCCAGGCACCGTCATGCCTTCATCGCAGGCGATGCAGGTTCGATCAGCACCACATACTTCAACGACACCTCGGCAGCATTTCCGCCGCTCCTTGAGGTCAAGCGCGGGACCGGCTGGGATGCACAGCGCGAGATTGTTGAAACCGCCTCGGGCAACGGATTTCTGGCGGAGGCCGAGTCGTTCCACGATCTCGTTCGACACGGCTGGGATCAATGGGTCGGGGCTACGCCGGACGAATCCAGTTGACATCGCACTGACGCTCGATGCACTCGCAGTCAGCGCACGTACGGGTGCGTCGGCCGACGTAGGCTCGTAGCTGCGATCACGTTGCCATGGGAGTCGCGGCGACCGAGATGGCGGGAAGAAGCATCCAGGCCGTATTGCGCATAATGTATATTATGTTAAGTGTAGTCATAATAGACCGCCGGGCCATGCCTACGGCCCCTTGGAACAGCTGAATCTGCGAACCGACCCTCCTACGCCTGCAACCGCCAAATCCCCGACTCTGCGTTTCCCGGCAGCTCATGGAGAATGCAATGGCAGATGATTACCGGTAGAAATCGGCGGCCCTTGTAAAGCCCGGAACGGCGGCTAGACTCGTCGATTCCGCGATCAAAACATTCTCCGAACTGCTCGACAATGCCCAGGCAAGATATCGATTGTTAGTGGGTGCGCCGTGAGTGCTGCTACAGAAACCATTGCGCTGAAAAAGACGCCTCAAGTACCCGGGCTGCCGTGGCTGGGCAGCCTTTTCGGCATGGCCAAAGGGCCTGCGGACTTTTTCGTTCACTGCTATCGCACTTACGGTCCAGTGTGTCGCCTCAGCATTCTCGGCGAGAAGTACGTCCTGATCTCCGGCGTTGAAGCCGCCAACTTCATGGGCACGCGCGCTGGCAAAGATTGCCTGCGCTCAAAAGAATTCTGGGAAGGCCTGACGGGCGAGTTCGGCGCCAAGCGCGTGCTCACCGGTGAAGACGGCGACAGCCACAAGGAACTGCGCGACATCATGCGCCATGGCTATTCCAAGGAATCGATAAGGGGCCGCTACGACGAACTCGTCGCGATCACCGACGGCTCGCTGACGCGCGACTGGCCGGTGGGCAAGGACGTGCCTGTTGTTGAAGCCATGCAGTACATGGTCGTCGATCAGCTCGGCACTATTCTCACCGGCGCTGCGCCGCTGGAATATGTGAAGGACATCCGCACCGCGATCATCTACATCCTCAACGTGTTGGTCACCCGTCAACGCCCCAGGATTTTGCTAAAACGCCCTGCATACAAGAAAGCCAAGGGCAAGGTCATGGAGCTGGGCTACAAGATGATCAAGGACGCCAAAGCGCGTTATGCCTCGACCAGGCCGGAAGATCGCAACCTGATCGACGACATCATGGCCGCGCACATCGAAACGCCAGAGAAGATGCCTGAGAGCGATCTCATCGTGTCTCTGACTGGTCCCTATGTTGCAGGCCTCGACACCGTCGCCAACACTACCTCCGCCGCCGTCTATTCGGTGCTCAAGCATCCGGAAGTCAAAGCACGCGTGCTAAAGGAAGTGGATGAGCTGTTCGCAGCTGGCGAAGTGGACGAAGAAGATCTGCTCAAGAAGCTGCCCGCACTCAACGGCGCAATCATGGAAACCATGCGTCTCTACCCGATCGCCGTCGCACAGATGCGCACCGCCAACAAAGACTTCGTGTTCGAAGGCCATCAGATTTATGCGGGCGAGATGATCTACGTCGGCACCAGCGTGCCGCACTTCATGGATGAATACTGGCCCAGGGCCAAGACCTTCGACATCGACCGTTATCAGAAACCGCGCGCTGAGCATCTGCAGCCTGGCGTGTACTCACCTTACGGCCGCGGCCCGCACACTTGCTTGGGCAAGAGCCTCGCCGAAGTGCAGATGGCACTGTCGTTGGCCCGTGTGTTCCACAAGCTCGATCTGGAATTGGAATCGCCCGACTACGTGCTCAAGACCAAGACCGCGCCAACGCCTGGCCCGGCGATGGACTTCAAAGTTCGTGTGAAGCGTTATCGCCACTAAGTGTCATGGAGCAAACACAAAGCCCGGACTCCATGAGTGTCACCTTGACGGGGAAGCTTACGGACATGGGACATACGGCGTGGAAGCCTTCAATTGGAACGCCGAAGCTGCGCGACCGCTGCTGCAGTGACCTCGATACCCTGCCCGCCCCAAATCGCGCGCGCCCATGTCGCAAGATCAGCGATCTCCTGATCGCTCAGGTTTGCGGCGAAACCGGGCATCGCTTGCATGCGCTCCAGTCCCGGAAAATCCTGTTGGGCGATACCGTCCATCACCGGCGCGAGGAATCCCCGCGCGCTCGGCAAACGCAACGACGAATTCGTTCGCATCGGCACCGAAACGTGAGGCACACCCTGCCCTTCGATGCCGTGGCAGCCGGCGCATAGCGCGAAATAGGTGCGTTGACCCGACTCGCTGATCTTCGCGCTGACCTGCGCCGGCACGATCGCCTTCACAGGCGGTGGCGGCTCACCGAGCAGGTAGGTTGCCATCGCTGCCAGGTCCGCGTCGTCCAGATACTGCGTCGAGAAATGCACGACTTCGAACATCGGGCCCGTCATCGATCCTACGGACGACACGCCGAGACGCATGAAGCGCGCAAGGCCCTCGGGCTCGAATCCGACCAGCGCGAGCGTGTCACGCGTAATGTCAGGCGCTTCGACGCCCTCGATAATAGCGCCCTGGAGGTAGCGGTCGCGCTGCATCGCCATCATGAAATTGCGAGGTGTGTGGCACTCGCCGCAATGGCCGAGCGCGTCCGTGAGATAGCGCCCACGGTTCCATGCTGTCGACTTCGCCGCATCCGGCTGCTCGGGGGCCCGCAGCGCGACAATGTTCCACACCCCGACGAGCGCGCGGATGTTCATCGGGAAATGCAGATCGTTCGAAACGTTGGGTCGAGTTACCGGTTCACGCGTCATGAGGTAGGCGTAGATGGCGTCCACATCCTCGGCAGTCAAGTCACGATACGACGCGTAGGGCATGGCCGGGTACAGGTGTCTGCCTCCCGGGGCGATTCCATCGCGCAGCGCTCGATGAAAATCGCGCCGCGTCCACTTGCCGATTCCGTTTTCCGGGTCCGGCGTGATGTTGGTCGCGTGGATCGTTCCGAACGGCGTCTCGAATGGCAGACCGCCGGCCCACGGCGGCCCGTCTCGATACGTATGGCAGGCATAGCAGTCCGCGGCGACGACGAGGTAGCGGCCCTTCGGCGCGAGCTTGCCCAACGCTTCCGACGATAGGGGCGCGTCCAGGTCGGCGGCCGCCACCGAACGCTCGAGGACGCCGAAGTGCAGCGCGGCAAACGCAAGCGCGCCGAGAGCGGCGAACACAACGATGGCGCCGACCCAGCGCCGCACCGTTCAGCCTTTCACCAGACCCGGCGTCGCCAATGCGACCTCGCGAACCGCTTCGTAGTAGCGGACGTAGCCGGTGCAACGGCAGATATGGCGGTCGAGCGCTGCGTGAATGACGCGTTCGAGATCCTGCCGTGCGACGGGCCGGCGCTTGAGCTCCTCGAGCAGTACCGTCGCACCGGTGACAAAGCCCGGCGTGCAGTAGCCACACTGAAAGGCGAAATTCTCGATGAACGCCTGCTGCACCGGACTGAGCTTCACGACTTCGCCTTGCTCATTGCGCTGCGCATGACCTTCGATCGTGCGCACGGACTTGCCGGCAAAGAAATGTGCGCCCGTAATGCAGGTGCGCCACTCCTCCGACCGTCCATCAGGATGATCGATGATGACCGTACATGCATGACAAACCCCGATGCCGCACCCCATGCGCGAGCCGGTAAGGTTCAGGTACTCATGAAGGAAATCGATCATCATCGTCGTTTCCGGCACCTGAACCGGCCCCACCGCCTTGCCATTGACGGTGAGCGACAACGCGCGCGTGGCAATGGTCACGGCAGGGCTGCCTTGATCTTGTCGGGGGTAATCGGAAAATCGTAGAAACGCACGCCGATGGCGTGGTGGACGGCATTGGCAATGGCCGGCACCACGGCGATCATCGTAACCTCCGCCATCCCCTTCGGCAGGTCGGCCGGCGATTTCGGTTCGAGCGACTCCGCGCTCTGATGCCAGACAGCCACGTCACCGCCGCGCGGCAGTTGGTAGCGATTCCAGTTCCATGTCCCGTTGCCGGGTCCGTCTTCATACAGCGGCAGGTACTCGTGCAGTGCGTGGCCGATTCCCATGGCGATTCCGCCCTGCACCTGACCCGAGACCAGTTGCGCGACGATCGGTGGCCCCGGGTCGAGAATCGAGTGGTGCGACATCACATCGACCTTACCCGTTCCGATGTTGACCGCCACTTCGACCAGCGTCGCAATCGGCGCGTAGTAGCGAACACCGGCATTGTTCAGCTGCGTCGGCGGGTAAAAAACCGCGGCCCGGTCGATGAAGTGATAGCCGCCGTTTTTCATCAGCGCCTTGCGTGCCGCCGGGGCACCGTCGCCATACTTGACCGCTAGCGCGTCGACGGGCAGCCGCAGTCGCCCGGCATCGGGAACATCGAACTCCGCTTCCGCCCACTCCCAGCGATTGAACGCATGCACGCTGACCCCGGTGACGAGTCCCAGCTCATGCGCCTTGGCGGCGACGCGCGCGAACGAGAGCGGTTCGAGCGTCCCGGCGACGAGTTTGCCATCAACGACACGCAGGTCCTGCGGCCCGAGAGGCGCGGCCGCCGCTACGCTCCGTCCCCACAGGAGCAACGCGGCAGGCCAGAGGCCGAAGCGTACCAGCGCGCGGGCCGACTCACGCGTGGCATGGCTGAGGAAAAAGGCGCTGTTCGATGCGCTCATCGGCGAGGTGAATGACGGGGTCCAGCGCGGGTTCTTCTTGAGCTTGTCTTCCATCGCCTGCGACATCGTGAACTGCTGCTCGCTCGCGGTGAGTGGCATCTCGGGCCATTCAACCACGCCATAGAACGTGCGATCGGGTACGCGGCCCAGGATGCGCCCGGCAATTATCGGCTGCGACGTCGTGACGCCTGGCCCGATTTCGGTCGCTACGTGACGTAGCGTAACGCGCCCCTGGCGATCCACTTCCAGCGTTGCGATGGCGGATTCGCCTCCCGTGCCGTAATCCTTTTGCACGTGGGCAAAGCCGACGCCATAACGCTTGCCCGGGTTGGTCGAATCGTACTTCGCCTTGCGTGTCTCGCGATCTGCCCAAAGCGGATGCGCTTTCGCCCGTTTGAGGATCTCGTCATTACGCAAGGCACCGATCGGTATCGCGCCTTGTGTATTTTTCATGCCGGTGAGAAAGACGTTCTTCAGACGCAGATCGATGGCGTCGATCTTGAGCGCTTGCGCGGCTTCGTCCACCAGCATCTCCGTCGCCGACATCGTCTGCAGCGTGCCGAACCCGCGCGTCGAGCCTGCTTCGACAGCGCGCGATGCGAGCGCGGCAATCGAGAAGTCGCTTCGCGGCAGATAGTAGATCGATTGAGCCGCGGTCGCGCCGACCATGCCGACGACAAACGAATAGTTCGCGCGTCCGCCGCCGTCACACTTCAATTCGCCGGTCATGGCGCGAAACCGGTGCGTCTTGCGATCGACGAGCAGCGCGTATTTCATCCAGAATGCATGGCGCTTCATACCCATTTGGAATTGTTCGAAGCGGTCGTTGGCGAGGCGAACCGGCCGACCCTCACCGTACAGCCCTGCGAGCACCCCGAAGAACGGAAACACCGCGTGGTCCTTGGTGCCGTAGCCGACTGTGTAACCACACTTCAGATCGACTTTCTTTGCGAGGAATTTTGACTTCGACAACATCTCTGCCGCGTGCTGCGCAACCTCGAACGGCGATTGCGTCGCGATAATCATGCTCAACGTCTGCGTTGCCGCGTCGTACCAGACATTGCCGTTGTCTGCCTCCATCGCGGACGCGTCGATGGACTGGGAAGTGTAGGAACGGCGCAGGACCAGCGCGTCGTCGCCGGCTGCGGCGAAATCCCTTTCGATGCGTGCAGCAGCGGCCATGCCGCGGGCCATCGGATCGCCTGTGGGCGACGGCGGCGGCCACTGCGGTTGCTCGCCCTTGAATCCCGCAAAAATGATCGTGTCCTTGATCGGCGAGTATTCGTCCGGCGCATCCGGGATCGCTCCCTCGATGCGCACATAGCGCGCGGCGCCGTAGTTCGGCGGCGGGTTCGGTGCCGTTACCGCGCCATAGCGGACGACCGCCTCGTCGAACTGGATCCGTCGCTTGGCCGCGTCGAATCGATCAAAATCTTTGTAAATCAGCAGCGCGACCGGTTCGCCGAGCAGGTGTGGCGTCTTTCCCTTGGGGACGAAGAACCATTCACCGTAGAAGTCGGCATGCGGCATGCTGACACCGTCGCGCTGGAGATCTTCGGCGAGCACCAGCCGATCAGGCTGCAGATCAGCACCGAGCCTCGAGAGATCGAGGCCTTCGAAGGTTCGGTCGGCGTGTCGAACCCGAAGCAGGAACGCATGGCTTTGCTCCTTCGGCCAGCCGGGAAGGTCTCGCGCGCGGAAATCGCGGGTAAAAGTCTTGGCGCCTGTGACCTTCTGGATCGCGTCGACACGGAACCGGGGTGCGTCTTTTTCGCTCAACCAGTCCGCGGGCGCCGGTTCGCCACTATCGACGAGCGTGCTCGAGGCCGGCGATCCGAACATACTGACGTGAATCGATATGCCCGCGACGACGCCGGTCTTGAAGAAATCACGCCGTGACATCGAAATGCCCATGCAGGCTCCCGCTAGCGCGCGTCAGTGGCAAAGTCTGACAACTCTGCCAGGACTGGTCAAACGCCCTTGTTCGTCTTTCGAGCCGCCTACGCGTTTCGCTCAAAAGATTGCACCGCTAAAATCAATAGCTTACATCTCTGAAATTTTCAGACTCGATTGCCGCCGGACACGGCGCACAAAGGCGCCCCACCCATCCCTCCGAGCGTTTAATATTTGAGGTGCAGACAAGGAACAAGAGGCAACGTTGAGCATCAGCATCAAGGTCAACGGGCAACTGCGCACGGCATCCGGCGCCGCTCCGGATACACCCCTGCTGTATATCCTGCGGAATGACTTTGCCCTCAACGCCGCCAAGTATGGTTGTGGCGCGGCGCAGTGCGGTGCGTGCACGGTTCTGGTTGACGGCAGGCCGGTGCGCTCATGCGTCACCCCTGCATCGGCAGTCGCCGGCCACGCGGTGGTCACCCTCGAAGGTCTCGGCAACCAGGACCGCTTGAGCGCACTGCAAAAGGCGTTCATCGAGGAGCAGGCGGCGCAGTGCGGCTTCTGCATCGCGGGCATGATCATGTCGGCCTCGGCCTTGCTCGATACGAACAAGCATCCTAGTGAAGGCGAGATCCGCGCCGCTTTGGCGGGGAATCTGTGTCGCTGCGGCACGCACGGGCGCATCATCCGGGCGATCCAGCGGGCAGCCGGAGACATGGCGTGATGACTGCTGCGATGGTCGACAGTTCGCGCCGGCGCTTCCTGAAGCAGGGCGCGGTCATCGTCGTGGGGTTCACACTGGTGCGCGCGAGCGATCCCTACGCGCAGCAACCAACCCAGGTCCCTGCCCTGCCCGGCAGCCTGCAAAACAATCGCATGCTTGACGGGTGGATCGCCATCAATCCTAACGCCAGCGTGACGGTGTTCACGGGCAAGGTGGAGTTGGGTCAGGGAATTCTCACGGCGCTGGCGCAAATCGTTGCCGACGAGCTCGATGTCGACTACGCGCGCATCGAAATGATTTCCGGCGATACCGAGCGCACGCCGAACGAGGGCGTGACTTCGGGAAGCTTGTCGATTCAGGACAGCGGTACGGCTCTTCGCTTCGCCGCCGCGGAGGCGCGTGACATCCTGCTGCGCGCCGTCGCAGCGAAGCTCGATGCTCCGGTGGCCGAACTCAAGGTCGACGACGGCACCGTTACCACTATATCCGGTGCCCGTGCTGCCTATTGGGACTTCGCCAACGATGGCCTGTTGAAACGCGAAGCGACCGCCAAGGCGCGTCCCAAGCCGTCCGCGCAGCACCGCATCATCGGCCGCGAGGTCCAGCGTCGCGACATTCCGGCCAAGGTTACCGGGGGTGCGGCCTACGTGCAGGACATGCGCCTGCCCAACATGGTATTCGGTCGCGTGGTGCGGCCGCCATCGCCGGGGGCGCACCTGATCTCGGTCGGGGACGCGGCTGCGCGCCGCATGCCCGGCGTCGTCGGGGTGGTGCGCGACGGCGATTTTCTCGCCGTCGCCGCGCTGCGCGAAGAACAGGCCATCGCCGCCATGACGGCCCTGCGCAAGTCGGCGCAGTGGCGCGAGACCGCGCAACTGCCCCCCAGCGGGGCCGCCCTGTTCGAACATATGAAGGCCCAGCGGTCGCAGGATTCCGTCGTCGGCGAAAAATCCGACAGCGCGGCCGCCGCGACGGGCATCAAGAAACTTGCGGCGCACTACACCCGCCCGTTCCAGGCACATGGATCGATCGGACCGTCGTGCGCGGTGGCGCAGTGGCAGGACGGACGCCTGCACGTCTGGAGCCATACCCAGGGCGTGTTTCCGCTGCGCGCCGACCTTGCGAAGGCGCTGCGCGTCCCGGTCAAGGATGTTGCGGTCACGCACCGCGAAGGCTCTGGCTGTTACGGTCACAACGGCGCCGACGACGTAGCGCTCGATGCCGCCCTGCTCGCGCGCGCATTGCCGGGCCGCCCGGTCAAGCTTCAATGGATGAGGGAGGACGAATTCGCCTGGGAGCCTTATGGTTCGGCCATGGCGATCGACCTTCGCGCTGCGCTGGACGCCAACGGCAGGATTGTCGACTGGCAGCACGAGCTGTGGAGTCACACCCACAGCACGCGACCCGGCGATCCGGATGGCTGCAATCTGCTCGCATCGTGGTACATGCGCGAACCGCTCGCGCCGGGCGCTGCGCGCAACATTCCGCAGCCGTCCGGCGGCAGCGATCGCAATGCCATACCGCTTTATGTTTTCCCGCAGCAGAAGACGATCAACCACCTGTTGCCGGACATGCCGGTGCGCGTTTCCGCGCTGCGTACGCTTGGTGCCTACGCGAATGTTTTCGCGCTCGAATCGTTCATGGACGAGGCCGCGGCGTTGGCCGGAACCGACCCCGTCGAGTTCCGGCTGAAGCATCTCGACGACCCGCGCGCCAAGGCCGTGATCGAAGCGGTGGCCACCAAGGCCGGATGGCAGCCCGGCGCCAGGGGCGATGGCCGCCGCGGGCGCGGGATTGGCTTTGCGAAGTACAAGAATCTTGCGGTCTATTGTGCGGTGATCGTCGACGTCGCGGTCGATCCCGCCGACGGCGCAGTACGGGTCGAGCGCGCCGTGGCGGTCGCCGATGCGGGACTCATCATCAACCCCAACGGATTTCGCAATCAGATCGAAGGCGGAATCATTCAGTCATCGAGCTGGACCCTGCGTGAAGTGGTCAATTTCGACCGGACCCGCATGCTGACGCGTTCGTGGGCGGACTATCCGATCCTCCGCTTTCCGGATGTCCCCTCGGTCGAGGTCGCGCTCATCAATCGGCCGGACGAACGCCCCCTTGGGGTTGGCGAAGGTGCGCAGGGCCCCGCCGCAGCGGCGATCGGCAATGCCTTTTACAACGCAACCGGTCGCAGAATCCGGGATTTGCCGCTGAATCCGGAACGCGTCAAGGCCGCCTTGGCTTAAGGATTGGGCGCAAAGACGCGCAGCCGGTGCCCATCCGGATCGAGCGCGACGAACGTGTGACCGAAATCCATCGCCGTCGGTGCTTGGGCGATGCGCAATCCTCGGGTCGTCCATTCACGGTACTTCGCGTCCACCTCGGATCGGTCCGCCACCGAGAACGCGATCTCGCTCGACGCAGGCATCGCGGCTGCAGCGGGTTCGACAGTATGCCGAGACCACAGACCCATCATCACGCCCGAATCGAGCGCGAACATGGCGAACGTCGCGGATGTTTCAATAGGCGGTTTGCCGAGTAACTTCGTATAAAAATCAGCGCTTGACGGCGGGTTATTGACGTAAAGGATGACAAAATTCGGGTCGGACATGACTTGCTCCTGTCGGGCGCTGGAGTGCGCCCCAGGAGAATATCCGGAGCTCGTGTCAATTTCTGTCAGCAGTGAATACACCTACTTCGTGGCAATTCCCTCGGCTTCGCGCCATTCGCGCAGCATCGCCTCACGCCGCCGTGGATAACGCTCTTCCGTCAGAACCAATCCCGCGATGCGATCCGCCCGGAAGTGCCGAAATGCCCGGCGCCATTCGCACCAGGCCACCACGACCCGCGCCCGATCGAAAAATGCCAGCGCGATGGGCCAGACTGTGCGTCTGGTGGCGCCCTGAGATTGCAGGCTCGCGATGTCGCGGTACAGCGTTCGCAGGCTGACGTTGAGCTCGCCGGCCAGGACAGCGCCACTTACCGGGCGCCGATGACGGCGGAGAATTTGGACGAGTTGGAGCAGACGCTCTGCGCGCGACATCGGTGGCTCCGCGGAAGGTCTGCCAATGGTGCCATGGAATGGCAGCATGAGCACTTCGAATGGACCACTCCGAAGCGTTAATATCGTTCCTATAACAATAGATTACGCACGTTCCATCAACTGATTGTCATATGACAATTAGGTTAAGTGCCGGGCAGCGCTAGGCTCACGGAAAGCCGCAAAACTCAGCCTGCGATGGCAAATCCGTCGCTGGGGATTTCCGGCTTCTTGCCCTCGATCGTGTCCGCCACCACTCTTCCGCTCGCGAGCGCAAGCGTCCAACCGAGGGCTCCCTGTCCACAGTTCAGGTACAGGTTGGGAACGGCGAGTCCCGCCAAGCACCGGCGTTCCCTTCGGCGTCGCGGGACGCAATCCGCACCACGGCTGCATTTCTGCCAGCGGTCGGGCGAAGTCCGTCGCGCGCGGAAAACTCTGCCGGACCTCAGTGACCAATTGAGCCAGACGCACCGGGTCGGCGCGGGTCGAATGCCCCGCGATGTCCGCCATTCCGGCCACTCGCAACAGAGGACCGCCCGGTCCCTGTAACGGCGCATAGACCACCTTGCGCTTGAAGTCGGTAATGCTCGCATTCGGCGCGGCACCAAGAACTGGCAGTGTCAGGCTGTAGCCTTTCAGCGGATACACGGGAACCCGAATGCCAAGGGGACGCGTCAGCCACGGCGCTTGCGTCCCCAAGGCGACGACAAATGCGTCGCCATCGATGTCAGCTGCATCGGTGACGACATGGGTGATGCGTCCCGCTTCGCAATGCAAGGCCCGTATTTCGGTCCCGAGGGCAAAAGTCACACCGAGCTGGACCAGTCGTCGCTCGAGACCGACGCAGAAGCGATAGCAATCGCCGACCTCCTCGCTGCGCGTGTATATCCCGCCGACCAGCCTGGCGCCGAGGCGCGACCCGGCTTCCCGAAAGGCGGGCTCCATGTCGAGGCATGCAGTTCGCTCGAGCGCGTCCTGCTCACAGCCGAGCGAGCGCTGGTAATCGACCAGCCGCCGCGCGCTCTCGAAACCGGCCGCGTCCGAAAAAACGACCAGCTTGCCGTTGGTGGCGTGACCGAATTCGATCTGCTCGCTGTCCAGGAAAGCATGCATCAGGCGGCGACTGTAGAAAGACAGCGCGAGCAGCCTGCGCGTCGTCAGGTCGCTTTGCGTCCGGTTGCATGCAAGGACGAACTCGAGCAGCCAGCGCCACTGGTCTGGATCGAACTTCGGGTAGAAACGAAGCGGGGAGTCGCGCCGGAGCAGCCAGGGCGGGATCTTCGGGAGCACGCCGGGTCCGGCGAGCGGCGCCACGTAGCTGTACGAGAGTTGGGCGCCGTTGGCGAAGCTTGTCTCCAGCGCGACGCCATCGTTGCGATCGATGACAGTGACGCGATGCCCGTCCTGGGTCAGGTAGTAGGCGGTGGTGAGGCCGACCACGCCGGCGCCAAGGACGACGACGTGCATCGTGTTCGACTATCCTGGAATGCCGTCGATGCAGACGGCGGCCATCCGGTCGAGGACGGCGTCGCTCTCGCCCAGCGGCAGCGCCAACTCGATGGTCAATCCTGCATGGCGTGCGGCAGCACGCTCGACCAGTTCCGGCAGGTCGCGCCGCACATGTCCGCCCTGCCCGAGGAATACCGGGACGACACGCAATTGCGTGCAGCCCGAGGCCACCATCTGGTCGACCGCGGTCCCGAGGTCCGGTGCCATCAGCTCCAAATACGCAAGGGCGACCAGCAGCCCGGGCCGCGCCACCTGAACCTTTTGCCGAAGCCGTTCGAAGGGTTCGGCCCAGCGAGGGTCGCGAGCACCGTGCGCGAAGAGGATCAACCCCTGTCTCAAAGGCTGAAGGGTCCTATATAGCGCACAGCTATCAGCACATGACCAGGCATTCCTTCTCCGAATATAGCCCCGCCGGTAACCTTGCCGGCATGTACCGCTACGACCAATACGACCAGCGCTTCGTCGATGAGCGCGTCGCCCAGTTTCGGGATCAGACGCGCCGCTTTCTGGCCGGTGAACTGACGGAAGAC
The DNA here is from genome assembly GCA_963726935.1 of uncultured beta proteobacterium. Lineage (GTDB taxonomy): Bacteria > Pseudomonadota > Gammaproteobacteria > Burkholderiales > Casimicrobiaceae > PALSA-1003. The sequence continues at coordinate 113,899 of CAVSEH010000029.1, forward strand.
GAGTTCCGGCCCCTGCGTCTGCAAAACGGTCTTTATATTCAGCGGTACGCACCGATGCTGCGCATAGCTGTCCCGTACGGCCTTTTGTCGTCGACCCAGTTGCGGACTCTCGCGCACATCGGCAGGAAGTATGACAGAGGCTACGGCCACTTCACCACGCGACAGAACATCCAGTTCAACTGGCCGCGGCTCGAAGACGTGCCGGACATCCTGGCCGAGCTGGCGCGCGTGGAAATGCATGCGATCCAGACGAGCGGCAATTGCATCCGCAATATCACGACGGACCATTTCGCCGGTATCGCGAAGGATGAGTTGCTCGACCCGCGGCCGTACTGCGAGCTGTTTCGGCAGTGGTCGACGTTCCACCCAGAATTCGCGTATCTGCCGCGCAAGTTCAAGATCGCCGTGTCAGGCTCGACCATCGACCGGGCGGCAACGCTGGTGCACGACATCGGTGTTCACGCCGTACGCAACGACGCGGGTGAGATCGGCTTCCGGGTCCTGGTTGGCGGCGGCCTGGGACGCACGCCGATCGTCGGGCACGTGATCCGCGAATTCGTGCCCCGTGCAGAGGTGCTCAACTATTTCGACGCGATCATGCGCGTCTACAACCGCTTCGGACGCCGCGACAACAAGTACAAGGCCCGGATCAAGATCCTGGTCAAGGAGATGACGCTCGACGTGTTTCGCGCGCATGTTGAGACGGATTGGGAACGCCTCAAAGACGGTCCGCAGACGGTCACCGACGCGGAAATCGCACGGCTGGCTTCGTTTTTCGAGCCGCCGGCATACACTGCGCTTCCGGGGGACGATGTCGGGTTCCGCTCGGCCGTCGCGGACAATCGCGCGTTCGCCAACTGGGTGAAGCGCAACGTCTTCCCGCACAAGGTCCCGGGCTACGCGGCAGTCACGCTGTCGCTGAAGAAGACGGGCGTGCCTCCCGGCGATGCGACTTCCGACCAGATGGACGCCGTCGCGGATCTCGCCGATGCATACAGCTTCGGTGAGTTGCGCGTATCGCATGAACAGAACCTGATCTTCTCCGATGTCAGGCAGGAAGCGCTACTGGCACTGTGGGGCGAGCTGAAGGAGCTCGGCTTCGCCACACCGAACATCGGCCTGTTGACGGACATCATCTGCTGCCCGGGGGGCGACTTCTGCTCGCTCGCGAACGCCAAGTCGATCCCGATCGCGGAAGCGATCCAGCGCCGCTTCGACGATCTCGACTATCTGTACGACCTCGGCGACATCGCGCTCAACATTTCCGGCTGCATGAATGCGTGCGGTCATCACCATGTCGGCAACATCGGCGTCCTCGGCGTCGATAAGAACGGCGAGGAGTGGTACCAGGTCTCGATCGGCGGCGACCAGGGCATGCAGGCCTCGCTGGGCAAAGTGATCGGACCGTCGTTCGCCGCGCAAGAGATGCCCGATGTCGTGGAACGACTGGTCGACGTTTATGTCGAGCACCGCCACGATGACGAGCGATTCATCGACACGGTGCGCCGTCTCGGCATCAGTCCTTTCAAGGAGCGTGTCTATGCCGCAGCTCATTAAGGACGGTGCGATTATCGACGATCGCTGGATCCTGATCCGCGATGCCGCGCAATTCGCGTCGATTCCCGCGAACGCCCCGGTGATCGTACCGCTCGCTTTTTGGCGGGAGCAACGCGACGCATTGTCCGGTCGCGGCGATGTCGGCGTGTGGGTTGCCCCAAACGAAGATCCCGCGGCGCTCGCCAACGACGTCGGCGTGCTGCCGCTGGTCGCGGTCGATTTCCCGCAGTTCACCGATGGCCGCGGCTATTCGATCGGTCGCCTGCTGCGCGAGAAATATGGCTTCAAGGGTGAATTGCGCGCGATCGGCGACGTCCTGCGCGACCAGCTCTACTACCTGCGCGCGTGTGGCTTCAGTGCTTTTGCCCTGCGCGCGGATCGCGACCTCGCCGACGCGCTCAAGGGTCTCGCGGACTTCAGCGACAACTATCAAGCGACGGTCAATCAGCCGGTGCCGCTGTTCCGGCGGCGCGACACACGCGTCAGCGGCGCGACGCCCGCATGAATGCTGCGATGAATCGCGAGCGCCAGAGCGCGCAGGTACTCGCCCTGCTCCATCGAATCTCGACGCGCCATGCGTCGCCGGCCCTTGCGAGCAGCTTTGGCGCCGAGGACATGGTGTTGACGGACATGATCGCGCGTCACGCTCTGCCCATCCGCGTTTTCACACTCGACACCGGACGACTTCCAGCCGAAACGTACACTTTGATTGACCGTGTACGCGAACACTATCAGCTGCCGATCGACGTGTTCTACCCCGACCACCACGCACTGGAAGCCTTCGTTCGCGAGCACGGCACCAATGCTTTCTATCGCAGCGTCGAACTGCGCCAGCACTGCTGCGCGATCCGCAAGACCGCGCCGCTCGTGCGCGCATTGTCAGGCAGCGGTGCCTGGATCACCGGACTGCGCCGTACGCAATCGACGACGCGAACCGCTGTGCCGATCGAGGAATTCGATCAGGCGCATGGATTGTGGAAATTCAATCCGCTTGCCGACTGGAGCGACGCCGAAGTCTGGCAGTACTTGCGCGCGCACGGTGTTCCCTACAACCCGTTGCACGATCGAGGCTATCCCAGCATCGGTTGCGCGCCGTGCACACGCGCGATCGAACCGGGTGAAGACATTCGCGCCGGACGCTGGTGGTGGGAACAGCCGGAGCACAAGGAGTGTGGGATCCATCGGCGGCCGCTAGGCATCGCCGTGCGTGTCGAGGCAGCGAAGGAACAGGTATGACGGACGCGGCATTTCTCGAACCGGAGCTGGATGTCCGGACATTGGACGGTCAGCCTGCCACGCAACGGGTCGCCGACGCGGACCATCTCGGATGGCTCGAATCCGAGGCCATTCACATCCTGCGCGAGGTCGCCGGTCAGTGCCGTGCGCCGGCGTTGCTGTTCTCCGGGGGCAAGGATTCGCTGGTATTGCTTCGATTGGCAGAAAAGGCCTTTCGGCCCTGGGCCTTTCCGTTTCCGCTCCTGCACATCGACACCGGCCACAACTTCCCTGAAGTCATCGCGTTTCGCGACTATCGCGCCAAACAACTCGGCGAGCGCCTGATCGTGCGCTCGGTCGAGGATTCGATCGCCAACGGTCGCGTCGTGCTGCGCCATCCGGACGAAAGTCGCAATCGCCATCAGTCGGTCACCTTGCTCGACGCGATCGCCGAGTTCGGATTCGACGCCTGCATCGGCGGTGCGCGCCGGGACGAGGAAAAGGCGCGCGCGAAGGAGCGGATTTTCTCGTTCCGGGACAGCTTCGGGCAATGGGACCCGCGCAACCAGCGGCCGGAGCTCTGGAATCTGTACAACGCCCGCGTCCACGCGGGAGAGAACGTCCGTGTCTTTCCGATCAGCAACTGGACCGAGCTCGACATCTGGCAGTACATCGCACGCGAACAGCTCGAAGTACCGTCGCTCTATCTCGCGCATCGGCGGCCCGTGGTGCGTCGTGGCGGCTCATTGGTCCCCGTGACCGATCTCACCCCGCCGCGCGAGGGCGAAGCGGTAGTCGAGGTCTCGGTCCGCTTCCGGACCGTGGGCGACATCACCTGCACGGCGCCGGTCGCATCGGAGGCGGCAACGGTCGACGCGATCATCGCCGAGACGGCGGGCGCGACGATCACCGAACGCGGGGCGACGCGCCTCGACGATCAGACCAACGACGCCTCGATGGAATTGCGCAAGAAGGAAGGCTACTTCTGATGTCAGTCATGGAAAAAGTCGACGTGCTGGACCATGGCGTGCTGCGGTTGCTTACCGCGGGCAGCGTGGACGACGGCAAGAGCACCCTGATAGGTCGCCTGCTGTACGACACGCAGGCCATCCTCGCCGACCAGCTCGCCGCCATCGAGCGCACCTCACGTCACCGGGGTCAGACGCTCGATTTGTCGCTGCTGACCGACGGGCTCACGGCGGAACGCGAACAAGGCATCACGATCGATGTGGCCTACCGCTATTTCGCCACCGCGCTGCGCAAGTTCATCATCGCCGACGCCCCGGGTCACGAGCAATACACGCGCAACATGGTGACTGCGGCGAGTACCGCGCATCTCGCGATCCTGCTGGTCGATGCGCGCCATGGCATCGTGACGCAGACGCGCCGCCACGCGACGCTGGCGCACCTGCTCGGCATCCAGCATCTTGTGGTCGCGGTCAACAAGATGGATCTGGTCGGTTACGCGCAGCCGGTGTTCGATCGCATCGTGCGTGATTTCGGCGCCTTTGCGGAGCGCACCGGGATCGGCGGTGCGCGCTTCGTGCCCATGTCGGCACTGGCGGGTGACATGATCGTCGATCGCGGTCCGAACCTCGACTGGTACCAGGGCCCGACGTTGCTGCAGATCCTGGAGACGGTCGACGTCGCGCAGACGCTTGCCGACGCCCCGTTGCGCTTTCCGGTGCAGTACGTGGCGCGTCCCATCGCGGGTGGGGCCCGGGGCTATATGGGCCGCGTCGAGTCAGGGTCGATCGCCGTCGGCGATCGAGTCACCGCCCTGCCCTCCGGCCGCACGACGCGTGTGCGCGAGATCCGCGGCACGGATGGAACACAGGAGAGTGCCGGCTTACACGCCGGCATCACGCTGACGCTGGACGACGAACTCGACATCGGTCGCGGGGACATGCTGGTGCGCGAATATTCGACGCCCGGGACGACCACCGCGGTCGATGCCACGATCTGCTGGCTATCGGAGACCGCGTTCGACCCGCGGCGCAAGTATCTGCTGCGACACACCACGCGCGAAGTCCGCGCGCGCATCGATCGCATCGATCATCGCTGGAACGTATCGACGCAGCAACGGGAACCTGCGCTGGAAACGTTGGCCATGAACGACATCGGCAATGTTGCGCTGACGCTCGCGCAACCCGTGTTCGCCGATCGCTACGCTGACAACCGCGCGACCGGCAGCTTCATACTCATCGACGAATCGAGCAACAACACTGTCGCCGCGGGGTTGATCGCATGAATAGCGGGACCGTATACCTGGTGGGCGCGGGACCCGGTGCGCCGGACCTGTTGACGCTGCGAGCTGCACGGCTGCTCGAGCGCGCCGACATCGTGTTCCACGACGCGCTGGTGCATCCGGCCACCATCGCCCTGGCACAGCACGCCGAACAGATCGCGGTGGGAAAACGCTGCGGCAAGCACGCGACCGCGCAGAAATTCATCAACAAGCGTCTCGTCGATGCCGCGGCCAAGCACCGTATCGTCGTTCGGCTCAAGGGTGGCGACCCGATGCTGTTCGGTCGTGCGCAAGAGGAAATTGCGGCACTCGAAGCCGCCGGCGTCCCCTATCAAATCGTGCCGGGCGTCACCGCCGCGCTTGCGGCGAGCGCGGAGCTTGGCATCTCCCTCACACAGCGCGGTGTCGCACGCACCGTCACTTTCGTCACACCGCGGGTAGGTGCCGGCGAAGATGCCAGCAACTGGGTAGCAAGCGTGCTGGCGGCCGATGCTGCGGCCATCTACATGGGTGCGGGTCAGGCGCAGGCTATCACCGAGGCTTTGCGGGCAGCAGGCATGCCGGGCACGACGCCTGTGGCGATCGTCGAAAACGCTTCACTTGCAAATTCACGTACGCAGTTCACGACGCTTGCCCAGCTACCGGCCATCGAAGCACAAGAGTTCACTGGCCCGACGCTGATTCTGCTGGGACCGCAATATCGCTCGACCGGGGTCGGCGCGATCGATGCGGAGCGATGTCGGGCGCTACTCCACGCGGCCGCCGGCTAAGTTACGCGCCGGAGGCACGCCCACGATAGAGGGCCGCCGCGCGCGGCCTTTGTTGGGCCACCCATATCGCTAGAAGTTTTAGCTACTGTATTTCTTAGATCGTTTGGAGACTTTTCGTGAAATCAGCCCACATCCTCGCTGCAGCGTCGTTGGCCATCGCTACGGCGCTTCCGTTCAGCGCCCACGCCGATAAAACGCTGCTCAATGTTTCGTACGACCCGACGCGGGAACTCTACTGCGGACTTCAATGCGAGTTTCGCCAAATACTGGCAGACGAAGACCGGAGAAAAAGTCGTCATCAAGCAATCGCACGGCGGCTCCGGCGCCCAGGCACGAAGCGTGATCGACGGCATCGATGCCGACGTCGTCACCCTGGCGCTCGCGTACGACATCGACGCGATTGCGCAAAAAGGCAAGTTGCTTCCCGAAAACTGGCAGACGCGACTGCCGCAGAACAGTTCACCGTACACGTCCACGATCGTGTTTCTCGTACGCAAGGGCAACCCGAAGGGCATCAAGGATTGGGATGACCTTGCCAAACCCGGCGTGGCGGTGATCACACCGAATCCCAAAACTTCCGGTGGCGCGCGCTGGAATTACCTTGCCGCGTGGGGCTATGCACAGCGCAAGACCGGCAGCGAGGCGCAGGCCAAGGAATTCGTGCGCAAGGTATTCGCCAACGTGCCGGTGCTCGATTCGGGCGCACGTGGCGCCACGACGACGTTTGCCGAGCGCGGCATCGGCGACGTGCTGATTGCCTGGGAGAACGAGGCGTTTCTCGCCGTCAAAGAACTCGGCAAGGACAAGGTGGAGATCGTCATCCCATCGGTCAGCATTCTCGCCGAGCCGCCGGTGGCGCTGGTCGACAAGGTCGTCGACAAGAAAGGCACGCGCGCTGTCGCGCAGGCGTACCTCGAGTATCTGTACACGCCGGAGGGGCAGGAAGTGGCTGCGCGCAATTTCTACCGTCCGACCCTGGACGCGGTGGCGAAAAAATACGACAAGCAGTTCGCCAAGGTTGCGCTATTCCAGCTCAAGGACTATTTCGGCGACTGGCAGAAGGCACAGAAGACACACTTCGCGGATGGCGGCACATTCGACGAGATCTACAAGCCCGCAAGGCCGTGAGCGTGCGATGAATTTGCCACCGACATCCGGTCTCCGGACAACGACGGGAGCGCCGCAACTCGGCGCCCTGCCGCTGACGTTTGCCGATTTCACCATGCCGGTGTTGATCGTGCCGGGTTTGCGCGATAGCGCGCCCGTCCATTGGCAAAGTCAGTGGCAGCGACAAATTCCCGGCGCGCGTCGAATCGCGCAGCGAGATTGGCAGAATCCCGACGTCGCGGGATGGACCGAAGCGCTGAAGCGCGAAATCGCGTCGGCGCCCGAGGCACCGATGATCATTGCGCACAGCTTCGGATGTCTGGCGACAGTGTGTGCTGCGTTTGCCGGCGCGAACATTCGCGCTGCGCTGCTGGTCGCGCCGGCCGATCCGGAGCGTTTCGGTATCGGCGCGGAACTAACCGATAAACCATTGCCGTTTGCGAGCACGATCGTTGCCAGTTCCAACGATCCATGGCTGAAACTCATGCGGGCCGGCGCGCTTGCGTCGATCTGGGGCAGTCAACTTGTCGTGTACCGCAATGCGGGCCACATCAATGCCGAGTCGGGCTTCGGACCGTGGCCACAAGGGTTGACGCATGTGCACGAACTGGCGAGTCGTGCAGCTCATCACCGTTCTTCCGCGCGGACAGCAAACCCCTTCGCGAACTAACGCACCAAGTATCCTTGCTCCCTCCCTGCGGTTCATGAACAATACGGCGGTGACCGTCTCGGCAACCGACGCCCACAATACTACTCACGACGACCGCGACGTGCGTCGCACCGGCTCGATGACTTTGCGCACCACGCGTCGTTCACCCAAGCACCCGAACGTATTGCCCGGGTTCGGCCTGAGCCTTGGCTATGCGCTCATGTACCTCGGGCTGATCGTCCTGTTGCCGTTGTCGGCGGCGTTCATCAAGACGGCGCAGCTAACCTGGCCGGCATTCATCGACGTGGTCACCGCGCCGCGTGTGGTCGCGAGTTACCGGTTGACCTTTGGCGCCGCATTCGGCGCTGCAGCCATCAACGCCGTGTTCGGACTGTTGGTCGCGTGGGTGCTGGTACGTTATCGATTTCCCGGCAAGCGGCTGGCAGACGCGCTCGTCGACCTTCCGTTTGCGCTTCCCACCGCTGTCGCCGGTATCGCGCTCGCCGGCCTGTTCTCGCCCAAGGGCTGGCTCGGCGCGCTGTTGCTCCCGCTGGGCATCAAGGTCGCCTACACGCCGCTGGGCGTCTTGGTGGCGCTGACGTTCATCGGTCTTCCGTTCGTCGTGCGCACAGTGCAGCCGGTGCTCGAGCAGTTGCCCAAGGAGCTCGAAGAAGTCGCGGCCACGCTGGGCGCGTCCCGCTGGCAAAGCTTCCGGCGCGTGATATTCCCCATTCTCACACCCGCCCTGCTCACCGGATTCGCGCTCGCGTTCGCGCGCGCCATCGGCGAATACGGCTCGGTGATCTTCATTGCGGGCAACATGCCGATGGTGTCCGAGATCACGCCTCTGCTGATCATCACCAAGCTCGAGCAGTACGACTATGCGGGCGCGACCGCGATCGCCGTCGTCATGCTGCTGATCTCGTTCGTGCTGCTGTTGATCATCAATGTGCTGCAAGCGTGGAGCCGGCGCCGCCAGGGCGCCCAGGCCTGATGTCCATGACGACTGTCACTGCTACCTATAGCGGGCCGGAGCGTCCCAGAGGGACGAGCGAACCCGCGTGGGTCCGTCGATTCTTGATCGGCATCGCCCTTTCGTTCCTGACGATATTCCTGTTCGTGCCCTTGGCATTCGTTTTCACCCAGGCGTTCGCCAAGGGCATAGGCGTCTATTTCGCGGCGATCGTGGATGACGATGCGCTGGCCGCCATCCGCCTGACCTTGCTCGCCGCGGCCATCGCGGTGCCCCTCAATCTCGTCTTCGGCATCGCCGCTGCATGGGCCATCGCGAAGTTCCGCTTTCCCGGCAAAAACGTGCTGACCACGCTTATCGACCTGCCGTTCTCGGTGTCGCCGGTGGTGGCAGGTCTCATCTACGTTCTGGTATTCGGTCTGCAGGGCTGGTTTGGCGGATGGCTGCGCGAGCACGACCTCAAGGTGATCTTCGCCGTGCCCGGTATTGTGCTTGCCACTATCTTCGTCACCTTTCCGTTCGTGGCGCGCGAGTTGATCCCATTGATGCAGGCCCAGGGCAACGAGCAGGAGGAGGCCGCGATCGTGCTCGGTGCGAGTGGCTGGCAGACGTTCTGGCGCGTAACCCTGCCAAACATCAAGTGGGCCCTCTTGTACGGCGTGATCCTGTGCAACGCGCGGGCCATGGGTGAATTCGGTGCCGTTTCAGTCGTTTCGGGGCATATTCGCGGCGCGACGAACACGCTGCCGTTGCAGGTCGAGATCCTGTACAACGAATACCAATTCGCCGCGGCCTTCGCCGTTGCGTCGCTGCTTGCGCTGCTCGCGTTGCTCACGCTGGTGCTCAAGGTCATCGTCGAGCGCCACGCCCGAGCGTCGGCACCCCGCATGGGAGAGGAAGAAGCATGAGCATCCAACTCACCGGTATCGCCAAGCGCTTCGGCGACTTTGTTGCGGTAGACCACGTCGATCTCGAAATCGCCACGGGCGAACTGCTCGCACTGCTCGGCCCTTCGGGTTCCGGCAAGACGTCGCTGCTGCGGATGATTGCCGGGCTCGAGGCGCCTGACGCGGGGACGATCTCGTTCCACGGCGACGATGCCACCACCACGCACGCCCGTGACCGTCAGGTCGGGTTCGTGTTCCAGCACTACGCGCTGTTCGGACACATGACCATCTTCGAGAACATCGCTTTCGGTTTGCGCGTTCGGCCGCGCAGCCGACGTCTACCGGAATCCGAGATCAAGTCCCGGGTCGACAAGTTGTTGCAGCTGGTGCAACTGGATTGGCTGGCCGATCGCTTCCCCAGCCAGTTGTCCGGCGGGCAGCGGCAACGCGTCGCTCTGGCTCGTGCGCTTGCGGTCGAACCGCGCGTGCTCCTGCTCGATGAGCCCTTTGGTGCGCTCGACGCCAAGGTGCGGCAAGAGCTCCGGCGCTGGCTGCGCCGGCTGCACGACGAGGTGCACGTGACCAGCGTGTTCGTGACCCACGACCAGGAAGAAGCGCTGGAGGTGGCCGATCGAGTCGTTGTCATGAATCGCGGCAGGATCGAGCAGATCGGCACGCCGGACGAAGTCTACGATCATCCTGCAACACCGTTCGTCTTCGAATTTCTCGGCCACGTGAATCGCTTGCCGCGAGTTGCCGGATCAACGGCGCAAGGGTATGCGCGGCCGCACGAGTTCGCGGTGCTCGCGCAGCCTGCCGCCGACGCAATGCCGGCGCGACTCGTCCACAGTGCGACGGTCGGACCGATCAGCCGGCTTGAATTCACTCTCGAGACCGACCGGCAGACCATCAATGTCGAGATGCCGCGTGCAGCGTTTCGCGCATTGCAACTGACGCCCGGCGCGGTCGCGTATCTGCAGCCGACGGTAGTGCGCCACTTCGACGACGCTGCGAACGTCGGCTGACTTCGGAATGTGCGCAGCCACGGTAGTGCCGGCGCGGTATGATATGCGCGCCGGCGGTGGTACGCTGGTCGCACCCGATGTCCCTACCGTTTCTCCATCTCCCCGTTCCCGCACAGCAGGCGTGGTTGCGCGAGCGCCTCGCGCGTCCGGCGCCGGCGTCCGCGCTGAACCTGTCGGACGGGTTCCGGTTGCCGGGACGCGAAGGTGAGCCGACCGCTGCCGCCGTGCTCGTCCCGCTGGTTAACCGCGCGGGCGGCCTGACGGTGCTCCTGACGCAGCGCAGTGCAGACCTGCCCGACCATCCGGGCCAGATAAGCTTTCCCGGCGGGCGCGTCGAGCCCACGGATCCAGATCTCGGTTACGCCGCTCTCCGCGAAACCGAAGAGGAAGTCGGCCTGCCGCGCGACCGCATTACGCTGCTCGGCATGCTGGCGGCGTACGAAACGGTTACCGGCTTCCGCGTCACACCGGTCGTCGGATGGGTCGAACCTCCGTTTCCGGTTCATCCGGATCCGGTCGAAGTCGCCGATGTCTTCGAGGTACCGTTGGCGTTCCTGCTCGAGCCCGCCAATCAGCAGCGGCATTTCCGCATGCAGGGCGACCGTCGTCGGGACTACTACGCCATTCCCTACGGCGATCGCTACATCTGGGGAGCTACCGCGGCGATGCTGTTGATACTCGACCGCACGCTGCGTGGCGATTGAAGCGTCCGCGCGCATGACGTCGCCGCACTCGGAAACTGCCGTCGTATTGTCCGGAGGCGGTGCACGCGCGGCCTATCAGATCGGGGCGCTGCGCGCCGTCGCGCGCATTCTACGCAGGGAAGCGTCGTCGCCGTTCGGCATCATCACGGGAACGTCGGCGGGGGCGATCAACGCCGCAGCGCTCGCGACCAACGCGGACTGCTGGCGTCGCGGCGTCGCGCGGGCACTGCGGCTGTGGCGCAACATCACGGTCGGCGACGTTTACGAAGCCGAGCTGTCGACGGTCTCGGTGTACGGAATGCGTTGGCTGGCGTCCGTGCTGGTGGGCGCCCGTGGCCCGGAAGGCGCAGCGTCGATGCTCGACAATACGCCGCTGCGCGGACTGCTCGAGCGAGTACTCGATCTATCGGTCGTGACCTCGCGGATCGAGGCGGGACAATTGCACGCGTTGGCGATCAACGCCACCAGCTACACGACCGGGCACGCGGTCACGTTCTTTGACGGCGCCTCATCGATCGCTTCGTGGCGCCGGACGCGACGTCGTGGCGTAAGAGAGCGCGTGACGATCGACCACTTGCTCGCATCGACGGCGATACCGTTCATCTTTCCCGCGGTTCGCGTCGCGCAGGATTACTACGCCGACGGTTCGATGCGTCAGATCGCACCGCTATCGCCCGCGCTGCATCTGGGCGCTCGCCGCATCCTGGTCATCGCGGTCGGCCAGTTCGCGGGACACCGTCCCTCGGGCGAGCCGCCCTCGGCACCGGCGCCCTACCCGTCGTTCGCGCAGGTCGCGGGACATGCGCTGACGAGCATCTTTCTCGACAATCTCGGTGCCGACCTCGAGCGCATGCTGCGGTTGAACCAGGTCTTGAATCTCGTGCCGACATCGATACGTGTGCAGCATCCGGAAGTCGCACACGTCGACGCACTGCTACTCGCGCCGACGCGTGATCTCGGACAAATGGCGATCGCACACGCGGAGCGCCTGCCGAAAGGCGTGCGTTACCTCCTGCACGGGCTCGGCGGCACGGAAGGCACGGGCGCAAACTTGCTGTCTTACCTGTTGTTCGACCGGGACTATTGCCGCGAACTGCTCGCGCTTGGTTTTTCCGACGCGATGAATCGGCGCGATGAGGTTGCCGCCTTCTTGAGCGGGGATAGCGCCGGGTTCCTGCCGCTCCTGCCGCCCGAGTTGCTGAACTGAGCGTTGACGCCGACGGTATTTTCACCGACCATGCCGTGCCGCTCGATCGATACGATGGCGCGATAGACACCGGTATGCCGATTCCCCGCGAACTCTCCTTCAGCAGCCTCAGCCTGCACGGCTTCCACCGCGTCGCTTATCGCGAGTGGGGCGACCGCGACAACACGCGCATCGTGGTCTGCGTCCATGGTCTGACGCGCAATGCGCGCGACTTCGATGAACTGGCTACCGTACTCGCACCGACGTTCCGTGTCATCTGCCCGGACATGCCGGGTCGAGGCGACAGCGAATGGCTGCGCGATCCCAACGACTACAACACGGCGACATACCTGACCGTGCTCGCCGCGATGCTCGCGCACGCGCACGCGGAGCGAGTGTCATGGGTCGGGACGTCGATGGGCGGGCTCCTCGGCATGATCATGGCCGCCCAGCCGGGGACTCCGATCGAGCGATTCGTCATCAACGACATCGGGCCCGTCATCGAACCCGCGGCGCTGGCGCGGATCGCCGCCTATGTCGGACTCGATCCGCCGTTCGACACTTTCGCTGCACTCGAAGCGCACGTGCGTGCCGTATCCGCGCCGTTCGGGCCGCTTTCCGATGCGCAGTGGGAAAATCTGTCGCGGAGCGTTGCACGTCAGACACCCGACGGCCGGTGGCGATTGAAATACGATCCCGGCATCGCCGTGCCGTTTCGCACGACGACGACGCAGCCGACCGATCTCTGGGCTGTCTGGGATGCGATCCGATGCCCGACACTGGTCTTGCGCGGTGCCGAGTCCGATTTGCTTTCCAGCGCCACCGCCAAGGCGATGCAGGAACGCGGACCGCGACCCGCATTGATCGAATTTGCTGGCATCGGTCACGCACCGATGATGTTGTCTGCTGATCAAATCGAGCCCGTGGTCCGCTTTTTGCAGGCACCTTAGATTGTGACGGCCCAAAACGGGGCGCATCGTCTACAATCGGTCAGCGGATCGGAAACTTATAAATAAGATGGCTCTTGGTCTCAGTCTGCCGCAAGTCGACGAACGTCCGTCGAACCCTCCGGAAACGAGGCTCGCTCGCGTCGGCCCGTGGCTGGACGATCTGGTCAGGGGCGATGCGACGGAAGCGGCGCGCGTGATCGGAGATGCGCTTGCCGCCACGAACCGCGTGGCCTTGTCCGAATCGCGGCGGATGGAACTGGCAGAAAAGTACTGCGCCACCGCGCAAGTGCTGTGGCCCGAGCTCGAGCGCCAGTTTGCGCGCGCGCCGCACCCGCTCGCGGGCAAGGCACTCGAAGCGGCCAAGGCATCCTTGACGCTGGCGGCGGAGTTGACGACAGCCTACAAGCACCTGCTCACACAGGAGGCAAGCAAGCGCATCCTGCTCAGCGGCAATCGTCTCCTCGTCGCGCTGATCCATCGCTGCCTGCAATGCACGACTCGCGTGCTGGTCAATAGTTACCTTTCGTATTCACCGGTGCCGGCGCGGACGTGGCACGACGGGCATCTCATCTACAAGTTCGCGTTCGATCGCGGCCTCCACCAGACACCCGTCGCCAGCGACAATCCCGAAGCGACGCCCGAGCGGCTGTACGTGCAGTCGCTGCTCCTTGCCCTTGCCAATCCGTATGGCTTTCTGCCCGGGCAGCTCGGCGTGGTCGTGCAGTACCTGCAGGAGCACTCGCATTGGGCGAAGCTCACGGATGTCGCGCCGGTGCACCGCCTGGCGAAAGCGGTCGCGATCGTGCCGCTGGGACATGACTTTCCGCCCTTCTCGGCAAACAAGGGCGGCAACATCGAAGGCAGCAAACTGTTCCTGCTGACCTTCGATCTGGCCTTCCAGATTCAAGAGCAATTGCGTGCCCTCGATGTCGGCGGTGGCGTGCCGGCTGGCATCGGCTCGGGCCCCGCCGCAACGCTCCAATACACGGCGCTGCTGCGCCGCCTGCTGCGGCAATGGGCGATTCCTCCTGCAAGACAGTTCAATCGCCTTCCATCACGGGCCAGGGTCGTCATGTGCGCAGGGTTATCGGCGGTGTGGCAATACAGCCGCGGCACGCATGCGAATGTCGCCAACGCACCTACCGGGCTGCCACCGATGCATGCGTGCCAGGTGATCAATCACACGCCCGCCGGCTACGCGCTACGCCAGATCGATACTGCTCACGCGCCGCTGCGCATCGGCGATCTGATCGCCTTGCGCGTCGAAGGCCGCAATACGCTGCAGGTCGCGCAGGTGCGCTGGTTTCGCAACACGCTTCGCGGCAGCGGGCTCGAGTTCGGCTGCGAATTGCTGACCGACAGTCCGGAGGCGGCAGCAGCGCATGCAGAGGGCGCCGACAGCACGTCGTTCCACCCCGTCGTGTTGCTGCCGGACGAAGGCCAGGAAGGATCGCCACCGATGGTGCTCACCCCCGCCGGTGCCTTTCAGGTCGAGCATGCCATCGTGTTGCGTCGCGGACCGGCGCTGAGCACGGTGGTGCTGACCAAGCTGGTGGACCAGGGACCCGGATTCGAGCTTTCCGAGTACGTCGCGGTCGCCTGATGCGGCCCGACGATCGCTGGCTGCGCGCGTTCGTCGCGGCGGTGGCCGCGTTGGTGCTGCTGCAAGTCCTCTGGGAAGCATGGCTCGCACCGCTGCGACCCGGATCCTTCTGGCTCGCACTCAAGGCACTGCCGTTGGCAATGCTTTGGCCAGGAATCGTGCGCGGGCGTCCGCGCCCCGCGCAATGGACGCTGCTGCTATTGCCCTGGTATTTCGCGGAAGCGGTCGTACGCGCGTGGAGCGAGTCCGGCCGTCAGCAGTTCTGCGCCGTTGCGGCCGCGATCCTGGCGCTGCTCGCCGTGGGTACCGGGCTGGCCTGGATGCGCTCGCTAAAGCGTCGGCGCTGATATCAGCCCGACGCCGTGGCCTTGGACGACAACCCCTTTGGCAGCGGAAACACGATGCGCTCGATGACACCGTCGAGTTCCTGCACCTTGACCGCCCCCATGGCCTGGAGGCGCGCGATGACCTCCTGGACGAGGACCTCGGGCGCCGACGCACCCGCAGTCACGCCGACGCGCCGCTTGCCCGCGAGCCACTCCTGGCGCAACTCGTCGGCGCTGTCGATCATGTAAGCGGCGATGCCCCGGTTGGCCGCGACCTCGCGCAAGCGGTTGGAGTTCGAGCTGTTCGGGCTACCGACCACGATTACGATATCGCACTGCGGGGACATGAACTTGACGGCATCCTGCCGATTTTGCGTCGCGTAGCAAATGTCGTCCCGCTTTGGGCCAACGATCGCCGGGAAGCGTCGCTTGAGCGCATCGACGACAGCAGCGGCATCGTCGACCGAGAGCGTGGTCTGCGTGACATACGCGAGATTCGCGGGGTCGCGCACGACGAGGCCGTCGACGTCCGCCGTCGATTCGACCAGGTGAATTCCGCCGTCCGCCTGACCCATGGTGCCTTCGACTTCAGGGTGTCCAGCGTGACCGATCATGACCAGCTCGCGTCCCTGTTCACGCATCTTTGCGACTTCGCTGTGGACTTTGGTGACCAGCGGGCACGTTGCGTCGAACACCCTCAGGCCGCGCGTCAGCGCCTCCGCGCGCACTGCGCGGGACACACCATGCGCGCTGAATACCACCGTGCTCCCCGCGGGGATGTCGCCGAGCTCGTCGACGAACACCGCGCCCTTCGCGCGCAGGCCATCGACGACGAATTTGTTGTGGACGACCTCGTGGCGCACGTAGATAGGCGCGCCGTACTGCGCCAGCGCCTGTTCGACGATCGCGATGGCGCGGTCGACGCCGGCGCAAAAGCCGCGCGGATTCGCCAGCAGGATGTCGGTCATGGCGCGCTCATTGCGGTTTGGCGGTCGGCACCGGACGCTGCCGAAAGCTGTCGATAATCAGCAATACCGCCCCGATGGTGATCGCGCTGTCGGCGACATTGAACGCGGGAAACGGGTCGAACCACGCAGCACCGGGGAGTCCTCGCGGCAGGTAATCATGGACGAGCACGAAATCGACAACCCGTCCCAGGGTTGCACGATCCCATAGGTTACCGAGCGCGCCGCCGAGTATCAAGCTCAGTGCGCAGCAATAGATCGTGTTCCCTCCGCGACGCAACAACCAGACGATGAGCCCCGAAGCGGCAATGGCGAAGCCGCTGAAAAGGTATCGCTGCCACCCTGCCGCGTCACCCAGGAAGCTGAACGCCGCGCCCGCATTGAAAGCGAGCACGATACTGAGAAACGAGGTGACGACGCGCTCGTCGCCCGGACGCAGCAGCGCCAGCACCACGTGCTTGCTCAGCTGGTCGGCGATCACAAGGACGAGGGACAACACGAGCCACCACCACCATCGCCACGAGTCGACGACGCCGGTGCCGCGGGCGTTCACGCGAACGCGCGAGGCTCGCCCACGCCGAATAGATTGGCCACGCACCGGCCACAGATCGTCGGGTGCGCAGGATCGTCGCCGACGTCATCGCGCCAGTGCCAGCACCGTTCGCACTTGGTGTGCGCGCTGGGATTCACGGCGACGACGAGCGCGTCGCCGCGTTCGACCCGGGCGGCGGAGGTGATCATCACGAAGCGCAGGTCATCGCCCAGCGACGCGAGTGCGACATAGTCCGCGTCGGGCGCCGCGATCGTCACCTCGGCTTCGAGCGACGAACCGATCTTGCCTTCCTGGCGCAGGCCTTCGAGTTCCTTTTGCACCACCGCGCGCACCGCGAGTATGCGATGCCATTTTTCCACCAATGCCGCATCGCCTGCGGCATCCGGAAGAGAGCCCTTCCAGACCTGGGCGAAGATCGTGGCGTCGTCAGGGTGCAGGATTTGCCACGCCTCCTCGGCGGTGAACGACAGCACCGGAGCCATCATCTTGAGCACCGCATCGCGTATCAAGGCGAGCGCAGTCTGGGCAGAACGGCGCGCGTGGCTCTCCTTGCCGGCCGTATAGAGGCGATCCTTCAGCACATCCAGGTAGAACCCGCCCAGATCCTCCGAACAGTATGTCTGCAGGCGCTGGATCACCAAGTGAAACTCGTAGCGGTCGTAGTCGTTCTCCACGTCCTGCAACAGCACCTGCGCCTGGGCAAGGGCGTAACGATCGATCTCGAGCATCTCACCGAACGGTACGGCGTGTCGCGTGGCGTCGAAGTCGGCGGTATTGGCGAGCAGAAAGCGCAGGGTATTACGGATACGGCGATAGCTTTCGACGACGCGTTTCAGGATCTCGTCGGAAATGGACAGATCGCCGGAGTAGTCGGTAGCCCCGACCCAAAGCCGCAGGATTTCTGCGCCCAAGGCGTTCCATATTTTCTGCGGCGCGACGACATTGCCCTTCGACTTCGACATCTTCTTGCCGTCACCGTCGACCGCGAAGCCGTGGGTAAGCAGCGCCTTGTAGGGCGGCACGCCGTTGAGCATCGACGACGTCAGCAGCGACGAATGGAACCAGCCGCGATGCTGGTCCGAGCCTTCCAGGTAGAGGTCGGCAGGAAACTGCAGGACCGGGTTGTGCCGGAGCACCGTTTGATGTGTGGAGCCCGAGTCGAACCACACGTCGAGCGTATCGGTAAGCTTGCGATACTTCGCCGGATCGACGCCGAAATCTTCGTGCGTCGATTCATACCAGGACTCGATACCGCCGCGCTCGACCTTCAGGGCAGCCAGTTCAAGCAGCGCTGGCGTGTCGGGATGCAGTGCCTCGGTCTCCTTGTCGACAAAAAACGGCAGCGGCGTGCCCCATTGCCGCTGCCGCGACAGCGTCCAGTCCGGCCGGTTCGCGATCATTCCGTACAGCCGCGACTTGCCCCACGCCGGAAAGAACTGCGTTGCCTCGATGCCGGCGAGCGCAGTGTCCCGCAAGGGCACCGCCGGCTTGACGCCGCGATAGCCGGGTACCTCGCCCATCCCCGCGAACCATTGCGTGGTCGCGCGGTAGATGATCGGCGTACGATGACGCCAGCAATGCATGTAGCTGTGGGTGATTTTCTCCGCGTGCAGCAACGCGCCGACGTCACGCAATTTGTCGACGATCTTCGGATTGGCGTCCCAGATCCTGAGGCCACCGAAGAGCGCGAGACTTTCGGCGTAGCGACCGTCGCCTTGGACCGGGTTGAGCATGTCGTCATCGGCCATGCCGTAGCGGCGGCACGACAGAAAGTCGTCGACACCGTAGGCAGGCGAACTGTGCACGATCCCGGTGCCCTGCTCGAGTGTGACGTAGTCGCCGAGATATACGGGCGCGGCACGATCGTAGAACGGATGCCGAAATCGGATCCGCTCCAACGCACTGCCGGGCGCCGTCGCGATCACGCTGCCCTCGAGCTTGAAGCGCGCCAGCGAAGCGGCGACGAGATCCTGCGCCAGCAGCAGCGTGCCACGGGCGGTCTGCACCAGCGCATAGATGAATTCGGGATGGACATTGAGCGCCTGGTTGGCCGGAATGGTCCACGGTGTCGTTGTCCAGATGACGGCCTGCACGGCACCCTCCGGCAAGCTCGGCAACCCGAATGCGTGCGCCAGCTTGCCGCGCTCTCCCTCCTCAAGACTGAACGCCGCGTCGATCGCGATGTCCTGGCGGTCCTCGTACTCCACCTCGGCTTCCGCCAGTGCGCTGTGGCAGTCGAAGCACCAGTTGACCGGTTTCAGGCCGCGATACAGGTATCCCTTCTCGAGGAGCGCGCCAAGCGTGCGAATCTCGTTCGCCTCGTTGACGTAGTCCATCGTCGTGTACGGATGGTCCCAGTCGCCGAGCACGCCCAGCCGCTGAAAGTCGGCCTTCTGCAGCGCGATCTGCTCCGTCGCGTAAGCGCGGCACAGGCGCTGCGTTTCGGCCGTCGGCAAGTTCTTGCCGTGCGTCTTCTCGATCTGCACTTCGATGGGCATGCCATGGCAGTCCCACCCCGGAACGTACGGCGCGTCGCAGCCCCCGAGCTGGCGGCTCTTCACGACGATATCCTTCAGTATCTTGTTGACGGCGTGGCCGATGTGGATCACCGCGTTGGCGTACGGCGGGCCGTCGTGCAGCACGAACTTGGGTCGCCCGCGGCTCGCGTGACGAATCGCCTCGTACACCTTGCGCTGCTTCCATTCCTCTACCCAAACGGGCTCGCGCCGCGCCAGGTCGCCGCGCATGGGAAAGGGCGTGTCCGGCAGGTTGAGCGTCGCTTTGTAGTCGATTTTTTGCGGGTCGGCCATTGGGCAGCAATCGATCGGTTAGGAGTGACTCGCGAAATAGTCGCGGGCTTGAGCAACGTCGGCGCGGATCTGCCGAGTCAGAGCGTCGAGATCGGGATAGCGTTCCTCGTCCCGCAGTTTATGCACGAATTCGACATTCACGCGACGACCGTAGATCGGTTCGTTGAAGTCGAACACGAATACCTCCAGCAAGGGCTTGGCACCGGTCGTGATCGTCGGACGCACGCCGAGGCTCGCGACGCCGGTCCGCGGCACGGCACCGAGGCCATGCACCCGCACGGCGAAGATCCCGCTCAGCGCAGGCTTGTGCCGAAGCACGATGTTGGCCGTGGGAAAACCCAGGCTCGTTCCAAGTTTCCGCCCATGCGCAACGCGACCGGAAATCGCATAGGGGCGCCCGAGCAATCTGGTCGCGTGATCGAGTTCCCCCGCGGCGAGCGCGTTCCTTACCGCGGTGCTCGACGCCCGCTCGGCATCGATGGACACCGTTCGCATCGCCTCCACGCTGAACGTACGTGCGGTGGCGCGCAACACGGCCAGGTCACCGGTCCGACCACGACCGAAACGGAAGTCTTCGCCGACGAGGACCCAGCGCGCACCCAGCCGTCCCACCAATATGCGATCAATGAATTCCTCTGCCGGCATCGATGCGAGTTCGGCATTGAACCGCGCCACACAGACTTGCGCGACGCCGGCCGCGCGGAACTGCTCCAGCTTGCCCCGGACGGACGAAAGCCTGGGTGGCGCCTTGTCACGTGCGAAGAACTCGCGCGGGTGCGGGTCGAAGGTAAGCACGGCCGAGGGCAAGCCGAGATCTTCCGCAGCTTCGGTCAGGCGCATGAGCATCGCCTGGTGTCCGCGATGAACGCCGTCGAAGTTGCCGATGGTCAGTGCGACATGGCCCTGGGCGACGCCCGGAAAACCCCTGAATACGCGCACGCTCTGGTCCGCTCTGTTGGCCCGCTCAGTTGGGTCCTCAGTTGGGTCACCAAATGCGCGGAAGATATTGAAAAACCTCGATTTTAGCTTGGCGCAGGGGTCCGGGTCCAGTACTGCCTCAGTCGGGCGCATGCCATTCGCGCCAGCCGCCCAGCAGCGGAAAGTAGAGTCCGACGCGGACCGGCCGGTTCTCGAGGCCGCGCATTACCCGCGCGTAGTCTTCGAGCTGCGGACGATAGCGCTCTCGCTCGCTGTCAAGAAATGCCTCCCGATCGCCGCCTTCATGCTGCGACAGCTTGAAGTCGACGATCCACCGCGTGCCCTCGGGATCGACGAACGTCCGGTCAAGCACGACCCGGACGAGCGTGCGGTCGAGTTCGCCGGTCAGCGCATATTCGCTTCGGGCGTCGACGTGTCGCGGATCGAACAACCATCGTCCTTTGGGGTCGTTCAACGTTCGGACGAGTCCGTCGACAATCAGCGATGCTGAGCGCTGCATCTCCTCTTCCGTAAATCCAAGGGCACCGAAGTCTCGCGCCAGTCGCGGTCGCATGCTACCGATACGCGCCGCGTCCCACTTTGCCAACCCATCTTCGGCAATCTGCTGCAACAGGCGATGCGCGGCGATCCCGACCTGCCGTGCCGACTCGCGCGCCCAATCGAAGGCGACAATGTCCCGCTCGCCAGTAATCGTGGTGCCGTCACGCAGGACGATCGCGGGCGGCGGCGAAGGCAGGCGCCAAGCCAAGGGCAGTCGCTGCAACGGGACTCCCCTCACCGCCGTCGATGTCCGGATGGTCGCCGCCGGCGGCCTTGGCGGTGGGACCTCATGCGCGATCGCCGGCCAAAGCGCAGCGAGCGACGTGCCTCCGGAAGGACGCTTCCAGCGAGGCCCTTCCGGGGCATGGTCGTCGATGCCGAGGTGCGCGGTGAGAATCAATCGTTCCCTCGCCCTCGTGCAGCCGACATAGAGCAAGCGGCCCAGTTCGGCCGCGCCCTCGTCTCGGGCGATCGCCCGCAAATAAGCATACAGCTTGCCGTCGTCGGCTCCGGGCTTGCGTGCGTTGAGCGGCGCGAGCAGCAACCCCGAAACGCGTTCGCGCCAGAGCAGCAGCTGTGGGTCCGTGCCTTTGGGTGGGCGTGCCAGTCCGGGCATGATGACGGCATCGAATTCGAGCCCCTTGGCGCGATGCAGCGTCATGACCTGGACGCGCGCCGTTGCGCTGGCGTCGGGTTCCGCGCGCAATGCCGCGAGCGCGTCGCTCAGCGCATTCCAGTCAGGTATGTCGCCACCCTTCGCATGCGCTGCCAGCAATCCGAAAAACCGGTCGGCGACGGCCAGGTCGATCGGTTCGGCGGCGCACGCCGGTCCGCCCAATGCAAGCCACGCTCCGTGGATCAGCGACGGCAGCGGTTCGCGTCCACGGCGAGTCAGCGCGGGCGCGACGGCACGTGCGAATCGCGCGATCCGGGCGCGACCATCGGACGAAATTCCCGGCACGTCGTCGACGCCGTTCGCGCTCGTGAGCAAATCAGGCATTGCCCGGCCGCACTGCGCGACGGCGAACAGGTCCGGCAAGGCCAGGCCGCACCATGGCGCGCGCAACGTCGACAGGTATGCAAGGCGATCGCTCGGTTGCAACAGCGCGTGCGTCAGCGACATCAAATCGAGCAGCGCCGGCCGCTCCGACAGCCGATCCAGGCCAACGGCCTTGAAGGCGATGCCGGACGCCCGCAGCGCGGGCAGAATTTCCTCCAGGTCCAGCCGCTTGCGCACGAGCACGGCAACGGTTTCCATCCCGCTGTTCAACGCAGATTCGATGTGGGTAACGACCGCGCGCGCTTCCTGCTGCATGTCGCCGTGCATGTCCAGCACCACTGCGGGCGCCGCACCGTCGTCGCGCATGGCTGCGGCTGCCTTAAATGAAACGGCCGCCCGCGCCGCATCGTCCTGCTCCGGCAACACCTGCGCAAACACGCGATTGACCCAGGCGACGAGCGCGGGCCGCGAGCGGAAATTTCGCGACAGCGTCAGCGCTTCGAGCGCAACCGAACCAAGGCGACGATCGCGCTGTGCCGCAACGAACAGTCCTACTTTCGCCTCGCGAAAACCGTAGATGGACTGCATCGGGTCGCCGACGATGAACAACGTGCGTCCGTCCCGATGTTCCCATCCTGCCGTCAGCGCCTCGATGAGCTTGTATTGTGCAAATGAGGTGTCCTGAAACTCGTCGACCAACAGATGTGCGATGCGCATGTCCATCGCCAGCAGCAGATCGCTCGGAGCGTCGGTATCCAGTGCCGCCAGCGCGACCAGCGTCGCTTCGGCGAAATCGATGACGCCTTCACGTGCGAAAACGAGTTTCAATTGCGCGACGGTTCGCGGGAGCACTTCGAGCAGGGCCTCGATAAATGCCCAGCTCGGCGCGTCGAACGCGGCTGGCGGAAGGCGCCGTACGCGATCCAGGGCTTGCGCGAGGCCAGGCACGGTGTCGAGGTCGAGCAGGAGCGCCTTCATCGTCGTCTTCCGCGCTACGTGGAGCGCGCCATCGCGGCCATGGCTCTTGCCGGGAAATCCCATCGCCACGTTCAACCCGGCGACAAACTGTCCTTTATCGGTCAATAGCCAGTCGGCCAGAACCTGCCATTCTTCCAGCGCTTCCGCGGCGATTGCCGGCAGTCTGCGTGCTACCGCCAATTTGTCGAGCGCATGACCGGGATGGGTTACCGACAGGTTCGCTGCCGCAAAGCGCACGTGATCGAGCAACACTTCCACGTGCTTCCGCGGAAACAACGCGGCAACGCCAGCAAGTTCGCGTTCGATTTCGTCAGCGAGCGATTGCTCCAGCACGCCGCGCAATCCGACGCGGTCCCGCGTCACCAGATACCGCAGCCATTGATCACGCTTGCCGAGCATCGTCGCGATCAGCCCGACGACGCGATTGGCATCGTTGTCGAGGTGATCCAGCAATGTGCGCCAGGCAGGATTCGCCGCCGCAGCGGCGTTGAGCTCTTCGTGCACCGCCTGTGCATACAGCACGCTGGCGTCCTCGGTGAACCGCGGCATCGCACCCACCTTCACCTTCAGCGGGGCTTGACGCATCAGCGCGCTGCAGAGCGCGTCGATCGTCAGAATGCGCAGTCGTGCCGGATGAGCGAGGAGATTCCAGCGCTGCGCCGTGTCGCGCTCCAATACCTTGCGCGCGAGGCGCCATGTCAGCGCTTCGTGCTCCGCAACCGGTTCGGGTAAGGCATGCGCGCCTCGCAAGGCTTCGATGACGCGCTCGAGAATTTCACCCGCCGCCTTGCGCGTGAAGGTCATTGCAACGATCGCTTCGGGCTGCGCCGCGTCGGCGAGCAACGCCAGTAGCCGCTGGATCAACAGTCCGGTCTTGCCCGAGCCCGCGGGTGCCTGCACGATGAACGAGCGCGCGGTGTCAAGCGCCGCGCTGCGTGCAGCATCGTCATCTCGGCCAGCCTCAGTCATCTTCGCGATCCTCGTCGTCGACGATCTCGACCGAATCGATGCGGCACAGCGACTGCAGCTTGCACTGGCGGCAGGGCGAAGGCGACTTGCGTGGTGTGACGGCGGCCCACCCGCCAGCGATCTCGCACGCAAGAGCACCAAGCTGCGTTCGCCACCACGACTCCATCGCACCCCAGTTGCGGAAGCGACCAAGCTTGGAGAACTGCGTGAGAGCGGGCCACGCGCCGCTGTCGGCGGTAAGTCCGATCGCGGCGATGTCTTCGGGCTTGAACTGCGCAAATGCGATCGCGCGCACCGGCGTGTCGGGTTGGGCAGCGCGCTCGGCCAGCGCGTACATCCCAAGCTGCGACGCACGCGGCCGCTCGTCGAACCACGAAGTCGGCCGTTCCCCCGATCCGGACTTGTAATCGACGATGATGCTGCCGCCGTCTTCGAGAGCGTCGACACGATCGATGCGCAGCCGGAACCGAAGCTGCTCCAATTCCAGCGCCGCGCTGATCTCGGTACCCATCACGCTGAAGGACGGGCGGTCGAGCTCCACGGACAACCACGCGTCCAACAACATCGCGATGCGCTGCGCCTCGCCCCCACGAACGACCGCGGGCAGCACGCGCCACCGGGCGGGAGGGAGCTGCCCCAGTGCGACCGCGACGGCGGCCTCGATGTGCCGGCGTCGGGCCGAGGGTTCCAGCGCAGCGAGCGTGGCCTGGTCGCGCAGGGCGTTCCAGAACGTCGCCATCGTCGCGTGCAGCAGCTTGCCGCGTTCCTGTGGTGACAATCCGGACGGTGCTTGCGGCCAGGTGTCTACGCCTAACCGGTGGCGTGCGACCGCTTTGAACGGGCAATCGCTCTGCGCCGCGACGATGCCGGTTCCTCCCGGCGCAGTCGCACCCGGCGCCAGCGGTGGCGCGCGATCATCCTGCGAAGATTCGATCAGCCTGCTGCCGGCGATTGCGTGCGTCCAGGTCTGCGGTGACTGCGTCGGCATTGCAAGCTCGGGATAGTCGAGCAGTAATGTCGAGGGCGCCCGCGGCAGGTCGTCCGCCGTCGCAGGGCTGCTCAATACGACAACAGGAGCAGCGGCGGCAAAGAGCCCCGTCAGCGCGCTGGCGTGGGCGAGCTCATTCTCGGGGCTGGAGCGGGGTACGTTGCGCTCGCGTTGCCAGTGCAACGGCAGCAGCGGATTGGGTGCCGGCGCGGGCGGCCAGCGATCCGCTGAGAGCCCCGCGACCCAAAGCGCATCGAAGTCCAACCCCGCGCCTTCGAGGACACCCAGAAGCTGAATGGGCGCGTCCGTTCCTTCCGCCTGGAACATGCGCTCCTGTGTCATTGCTGCGGAGCGTGCGCAGGGCGTCGATGCGAGCGAGCCGTGGCGCGACGGCGCCGAGGCGTACAAAATCGGCGAGCACGGACTCCCACGCTTCCCGCGCCTGATGTTCGACGCTGTCCAGCTTGAGCGAACCAAGCCACCCCGCTTCCGCCAGCCACGCCCGCCAGGTGTCGGCCCAGGCCCGGGGCGACGCGCTCGCACCCTTGTTGAGTGCACCGCGGGCGCGTTGCCAACGCGCAGCGAGTTCGGGTGCA
This sequence comes from uncultured beta proteobacterium, assembly GCA_963726935.1. Taxonomy (GTDB): domain Bacteria; phylum Pseudomonadota; class Gammaproteobacteria; order Burkholderiales; family Casimicrobiaceae; genus PALSA-1003. The sequence continues at coordinate 139,437 of CAVSEH010000029.1, forward strand.
TGACGCTCCGCCGCAACGATAGCGTCGACGAGCGTCACTTCGCTTTGCCCGGCCTCGAGCCAGTCGCGCTCGATCGGCGCGCGTCTCGACCACTCGCTGTCGCTGGCGCACAGGTAGGGCGAACGCAACAGTGCGGCCGCGTCCCCCGCCGCCACTTTTCCCTCGGCCAGACGCGATCAACTCGAGCGCCGAAGCGACGAGTGGCGTCTCCGCGAGCGCGGTGCCGAGCGAGATCTCATAGGGCCGGCGGGTCGTGAGCGATGCAGCCATTGCCAGCTCGGGGCATAGCACTTCATCGGCAAGCAGCACGACCTCGTCGCGCCACTCGCCGAGATTCTCGATCACGATTCCGATGCGTGAGTGGGGCGTGGCGAGGACCAGATCGCGCGCCCACGAGAGGGCGATGACGAGTTCGTCACGCGAATTCGCGGCCGTCGCACGCATCGCGGTCGGCGTTCGGGCAGGCAGCGATTCGGCGAACCGAACGTCGGCGCCGGCTGCGATCAGCGCCGCATGCAACCTCTGCTGTTGCGGGGTGTGCTCGAGGAAGCCGACGAACATCGTTCTCAAGCTGGCGCAATCGAGATGTCGCGCGCCCTGCGCCAGCAAGTCGGGAAGCTGGGCGGCATCGACCGCACCTGAACGACGCAGCTCGCGAGCATAGCTTTCCGCCCACGCCGCGAAGATCGCCGGGTCGTCCACGTCGGCGTCCTCTTGCCGCCATGCTCGCCAGCTTGCGCCGCCGGCGCCCCACGCATGAACCAATCGCCATGCGTCGCCCGCCAACCGGGCGGCACCGCCTGGATCGAGCAGGATCGGTTGACCTGCATCGACGATGCTGCGCCAGAGGTGCGAACTTTGGGCTTGCGTCAGCAGCGTCCCGGCCGCGGTATCGCCAACCGCGTCAGCATGCTGCTGCCACAGTGTCTCGATCCAAGTCGCGTAGGGCAGCACGGACGCCGTCGGCCAGGTTCGACGACCGCTCGCCAGCTGCGCGCGGTCGAAGTCGCGCAGCAGTTGGCGCGCGAGTCGTCTATTTGGAGTGATCGCCGTTACACCTTCGGCGAGCGCGCTGAGTATTGCGGGAGTCACGGCCGTCATGGTAGCCGATCGTCGCGAATCGCCGGCGTATCGACCCTTGCGATCGCGCGTGTTGGCCTGCAAACTCCCGAGCGTGCGCAACGCTCAATCACCGTGGAGGCAGGTCAATGGCAGCTTATATTCTGGTCGACTGCAAGGTCACCGATCCGGCGCGCTACGAAGGCTACAAGAAACTCGCCGAGGCGGCGATCGCGAAGCATGGCGGTCGGTACCTGGTGCGCGGGGGTGAGAGCACGCTGCTTGAGGGCACGCGACCGCCCAACCGCATCGTCGTCCTGGAATTTCCTACCTTCGATCGCGCGAAGGGGTTCTACGATTCGGCGGAGTACCTCGCCGCGCGCGCGGCGCGCGCAGGTGCGGCGGATATGACGATGGTTGTTGTGGCTGGACTCTAAGGACTAGTCGCCGGCGACCGTCAAGGGCACCACGTTGGGTGCGGATGCCGCGGTGGTTGCGGGCGCTGCACTGGCGGTTTCGACCGCACGGGGCGTGAAACGCACGCGCGCAACCGCCGACCGTGCCGGCGCACGCCATTCTCCGCACCAGTCGTCGTCGCGCACCAGCGGCCAGACGCCTTCGACCATGTAGGTTTTCTGGGCGCCTGCCGGGCTCAGGTGCGGCGAGTGGCGCCGGCATTGCCCCCACATGACCGGGGCTCGACCTTCATTCGGTTTGGCATTGCGGCGATCGTAGTACTGGCAGTTGACGCATTTCTCCACGATTGCATTCCCCCAAGTCAATGAGCCGTTGCCGGCGCGATCAGTGCGAAGTGTGCGGGCCGTTCAGACGCCTGGAATCCTGTCACGCTGCCGCGGGTCGCGCTTCATCCTGTTGGCCGATGCGAGAGGACGATGCGTACGTACGCTCGAGCGTTTTCAGTGCTAGAAAAGTTGGATCGTCGGTGGCGATCGGCGTGACGACGCGGACGATACCAATCGTGGCCTGGCCAGCGGAGTGCGTACCGGATGCGACTTTCGCCTGGCGGCGGCCACGCGCGCCGACTGCGGACGCAACCTTGCGCGGGAGGGGGCGCGATGGTACGGCTCGGTGCGGTAGCCGACGCTACCCGCGACGCTGCGATTGCGCGTGATATTCATGCGGCCCACGCGCTTAGAACGGCGACCAGCGGCGCCGGAACGTCCTGGACCCGGCGGGGCAAGCGCGTCGTGTTCTGATCGAGCACGACCTGCAGTTCCAGGTCGGCTTGGTCGGCAATGCGCTGCAAGTGCTCGTCGTACGCATCCCGCAGTCCAACATCGGACAACACGATGTAGGCCTGCTGTATCTTGCTGAGCAGCGTCGGGTCGGTGTCTCCGTCCATGCGCTGAAGGAGAGTCTGATACGCAGCCTCGATCCTCGCCTGGGATGCGCCGGGCGGTAGTTCGAGGTAGTCATAGTGGGTGTAATCCATGACGGTTCCTTGGGTTGCGTTTTCAGTCGGATGCCTGTCACTGCTTGCGGACATCCAACGCAACAACCATGCCATGGCCTTCAACTACGGGGTGGCCTTTACCAAGTCATTGATTTGCCGCTCCAGGCGTCCCTCGCTGTAGTGCCCACCGGTAGTGCACCACAGCGTGTTGCGGGGAATGTGGCCGTTGCCGCATGCCGCGCCACGGCAAGGTCGGCGACTGCTACAGCATGGCCAGCGGGGTACGTCCGGCGGGTGGTGGAAACATCCGGTCGAGTTCGCGGAATACCGCCGGAGAAAGGCGCAGATCGGCCGCCGCGCGCACTTCACGCACGTGTGCCGGATCGGTGGCCTTCGGGATGGCTGCCACGCCGTCCTGCGCGAGCAACCACGCGAGCGCAACCTGTGCGGCCGTGCTGCCCAGCCCCGCCGCCAAGGTGTTGAGCCCCTTGTGACGCAGCAGGCGGCCCTGCCCCACGGGTGAATAGGCCATGACCGCTATACCGCGCGACCGACACAGCGGCAACAGATCGTGCTCGATGCCGCGAGACGCGAGGTGATACAGCACCTGGTTCACGACACAGTGTTCGCCGCCGGGAACGGCCAGCAATTCCTGCACGTCCGCCGTATCGAAGTTGGAGACCCCCCAGGCGCGAATCCTGCCATCCGCGCGCAGCTCCTCGAACGCCGCCACGGTTTGCGCGAGCGGTGTATCGCCTCGCCAATGGAGCAGATAGACATCAAGGTGGTCCGTGCGTAAACGCTTGAGGCTGCGCGCGCACGCCGCGACGGTTCCCCGCCGGCTGGCATTGTGCGGATACACCTTGCTGACGATGAACGTCCGGCCGCGCTCGCCGCCAACCGCCTCGGCCACGATTTCCTCGGCGCCGCCTTCACCGTACATTTCCGCGGTGTCGATGAGCTGCAGTCCAAGGGACAGCCCCAATTGCAGCGCTGCGACTTCGCGTGCCCGTTCCGCCTTCCGCTCTCCCATGCGCCACGTGCCCAAACCGAGTGCCGGCATCATCGCGCCCGTCGGCAAGGCAATTTCAGGCAATGCTCGGATCATACGTCTCCAAATTCCTGCGTCGACAAACAACGATACCGCAAAGCCGCGATGAGCTGAACTACAATGCATGCGACATTACTTCAATCGAACCTATGCCGCTCGACCAACCAGGCACCGAGCCCGCGCCACGCACGATCATCCGCGCGGCGTGCCCGCACGATTGCCCGGACACATGCGCGTTGCACGTTACGGTCGAGAACGGCCGCGCGATAGAGGTCGCCGGCGATCCGTCGCATCCGACAACGCGCGGCACGCTCTGCACAAAGGTTGCGCGGTACCTCGACCGCACCTATTCGGACCAGCGCGTTCTCCATCCATTGCGACGCATCGGTCGCAAGGGCGAAGGCAAGTTCGAGCGCATCAGCTGGGACGAGGCATTAACCGCGATCGCCACGCGCTTCAAGGAGATCGCTGCGTCGGCCGATGGACCACAGGCGATCTTGCCGTACAGCTACGCGGGCACCATGGGCTTGCTGCAATACGGGTCGATGGATCGACGCTTCTTTCACAAGCTCGGCGCATCGCTGCTCGATCGCACGATCTGCTCGTCGGCTGGCAAGGCGGGATACATGGCGACGATCGGCGCGGCCATCGGGACCGATCTCGAGCAATTCGAAAACGCCAGGCTCATCCTCATCTGGGGTTCCAATCCCATCGTCTCCAACCTGCATTTGTGGAGTCGGGTGCAGGAGGCGAAGCGGCGCGGTGCGAAGCTGATCGCCATCGACCCGTACCGCAGCCAGACTGCGGAGAAATGCCACGTACATCTCGCCTTGCTGCCGGGTACCGACGCGGCTCTCGCGCTCGGAATGATGAATGTGCTGATCGCCGAAGACCTTGTCGATCACGATTACATCGACCGGTACACGCTTGGCTTCGAGCAACTCGCAGAACGCGCGAAGGCGTACCCACCATCGCGCGTCGCCGGGATCACCGGCCTGCCGGCCGAGTCGATCGTCGCACTTGCGCGCGAGTACGGCACGATACGGCCGGCGGCGATCCGCCTGAATTACGGCATGCAGCGGCATGCGGGCGGTGGCATGGCAATGCGAACGGCCGCCTGCCTGCCGGCGCTGGTCGGTGCGTGGCGCGACCCGGCGGGAGGTGCATTGCTGTCTTCGAGCGGCACCTATCCGGTGAATTCCAAAGGCCTCGAACGACCGGACCTGAGCTGGAACCACCCACGGACGATCAACATGTCGGCGATCGGCGATGCGCTGCTCGACGCCCGGGATCCGCCGGTGCGGGCGATCTTTGTCTACAACTCGAACCCGGTCGCCGTCGCACCGGAATCCACGAAAGTCGTGCGCGGCTTCAGCCGCGACGATCTGTTCTGCGTGGTCCACGACGTCTTCCTGACGGACTCGGCCGACTACGCCGACATCGTGCTCCCGGCGACGACACAGCTCGAGCACGTCGACGTGCACTCGTCCTACGGGCACCTGTATGTACTCGCGAACAATCGCGCCATCGAGCCGCTCGGAGAGGCCAAGCCGAATACCGAAGTCTTTCGCTTGCTCGCCGCACGGATGGGCTATACGGAACCGTGCTTCCTCGAAAGCGACGAACAGATCGCGCGCAATGCCTTTGTCACCGACCACCCGCGCGGCGAAGGGCTCGACTGGGACGTGTTGAAGGCGAACGGCTGGCAACGCCTCAACGTGCCCTCCCCTTTCGCTCCTTTCGCGCAGGGAGGTTTTCCGACACCTTCGGGAAAATGCGAATTCTATTCGGCGTCGCTGGCACGGCAAGGGCTCGATCCCCTGCCGACGTTTACCCCGCCGCGCGAATCGGCAGCGAGCAATCCAGACCTTGCTCGGCGGTACCCGCTGGCACTGCTGTCACCGCCCGCCCGGAACGCGCTCAATTCGACGTTTGCGAACTTGCCCGTTTTCCTGCAGTCGGAAAAGACGACCATGGCTCGACCTGCATCCGGAAGATGCCAACGCGCGCGGGATTGGCGATGGCGACAAGGTACGCGCCTTCAACGATCGCGGCAGTCTGGTGCTGACCGCACGTGTGACCGACAAGACGCGACCGGGCGTTGTCGTCGCGCTGTCGATCTGGTGGCGGAAGCTTTCTCCGGACGGAGGCAACGCGAACATGCTCACCGCACAAGCGCTCACCGATATGGGTCGCGCGGCGACCTTCTACGACACGCTGGTCGAGGTCGAAGCGGCTTAGTACGGTGTCAACCCGGCGCTTGAGGCTCTTACGGTTCGACGCGCCGCGCGCAGGGTCTAGTCCAGGAGTTCGTACGTTTCGGCGAAAGCCGCAGCGCTGACTACGCTCTGGTCGCCGGGCGCATATTCCAGCAGCCAGTCACCCGCGCTGCCGCCCAATGTCCCACGGCCGCCGGCAAGTGCAACGGTAAACGGCTCGCGCATCAGTTTCGCCCACACGATCTGCGGACGCTTTCGGTACCAGCCCGGTTTGCCTGTGCGTAGCGGTGCAACGGGCTCGTACGTTTCATCGAAGCGTTGGCGCGGTACGGGCCAACGCTCACCTTCGATACCTGTGAGCAACGCGTCGCCCTCGGCGTAGGCGACCGGGCCTTCGCGCGTCGCAAGCGTGCCGCTAGCAGACGCGAACTCGACCGACGCTGCGATCGCGCGCTTCCGCGCACGTCGCGCCGTGCGATCGTGGCGGATATCGACGGCGGTCATCCGAGCGGCACTTTCTTGTCACGCAACATGGCGCGCCAGCCGGTGGCTTCGGTGATGGCTGTTCCGGCAAATTCGGGTTGCCCGGGCGGTGTCATCGGTGGTTCCCCTGCAACACCGACCCGAAGCGGGCGGCAAGATCGCGGCCATCTTACTGCAGGCCGCGACGTGCGCCCGGGAGTGCGATCAGGCGGTTTTGCGTACCAGCCCGACCATGACACCGAATATTTCCAGCGTGCCTTCCGGACGGATGATCGGATAGGCCTTGTTCTCCGGGCAGAGAATAAAACGACCACGTTCGAGGTCGAGGCGCTTGAGTGTGAATTGGTTGTCGACGATCGCGATGACGATATCGCCGCGGCGCGCGGCGCTGCGCTTTTCGACGACCGCGAGGTCGCCGTCGAATATCCCGGCGTCGATCATCGAGTCTCCCTTGACGCGCACCAGTACCGTTTGCGACGGACGCTCGATCAGATAATCGTCGATCGTAAGCGCGTCGGCGGGTGCGTCGTCGATGGGGCTGGGCAAGCCTGCATGGACCGGAGAATCGGCCAGGGGCCGTTCGAAAAATCGGCGCGTCGGCGCGAGACGCCGGTCCGGCGTCGATTCGACGAGGCCGGCGAGCTTCAGACGCGCAACCAGAGCGGCGACAGAGGATTTGGAGCGCAGCCCGAGAAGGCCGCCGATGGTGGCATACGACGGCAATGCCCGGTGTCGGGCATAGTAGTCCTGCAACGACGCCAGGTAGGAACGATCGTTCGACATTTCCGCTACACTACCGAACGATCGTTCTTTCGTCAAGCAAGAGACTCATGTTCGCGCCATCCATCGCCTTCGTCGATCTGGAAACGACCGGCACCATCGCCGGCGACGACCGGATTACCGAGGTCGGGATCGTTCGCGTCGACGGGGGCGTGCACGTCAGCGAGTGGAGTTCTCTCGTCAACCCCGGATGCAGCATTCCGCCCGCTATCCAAGCGCTGACGGGCATCACCAACGCGATGGTTGCGACGGCGCCGACCTTTGCGCAGATCGCCGATGCGATCGAGACGCAAATTGCCGGCTGCATATTTGTCGCTCACAACGCAAGGTTCGACTATGGATTCCTTAAGCACGAGTTCGGACGGCTGCGCCGCTCGTTCTCGGCCAAGGTACTGTGCACGGTCAAGCTTTCGCGGCGGCTCTATCCGGAAGCGGGGCGCCACAATCTCGACACGATCATCGAGCGCCATGGGCTCCGCCCCGAGGATCGTCATCGGGCGCTCGGCGACGCCCGCGTCCTGTGGCAATTTGTCCAAACGCTGTATCGCGTCAAGCCAGCCGACGAGATCGACGGCGTAATCGCGCGCATCCTCAAGACGCCAAGTCTGCCGCCGCAACTCCCCGTCGATGCGCTTGCGCAGCTTCCCGAAGCGCCCGGCGTTTATTGCTTCTATGGCCTTAACCCGTTGCCGCTATACGTTGGCAAGAGCATCAACCTGCGCGAGCGCGTTGCAGCACACTTCTCTTCCGACTATCGCAGCGCCAACGACGCAAGGCTGTCCGCCGAGATCACCCGCATCGAAGTCGAAGAGACCGCCGGCGAATTGGGTGCGCTCCTGCGTGAATCACAATTGATCAAGACGTTGCTGCCCGCTTACAACCAGCGTTTGCGCCGGCGCAGGGATAGTGTCGTCATCGCCCTCGCGCAGGAACCTGCGGCACCGGAGTTCGTCCGTTCCCAGGCGATCGATCCGGGTGCAGTGGATGGGCTGTACGGGCCGTTTTCGTCGCGCGCCCAGGCACGCGCGACACTCCGCAATGTCGCGGCGAGCGCCAGACTGTGCTGGAGCGAGCTGGGACTCGAACGCCGTGTCGGCCCGTGCTTTGCGCGGCAGGTGCAGCGTTGCGACGGAGCGTGCGTCGGTGCACAAACGCGCGAGGCTCACGCGGCACGTCTGCGCGAAGCCCTGTCGTCGTACGCGTTGCGGCGCTGGCCGCATCCCGGCATGGTGGCCGTCAAAGAGACCGACGTATTGGGTGAACGTACCGACGTGCATGTCTTCGACCGGTGGTGCTGGCTGGGCACGGCGCACGACGAAGCATCGTTCGGTGCATTGGTCGAAGCGCCGCCGCGCGGCGAATTCGACCTTGATGTCTATCGGCTGTTGGTCAAGCACTTGCCACGCCTGAAGGCAACGCCGCTCGACCGCTAGCGACGGGGTCGCGTTACAACGCGTTACATCGCGCGGGTCAGCGCAACCGGATCTACGTCAAGAAGCACGACGAGACGACACGGCAATAGCCGTTCGCGAGAAGGCTTGCAGCAGTAACTCCCGCACCTGCGATTCAAATACTCCGTACGGAGCCATGGCGACGAAGCGGCTCAGGACACGCGCGGCGGGAAATCGGCTAAGCTTTGATATGCACCGAATCGTGTGCAGTAATGTCGAAGCTTGCCGACGCCAGCGTGCCCCGCGCCAAACCCGACCTGCCGTGGATTGTTCGCCTCAGCGCCCGGAGACGTCTTGGGATTGTGCTGCTTGTCGCGATAGCGGCGTACTTCGCATTCGAGCCGTGGATCATGGCTCGCTCGCGTATCCTGATTGGCTGGAATATCGGTGCATTGGCTTACCTCATGCTGGCGTGGGCCACCGTTGCGCGCGCCGATGCGACGATGACACGGGTGCGCGCCCAGTCGCACGATCAGAGCGGATACGTCATCTTCCTGCTGGTCGTCACCGCTGCCGGCGCGAGTTTCGTTGCCATTGGCTTCCTCGCGGGTGAATTCAAGGATCTGCCGTTCTGGCCACGCACGGGGCATCTGACCCTGTCGATCACAGCCCTGCTGCTTTCCTGGCTGCTCATTCAGACGCTGTTCGCCTTTCACTATGCACGCTGGTACTACTCCCGCGAGCGAGAAAGCGTGACGCATCGTGGCGGCTTGAATTTCCCAGGAGGCAAGGAGCCGGACTACCTCGATTTCGCCTATTACGCGTTCGTCGTCGGCATGACATCGCAGGTGTCGGATGTATGCGTCATGACGCGCCAGATGCGGCGCCTGACGCTGGTGCATGGCGTGCTCGCGTTTGTCTTCAACATCGCCATTCTCGCGATGAGCATCAATATCATTGGCGGTGTCATCTGATTGACCTCGTAACGCGTTGCTAGTCCTGCGGCATTCGGCAAGCTTCGGGCAAGGCCCGATGGCAACGCCATGAGTGCCTGTAGCAAACACGCAACTTTATTCCCGCGAATACACGAAATTGTGTGTCGCGTGATGACAAGTTTTGTTACATTCGCGAACAGCGGTTGCAGCCAGTAATTCCGCACATAACCCTGCCCTAGAGCGGGGTGTATCAAAAAACCACGTTGCAGTCTTTTCGGCGAGGCGAATGACCTCAGCAGTGCGTTTGCGCGCGTCCGCGATGCGGGACGGCTTGTACTCGTCGCCAACCGGCGTCGATCGCCTGCGCACGCTCTCATCACGCACCGAGCGCGCTTTCGACGTGACGTTCTCGTTCCGGATCGGCGCGTGAGCATTCATTTTGCACGGGTTGGCATCGACGCGGCAGTGCGGCGCGAGCGCGTCCCCAGGGCCGATATTGCACCGCGGGTGCTCGCCTCATGGCTGCTGACCGGCGGCGTGCAGCTCACGCGCGGACCGCACGCCGGCGGAGTCGTCGGTTCGGTCAGTGCCGATGGCCGCCCGGCATATGTCTACCCGGAAATCACTGGCTATTACATGCAATGGCTTTCGTGGCTGGCGGCAAGCCATGGGGTAACCCCAGCGCTGACCCATCGTGCCGCCATGGCGCAGCGATGGCTCGCGGCCTGGATCCAGGACACGGATCTGCCGCTGACGCGGGTCTACCTCCATGCAAGCGACCATGATTGGCGGAATCAGGCGCTCTTCTTTTTCGATCTGGCGATGGTCCTGCGTGGAGTCGCCTCGGCCACCCGCGCCAGCCTCATCGATCCCGATGAAACCTTGGTCCGCAATGCGGTCGAGCAGCTTTCCCTACTGATCGACAGCGATGGCATGTTCCGTCCGTATCGGGTCGGGTCTGCACTGCCCAAGCTGCCTGACCGGTGGTCAACGCTTCGAGGCGGATTTCAGGCCAAGGCTGCGGCGGGTGTGCTCAACGCCGCCAGCGTACTGCCGCTAGTCGACGATCGACTGATCGATGCCGCCACGGCGACCATGGCCGCGAGCCTTGATGCCGCGATCGGGTGCCCCCACGACGAAACACATCCCGCGCTTTATGCGATCGAGGGTGCGCTCAGCGCTACAAACCGACGCGCAGTCGCCAAGCTGCTGCCGGCGCTGACCAATCAGATCGACATGCTTCTGACTCACGCGTCGATCGATGGTTGGCTACCCGAATCGATGGAGAAGGCCGGAGTCGAGCGGCTCGATATCGTCGCGCAAGCGTTGCGCGCGGCCGTGCTGCTCCGTGCGCGTTGCGTCGATTGGTCCCCCGATCCCCAGGCGATGGACAAGATGCGGCAGCTGCTCGCGAGCCACATCGATGCCACGGGCGCAGTACCTTTCTCGCCGCAGGCCACGCTGCCTCAGCACAATGTCTGGTGCGCGATGTTCACGGAGCAGGCGCTCCAGATTTCCCAGCCGGGGGTTTCGCACTCCCAGTTGTTCGATCTCGAAACTTACCTCGTATGATGCGATCGCGGACGCCACTGGCACCCGGCTCGAGCGTGCAGCTCGCGCGGCGTCGCTGAGTTCACTGGCATGTGGGGAACGCACTTTCGTCAGCGTCTGCGCCTCGCGCCGCTGTATGTCGCGCTCGCTGCTGCGCATCGCGCTGCCGCGTTGTCGCCGGCGACGAGGCCCGCGGGTGAAGTCTGGCACGTGGCAGCCGGGCATCTCGATCGTGATTCCCGATCGCGACGCGCCCGATCTGCTCCGCGAGGCGCTCGCAAGCATCGGCATCGCCGTCGAAGCAATCGCCGAGCCTGTGCAGATCGTCGTGGTAGCGAACGGCGCGCCGCGCGAGCGTTACCAGGCTGTCCTGGAGAAATACCCATTCGTCGAGCTCATCCACAGCCCCGGTCCGCTCGGATTCAGCGCGGCGATCGGGCGCGGACTCGCGGCAGCGCGATACGACTGGACACTGCTCCTGAACAACGACATGACGCTCGAGCCTGGTGCGCTGCGCGAACTCGCGGCACGGCGGGCCGAAGACGTCTTTGCCATCGCCGCCCAAATAATGCAACAAAGCACGGATCGCAGACGTGAGGAAACCGGCTTTGTCGATTGGTATATCGATGTCACCGGTATACATGTATTCCATTCAGTCCCGGGGCGCACACACGAGCCCCGCGACAGCCTATGCGCCAGCGGCGGCGCTGGCCTGTTTCGCACCCTACCCCTGCGGGAATATGTGCGGGACAGCTCGGTCTACGATCCGTTCTACTGGGAAGATGTCGAATGGGGTGTACGCGCGCGGCAGGACGGCTACCGTGTGCTGTTCTGCGCCACCGCCAAGGCACGGCATCGTCATCGCGCGACCACCGCGCGTTTCTATGCGGCAGCAGAGATCGATCGCATCGTCGAACGCAATCGCCTTCTCTTCGACATGCGCAACGCCGTGACGGGCAAGGACGCCGATTCGTTGCTGCAGCAGGTCTGCGACCAGCCGTACGGGTCGCAGCGGGAACTCGCCGTATGCTCGATCGCCCTCAAGGTCCTGCGCCAGCGTTGGCGCTCGCGCCGGAGCATCCTAACAACGACACCGCCCGTCATGATCGTCCCCCCGCAAGGGCGGTGCGTACTGATGCCTTCCTTCAGTTTCGGCCCGGAGACACGCAACGGCCGCCCCCGACTGCTGCTGGTAACGCCGTTTTGCGTCTTCCCGGCGCGCCATGGCGGCGCACGGCGCATTGAAGGCTTGCTGCAGCGCCTTCGCCGCGAGTTCGACATCGTGCTCGTGACGGACGAAGCTTCACTGTATGACGCTCGCAGCTTCGCGCATTTCGACGGCCTGCGCGAAGTGGTGATGGTGCAGAGACCCGAGCGTGCAGGAGCGAAAGCGCGCAGCTACCTCAACGAGCGCGTCGAAGCACATTGTCACCGCGCCCTTCGGGACGCGGTGCAGGATGCGCTGCTGCGTCATCGTCCCGATCTGGTCCAGATCGAGCACGTCGAGCTTGCGGCGCTCAGCGCGGTGCGCGCTCCTGGACAGCGCTGGATCCTGGGCCTGCATGACGCCTACGATCCCACCGATTTTACCGACCCGGTTGCCGCTGCGCGCTTCCAGGCAAACGTGCTGAACACTTTCGACGCGGTAACGGTGTGCTCTGCAGAGGACCGCGGCATGATTACCCACCCCCGCACGGTGTGCGTCCCCAACGGTACCAGCGTCGAGGTCGACGAACATTCGCCATCGGACTCGGCCCAGCTATTGTTTATGGGACCGTTTCGTTACGCTCAGAATCTCGATGGCATCCGCCATTTTCTCCGCATTGCGTACCCGGCGATCAAGGCTGCAGTACCCGGTGCGAATCTGCTGGTGCTTGGTGGTGACGGGGCGCCCCAGGCCGTGGCCGGCGACCGTGCTTTTGCGCAGGCGGGCGTCCGCATCCTCGAGCACCGCGAGGATGTCCGCGAACTCCTCGCCCAGAGCGCCCTCACGCTCAACCCCTTGTCCGGAATACGCGGCTCGTCCGTGAAGGTCATCGAGTCCCTCGCAGCCGGTCGCGCCTGCGTTTGCACCGAGGATGGCGCGCGCGGCTTTGCGGACGCAGGCCTGAGCGGACTTGTCACGGTGCCCGACATTCGCGGGATGATCGAGCCGATCATCGGACTGCTCGAGGATCACGAAACACGTCACCGCATCGAATCCCCGGACGCCTCGCAGCTGTCGCGCTTCCACTGGCAGCACTGCGCCGGCATTCAGGGCGATCTGTACCGCAGCCTGCTGGCGGGCGGCGGTGCCTGAGACGATCGCGCCCCGCGCGAGCTACGACAGTATCGCGCACCTCTACGACGTCGACATGGGACGCAACATGTCCTTCGACGACGTCGCGTTGTACGCCGATCTGGCAGGACGTGCAGGTGGCCGCGTACTCGAGCTCGGCTGCGGCAACGGCAGAATCCTTCTTGAACTTCTTGCGCGTGGCGTCGATGGGGTCGGCGCGGATTGCTCGCCGCGCATGCTTGCGGAACTCGATCACAAAGCGCTCGCGCGCGGACTGGCAGCAACGACGTGCCTCATGGACGCCCGCGCACTCGGCTTCGCTGCGGCGTTCCGGCTGGTGCTCTGCCCCTACTCGCTCATCACGTACATGACCGACAACGCAGACGCCTTGCGCATGCTTGCTGGCATCCGCGACGTTCTCCTGCCGGGTGGGCGCGTCGTGATCGATGCATTCATTCCACGCGAAACGGCGCCCTATGCCGACTTCAGCGTCGACTATCGGCGCGAACACGAGGACGCCGTGCTGACCCGCTCGAAACGCGTCGCGACCGTTGCGTCGGGCATCAATCGCATCGAGCGGCGTTATGTACTCGTCGCCGCGGATGGGCGCCTTCTGGAGCGGATCGAAACCAGCGAAGACGTGCGTCCGCACTCGCCGGAAGATCTCGCCCTGCTTCTCCGGACGTCAGGCTTCGCGATCGAGCAGCACTGGTGGGACTACAAGGCCGGGGATCGGCCCGCCGACGCGCAATTCTGCACGATCAGCGCACTGACACCACCGTAGCAGGTCGTTATCCGCCGGTGGAACGAAGCCTACTGCTTGGATTTCTGGACCGGCAGCAGAATGCCCTTGGCGCGCATCAGCGCACGCGCCATCTCATGGCGCTCTTCGGTCGACAAGTGCGGCGCGCGCTTGCGCAGCTTGGCATCGGTCTCCGCAAACACTTCCACGGCACGCTCCACTTGCAAGGTACGGTCGGTCTGCCCCATCCGGCGCGGCAAGTCGAGCGCCGAGCGCACGCGCCGGTGACGGAGGTGGACGCGGTAGACTGCCGCCACGTTGAACAGGACGAACATCGCGAAGGCGACGCCGACGAGCATTGGGGTGATATTCATAGTCGCTCCGTACAAGGATTGGCTGGTATCGACAACCATTAAGCAATCCATGTGCCACGGCGAGCGCCCCGGCGCGGAACGCGCCTTCGCGACGTCGCCGGGCACGAACATGGTCAGACTTTGACCGAACACGGTAAGTGCGGCCCGCGAAGCGACGTCGATGCCGTCCGGACCATGCGGGCCGCCCGGCACCGACTCTTGTGTACTACTTCTTGACGTAGAGCGCAGGCAGATCGGTCTTCAATGCCGCAAGCTTGGGCAGGTCGTTGTAGACGATATACGGCTCGTTGGGGTGCAACGCCAGATAGTTCTGGTGGTAGTCCTCGGCCGCATAAAACGCCTTCAGCGGCGTCACTTCGGTCACGATGGGCTTCGGAAAGGTCTTGGCGGCGTCCAGCTGGGCGATGTATGCCTTGGCCACCCGCTCCTGCTCTGGCGACGTAAAGAATATCGCCGAGCGGTATTGCGAGCCCCAGTCCGGCCCCTGCCGATTGAGCTGGGTCGGATCATGCGCGACCGAAAAGAACACCAGAAGCAGCTGCCCATAGGTGACCTTCGAGGGGTCGTATTTGACCTCGACCGATTCGGCGTGGCCCGTCATGCCGCTGCCCACCAGCGGATACTTCGCCGTCGCCGCCGCCCCGCCGGAATAGCCGGATGTCGCACCGGCAACGCCTTTGACGTGCTTGAACACAGCCTCGACGCCCCAGAAACAACCGCCGGCGAATACCGCCGTGGCCTGGCTGGATGTCGCCGCCTTGGGGGTATCGACCGCGGGCTCCGGAAGTGCGCCTGCTGTCGACGCGCCGCAAGCGATGGCAAAGAGCGTCATGCCCGCGGTGAAACTTCTGCTCCAAATTCCGTTCATGTATATCTCCGTGTGATACGTACTCAGCGGCGGGAACGGGCGTTGCGTCGACCGCTGCCCGCCACACGATGTGCTTAAGTCGACCGGATCGCCAACCTTCTTACACTCGGGTAGCGCCAGCGACGAGGAATCGATCAACAGCTCGTCCGACTGTGCGGCTGAGCGCGAATTCCGTGATCAATTTCGGCCGTGGGCGAACCGATGCCGATTGTCGCGATTGTCCAGCGCGGCCGCAGTTACCGTGGACCACTTCGACCGACTGTAGCCCTGTCGTTGCGGGGGGTCAATGCACCGTGCCGACCCGGGGCGAATGCTAGTCGGTCCAGCGGTCGCGAACCACGGTAGGAAGCGAGTGGCCGCGCAAGGTCGACTTGGACGCGACTCCTCAGTTGACCGTCGCGGTAATCACACGCGAATTGCTGGGCGTGCTGAATCCTGGCGGTACGCCAATGGTGAGGTTCGTGGTGCCGACGGCTAGCGGGTCGAACGCAGTATCCTTGAAGCTATCGCCGCCGTTAAACGTCACGGGGCTCACTGTGATACCTCCCACCGTAGGCGTGTCCGAGGTCACCGGCACGCTGATCGGCCCGATTCCCCCGCGCAGCGACTGGAACGTGACGACGTTGAGCGTGGTGGGGTCGAGCCGCGCCGATTGGACCCGGAACAATGTGTTCGTCGCACCTGCAGTGGTCGAAAAGTTGCCGCCCGGGCTGGAATTGGCAAAACCGGATGGAGTCAGCGATATCGTGGCCACGTCAGTAGCAAACGCAGTGGCGGTCGCCGTTACCGTCGCCGTGCCCGTGCTGTCCAGGGATTGTATGAAGAAACCACCGACCGACGATTGTCCTGCCAGAGCGGTCACCTGGACGCTGGCACTCCCCGCGGCGGTGGCGCTCGTGGACAGAAGTACCTTGCTTGGATCGGAACTGGTCAGGGTTACAACCAGGCCCCCAGCGGGCGCTGCCGCACCCAGCGACACCGATGCCTGTACCTGCAGGTTCGCCCCGATTGTTTGATCGCTGACACTTAACGCTGGCTGATTCACCGTTGCGGTGATTAGCCGGGAGTTGCTCGGTGTATCGAACCCCGCCGGCACGCCGACGCTCAATACCGTCGCGCCCGTCGACAGCGGGTCGAACGCCGTGTCCTTTAAGGTGTCGCCGCCGACGAATGTGAGCGGACTGACAGTGATGCCACCGACACTCGGGTCGCTCGACGTCACCGGCACGTCCACCGTCAGGCCAGGACGCAACGCCTGAAACGTTGCGACGTTGAGGGTCGTTGGGTTGAGCTGCGCGGGCTGAACGCGGAACAGCGTATTGGTCGACAGGGCCGTCGTGGAGAAATTTGCGCCTGGGCTCGAGTTGGCGAAGCCCGAGGGCTGCACTGTCACGGTTGACGTGTCGTCGGCGTAGCCCGGTGCCTGGACAGTAATCAGCGTGCTGCCGAGGGCCAATCCGCTGACGTAGAACGTGCCAACGCTGGTCGTGGTGACATTGTTGAAGCTAAGCGTCGTGCCGCCGACCACAGTGGTGCTGCCGCTCACCGCGGCGATCGTTCCCGAGGCGATCGAGACCGTGACATTGACGGGACTCGGAGGTGTTGCGCCAAGGGTGATGGATACCGCACTCTGCAAGTTGCGGCCTACCACCACGCTGCCGCTCGAAATCGCTGGTGCAGTCACGGTAGCGGTGAATTGCCGCTGCGACGCCTGCGGCGTGCTGAAGCCTGCCGGCACCCCGACGGTGATCTGCGCGGTCCCCGCCGACAACGGATGGAACGCCGTGTCCAGGAACGTGTCGCCTGCATTGAATACCAGCGGACTGGTCGTGATCGACCCGACGTTGGTACCCGTCACATCGACTACCGTCACCGGCACGCTGATCGGCCCGATCCCGGCACGCAGTTGCTGCGTCGTCTGCACGACGCCGCTGGCGTTGAGCCGCGCCGCCTGTACCCGGACCAGCGTGTTCGCCGAGAACGTCGTGGTCGTGAAGTTGCCGCCCGGATTGCTGTCGTAGAAGCCCGACGGCGCCATGGTGATCGTGCTCGTGCCATTGGCAAAGCCGGCGGCACTGGCCGTCACCGTCGCCGTCCCGACATCGGACAGCGACTGCATGAAAAACGCACTGGTCGACGACTGCCCGGCCGGTATCGTTACGGTAATGCTGGCGCCCCCGACGACCGTGCCGCTGGTCGACAGCAACACCTTGCTCGTGTCCAAGCTGGTCAGCGTCACGACCAAACCACCGGCCGGCGCCGGCGCGCCCAAGGTCAATGACGCCTGCACCTGCAAGTCCTTGCCGATCGTCTGCGCGCTGACCGACATCGTTGGCGCGGTCACCGTAGCGGTAGCTTGCCGCTGTGACGCCTGCGGCGTGCTGAAGCCCGCCGGCACCCCGACGCTGATCTGCGCGGTCCCCGCCGACAACGGATGGAACGCCGTGTCCAGGAACGTGTCGCCTGCATTGAATACCAGCGGACTGGTCGTGATCGACCCGACGTTGGTACCCGTCACATCGACTACCGTCACCGGCACGCTGATCGGCCCGATCCCGGCACGCAGTTGCTGCGTCGTCTGCACGACGCCGCTGGCGTTGAGCCGCGCCGCCTGTACCCGGACCAGCGTGTTCGCCGAGAACGTCGTGGTCGTGAAGTTGCCGCCCGGATTGCTGTCGTAGAAGCCCGACGGCGCCATGGTGATCGTGCTCGTGCCATTGGCAAAGCCGGCGGCACTGGCCGTCACCGTCGCCGTCCCGACATCGGACAGCGACTGCATGAAAAACGCACTGGTCGACGACTGCCCGGCCGGTATCGTTACGGTAATGCTGGCGCCCCCGACGACCGTGCCGCTGGTCGACAGCAACACCTTGCTCGTGTCCAAGCTGGTCAGCGTCACGACCAAACCACCGGCCGGCGCCGGCGCGCCCAAGGTCAATGACGCCTGCACCTGCAAGTCCTTGCCGATCGTCTGCGCGCTGACCGACATCGTTGGCGCGGTCACCGTAGCGGTAGCTTGCCGCTGTGACGCCTGCGGCGTGCTGAAGCCCGCCGGCACCCCGACGGTGATCTGCGCGGTCCCCGCCGACAGCGGATGGAACGCCGTGTCCAGGAACGTGTCGCCTGCATTGAATACCAGCGGACTGGTCGTGATCGACCCGACGTTGGTACCCGTCACATCGACTACCGTCACCGGCACGCTGATCGGCCCGATCCCGGCACGCAGTTGCTGCGTCGTCTGCACGACGCCGCTGGCGTTGAGCCGCGCCGCCTGTACCCGGACCAGCGTGTTCGCCGAGAACGTCGTGGTCGTGAAGTTGCCGCCCGGATTGCTGTCGTAGAAGCCCGACGGCGCCATGGTGATCGTGCTCGTGCCATTGGCAAAGCCGGCGGCACTGGCCGTCACCGTCGCCGTCCCGACATCGGACAGCGACTGAATCACAAACGAACTGTTCGACGTTTGACCGGCCGGTATCGTCACGGTGATGCTGGGGCTGCCTGCCGTAGCGGCGCTGGTCGACAGCAACACCTTGCTCGTGTCCAAGCTGGTCAGCGTCACGACCAAACCACCGGCCGGCGCCGGCGCGCCCAGGGAGAGCGTCGGCTGCACCTGCAGATCCTTGCCGATCGTCTGCGCGCCGAGCGAAATGACGGGCGCCACCGTCACGTTGATCGTCGCGGTGGCCGACGTCACGCCGCTGCCGGTCGCCTGGACGGTGGTGCTCCCGACGGCCACGCCGGTGATGGCGGCTGGCGCCGACAACTGTCCCGCAGGTATCGTCACCGACGCCACGGCCGTGGCGATGGCAGGATTGGCAGTCGTCAGCCCGACGGTCAATCCGCCTGCGGGTGCGGGCGCCGACAGATTGACGGTAATGTTCTGGCTCGCGCTCTGCACGACGCTCAACGTCGTGGGTGTGAAGGTCACATTGACCTGCACGTTCGCCGTGCGCACATCCGGCGCAAATCCGGGTGCGACCGCGTTGATCTGCGCCGTCCCGATGTTGACGCCATTCACCTGCGGATTGGAGACCGGGATCGTCTGCCCCGCGGCAATGAACACGCTCGTCGTGACCGTCGCGACCGACGTGTCGCTGCTCGTGAAATTGACGGTTACGCCACCTGCGGGGGCGCCTGCCGTGAGGCTGATCGGCAGGCTCACGCTCTGCCCGAGGCCGATTGCCGGCAGCGCACCGAGACTGATCAGCGTGTTGGTGACCGTGACGCCGGTCGTCCCGGAAGTAAACCCCGCGGCACCGGCCGTCAACGTCACCGGTCCGCCGAGAGCGACCCCGGTGACCGTGAACGAACCGCTCGTGCCTCCCGCGGCGATGCTGACCGATGGCGGTGCAATCGTTGCCAGCGCGGTATTGCCGCTCGAGAGCGTCACGGTTGAACCACCGGCTGGCGCGGGTTGCGGCAGGGTGATCGTGCCATTGATCGTGCGGCCCACGCCGACCAGCGGACTCGCAAGCGTCAGGACAATCGCATTCGGTGCAACGGTGATCACCACGGTCGACGGACTGCTATTGACATGACCGTCGTTGCAGATCAATTGCGGCTGATAAGACCCGGCTACATCCGGCGTGAAGGTCGGATTCATTATCGTGGTGCTGGACAACACAGCGTTGCTGCCTGCGGGTCTCGAGGCGAAGCTCCAAGTCGCTGTGGTGACATCGCCATCGATGTCGGTACACGTGCCACTCAGTTGCACGAGTTGCCCGACGAACGTGCTCTGGTTGGAGCCGGCATTGGCCACGGGCGGGTGATTGGTGACCGCGGGTGCCTCGTAGGCACCCATGTCCGCGGCGGCGCCGATTACTCGCGCAAAACCGGTGCCGCGCTGATCCGTCGCGAGAACGAGCGGGTTGCTACCGGTGTCGATGGCCGGGCTGCCCGCCAGCAGCGCGTGGGTGCGCGTCAGCCCGCCATTGTCCGCAAGCGGCGCGAGCAGCGGATCCGCTGCAGTGAGGTTCCCTGTACCGGCGACGGTACATTGTGACGACAGCGGATTCTGCACGAGCGAATTCGTGGCGTCGATCGTCGTGGACGGCACCGCCCCGCAATCGACGGTACTATTGAGGCTGTTCGCGATGATGGACGAGACGAGTTGCAGCGTCGGCGCGGTTGGATCGTTGGCGGATGGGGGCGAAGTCGTGCCCGTCACGAACCGAATACCACCGGTCTGGGCGGTTGCGGCGGAGTTGCCGCTAAGCGTGGAATTGTCGAGTTCTGCCGCAACGTTGTCGAAGAGGTTGATCGCGCCGCCGCTGACATTCGCCGTGTTGCCAGACACCGTTGAATCAAGCAGCAGGAAGGCATACGCATCACTTGGTGCCTGCAGATCGTCATTCCAGTTGGAGACGTTGAGTCCGCCACCATAGTCCGCCGAGTTGCCGGCTATCTCGGAACGCAGAATCGTCAGCGCTCTCCCATCGGCGTGCATGCCGCCTCCCGGATACGCCATTCCTGCCACGCGCGGAACGGGCGCCTCGACATGGTTGTCGACGATGCGCGTGTCGGAAACCACGAACGATCCCCAGACGTAGTTCGCGATGGCACCGCCGCGACCTTCCAAGGCGACCGGTTGCACGCGATTGCCGCTGAACACGCTCGTGCTGATGCTTACGACTGCAGGAATGCGTGTACCGGTGCAGTAGTCTTGAGCAATAAGCGCTCCGCCGTTATGGGAGCCGGTGTCGCCCGCGATAACAGGCTTGGCGACATTGTTGATGAATTGCGAGTTGGTGATTGCGAGCACTTGTCCCGGATACTGGGCGTTGAAGCTCAACCCGCCACCGCTCTTCGCCTGGCTGTCACGAATCGTGACCGAATCGAGCAAGAGGCTCTTCGAAGACTGGATCGCGCCGCCGCCACTGTCGACGACGTTGCGGCTTCCGTTTTTCAGGGTCAGTCCGGAGATCGACACGACGAAGTCCGCGGGACCCGACAAGGCGGGACACGCCGGCGCGTTGTTCTCGATGATCGTGAAAATACGCCCGCTGGCATTGCCGTCGATCGCCAGCACGTCGCGACCCGGCCCGACGATCGTGAGCGGACCGTCGATGCGAATCTGCCCTGTCGTCAGCGTGATGGTGCCCGTGACGTTGGCCGCGAAGGTGATGACATCCGCCCCTGGCGACAGGTTCGCTTGCGCAATGGCGTCGCGCAGACTGCCAGCGCCGCTGTCGCTGGTATTGGTGACGACGAACGGGCCGGCATTGACGGTGGTTGCGGTGCCGGTCCCGGCCGCGTAGCCGACGGCGCTTGCGGTGATGGTCGCCGTTCCCAGTGCGACACCCGTCGCCGCCGGGCTCGTTGCCGGGGCCGTCGCACCCGCGGCGATGAAGACAGACGCTGGCACAGTGACAGCGGCGATGTTGCTGCTGACCAGGTTGACCGTCACGCCGCCGGCAGGTGCGGGCGTCGTCAGCGTGACGGTGAAGGTGGCTGCCTGGCCGGGCGTCGTCGTCACGTTGCCGACTGCAATAGCGTTGCCCGTGACGCCGATATCGACCGTGCCGTCGCTGTACGCCGTTGCGCTGGCCGTGATGGTCGCGGTGCCGAGCGCAACACCTGTTACGGTGAACGAACCGGCTGCGCTTCCCGCTGCAATGATCACTGGCGACGGCGCCACGGTGGCAACGCCCGTGTTGGAGCTGACCAAGGTCACCTGCAGCCCACCGCCGGGCGCCGCAGTGCCGAGCGTGATCGTTCCGGCAACGCCTTGACCCACGGCAGTCAGCGGACTCGCCAGCGTCAGGCCGATCGTGTTGGGTACGGCGGTAACGACCACGCCCGATGCAGCGCTGTCGACATGACCGTCGTTGCAGACCAATTGCAGTTGATACGAACCGGGCAGATCCGGCGTAAACGTCGGGTTCAATGTCGTGACGCTGGACAACGCAGCGCTGCTGCCGCCGGGCAAGGACGTGAAGCTCCACGTCCGCGTGGTCGGATCGCCGTCGATGTCGGTGCACGCGCCATTCAGTTGCACCAATTGACCGACCGACACGTTCTGATTGGTGCCGGCGTTGGCCACCGGCGGATGGTTGACCGACGTGACGGTGAGCGACACCGTCACCGTGTTGCTGTCGCTGGTGCCGTCGTTGGCACGATAGGTGAAGCTGTCCGGACCGCTGTAGCCGGCGGTCGGTGTATAGGTGAAACCGCCGTCCGTGTTCGACGTCAACGCGCCGTGCGTCACGTTCGCCACCACGCTTGCGGTCAGCACGTCGCCGTCGGCGTCGCTGTCGTTCACTAGCACGCCGCTGGCGGCATTGACGGTCAGCGTGGCGCCCGATGCAACGCTGTAGGCATCAGCGACCGCGACCGGCGCACGGTTGGTGGCGGTGATCCGCACCGTCGCGGCGGCGCTGTCGAGCGGCGGTGCGCCACTGTCGGTAACGATCAATTGCACGACGTAGGTACCCTTCTTGTCGGCAAGGAACGTCGGATTGGCCGCGATGGCATTGCTCAGATGCGCGGCACTTCCGGCAGATTTCGATACGAAGCTCCAGGAGTAACTCAGGGTAGTTGCTTCTGGATCGCTGGAACCCGCGCTCGTCAGTTGCACGGTCGTTCCGGCGACCACGGTCTGGTCCGGTCCGGCGTTGGCGGTCGGCGGCTGATTGGAGGTCGAGCCGCCGCCCGCCCCGCTGAAGACCTCGGCTGAATTGAGTGCGGTACCGCCCGCGCCGATCCCGCCGCTGACAAGCACACGACCGTCGAGCAGGAGGGTCGCTTGATGGACCGCGCGTGCGTCGGTCATCACCGGCCCCAGACTGAACGTGCCGGGACCCGAGCTGAACAGTTCGGAGCTGTTGCGCCGCAGAGCGGCACCATCGGCACCGCCGATCGCCAACAGCGATCCGTCTCGAAGGGCTGTCATCGTGAACGCGCGCCGCGCCTGCTGCAGGTCCCTGCTCCCACCAGGCGACGCGCACGCCACCGGCGGCTCCGCACCCGTGTTCAGGTCGAAGTATTCGGTGCTTGCCAGCGAGGTCGAGAGGGTGCTCGAGGTATCGCAGGAGCCCCCGGTGATGACGACTCGATTGCCGACAAGGTCGGCGGCGTGCCAGAACCGCCCTCGGGACATTGCCGCCTCATCGAAGATCTCGCCGTTACCGAAGGCGCCCTCGGCCGCACTCGGGTCGTAGACTTCGAACTCGCCGACGACGGCATACGTGGACGGGTCGATCAGGCGCCGTCCACCGGCGATCAGCACCGTGTCGTCAGGCAGCAGTGTCGCCGTGTGGCCTTCTCGAGCGAAATTGAGATTCGGCCCTTGCGCGACCGTCCACGGCGTCGTCGTCGGGTCGAGAATGAACGTTGTATTAAGAGCTGCACCCTGCGCGTCGAGGCCGCCGGCCACGAACACCGTCCCGTTGCGGAGCAGCGTTGCCGTGTGGTACGCCCGCCCGACAATCGGTATCGCATCGAGAGTGCCCCAGGATTGGTCCGATGGCGTGAACCATTGGACATTCGCGTTGCCACCGCCGAGCACGAGAACCGTTCCATCGTGCAGCCGCGTTGCCGTGTGGCCGGCTGCGGCTACCGGCATGTTGTTTGTTGCGCTGAACGCGCCACGTTGCGCGGCGGGACAGAGCACGAAACTCGGTGGCGCCTGGGCATTGTCCGGACAATACAGTTCCGCGCTGTTCAGCGGCGCGCCGACGGCGTTCAGGCCGCCCGCGATCAGCACGCGTCCATCCAGGAGGAGCGTTGCCGTGTGGTCGCTGCGTGCGGTCGCCATGGCACCGGTGGGATTGAATTGCATTGTCGGTGGCGGACCCACGCCAGCGACAGAAAAGCCCAGCAACACCTGCGGCGCGGGATTGTAGTTGGCGTTGCCCGCCTGGTTGGCGGCAATCGTGCAGATACCGGCGGCGACGAGCGTCACCGTGGCGCCGTTGGTCCCGCCTGTCGTGCAGACTGCGGTCGTTTGTGAACTGAAGATGATCGGGATGTTCGACGGCGGCGCGGTCGGGCTGGTGCTGGTCGCGCTGACCGTCACCGGCGGATCGCCCAACGTCACGTTGGTTGGAGCAGGCCCGAAGACGATCACCTGATCCGCAAGGCCGCTGGTCACGACCGTGAACGTGCGCGCTACCGATGTCGCCGCGTTGTAGTTGACGTCGCCACCTTGTGCGGCCGTGATCGTGCAGCTTCCCGTGCCCGTAATATGCACCGTGTTAGCCGAGAACCGTGCACGACCCGCTTGCTGCGAACGACACCGTGAGCCCAGAGCTGGCCGTCGCGAACACTGCAAAATCCGGATCGACGACCGTCTTGTTCCCGAGTGTCGCGAAGGTGATGCTCTGGTCGGTCTTGGCCACGGTGAACTGCTGTGCCGGCGCCAACGCGACGACGGCGCCAGCGTAGGTGGCGTTACCGCCGTAGGTAGCCTGGGTCACCGTGTAGTCGCCGGCCGGCAGTCCCGGCGGCGGCAGCGTCGCCTGGCCGAGGTAATCGGTGATCGCCGAGAGGGTCGTCGCACCACCCGGTCCGGTCACCGCGAAGCTGACCGCCTCCTGCTGCAGCGCCACCGTCTTGCCGCCGAGCGTGCTTGTCAGTATCGCGCCGACCGGCGCCAGCGGGGTGAGACTCGTTGCCGCCTTGCTGACGACGAACGAGGTGGTGCTGGAAGACGCCTGGAACTGGTCGTCTCCGGCGAACGTAGCCGTCACTTGGTACGCGCCGGGCGCGGCGGCAATGGGCAGCTTGACCGTGACGCTGCCGTCGGCGCCGGTGATGCCAAGCTGCGACACGCCGCCTACCGACACGGTTACCGTCCGCCCGGCCACTGGCACCCCGGCAATGGTCAACTTGGTGGTGAAGTCGACGCTGTCGCCGATCGCAGCCGTCACCGCCGGTATCACCAGCGCATTCGTGGTGGCGGCAGGCGTTGCTGCAGTGAGTCCGAAGTACCCGCCACCGTTGTCCTCAAACGCCACCAGGCCGACACCGTTTACCGCCTGCACCAGATACTTGAGGTTCACCGGCGCACTGGCCAGCCGCCCCTTCCACAGCCGCGAATCTTCGCTCGCCCCGCACACTGCCGGCAGCGGCGCCACGCACTGCGTCAGATCGAGCGGGGTCCAGGTGTTGGCGCCATTACCGGAGTAGATGATCCACACCTGGTAGATCGCCGCCGCCGGATCACCGATGACCTGCACCGAAAACACCACACCGCCAGCGTCGGGTTGCGCATCCACCCCGACTACCGCCGGCGGTTCCGACAGCGCCGCCGCGCTGACATTGGCGCTGTAGAACAGCCGCAGATTCAGCCCGCTGTACTGGCGCTGCGTGCTGGTCCCGTCGGTGAGGTTGGCGGCGCGATGCTGCGCCGGCGTGACCAGCAGCTCGGTACCGCCGGTGTCGGCCAGCGCCCCGAAATAATTGGCACTCCACAGCCGTCCGGGATAGAACACCGGCGACAGAAACGGCACGTGCACCCCACGCAGTTCCGTGGTCGGTGCCCCCGAGAAGGGCAGCAACGGCGCCGAGTCGGCATAGGCCCCGCCGCGCCAGCCGATGCCACGCAGCACCAGGCTGGCATCGGTCGGCGTCACGTTTACCGCATCCAGCGGCAGCGTGGGCTCGCCCGGCTTGGTCACCACCCCGTCGGGCCCGCTCAAATAGCTGGCGCTGATGTCGCCGCCGCCATTGACATTCTTCAGCGCAATGGTGTGGGCGACCAGGCTCGCCGCCACACCGAGGTCATAGGTACGCAAGCCCAGCACTTGCGCCGGGCCGGTAGCGACCGCCGCCGGCGTGATGACCCCGCCATTTCCCGACGCACCGCCCCGCCCCGCCGGCATGTTCACCCCCAGCATCGGCAGCCCGAACAACGTCGCCTCGAGCAGCGCCTTCTCGTGGATGCCGCGGATGTCCGCCGTCAACGCCAGGTAGTCGAGCTTGGCTCTGACCAGCGCTTCGCCGACCGCAATGGCCCCACTGCCGGCGCGCAGCTGCCGCGCAAAGTTGAGGTACAGACGCTCGCTGTACTCCAGGAAATCGGTGTCGCCGTACTGATAGCCCGTGCCCGCCACCAGCGTCGCCTTCTTCCGGGCGAAAGCCTGCGCCCAGTCCAGCGGCTGCGTCACCCCGGGAATGGCATCCGCATCGACCAGGCTGTAGCCGGAATGGCAACCGGCACTGAACACGAGCGCGTTGGTGAAATCCGTCTGCGAGGCCACGAGGTCGGTCGTGAGCACGCTGGTGGTGAAGTCGGCGGCCAACGCGCTGTTGGCGCTGAAGTGTCCGGCGAGGAAGACGACGTCGTGACGACTATTGCCAAACAACTCAGCGGCGAGCTGCGTCGCCGTCCACGACGCCGGATCCTGCGGCGACTTGCCGTTGGGTGTGATCAGGGCATCGACCACGCCACCGGTACCCTGCTGCAGTTCGCTGCGGACCGCGTTCGCCGCATCCTCGAGGAAGTCGTAGCCGGTCACCAGCGACGTCGCCGGCGCCACCACGCCGCTCACGCCGACATAGGCATCGATGATCCCGGCAATCTCGATTGGCGATTCGACCAGCCGGCCAACTGCCAGCCCCGGCACCGGGAAATCGCTTACGGGCAGCGCGATGCTGGTCTTCGAACCGTAGGCATCCTGGCTGAGCACGAAGTCCAAACGCAGGCTTGCCTCGGAGGCAGAGTTGCTCTGCACCGGCGGCACATAGCCGGACTCGTCCCCCAAACCGCTGGTGTCGGGGGAGCGGAAGAACGGGATCGTATCGTCGTTGCCGACGATGACGACATAGCGCAGATCGTTCGCGCGATAGCTGTCGACGATGCCCTTGATCTCCTGCGCCACCAGGTTCTTTGCGAACGGGCAGGCCGGATTGTTCGCTGCCTGCGTCTTGAGGGCGCTCACCCGCGCGTCGCCGGCAACGTCGACGACCACTCCCTTGACCTCGGCGCGCGCAGCGAATGCCGCGAGCTTGTCGCGCAGCGTGCCGCCACCCGGTATGACCAACATGTCGTCGAGTGCCAGCCGCGACGAATCGGTGAGGATTACCGTCTTGAGCCCCGCCGCCGTCGCCGCCGCGCGCGGCGTCAATGTCGTGTCGGTCACGCCGGTGCAGGTCGTCGGGCCTTTGCTGATGCTGACCGTGAATGGAGTCGTGGTGTCGAAAGCGTCGCCACGGCCGGTGACCCGGACGTAAAAGTTGCCGGTGTTGTTCCAGGAGTTCACCACCACCGACTTGTCGCCGGTGCCCGGCGTCACCGACACCCCGATGATGCTGCGTGTCTGTGCGTTCGAGAACGATTGTGCGATCTCGGTGGCGCTGAACGCCGACGGACTGAATGCCGACGGGACTGAAGGCCGACGGGCTAAAGGCGGACGGACTGAAGGCCGACGGACTGAATGCCGACGGACTGAACGCCGACGGACTGAAGGCCGACGGGCTGAACGCCGACGGTGAGAATACGTCCGCACTAAATGCGGACGGCGAGAACGCGGATGGACTGAAGGCCGATGGACTGAACGCCGACGGACTGAACGCGGACGGACTGAAGGCGGAGGGACTGAACGCTGATGGTGCGAACTCGGCGGTCAGCTTGAGCAGGCTGGCGGTGCCCGCCGTTACCGGATTGAACTGGTTCGCAAACGCCTGGCTGATGTCCTTGAACACCGCTAGGTTGTAGTCCGCCGGCAAGCCCGTCAGCGTCACCTGGATGCGCTGTCCCGGCGTGACGTTGAACTTGTACCAACGCGCCTTGCCCGGCGCATCGATGAAGTCGCTTGCACCAGGCGCCGCATCGATCAGCGCAAACGCCTTCGGCCACGCATCGTTGTCGCGCGAACTCACGAGGCAAGTGGACTGCGAGCTCGGTGTCGGCAACGTCACTCGCATCGCGACGAAGGCGCCCGGATTGACGCCGGACACGTTCGCACCGAAGTAACCGGCGCCATCGGTGGTGACCGCGACACTCGTGCCGACGGGCGCCCCACCGACTAACGTACCCAGGAAACATGTCGCCGCCGAGTACGCCTGCAGCGTGAGCGACTGGTTCGCCGCTCCGTTCACGCGCCCGATCACAGATGCGTTGGTCCCCCCTGTGGCCAACACCCGGATCAGGCTCGGCGCATCCGGCGGCGGCACCGCCACCGCATACAAAATCTGCAGCGTGCTGGTGAATGTCACTCGCTGCGGATTGGCAAACTTGAGCACAAAGGTGAGCGCACCGCCGCTCGGGAGTAACGTGCCAGCCGCCAAGGGACTGACGTACGGTTTTCCGTCGGCCGTCTGGCCTGCCTGATTTGCCAGTGTCACTGTGGCGGGCAAGCCGCTGACGACAGCGGTAATGGGTGCTAGGACCGCCGTACTCGCCGTATTCTTGAGGGTAACGATCGAGTCGAAGGTGTTGGTGGTCCGATTCAGCACCAACCCCGAGCGCGTGATCGCAAACTGCCCTGTGATGTCCTGGGTGCCCGCCTGCGGCAGCGGCAGCCATGACCAAGCCGAGCGCAACCAGCCACCAGCCCCAAAACCTCGCCCCCAACGGCCGATGCAGATCGCGAGTTTTGCGATCCGTGACGTGGTCACGGGCCCGGTAACCGGCTATTTGCAATCGACGACGCGCGACAAGCGAGTTACTGACCATTGCGCACTGCCTTGAGGCCAATTTAGCGCCGATTCTGAAGTGACTACGCAGTGCTAATCACGATGTCGGGCCTACTGTTCGTACGCGCCGATGTCAGCTGCACCGCCTACCGCGCGCGGGAAACCAACACCGCGCTGATCCGTGACGAGCCCAAGCGGATTGCTACCGGTGTTGATCGCCGGGCTGCCGGGCAGCAACGCGTGCGTTCGCGTCGGCCCGCCGTTGAACCCAAGCGCTCCGACGAGCGGATCGGTGCCGATGAAGTTGCCTGGACCCGAGATGACAATGCTCGTCAGGGTGCATGTCGTGCAGGGTTTCTGGATCAGCGAATTGAATGCGTTGATCCCGAATGCCGGGACGGGCGCGAAATTGAATGCGACGTCACCACCGGTGCTACTGTTGTTGGCCAGGATGGACGAGACGAGCTTCAGTGTTGGCGTCGTCGTATTGCTGGCGGACGCTGGGAACGTTACACCTGCGCTCATGACAACGCCGCCCGTACGCGTCGGCGCAGCAGAATTGCCGTTGACCGTCGTGTTGTCCAACTCGAGGGCCACGTTGCCGAAGGCCACCATGGCACCCGCTGTCGCCGCGGACGTGTTACTCGAGATCAGTCGAGTTGATGATCTTGACCGCCATCGCGTCACCAGGTCCCTGCCGGGCAGGATCGTCGTTGTAAAGATGGAGGCCGCCGCTTCGCGTGAGATCGGGGTCCGCCGTCACGTCGGTGGCGGAATTGCCCGCGATCTCCGAGCGCTCGATTCGCAGCGACCTTGCGGTGCCGTCAAAACCGCCACCATGATAATTCGAACCCACGGTCGGCAGCGGGGACTAGGGGCATCGACGTGATTGCCGACAATCCTCGTGTCCGAAATCGTGATGTCCGCGAGGGAATACGACGAGATCGCCCCGCCACGACCACCAAGGGCACGACCAGCGAAGGTCACCGGCTGCACACTATTGCCCTGGAACTGGCTGTTGGCGATGGTGACGGTCATGGGCACGATGTATGGCAATCCCGTCTGATCCAGGCAATCCTGAAAAGTGACGGCACCACCTCTGTCGTTGCCGACTGCGGCGGTCGGGGCTACGGTTGGCGTCGCGATGTTGTTGTTGAACTGCGAATTCGTGATCGTCAGCATCTGCCCTGGATACTGGATATTAGAAGGCGAGTCCGCCGCCGCTGCGGGCGATGCTGTTGTCGATGATGACCGAGTCCAGCATGAGGCTGTGCCCCGTGTAAATCGCGCCTCCATAGCTGTCGGCGAAATTTGCCTTCGCGTTGGTTAGCCGAAGACCTGAGATCGATACGACATATTCGGGCCCAGGCTCGATAGCGGGACAGGCCGTGCTACCCAGGGAAATCGAGAAAATCCGATTGTTGGCATTGCCGTCGATCGTGAGGTTGCCCGCGCCCGGACCAACGATCGACACTGAGCGCGTAATCTGAATTGCGCCCGACGTGAGCAGTATCGTGCCGGTCAGCCCTCCAGGAAATTGACGATGTTCGGTCCGGGCGCCGTCGCGTTGGCGCTGGCGATCGCGGCGCGCAGACTGCCGGCGCCGCTGTTATTGAGGTTCGTCACCGTGAACGTCGACGGGCCGCGCCTGCGGCTGCTACCGTAAAGCTCTGTGTCGCCTGCGGCGCAGTGTTGTAGCTGCCGTCGCCGATCTGGTTCGCGCGCAATCGTGCAGGTGCCGATGCCAGTGAGCGCGATCGACGACCGTTGACACCGCCCGTAGTGCATACCGCAGGCGTCAGTGAGGCGAACGAAATCGGGACGTAGATGGCGCCCCCGTCGGGACTGGTACTGGTCGCGTCACGAACACGAGCGGCCGACCCACGGTGACGCCCGAGGGCGCCGGACCGAAGGCGATCGCCTGGCACGCGGGAGCTGATCGCAAACGTTCGCGCGAACCGGGTGGCGGCGCTGTAATTGGCATCACCGGCTTGACTCGCGGTGATGCTACAGTTACCGACACCACCGACCTGCACCATGTTGCCCGACACCGCACACGGGCCGACCGCGGCGTACGTTACTGGCAAGCCGGAACTTGCGCGTCGCAAACAGCGGGAACGCGGGACCACCGTAACTCAGGTCGCCAAGCACATCGAACGTGATGCTTTGTACGGTCTTGGGGACGACGAACTGCTGCGCAAGCACTACGGATGTCGCAGCGAAGGTTGCGTCGCCCGCGTACGATGCTCCTGTCACTGTGTACGTGCCCGCGGACAATCCTGGCGGCGGCAGTAGCGCCTGCCCAAGATAATCGGTGATCGCGGAGATCGTGATGGGTCCGCCCGGTCCGGTCACTGCAAAGCTGACGGGCTCCTGTTGCAGTGCTGCCGTCTTCCCGCCAAGCGTCGCCGTCAGCGTGGCCCCGACCGGACCCAACGGGACCAGACTCGCTACCGCCTTGTTCACCACGAACGAGGTGGTCGTCGAGGACGCCTGGAACACGTCGTCCCCGGCAAACGCGGTCGTCACCTGATAGGTGCCCGGAGTGGCGGCCACGGGCAACTTCACCGTGACGGTGCCGTCGCTGCCGGTGGTGCCGAGCTGAGACACTCCACCGACCGAGATCATCACGGTCCGTCCGACTACCGGCACGCCGGCGATGGTCAGCTTGGTGGTGAAATTGACGGCGTCGCCAACCACTGCGTTCACTGGCGGCGTGACCAGCGTGTTGGCGGT
Source organism: uncultured beta proteobacterium (assembly GCA_963726935.1). Classification (GTDB taxonomy): domain Bacteria; phylum Pseudomonadota; class Gammaproteobacteria; order Burkholderiales; family Casimicrobiaceae; genus PALSA-1003. Next base: position 170,896 of record CAVSEH010000029.1, read on the forward strand.
GGCCGCCGGCGTCACCGCGGCGAGTCCGTAGTACGCGCCATGGTTGTCATCCAGCGCGACCAGACCGATGCCACTGGCGGCCTGGACCAGGTACTTGAGGTTCAGCGGCGCCGCGGCCAGCCGCCCCTTCCACACCCGAGAGTCTTCGCTGGCGCCGCAGATCGCCGGCAGTGGTGCCACGCATTGCGTGAGGTCCAGCGACGTCCAGGCGTTGGCGCCCTCGCTGGTGTAGGTGACCCACACCTGGTAGATCGCCGCTGCGGGATCACCGATGACTTGTACGGTGAACACCACTCCTCCGGCATCTGCTTGAGCATCTACACCAACGATCGCTGGTGGCTCGGACAGCGCCGCCTGGGTCAGGTTGCCACTGTAGTACAGGCGCAAGTCCAAGCCGGTGTATTTGCGTTGCGTGCTCGTCCCGTCCGTGAGGTTTGCGGCACGATGCTGCGCAGGTGTGGTCAGCAACTCGGTACCGCCGCTACCGGCCAGCGCGCCGAAATAGTTGGCACTCCATAGGCGCCCGGGATAGAAAACCGGCGACAGGAACGGGACGTGCACCCCGCGCAGTTCCGTGGTCGGGGCGCTCGAGAACGGCAACAGCGGACCGGCGTCGACATACGTACCACCGCGCCAGCCGATACCGCGCAGCACGACACTGGCGTCGGTCGGGGTCACATTGACTGCCGCCAACGGCAGCACCGGCTCGCCCGGTTGAGTGGCGACGCCGTCGGGACCGCTGAGGTAGCTGGCGACAACGTCGGGACCGCCACTCGCATTCTTGAGCGTTACGCCGTGGCTCGTTAGGGTCGACGCCACGCCGAGGTCGTAGGTCTGCAAGCCTAAGTCGTGCGCAGGCCCTGTGGCGACCGCAATGGGAGTGATAGCGCCGCCACCGCCCGATGAGCCACCGCGTCCCGACGGCATATTCACGCCAAGCATCGGCAGCCCGTACAGCGTCGCCTCCAGCAACGCTTTCTCCGGAATGCCACGAATGTCCTGCGTGGTCGCCAAATAGTCGAGCTTTGCTTTGACCAGTGCTTCACCAACCGCGATCGCGCCCGTGCCGGCTCGCAACTGGCGCGCCAAATTGAGATAGATTTGCTCGCTGTATTCGATGAAGTCGGTATCGCCGTACTGGTAGCCTGTACCCGCGATCAGCGTCGCTTTCTTCTGCGCAAACGCCTGCGCCCAGTCCAGCGGCAACGTCACACCGGGGATGGCGTCCGTATCGACCAGGTTGTAGCCGGAATGGCAGCCAGCGCTGAACACGATCGCGTTGGTCAAGTCGGTCTGCGAGGCCACCAGATCGTTGGTCAGCAGGCTGGTGGAGAAATCCGCGGCGAGCGCGCTGTTGGCGCTGAAATGCCCAGCCAGAAAGATCACGTCATGACGATTGCCCAGCAATTGCGCGGCGAGCTGATTCGCTGTCCACGACGCCGGATCCTGCGGCGAGACGCCGGCAGGTGTGATCAGGGTATCGGGCACACCGTTGGTCCCCTGCTGCAGTTCCTTTTTAACCTCGTTCGCCGCATCCGCGAGGAAGTCGTAACCGGTCACCAGCGACGTCGCTGGCGCCACGACGCCACCGACCCCCATATATGCATCGATCACGCCGGCAATCTGCGTCACGCTTTCGACCAGCCGGCCAACCGCCAGCCCGGGTACCGGGAAATCGCTCACGGGCAACGCGATCTTGGTCTTCGCGCCGTAGGCATCCTGGCTCAACACGAAGTCCAGACGCAGGCTTGCCTCGGAGGGAGAGTTGCTCTGCACCGGCGGGACGTAGCCGGACTCGTCCCCCAAAGCGCTGGTATCGGGGGAGCGGAAGAACGGTATCGCGTCGTCGTTGCCCACGATGACGATGTAGCGCAGAGGGTTCGCTGCGTAGGTGTCGACGATCCCCTTGATCTCCTGCGCCACGAGGTTCTTCGCGAACGGGCACGCGGGGTTGTTCGCTGCTTGCGTCTTGAGGGCGCTGACCCGGGCATCGCTCGCCACATCGACCACGACACCCTTGACCTCGGTGCGCGCGGCAAGGACGGAGAGCTTGTCGCGCAACGTCCCACCACCCTGGATCGGCAACGTGTCATCGAGCGCGAGCTTGGACGAATCGGTGAGGATCACCGTCTGGAGCCCCGACGCCGCGACCGCCGCTCGCGGAGTCAGCGTGGTATCGGTTACGCCGGTACAAGTGGTCGGCCCTTTGCTGATGCTGACCGTGAACGGGTTTCCCGTGTCGAAGGCGTCGCCGCGGCCCGTGACGCGGACATAAAAATTCCCGGTATTGTTCCAGGAGTTCACGACGACCGATTTGTCGCCGGTGCCCGGCGTCACCGAGACTCCGATGATGCTGCGGGTCTGGGCATTCGAGAACGACTGCGCAATTTCCGTCGGACTGAAGGCCGACGGCGAGAACGCCGATGGCGAGAACGCCGATGGACTGAATGCCGACGGGCTGAATGCCGACGGACTGAACGCTGAGGGGCTAAACGCTGACGGACTGAACGCCGAGGGGCTGAACGCCGACGGTGAGAACACGTCGGCGCTGAACGCCGAGGGCGAGAAGGCTGATGGACTGAAGGCCGATGGACTGAACGCCGATGGACTGAACGCCGAGGGCGAGAAGGCTGAGGGACTAAACGCTGACGGCGCGAATTCGGCGGTCAGCTTGAGCAGACTGGCAGTGCTCGCCGTCGCGGGATTGAACTGGTTCAGAAACGCCTGACCGATGTCCTTGAATACCGCCACATCGTAAGCGGCCGGCAAATGCGTCAGCGCTACCTGGATGCGCTGACCCGGCGTGACGCTGAATTGGTACCAGCGGGCTTTCCCTGGCGCATCGATGAAGTCGCTTGCACTCGGCGCCGCATCGACGAGTGGAAATGCCCGTGGCCACGCATCGTTGTTGCGTGAGCTCAGCAGACACGTCGATTGCGAGCCTGGCGACGGTTGCGCCACTCGCATGGCGACGAAGGTGCCCGGATTGACGCCGGGCACGTTCACCGCGAAGTAGCCGGCACCATCCGGCGTCACTGGAATGGCCGCGCCCACTGCGGCGCCACCGACGAGCGACCCGAGGAAACAAGTTGGCGCAGCGTAGGCCTGTAGCGTGATGGGCAGATTCGCCGCACCGTTCACCCGACCGATCACGTACGCGTTGGTCCCGCCGGTGGCCGCCACGCTGATCAAACTCGGCGCATCCAGCGACGGTGCGGGAACGGTGTACAAAATCTGCAGCGCGCTGGTGAACGTCACCCGCTGCGGATTGGCGAACTTGAGCACGAACAAGAGCGTGCCGCCGCTCTGCATCAGCGTGCCGGCTGCCAATGGGCTGACGTACGGTTTGCCGTCGGCCGTTTGACCGGCCGCATTCGCCAGCGTCACCGTGGCAGGAAGCCCGCTGACGACAGCATTGATGGGAGCGAGGATTGCCGTACCCGCAGTATTCTTGAGGGTAACGGTCGAGTCGAACGTATTGGTTGTCCGATTAAGGACCAACCCGGAGCGCGTGATCGCGAACTGGCTCGTGATGTCCTGGGTACCCGCCTGCGCGGCGGTCCCTATCACGAGGTATAACGCGACGATCCACCAACTCCGTAACCGCATCCCCAACGGCCGATGTGCGTCGCGCATTGCGTCCCCCCCGGGCCAGCAATCACTGCAGTAGCGGATACTTCCCGACCTGAGGCCAGAAGTCAAACCCTACGACGGAGCCGTTGTTGACGCTTCCTGGCGAGGGCGCTGTCCGCTACCGGTTACGCCGCCTTCGGGTAGACAGGGCGGCGAAACCCGCAACCACCAGTGCGAGCGACGCCGGTTCAGGCGCGGCCTGGGCGGGCGCCACCGTGAAGGAGAACCCGGACTGGTCCGGCGTGAAAACGCTCAAGCCGTCGGTGCCCTGACCGATGCTGTACAGAAACAGCGCGTTCGCTCCGGTGGGATCGTCTGTCGTAATGAGGAAGGGATTGACGGCGTTCGGATCGGGGTTCAGTACGAAGAACGAGAACGCGTCAGGAAGCGAGCCGCCGTTGGGCGGATTGTCTGTCGTCGTGAACGAGAACGTCACGGCGAACCCATCGGGTCGAACGTGACGCGAAGCTCATTGAAAAGGCGAAAGCGGGACAGCGTCCGAGAAAATCCACGGCACCCGGTCCCGCTAGATCGTTTTCCCGTCTGTCGCGGTGGAAGTTTGAGTGCCGTCGGAGGTCAGTGTGCTGAGCGTTACGGTATTGTCGGGCAGCCCGCCATCGGTGAAATCGAATGCCAGAACCGCCGGATTCCCGAAGAGCGCCGAGCTATTGATGGTTACGTCGAAGGTGCCTGCCTGCGCGATGCCCACGCCAAGCAGCAGGGCGGCAGCCAGCCCCCTCCACACGAGCACGCCGAAAGAGCGCTGGCCCATCGTAATCTCCCTGAACATCGTTTCAGAGAGGCTAAGCAAGATCCGCTCCGGCGGACTAGCTCATTTATAAATCAATGTCTTATGACACGAATCTGATGTGCGTTGCACTTCAGATGTAAAGCGCGCCGACGCGACCCATGGCGCGCGATCCTCGTACCGTCGGGGCTATCGTCGATCATGCGCGTTACGCCGCCACCGCTTCCTGCCCGCAAAGTGCAAGCGCCTTGTCCACCGCGGTCGACAAGTCGAGCGAGCGTCCACGCGTTCGTATCGCGACCCGTTCATTCAGGCACGGTGGTCATAGCCCCTGCGAGTTGACTCTCGATCTGCGTCGCGAGAGACGGCGCACGAGGCGTTTCGATCGCTTCGCGGAAAGCGTCGGCAGCGCCGCATTGCCCGAGGTTGTTGTAGCGGAGCGCGACCATCCATGCGTCGCCGACTTCCCGGTTGAGAAGTATCGATTCTGGAAACCAGTCGCCCGCCTCGGCGCGGTGTTCTGCATGAACGCAATCAACCCCAGATTGTTCGAGTTGCCGATGCCCCGACGATCACCTATCCGCAGTGCAACGAAAGTCGGTACGTTGTGAAGCACAACCAAAACATCTGGTAACAATCGTAAGCGGGGAACCCACCGCGGGAGCCGCTGTCCTGCACTGCCGGTGACTCGATAAAGTCATCGATAACCTATATCCTTTGACGGTTTTCCTGCCGCGACAAGGCCACCAGTGTCAATGGTCGAACTGGCGCTAAAGCGCCCGTACACGTTCATCGTAATGGCGATGCTGATCGTCCTGGCGACGCCGTTCGCGCTGTTGAACATGCCGACGGATATCTTCCCCGAGATCAATATCCCCGTCGTCAGCGTTATCTGGAACTACAACGGCCTGCCTGCACAGGAAATGGGGCAACGCATCGCCGGGCAGACCGAGCGCGGTCTGACCACCACCGTCAGCGATATCGAGCACGTCGAGTCGCAATCGTTGGCCGGCATCACGATCATCAAGGTGTTCTTCCAGCCATCGGCAAACATCCAGACGGCGATCGCGCAGGTTGTGGCGTCGGTGCAGACGCAGGTGCGCCAACTGCCACCGGGCATCACGCCGCCGCTGGTGATCAAGTATTCGGCCTCGAGCATCCCCGTCGTGCAGCTTGGGTTGTCGAGCCCGACCCGTCCTGAGCAGTCGCTGTTCGATGCAGCAGTCAACGTGCTGCGCCCGCAGTTGATCACGATTCCCGGCGTTGCTGTGCCGTTCCCTTATGGCGGCAAGAATCGCTTGATTTCCGTCGATCTGGACACGCAGGCCTTGCAGGCACGGGGCCTTTCGCCCGCCGATGTGGTCAATGCCATCAACACGCAGAACCTGATCCTGCCGTCGGGTACCGCCAAGTTCGGGGAGACCGAATATACGGTCCGCATGAACGGATCGCCCGATGCCATCAACGGCCTGAACGACTTGCCGGTGCGGACCGTCAATGGCGCGACGACGTACATCCGCGACGTCGCTTACGTACGCGACGGCTTTTCACCGCAGACCAATGTAGTGCGCCAGGACGGCGCACGCGGCGTGCTGCTGTCGGTCATCAAGAACGGCGGCGCGTCCACGCTCGACATTGTTTCGAACCTCCGTGCGCTCCTGCCACGCGTCGCGGCGACGCTGCCGGAGGATATCAAGATCACCCCGCTCTTCGACCAGTCGCTGTTCGTGAAGGCGGCAATCAAGGGTGTGATCAGCGAAGCCCTGATTGCCGCCTTGCTTACGGCGGCCATGGTGCTGCTGTTTCTCGGCAACTGGCGCACCACGCTCATCATCGCCCTGACGATTCCACTTTCGATACTGTCGTCCATCCTCGCGCTGCAGGTAATGGGCGAGACGCTCAACCTGATGACCCTCGGCGGGCTGGCTCTGTCGGTAGGTATTCTGGTCGACCAGGCGATCGTGACCATCGAGAACATCGAGCGTCACTTGCACATGGGCACCGAACTGAAGGAGGCCATCCTGGTCGGTGCGGGCGAGATCGGCGTACCGGCCTTCGTGTCGACCCTGTGCATCTGCATCGTATTTGTGCCGATGTTCTTCCTTTCTGGCGTCGCTCGCTTTCTGTTCGTGCCGCTCGCCCAGGCGGTGGTGTTCGCGATGATCGCGTCGTACATACTTTCGCGAACATTGGTGCCTACGCTCGTGATGCTGTTGATGCGCCATGCCGACGCGCCCGCCGATCGAAAATCCAGCCTGCTGCAGCGGGTCTATCGCAGATTCGATGCGCAATTCGAAAGGGTGCGCCGCGCGTACACATTCGCGCTCTCTGCAGCACTGTCTCAGAAGAAGGCGTTCGCGATCGTCTTCCTCGGTTTTTGCGTGCTGTCCTGCCTGCTGTATCCCGTCTTGGGACGCGACTTCTTCCCCAGCGTCGACGCCGGCCAGATTCGTCTGCACATGCGCGCAGCCACCGGCACGCGGATCGAGGAGACTGCTCGCCTCGCCGATGACGTTGAAGCTGCCATCCGCAGGATTGTTCCTCCGGACCAGCTTGAAACCATCCTCGATAACCTGGGCGTTCCCAACAGCGGCATAAACCTGTCCTACAGCAATGCGGGGACGATCGGCACGCTCGACGGCGAAATCCTGCTATCGCTGAAACCCGATCATCGACCGACCGATGAATTTGTGACCGCATTGCGCGCGGAATTGCCGAAGCAGTTTCCCGGCGTCGAGTTCTTTTTCCAGCCTGCGGACATCGTCACGCAGATATTGAATTTCGGCCTACCGGCAGCGATCGATGTTCAGTTCACCGGCGCCAATTTGGAGCAGAACGCGGACCTTGCCGCCGAGCTGCTGAAATCGATCAAGCAGATTCCCGGTGCGGTCGATGCCCACGTCCATCAGCGCATGGATGGACCGATCCTGGATATGCAGATGGACCGGACGCGCCTGCAGCAGGTGGGCCTGAACGCCTTCAATGTCGGGCAGAACGTGCTCGTGTCGTTGTCTGGAAGCTCACAGACCGCGCCGGCGTTCTGGCTCAATCCGCAGAACGGCGTTGTCTACAACGTGGCGGTACAGACGCCCCAGACCAGCGTCGATTCGCTCGACACCCTGCTCAACATGCCGGTCGCGGGCACGGGCAACGCCGCGGGAGGCAATACCCAGCTGCTCGGCAATCTGGTCGAGGTCAAGCCGGGACGGCAACTTGCCGTTGCGTCACGCTACAACATCTCACCAGCTGTCGACCTGTACGTCACCGTGCAGGGTACCGATCTCGCCAGCGTCGCCGGAAAGGTGACCGATCTCGTCGATCAGATCCGGCCCAAGTTGCCGCGCGGGAGCCAGGTCGTCATTCGCGGGCAGGTACAGACGATGCAGTCATCGTTCATCGGCTTGGGAGTGGGTCTGGTGATGGCGATCGTGCTCGTGTATTTGCTCATCGTCGTCAATTTCCAGTCCTGGATCGATGCCGCCATCATCGTCGCGGCCTTGCCGGCGGCACTGGCAGGCATCGCCTGGATGCTCTTTATCACCGGCACGACGCTCAGCGTGCCGGCATTGACGGGCGCCATCATGACCATGGGGGTGGCGACGGCCAACAGCATTTTGGTCGTCGCCTTCGCGCGGCAGCAACAGGATGCGGGAATTGCGGCAACGCAGGCCGCGCTTGAAGCGGGAGCTACGCGTATTCGTCCGGTGCTCATGACCGCGCTGGCCATGATCATCGGCATGATTCCGATGGCACTGGGATTGGGCGAAGGCGCCGAACAGAACGCCCCGCTCGGCCGCGCGGTGATTGGCGGACTGCTGTTTGCTACGGTCTCGACATTGTTTTTCGTTCCCGTTGTATTTGCCGGCATCCATCGCCGGCTCGCGTTGCGCAGAGCGGCGCGGGCCACGCGCCCGCACGGATCGCTGATCGCATCGCATCAGGAGAGTTGAAGCAATGACAGAATCAAGTCATACGGCAGCAGAGAGCGCGCCGCTGCCAGGGCCGGGTAACGCGGACGATTCGCAAAAGCGAGCGAAGGTCGTACGACGCAGCAAGATCCTCGCGGTCGTCGTCCTGGTCCTCCTCGCGCTCGGCGCCACACGTACGGTCGTCAGCCGGATGTCCAACTCGCGTTCACTCGAAGAAGGCACCGCCGAGCGAGCAAAGGTTTATGTCAAGGTGGCGACGCCCAAAACAGGTGACTCGGGTCAGACGCTGTCCCTTCCGGGGACATTGCAGGGATTTGTGCAGTCACCGATCGCCGCGCGATCGAGCGGCTATCTGCGACGCTGGTACAAGGATATCGGCGCCCGCGTCCAGAAAGGCGAACTGCTCGCGGAGATCGAGACGCCCGAAATCGACCAGCAGCTCTCGCAGGCGGTCGCAGCGCGGCAGCAGGCCGCTGCGAGTCTCGATCTCGCCCGCAGCACCATGGAACGCTGGGAAAGCCTGCGCAAGAAGGACGCCGTCTCGCAACAGGAGCTGGAGGAAAAGCGCAGCAGCAACGCGCAGGCAATCGCCAATCTGGCGGCCGCCGACGCCAACGTTGAACGTCTGCGCCAACTGGAAGGCTTCAAGCGCCTCGTGGCCCCGTTCGCGGGGGTGATCACGCGCCGCAACGTCGACGTCGGTGACCTCATCGACGCTGGCAGCAGCGGCGGACGGGCTCTGTTCCTGCTGGCGCAAACCGACCCGCTGCGTGTCTATGTGAGCGTTCCGCAGGCCTACTCGCAGCTCATCAAGCCCGGTCAGAAAGTGGTCGTATCGCAGGCGGAGTTGCGTGGCCGCACGTTCGAAGGCGAAATCGCCCGCACCTCCGCCTCGATCGACACGACCACGCGCACCATGCAGGTCGAAGTGGCGTTGCCGAACCGCGACGGTACATTGTTGCCGGGCGCCTTTGTGCAGGTCTCGTTTCCATTGGCGGCGAGCAATGCCCTCCAAATTCCGACGACGGCGCTGCTGATTCGCGGCGAAGGCATTCGGGTTGCAGTCGTCGATGCGCAAGGCAAGGTCCGCCTGCGCGCCATTCGCATCGGTCGCAACTACGGCGAGACGGTCGAGGTGCTGGAAGGCGTGACGGGAACGGAGAAGCTGGTACTCAACCCCTCGGATTCGCTCGCGGAAGGCGATCAAGTCATCATCGCGCAGACAGGCAAGGACGCGAAGTGAGGGCGCGCGGTCTGTTCGCCGCAGCTGGCGGCGCATTCCTCGTGGCCTGCGCCGTTGGCCCGAACTACGAGCGTCCCGCGCTCGACATGCCGGTTGCCTGGAAAATCGAGCAACCGTGGCGCGAGGCCGCACCGAACGATCTGGCCCAAAAGGGACCCTGGTGGCTTCGCTTCGGCGATCCGCAGCTCGATGTGCTCGAGCAGCAAGCGCTCGCCGCCAATCCCACGCTGGCGGCCGCCAACGCACGCCTCGTGCAGGCCCGTGCGCAGGTCGCGTCGGTATCGTCAAACCTTTACCCGCAGGTCAACGTCGCCGCGCGCGCCGGGCGCCAGGCGATTTCCGCCAATCGGCCGCGCACCAACTATTCCGTCCCGAACTTCTCGACGGTACAGGACGACTACATCGCGACGTTGACCGCGAGCTACGAGATCGATCTTTTCGGCCGAATCCAGCGGACGATCGAAGGCGCCAAGGCGACGGCCGAGCAATCGGCGTCCGATCTCGAGAATACGCGGCTGTTGCTGACGACGGATCTGGCGGCTGCCTACTTCAGCCTGCGTGAAATCGACATTGAAATCGACGTGTTGGCGCGATCCATCGACCTGCAAAGGCGTGCGCTCGAACTCGCCACGGCGCGCCACGATCTCGGCGCCGCCACAGGACTCGATGTGGCCCAGCAGCAGGCACTCCTCGACAGCACCTTGACGCAGGTCGATGTGCTGCGGAGGACTCGCGGCCAGTTCGAGCACGCGATCGCGACTTTGACCGGCACCCCTGCACCACTGTTCACCATCGAGCCTGAGGTGAAGCGCCTCACGCCACCGCTGGTGCCCCTCGGCGTGCCCTCCGACATCCTGCAGCGCCGACCTGACGTCGCATCCGCCGAACGTGCGATGGCCGCGGCCAATGCCCAGATCGGCGTGGCCACGGCAGCGTTCTATCCGAACATCACGATTTCGCCCACCTTCTACGGCGGTGAGAGCGTTTCGCTTTCGTCGCTCTTCAACGCACCGAGCCTGATCTGGGCGCTGGGCGTTACGGTGTTGCAGCCCGTGTTCGATGCCGGTCGCATTCGCGCGAACGTGGATTTCGCCAAAGGCGGTTACGACGTGACGGTCGCCAACTACAGGCGCGTTGTCCTGGTCGCGATGCAGGAGGCGGAGGATGGGATCACCGGTCTCGCCGCCCTCGACAGTGCGACCGCCCAGGCCGAGGTCGCCATCGCGAGCACCCGAAAGGTGCTCGATCTGGCGAACGCCCGCTGGGAAGGCGGTGTCGCCACCTATCTCGACGTCATCACCGCGCAGCAGGGATTGCTCAACAACGAGCGGCTGGCCGCCCAATTGCAGGGACAGCAGCTGTTGACCTCGGTATTCCTCATCAAGGCGCTGGGCGGTGACTGGCAGGGCAGCGGCAATCTGGCCGCAGGTCAGGCGCGATAGTCGAGCCTGCAATCGACACCGGTATTCCACCGATCCTGCAATCGCCCGAAGTGTTCGGCGACGCAGGCACCGTCGCCCTCGCCTACTTGATACGCAATTTCGCAACGCTAATCCGCGCTCGGTCGCCGCGTTCATGAGCAGCAGCGGCACGATCAAGACCGCCCCCGCAACCTGGCGCGACGTGTTCTTTCCGGAAGCGCACACGCTGCCGGGAAACTAAGCGAGCTTTCGACTCGCACTGCCTTTTCGTCTTTCTCCTACACGGGAATCAGCGCAGCGCTGATTCTCGGGCGAGTTCGATCGCCCTATCCTCCGCACACGACTGATCGATGCGAGGTCATTGCCAGGAGGTAACGATGCCAGCCAAATACGGACCCAAGGCGCAGGAAAAGGTCGAGAAAGTAATGGAAGAGCGCAAACGCGGGACACTGCGCAGTGGCAGCACAGGCAAGAAGGTGACCAGTCGGAAGCAAGCCATCGCGATCGGGTTGTCGGAAGCGCGTCGCGCAGGCGCGAAGGTCCCGGACCAGAATAAGTAGATCCGCAGCCGCGGATCGGAATCCCCAGGGGAAATCATGTCAGCTCGATTCATGCGACGCGCCGCCGCGTCTGTCGTCGTGGCCGCCGCGGCACTCAATGCCTTCGGCGGCGAGATCATACTTTTCGAAGACGTGGATTTCCACGGCAACAGCATGCGCATCACGTCGGAAGTTGCCAGCCTCGACGGCACCGGCATGAACGACCGCGCGCAGTCGGCGATCGTGCGCGACGGCGTGTGGGAAGTATGTCGGGACGCGAATTTCAATGGCGGATGCATCCAGATGCCTCCGGGTCGTTATTCTCGGATGGACGGCAACTTCGTGCGCAATGTCTCGTCCGTCCGCGAAGTCGGCTCAGCGTACTTGGGGAGTAACCCGACGCCTTATGTCCGTCCTGCCCCGCCGCAATCCGCAGCGGGCTGGGCAGGAGCGATGCTGTATGAAGGCCACGATTTTCAGGGGCGCTCGTTCCCGATGTCGCGCAGCGTCGTCAACAGTCTCGACCCGACAGGGTTCAACGATCGAGCCGGTTCGCTACGAGTCACGAGCGGCTACTGGGTCTTTTGCAGCGACGCCAACTTCCAGGGCGAATGCAGAACGTTTGGTCCCGGAGAATACCCAAACCTGCCGCGAGAATTGGATGGACGCATTTCGTCGGGACGACAGATCTCTAGTGCCTACCCGTACTCCACCCCGCCTCAGTGGGACCGCCGCTGAGGCAGCAATCGTTACTGGATTCAATAAGTTACGATGCACACTTCACTTTCGTCAAAAAAGTGTAGCGTACATCGACGCTCTAGGCTTCCAATAGCAACGAAGCCGTTTTCGGATGGCGTGCTTCCCTCTAGCCTGCCAAGGGGTTCTGCCTTGCTACGATTGTTCTGTCCGCGGATCTCTGAAACGACGCGTCTCCTGCCGGCGGTGCGGCGGGAGCTTGTTGGTGCCGGCTCCCGCTTTCCGTTGTCTACGGGGCTAAGGATCGAATTGGTCCCGATTGTCGAAGGCGGGCTGTTCGGCTACGAACTTGTCCCTGACCGAAAAACCCACACCTATGTGACCATCGGCTGCGATGCAAGGGGCGAGCCGACGCTACGCAAGACACTGTATGGCGACGGGGCGCGCAACGCGTTGCAATTGGTCGCCGCAGACGGTCGAACCGGATCTCGCGACGCTTTTACCGAGACCTACGGGACGACGTATCGTGACACTCGCTTCCCGGATTGGGCCGCTGCGGCAGAGTCGGCGTGGGCGCAGCTTCTCGTCCTTTTTCCGGAGCGACCCAGACAGCCGGTGGTCATAGCCGAGCACGTGCATCAGTGTCTCGATCAGGCCCTGTCGATCGCTCATTCGTACCTGGCGAAATGGGACCCGTTCATTCACTTCTTCGGCGCGCCAAACGAGGCGCAACTGGGATTTGCCTTGACGGGCACGCGTGGCGGGCACGGCGAACTGGTCTTCCAACGGCCTGACATATGGATGCTGCGATGGAAGGCTCCCCCGGAGGCGGTGTACGAATCGTGGTCAGTCGCGATACCTGATGAGGATGGCGCCAGCGACGAACACCTTCATAGCGCGTAGCGCGTTGTGTTCTCCGATCGCCGGATCAGCCCACCCGACAAGGTAATCACCTGATTGCGACGACGATCACGCGATGCTTTTGCCGATTTGAAACGTACGGCGACGTCACTGGTAAGCTCCGCGGTCCCGCCCGAATTTCCGCAACAAATAGTTACTCGCCGATTTGCGGCGGCCACGATGCTCGTGTCTAGAATGACAACCATCGCTGCGCGTTGCTGTCGAATCGCAACATCAATGTGTCAGCACGAACATGCTCAGACTAGCGACTGAAGCGGACTTTCCGGTCATTCGAGAACTGATCGTCGACGGCGCTGCGAGCGGAAGCTTCGACGCTCAACTGGCACACCCCACGCAGGCAAGTGCAGAGTTCTTTGGGCGGTTGCGCCAGGTTATTCAGAAGCGGGTCTGGCTGCGCCCCGATGTCAGCAAGCACATGTTGTGGGCCATACCCGCGTGCATTTGGATATTTGAAGATCCTGTCTGGGGCTTCGGACCTTTGGGATTCGTCGCGGTACGTGGCGCGGGACGCATCGGCTACGAGCTGTGGCTCGCCACCATCGAGCTGGCTTATCGACAAAAGGGTGCCGGCAAGAAGATGATCGGCGAAGTGCTTGGCACCTCGATCGGCCCGCAGGTAGTCGTTGCCCAATGCGATCGACGCGCGGAAGGGGCCCGCCGCATGGCGAGCATTTTGCGTCACTTCGGCTTTGAATCCCTGCGTCAAGGTACGCAGTCGGAATGGCTGGCCAGGTCCACGCTGCCGCCCGTGGTAAAGGATTGGATTAGATCGGCGCCGTTGAGTAGCCCGACATAGTTGGACGAGGCGGTTCGTACGACGGTTGTCCTTTAGGTCGACCGTGCGGCGGAATTCACCATTGTCATCAGGGTGCGCGCGTTGCGCTGTCCCTGATCTTCGTAGTTGTTGTTGAACACGACATGCACGCTTGATGCTCCGACCGATTCGATCTGCTTGGCAAAGCCCTGCAGCTCGTCATCAGTGTAGTCATAGTTAAAGCGATCCGCAGAAGTAGTGAGCCCCTTCTTGTTCCACGTCTCATGATTTCGGCCGTGCAGGCGCAGTATCGAGAGCGCGGGGTTGGTCACCTCCCAGACCTGCGGAATGGAGTTGGACGCACCCTGAGGCTCGTCGACGACGACATTGACCAGATTGCGCCGGCGTTCGAAGTCCAACGTCGTTTCCGCATGCTTGCCTTCGAACCAGGTCTTGTTGCGAAACTCGACGCTGATTTGATAGTCCGATAGCTCCTGCTGGCAGTGCTCGATGTGCTCGAAGTTCTTCCGATGGAATGCGACCCACGGCGCAAACTGGAAATGCACCGCCGCCAACTTGCCGGATTGCTTCAAGGGCGCGATACCCTCTCGAAAGCGCGCCCACATTTCGGTTTGAAGTTCTGCCGAAAGATCCTTGTAGTAGACGTGCTTCTTCTCGATCGAACCCAGCGCGGCCGCTATGTCTTTCGGTAGTACCGATGGAGCAGTCTGGTGTCCGGTGAACAGGCGGAACGCCTTTATGTTGAAAGTGAAGTCGGCAGGCGTGCGTTCAGTCCAGAGTCGGGCAACCTGCGCCGCCGGCATGGCGTAGTAGCTACTGTCTACCTCGACCAGCGGGAAGATGGCGGCGTAGTAGCGCAGGCGATCCTCGGGTGTGTTGCACTCCGACGGATAGAACCGGCCGGAATTGATGAGGCTTTTGTCGGTCCACGATGCGGTACCGATGAGGATCTTGGTCACGAAGGAAACGATCTGTGAGTGCGGTTTGGTCTCTGAGTGACGCAATTCTCTGGACAATATCCGAGCCTGTGCTCTTTCCCGCTGTGCTGCTCGTGCTGCTTGCCGTGGCATTTGTCGCGGCAAGAATATTAGTCCCCGACAAGCGCGACTAGCAATCGCGATATCCGTTCGCACGAGCAGTCATGGTCCGCTCGTGAAGATCGTACGATAGCAAGCGGTCGCGGCCTGTACCCCTATTCGCCATCCTGGCAGCGTAATATTGCGAGATTGTCGTCGTCGGCGGACTTCCCGTCGAACATTCGGTGGGGTCTCCGAGGTGATTCAGTGACTGCCGCTCTGGAAATTTCGCGCATCGCGAGCTGGCATGCGCATATCTATTTCGATGCGGCCAGTCGCGACGCCGCCTGGGGCTTTCGCGATGTGCTGATCATGCAATTTGGCAATAGAATTCAGATGGGACGCTTTCACGAGAGGGAGGTAGGGCCGCATCCGCGATGGAGTTATCAGATTGCGTTTGGCCCTACTGACTTTTCCGATATCGTAAGTTGGCTTGCGCTCAACCACGGAATGCTCGACGTGTTCGTGCATCCCAATACGGACAACGAATTGCGCGATCATCGGGACTGCGCGATTTGGCTTGGTCGAAGCCATGAACTTAAATTACAGGCGGTGGGCGGTTGAAGACGGGACCCATCGCAGTGCAAGCTCTCTTCCACCCGGACGCTCCGCGGCGGGTCGATTAACTCTCTAGGTCGGACCTCTAACTCATGCCCGCGGCAATTCTCATCATCGATGTCCAGCAGATCTTGTGCTCGGGCGAACACGCCGCGTATGAAGTCGAGCGCGTCATCGATCGCATCAACTTGGTCTCGCGCAAGGCCCGGGCCGCCGGTGCACTCGTGGTCGTCATCCAGCACGAGACGCGCGGCGGCGAGATGGACTACGGTACCGAAAGCTGGCAGCTGGCCCCTGCACTGGAAATTCACGCGAGCGATGTTCACGTCAGGAAGACGGCAACGGACTCCTTTCACCGCACGGAACTGGACGATCTTCTCAAATCCCGAGGCGTCACCAACCTCGTCATCTGCGGCCTTCAAAGCGAGTTCTGCGTCGATACAACCACTCGGCGCGCGATGGCGCTCGGATATCCGGTTGTGCTTGTGTCCGACGGCCATTCGACGGTCGACAACGGAGTGCTTTCGGCCGCCCAGATCTCCGCTCACCACAACAAAACGCTCGCAAGCATCGAAAGCTTCGGGCCGAGAGTGCGAGCCATACCGGCTGACGAAGTACACATCGATGCCTGAACGCCGTCCGATCGCTGCGGGAGAGAATACGTCCTGACGGAGTGCCAATGTTCTGGAGCAATCGACGCCTCCCTTTCCTTGGAGCAGTTATCGGCGGACTCGTGGCTGGCATCCTGGATATCATCTACGCGTTTATCCTCAGTGGATTGGCCGGGCGAAAGCCGCTGGGGGCCCTGAAGGCAGTCGCGAGCGGCGTGTTGGGCGCAGAGGCATTCAAGGGCGGCATGCCGACCGCGGCGCTCGGCTTGGCGCTCCATCTCGGTATCACCATAGTCGCGGCCTTCGTCTATCTGTTTTGCGCCCGACGAGTGGCGTACATCCGGGAACACTATCTGCTTTGCGGATCGATTTTCGGTGCCATCGTCTACCTGGTAATGAACTTTGTCGTGCTTCCCCTCTCCGCCGTACCCTTCAAACTCACGTATTCGCCGCAGGTGATCGCTCAGGGCTTTGTCTCGCACGCACTTCTCGTGGGTATTCCTATCGCGCTATGCGTGCGCCGCTTCCGTATGCGGGAGTGATCGGGTGGACGACGTCCAACAGGAAAGTCATCAATGATCCGCACCCCAAACTCGAGAAGTAGTGTGGAACGATCGTCGCTTGCCCGATGGTTGTTCAGGCTCGGCTTGGCCACCCTGTTGATGGCCGGCGCCGCATCTGCTGCGGATGTGCACGTGATGATCTCGGCCGGCTTTTACGGGGTCTACGCCGAACTGGGTCCAGCTTTTGAGCGCACGAGCGGTCACCACCTGGTTACGACGCGCGGCCCGTCGATGGGTGACTCTCCCGAGGCGATCCCCACGCGCCTTACGCGAGGCGAAACCGCCGATGTCGTTATCCTGGATGGAGGAGCGGCCGACGAGCTCGCCCGGCGAGGATTGGTGCGCGCCGACACTAAGGTCGAACTCGCCCGCTCGATGATCGGCATGGTGGTACGAGCCGGGGCGGCAAAGCCGGACATCAGCAACGTCGAGGCATTCCGGAACACGCTGCTCGCGGCGAAGTCCATCGCGTACTCGGACAGCGGCAGCGGAACGTATCTCTCGACGACGCTGTTCGCGCGGCTTGGCGTTGCGGACCAAGTGGCAGCCAAGAGTCGCAAGGTGCGGGGTCCGCCATCCGGCGAGCCCGTGGCCGCGGTCGTCGCACGTGGCGAAGCGGAGATCGGTTTCCAGCAGGTTAGTGAATTGATCCGTGTCCCGGGGGTTACCTTCGTCGGCTCGATTCCGGCCGAGCTCCAGCCGGGATTTTCTTTCGCAGGGGCACTCACGAGCGCCGCCCAGCAGCCAGAGGCTGCGGCTGCACTGCTCCGCTTCCTGGGGTCGCCTGAGGCGGCGCCTGAGATCTCCAAGGCGGGCCTGACGCCGGTCGCAGCGCGGTAGTCGCTGTGCTTATGCGCGCTCCAGCTGCGACGACCCGCACAGCATCCATTCGCCCTACCCGCTCGCGCCACTGAGGCGAGCGAAACCCCATCGTGCGCTTATAATTTGCGCCGGGAAGAACCCCTGAGCGAAAGGAGATCGGCCATGATTCACTTCGTGAACAACGACACCGGCCAAACCTTGGACTGGGTGATCGGCCAAGGCATTCCAGGCATCAACATGGCCGGCAACTTTACGGCGGTTGCCGACGGCGCTGAGAAGACTTTCATCAAAGACAACTTCCCTGGACTGCCGTTTCACAAGGGAGCCAACCGCGTCATCTGGCGCGGGGATGATGCCAGGTTCATTGCCGATAACGTGGGCTTGTAGCCTCAACGGCGGGGACAGAAGAGCCGCAGGGCCGTTCGGGGGGAACATGAAGCGCCGCAACCGTTCTGCACGCCCACGCGTCGTCCACCAGGTCGTACGCCGTACAGAGCCACGAGCGCCATACCTCATAGTGCTCCAGCGGCTTGGCCAGGTGCGGCAGGGTAACCTGTCGTGATGGACTCCCTGATCGCGGCCGCCGCGCGCGCCCTCGTCGTCGGCGACACGCTCGGCGCCCTCAAGCGTGTCAGCCTACGCGACGATCCGCCGGCGCTGGCGTTGCGCGGCATCGCCATGGCCCAGCTTGGCGAGCACTCGCGCGCCCGCGAGCTCCTACGGCGTGCCGCGCGCGGCTTCGGCGCTCACGAAGATCTCGCGCGCGCCCGCTGCGTTGTCGCTGAGGCAGAGGTGGCGCTCGCCATGCGCGACCTCCGTGGCTCGCCGCGCACGCTGACGACCGCAGCGGCCACGCTCGAGGCGCGCGCCGATCGCGCCAACGCGCTGCAAGCGCGTCTGATCGCGGTGCGCCGGCTGCTCCTGCTCGGCCGCCTCGACGAAGCGGCGGGCGCACTGGCTCGCCTCGATACGCGCGGTGCGCCACCGGCGCTGCTGGCGGTGGCAGATCTGGCGGCAGCGGAGGTGGCGCTACGCTCGCTGCACACAGCAGTGGCGGAGGCCGCCCTCGCCCGCGCCTACGAGGCGGCCGAGCACGCGAACGTCCCTGCACTGCTTGCCGAGGTGGCGGAGGCGCGCACTGCGCTCCATCGCCCCGCTGCACGGCGCGTCCATACCGATCACGAGCAGTTGCTTCGCCTCGACGAGGTCGAAGCGCTCCTCGCCTCGGGCGCGCTCGTGGTCGACGCCTTGCGTCACGGGCTGCGCGCCGGCGCCAACTGGCGACCGCTGGCGCGCCGACCCGTGCTATTCGCGCTGGCGCGCGCGCTCGCCGAGGCGTGGCCTAGCGACGTCGATCGCAATGTTCTGATCGCGCGCGCGTTCCGCACCCGCCATCCCGACGAGTCCCATCGCGCGCGCCTTCGCGTCGAGATCGGTCGTTTGCGCGTGCTCGCGGCACCGCTGGCGCGTATCGAGGCTACGACTCGCGGGTTTGTGCTCATGCCGCGGGACGAGCGCGAAGTCGTCGTTCTGGTGCCGCCCATCGATGGCGATCAGGCGTCGCTGCTGGCACTGCTCGCCGATGGCGCGGCGTGGTCCACCTCGGCCCTCGCGCTCGCCCTTGAAGCGGGCCAGCGCACGGTCCAGCGTGCGCTCGTCGAGTTGGAGGCCGCCGCCCGCGTGCGCTCCATCGGACGCGCGCGTGCGCAACGCTGGTTGGCGCCGCCGCTCACCGGATTCACGACGACCTTGTTACTCCCCGCTGCGCTGCCGCTCGGGTAGATTGCTCTCACGGCGCCATTTTGAAGCGCGCCGCAAGGAGCTAGTCGATGAGCAGCACCCAACGCAGTACAGGCAAGACAAAACCGCAGGCACCGACGCGTGCCGCCGAGATCGTGCGTGAGTACGGCCCCTTCGCCGGCGTTGAGCATATCCACGGCGTCACCTACGACGGCCGTCGCGTCTGGGCCGCTACCGGATCCAGGCTGGTGGCCTTCGATCCCGAGAGCGGCCAGGTCGCGCGCACGCTCGACCGCACCGGCGACGCCGGCACCGCGTTCGATGGCAAGTATCTCTATCAAATCGCCGAAGCGCGCATCGACAAGATCGATCCCGTCACCGGCGAGGTCGTGGCGTCGATCGCCGCGCCCGGCCACGGCGCCGACTCGGGCCTTGCCTGGGCCGAGGGCAGCCTGTGGGTGGGGCAGTACCGCGATCGCAAGATCCACCAAATCGATCCCGAGACGGGCGCGATTCTGCGCACCATCGAGTCCAATCGCTTCGTCACCGGCGTGACCTGGGTCGATGGCGAGCTGTGGCACGGTACCTGGGAAGGCGACGAGAGCGACATCCGCCGCATCGACCCAAAGAGTGGCGCCGTGCTCGAGCGGCTGGAGATGCCGCCCGGCATCAAGGTCAGCGGCATGGAATCCGACGGGGCCAACCTTTTCTATTGTGGTGGCGGATCAACCGGAAAGGTCCGCGCCGTGCGACGTCCGAAAGGAGAGAAATGATGAGCGACCACAGGACTGGAACACGTAAGGAGTGGCTCGCTACGAGGCTGGATCTGCTCGAAGCCGAAAAGGAGCTGACACGGCGCAGCGACGAGTTGGCACAGCGACGGCAGCAGCTCCCCTGGGTTCGCATCGACAAGGCGTACCGCTTCGAGACCGACGAAGGCAGCGCTTCGCTCCCGGATCTTTTCCGCGGCCGTTCGCAGCTCCTCGTCTACCACTTCATGTTCGGGCCCGACTACAAGGCGGGGTGTCCGTCCTGCTCGGCGATCGCGGACGGGTTCAACGGCGTCGCTGTCCATCTGGCGAACCACGATGTGATGCTCATGGCGGTGTCGCGCGCACCGTTCGCGAAGCTCCAGGCGTACAAGCGCCGGATGGGCTGGACGTTTCCCTGGGCGTCGTCGTTCGATGGCGACTTCAACGTCGACTTCAACGTCTGGTTCACCGAGGAGCAACAGCGTGAGGGAGGCATCGACTACAACTACCGGCGCGAGCCGGCCTGGCAGGCACGCGACGACGAGGGGATGGCGAGCCGCATGCCGGGAACGCCCGTCGGCCAGATGGCGGCCATGAGTGGCACCGATCCTGGCACGTACACGCGTGAACGACCCGGCGTCAGCGCGTTCGCCATCGAAGACGGCGTCGTCTATCACACGTATTCCGCCTACGCACGCGGACTGGATGGGCTCTGGGGCATGTATCAATGGCTCGATCGTGCACCCAAGGGGCGCAACGAGACGGGTGTCTGGTGGCGCCGTCACGACGAGTACGCAAACCAAGGCACGGGCGCGCGCTGAGGCCGAGGTTATTCGATGGACATCGAGGCCGTACGCAACACGCTCGAGCAAGCGAGCCTGGCTTCGATGTTCGTGCTCGCGTCCTCCTGGGTGCCTCTGCGATGGGCTGGCTCGAAGGTCGCGCGAACTGGGGTGCTCGCGGCGACCTAGGTGCGCTCCATGGCAAACAGTCCGGTCAGGATCGATTCAAGGTCTGCCCACCTCACGACTTGGGGCCCTTTGTATCGGGCGATAGTCGCTGTCACCTTGCGGACCTCGTGATCGCTCGGCGGTCGCGAATGAGCCTCCAGATAACGATAGGTGAAATCTAGCACTGCATGGCCGTCTTCCATATCAACCAGTTGTTCCGGCGGAGACGGACGACCGCTCGCTCGATCCGTTTCACACCACGAAAACTTGTCTAGCAGGCTGAGCATTTGCTGCCCCCGTTTCACTTGCTGCGCGATATACGCCATTCACCCCCTCGACTGCTGTTAGACGCATCCGGGTCCAAAGAGTCGGCGCAGGTTCCGCGGAAAATAAACGGGCAGGCCGGGCGCGGTCTGTGCGGTACCGCACATAATCCTCCCAGGCCGGTGCCAGGGCAGCACCCCTACCGCAGGCGGGTCCGGCCCTTGGTCTTGACCCCGCTGATAGTGATCGACGGGTTGCGGCCCTGGTGCAGGCACGTCGGAGACACCGCCACCGCTACTTTGCCATGCTGGCGTACCATTCCGCGGTGAAACAGCCTTATCGAGCCAAGCCATCCATCGATCAAGCGTCGCTACGCCAAAATCAAAGCCTGCATTCCGCACCTGCGACGGAACCGTATGAACGACAAAACCACCTCCGTACTTCTCATTGAGGACGATCCCGCGGATGCGAAATCAATTCGAGATGCACTCTCCGCAGAGATAGACAGCCCGTTCCGTGTCGAGTGGGTCACCCTGCTCTCGGCCGGTCTCGAGCGCCTTAGCAAGGAAGGAGTTGATGTGGTCATGCTTGATCTGTCGTTGCCCGACGTCCAGGGCATCGAGGCGGTGGATCAGGTCTGCCTGGCTGCGCCAGATATTCTTGTCCTGGTACTGAGCGGCTTGACCGATGAGGAAGTGGCTCGGCAGGCTGTGCAGCACGGCGCGTGTGACTACTTCTCCAAGGGCCACGTCGACGCCCACTGGCTCCCGCGAGCCCTGCGCTATGTCATCGCCCGCAAGGCGGCCTTGGATGCGCTGGCGGTCAGCGAGGCGCGATTCCGGGCGATAAGCGATGCCTCCCCGTTGGGTATTCTGGTGACCGACAAGCAGGGCAGTTGCCTGTACACGAACGCTGCATATCGCAGAATTTCGGGGCTTAGCTTCGAAGAGGCGCTAGGCATGAACTGGAAGATCGCCATCCACTCGGATGATCGCGAGCGGGTATTTTCCGAATGGCAAGACGCAGCCCAGAACCAGAAGCCGTTTCAGACAGAATTCCGCTTCTTGCGGGACGACCAAAGCGTGGTATGGACGCGCGTCAATGCAGCCGCTATGCGCCAGGAGAAGAAGCTTTACGGATACGTGCAAACGGTGGAGGACGTTACCGAGCGCAAGTCGGAGGAGGCTCTATTGCAAGATGCCCAAGAGAGATTGTTCGACGAGAAGGAGCGCGCTCAGGTCACGCTCAACTCGATCGGGGACGGCGTACTTACCACGGACACGCTTGGCAACGTCACCTATCTTAATCGGGTCGCCGAGGAAATGACCGGCTGGGCGTGGCAGGACGCCTCGGGACGCCCGCTCGCCGAAGTATTCAGTGTCATCGACGGCGCAACTCGCCAGCCGGTTCGCAACCTGGCGGAGCAGGCGGTGCAGCAAAACGAGATCGTGAGCCTGGACATCCACAGCGTGCTAATCCGGCGCGACGGGTACGAGTCCGGAGTCGAAGATTCGGCGGCCCCCATCCACGACCGACACGGCCGGGTCGTTGGCGCGGTGTTGGTTTTTCACGACGTCAGTGACTCGCGAGCCACCGCGCTCAAGATGTCCCACCAGGCACAGCACGACTTTCTCACCGGTCTGCCGAACCGGCTGTTGCTGACTGACCGCCTCACTCAGGCGATAGCGCTGAGCCGCCGTCACGGCAACAAAGTCGCCTTGCTGTTTCTGGATTTGGATCGCTTCAAGCGCGTAAACGATTCCCTGGGGCATGTGACAGGTGACAAACTGCTGCAGTCGGTGGCGCAACGCCTGACGGCCTGTGTTCGCGCTTCGGACACTGTGTGCCGCCTGGGTGGCGACGAGTTCGTGATACTGCTGTCGGAAATCGAGCATGTGAACCCGGCGACCCACTGCGCGGAGAAGCTCATTACTGCGATAGCGCTGCCACACATCATCGGCGGGCACGAAGTTCATGTCACCGTGAGCATTGGTGTCAGCGTCTGCCCCGATGACGGCCGGGATGCAGAAGCCATGCTCAAGAATGCGGACACGGCGATGTACCATGCAAAGAAAATGGGGCGTAACAACTACCAGTTCTTCACGCAAACCTGAACATCCCGGCCACGAGTAAGGGTGGTTGGTCCTTGAGCACTTCGCCGCGCTCGCCAACGAATCACCCGCGAGCGAGAACTGTTCACGTCCTCGTTCCCCGAAGGTTACAAGGACACGTTCGTGAATACACGGCGATGGCCAGGGACGCGGGTTGGGGCAAGGACTTCCCGGAAATGCTGCGCAACGAGGACTGGAACTACGCCGTTTTCACGACCGACAAGCAGCAGCGCGCGGGAATCAATCAGGCCGAGTGTCTGGCCTGCCACAAGCCGCTCGATAATGTGAGCTATACGTTCACGTTGAAACAACTCGCGGAAGCGAAATAAGCGGACGATGGCGGGCAGGTTAGGGGTAGTGAGCAGGCAAGATTCACCGTCCCGTTTCGAGCCATGCGAGCGCCCGTTCCTTTTCGTCAAAGCCGAAATGCTTCACCTCCGCGCTCACAAAGTGACCGGCGACACTCGGCATGATCGTCAAGAATTCGCTGTCGGTCACCGCGGCAACGCGACCTATGTGTCGTTGGTGCTCACCGACGAACTTCAAGTGCGACAGCAGACCTTCGAAGTTCTTCCAACCTGGGAATGATTTCGCGTAGATCATCACGCCAGTGAGCTTTCCCTTTGCCGCAATGAATGGGTCAATTTCTTGCGCGATGAGCTCAAAGTCCGCCTTCTCCAACGGGCCCTGGGGCGTGATGATGAGGATGCCCTGGTTGCGAAGCAGTTCGAAATGAATCATGGGGTCCTCCTTTCGGATTACGGAGCACAAACCCTCGCGTGTGATGGCGTCGCCGTTCCTTGCTAATGGGAGCTTGCACCCAACCTACCCATCATAGAGAAATCCACAGGTAAAGTCTCCGTGAGCCCTTCCTCGTCGAGATGAGATGCCCCTGGGGTCATCCGCCAGGGGAACTGCAGTCACGGCCCGAACATGCCCGCGTCAATCACTTCGCTCATGGCGTTGGCGTGATGTAACCGTGTCGCGCCACTTGGATGACTTGTGGTCTCGGCGACGCCACCCGTATCACCATGGGACGCCAACTTCTTGTAGAAACCCACCAACTCGTCTATCGGGTACCCGGCCCGGCTCGCCAGAAGCAGCCCCAGCGCGTCCGCCTCGAGTTCTTGCATTCGGGCGAGCGGCTGCATGTCATAAAGGAGCCCAGGATTCTCCTGCACCGCCGAGACCGCCAGTGCCACGAACGGCACAGGTCTTCTGGGCAAATGGCGGAAGGCGAGGATAAAGGCGTTGCTCAACGCTTCGTTATGGTGGTGTCCCAGCACGTGCGCCATTTCGTGCGCCAGCACCATTGCCAACTCGCTGTCGCTCAAATGCATACCACGAATGAACGGTAGGCCAACGAGCAACTTCCCTCCCGCCATCGATATTCCATCGACGTCCGGATTCGTCGTCGTATGCACGTCCCAAGCCACGCCCGCCTCCTCGGGCACCAGCGCACTCGCAGCGACCGCCAACCGCTGGACGATAGCCAGCACCCGGGCGTTGTCCTCCGCATCGGTGTCCAGTTCGCCATACTGACGAAGATGGCGTGTAAGTGCGGAGAACTGCGCTGCTTCGGCAAGCTCGACTTCTGTTTGGCTAAAGACCATTTCTTGCGGTCGCGCCGTCACCGGCACCTCACCCCAAGCGGAGCCGGTCAGCGTGAGCCAACTCACCATCAATAAACCATAGTGCATAGGGTCCTCGACAGGACTATAGACACAGCGCCGGATACCGTTACCAACGCGCGACCGACGCGCCGCCAACGCAGTGCGTTGAGACCCATGCATACGGCGTGCCAGCCTTGGTACGTGGATGTCCGTATCGGCATCGGGGCAGCAGCAGGATGAACGACGAACGCGAGGTCCGGTTGTGCCTGTGCAGTCTAGTCGGCCGATGCGTTAGCGCAACTTCACGGGCAGGCCGTTTATGTTTCGTTTGCTTCACGCGGGTCGACGCCGGTCGAATAGTTCGGAGCCGCACGCAGGCAAAGTCGAGGGGATGTCCCCTTGCGGGCAATTTTGGCGAGCCCGCTGGCGCCGACTGGCCGATAGCGACGAACTTCGGGTCGCGACCCGAAGCAGGATCAATCGATCAGAACCGGTACACCGTTGCCAAGAGGATCGACTTGCGAGCGCCGAGCCCTCCCTCGAGGAGCGCATAGCCGGACTTGCCGAACTCGACCAGGCCGCCGAGCAGCGTGTTCCACGGTTGCTGCGGCGATTGGACCACCGCGAATTGAAGGTCCGAATTGGCAACGCTGCCCGCGACCGTTTGCTGGATGGTCTGATGCATCGCACCGACCCAGATCGCCCCGCCCAGGGAGGGGCTGGTAATGACATGCAAGCCCAGCCTCGCGGAGAACACCGTAGCGATCGGCTTCGTGTTGGCGATCAGACTTTCGTTTTCGAACGACAGCTTCGTCTGGGTGCGGTTCCAGTCGGCCACCACGATAGCCGTCAGGTCCCGCCAGTCACTGATTTTGGTACCCCCTTGGAGGGTGAAACCTGCGCCGTAGGTTGGGCCATTGAACGCGGCATTGAGTTGAAGTTCTCTGGGTTCGATGATGCCCAGGACGGGCTCGCCGGGAACCTGGATGAGCCCCTTGGTCGTTCCCTTGGTATATCCGAGGACGGCGTAGACGTCGAGAAACGGGAAAACGAGTACGTCGAACTTTGCCGAGAGATTCTGCTGCGTCGTGTCGACCGTATTGATCTGCAGGAAATTCTTGACCGATACCGGGTCCTTTCCGCGAAATCCCAATCGCAGGTCCTCAATGTTCACCGGCTGTCGAGCCGAGTAGGCGGTGACGCCTATCCCGAAGGGAAGTGGAATTTGATAGCCCCGGGCCTCCGCTTCTGCGCCCCATATGGGGAGCCCCGACCAATGCGGCGCGGGAGTCGCAGTGTCGTCGGCCAGAGCGCCCCCGGAAAACAGGGAGAGCGCGAGCAGACCACGTGCGATCGTTGCGGACGGCGATATGGACTTGGACACTGTCTTCCTCCCATGCACACCACAGACGCGCCGTGGCCATCGGATTCAACTGCGAACGACGTCGGGGCCACTGTTGTGATCAGATAATACCTCGCATGCTGCTAGACTGGAAAATCTATGAGACGGCTTTGTCTGTTGCTCCTGCTTGTCCTTGGCGCACCCGGAGCAATCGCCCAAACGATCTCCGAGCCGCTGCGAGGGGCGGAGATCGTCTCTGACGCCGCGGCCGTCGACGCAGAGCGTACTGGAAAAGCGCGGTTCTTCGATCCGCAGGATGGTCAGCTCGATCTCAGTTACTTTCTCGAGGACCCGCGCGGATTCTTGCCCATCCCTATCGTTGTGACCGAGCCGGCGGTCGGCTACGGCGGCGGTATCGCAGGCATGTTCCTCCGTCCGCGCCGGGAAGCAGGCGACGAAGGTTGGTCGCGGCCTGACATATCGGGCTTGGGCGCATTCGTCACACAGAACGGCACATGGGGCGCGTTCGGCGGCGATGCCAGCAGGTGGTTCGACGGTCGCCTGCGCACACTCGTCGGTGCCGGTGCCGGGCAGTTCAATCTCGATTTCTACGGACTCGGGAGCGCGTCGTCCTCAGTCAACCAGGGCGTGCGCTATTCGCTGCAATTCGCTGCCGCGGTCGCGCAGGCGAACTGGCAACTCGCACCCAAGTCGCCGTGGGCCGTCGGCGTCCGCTACGTTTATGCCAACGTCGACCCCAAGCCACGTGACTCTGCAACCTTTCAGCCCCTCGCTGACCAGGTCCGTGTGACGATCTCGGCGCCGACCGCCATTGTCGAGTTCGACACGCGCGACAACGTGTTCACGCCCACCCGTGGAGTTTATGCAGAATCGTCCTTGCTCGCCTCGCGCGAAACGTTGGGCGCCAGTGACGATTTCGAACGATTCCAGCAGGTGCTCATCGGCTGGTACCCGCTTGCCCAGAGTGTGACGCTCGGAGCGCGCGGGAATTATGCGTGGTCATCGGACGGCACGCCTTTCTTCCTCAGACCCTTCGTGCAACTGCGCGGGGTGGCCGCGATGCGCTATCAGGGTGACCAGGCGGCTTCACTCGAGGTCGAGGCGCGCTGGCAATTCTTCGGCCGCTGGAGCGTTGTTGCGTTTGGCGGCGCCGGCACGACTCGAACCAAGCGAGAAACCTTCGTCGCCACGCAGAACGTCGGCAGCGGAGGCTTGGGCTTCCGCTACGAGTTGGCAAGCAAGTTCGGGTTGCACGCCGGCATCGACGTGGCGCATAGCCCAGGGACGACCGCAGTGTATTTTGTGGTGGGCAATGCCTGGTTCAGGCCTTGATACGTGATATGCCGCCATCCGCTCAAGCCGGCTCGCGAACCGCATAGGTGGTAGCGCCGCGCCGCAGCGCCGTGCACCTTGCGACTATTTCTTCGGAGCCGGTTCCACCACCATCGCGAGCGCCTGCGTGTAAGTGGCGTACACCTGATCGCCCTTTTTGATCCGCTTGAACTGATCGGGGTCCGCAACCTTCACCTCTGCAGTGAGTTGCGGTCCCTGCAGCGTGACAGTCTGCGTTTTGCTGTTGACGGCGACGACATTGGCAACGACGGTGATGCGACGGCCAGCGACGCCGTGCGGCTGCGCCCCCGGCTTCGCGCCCGAGGCGGTCGTCTCCTCGGTGCGAGTAACCGCCAGGTCGCTCCCCTTCTTCAGTTCGAGCACGAGCGCCTCGACGTATCTGGCATGGACCGTGTCACCGACCTTCATCTCGTCGAAGTTCTTGACCTCGGGGCCGGCAGTGACGACTACCCAGTTGCCCTTAGGGCCTTTCAGCGTGATGTCGCGGGTCGTCTTGTCGATGGCGATGATCGTGGCGGTAAGGTCGACCGTGTTCTCGACGCTGGCCTTGCCTGGTCCACTGCTCGTGACGACGTTGGTCTGCGCGGAAGCATTGACGGCAAAGGCCGCGGCAATAGCGATGATGATTGCAGTCTTTTTCATGGCAAGAGATCCTTCTCGCGTGGGAAGTGGGAATAGTGAACGAATCAAATGTCAGTTGTTGAGAGGCGGCCCAGTCAACGACCAGGGACTGCTACCGGGCACCAGCGTAGTCTGTACTATACACTGCAACGAGCGGGAATCAATCGCACTTGTTGCCGCACTCGACCTCACTTCCGGCGGCTGCAGTCCAATCGCAGTAGTCATGCGCGCTACCGACTCGGCATACTAAGTTTTGCGTTTCGTGGGATCGAGAACTTCAGACGAGATGTGCCGCTTGGCGAGCTCGGTGCCTAGTTTGTGACGCAAGAATGCGCCGCTGGTATAGCGCTTCACGCTCAGGTAATACGTTTCCTCCACACGTTTCACGAGTTCGATATATTCGTCGAATACGTCGTCATCGCAGGTAAAACGCTCGTAGTTCACGATGGAATGCACCCGCTTCCCAAGCGGACCAAGCAGCTTGTCGACCGCGGCGCCGATCACGTTGAGATCCGCCACATCCGGCACGCGCAATCCGGCATAGTTCATGTAGACCGTATTGGTCGCCTCGTCATAACTGAGGCGATCTTCCATCCGCAGGTCGAGCATCTGTTCCCGCAATCGCATCGGCGCATTGCGGAACACCCTCAAATCCATTTCGCGTAGAACGCCTCCGCGTTGGTCAGGTCGCGCATGGCTAACGATTTAACGAGCGTACAGGCGTAGTCCCAGACTTTTTTCAATCCACGAACGCTCCCGACGACCTTTTTAGCACTTGACTGCGGCGCCGTCCAAGCTGACCGAAGGGCACTCTATCAGTTCGGCGACCGGCCGGCGTGCTGCATATCCGGCTGGCGATTACAGGCGTCAATTTGGTGCATCCTGGATTTCAGGTAGCAAATGTCCTCCCAGTCCTTTTTGTGTTGCGGACCATTAGCGGTGCAAACCAGGCCAGGAATGTGGCGCTGACCGCGGAGATGGAAGTGCGCGCGTCCAGCGAAAAGGTAGTGGCCCAAGCATTGTTGACAGGAACGGGCGACAGGACCGTGCGACCGGACCGGGACCTCACTTGGCAAGATGTGCAGGGGATCACCGACAACTGGGCCAGAGGCTTGCGCCGACGTCTCGACGAAGCCCGCGGCGTAACATCCCAGCCCTGAAGCCGCGAGCACTTATCCGCGTTGCAAGCGTCCGCCAGTACTTCGTGCCGCTACTGAATCACCTCGTCCGCGCCCAGCAGCAACGATTGGGGAATGGTGTTGGCTGAACCCCACACCTCGGGTACCGGTGGTTGCCTATTGTGACAGTGCAGCGCCATCTCAGCATTACATCCATCTCTTGAGCACAGCGCGTCTCTCCGTCATGATATGAACATTCGCTCTGCATTGAGGTACGTCGCTACGCAGCTCCTGCTCGCAGTTGTGGGTCTTCTCGCGCTTCACTGCGCCGGCCTCGCCCCGAAAGCACACGCGCAGGATGCGCCAGCCAACGGCGTCCTGTTCGAGAACGTGCGTGTCTTCAACGGCAAGGACGGCGTGCTGTCGCAACCTGCCAACGTCCTCGTCGTGGGCAACACGATCCAGGCGATTTCCGCGTCGCCGATTCCGCCTCCGGCAAACGTGACGATCCAGCGGATCGATGGCAAAGGCCGCACCCTGATGCCTGGCCTCATCGACAATCACTGGCACACGATGCTCGCCCGGCCGACGCCATTCGAGCTGTTCGAAGCCGATATCGGCTACATCAACCTGCTCGCCGGCGCCGAGGCAAGGGCAACGCTGATGCGCGGGTTCACGACAGTCCGCGATATGGGCGGCCCGTCCTTCGGATTGAAGCGCGCAATCGACGAAGGTTTGGTCGCCGGGCCGCGAATCTATCCCTCGGGAGCGATGATCACGATCACCGGAGGGCACGGCGATTTTCGCAGCCGCGGCGACCTTCCGCGCCAACTCGGCGGTCCGTTGACCCGCATGGAGATCCTGGGCGGCAGCATGTTGGCCGATTCGCCGGATGAAGTTCGCGTACGCGCCCGCGAGCAGCTGTCACTCGGGGCGTCGCAGATCAAGCTCACCGCTGGCGGCGGCATCGCGTCGCCGCACAGTCCGCTCGACGTTGCCACGTTCAACGAGGACGAGTTGCGCGCCGCGGTGCAAGCTGCAGAGAATTGGGGCACGTATGTCGCCACGCACGCATATACGCCGATCGCCATCCAACGCGCCGTCAGCGCAGGTGTAAAGGTGATCGAGCACGGCCATCTCATGGACGAGCCAACCGCCAAGATGATGGCGGACAAAGGCATCTGGCTGAGCTTCCAGCCATTTACCGACGACGGTCACGTGCCGCAATTGCCCCCCGAGAACATGCGCCGACTGCGGCAGGTGTTCGCCGGCACCGAGCAAACCGTAGCGCTGGCGAAGAAATACAAGCTGAAGATGGCGTTCGGTACCGATATCCTGTTTTCCGCCGCGGGCGCGACGCGCCAGGGCGAGTTGCTTGCGAGCATGGGCAAGTGGTACACGCCGCCCGAGGTGTTACGGATGGCAACGTCCACCAACGCCGAGCTCCTGAAGCTTTCCGGGCCCCGTGACCCCTACCCCGGCAAGGTTGGCGTGGTGGAAACAGGCGCGTTGGCCGATCTCATTCTGGTGAATGGCGATCCGCTCGATAATCTCGCGCTCGTAGCCGATGCCGCAAAGAACTTCGCGGTGATCATGAAAGACGGCAAGATCTACAAGAACCAGCCCTGAGAGCCGGTTAACGCCATTGTCTACGGTGGCGTTGTCCGAGCAGCGGCGTTCGGTTCGACAACTTCGAGCTTGAACGCCGTCGCCCAAAGCGTTCCGGTACCGCTCAGCACCGCCCCGAATTCGACTCGGTCCGCAGTCGCCGGCACGTCGATTTCCACTCGCACGACGGCCCAGTCCTTCGTGCCGCGCATTGGACGGTCGCGCATGTCGTCGAGTGCGGATGCCACGCCCCCCTGAGTACGAAGCATGAGCGCTGCCCCTGACATGTCGCGCATTGCGCCTTTCCCGAACGCGTCTACCTGGTCGAGCCGCAACAAGGCAGTGAGCTGAACACGCTTGCCGCGAAAGCGGTCGGCCTTGACACCCTGCAATACCAGACCAAACGGCTCCGTCCCGGTCCGCTTGATGCGCAGGCTTCGTTGGCCGGCTTTGAAGGCTCGGTCATCGATCGCGAACTCAAAGGACGGCCGGCCCGCGTGCTGGATGAACCACCAGCCCGGCGGGAAACCATTCGCCGCGGCGGGCTCTTCGAAGCTTAGATTGCGAGGCTCGCTCTCCTGTCGCCGGAGCATCGCCGACTGGCGCCAGGACGCAGACGAATAGCACAGCCGCAGCGAAGGCAGGCAGCTTGTGCCGGCGCATGACGACTCCCTTAAATAGGCCGCCCCGATCACGCATGCGTTCTCGGTTGCCGCATTCCGTTCGGAACAGTCGCGAGACGATTCTCCTAACCGCTAAACCGCCGCCAGAGTACAACGAGCGCGACGAGCCCCGCCCACAGCATCGCGCCAAGCAACACACCAGTGCTTATTCCGCGCGCCTTGCTGTGCGGTGGAAGCTCCGGCTTGAGCAGGTTAATCGGTGTTGCAGCGCGTCGTTCACGCATGACGCTCGTGTCTTGGTCGAATCTACCCATCTCCCCTCCCCCAGTGGAAGCGGCATGATACCGTTGCCAGCGCGAATTGTGGCACCACAAACACAAGCCTCTCTGGAGGCGTTTGAGCGTGCTGGAGTGTTACTGCATCGCCGCCGCGCAGCCAACCGGTGGAATTCCCCCACTCAGTGGCGGTCAGATAGTGATCAAAACCGATCGGCAAACACCTGCAGGACACGTCAAGGAGGTACCAATGATATCCAGATGGCTACGTTCCGTTGCATTGACGGGCCTCGTCGCGGGGACTGTGGCGTTCGTCGCGCCGAACGTCTACGCGCAGTCCGACCCGCAGGCACACATCGCCGCCTCGGAGGTTACGCTGTCCGACTTCCTCGGCGATCCCAACATGGACTGGCTGCAGCGAAACTTCGGCCGCGCCAAAGCGGTGATGATCACACCCCTGATCGTCAAGGCCGGCTTCATCTTCGGCGGCTCAGGGGGGCGTGCGCTCGTGGTCGCGCGCGATCCGGCGAGCGGCAAATGGCTAGGCCCCGCGTTCTACGCGATAGCAACGGCCAGCGTCGGTTTCCAGGCTGGCATCTCCGTCGCGGAAGGTGTCACGCTGGTAATGACCGACAAGGGCTTCAACTCGTTGCTGGCGACTTCTTTCAAGATCGGAGGTGACGCCAGCGTCGCTGCGGGTCCAATCGGAACGGGTGCCCGAAGCGACGTCGTGGCCGATCTCATCACCTTCAACCGTGCGAAGGGCCTGTACGGCGGCCTGAATCTCGATGGCACCGTGGTCACGGCCTCCGACGATTGGAACGCTTCGTTTTACGGGAAAAGTGTGCTTCCGCCCGACATCCTGGTACGGGCGTCGGTCCATAACGCGGCGGCCGACAAGCTGCTCGCGCGGGTTAGTG
>CAVSEH010000030.1:0-40119 GCA_963726935.1 uncultured beta proteobacterium
GTCGACAGCACCAGTTCGACGCATGCCACCTTGGCGAGCCTGCTCCTCGGCGCGCAATGTCGGGCGAAGTTGCGCATAATCACGGACGCGGCAGTACCGCGCCTTGTATCGTCTCCTGGAGCTCCGCAATGACCCGGATCACCTCTTGCCTGCAGCTTGTCGCCACGTCGTTGCTTGCCGGAACGGTCGGCGCCCAGGCCCCTGAGCGAATCGTCTTCGCGACGGACTGGCTGGCGCAGGCCGAGCACGGCGGCTTCTACCAGGCCGTGGCGGAAGGCATCTACAAGAAGCACGGCCTCGATGTCACGATCAAGATGGGCGGCCCGCAGGTCAACGGCTTGCAATTGCTCGCCGCCGGCCAGCTGGATGTCGTCATGGCCGACGCGTTGCAAGTCGTCTCCGCCGTCGAGCAGAACGTGCCGCTCACCGCGATCGCCGCCACGTTCCAGAAAAATCCCACGGCGATCATCGCGCACCCCGGTGTCGCGAAACTGCAAGACCTCAAGGGCAAGCCGATCGCGATCGGCGCCGCGAGCAACACGACCTTCTGGCCCTGGCTCAAGCAACGGTACGGCTTCACCGACGACCAGAAGCGGCCGTATGCATTCAGCGTCCAGCCCTTTCTCGTGGATCCCGCGCTTTCGCAACAGGGTTTCGCGACCTCCGAGCCTTTTTCGATCGAGAAAGGCGGTATCGTTCCCGTCGTGTTCCTGCTGGCGGACCTGGGCTACCCGCCGTATTCGGAGGCGCTGGTGGTAAAGCGCGATACGCTGGGCAAGCGCAGCGACGCGCTCGCCCGCTTCGTGCGCGCCTCGGCGGAAGGCTGGAAGAGCTATCTCGCGAACCCCGCTCCCGGCAACGCCCTCATCAAACGCGACAACCCCGAGATGAGCGATGCGCTGCTCGCCTACAGCCATCGCAAGATGAAGGAATACGCCATCGTTGCGGGTGGCGACGCCGCGATGGGTGGCCTGCTGACGATGACCGACGCCCGCTGGACCCAGACGATCGATTTCCTACGCTCGGCCGGGCTCACCAAGCCCGGCACAGACTACGCCAACGCATACACGCTGTCGGTCGTGCGCGACGTGAAGGTTCTGCCCTGACCGCAACCATCGCTGCCGTCGATCCGACGCCCGTCGTCACCGTCGCCGGCGTACGCAAGACCTATCCCACGGGTCGACAGGCGCTGGCAACCGTGGATCTCACCGTGCAGCGCGGTGAATTCGTCACGTTGCTCGGCCCGTCTGGGTGCGGCAAGACAACACTGCTCAATCTGATGGCCGGACTGATCGAACCTTCCGCCGGCACGTTGCGGTGGTGGAACGAAGACTTCGGCGCGACGGGCGGGCCCGGGCGACGGCTCGCCATGGTGTTTCAGGCGCCGGCGCTCATGCCGTGGGCGCGCATCGATACCAACGTTCGATTGCCGCTCGATCTCGCCGGACTGGCGCGCACCGACGCGAACCGCGATGTTGGGGCGGCGCTCGATCTGGTCGGCTTGGCCGATGTCGCGGGGCAGTTGCCGCGAGAGCTGTCCGGCGGCATGCAGATGCGGGCATCGATCGCGCGCGCGCTCGTCACCTCGCCGGATCTGTTGCTGATGGACGAACCCTTTGGCGCACTGGATGAATTCACGCGCCAGCGACTCGATGTCGAGTTGCAGGCACTGTGGTTGGCGCGCGGCCTCACCGTCGTGTTCGTGACCCACAGCATCGTGGAAGCCGTGTTCCTCTCGACACGCGTCGTGGTGATGGCGGCGCGGCCGGGCCGCGTCATTGCGTCCGTGCCGATCGACGAACCGTATCCGCGCACCGACGCGTTTCGGCTTCGTCCCGCGTTCTCCGCACAGTGTCAGCACCTGTCGCAACTGGTCGCGGATGCCGCCGCTGGAGTGACACCGTGACGGGGGTCGCCAACGGCGCGCAACCGGGCCTGTCGCGTTTTGCGGCGCCGGCAGTCGTCGCGCTCGTCGTGCTTGGCGCGTGGCAGGCGCTGGTGGTGGCGTACGACGTGCCCGCATACCTCGTCCCTTCGCCATTGCTGGTGGCGCGAACGCTGATCGCCGATCGCGCCCTGCTGCTCGCTTCGCTGGGCGTGACGCTCGGCGTCGCGCTGACCGCGCTCGGCATTTCGATCGTGCTGGGCGCGCTGATCGCGCTGCTGTTCGTACGCAGCCGGTGGATCGAAATGAGCCTCTTTCCTTACGCTATTCTGCTGCAGGTCACGCCGATCGTCGCGATCGCACCGCTGATCATCATCTGGGTCAGGGATACGCGCACCGCGCTCGTTCTCTGCGCCGTCGTCGTCGCGATCTTCCCGATCATCTCGAACACCACGCTCGGACTACGCAGCGCGGACCCGGGCCTGCTCAACCTGTTCCGGATGTATCGCGCATCCCGATGGCAGATACTGGTGCGACTGCGCGTACCGAGCGCGCTACCTTACTTCTTTGGCGGTTTGCGCATTGCCAGCGGCCTGGCGCTCATCGGCGCCGTCGTCGCTGAATTTGTCGCCGGCACGGGCGGCCAGGGCGCAGGCCTCGCGTATCAGATCCTGCTCGCGGGGATCCAGCTCAACATCCCGCGGCTGTTTGCCGCGCTGCTGCTGATCACGTTGAGCGGCGTGGCGCTGTTCGGCCTGACAGTGTGGATCTCGCGCCTGGTCTTGTCGCGCTGGCACGAAAGTGAAATCACGCCCAGCGATTGACGGTCGAGTTCTAACTTTTGGAACGCGGTCGCAGCGACTGCCCGACACGCCTTCGCTCGACCGCCAGCCAATCCCGGATTTGTGCATAGACTTCCTGACGGCTGAGCAAGTCGAGATGGCCCATGCCGTATCCGATCCACTGATGCGTTTTGGGCAAGTTGAGGTTGCGCGAAGCAATCTTGTCCCGACCCAATGCGCTGTTCACGGGCACCAGGCCATCGCCGCGAATCGCTTTTCCCGATGCGCCTGCCCGCTCCTGCTTGCTTGCGGCAATCGCGTAACACCGAATCCCGCGGGGCAAGGGCACTGAGCCCCGGCGGGCGCCGACGGGTACCGCAGTACGCGGTTGCCAGTCGTCGTCGAGCACGTGCCCGTGCTGCAGATCATAAATCCCTCTGCTGCGGATCTTGCCCAGACGCGCGAACGCCGCGGTATATGGGCTGATTTCGAGCACGTAGTCCGCCCATGCGCCCGCACGTGCGAGCGGCGCGCCGAAATGCGGAGTGCCGAGGAAAACAACATCGTCGAGGCAGCTCAACCAGGTTTGGCCCGCGAGCGCTGCGTAATGACAGGCGCTGCGTGCGACCAGGCCGCCCATGCTATGACCGACGACCGCCAACCGATCGATCGGATGCGGCCACGCGCGGATGAGCGCTTCCATCTGCTCGCCGAATGCCCGGCCGTTGGTGGAGATGTGCCGTCCCGTGTTGTAGTGCAAGTAAAGCGGTGTGTAGCCAAGATCACGGGCAAGCGCTGCGCCATGATCGTGGCCCGCGCGCGTCCACTGCAGATCGTTCATGCACAGTCCGTGCAGCAGGACGACCACTTTGCGCCCTGCCCGCGGAAGCGCGGCGCCAATGCCGCTCGGTCCATCGCGAGCGGCGTCCCGTTCGCGCGCAGGCGCATCGTGATAGCCAAGGAATTCGCGGACGAGTCCAGATAATCACCGAGCACGCCGTTGAGAGCGGCGACGACGGCTTCCCGTTCCTGGGTCGACCGGCGATCCGCGATCAACGGCGCGAGCAGGCCAAGGAGCGCGTCGACACTGCCACCGACCAGCCGGGTGATGCCGCGAACCGATTTGTAAACCAGTCCGGTGATACCGCGCGTTCGACCCGTCGGCGCTTTCCCGAGGACGGCCGGCGTCTGTCGTATCGTGTGATGCATGGCCTCGACGAGATCGGTCAGGCCGACGATGGCGTCGTTCGTCAGGCGCTGCAAGCCGCGAAGATCCGACACGGAGATGTGACCGCGACTGATCATGGAGTTACGGTGTTTGGTTGGGTGCGAGGTTCCTGCGATAGTATCCGCCATTATTCTTAATTTCCGCCGCATCATCGACACGCAGCTGGAAGCTCGCGAGGGCAGACTCATCCTCCCGCAGCGTCATGGGCTGGGATTCAACTTCGTCGAAGCAGCGCCAACCGTATCCCTGCATCCGCCGCTGAGTCAGACCGGAACAATGATGCCGAAGCAGATGGATCCACGCGCCGCTCGCGACCTGCAATGGACAGCCTGGGCTATGGTTGACGCTGGAATCACCGAACGCGACCGCGGTCCTCGCCGGTGCCGGATATGACTGGTTGCTGCTCGACATGGAACACACAACGGTCGATCCCTCCCAGATCGCCGGCCATGTTCGGGCCGCCAACGGTGGCACTGCCGAGCTGCGGTGCGAATCCCCTGGAATGAGCCGATCATGGTGAAACGCCTGCTCGACGCCGGGGTGCGGACGCTGATGTTCCGTGCGTCCAGTCGGCAGCCGAGCGCAAGACCGCCGTATCGGCATTTCCAGCGCTATCCGTCTGGTCGCACGGTTCATGGCGGTGGTGTCGACGCGGCGACGAACATCGCGCCGAACATTCGCACGCGTCAAGGACGACGCCGACTGCAGGTACCAGCGCGGTTTCGGCGGAGCAGTGCTGTGAATTCGTCCAGCGGATCGGTCAACCCTGCTGCGTCACGTAGGATGCCGCGACGAACGTCATCGCGATCAGGAAATAGCGCGCCAATTCCTCGGCGCCGGACATCGGCACGTTGAAGATGCCGCGCATCGCGATCTGCGCCAGCGGAGTGATGACGAGAGCAGCGAGCAGCACGAGACTGATCCAGCGCACCACGGTGCGCACCGTGTTGAGCATTGTCAGCATCGCGTTCCGGTCGGGGCCGCCTTGCGCGTGATGCCGGCGATCACTGCAGCGCGAGGATCTGCTCGATGTAGGCTGTCGACGGCGTCGACGTCATTGTTCATCTGGGTCAGCACCGCGTTGCGAACCTCGAGACCGTCCTAACGACCTCGCTGCGACCATGGGTCTGTTCGGCAAGCCTGGCGCGCCCGAAGTGAAAGCGGTGATCGCCGATGCAATTCAGCGCATCAGCAAGACCGCGAAAGCCGCTGGCATCCTGAACTAGCAACATCGCAGAAGCACGTGCCCTGTTCAAGGCCGGCTTTGCCTTCATCGCCGTGAATTCACGACACCTCGATGCGCCTGGCGCGCCAGAGCGAGGCGATCCTTGCGGCAATTGAAATCCGATGAATGATGCATGCGCCAACGGTAGGCCGGGATGTGCAACTTGTCGAGCCCTCTAACAGCAACGAATGAGGTTGCATACCGCCGCAGTGTCGAGTTCGGCGTAGCCTTGAGCTATGAGTGCCCTGTATTGCGTCAGTGCTTTGCCCATCATGGGTACCGGCACCTTCATTCCCCCGGCATATTCGTTGACCATCTCGAGGTCCTTAAGCAACTGCCGTGCGTAACCCTGTGGCGCGAAATCGCGCCGGACCATGCGCGGATAAAGTTTCTGCAAGAGCGTGCCGTCCGCGTGGCCGCCGGCAAGACACTCGGGCACGCGCGCGGCGTCGATGCCGGCGCTTCCGCGATGGCCAGCGCTTCCGCCATCACGACGTGCCCGCAACCGACAATCAGCTGGTTGATCATCTTGGCCGCGAGGCCGCTGCCCACTGGCCCCATGTGCGTAAAACGCGCAGCGATGTCTTCCATGACGGGTGTGATGCGGGCGATGTCGTCGCCATCGCCACCCGCCATCACCGTCAGTGTCCCGGTTCCCGACGCCGGGGGCCCGCCGGACACGGGGGCATCCACCCAGCCGCAGCCTGTGCACTCGCGCATTCGTGCCGCGAATGCCTTGCCCGTGTCGACTTTCACCGTGGAGAAATCGACGATGAGCTGGGGTGGCCGGACCACACCCGCAACACCGCGATCGCCGAACATGGCGCTCTCGACCGCCTCGGTCGTCGGCAGATTGGCGAATACGAGATCCGCTGCCCGGGCGGCATCGGCCGCGGAGTCTGCCATCCGCGCACCCGCCGCGCCTGCGGCCTGCGTCTTCTCCGGCAGGATGTCGTACGCAGTCACTGTGTAGCCGCGTGAAACGAGCCGTTTCACCATAGGCAGTCCCATGAGGCCGACACCTACGTAGCCGATCTTTGGATGGGCCATGCTCATAGGCGCACTCATGTCATCGCGTAGATGCGAATTGCATTGTCGTGGAAGAGTGCGCGCTGTTCCGTCGGCGAAAAGTCGCGGACAATCTCGCGAAATCCGTTGAAGATCGTGGCGAACGTCGCACAGAGGCTATCGACGGGGAAGTTGCTCGCGAACATGCAGCGAGCGGCGCCGAACAAGTCGATCGCCGTGCGCACGATGTCGTAGTTCGCGGCCACGGTCCACGCCGCACCCCGCTGGCCGAGTCCGGATATCTTCACCGTCACGTTCGGGCATGTGGCCAGCGTTGCCATGGCACCCTTCCACCCGCGCAGACCCTCCTCGCTGCGGTCCGCAGGCAAGCCCGTGTGATTCAGGATGATCCGCGAGTCCGGATACGCGGCGGCGAGTCGCGCAGCCTCGCCAAGGTGCCACCACGGCGTCTGCAGATCGAAGCGCAAGCCATTGCGCACGACTTCAGCGAATCCGGCCCGCCATTTCGCCTCCGTCATACCTCCGGGGGCAGCGTCGTTCGGTGATCGATTGGCGCGCGGCTTATGACGCACGCTGCGCACGAATGCAACCGCTGCCTGCCGTGCCAGGATGCGCGGCGCATCGTCATGATCGAGCCACGCCTGTGCGACCGCGACAGTCGGCAGGCCGTGCACACCACGAAGCTGCTCGATGTAGCGCATCTCGCCCATCGGATCCTTTGGATTCCACTCTGCCTCGACGTAAACCGATTTCTCGACCCGGAATGGGGCGGCGTCCTCCCGATAGTCCGGCGGCAGATAGCGCCGCCGGATGGCGCGGTAGTCGCCGTAGCGAAACGGAATGGGTGGCTCGTCGTTGAGCCACGGGTAGTAGTGGCTAGTAGGATCCCAGAAGTGCTGATGCGCGTCGACGATGTCCAGCGCAGAGCCAGCCTGTCCCGGCGTGACCGCCCCGTCACCGCTTGTCGACTGTCCTCCCACACGCTCCTCCCGCCGGCTGGACCACTTCGGATCGAACACCCACACGGTTGTTCGTCCGGCCTTCTACCAGGCACTCGTGGTGCACACGATTCTGCGACGAGTATAGGGCATGAAGCATGGCTGGCGCTAACCCGCGAGGCACCGACACCGCTACGCTGCAACCAGCCGCAGGTGTGTGATTTCGGAAGGCGCGCCCAACCGCAACGGCGGCCCCCAGTACCCGGTACCGCGACTGACATAGACCCACAGCGACTGAAAGCGATGCAGGCCCGCCGTGATGGGCTGCTGCAGGCGTACCAGGAAATTCCAGGGCAGGAACTGGCCGCCATGCGTGTGGCCGGAGAGCTGCAGGTCGAAGCCCACCGGCGCGGCCGCGAATGCGGATAGGGGCTGATGCGCAAGGAGCAGCCTGAATGCCGCGTCGTGCGGCGCGCCCACCATCGCCGCGGCAGGGTCGCTGCGCTGCGCCGGATCGTAGTGGTGCGCGCTGTGATCGGTCACGCCGCCGACGACCACGGTCGCACCCTCATGCGTCAGCAGCACGTGTTCATTCATGAGCACGCGCAGTCCGAGCCGGCGCAGTTCAACCACCCACGCTTCCACGCCCGAATAGTATTCATGGTTACCGGTGACGAAATAGGCGCCGTGCCGTGAAAGCAGTCGCGACAATGGCTCCGTGTGTTGTGCGAGATGCGCGACGCTGCCGTCGACCAGATCGCCGGTCACGGCAATCATGTCCGCCTCGAGTTCGTTGACCGCGTCGACGATGGCGTCGAGGTAATTGCGCT
Organism: uncultured beta proteobacterium; assembly: GCA_963726935.1. GTDB lineage: Bacteria > Pseudomonadota > Gammaproteobacteria > Burkholderiales > Casimicrobiaceae > PALSA-1003. The sequence continues at coordinate 7,918 of CAVSEH010000030.1, forward strand.
TGATCGTCGGACCGACGTGGATGTCGCTGATCTGCACGATCGTGAAACCATGCAACGACGCGGGAAGGCCCGCGATCGGCACGTCCACGCGCCGCACGGCCGCGCGGCGTCGAGCGTTGAGGAAGCCCACGAAAGTGGCCATCAGCGTCAATATTGGAACAGCGGCCGCGCTGTATTCACGGAACGCGCGCAACGCGGCCGGGGTCACCAGCCATCCACTGACGGCGGTGCCGAGCAGCAACGCGAGGTCACGCAAGAAGGTGAGGACGAAAAGCGACGAGAACGCCCCCATCATCAGCAAGCCCGCCCAGGCCAGCAGATCCGCCAGCGGCTGCCGACGCACGCGTCGCGCCGCGAATCCGAGAGGCATCAGGACTGTCGACGCGATCAGCCAGGCGCTTAGCGCCGCGACCGAAATGGCACCGTACGGAAGATCGGGCAACAGGCGCCAGGCGACATAGCCATGAAGCAGCGCGATAAAGGCGAACCATTGCACCATAGACGGGCGTAGACCGGGGTTTGTTGCGACCGACGCGGGCGCGTCAACGGCTACCTTGGGGCGATTGCGCGAGGCGCAAGGGCGCGGCAGGTATGGGGCTCACCCTCGGGTCGAGTCAATGGATCATGTCGGGGCGTCAATGTTCGCTTAGAATCCCGCAATCCACCGCTGCTACCAAGCCTTATCACATCCTCGCGACTCACAAAGACCATGACCACGACCCGCAAGCCTTCCACGAAAAGCAGCGCCACCCGCCGCAAGCCGCGCCCTTCTGCGCCGACGAAAACAGCGCAGTCGTGGCTGTCATCGGTCGAGCAGTCCGGGGCGAGCGTCGCAGCAGTCGCCCGCCAGCTGCGCTCCTGGTCGGACTCCGTACTGGGGCTGGCGGGCGCGGCTGCGGACGTGTCGCTGGTCGCCGCGAAATCGGTGCTGGTCAAGCCGGAACAGCGGGCCGCCCTCGAGCGGACCGGCAGCGTGCTCCGCGGGATGCGCGAGACGGCAGGCATGAGCCTAAAGGAGGTCGGCGATGCGATCGATCTCAAGGATCCGACGCTGCTCGATCTCGTGGAACACGGCAAAGCGGCCCTGCCCTTCGAAATCATCCTCAGGCTTGCGTCAGTGCTGGGACGCAACGACCCGATTTCCTTCGTGATGCGTTTCACGCGCTCGTACAATCCCGACGTTTGGAAAACGCTTGAAAACCTCGGTATCGGCCGCTTTGTGGTGCAAGCGGGCCGCGAGCGCGAGTTCGCGAATATTTATCGCGGCAGCGATGCGGCGCGCCGCCTGAGCGACGAGGAATTCGTGGCGGTGCTGGGATTCACGAAAGCCGCATTCGATCTGGCAATGGTATTTCGCGCGAACCAAGACACGCGCTCCGCGGCCAAGCGCACAAAGCGCTCCACATCGGAGAGCTAACGACCCGTAAAATTCGGCGGGCGTTTCTGGAGCATCGCGTCGACCGCCTCGGTATGATCCTGCGTGGTGTGCGCGAGACTCAGCATCGTGGCCGAGAGCTGCAGCACAGTGTCGAGCCGTGCATGCCGCGCCTCCTGCAATAGCCGCTTGGTCATGCGCAGGACATGCGGCGGATTCACGGCGATGCGTTGCGCGAGAGCGCGCGCTGCCGCAGCCAGTTGGTCGTCCGGCACGACTTGCGACACGAGACCACAAGCAAGCGCGGCACCCGCATCCAGCGCATCGCCCGTAAACGCCATCTCGCACGCCTTGGCATAGCCCACGACGTTCTGCAGCAGCCACGCACCGCCGTCGCCGGGGACGAGGCCGAGCTTGACGAAGCTTTCCGCGAACCGTGCGCTTTCGGCGGCGATGCGGATGTCGCACATGCAGGCAAGGTCGCAACCGGCGCCGATGGCCGGTCCGTTGACGGCAGCGATGATCGGGACTTCGAGCGCTTCGAACGCGCGCGGAATGCGCTGGACACCGGTCTCGTAGTAGCGGCGCGTTTCGACAGGCGGTCGATCGGCGACCGCGGCGCCCATGAGCTTGAGATTGCCGCCCGACGAAAACGCCGAACCCGACCCGGTCAGGATCGCGACGCGTACGCTGGAGTCGCTGTTGAGCTTGCCCAGCGCGGCCACAAGAGCATCCACCATGTCGGCGTCGGAAATCGGATTGCGCAACTTCCGGCCGGTTCAGTGTCAAGGTGACGATCGCACCGTCCTGCACATAGGTGATCAACTCTGCCATGGCACTCTCTGGATGGGGCCTGTTCAGGCGCGCGGCGTGGCGCTGGCGATCACGTTACGCTGCGCCAATGATTCGAGCTCTTCCGGCTCCAGGCCGAGCCATGATTGCAACACCTCGTTCGTATTCTCTCCCAGGCGGGGTGCCGACATCGCCGGTTGTGCCTCCCACTCCTGCGCGCGGATCGGACAGGCGACCACGTTGACCGCGTGCCCACTCTGGTCGAGCGGTCGGATCGATTCGTTGTGGCGCACTTGCTCGGTGTTCACCGCATCGTGCAATTCAAGTACCGGGCTGCTCGGCACGTCGGCTGCGTCCAGAACCTCCAGCCACCGCGCGCGCGGTCGCGCCGCGAAGATCTGTTCCAGTGTGCCGATCAACTCGGCTCGATGCGCGAGCCGGTTCGAATTGGTCGAAAAGCGCGGGTCCTCGATCCATTCCGGATGGTCGACCGCGCGACAGAGATTCCACCAGAACTCGCGCGTGAACGCGCCCACCATCACGTACTCGCCATCGGCACACATGAAGGCTTGATACGGAACGATCTGGGCGTGTCCGCGCCCAAGTCGCTCGACCTTGGCGCCGAGCGTGGTGACCGACGGAATGTAGTTGCACATCATGTTCAGCGAGGCATCGAGCATCGCGACCTCGATGTGTTGGCCTTCGGGAAAGCGTTCGCGCGCGAACAATGCAGCGAGGACACCCGACAGACCGAAAAGGCCGCTGGAGAAATCCGAAATCGGCGCACCGATGCGCACCGGGCCGCCGCCGACCTCACCCGTGATCGACATCAACCCCGACACGCTTTGCATGATGATGTCGTTCGCGGGCCGCTTGGACCATGGCCCCTCCGAGCCGAAGGCGGAGATGGAGCAGTACACGAGACCGCGCCGGAGCTTGCGCAGGTCCTCGAAGCCCAAGCCAAGCCGCCCCATCACCTGGGGCCGGAAATTCTCCACGACGACATCGGATTCGGCGGCGAGCTTGCGCGCCAACGCGGCGCCCTCGGGCTGCGTCAGGTCGATGACCACGCCCTTTTTGTTGCGGTTCAGGCTGACGTAATAGTCGGAGTCCTTGGGGCCGAGCATCGGCATGGGCACGCCCATCGACCGGCTGCCGTCCCCTTGTCGCGGCTTTTCGATCTTGACCACTTCCGCGCCGAGATCGCCCATGAACATCGTGGCAAAAGGCGCGGCCGCCGCGTGACTGAAATCGAGCACGCGAATGCCGGTCAGGGGTCTGCTCGACGGCGATGCAATGTTCATCGCGGTAACTATGCGCGACCGTCCGCTTCGTGGTCGATCGGCCCCTTCGGCAACGGTGCGTCGCGCGACGGCAACGCGACGATCGCACTGCCGGGCATGATGTCGTCGCCGCGCTGGTTGATGCCATGAAATTCGCATGCGACATAGCCGATGCCACTTTTGGCACCGCGCCACTTGTCGATGACCGTGCCTTTGATCCAGACCGTGTCGCCGAGGAAATTCATGTTGCGGTACTTTGGGAACACTTCGGCGACCCAGCCGTCGTCGCCAGCCCAATTGGTGATCAAATGCGTGGCCCAGGCACCTCGCTGCGAGCCGTAGTCGTAAGGCGCCGGCATGCCGATCTCCGCGGCCATGAACGAGTCCCAATGCACCCGCTCCACGGCCTGCGGAATGCCGGTGTCCGGATCCTTGACCGCGATGGTCGGCGATTGCTGGCGATAGGCGAGCCAGTATTGGCCGCTGCGGATGTGGGGCGAGCCGATGCCCATCATCCACGCGATCATGTCGGCAACGGTCAAGGGTCCGCGCACGATCGGCTGGATCGGATCGTCCAGCGCGACGTCCTCCCAATAGCGCGCATTCTTGCCTCGCACTTCCTCGGCCGACACGTCGGCATCGATGCTTCGAATCTGTTCGTCGGTATAGCGGGCCTTGGGGATCGACATGTACTTGCCGATTTCCTTGCCGGCATCGCGTTCGGTCCGCACGGCCGACATCACGCAGCGCGCGACGAGCTCGTCGCGCTGGTTGTAATACTTGAATTCCCGGCGCTGCATCATCGAGCGCCCCGCGTAGCTGCCCGTGCGATCCTCGAGCGCGATCATTTCCTTCGTCGCTCGCACTTCGTCGCCGTCGAGGAGCGGCAGGTAGTAGGTCCATTTGTCGCTCGCGTGCAGCCCGTGCACGCCCGGCAAGCCTTCGCCACGCCGCATGTCCCAACTGCCCCAGGTCACGCCGTACAGCAGCGCCGGCGGTGCCATGCTACGGCCGTAGCGACTAGCCTTGCCGTGCGCGGGGTTGATCCACAGCGGGTTCATGTCGCCGATGGCGCGCGCGACATGGCGGATGCTGTCGGCGTTTACATAGCGAACGAAGGGTTCCTCGATCGGGTAGATCTTGTGCAGGCGCCGGCGGACTTCGGCGACGGCCTCGTCCGTGATCTTGCCGTACGTGCTTTCCTCGACTTCGCTCATCGTGCTTCTCCTGACTTCCGTTCAGCGGCTTCATTCGATTTGTTTGCTTCGGCGTCTACACGACGCGGGCCGTCGTAGTGCTCGGGCCAGCGGCGCATGACGACTTCGCGCTTGCTGCCGTACGCGTAGCAGCTGTCGATCTTGGCGGGCCGCCCTTGCGCATTCAATGTCACGGGGCGCGCCATGCGTACCGGCGACAGCGTCTGGAATGCGGTTGTGCCGAGAGGTATCAGTAACTCGGTCAGGTGCGTGCAACCCACGGCGCCCGCCAGCTTCTGCTTCACGGCCGCCGTCCAGCCCGCGCCGATCCGCATGCCTTTGAGCTGCGCGAGCGAGTCGACGGCTTCGCCGCAGATGCCGAAAGGCGAGGCGTCGGTGACCGCGATGACATCGTGCACGAGGAGGTCCTCGTCGATGACCATGCGGATCCACATGTCGTGCAGCGGTTCGCCCGGGGCGAGCAGGCGATCGCGCTCCAATTTCAGCGGGCTGCGACTTGGTGTCGGTGATGCGGGCATCGATCTCGTAGAGTGCGTCGTGCCGGCGATAGCCGCGCAGTTCGATGCGACGCAGATGCAGTTCCTCGCGGGCGACGGGTGGTGGCAGGGGCATGTTCTTGGGTCCGGACGCGGTGACGAGCGGTCGGCGACTACGGCTTCAAGAGTACCGATTGCGGCACGACATTCTCGAGCCCCGGTATCGGTGTCGCCGAGCGCAGCAGTTTGATTTCCTGCTTGACGTCGGCTTCGGTGAACACGGGCTGCGTCCAGTTGTCCGCCTGCTGCGCGAACGCCAGATCCAGCGCCGCGACATCGAGTTGTGGATAGGCCTTGACCAGCGCGCGCTTCGCTTCGTCGGGTTTCTGCTTGATCAACTGCGCGAGATCATCGAGCACGGCGCGAAATTTGCGGATGACATCCGCGTTCGCAGCCGCGGTCGACGCCGTCGTCAGCAGGGTCGCCGAACTTGCGGGGGACACGTCCGCCGGAAGATCGCCACCCGGTCCGTTGATCCAGAGTACCCCTGTGCCCTTGAGTATCGGCGTGCCGGAGAACGGTGAACTCGCCATCATCGCGTCGATGGCATTGGTTTCGAGCGCAGCCACCATCGCTGGCTGGGCCATGTAGGTGTATTTCACGCGAGCGCCGGTGGCTGCCGCCGCCGACTTGAGCGGGCCGAGCAGCGCCGACGTCGCGCTCGGCACGGCGACCGTGAGTCCGTCCAGCGCGCGCAACCGATCGTTGATCGGCGCATCGGTGCGCACACCCAGCTTCGCCGCGGTCGTCTTGGACATGACCACCGATCCGGCCAGGCCGCGATAGAGATTCGCCGCGATCACGACATCCTGTCCGCGCGCACGTGCGGCGAGAGCTTCCGGTGGCCCGGCCACGGCGAATTGCACCGACCCGGACAGCACGGCCGCCATCGCGGCATTGCCGCTGTCCATGGTGGTGATCTTGACCTGCAGGCCATGCTTGGCGAAGAGCCCCGCATTCTCGGCGATGCGCAGCCCGGCCGTCGCGAGACTGTTCGAACTCACCGCGACGTTGGCCGTCGGCACCGCAGCCGGCTGCGCCTGGCCCTCGGCCCCACTCAGCAGGAACCACGCCATCGCCATCGCGACAACAAAGCCAGTCCCTCGGACATTCATCGACATGCAGCACCCTCCTCTTCCGTTGTTGCGCACGATCGCTTCATCGGCGGTCAAACCACGCCGTCCCGCTTGAGCTGCTCGACGTCCTCGGCAGAGAGCCCCAGCCAGCCTTGCAGCACGTCGCTGCTGTCGGCGCCGAGACGGCTGCTGGGCCGCAGCGGCACCAGCGGCGTGTCATCGTAGCGCATCGGGCTGTGCGAGACGACGATGCGGCCGTATTCAGGGTGGTCGATCCACTGCAGGCTGCCGCGCGCGTGCATATTGGGGTCGTTGATCACTTCGTGGAGATCGCGGACGGGTGCGTGCGGAACGCGGTGCGCGAGCAGCAACGCCGTCAACGCGTCGCGCTCGAAGTGCACTGTCCATTCGCCGACGATCTTGTCGACGAAGTCGATGTTTTTGACCCGCGCCTTGAGGTCGAGCAGCCGCGGGTCGTCCTTGAGGTCCTCGCGTTCCATCGCCTTCAACAGCGCGTGGAAATGACGATTGTTGTTGCAGATGATCGCGATAAAGCCGTCGCTGGTCGGGTAGACGTTGTACGGCGCTTCGGCGAGTCCGCCGTGGCGATTGCCGGTGCGCGGCGGCAGCTTGTTCCCCCGGCCGTGATACATGCCCAGATTCGAGCTGAGCGATGCGTACACCGATTCCTGCATCGAGACCTCGACCACGCGCCCCTCGCCGGTCTTCTCGCGCTCGTACAGCGCGGTCATGATGCCGCCGTACAAGTGAATGCCGGCGAAGAAGTCGCAAAGGGCGGGACCGGACTTTACCGGCGGCTGATCCGGAAAACCGGTAATGCTCATCACGCCCGACATCGCCTGCACCGTCACGTCCATCGCCGGGTAGTCCCGGTACGGCCCCGAGCGTCCGTAGCCGGAACTCGACGCATAGATCAGGCGTGGATTGCATTTGCGCACCGCATCCGGTCCGATACCGAGGCGTTCGGTGACACCCGGTGCGAAATTCTCGACCATCACGTCGGCCTTGCGCACCATGTCGAACAGCAGCGCACGCCCCCGTTCGGACTTGAGGTCGAGCGTGATCGACTGCTTGTTGCCGTTGAGCATCGCGAACGGCAGCGCGGCCCCGCCGAGCCCGGCGCGGATGCGCAAGTGTTCGCCTCCATGCGGCTCGATCTTGATGACCTGTGCGCCGGCGAGCGCCATCAGGTACGTCGCATAGGGACCGTTGTAGATGTGCGATAGATCGATCACGACGACGCCGCTCAACGGATAGCGGTCCGTCGGGACCTTCTCGGCGCCCGCGGCGTGACGGTGGCTCATGACGATCCCTGCGCGGGGCGGTCGTTCGAAGGCCGGTCGCCCGCGACGGCCGACCCGGCGCGTGCGATGAGGCGCTCGGCCGCCTTCAGGTGGGGACGATCCAGCATGCGACCGTCGACACTCACCGCACCCGCGGTCGGCTCCTTGGCGAATGCCGCGACCACTGCATGCGCCGCGAGCAGCTCCGCCTGGCCAGGTGTAAAGACCTCGTTGATCGGTTCGATCTGCGCCGGGTGAATCGCGGCCTTGCCACCGAAACCGGTTCGCGCCGCTTCGCGCGCTTCGGCGACGAGGGCGTCGGTATTGCGAAAGTCGGTGAAGACTGCATCGATCGCCGGCACGGCGGCCGCCGTGGCCGCGAACAGACAGAGTGACCGCGCCAGCAGGAACGGGCCGGCGTATTCTCCCTCGTGACGGTTGGCCGACGCGCCAACGTCGGTCGCGAGATCCTCGGCGCCCCACAGCATGCTGCACAGACGCGGGCCGGCGAGCCGCGCGTAGCTGCCCATGTCGAACAGTGCGGTGGCCAATTCGGTGACGATGGGCAGAATACGGATCGATCCGGACGGAATGCCTTCGCGTGCTTCGAGCGCCGCGAGATAGGCGCCGACCAACGCGACATCGCCGCCGCCGGTGCACTTGGGCAGCATGATGCCGTAGGGTCGTGCGCGCACGATCGCGACCAGGTCGTCGAGCAGCAAGCCGGTCGACAGCGCGTTCACGCGAACAAAAAGTGGCGTCGCGTCCCGATGCTGGCTGACAAAGTCGCTGCAGATACCACGGGCGCCGACTTTCTCGGCAGGCGGAACGGCGTCCTCGAGATCGACGATCAGCGCATCGGCGCCCGAGCGCAGGCCCTTGTCGAGCTTGCGCGTGTCGTTTGCGGGAATGAAGAGCAGTGATCGCATCGAGTCCTCGGCTCAGAAGGTGCCCATGCCCAGAAACCCGTCGACCGGGCTGAAGTCGCTCATGAGCTTCTTGCCGACCAGATCCTTGAGCGTCTCCGTCGTGCCGCCACCCAGCGTGCCGTAGCGGGCACCGCGGTAAAAGCGCGACACCGGGTATTCGTCCGTGAAGCCGTAGCCACCGTGCACCTGGATCGCTTCGCTGGTCACGCGTATCGACATCTCGTTGCAGTACATCTTGGCAATCGCCGCCTCGTACGGATCGGGGAACGGATTGGCCGTGAGACATGCCCGGTAGAGCAGGCTGCGGCCCGCCTCGATGTCGCGATACATCTCCGCCAGTTTCCAGCGCATGCCCTGAAAGTCGCCGATCGCGTGGCCGAATGCGGTGCGATCGCGGGCGTACTTGATCGCCTCCTCGAACGCCCCCTCGGCGAGTCCCAGCGAAATGCTCGGATTGAGACAGCGCTGCGTGTTGAACGCCGTCAAGAGCCGGCGGAAGCCATCCTCGCGCAGGATGACGTTCTCGAGCGGCAACTCGCAATTCTCGAACTGGATCTCAGCGAGGTTTTCGCCGCCCATCGTGTGATAACGGCCGGTGACGGAAAATCCCGGCGTGCCCTTCTCGATGAGCACGCAACCGATGCCCTCCCTGCCCGGGCGGCCGTCGATGCGGCTGAACACGACGAACACGCTGGCTTCATCCACCCGGCTGATGAGGGTCTTGACGCCGTTGAGACGCACCGTGTCGCCGGTGATCGTCGCGTTGGTCCGGTAATTCGCGACGTCGGTTCCCGCATGCGGCTCGGTCATGCACACGGCGAGGATGTACTCGCCGGTGCATACCTTGGGCAGGATCCGGCGCTTGATGTGTTCCGGCGCAAACGCCGAGATGATCCGGGTCTGCACGCCCACTTCACCCATGACCGCCATCGCCGTCACGTAGCAAACCTTGGCGATCTCCTCCAATACCAGCGCGGTGTCGAGGACGGGCAAACCCGAGCCGCCGTACTCCTCGGGTACGGACATGCCCAGGATGCCGAGCTCGGCAAGCTTGTGGATGTTCTCCCAGGGAAAACTGCCGTCCATGTACTTGAGCGCGCGGCCGCGGAATTCGCTGCGGGCGAGATCGCGAATGGTTCCGACCAGCGCGCGTTGCTCGGAAGTAAGTTCGAACTTCATGAGGATTCCTCGAAAATATGGTACCGTACGCCGCGGCGTCGTTACGCGATTGCGCCGGCACGACGCAGCGCGTCGATCCGCTCGGTAGACAGCCCCAGACGCGCGAGCACCTCGCGCGTATGCTCTCCCAGCTTCGGGGCGGTCGTTCGTGCCACGGTCGGCAGACCCGAGAAGAGCGGCCCGGCGGCAACGACCTCGGCGACGCCGTCGATACCGGCGCCTTGAACGACCCCGGCCTCGCGGACCGCCGGATTGTCCAGGTATTCGTTGACCGTGTTGACCGGCGCGCCGGGCACACCGTGCTCGTCCAGGGCGCGCAGGAGTTCGGCGCGCCGCCACGTGCGGGTCGCGTTCTCCACCAGCGTGTTTATCTGATGCCGCGCCGCGATGCGCTGCGCGAGCGCGGGCATGGGAACGTTGCCCGCACCGTCGACGAGGCCCAGCAGCGAGCACAACTTCGGCCAGAGTCGATCGTTGCCGGCGGCGATGAACACGGGTCCGTCGCTGCAGGCAAAGATCCGATAAGGCACCAGAGCTTCGTGGCCGCTGCCGCGACGCGGGCTCGGTTTGCCGGTAGCGCTGCACGACGCCACCTGCACGCCGAGCAATGCCGTCGCGGTGCGCATCAAGGCGGGTTCGACATATTGTCCGCGACCGGTGCGGTCGCGCACGCGCAAAGCAGCCAGAATCGCAATCACGGAGGCCATCCCGGTGCCGAGGTCGACCACACTCGGCGCACAACGCACCGGATCGCCATCCTCTTCGCCGGTCGAACTCATGATGCCGGTGATGGCTTGCATCGAAGCCTCATAACCGGGTTGCATGGCCATCGGCGTATTGCTCGGAAAGGCCCGAATCGAGCAGTGCACGAGCCGCGGCGCGACCTCCTTCATGATCGCCGCGGACAATCCCCGGCGCTCCATCGTTCCCGGGCGGAAGTTCTCGACCAGCACGTCGGCAGTCGCCAGTAACTGCTTGAACACGGCCAGACCTTCGGGATGCGCGAGGTCGATCGCGACGCCCTGCTTGCTGTGATTCATCGCTGCAAACGGTGCGGATGTATCGTTGACGATCGGCGCCCACCGGCGCACCTCGTCCGCCTCGGTGGGATGTTCGACGCGGATGACTTCTGCGCCGAGGTCCGCGAGGATGGCGCCGCAGTATGGTCCGGCGAGAACTCGTGATGCATCGACGACGCGAATGCCCGCAAGGGGCGGTGCCCCGCGCGCATCGACATCCGGCTGATTCACTGGCATCGGCGCATGCATGGTCGCTCCTAGCGCCGGTTCGCCCGGACGCGCGTCGGCTTGCCGAGCAGGTGTTGATAGCGGTCGCGCACCAGATGCTCGAGTTCGCCGACGTGCTGGGCCATGGCCAATGCTGCCGCAGCCGGATCGCGCTTGCGGCACGCCGCGAGAATTTCACTGTGGGCGCTGATCACGTGCTGGCGATTGCCGAACGTGTAGCGCACACCGTGATGCTCACCGCTCGCGAGCAGGCTGATCGTGCCCCAGAACGTTTCGAGCACCTGGTTGCCGCTCGCGCGCGCGACGATGCTGTGGAAGACGCGGTTTTCGGCGACGAAAGCCTCCTGGTCGTCGCCTCCCTCCCGCATGCGCTCGATCGACGCCGCCATTTCGGCGAAATCATCTTCGGTGCCCTGCAACGCCGCCTCGGCCGCCAGTGCAGGCTCGATCACTTCGCGCGACCTGAGCACCGACGCAAACGGCACGCCGTTGAAGCGGAGGAAGATCGAAAGGCTGTGCGCAAGCATGTCGAGGCTGGGCTTGCGGATCACGATGCCGCCGCCCGGTCCCGGCCGTTGCTCCACGATGCCCTGCGATTCCAGGATACGGATGCCTTCGCGCAGCGTTGGCCGGCTCACGTTGAACTGCTGCAGCAGCTCCGCCTCGGTGGCGAACGTGTCGCCGGGGTCGACATCGGCATCGGCGATGCGCGCCAGCAGCTCCTGCGCGACCTGCCGCGACTTGCTGAGATAGGTCGCTGCGGGTTTGCTGCTCATGACGTCCGATCCTGGCCGAATCGCGGCTTGCGCTTTTCGGCAAACGCCGCGAGCCCCTCCGCGTAGTCTGCCGACGCGAGCACTTGAGCCACCCCGGCACGCTCTGCCATGAGGCCCTCGGCAAGCGGCAAGTCGATACCGCGGTAGGCGAGGTCCTTGATGATGCGCAAGCCGGCTGGCGAGCGTCCCGCGAGCAGCGTCGCCAGCGCATGCGCGCGCTCATCGAGCCGCTCCGGCGCCACCACTTCGTGCACGAGCCCGATGACCTCGGCACGCTCGGCGCTGACCGGCTCCCCGGTGAGCATCATCTGCAGCGCACGGCCAAGGCCCACCAATCGCGGCAGACGCTGCGTACCACCGGCACCCGGAATCGCACCGACACGGCATTCGCTGAGTCCGATGTCAATGCCCGCGGCCGCAATGCGCAAGTCGCAGGCCATGGCGAGCTCGCAACCACCACCCAGGGCGAGTCCATTGATGACGGCAATGGTCACGCACGGTGCCGCAGCGAGCGCAGCGACGGCCCCATTGATGGCGGCGTTATGGGCGATCCGCTCGGCCAGCGCCATACTGCGCCTTTCCTTGAGGTCGGCACCCGCGCAGAATGCGCGACCGCTGCCGCACAACAACAGCACGCGCGCTTTGCGGACACCCGCTTCGGCGATCGCCTCCCGCAAGGCGGCGGATGTCGCGACGCCCAGCGCATTGAGCCGCTCGGGCCGCTGCAGACGGATCTCGACGATGTGCTCGCCGACGTCGCGTATCGAAAGATCGGTGCTCATGCCGCCACGCTCGCATTGGGAGCGGCGGGCCGTCGGGTCGAGTCTGCCGACGTTCGCTCCAGCATCTCGCGGAATTTCGGATGTGCAATCGCGATCATGCGACGTGTGCGTTCGCGCAGGCCGCATCCGCGCAGATCGGCCACGCCGAATTCGGTGACGATCAGATCCATGTCGCTGCGCGCCGTCGTGACCGGTGCGCTACCCAGCGTCGCGACGATGCGCGACTGCGCGCCGTCACTTGTGGTCGCTGGCAGCGCGATGATCGAGCGGCCGTCCGGTGACGCCATGCCGCCGCGCACGAAGTCGACCTGGCCACCGACGGCGCCGAGATAGCGGCCGCCGGCGACCTCCGCGTTGACCTGGCCCGTGAGATCGACCTCGATCGCGGAGTTCACCGTATGGAAACGATGCAGCGACTCGGCGATCGCCCGGTTGTGCGTGTACTCGACCGAGCGCATCGCCACGGCAGCGTTGCCGTCGGCAAATTGAAAGAGTCGCCTGGTTCCGAACAAACCGCCGGTGACGATTCTTCCCGCGTCACGCCCCTTGCACGCGTTGGTCACCACGCCTTTCTCGACCAGGTCGACGACCACGTCGGAGATGACGCCGCTGTGGATGCCGAGATCGCGATGACCGGCGAGAGCACGCGCGACCGCGACGGGTAGCGCACCGATCCCGAGTTGCACCGTCGCACGATCGGGTATCACCGCGGCAACCTGGCGCGCCACGGCTTCGTCGATCGCCTGCGGTGGCGGATCGGGCATCTCGATCACCTGGCTTGGTGCATCGACCAGCACATCGATATCGTGCTCGGCGACCAGCGCATCGTCCGCCGTCAGTGGTAGTCCGTCGTTGACGAGCGCAATCACCAGACGCGCGTGACGTATCAACGCCTGTGTATAGTCGGCGATGACGCCGAGCGTGTACCCGCCCAGGGTCGGGTGGCGCCGCACCTGCACGAGGGCGACGTCGACGGCGATTGCCTTCGTCCGCAGCAGCGTCGGCACGGTGGCGACGTGACAGGGAATCACATCCATCAGTCCGTCTGCCGTAAGGCGGCGATTGGTGCCCGCACCATTCAGGCCGCGCAGCGCGAAGACGCGCGCGTGCTCGGGCTGTACCGTCGCGGACACCGACATGCCGAGGAAGAGTCCCGGCGAACGCAATTCGTGGCGCTGCGCCATCAACGCCTCACAAAGCGCCAGTGGCTCACCCGGTCCCTGCGGCCACGCAACCACATCACCTTCGCGCAACAGGTCGCGGAATCGCAGGACGGACAGTTCGATGGTGTCAGGCATGGTTCTACGCAAGCAGTGCCGCGAGTTCGCCTGCATCGTCCAAGTCATCGAGACCTTCGACGGCGGCGATCACTTGCGCAATGCGTGGTTCCGACAACGGGAACCCGGCTGCGGCGGCGCAATCGCGGAACTTCGCTTCGCGCTCCGCTTTCGACATCGGATCAGACGGATGTCCCTTGGATACCGTGCGTTCACGAGTAAAGGTTCGGCCGCCGCGTGTCGAGAGTTCAACTCGCGCCGGTTCGAGCGTCCATGGACCGTCCATGCGTGGATCGTGGACCCAACGCACTTTCGGCATCGCGTTCTGAATCACCTCGTCGGCGAGCGCCGAGTCCCGATACACGGCCAGCGGAATGCCGCGATGGCGGATGAACGTGCCCACGGCGAACGGCAGGTTGCTGAGCAGATCCATGCGCAACGCCGGAATGGCACCCTGCGCGACCGGCCGACAACGGTCGAGGTTGATGCGTCCGACGTGGACCACCACCTCATCGACGTCGTCGAACCGGAGGTCGTGCGCGCGCATGATGTCGTCGACGCAGGACAAGGTGCGATGCAGGTGACGAATCGCAGGCCACGGCTTCAGCGAGACGTTGACGGTCTCGTAGCGGGTGCCGAGTTCGCCGACGAGTTTGTGGCGATCGTATTCGCCGCGGAAGAAGGCGTGGTAGAAGCCGAAGGGGCCCTCCATCACACGGCGATCGCCGCGCACGCCACGGATCGCCAGTTCCGCCGCGAGAACGGCGTTTCGATACGCGAGACCATCGCGAATGGCCCGCACGCTGGAACCGCCATGCTGCAGGCTCGACAGCGTGCCGCCGATCATGGGGAGTACGAGCCCGAACGCATTGGCATGCTGTTCGGCGGTTGCGCCGAGGACGCGACAGGCCGCGGCGGTGGCGCCGAAGATGCCGACCACGGGCGCGCGAAACCAGACGTAGTCGGTCAGGCGACCGTTGATCGCGAGCGCCACGCGGCTCGTGATGTCGTTCGCCAGCGCCACAGCGCAGATCAGATCCTTGCCACTGACACCACCGACTTGCTCCGCCAGTGCCAGCGCGGGAATCAGGCTCGCGGACGTCGGATGGCAAATTGCGACGTCGTGGGTGTCATCGAAGTCGTACTGATGAATGGCGGCGGCATTGGCCAGCACGGCCGATTCGGCGGGCACCTTCTGTGCGCGACCGAATACGGTGCTCGTCGCGCGACCGGCGCGTTCGGCCACCAGCGCCGTCATCACTTCGGCTTCGCTGGTCCCCGTGCCTGCGAGCAAACAACCCAAGGTATCGAGAATCGCGGCCTTGGTCGCCGACACGACGGCGGGAGTCAGATCGTCGTATCGCACCGCGGCGAGATGCGCCGAGATGACGTCGGCGGCATCGCGCACCTCGTGCGCGCCAATATCCGCTCCCTCGAGCGGAGCGCGCACGTCGCGGGCGCGCTCGATCATTTGCTCCACAGCACCGCCGACGGCTTGATGTTGGTGACACCCGCAACCAATCCGGTCGCCGCCAGGATGCGTATCTCCTGCTGGATGTCGGCTTCGGTCAGTTCGGGGCGCGCCCAGTTGCCGGCATCCTGCGCGAACGCCTGGTCGATCGCCGCGCTGTCCACTTGCGGGTAGGCCGCCGCGAGATTGCGCTTCGCTTCGTCGGGCTTGTCCTTGATGTACTGCGCGAGATCGCTCAGCACTGCGCGCATCTTCGCAATGACCTGGGGATTGGCCGTTGCAAATTGCTCGGACGTCTGCAGACAGGCCGAGCTGCTCGGCTGCACGCTGGCCGGAAACTCTCCCTTGGGTCCGCTGATCCACGCAACACCGCTACCCTTGGCCACCGGCACGCCGGCATAGGGGGACGCGGCAATCATCCCTTGAATGGCGCCGGATTGGAGCGCGGCGACCATCGCGGGCTGCGCCATGTAGACGAACTTCACCTTGGCACCGACCTCTTCGGCGGCCGCCTTCACCGGATGCAGGTAGGCGGACGTCGCGCTCGGTGCGGCGATCGTCAATCCGTCGAGCGCGCGCAAGCGTTCCTTGATCGGCGCATTGGCGGCGACGTTGAGCTTGTCGGCGACCGCCTTCGACAGGACCACCGACGCCGAGAGGCCACGATAGAAATTGCCGACGATCACGACGTTCTGCCCGCGCGAGCGGGCGGCGAGCACTTCGCCGGGACCGGACGCCGAAAATTGCGCCGAGCCGGCGATCAAGGCGGTCATGGCGGCATTGCCGCTATCCATCACGACGATCTTCGGCTGCAACCCGTGCTTGGCGAAGAGCCCTGCCTTCTCGGCGATGAACAGGCCGCCGTAGGGAAACGCATTCGAGCTCAGCGCTATCGTGACGGGCGTGGCGTCCTGTGCGTGCACCTGCGTGGGTGCGACGATCGCGGCCGCCATCAAAACAAGCGCCGCGGCAAACGTCCGTCGCGTCAGCGAATGGGCTAAGTGCATGCCGATCTCCGTCCTCGGTTCAGGCTTCTGCAGCCGGTTGATTCAGCGCATCCGCGGTCTGCCAGCGCAGCGCCCGGCGCTCGATGAGCTTCAGGATCCCGAGCAGCAGGATGCTGATCGCCATCAGCAGCAGCAAGCCCGCGAATACCGCCGCCGTATTGAAAAACGAGGTCGCTTCCTTGATGCGGAACCCGACACCGGAATCGGCAGCGACGAATTCACCGACGATCGCGCCGATCAGCGCATAAGGCAGGCCGATGCGCAAACCGGTGAAGACCCATACCGCCGAGTACGGTATGGCGATCTTGGTCCAGGTATCGAAGCGCGTCGCGCCGAGCAGCCGGGCGTTCTCGACGAGATCGCGATCCACCTGCCTCGTACCCTGGAACGTGGTGAAGAAAACCATGAAGAACACGAGCATCGCCGAGAACATGACCTTGTTCGACACGCCGATGCCGAACCACAGCACGAACAGCGGCGCCAGGGCGATCTTCGGGAGCGTATACAACGACAGAATGAACGGCTCGAACAGGTCGCCCAGCTTCTTCACCCAGCCCAGGACGAAACCGACGAGCCCTCCGGTAACGCTGCCAAGCACGAACCCGACGCCTGCCTCGAAGAGCGTGATCTTGAGGTCGCCGAGCAGCTGCCCGGATTCGTACCACTTGTACATCGCGTCGAGCACCGCGCTGGGGCTGCTCGTCCAGAAGTCGGTCTTGAACGCGCGTGCGATCCACTCCCAGGCGACGAGCATGACGACGAGCATCAGCACCTGCAGGTAGACGATACTGCGCCGCTGGACGCGCGTCGGCTTCGATGCGGCACGCACGGCGCCAACGTCGAGTTCCGGTTCTCCCGTGAGGCTCGCTTCGCGGGTCGGTTGGGCCGATGTAGACGATGCGTTCATGGGTATCCTCGTTGCGCGGAATGGCTCAGTTCAGTGAACGTCCAGCGCATTCCAAAGCGTCTTGAAATAGGCACCGAATTCCGGGCTCGCCTGGATGTCGATCACGTCGCGCGGGCGCGGCAACTCGATGTCGACGATGAGCTTGATGCGTCCAGGACGCCGCGAGATGACAACCACGCGATCGGCCAGGGTGATCGCCTCGTGCAGGTCGTGGGTGACGAACACGAACGTCGAGCCTGTCTCCTGCCACAACCGCAGCAACTCCGCGTGCATGCGCGTGCGCAGCTGTGCGTCGAGACTGCCGAAAGGCTCGTCCATCAGATAAGTCGCGGGCCCATACGCGAGCGTGCGCGCGATCATCACCCGCTGCAGCATGCCGCCGGAAAGTTGACGGGGATAGGCGCGCTCGAAACCCTGCAAACCCACCTGCTTGATCGCGCGCGCGACCAGCGTGTCGATCTCGTCGCGTGGCAGACGACGAAATTCGAGCGGCAGACGGATGTTGGCCTCCACCGTTCGCCATGGCAGGCAATAGTTCTTTTGCGTGATGTAACCGACGTCGCGATTCGCGCCATCGACCGCCACGCCGTTGTACAACACGCGTCCGGACGACGGACGCAGTGTGCCGGCGACCAGATTCAGGAACGTCGACTTGCCGCACCCGCTGGGGCCAACGATGGCGATGAATTCGCCCGACCGCACGTGGATGCTCGTGGGTCCCATCGCGAGGAACGCGCCGTAGCTCGCGCATGCCTCCTCGAAGACGATTTCGCCCGGCCTGGCTTTCCCCAGGGCGGCCAAACTTGCGTCGCCCGGCGTCGGTCTGGACATGTTCGATGGTCCTCCTTGACCCGCGTTTGCCGATCGCTCGCGATGCAACGACGATGCGGCCACGCTTGCTTGTCGTGTCGCCAGTGTTGTCATGCCGGCTACCGCGCCACGGTCACACTATGCACCAGCGCCGCGACGTCCGGCGCGTCCGCAAGATTGTCGACAGCCGCACGCAAGCGCTCGACCGTATCAGCGGGGACCGGCACCGCAGCAACGCGGATGCAATCGCGGAGTTTGGCATCGAAGTCCGCAATCGACATGGGTCGATCCGGGTGGCCCTTCGGATAGTCGATGCGCATCTCGTGCACGGAGCCATCGGTCATTTCGATGCGCACATCCGCGGGCGAGATGTTGCGCCCCCAGTCGCGCTCGATGGCATCGTCGACGAAGCCGTCGACCCGCTGGGCGAGGTCGAGGATATCGGCGCGGCGGATAGCCTCCGTCGTCAAGTGGCGCAACTCCACACAGCCGTCGATCAGTGCGGTGGCAACGGTGTAGGGAATGCTGAACTGGGCATGGACGATCGTCTGCGGTGACTTGCGGACTGCAACCGGCGTACACACCGCCTCGTAGGCCTGCCGGGTCATGCCGATGCGCACGCTGCGAATGCGTTGCGGCTCGATCGCGGCACGCGCCCGCAGCGTGATCGCCGCTTCGATCGCCGTATGGTTGAAGCGGCAGCAGGGATAAGGCTTGTAGCTCAGGTTCACGAATTCATAACGCTCGCCGAGTTGCGCGCGCAATGCCTCGCGGTCGCAGCGATCGCGAAGGTAAACCCGCAGGAACCCATCCGCACCCTCGAAGGTATGCTGCGCGCCGCGAACGTTCTTGCGTGCGAGCTGCACCGAGACCAGCGCGGCCTGGGCGGCGAATCCGGGCTGCATCCGCTTGGTCATGGCCCCGTCGCGTGTTACCTGATGATTGCCGGCGACCTGGCTGTACGCTATGCCCAGTGCGTTGACCATCTGCGCATGATCGAGCCCGAGCACGCGACCTGCAGCGACGGTTGCCGCGAAGTGTCCGAACAGCGGCGTATAGATGAACCCGCTTTCGACGATGCCGATCTGCGTGGCGACGCCCAGCCGGCAGATGGTTTCCAGCCCCGCCGCGACGGCGGCGATGAAATCGGCGCCGGCGACTCCGCCGCGCAACTCCGCCGCGGCAAGTGCCGCAGGCACCACGGAGACACCGGCGTGCAGCACCGCGGCGTCGTGCGTGTCATCGTAGTCGCGCGCGTGCGCCATCGTCCCGTTGACCCACGCCGCGTGATGCGCAGGCAGTTTGTGGCCGAACGCGAGGACAGTGGCCTGCGAGGTGCCGCCCCACTCCTTAGCAAGTTCGAGGGCTTCGGTGACACCCGGGGCACTCGAACCGGCGAGCGCGCAGGCGAGCGTATCGAACACGTTGGTCTTGGCCGCTTCGACCACTTCGGGCGGCAAACGGTCGAGCGTGAGTTCACAGGCAAAACGTGCGAGGACGAACGCGAACTCGGTATCGTCAGCTGTTGCCGGGCGCACAGCGTCCACAGGCCCGCCGTGGGCGGACATGGGAGCCGGATCTCGGGTGACAGCATGCACTGCGACCACTCCTCCTCGACCGCCCGGGAATCCCGCGACGCTCGACCAATCTTCTAAATGATTTAAATCATTTGACAGCAGACTACGCCTCCCCCTACCCTATGTCAACACACACCTTAACCTGCGCATTCTGCCGTCGTCACCTGCAATGAACGTCACTCAGGCCGTGCTCGCGCGACACAGCGTGCGCGCGTTCAAGCCCGATCCGGTGGATGGCCACGTCGTGCGCGATTTGATCGAAACCGCCAAACGCGCACCCTCGGGAGGCAACCTGCAGCCATGGCGCGTCTATGCACTGGGCGGCGAACCGCTCGCACAATTCAAGGCGATTGTCGCCCGCAAGCTTGCGGACGGGATTCGCGGTGAACCCCCGGAATACGCGGTCTACCCGCCTGGCCTGTGGGAGCCGTTGCGGACGCCGCCGGCGCACAGCAGGCAAGCAGCGATACGCGGCGCTCGGTGCTCAAGAAGCGAAGAGAATCAGCAACTGCTCGAGCGGCAGAACTACGCGTTCTTCGGTGCGCCGGTAGGGTTGTTCTTCTGCCTCGACCGTCGTGTCGGGCCGCCGCAATGGTCGGACGTCGGCATGTACATGCAGACGCTGATGCTGCTGGCGATCGAGCGCGGGCTGGCCACGTGCCCGCAGGAAGTCTGGTCCAACTGGCCGGTGACGATCGCCGAATTTATCAGCCTGCCCGCGGACCACATGGTGTTTGCAGGCATGTCCCTGGGCTACGAGGACACCGAACATGCGATGAACGGCTATCGAACCGACCGCGAGTCGTTCGACAACTTTGCGGAAATGAAAGGTTTCTGAGGTCTGAGTTTGCGCTGCCGCGGCGCATCGACAAGAGGCTCGCCTGACCGTTGCGATATCGCGCTCGCCGGACCCGACTACGGAACATACTGCGCGATCATCGGAACGGCGTTACGCTCCAGCGTCTTCACTGCCGTCAACAAGTCCTTGTAGTACCCCTGCATCGTCGCACTGCTGGCGGCAATCGCTTCGATGTACTCCTTCGATATCGCCCTTTCCTCTGCGCTCGACGCCGAGGTCCGCTTCAGTTTGTAGGACCGCCACTGATCATTGACCCGCATCGCGGTGGCCTCGACTTTGGTCCCCAGCACGACGATATTCGATACCTGGACGTTCAGCTCCGGGAAGTAGAAGGCAGCGATCGTCTTCAACCGGTTTTCGGCAGATTCGTTGCGGTAAATCTTTTCTTCGCTCGATGCCGCGCTATACAGTCGGGAAGCTTCTTCCGAAACTTGATAGGTCGCGGTCAGAAGTTCCTCCAGGCGCGTGCGGAAGAGAACCAGGCGCTCGCGTTCGCCCCAGCGCTTCTGGTCGGTCTCGGCCTTCATCACCTCCGCGATCCGGATCTGCGCAGCGAGTTGCTTTTGCATCTCGGGCAGCTTGTCGGTCTGCGCCTTGACGTCGGCGACCTTGTCCGCGTAACGAAAGAGAAACAAGGAAATGACGCCGCATGCGACCGCGATCGCGGCAAGCACAAGCCAAAAGTGCAAACTCTGGAAGGCTTCCTGACGAGCGATCTGCGCCGCAATTTGAGCGATCTGTGCGTCCATCGCGCCCCTTGTCGCGTTGAAGTCCCACGCGTGCAGAGGATCATACCCGAAGATTTTCGCGCGACATCGGGACGCGATGGCGTAGCGGAGCTGTACTGCCAAGTTTGTACCTGACAGCATCGACCGAATGATCCGCTCACGCCGAAGCGCACTAACAGAGTCTACGCCGCGGATTGGTCCCGTTCGATCCAGGCTCCGAGCAGGCCCGTGTCGGCAGTGTCAGCCAACGATGGCTCGGCTAGCTTCCTTGCGCGATTCTGTCGATGACCGCAAACGACGTCCAAACGTATTCGAACTGTTGTTGAATCGGCTCGTTCAGACGCATCCTGTAGATGGCGTCGGACGACAGCAACGTCACATCCGAATCGGTCCTGAATTCGCACGCGGGAAGCAGCAGCGTCTTGATCGGCATCGTGGGACATTCCTCGCTCGGCGGAAAGTAGAGCGCTGCGAAGCACTTCGACGTAACGTTCGGTGCCTCGACGACGGTCAATCCGCGATCGCCATCGGTCACCATCTTCACGAAGCGAGGCTCGCGTCCGAGGTACTCGACGCCGATCTCGACATAGTCCACCATCAACCGCCGGAACCAGCGCACCACCGACACGACCCATGGTGCCGTCTCGCCGTCGCGAACCGCGATCAGCGAGCCCGGGATCACCCGATTCAGATTGCCTATCTGTGCGCGCATGCGACAGCCCGAGTCGCTGCGGTCCTTGACCTGCCAAACCTGATGCATCGCGGTCATCGAACCCGACATCGACAGCGATATCGGACTGGCATCGCCGCTCATGGAAAACATGGGTGAAAATGTGGGCCCATCGAGGGGGAGCATCGCTTTTAGAGTTCTTGGTGCGGCACCCGCCGCGATGCCATCATTCTGCTTCTGCCCGTGCCTGGACAACTCATCGACAATGCACGGAAAACCGACGATGGCCTGCACCGCCAGGGTAACGGGCTTGCGCTCCGCGCGGCGCTCGATGTCGATCGGCTTCGGCGCAAAGAGAACCGCAAGCTTGTTCAGCAAAGCGAGTTGTCCGGCCCGAACGGCCGCCGTCGCCCCGAGCGGCAGAACCGTGGCGTCGCGCAGCGTAGCCATTTCCCGATCGATCAGCACGCGCAGGGGCGAAGTGTCCAGGTAGAGCAGATTGGACGCCGCGGTGTGCTTTTCGAGGGACGCCCGCTCGAGTGCAAACGAGCTGCCGAGGTCGACCACGAATCCTGTCGGCTCGAAGTCGATGCTACCGTCGAGGCGTGCGAGCCGCAGATCCGGCTCACTGCACCATCGCGAGAACCAGCGATACGCCCATAGCGCGTCGCGAGGAGAGAACCGACCGTTGTTCATGGCCTCCAGCAACAGCACTTGCAGATACTGTCGCTCGAAGTTCGCCATTCCGGGGTACTTGCCAACGGTATCGCTTCCGGCATCGACGCCCTTCAGCAAACCCCGGTCATACGCGACCCGATACATCTCATGCAGTTGTCGCCACAACTCAGGGCTGTGCTTCTTGTAGCGCAGAAGGCGCAGCAGGAATTCGACCTTCTTGTGATGGAACAGGTGAGCCACGAGCAAAGGCTCATGCTCGCCCCAATAATCGTCGGTTGCCGTCTGCAGATGGTGCAGAAAGTATTCGTTGGCCTGGAATAGCGATTGGTTCAGCTGCAACGCACCATTCCAGGCCTTCCATTCGAACGATCCGACCTGCAGATCACCTTCAACATATTGGGATAGCAACAGTTCATTCACTGCCTGTGCCTGGCGTTCCAGCGCAAGAAGGGCGTCGAGCTTGCCGATCTCGGGACGGCCATCCTGAATGAGATGCGCGATCGACTCGCAGACGGCCTTCTGCGTCTCGATCGGGTCGACCTGTACAGGGACCAGGCGGCCCCTGCGCGCCATCCCGTCGGGGAGGTGATCGGAGTTCTCTATTACCGCCAGCGAAACTGCAGCAGACATGCGCACGCTTCACATCCCTATTTGGCCCAAGCACAGTCGCACTTGCAGAACTTGTGCCAATCGCCGCCTGCGGCCCTGCGAAACCAGGCGTGGAGTCGGTGTCGACAGCGCAGTGCAGGTGATCAGATCGACACTCAAAGTTGTAGAGCCCAGCATGCAAGCATCGACGGCACTTTGCTGTGGCCCGCTGCCCCACGGCTCCTTCCGCAACGCCCGCAGCTAGCGACGAAAGCGCTCCGGCCGCCGCTCAAATATTTGCGCGACCCTTGCAGCACGTGGCGTACAAGTTGAGCTATCGATCCAACGATCGATGCAGACGGTCCGTAACATCGCGGTGCCGAAACATTTGCTGTCGCTAATGTACGAATTCCGGCACGAACCTTCGAAATCCGGCAGCGCGCGCCTTGGACGTTACCGGATTCGGCTTGCCGATGCGGTGCGCGATTGGGAGGCCCTCGGGCGGCTCGTGACGCTGGGTGCGGCTTTCAGCCGTCACGCGCGCCGTGCTAGTCGCGATAGGCGACGCGTACAAAGACCTGGTCGATCTGGCAGGCGAAATCCGCGTAGCCGGGTATCGTGTGCCGGTATTCACCGTAGCGGTTGCCGACAAAGCTTTTGTTGACGTGAGTGAACGGAAGACGGTGCTCGGCCATCCCCTTGGCAAGCGTCCGGACGTCGGCTTCCATGAGCTGCTCCATCGCCGGGAACTGGTCCTCACCGATGACCTGTATCGCGGCCTCGGGCATCCCGTGGCGAGGACACCAGAATGCCGTCCAGCCGGCGTCGAGCCCGTTCACGTAGTCGACGATCGACCGCGAAAGCAAATAGGCGTCGGCCTCGACGTGGATAATCTTGCGATAGCCGTACCGGCGCGCGATCTTCACCGAGAATAGGAAGCTGCGCCACCAGCCCCAGTGCTGCCACTGCTCCTCCGCACTTCCACGCCCGAGGCGATTGGCGAATCGGTGGACGTGAAACGGCGAACCGTCCAAGCTTGCCGGCAGGTCGTCGCTAACGGCAAGCCGCGGATCCTCGGGCAAGTACGGCGACGCGTCGTCGATCAAGAAAGTTGCGGTCCGCGTGAGCGGGATTTTTTCATAGTAGTCAACCCATCGCCCATAGCGACGCGTCCACGTATACGGCGCATCTACGTATGAAGTGCAGAATAACAACGTGGGAAGCGGTTCATCCATTGCCGACCTCAGGCGACTTGGATACGGATCGTACCTAATTCCGCGGCGCGCAGTCGTAAACGGGAAGGCCCGCTGCGATTCCGGTGACCGCCACGATGGACTTGGCAACCGCGTCGACCTGCTAAGAACGGAGCTTACGTACTCGCCACCGCCTTTAGAACCGCATACGCGACTTGGGGTTTGCAGATGTCAGAGTGGCCCATGATCACTGCATCGGCGTTGAGGTTGTAGAGTTTTCCGGCACTGAACGCGTAGGCGCTCCCCACCGCGCCTAGTGTGCCGCCCTGCGCTTCGGGCGTGTGCTGGGCACCGTTGCGGCCGATGCCGCCAAAGGGATCGTTGGCGTCGCCAATGGCGCTCGCCGTCTGGTTCGCGATCAAGGAGGCGAGCGGATAGGCAAGCCCAACCGCCTTGTCGTTCTCCGTGCAAGTGATCACCACGGGGCCATTGATACGTTGCCCGGTCACGACGGCGCGAAAGAAGCCGTCGTGACTGCCATCGAATTTCTGGGCGAATCCGTTGTGCGAAAACGCGGCCTGCAGCAGCGTCATCGTCATGAATGTCTGCGCGGCCTGTCCGTCCGGGCCCAGCGCGACTGCCGTCACGAGTCGCCCCCCGAAGCTATGCCCAATGAGGTGGACCTTGAGATTCGGCGACAGAGCACGGATCTTGCCAATCGCCGGGTTCACGCCGGTACGCCCTACCAGACCAGCGCGCTCCTTCATTTGATAGTAGGTCGTGTAGTTGAGGAGATTGCGCGCGGCCGAGAACATGCCGGTGAAAAAATTGCCGAGGCCGGCCGCACTGCCAGCGGGCCCGTGCAAGCTCATTGCGCCACCCGCGGCGTTCTTGGGCGGTGCGATCGAGGCTGGTCTGGACAACCGGTTCATCAACTCATCGCCCGCCACCTTGAAGAAGCGGTCGGAGGCGTCTTCCAGACTACCGACGTTCGAGCCGGGGAGCGAACGCACCAGATCGGCGAACTCCGCTCGCGCTGCAGGGCTGGCATCGAGCTTCGGCACGAGCAGCTTCGCCTTCGCGAGGATGGCGTCCGCGTTGGGGTTGTCGAACACGCCTTTCAGCGCGTCGAGCTGGCGGTTGACGACGGTTGCATTGACCGGTGAGCCGGCCGATGCGGCGCCGCTCGGTATGAGCTCCTCGTCGGCAAATTTCTTCGACGGCCACAGCACTGCGAGAACGGCGAGCTTGCGAGCGCCGAGCGGAACCTGCCCACCGTCGATCACATCGCGCATGCGACCCAGCAGGTCCTTGTAGAGCGAGCGCGCCTCCGCCATGTCGTTGTTCCAGCCGTGGGACAGAACGAAGAGATCCGTCGTACCGCCCGCCGCAACACCGTCGATCGCCTGCTGGAGTGCGCTTGCGTCAACAACCTTGCCCTGCGCGTCGAATTGCAGTTCGAAATAGGGAAAGCCAGCCACGTCTGCCATCATGACCTCGCTTACACTGATTGGATTGCCCTCATCAGATCGACGAGGCCCTGCCCCTGGAAATAGCGGTCACGCTTGAGATCTGTCGCCGTCGAGACAAATATCTCCTTGACCTTCTCCGGGCGCCCGATGAATTCGCGTCGCACGGAAAGGAACGCCGCGATGACACCGGACACGTGCGGCGCCGCCATGCTGGTGCCGCTGTCCTCCTTGTAGCGCGCGACGATCGGTGGCGAGGCTGCACCAGCGACACGCGGTTGTCCGCTCTGCCACCGCGCAATCTCGGCCTCCAATTCGTTCATTCGCGCCGAGTTTGCAGCCACCGCTTCGTCGTGATCCGGCGCGCTCTCGTCCTCACTACGCCAGCCAGAAGCGCACGAAATGATCTTCTCGCCGGGTGCAACGAGATCCGGCTTGACCCGACCGTCACCGGTGGGACCCTTGGACGAAAAATACGATACGCCGTAAATGTGCGGCATTTCACGATGCGTCGAGCCGACCGTCAGCGCGAGGTCCGCATTTCCCGGATCGTTGATCGTAAGGCCAAGGCCCGCTGACACAGTCCCCTTGAACGCACTGGTGGCCCAGCCATAGCCACTATTGCCGGCGGCCACGACGACGACGACCCCGGACTTGACCAGCCGATCGACCTCGACGCAAAGTGGACTCTGGCCACAGGCGAACCACTCGGGCTCGAAGTCGTAGCCGACGCTCATGTTCACGCCGTGAACCCGGATGTAACGTCCGTTGCCGTTGATCTCCTGAACCACTCCGATAGCAGCGATCAGGCTGCTCGCCTGACCTTCGCCCTTGTCATCGAGGACCTTGAGACTCAGCAATTTGCATCGCGGCGCCATCCCCGAGATCTGGCGCAGGCTCTCGATACGCTCCTTTACTTCACCCGTCTCATCGCGAAATCGCGTCTGGGCTTCGATAGCTCCATTTTCCGCTTTCATTGCGCCGGCAATGATTCCGGCAACGTGAGTCCCGTGGCCGAACATGTCGCTAAGCGCGCCCTGATCGCTGCCGTCGAGCGCACCCAGATCGCGGTGGGCGAGCGGCGGCAAACTCGTGAGGTTCAGGTTTTCATGCTCGGCGAAATGGGGGTGCGTGGCATCGATCCCCGAATCCATGACTGCCCACACGATGCCATCGCCGGTGGCTGAAAACGAATTCAAGGCCGCGTCCGCCTTTACGGTCCGAATCGATTTCGTAAGAAGTGCCTTAACCGGAAAGTCCGGCCAGATTCGGTAGATCGCCGGACCCGTCGACATGTCGCCTGCCTGTCTGGTCGCGGGCGCGGCGGGCTGGTCACGCCGCACGAGCTCCTGGATGACGCGACTCTCGAGCTTGCCGAAGAGATATTGCGGCGACAGCCTGCTCTTGCTTTCGTTGATGCCTTGCGTACCGCTCGTAATTTTCCAGTCGCTGGCATGATCGGCAAGGATTTCCCGGACCAACGCCAAGACCCGATCGCGCGCGCGTTCGCGCCCGCCGGGATACTCGAGGTGAAGATCGATAATGACGTCGTAGATCTTCGGCTTGTCGGTGCTGCCGCGCTCGAGCGCTTCTTGCTCGGCCGCGAGTTCCTTGAGCAGCGGAATCGCAATCACCGTGCGATCAAGGACCTCCGGCAGAAACGGCTTTTTTCGCGGATCGCTCTGCGGAAACGGGGGGCCGGAAGCGGGTGAAGGCGGTTCACCTCCCGAACTGCCGCCCGCACCTTTCGCAGAACGCGTTGAAGGTCGTTTCTTCGTCGCCATCGCGTTCTCCCTTGGTCGATATCGAGGATGTCAAACTAGCTGCAGATGCCAATGACTGGCACAGAGCGACAGGCACAGAGGGCTGTAGAGCCTCAGGCCTCGCCTTCGAGCTTCGCACGGGCGGCGGTGGGTTTCTCCACGTCGGCCGGCCGGAAGTTCTTTAGCAGGCGATCGAGCAGGGCGAACAAGCTGTCGATGCTGAAGCCTGCGAGGAACGCCACGCCGAAAGAAACCGACGACACCGCGATCGCCGACGAAGCCGGATTCGGCGTGGTCGGGACCCAGAACCATCCGACGATTATCCCCGCCAGGCCGCCGAGTGCGACCCGCAGCAGCAGCGAAAGCATGTCGACAATGCGGGTGTCGCCGCGCGCCCTGTTGCCGAGCAGCAACTCGCGCATCAGAAACACGCAAGCACCGAGCAGCCCGTACAAGCCCGGCAGCATCCACGAGACGAGCAGGTTAACCTTGTTTCGGGTCTGATAGATCATCGATACCATCGGGTAGTCGTAGTCGACTCCGATCAACAGCGATTGCACGAAGCAAGCAATGCTGCGTCTGTAGTTGTCGAGTTCGATCCTCCTCCCGAAAGCGGCAGGTTTGTCGCTGGAGATCGGTGACAGAGCCTCCTCCGGCTCCTTCGAGCAATCCAGGTCCGGTTTCACCAGCTCCTGGTTCTCGTCTGGAGTGACATCCACATCGCTGCCGACTGCCGCGGACTGCGTTGAGCCGTGGAACTCGAAGAATTTCGGGAGGTACCGGATGACCGACGAATCGATCAATAGCTCCTGGACCGCACTCCGCTTCTGGTAGAGACGTTTCGAGTCGTCCACCAGCTGCTGGTAACCATCGAGCTGCGCCAATGGAGGGCCTTTGACGTTGAGCACGTGCTCGTAAAGGTACATCTTCCACGCGTGGTAGATCTTCTCCTGCAACCGTTCACTCTCCAGGTCCTGATACTCGCGCAGTGCGAGGTCGGCCTTGTGCAATTCGGAGCTCTGGAATGCAAGGTAAAGGGTCAGCAGCAGCGTCATGAATCCGACCAGGTACGGCGTTGCGAGCACCGCCCGCCCGCTCAGCCGGCCCAGCGGCGTCTCGCGCCACATCAAATGCTCGACCGTGATCTTGGCCTTCTTGGATACTTTCTGCATTTCGGCGACCAAGGGTGCAATCGGGGGATCTTCGCCGCGTTCGCACGCCTGCGTCATCGAGTCGATCTCCTCGAAGATGCGGCTGTCTTCAGGCAACGACCCCGCATCAAGCGCGTAGTTGGCGAGCGTTCGCGCCTTGTGCAGCAGGGAGTCGACGAACGTTCGGTCCATGACTGGGGAGAGCGTCGCGGCGCTGGCTCGGACCTACTTCAGTGAGCCCTGGACCCATCCGTTGGCGGTCTGACACGCGCAAGGTGCGCCGGGGGGTCCACGCTTGACGGCCGGGCACCAGCCCTGGGGTGTCACACAGATAGTGCCCGGTGGTGCGTTGGGGGGCGGTCCCGCGGCCGCAGCGGGTATGGCCAACGAAACCAGGATCATCAGCGCAAGCACGAACTGGCGTTCGAAGCGACTCATGGCGCCCTCCTCGTCACGTGTACTCCATGCATTGGGCAGCGACTCCGAGCGCAACGGCTTGAGCGCGAAGGAGCCAGCCCGACAACAATGTAGCCTACTGGAAATACGTTGCCAAGGGCGCGATGGAACGCTTGGCCTTGGGCTCAAGTGCTTTCGCCAGGATCACTCCTTTGCTCGCGATGAATGGCCGCAGGATCGCGCAGGCGCTGCAGGCTGGACGATTGGTACCTGTCGCCGAAGAAGCCACCGTTGCAAGCGACACATCGGAATCTCCCGTGACGTGCGCTGGACGTCGTTGTCGCAAACAACCATAATTCTCGTCGAGCGGGACTGTCGAGACGGCTGGAGGAAATCGCGATGCCGAACCTCATCCCCAACGCGCTGGTCGAGGCGGTGAAGCAACGCCAGGCCGTCCTTTTCGTCGGCGCCGGCATGTCCTATCCGGCGCTCGGCATCCTCGGCGAACACGTGCGCAACGCGATCGGCGGCGACATCCGGAAGGATTTCTCTGATTATGATCCCGCCAAGCGCTCGTTCGAGG
Organism: uncultured beta proteobacterium; assembly: GCA_963726935.1. Lineage (GTDB taxonomy): Bacteria > Pseudomonadota > Gammaproteobacteria > Burkholderiales > Casimicrobiaceae > PALSA-1003. The sequence goes on from CAVSEH010000030.1 coordinate 37,541, forward strand.
ACGTTTGTGACGAATACGTCGCTCTCAATGACCGCCTTGGCCTCGTCAATCGCCTCGCCGGGCTGATCAATCAGACCGCGGAGCCGACCGCCAATCACATCGCCGCGGTAAAGGCATTCCGGTTTATCGTCACCACGAACTGGGACCTTCTGTTCGAGGCAGCGTACCGGCGCATCAACCAGCACTACCAGGTGTTGTCGAGCAACGAGGACGCGCCGAACTTCAACTACGATCAGCACAATCTCCTGAAGATCCACGGTTCGGCAGACAGGCCCCTGACGCTGGTCGCCACGTCCGAGGATTTCGAGAGCTATCCGGACACCCACGCGCAGCTGCTGCAGCGCGTAGGCGAGCTGCTATACAACAATACGGTCCTGTTCGTGGGCTATGCCTTGCGCGACGAGCATGTGCGGCGCCTGCTGACGCATATCCGGCGCCAGCGCGGACCTTGGGCACGGCGCGCCTACGCCGTGGGTTACTTTGACGCCGTGCGCGTGCGCCTGCTCGACAAACGCAACATCCAGGCCATCAACGTCGACAAGCCGACCAACGAGCTCGCCTCGGGCATCGAGAGCTTCATGCCCGAGCTACTCGCCCAGGCGGGCATCTGAGCGTCGGGCGCATAATATGCATGCGCCGACTCGCAGGAAAAGTTCGTCCGTGACCTTGTCGCGGCGTGGACCAAGGTCATGGATCTCGACCGTTTCGACGTCAAGTAGTGAGGACTGACCAATCTCAGGAGCCGATACCATGGACAAGATCAATCCGCTGTTCACCGCCACCGCCACCGCCACGGGTGGTCGCAATGGACATACCGCCGCGAGCGACGGGTCGGTGGGTGTGGACCTCTCGGTGCCGAAGGCAATGGGTGGGCCGGGAAAGCCGAACACCAGCACGCCCGAGCACCTGTTCGCGTGCGGCTACGCCGCCTGCTTCGGCGGCGCGCTCGATTACGTGGGCAAGCTGCAGAAGAAGGACGCGACGAAGGGCGCGGTCACCTGCGCGGTCTCGATTGGTCCGCGCGAGCTCGGCGGCTTCGGGCTTTCAGTGAAGCTGCGCATCGAAGACAAGACACTCCCGCAGGCCGAACTCGCCGCGCTGGTCAAGGAAGCGCACGAGAAAATCTGTCCCTACTCGCACGCGACGCGCAACAACGTCGACGTCCAGTTCGAGGTGATCGGCGCCTGAGCCGATGAAGCCGGTGTTGTCCCATCTGGAAAGAGGCTATCGATGAAGCAGCTCACGTTCGAGACATTCGCCGCCGCCGCGAAGGCCCGGGGCTTCGATGAAGTGTTGGAACGCAATTGGCAGCCGTCGCTGGTGGTCGATACGCACACGCATCCGTTCGCGGTGAAGGCGCTCGTCGTGCAGGGCGAGATGTGGCTCGTGGTCGGCAACGACGAGCAGCATCTGCTCCCCGGCGACGTGTTCGCGCTGGAGCGCGGTGTGCCCCACCTCGAGCGTTACGGTGCGGAAGGCGCCACGTACTGGGCAGCCCGCCGCAACAGTTAGGCGGGGGCTCGCCCGCTTGATTTAGAGGAGACGCCGCATGGACCGATTCACGGGCGGTTGCCTGTGCGGCAACGTCCGCATTGAGGCGTCGGGACTCCCATACCGGGTCGGCCTTTGTCACTGTCTCGACTGCCGCAAGCATCATGGGGCCCTTTTTCACGCTTCCGCGGTGTTCCCTCAGGATGCGGTGACGATCGATGGCGAAACACGCGACTACGCCGGGAGGTTTTTCTGTCCCCGCTGCGGCTCGTCCATTTTCGGACGCACCGCGGACGAAATCGAAGTGAATCTAGGATCCCTGGATGCCCCTGACCAACTGATGCCAACCTACGAAAGCTGGATCGTCCGTCGCGAGTCCTGGTTGCCGCCGTTTCCGCTCACGAGACGATACGACCACGATCGTGACGCCACGGGTCGCTTTGAGGAGTAGGTCGCACGAACGGTGCGAGGGCGCCGTCACGAGTGACCGAGATGTATGCCTTGATGATGCAACCTCAACCCTGACGCGCCGCCTCGATTGCAGCGATGTCGATCTTCTTCATCTGCATCATCGCATCGAACGCGCGCTTGGCGGCAGCGGAATCGGGATCGGTGATCGCTTTTGTCAGGGCGATCGGCGTAATCTGCCAAGACAATCCCCATTTGTCCTTGCACCAGCCGCACGCGCTCTCCTGGCCGCCGTTTCCAACGATCGCGTTCCAGTAGCGATCCGTTTCGGCCTGGTCAGCGGTTGCGACCTGAAACGAGAATGCTTCGTTGTGTTTGAACGCAGGTCCGCCGTTGAGCCCGAGACACGGAACGCCCATCACAATAAACTCGACGGTCAACACGTCCCCTTTCTTGCCCGACGGAAAGTCTCCCGGTGCGCGGAGCACCGCGCCGACGGACGAATCGGGAAAGGTCTTGGCGTAAAACCGCGCCGCGTCCTCGGCGTCGCGATCGTACCAAAGGCAAATCGTGTTCTTTGCTGGCTTTACCATGTCATTTCTCCACACGTAGTTCGAAGCAGATCGCATAGCGACGGTTATTCCCGTACGCTAGGCGAGATAAGCCAGCCTCGTCAACCC
>CAVSEH010000031.1:0-24760 GCA_963726935.1 uncultured beta proteobacterium
CAGCATGCCGCACAGCGTTGGATGACAGTTCATCGGACACATAGTGCGGACGATTTTCGACGGAGGGGTGATCATCTCCAGATGTTACGCCCGTACGGACAAATTGACCCAGAACTCCGGCATAGAACGCGCGCGCTTGTCTATTCGATCGCGACCGTAAGCTCGCGCACGAGGCGGCAGCACGCAGCGCCGCAATGCCGGCAATCGCGCCTCCCGCGCCGCGACAGTAAAACTGATATGCCTTCTACAGGCCGAGGTCCGACAGCCCTGGGTGGTCGTCGGGGCGGCGTCCGAGTGGCCAGTGGTATTTGCGGTCCGACTCGCGGATTGGAAGATCGTTGATGCTCGCGTACCGTTTACGCATGAGACCGGCCGCATCGAATTCCCAGTTCTCGTTGCCGTAGGAACGGCACCAGTTGCCGGAATCGTCATGCCATTCGTATGCGAAGCGCACCGCGATGCGATTGTCAGCGAACGCCCATACTTCCTTGATCAACCGGTAGTCGAGTTCGCGCGTCCACTTGCGCGCCAGGAATTGCACGATGCCGTCGCGGCCCGAAAAGAATTCCGCCCGATTTCGCCACTGGCTGTCCGGCGTGTAGGCAAGAGAGACGCGCACGGGATCGCGGGAGTTCCACCCGTCTTCGGCCGCACGCACCTTTTGGCGAGCGGTCTCCAGGTTGAAGGGCGGCAGTGGCGGACGAGTTTCCATGATGTGGGCCCTCGAGCGAGTAAGGAGGAGAAGGTTACTCGCGCCCCACCTTTCCGCAAAGTGGCGACATTCGCCTACTCGCGATAGGGAATCAAGTCAGCCCGCGATACGTCAGCCGCAAGACAGATTTGAATCTCCGGTCGACGACAGGTATAGTTCCCGCGGCGACAAGCCAGCGTCGCCTGCGGCACCATCCCGACTGACCCTTCTCCTGGAGCCCCTATGGACATTCCCGGCATGTTTGAATCCGCACGCCCCATCCTGATTGCCTTCGGGCTGAAGGTGGTCGGCGCGATTGCCGCATACATCATCGGTCGCATGCTGATCGGCTTCGCTTCCAACCTGGTGATGAAGGCGATGGAGCGGCAAAAGGTCGAGCCGACCGTGATCCGTTACATCGGGTCCATCATCACCGTTGCCCTCAACATCATTCTGGTCGTCGCCATCCTGGGCTACTTCGGTGTCGAGACGACGTCGTTCGCGGCCCTGGTGGCCGGACTCGGCATCGCGGTCGGCGCGGCCTGGGGCGGGTTGCTGTCCAACTTTGCGGCGGGCGCGTTCATTCTCGTGTTGCGACCGTTCAAGGTGGGCGACTACGTGGTGGCCGGCGAGGTCGAAGGGACCGTGCGGATGCTCGGCCTGTTCAGCACCACGATCGACACAGCCCGACAACGTGCAGACGATGGTCGGCAACGCAAAAATCATGAACGGAACGATCAAGAACTTCAGCAGCAACCCGTATCGACGGGTGGACTTGGTGGCGCAGATCGACCACAGCGTGGACCCGGGTGATGCGATTCGCCGGCTGAAGGACGCGCTGCCGACGATCGCCAACGTCGTTGCCGACCCGAAGCCCGATGTGGAGATCCTGACGTTCACCGACCACGGGCCGGTGCTTGCGGTGCGGCCGTACTGCAACCCGGCGCACTACTGGCAGGTCTACTTCGACACCAACGCGGCGATCTGCGCAACGTTCGGCGCGGCAGGCTATCCCGTGGCCGAGGCGCACCAGTACGTGCGGCAGGTTGCCGTACAGCCCGGTACGCAGAAGGTGCCTATCGCCTGACCCTCGATGCACAGGAACTCGCGCGAGCGACGCGCGAACCGCTGGTCCCTGTGAAGCGCTGACCGATTCATCGCATTCGTGCTGCGCCATCGTCGTGAGTGACGGCGTCGCCTCTCCCCAACACCAGTCAACCGGGAAATATTCGATGAGAAACCTCAGCAGCCTCGTCCTGGGCGTACTGACGTCGGGCGTGTGCGTCGTTGGCCAGGCCGCCGAACCTGCGGCCGACACTATCTACCAGGGCGGCACGATCATTACCATGAACGATGCGCAGCCATCGACGCAGGCGGTGGCCGTCAAGGACGGCAAGATACTCGCAGTCGGCTCGACCCGCTCAGTCGCCGCGTACAAGGGCGCACAGACCAAGGTCGTGAACCTCGCCGGCAAGACAATGACCCCGGGCTTCGTCGATCCGCACGGTCACTTCATCTTCGCGCTCGAGATGGCGGACCAGGCCAACGCGTCCGCGCCACCGGTGGGCACGGCCCGCAATCCCAAGGAGATCGCGGCGGTGATGAAGAAATTCGCCGACGCGCGGAAGATCAAGCCCGGCGAACTGGTCGTCGGCTACGGCTATGACGAGAACCTGATGCCGGGCGGCAAGCCGCTGACCCGCGACGACCTCGATGCCGTGTTTCCGAACAATCCCGCCTACGTCATCCATGTTTCGGGCCATGGCGCGGTGCTGAACTCGAAGGCCTTCGAGAAGTACGGCATCACGGCGGCCACGCCGACGCCGCCAGGCGGCGTCATCACGCGCAAGGCCGGTTCGCAGGAACCCGAAGGACTGATCATGGAGACCGCCTATCTGCCGGTTTTCTCGAACAAGGCCGCGCCGACCCCGCAGCAGGAAATCGATCAGCTCAAGTTCGCCCAGAATCTCTACGCCTCGGCCGGCGTCACCACCGCGCAGGACGGCGCGACGCACGCCAATGAACTGGCCGTGCTCCAGCGCGTTGCGAAAAGTGGCGCGTTGGTCATCGACGTCGTCGCTTATCCGTTCTTCACCGACCTCGACAAGATTCTCGCGGCCAATCCGCCCGTCGTCCTGGGGCAAGTATTCCGACCGGCTGAAGATCGGCGGCTGCAAATTCACCACCGATGGCTCGCCGCAGGGCAAGACCGCTTTCTTCACCACCCCTTACCTGACCGGCGGCCCGAATGGCGAGAAGGACTGGAAGGGCGAGCCGGGCTTCCCGCAGGACATGCTCAATGCGGTCGTGAAGAGATGCTATGACAACGGCCTCACGATGAACATCCACGCCAACGGCGACGCGGCGATCGACATGGCGCTCAAGGCGCATGAATTCGCGGCCGCAGGCGACCTCGCGCGCGACCGCCATACGACGATCATCCATTCGCAATTCGTGCGCAAGGATCAGCTGCAGAAGTACGTCGACTACAAGCTCATCCCGTCGCTGTTCACGGAGCACACCTTCTTTTTCGGCGACACGCACGTGCTCAATCGGGGCAAGGAACAGGCCTATTTCCTGAGCCCGTTGAAGACCGCCGCCGCGATGGGTCTACGGCCCACCAACCACACCGACTTCAACGTCGCGCCCATCGACCAGATGCTCGTGGTCTGGTCCGCGGTCAACCGCAAGTCGCGCTCCGGACAGGTCATCGGGCCCGATGAACGTGTCACTCCCTACGCTGCGCTGAAAGCCATCACGATCGACGCGGCGCACCAGTATTGGGAAGACGACAAGAAGGGCTCGATCGAGCCTGGCAAGCTTGCCGACCTGGTCATCCTCAGCGCCAATCCGCTCGCGGTGAAGGCCCGACGCGATCAAGGACATCAAGGTCCTTGAAACGATCAAGGAAGGCAAGACGATCTACAAGGCCAAGTGAGCCTATGGATTGGCACTCTCGCCATCATTCGCGACGTTGCCATATCTTCAACATCGGTGTCGCAATCGGCTTCCGCTACAATCGCCGCCTATCAGCCGCAGCGCTCCGGATTGCACGATGACTTTCACGCGACGGCTCTATCTCACCGCGGTGCTGACTGCGTTCGCTTCGTGGGCTGATTTCGCAAGCGCGCAGTCGACACCTCCGGATCCTGATGCTCGCGCAGCGGCGTTCCAGCAGCACTGCGCCATGTGTCACGACAATCCGGCGACGCGCGCGCCGGGCGCCGCGTCGTTACGCGCGATGTCACCGAGCTTCATCGTGAATGCGCTCACGAACGGAATCATGCAGGGACCGGGCGCAGCCCTGCTGCCCGCGCAACGAGTGGCGATCGCGGAATACCTCACGGGCAGGAAGCTCACGGATGACGTTCCGATGGCCGGACGCTGCACTGGCACGCCACCCGCGTTCGCTCTCGACGGACCTTCGTACAACGGCTGGGGCGCCAATCCGGAGAACTGGCGGTTTCAGCGCACACCCGGCATCGCTGCGGCGGATCTCAACCGGCTCGAACTGAAATGGGCCTTCGGTTTCCCCGGCGCGGTCGCAGCCTTCGGCCAGCCGACGGTTGTCGGCGGGCGCGTGTTCGTCGGCAGCCAGAACGGGCATGTCTATGCGATCGATGCGACATCCGGTTGCTACTACTGGGACTACACCGCCAGCACCGGCGTGAGAACTGCGATCACCGTGGCACGCGTCGGCAATACCAACGTGGCGCTGTTCGGCGACCGGCGCGGCAATGTCTACTCGGTCGACGCCGCGACGGGCACGCTGCTTTGGCGGGTTACGCCGGACGATGGGCCCCGAACCGGTATCACCGGCGCCCCCGCGTTTTTCGAAGGTCGTCTGTATGTTCCCATTTCCGGTGGCGACGACAGCTCGGCCGCGGACCCCAAGTTCGAATGCTGCAAGGGCCGTGGCGCGGTCATCGCGCTCGATGCGGCGACAGGCAAGACGCTGTGGATCACCTACACGATTCCCGATGCCATGCCGCTTGCGAAGAACGCCATCGGCACGCAGCTTGTGGGGTCCATCGGGCGTGTCGATCTGGGCGACGCCAACGATCGATCGCAAGCGGCGGCTGCTGTACGTCGGCACCGGCGACAACCATTCGGCGCCCGCGACAGCCACGAGCGACGCGGTGCTCGCGCTGTCCCTCGATACGGGCAAGATCGTCTGGACCAGGCAATTGTTGACGGGCGACATGGGCAACGCGGCGTGCCTGTCGACGGACAAGGCGAACTGTCCGGAGCCGCATGGTCCCGACTACGACCTCGGCACGTCGTCCAATCTGATCACCTTGGCCAACGGGAAGCGCCTGCTGACCATCGGACAGAAATCCGGGATGGTGTGGGCCCTCGACCCCGATGACAGCGGCCGCGTGGTCTGGAGCACTCGTGTCGGTGCCGGCGGTGTGTTGGGCGGTGTGCAGTGGGGCATCGCGACGGATGGCAAACGCGTGTACGCCGCGGTGTCGGATATCGCGTTCACAACGTTGGTGCTGGGGCAGCCTCTGGTGCCCGATCCCGACAAAGGTGGCGGACTCCATGCACTCCGCGCCGACACCGGCGCCATTGAATGGTCCGCGCCGCCCGCAAAAGCGTGCGCAGGCCGCACGAACTGCAGTCCAGCGCAGTCGGGGGCGGTGACCGCGACGCCTGACTTCGTTCTCTCAGGCGCGGTCGACGGACATGTCCGCGCCTATTCCACGACGAACGGTGCGGTGCTGTGGGATTACGACACGGCCAAACCGTTCACCACCGTGAATGACGTAAAGGCGAATGGCGGTGCGCTCGATTCTGGCGGCCCCACCATCGCCGGGGGAATGCTGTTCGTGAGTTCCGGCTACGGGCTCTACGGCGGACAGGCGGGCAACGTGCTGCTCGCATTCAAGCCGACGCCGTAACGCCTCGGATCCGAATAGCGTCGGAGCGCGCAGACCGTACGCCTCGGCACGATCCGCGCGCTTCGCGCCCGTCGCCCTCAGGTGACCTCCTTGACCGGCGGGATTTTCCAACTGCCGTCGAGAATGGACGGCGGTTTCTCCTTCGGCCAGTACAGCCGCATCATCAGGATGAATTGGTCTTTCGGCGCGGGCAGCCAGTTGTCCTCTTTGCCCTTGCCCGGCGACTCGTTCTGGATGTAGATGATCAACCGATACCCATCAGGGGTTGGCCTTGAGCATGTAGCGTAGCCGCGGCGTGCGGACGAAGGATCTGCCTCGGCGCCGAGCAGGCGGCATCATCGCGGGATGGAAGGGTTCAGCGCAACGGCGAGTCGCCCTGCAGGCAACCCGGTCATCGCCGCGTTGACGCTGTGCTCGGCGATGTCTCGTTCTCGGACGAAGATGTCAGACCGATCCATGCGGCGTTTGGCCTTCGAGCTTGTTTCGCTGGCTCACGGTGTAACGGTTGAGCGCGTTCGGCACAAAGAAGTAGCTGGCGTCGATACATCGTCAGCGACCAGAATCCATCGACTGGTGGCAACCTCGCCCTTGGTTGAAGTGCAGCACGTACTTGTTCGCGCCGCTGTATTTCTTGACGATGTCCGGTCCTTCGGACGTGGGGTAGACGCGCATCCTGCGGACGGTTCGCGCCAGGCCGTGATGCGCGCCGAGACACGAATGGCCGTGACCAATGCCCTCTGCCGATAGCTCGTGCCGTACAGGCCAGTCTTGGTCGTGAAGGCCCAACCGTCGGTGAGCTTCATGTCGCCGGCACGACGCCTTTCAACCGCGACTTAATTGTTCCGACGGGCCGCCATGGGGCTCGTGCGTTTTGCCTGAGGACGTCGCGCTTGGGGGCCGAGTCCGCGAAGTCCTGTTGGCGACCGCCGGGTCGAGTTTCGACGCGTCGAAATCCTGACCCGGAACAATGCCTATCTTGGCGAGCTTCGCCACCATCGGCGCGTCCTCGGCCGTTGGCGGACGCCTGTCATGAGCTGTGCGAACAATTTGAAGTAGGAGGCCGCGTCCTTGTCCATCGCATTGACCTGATCGCGGATTGCAGTTTCATGTCAACGCCTGGATCAACCGCTCCGGGCGCCGGCGTATACGGCTTGCCGTAGGACGAGGGGCATCGCGTCATCTGGTCGAAGGCATGCACCGCCTTGTAGTCCTCGGGCGTGCCCGTGCAACGGATAGATCCGTGGTGTCGCGAACAGGTCGGCTCATTGTGCGCGCCGCGGCCGAGCAGTACCGACACCATGCCGGTTGGCGACTTGTAATCGACTTGACTCGCCGCGGACGCGGGCGTGCTGTGGCTTGCCGAACCACGACGTGGATCGCCGTTGTCGAGCAGCATGCGCCGATCGTCGCTTGTCCTTGCGATGATGCCGTTGTAGCCGGAAGCCGGTCGACTGCTCAGATCACGCCGGCTTGCCGATTTGTATTCGCCGTGACCAGCGCGGCACGCGTCGCCGAGCCACCGCGGAGCATCGGTGATCGCAGGACTACTCGCGGCCGTCCGTCGTCGGCGTGCGCTGACGCCGCCGAAGGTCTCGGAACACCGAGGTCGAGCCATCCGTGTTAGCAGGAGTACGTCGGAGCCCTTCGATGGCGGACGCGCGTCGTCCATGGCCTTCGACTACAGGCGCCATACTGATGAGCCGTACAGTTCGGTCGGCGTCGGGCGCGTGCCCGTGATGGTCGTGGCGCTGGATACCCAGCGTGGCGGTGACCCGCGGCGCCATCGAGTGGGGGCCGCCAAACATCGTGCATCGTGGCGGCAACCGTCGTCGATTCATGCAGGTGCTCCCATCGGATACGCGTATCTAAGCATGCATATGCCCGATTCGAAGTGCAACCTGATTTGTTCCAGATCAATCGACCAGTACGACTCCAGCGCTGAGATAGTCGAGCTCTCGGCGGCCATCACACGGCTTAAAGCGTTCAAACGCGGATCGGATCGAATTCCGCGTGTCGCCTGCATCAATTGGAAGTGAACTGCCGAGGCGATCGCTGGCGAAGGACGTGCATCGAGCTTTGTCGCACGAATCGCCCCCGTCTCCTGCGCTGCTCTCGCTTTTCCTTGACCAGCGCTTCGGCGGCCTTCGCATCAGCCACGACTTTGTCTTTCGCGTCGGTGGCCGCCTTTTCGGCAGCGGTGTCAGCCTTCTGCCCACAGCCAAGCAGCGCACTCGTGATGGCCACCATCCCGAGCGCCCATACAAACGACTTCATCTGCATGCATTTCTCCCACATTCGAGTCGCACGGAACCGTAGTCTATCTTGCCTCATGCATGTTCGCCAAACGTCGCAGGTGGACATCCGCCTCTCGTGGGACGCGACCTCGTCGAAGACGCTTGCGACAGGTGACCGGCAGCGTCGAAATCTTGCCGGCTTGTCGCCAATCAGGCCTGCTGTAACAAACTAGCTGCGGCAGTGCGTGAGCGCGAGCATCAGCCGGCTGACTTCGGCGGCAAACGGATGATGCTGCGATCGCGAGCGCGTGGAGCACAAGACCTGCGCGTGAGCGGGAAGCAGCCAGTGCATGCAGCATCGCCAGAACGGGTGTCACCCCGATTCCCGCACTGAGCAGCACCACCGCCCGCTCGCCAGATTGCAGAATGAAACTGCCGCGCGGCGAGCTGACGTGGACGAATATCGTTCGACCCGGACATGCCTTCCAGGAAGGTTCCAGCCGCCCATTCGGCTCGATCTTCACGCTGATTCGATAGCACTTCTCCGAGAGGGGACCCGAGAGCGAATAGCTGCGAAAAAGTGGTGGGCCGCCGGCGGTCGGTTGAAGACGCAAGACTACGTACTGGCCTGGCAGAGCCGCTGTCAGCGGTTGACCATCCGGGCTCTGCACGGTGAGCGACAAGACGTCGCGGACTCGTGATCGATCGTCGTCACCACAAGCGGCAGAAATCCTGGTGCAACCGGATGCGCAGCCGCTGCCGGCGCGAGCCCGCATTACCTCTCCCCATGCCAGCCGCTTCGCTCAGCAGCAATGCTTCAAACGACGAGCGCCATCCGGGCGAAAGCGCCTCGATCCGCAATGCGCGCTCCAGTCGATCGCGCGCATGATCGGGCGAATAGAGCAGCGCGTTGATCTGTGCGACGGTCATTCGCTCCTTCGCCTCTCCCACCTTCAGGATTTCGTCGCCAGCGCCACCTCGCCTTCCTGCAGAACGCGGAAGTAGAACCCGGGCCGTCCGCTGGACGTCAGCAATGCCGGCATCCGGGGCTCATTCATTCGAATGCCGACGCGATAGCACGTAACGCGAGGTTGAGTGTTCGCCCAGGCTCACGACCGATCAACGCTCGACCGCGAAGGCCAATGAACGGCCGCTTTAAACCAAATTGTTGCTGCGAGTCTCACCGTCTGCACACTCTCAATCACGCATTGCACGTGACAGATTGGCGAGTGCTTCTGGTCGGGGTGAGAGGATTTGAACCTCCGACATCTTGCTCCCAAAGCAAGCGCGCTACCGGGCTGCGCTACACCCCGACGACCCGGGATTATGCCACCGCGCGCAGTGTAGTCGCAAACCGTGTCGCGACGTACCTCACAAACGCGCCTCGACCCCGGCACGTTTATACTTGCGTTGCTGGTTTGTCCTGTGGTGCCTGCGCTACCCAACCCCCGAAAGGATCGTCATGAGCACAACCCGAAACGTTGCCGTTTTCGTCGGCAGCCTCCGCAAGGAGTCGTTCAGTCGCAAGATCGCCAAGGCGCTCATCGCTATGGCGCCACCGACGCTCAAGCTCGAAATCGTCGAGATCGGCCATTTGCCCCTGTACAACCAGGATCACGAGGCCGACCCGCCGCAAGCCGCGCGGGAATTCAAGCAGAAAGTCGAGACGTTCGACGCGGTGCTGTTCGTGACGCCCGAGTACAACCGTGGCGTGCCCGGCTGCCTCAAGAACGCGATCGATGTCGGCTCGCGTCCGTACGGCAAGAGCTCGTGGAGTGGCAAACCGGGTGCAGTGATCAGCAACTCGCCGGGAGCGATTGGCGGTTTCGGCGCGAACCACGCCCTGCGTCAGTCGCTCGTGTTCCTGAACGTCCCAGCAATGCAGCAACCGGAGGCCTACATCGGCGGTATCGCCAAAATGTTCGACGACAAGGGCACCCTCACCGACGAGACGACGCGCGAGTTCCTGCAGAAGTTCCTCGCAGCCTACGCGCAGTGGGTGGAGCGCAACGCCGCGAAGTGACCAGCCAACAAGAGCTCAGCGCGCAAACTTGCGAATCACGCCGAGCGCTTCCTCGATGGCGTGCTCGCCATCGCCCGACTTGACAGCGGCTTGCACGCAACCGTGCAGATGGTGTTCCAGCAACTGCAACGCGAGGGCGTCGAGCGCGGCCTGAACGGCCGCGACCTGCGTCAGGATGTCGACGCAGTAACGGTCGTCGGCGATCATCTTGCCGATGCCGCGCAACTGACCTTCGATGCGGTTGAGGCGTTTGGTCAACGCAGCGCCGTCGCGACGCGCGACCAGCGGGTGCGCGTGATGCGCCGCCGAGCGGGTCACCGCTTTACCCGGCGATGTCATAGCCCGCCGCCTCGACGGCTGTCTTCAGCGCCGCGACCTGGGTGCGCGCAGGATCGAAATTCACTTCGGCCAGGCCCGGGCTGAGCTGCACTTTTACCGCAACCACGCCGGGCACAGCCTTGAGCACGCGCTCGACACTGGCGACGCATCCGCCGCAGGTCATGCCGTCGACTTTCAATGTCACATTTTCCATCACTTCTCCTCATTGAGGTGGGCGCCAGCGCTTGAGCAACAGCGCATTGGTAACGACCGACACCGAGCTGGCTGCCATCGCCGCGCCGGCGATGATCGGGTTGAGCAGCCCCAACGCGGCGAGCGGAATGCCGAGCAGGTTGTAGGCGAAAGCAAAGAACAGGTTCTGGTGAATCTTGCGCAGCGTCGCTTGCGACAGCAGGATCGCGTCGACCACCGCGTTCAAATCGTTGCGGATCAGCGTCACATCCGCCGCCTCGATGGCGATCGAGGATCCGGCACCGATGGCGAAGCTCACATCGGCAGCGGCGAGCGCCGGCGCGTCGTTGACGCCGTCGCCCACCATGCCGGTGACCCGGCCGCGGTCCTTGAATGCGAGCACCGCCGCGGCCTTGTCCTGCGGCATCACGCCCGCGCGAAAGTCAGTGATGCCCACACTCTCCGCGACGGCGCGCGCAGTCTCGGCGTTGTCGCCCGTGAGCATGATGACGTCGATGCCGGCCTCGCGGAGCCTGACCACGGCCTTCGGCGACGTCGGGCGGACGCGATCGGCGAGAGCGATGAGTCCAAGCGCCCGCCCGTTCAGCGCGACACCCACGACGGTCTTGCCGGCACGTTGCAGCGGCGTAGCCAGCGCGTCGTCCAGCGCCACGCCGTTCTCGACGAGGAATGCAGTCGAACCCAGGATTGCCGTCTGTCCATCAAGCACGCCGGTCGCACCCTTGCCTGCGATCGACACGAACTGCTGCACGGATGACAGCGCGATGTTCTGACTGGCGGCGGCCGCCGCGATGGCCTGCGCAAGAGGATGCGCCGATCCGCGCTCGAGGCTCGCCGCGACACGCAAGACTTCGGCCCCCGTCGCGGGCGTCAGCGCGAGCACACCGGCGACCGCGGGCTTGCCCTCGGTCAAGGTTCCCGTCTTGTCGACGATCAGCACGTCGAGCGCACCCGCTTGTTCGAGCGCGCTGGCATTGCGAATCAGCAGGCCCATCTGCGCTCCGCGTCCGGTTCCCACCATGATCGCAGTGGGCGTGGCCAACCCCAGCGCGCAGGGACACGCAATCACGAGCACTGCCACCGCGTTGATCAACGCGGGGGTCGCGCCGGCCCCATGCCACCACGTGAACGCAAACGTCAGCGCGGCGATGACCACGACAATCGGGACGAACACGCCCGAGACCCGGTCGGCCAGACGCTGGATCGGCGCCTTCGAACCCTGTACCTCGGCCACGAGGCGAACGATTCCCGCCAGCAACGTCGTGCTGCCGACGCCTGTCGCCTCGCACGTGAGCGTGCCGTCCTGGTTCAAGGTGCCCGCGAACACGGTGTCCCCGATTGTCTTGGGAACAAGGCGGCTCTCGCCCGTGAGCATGCTTTCGTCGATGCTCGATTGACCGGCCAGCACAGTGGCGTCGACAGCGACGCTCTCGCCTGCCCGTACGACGACGTGGTCACCCGGCACGACGTCGGCGATCGGCAGGTTGACGATCACACCGTTGCGCTCGACGTTGGCAGACTTGGGCTGCAGGCGCAGCAGGCCCTCCAGCGCCGCAGAGGTGCCGGTCATCGCCCGCGCTTCGAGCACTTTGCCCAGGAGCACCAGCGTGATCACGGTAGCGCCCGCCTCGAAGTAAACGTGCTGCTCGTGCAAGCCAAGCAGGGTCACCACCACGCTGTATCCCCACGCCATCGACGTGCCCAGTGCGATCAACACGTCCATGTTGGCGCCGCCGCCGCGCAGCGAGTGCCACGCGCCAACGTAGAAGCGACGTCCGATCCACAGCTGCACCGGTGTCGCAAGCAGCAACTGCAGCCACCGTGGCAGCAGCTCGTCGTGGGGCGACGAACCGAACCAGTTGCCGTGAACGAGCATCGGCACCATCTGCGCCAGCAACGGCAACGTCAGCGCGATCGAGAACAGCAATTCATGCTTCAGCGCGGCGTAGGCGGCGGCCTTGCGCGCCTTCTGCTCGGCACGGTCGCGTTCCGGATCGCTACGCACGATTGCGTGGTAGCCGGCGTGCTCGACTGCCGCGAGCATCCGCGCGGAGTCCGCGCGCGCCGGGTCGAAGCGCGCCGTTGCGGTCTCCGTCGCGAAGTTCACTGTCGCCTCGACGCCCGGGACACGATTGAGCGTCTTCTCGATGCGCGCAGCGCACGCCGCGCAGGTCATCCCCTCGAGGCTGAGATCGACACGTCGCCACGTTTCCCGCGACGGCGCACCAGCAGGCTGCAGTGGCGCACGCAAAGAGGCGTCCATCAGGCCACCATATACCCCTATGGGGTATATGTCAAGGCGCCCGTCTCGGCGCCGTGCCCCGGACGACAACGTCAGAATCCGGATTCTGCCGGTCAGCATGTCCTTGTACATGACCCAGTCGCCGATGAGGCTGTAGACCGGATGCGAAAACGTCGCGGGGCGGTTGCGCTCGAAGAAAAAGTGTCCCACCCAGGCGAAACCGTAACCGCACAACGGCGCGCCAAGCAGCCACCACGCGTTATGCGTGGTGATCGCCGCAAGGACGCAACCAAGCACGAGCGACGAGCCGATGAAATGCAATCGCCGCGACACGACGTTGGCGTGTTCCGAAAGGTAGAACGGATAGAACTCCCCGAACGACGCGAAGCGCCGCGCCGGCATGGCTCAGCTTTCGCGTTTGAGTTGCGGGAAGAGGATCACGTCGCGAATCGACGGACTGTTGGTCAGCAGCATGACCAGGCGATCGACGCCGATGCCCTCGCCGGCCGTCGGCGGCAGGCCGTATTCGAGCGCGCGAATGTAGTCGCCGTCGTAGTGCATCGCCTCGGCGTCGCCGGCGTCCTTGGCCTGCACCTGCGCGGCGAACCGCGCGGCCTGGTCTTCGGGATCGTTGAGCTCCGAAAAGCCGTTCGCGATCTCGCGGCCGGTGATGAACAATTCGAAACGGTCCGTCACCGCAGGATTCAGGTCGTTGGCTCTGGCCAGCGGCGACACGTCGGTGGGATGCGCGATGATGAACGTCGGCTGGACCAATTTGGGCTCGGTCGTTGCTTCGAACAGCTTGAGCTGGAGCACGCCGATCCCGTCGGTGGCCAAGACCTCGGCGCCGACCGCAGCGAGCGCCTTTTTCAGATAGGCGGGCGTGGCCAGGTCCTGCGGCGCATGGCCGCTGTTGTACTTGGCGATCGCCTCCGCCATGGTCAGGCGGTCGAAAGCGCGGGCCAAATCGATGGGCACATCCTGATATTCGATTGTTGTCGTACCACATACCTTGAGGGCGAGCTCGCGCAGCAGCGCTTCCGTCAGATCCATCAGGTAGTGGTAGTCCTGAAACGCCTCGTAGAACTCGAGCATCGTGAACTCCGGATTGTGCCGGGTCGAGATGCCTTCATTGCGAAAGTTGCGGTTGACCTCGAACACCTTCTCCAGCCCGCCGACCACCAGGCGCTTCAGATACAACTCGGGCGCGATGCGCAGGTACAAATCCATGTCGAGCGCGTTGTGATGCGTGGCGAACGGCCGCGCCGCCGCACCGCCGGGAATCGGATGCATCATCGGCGTCTCGACCTCGAGATAGCCGCGGGCAACGAAGAATTCGCGCATGGCCTGGACGATTTGCGAGCGCGCGACAAACACGCGCCGCGACTCCGGGCTCGTGATGAGATCAACGTAACGCTGCCGGTATTTCTGTTCCTGATCGGTCAGCCCGTGAAATTTTTCCGGCAAGGGGCGCAACGACTTCGCCAGCAGCCGCAGGGCGGTGACCTTGACCGTCAACTCCCCGGTACGCGTCTTGAAGATGGTTCCGGTGGCACCGAGGATATCGCCGAGGTCCCAGTGCTTGAAGGCGTCGTGCGCTTCCGCGCCGATGGCGTCGTTGGTGACGTACAGCTGGATCGTGCCGCTCATGTCCTGCAATGTCGCGAAGCTCGCCTTGCCCATGACACGCTTGAGCAGCATGCGGCCGGCGACCGAGACCACGACATGCGCGGCTTCGAGCTCCTCGTTGTGCTTGCCATCGTGTGCCGTGTGGAGGTCGGCAGCGAGGGCATCGCGACGAAAGTCGTTCGGGTAGGCATGCCCACGCTCGCGCAGCGCGGCAAGTTTGCCGCGGCGCTCCGCAATGATCTGATTCTCGTCCTGCGGTGCGGGGGACGCCGGATTGCGGGTATCGCTCATGCGAAATTCTCGGTCGGATAGGGCGCGGAACGACGTGCCAGTGCCAGGACGCGGAGCGGGTCGAGGTCACTGTAGTCGGCGATCGCGGTGAGCACGTGTAGGGGACCCGCGAGCTTCGCTGCCGGTTCGCCGGAAGTGACCGCGATGGCGGACATGCCGGCGCGGCGTGCGGCCTCGATGCCGAGCGGCGCGTCCTCGAAAACGACGCAGTCGCGCGGTGCAGCACCCATACGTTTTGCCGCCAGCAGGAACAGATCGGGCGCAGGCTTGCCGTTCGCGACGTCCTGAGCGCCGACCAACGCATCGAACTCGCGCTCCATGCCGAGGCCATGCATCGCGAACGCGATGTTATCGGCATCGCCCGCGGTGGCGCATGCGATGCCGACGCCTGCCGCCTTGGCGCGGCGTGCGAAATCTCGAAATCCCGCGATCTCGCTGAACACGGGTCGGAAAAGGTCGCGGTAGATCGCTTCTTTCTCGTGCACGAGCGCCCATGCGTCGGTGTCGGAGAGCGGACCGAACAGTTCGCGCATCAGCTCGACCCCCGTTCGTCCGGCGGAGCCGCGCAGGAACGACTCGCCGGCGTAAGCGCGCCCATGTCGCGCGAAAAACACTTCCCACGACTTGCCGTGCCAGGGCATCGAGTCGATGATCGTGCCGTCGATGTCGAAGATGAAGGCGCCCATCACACACCCTGTTTCAGGCTCGCCGCGATGAATTCATCGAGGTTGCCATCGAGTACACCCTGTGTGTTGCCGATTTCGACATTCGTGCGCAGATCCTTGATGCGCGACTGGTCCAGGACGTAGCTGCGGATCTGGTGACCCCAGCCGATGTCGGTCTTCGCTTCTTCGAGTTTCTGCTGCTCCGCCTGCCGTTTGCGCAACTCCAGCTCGTACAGACGCGACTTCAGCATCGCCCACGCCTCGGCGCGGTTGCGGTGCTGTGAGCGGTCGTTCTGGCATTGCACTACGATGTTGGTCGGCAGGTGCGTCATGCGCACAGCGGAGTCGGTCTTGTTGATGTGCTGCCCGCCCGCGCCCGACGCCCGGAAGGTGTCGATGCGCACGTCGGCCGGGTTGATGTCGACCTCGATGGTGTCGTCGACCTCGGGGTACACGAAGACGCTGGCGAACGACGTATGGCGGCGGGCATTCGAATCGAAGGGGCTCTTGCGGACGAGGCGATGCACGCCGGTCTCCGTCCTCAGGTAGCCGTACGCATACTCGCCGTTCACCTTGATCGTGGCGCTCTTGATGCCCGCGACCTCCCCCTCGGACTGTTCGAGGATTTCCGTCTTGTAGCCGCGCCGTTCGCAATAGCGGAGGTACATACGCTCGAGCATCGCCGCCCAATCCTGCGCCTCGGTCCCTCCGCTGCCGGCCTGGATATCGACGAAGCACGGGTTGGGGTCCATCGGATTGTGAAACATCCGCCGGAACTCCATGTCGTCGACAATGTGTTCGAGCGCCGCCACGTCGCTTTCGAGCGCAACCAGCGTTGCGTCGTCGCCCTCCGAGCGGGCCATTTCGAACAGTTCCGCACTGTCCGCGAGGCGGGTGCCGAGGTCATTCAGCGTGTTGACCACGCCTTCGAGCTGTTTCTTCTCGCGCCCGAGTTCCTGTGCCCGCTTTTGATCGTCCCAGACCTTGGGGTCTTCCAGAACGACAGAAACCGCCTTCAGCCGCTCCGCTTTGGCGTCGAAGTCAAAGATACCTCCGCAGGTCGGCAGCGCGCTGCTGCAGACCAGCCAGGAGGTTGGCAAGAAGGTTGATTCTTTCAGCTTCCATTGCGGACCCACATGAATGACGCAGCCGCGATTATACCCTTGCGACGCCTCGCATTTCACCGCTGCCGCTGTTTCCCTGCCCTGCGGAATCCCCTATGATATGCACGTACTTTCCGGCCAGCGCCGCGCGTGGACGCGTCGCCCGTTTCCGATTCTGGAGCAATCATGCTGCTGTTCGTCAATGGTCAGCGCTATACCGTCAACGTACCCGACGATACGCCGCTGTTGTGGGTCCTGCGCGATCAACTCAAGCTCACCGGCACCAAATACGGTTGCGGCATGTCGCTGTGCGGCGCGTGCACCGTGCACATCGATGGAGCGCCGACCCGTTCGTGCACCATGCCCGTGTCTGCGCTCAAGCCTGGCGTCGAAATCACGACGATCGAAGGCGTGAAGTCGAAGGAAGCCAAGGCCGTGCAGGCAGCGTGGGAAAAACTCGACGTGCCCCAATGCGGCTATTGCCAATCGGGGCAGATCATGTCCGCGACGGGCCTGCTCACGAAAAAGAAAAAGCCGTCCGATGCGGACATCGACGAGGCCATGGCCGGCAACGTCTGTCGCTGTGCGACCTATGTCCGCATTCGCGCGGCGATTCACGAAGCGGCCAAGACGCTCGCTTAGGCGATACCACCGGAGCAATCGATCCATGCCAGATTCGTCATCGCCGCCAAGCAGCCGGCGCCGGTTCCTGAAGGCCTCTGCGAGCACGGCGGCAGGGTTCACGCTCGGCTTTTATCTCCCAGGCAAAGTCTTCGCACAGATGGCCGGGCCTGGTCAGGGCGGCGCGCGCGCGGTACCGGCGGGAACGTGGCAGCCGAACGCGTTCGTTCGCGTGGCCGGTGACAACACCGTCACCGTGCTGGTGAAGCATCTCGAAATGGGTCAGGGCACGTTCACTGGATTGCCCACTGTGGTGGCCGACGAAATGGACGCCGCATGGACCCAAATCCGGGTGGAGGGTGCGCCGGCCGACGCCGCGCTCTACAACAATCTGCTGATGGGAACCATTCAAGGCACCGGTGGTTCGACGGCGATGGCCAACTCGTTCGATCAGTTGCGCAAGGCGGGCGCCGCGGCACGCGCGATGCTGGTCGGCGCCGCGGCAAAACGCTGGAACGTGCCGCCGGAATCGATCGCGGTCAAGCAAGGCGTGCTGACCCACGCATCGGGCAAGAAGGCGACATTCGGCGAGCTCGCGGCCGACGCCGCGGCACAGCCGGTTCCCACGACGGTCAAGCTCAAGGATCCGAAGGACTTCGTGTACATCGGCAAGCAGGTGCCGCGCACCGACTCCCGCGCAAAATCGAATGGCACCGCCCAATTCACGCAGGATGTGCAGCTTCCGAACATGCTCACCGCCGTGGTTGCGCATCCGCCGCGCTTCGGCGCCAAGGTGGTCAAGTTCAGTGCCGAGGACGCGCAGAAAATTCCGGGCGTGCGCTATGTCGTTGAGCTGCCCACCGGGGTCGCAGTACTCGCAACGTCGTTCTGGACTGCAAAGAAGGCGCGCGACGCGCTCAAGATCGAGTGGGACGACACGGACGCGTTCAAGGGGTCGTCGGCAGAGTTGATGGCCGACTACAAGGCTCGCGCCGCGACACCCGGCACGGTGGCGCGCAACGACGGCGACGCCGTCAAAGCGCTTGCCAGTGCGGCGAAAACGTTCACCGCCGAATACGAGTTTCCCTATCTCGCGCATGCCGCCATGGAGCCGATGAACTGCGTCGTGCAGCTCGGTCCCGACTCGTGCGAAATCTGGAACGGCGAGCAGTTCCAGACCGTGGACCAGGGCGCTGTCGCGGAGGTGGTCGGCCTCAAGCCCGAGCAGGTCAAGATCAATCAACTCTTCGCCGGCGGCAGTTTCGGGCGGCGTGCGAACCCTGCCTCCGATTACGTGCGCGAAGCCGCGATGATCGCCAGGCAGATCAAGGGTGCGGCGCCGGTCAAGCTGGTATGGACGCGCGAAGACGACATGCAGGCCGGGTACTACCGTCCGATGTATTTCCACGCGATCAAGGCCGGGCTCGACGCCAGCGGCAACGTTGTCGCGTGGCAGCACCGCGTCGTCGGACAATCGATCCTCGCCGGCACGCCGTTCGAGGCATTCATGGTCAAGAACGGCATCGACGCGACCTCGGTCGAGGGGGCGTCGACGCTCCCTTATGCGATACCGAATCTGCAGGTCGACCTGCATACTCCCAAGGTCGGCGTGCCGGTGTTGTGGTGGCGCTCGGTCGGATCAACCCACACCGCGTACTCGACCGAGACTCTCATCGATGAGCTCGCAGTCGCTGCCGGCAAGGATCCAGTCGCCTTCCGCAGCGGCTTGCTCGCCAGCCATCCGCGCCATCTTGGCGTGCTCGAACTCGCCACGGCCAAGGCGGGTTGGGGAACACCGCTCGCACCCGGCAAGTCGGGCGAAAAACGGGGCCGCGGTGTCGCCGTCCACGAATCGTTCAATACGTTCGTCGCGCAGGTTGCCGAAGTCACGGTCAAGGGTGATGGCAGCTTCAGCGTCGATCGCGTCGTATGCGCCGTCGATTGCGGCATCGCGGTGAATCCCGACGTCATCCGTGCGCAAATGGAGGGCGGCATCGGCTACGGCCTGTCCGCCGCACTGCACGGCGCGATCACCCTCAAGGACGGCGTCGTCGAGCAGACGAATTTTCATCAGTACCCGCCACTGCGCATCAACGAAATGCCGGCGGTGGAAGTCCACATCGTGACGTCGAGCCAACCACCGACGGGCGTCGGCGAACCGGCAACACCGGTCGTCGCGCCCGCGGTCGCCAACGCCATCGCCGCCGCAACCGGCAAGCGCTTGCGCGTGTTGCCGCTTACGCTTGGTTGAACTGAGGCCTGACCAGGCTGAACAGCGCGAAGTCCGGTTGCACCGGCCGCGCAAGGGAGGAACATGAGACAGTTCATCGCGCGGCTGGCGCTGCTTGTGTTGGGCGCATGGGTCGCAAATGCCGCAGCCGAGCCGGGGATCACGCCGACGTCGATCCTGATCGGACAATCCGCGGCTTTCTCGGGGCCTGCGTCCGAACTGGGCAACGAGATGCGAGCAGGCGCGCTTGCCTATTTCCAGATGGTCAACGCCACCGGCGGCGTGAACGGTCGCAAGATCGAAATGCGCTCGCTAGATGACGGCTATGAACCCGATCGTGCCGCAGCAAATACGAAAAAATTGATCGACAGCGGCGTCTTCCTCCTGTTCGGATACGTCGGCACACCGACATCCAACGCCGCCAAGCCGATCTTTACCGCTGCAAAGGTGCCCTTTGTCGGCGCCTTCACCGGCGCTGAATCGCTGCGCAACCCGCTAAACCGCTATATCTTCAACATTCGCGCGAGTTACTTCGACGAGACCGACAAGATCGTCGGACAGATGACCGGACAGACGCTCGACCGTATCGCCGTTTTCTACCAGAACGACGACTACGGCAAGGCGGGCCTGGCGGGTGTTGAGCGCGCGATGCAAAAGCGCAACATGAAGATCGTCGCGACCGGCACGGTCGAACGCAATACCACCGACGTCGCGGCGGCAGTGACGGCCATCGGCAAGACCGATCCGCAGGCTGTGATCATGATCTCGGCGTACAAATCCGTCGCGGCGTTCATCAAGGCGATGCGCGCTGCCGGCCAGAATCCGCAGTTCATGAATGTGTCGTTTGTCGGCAGCAAGGCGCTGGCGAAAGAGGCCGGTTTGGCAGGTCGCGGTGTCGGTATATCGCAGGTGATGCCGTTCCCGTGGAACATCTCCAACCGCGTGGTCAAGGAGTACCAGCAGCAACTGGCGGCTGCAACCGGCAAGCAGGAATACTCCTTCACGAGCCTCGAAGGGTTCATCGCGGCGAAGGTCCTCGTCGAGGGCTTGCGTCGTACCGGCAACGATCTCACGCGGGAGCGATTCATCACGGCTATGGAACAGTTGCGCGATTTCGACGCGGGCGGCTACCTGGTCAATTTCTCCCCGTCCGATCACAACGGATCGAGGTTCGTCGAACTCACAGTCATCGGCAAGGATGAAGCCTTCCTGCGCTAAACCAATATGCAAATGAACACCCCGGCGGCGTTCGAGCCGGGCATCGCGCTGCCGGCAGCACTGTCGCCAACCACGCTGTGTTACATCTGGCGAGAGGACAAGATCCTGGTGCGCGCGACCGAACCCCCCGCGATGCCGACACTTGCCGAGGTCGAGCGCGCCAGCATGACCGGCACGCGCCTGTATCTCGGCCGACTCGAAGGTATCGATCACATCGCGTTGCACGCGGACAGCGGCAGCGTCGAGCCCGACGGATGGCAGTGGCGCGGCCTGCGCTCGCTGTTCCTGCAGATTCCGGAACACCACCTAGCGCTCGCGGGCCGCGCGTTCCAGATTGTCGAATGGCATCGCAATCATCGCTTCTGCGGACGCTGCGCGACCCCGACGCGCGACAAAGGGACGGAACGGTCCAAGGGGTGTCCGGCGTGCGGGCTGGCCGTCTATCCGCGCATTTCGCCGGCGATGATGGTGCTCGTCACGCGTGGACGGGAACTCCTCCTCGCGCGCGCGAACCGCTTTCCCAACGCGATGTACAGCGCCCTCGCAGGCTTTGTCGAGCCTGGTGAATCGATCGAGGATTGCATTCACCGGGAAGTGCTCGAGGAAGTGGGCGTCAAGGTCGATCAGCTGCGCTACTTCTCGAGCCAATCGTGGCCGTTTCCCAATTCGCTGATGATCGCGTTCAATGCCGAATACTTAAGCGGCGACATGCGCCCCTGCGACGACGAGATCGCCGACGCGAAATGGTTCTCGCTGGACGCGCTGCCGCAGCTCCCCGGTCCGGTGAGCATCTCGCGGCAGCTGATCAACGCAACGATCGCGCGGCTGACTGGAAGCTAGTGGTAAATGTAGTCCGGCAGCCACATCGCGATCTGCGGAAAGACGTAGACCAGAAACATCGTCACGAACACCATGAACAGGAAGGGCAACGCTCCAGCGAAGATTTGATTCAATGTCACGTGCTTCGGGGCGACGCCCTTGAGGTAGTAACAGGCCATGGCCATCGGTGGTGTGAGGAAAGACGTCTGGATGTTGAGTGCGACCAGCACGCCGAAAAACACCGGATCGATGTTGTAATGCTTCAACAGCGGAAGGAAGATTGGAACGAAGATGATGATGATCTCGGTCCATTCGAGCGGCCAGCCCAGCAGGAAGATGATGAACTGCGTGAGAATCAGGAATCCCACCGGACTCATGTTGAGTCCGAGCACGAAATTCTCCACCACGGCCTGGCCACCGAGGTAAGAAAACACCGAAGAGAACGTCCACGATCCGACGAACAACCAGCAGACCATCGCGGCGGTGCGCGCCGTAAGGAATACCGCTTCCTTCAGGCGGGTGATGCTGAATTGTCCGTAGCCGATGGCAAGGAGTATCGAACCCAGCGCACCGAAGGCCGCGGCTTCGTTGGGCGTTGCCAGACCGAACAGAATCACGCCAAGTACCGACAGGATCAGAATCGCCAACGGGAAAAAGGATGTCACGAGGAGCATGATCATTTTCCCCATCGGGACGTCGGTCTGCTCCTTGGGCAGCTTGGGCGCGAGTTTCGGATTGATCAGCGCGCGGCCGATCACGTAAAGCATATACAGGCCGGCCAGCATGAACCCCGGCAGAAACGCGCCAGCGTAGAGACGCACTACCGAGACGCTGGCCATGGCGCCATACAGAATGAGCATGATGCTCGGGGGAATCAGGATGCCGAGACAGCCACCCGCGGCCACGACGCCGGCCGAAAGCTTGATGTCGTAACCTGCCTTTAGCATTGCCGGAAACGCGAGCAATCCCATCAGCGTGACGACGGCACCCACGATCCCGGTGGCGGTGGCGAAGAGCGCGCACGTTGCGAGCGTCGCCACCGCCAGTGCGCCCGGAATGTGCTTTGCCGTTACCTGCAGGCTGTGGAACAAGCGATCGAGGATGTTGGATCGCTCGACCATATAGCCCATGAACAGGAACAGCGGCACGGCAATCAGCACATCATTCGACATGACGCCGAATGCCCTCTGCACGAGGAGCTGGAACACGTTGTCGCCCATCGCGTAATAGCCGAAGAATACGCCCAGTGCGATCAGCGTGAACGCGATCGGAAAGCCGAGGAAGATGGTGAAGATGAACAGCGCGAGCATCAGGACGCCGACTTGAGGATCGGTCATTTCGCCTCTCCGTGATGTTCGACGTCCTCAAGTATCTGGCTGGCCGATTTCCCGGCCCGGGCCTCGTCGAGAATAAGCTTTTCCAGTTCCTCGACATCCCGTCGGCGTTGTGGCGGAACTCCGGTGCGCAGTGTTATCACGCTGCGCGACAGTTCGACGATGCCTTGCAGCAACAGAAAAAAAGCGGCAAGAGGGATGACCGCCTTGAACGGGTAGATCGGTGGCCCGGTGGGGCTCGACGAACTGTGCTCGTTCACCATCCACGACATTTGAAAGAATTGGTAGCCCGAGTAGATGAGCGCAAGAATTGCCGGAAAATAGAACAGCAGCAGGCAAACCAACTCGATCGCTGCCCTACTCCTTTCGGACAGCATCCGGGAAACGAAATCTCCGCGCACGTGCGCGTTTTGCGACACTGCGTAGGCTCCCGCCATCATGAACAGGGTTCCATACAAAATGTATTCGGTATCGTAAGCCCATCCGGTAGGCGCGCTGAAGACATAGCGGGCGAGCACGTCGTAACACGTGACTGCGGTGAGCAACAGGATGCACCAGGAGAAAGTCTTGCCGACCCAGGCGCTCAAGTCGTCGACGAACAAAAGATATCGCTGCATGTAGCCCCCACTGCGTGCAAAGTCATCAAGCATGCATGCGGCGCAGGTGCAACACCAGCAATCGACGCTGCACAGCTGCTGCTCAGGCAAACGCCAGCCCCCCGCATAGGCGACGACCCTACAATGGAGGTCACCTGGGCGGGGGCGACGGATTGTCGCGGTTGCCTATCCGGCCCTTTTTATTCCGAGGAAGTGACTCGAGGCGAGTTCGCGCGGCGATTCGAATTGCGCCCGATAGCCGACAATCGTCTTGGCCCACGCCTTCTGCGACGTGACGACCTTCTCGAAGAACTTGTCCGACGAGAGTCGCGCCAGGACCTTGTCCCATGCCGCGAGTTGTGCTTCGAGCACCGAGTGGGGCGTTTCGTAGACCTTGACCCCTGCTTTTTCGATCTTAACGAGATCTTCCGGATACCGCTTTTGAAGCTTCCACGACATGTCAGCAGACGCGGCTTCGGCGGAATACTTGAGGATTGCTTGCAATTCCTTGGGCAGGGCGTTGTACTTGGCCTTGTTGAAGATGATCTCGAAGCATTCCATGTCCTGATGGAAGCTCTGGACCATATACACCTTCGACACATCGGGGAACCCGAGCGCGAGGTCGGATGACGGGTTGTTGAATTCCGCGGCATCGAGCACGCCGCGGTCCATCGATGGGACAATGTCAGGTCCACCGATGATCGTGACAGCGGCGCCCATTTCGTTCATCAGGTCGGCGGCGAGTCCGACGGTGCGGTACTTCAGCTTCTGCATCTGCGCCGCGTCGGTTATCGGCTTCTTGAACCATCCGAGCGGCTGCGTGGGCATCGGCCCGGTGAGCCAACCCACGATATTGACTTTCAGGATGTCGTTGAGGAGTTCGTTGTAGAACTGCTGACCATCACCATAGTAGAACCAGCCCAGCAGGTCATTGGCCCGCCAGCCGAATGACGGCGCCGTTCCAAACAGAGAAAAGGCCTTGTGCTTCCCGTACCAATACGCGCATACACCGTGTCCGCCGTCGAGCACGCCGGTGCTGACCGCATCCTGCATGCCGAATGCTGCAACGACCGCGCCGGCCGGCAGGACGTCGAGCCTGAATTTGCCGCCCGCCATGTCATTGACGCGCCGAGCATAGTCCTGCGCATATTCGTGAAAGATGTCCTTCGCCGGCCACGTGCTTTGAAAGCGCCAGACAATTGGCGCTTGCGACTTTGCAATCATCGGGAACCCGAGCGCGGCTCCCCCGGCTGCGGCGCTCGTTGCGGCTGTGAGGAATTTGCGACGGGAGGTGGGTGCAGCGCCCGTAGCAACCTTGGTCTTGGGTTTCGATTTGCGGATCATGTGTCCTCCTCAGACTGAGGCGCAATGCGCCCGATGGACGGTGCGTGACGACAATCGCTCCGTATCTGCCGCGGTTAAGGGACGCGCATTGCTCCTGCCGCGATCTCCGAAAGATTATACGGCGAAGTGACATTGCAGCAAGCCAGTTTCTCGCGGTCCAGCCCGAAACAAGGCTCGAAAGGCTCTATTCCACCCCTCTGCTAAAATAGCGTTGAATCAGCCGCCACTCGCATGAACACCCGCGCCACCCTCTTCGCCGCTGCCGTGATGTTCGGCAGCGTCGCC
>CAVSEH010000032.1:0-191895 GCA_963726935.1 uncultured beta proteobacterium
GTTATGAGGCGGATTTTGCCCATATTCGTATTTTATTAATCAAGTACTTGCAACGCTTGCCAAACCCAAAACCAATCTGACCAAGGCACAGTTTGGGTACAGTCAATCTGAGTGGGTCACAAATCCCGTACATACGGAGACTCCAGATACGCAGCGGGCAACCAACGCTGAATTGTAGAGGACTGGTGGGTTACGAGGAGCGGTTGAACTTGGCCTCAGGCCGGTCCAGGAGGGTGTGCATCGACTGGCTATGCTCGCTGCGTTACCGCTGTCGGATTCGTCGCACCGTCCAGAGGTATCACAGTAATGGGAAATAGCTCCGGTGATCCGCGAATGAGTCGTGCAACTCGCGCGGCGTCATCTGACCGATTCGCCCGTCGCCACCACGAAACCGCCGACATGGCGATAGCCCCTAACGTAACTTGCTTGTCCGGCGAGACTTGTGCGAGCGCATGCTCTGCTTCCTGAGCAGCTTGCGCGAATAGGCGCCGCGCCGTTGCCTCGTCTCCGCGATGGAACGAAGACTTAGCAGCGGCGGCCAGCTTCTTACTTCGGTGATGATGATCAAACCAAGTCATTGGGCTCCTCCTCAAACGATTTATCTCTTGTTTTTCGAGTCAGTCGCTTTGTGGGGTGTCGGCTTGAAGTAGCGTACCAAGCGATCCTCGGTTAGCGAAATACCGGAAGGTTAGAGGCAAAGAAGCACCCGCTATATCGCGCTGCGTTCCCAAATCCATTGGAGCATTCAACCGGCGACTGCTCGCAAAGCCCGCAACATGATGCCCGTAGCGACGTAGCGTTATCATAAAGGCGTCGAAAATCCAGGGACGTGCGAGGCAAGCCCTCTGGGACGTTAATTACGGATTTGTATGGCTCGTTTTGCACTTCAGCGGGCGCCTTTCCGCCTGGAGAGGATTCCTCCCCCCGTGTTTCCGAGGCCCCCGACCGCAAGGGGTCATCGATCATCGTCAGGCTCACCGGCGCAATGCCGGTTGGGCGATACCGCGCTCGCTATACCTCATCTCAGTTCGGTCAGCTCCCACTCGCCCGCGGTCTCATCGTGGCGCAAGATATACACGCCGCCATCGTAGGCTTGCACCCTAAAGTACCGATAATCGGGGGAGCGCCATCGATCGATAATCTCCATTACCTCGATGCGCCGATCGCCAAGGTCGAAGGCACGCGGCTCCTCCTCGCCACGATGGCCAGCGTAACATTGAATGCAAAGCTTTACAGGCGTCTCCTTGGGAAATCGCAACGACCCCGATTTCCAGTCTGGTGCAGAACGGAGTCCGGCGTTCGCGACAAGGCGCAGCACGTATCCTACCCTCGAGCGCGAATGAATTCAGCCGTACGCAAGCCGTTGCGAGCGACCAACGTGTCCGATTTGACTCGATCTTCGATCCCGCATTCCACTGCCGCGTCGGCCAGCGGGCCAGGGTCGGACGCCCGGCTTCGCGCGCATGTCGCAAGACTCGCGGGAGAGATCGGTGAGCGCAATGTCTTCCGGCCCGCCGCGTTGCACGCTGCCGCGGATTACATACGACGCGAGTGGACGCTAATGGGTTACGACGTTGCAGTCCAGAGTTATCAAGCGGCGGGTGTGCTAAGCGAGAACCTTGAAGCCACACGCACCGGCCAGTCAAGACCGAGCGAGATCGTATTGATCGGCGCCCACTATGATTCCGTCCAGGGCAGTCCCGGCGCTAACGACAATGCCAGCGGCGTGGCCGCACTGCTGGAGATCAGCCGCGAATTTGCTCAACTCACGCCGGATTGCAGCGTGCGCTTCGTTGCGTTTGTGAACGAAGAGCCGCCGTTTTTCTATTGGGATCAGATGGGAAGCATGGTTTATGCAAAGGCCGCTCGAGCGCGTAGTGATGACATCAAGCTGATGGTGTCGCTCGAAATGCTCGGGTGCTACAGCGACGAGCCAGGTAGCCAAAGCTACCCGTTGCCCCTACGGTTTTTCTATCCCGATCGGGGTAACTTCATTGCGTTTGTCGCCAACTTGCGCTCCCGCAAGCCACTTCATCGACTGGTCGCCGCGTTTCGCGCGCATTCGGATTTCCCCGCCGAATCGCTCGCCACGTTCGAATTCATTCCCGGGGTTGCGTGGAGCGACCAACTCTCGTTCTGGCGGGAAGGCTACCCCGGCCTGATGGTTACCGACACGGCGTTCTATCGCTACGCGTATTACCACACGGCGCTGGACACACCCGAGAAGCTGAATTATCCCGCTATGGCCCGGGTCGTCTTGGGGCTGCAGCAGGCGGTTGCTACAGTGGCCTCGTAATGGCGCACTTTGTTGCTGTCGCGCCATCGGTGGCGCGATTTCGGTTCTACGAGGAGCTCAACGACTTTCTCGCGCCAGCGCTTCGCAAATGCGAATTCCCCTATCCCTTCACTGGCACGCCATCGGTCAAGGATGCGATCGAAGCCATCGGGGTGCCGCACACCGAAGTGGACCTCGTGCTTGTCGACGGCGAGTCAGTCGATTTCAGCAGACGGCTTACGGGCGGCGAGCGCGTGGCGGTCTACCCAGTGTTCGAGCGCCTGGACATTACGCCGGTCACCAGGCTGCGCACGCGGCCGCTCAGGCGCACCCGCTTCGTGCTCGACGTGCACCTGGGCAAACTCACCCGCTACTTGCGGCTGTTAGGTTTTGATTCGCTCTACCGAACCGACTACGACGATGCCACCATCATCAGGCTCTCGCTCGACGAGCAGCGCATCATCGTCACGCGCGACAGGGGTGTGCTCAAGCATACTGCGGTGACGCACGGTTACTGGGTGCGGTCAACGGTACCGCGTCAGCAGCTCAGCGAGATCGTGCGTGTATTCGATCTCGGCGGCGACACACGGCCGTTTACACGTTGCATGCTTTGCAACGGTGAGCTGCAGCGCGTGGGCAAGAACGCGGTCGCCGATCGCCTTCCGCCGCGGGTGCACGCGTGTTTCGAGAAGTTCGCACAGTGCCAGGAGTGCGCCCATGTCTACTGGCCCGGTTCTCACTACCAGCGCATGCGACAAATGGTGGACGAACTCGCAGTGGCGGAACGACGTCCCCGACTGTAGGCCATGAAAGTCGAGCTGCGTTACGCCACGTTGCCTAACCTGCTCGGATTGTTTGCGGTGCACTACTGGTTCGTGACGTGGGACGCCGACGGTTGCCACCGCTGGGAAGTCTGGCAGACGAAGAACGCGGGCGGTTGGAGCATCGGCCACGTGCACTGCGACCTCCATCCCCCGGACGCGGGCGTAGGGGGAGGACCTGCTCGCATCGCCGCCGAGTGGATCGGCGCTGAGGCGGTCGCCATCAAGGCGGTGCTGCAGAACGTGAGCGACTATCCGCACCGCGAGCGCTACTTCGCGTGGCCTGGGCCTAACAGCAATACCTTTGCGTCCTGGGTCCTGCGCTGCGCTGGTATCCGCCACCGCCTAAGTTGGATGGCGCTTGGCAAACGCTATCCGGTGGCGTGACTTGAACTCAGGCGATGCTGCCTTCGACATCGAGTTTACGTCTACCCAGAACGAAACCGATCACGTTCCCTCGGTAACTGGGAGGTCGTCGCCGTGATGAAGACGGCGGCGAGGACCTCCTCCCTCCACCTGTTCTCCGTGCGCCTCTGCGGAGCCTATAATGCATCGAAACGAGCCTCCATCGCAGAATCTACGGAAGGCGGAGACTATGCGTACCGGCAGCACGCCAAGCGCCCAGGCTGACGACGAACTGCACCGCGTCAGGCGCGCGCTCAATACGCTGCGCGCTACCAATCGGGCACTGCTGCGTGCTGCCGACGAAGCGTCGTTGCTCAGTGAAATCTGCAGGGTCGTTGTCGACGATAGCGGTTACCGGTTCGCATGGGTCGGCTATGCGGAACACGATGAACCAAAGACGGTTCGGCCCATGGCGTACGCAGGTTTCGAAGACGGTTATCTGGCCACCGCCAACATCACGTGGGCGGATACGGAGCGCGGACGCGGCCCAACCGGCACGGCTATTCGCACCGGCAAACCCGTCGTAGTTAGAAATATGCTTACCGATCCCAATGTCGCCCCGTGGCGCGAAGACGCGCTCAAACGCGGTTATGCCTCGGCTGCATCGCTGCCTCTGCGAGTCGATCAAGAAACGATTGGTGTGTTGAATATCCGCGCCGCAGAGCCCGATGCGTTCGATGAAGAGGAACTCGACCTGTTAAGCGACACGGCGGATGATCTTGCGTACGGCATCCAGACATTGCGAATGAAGAGCAAGCGCGAGCAGGCGGAACAGACAATCCAGCGCATGGCATTCTACGATGCGCTTACCGGGTTGCCGAACCGAGTCCGCCTGCGGGAGCTGCTCGAACAGGCCATCGTCGCAGCGAAACGGCAAAGGCGGCCATTGTCCCTCCTCCTGGTGGGCACAGGCCGTTTCAGTGAGATCAACGAGGCTTTGGGTTACCGCGAGGGCGACAAACTGCTGCAGGAGATCGCGCTGCGCCTGCGAAGCGCGAGCCAGCGAAGCAGAGAGCGTTGCGCGCATGGGCGAAGATCAATTTGCCGTCCTTATGCCTAACAGCGACGCCGAGCAAGCGACCCGCTTTGCGGCCAAGATTCTCCTGGCGCTGTATGAACCGGTTGATTTGTCCGGGCTCATGCTCGACCCGCGCGCGAGCATCGGAATCTCGCTGTTTCCTGGCCACGGCACCGACCCCGATGCGCTCATCCGGCGGGCCCACGTGGGATTGCACCAGGCAAAGCGCACGGGGAGCGGTTATGCGGTTTATTCGGGAGGTCTAGACAAGGACAGCACGCCGCGCCTTGCGTTAATGGGTGACCTGCGCAGCGCCATCGATAACAATGAGCTGCTCCTATATTGCCAGCCGAAGGTGGATATCCGCAGCGGTCGGATGTGCGGCGCCGAGGCGCTCGTGCGTTGGCGGCATCCCGAGAAGGGCATGATCAATCCCGGTGAGTTCATCACGCTCGCTGAAAGTACGGGGTTGATCACCCCTTTGACCTTCTGGATGCTGGGTGCGGCAGTCAGCCAGAGCTATGCGTGGCGCCAGGAGGGACTGGATGCGCCGCTGGCGGTGAATCTGTCGGCGCACGATCTGCGCGACCCCAAGCTTCTTGATCGGATCAAAGGGTCATTTGCTACTTGGGGGGCGCAGCCTGATTGGGTCCAATTCGAGCTGACCGAAAGCGCCCTCATGCAAGATCCGGCGGGATCATTAGCAACACTCGGCCGACTCAAGGATCTGGGCGTCGAGCTTTTCATAGACGATTTCGGTACCGGCCATTCGTCGCTTGCCTACCTGCAAAAACTGCCCGTGGATGCCATCAAGGTTGACCAGTCCTTTGTCGGAGACATGATCCAAAACAACGATTCCGCCATCATTGTCCGATCCACCATCGAACTTGCCCACAGCCTCGAACTCAACGTGGTAGGCGAAGGCGTGGAGAATCGGGAGCTATGGGAGCGTCTGGTTTCGTTGCGCTGCGATGTCGCCCAAGGCTACTACGTCAGCCCGCCCATCCCGGCGGACGAACTTGGTAAGTGGGCGGAGCAGTCGCCGTGGCGAGCGAACCGGATTTCCTAATCCCATGCGCCGGCCGTTTGGTCCGCGCAGAATCCTCGACCGTTCTCGAGTCCGGATCCTAGATTTCGACTTCAACGGCGTCGCCGCCGAGGCGCACTCTATACGTGTAACGTCCACGCGTGGCGATGATTCCTCAACGCCACAGGTCTACGACTTCACCGCGCGCCCGCAGGTCCTCGGCGCGGCTTTGCAGGTAGCGCTGGAACGACGGCTCGCTGCGGTAGCCGCCGCCCGCCACATAATCGAACGACGCCGCGAGGTGAAACGGCCGCAGATACGCGTCGATCCGAAATACTTCTATGCCGCTGCGATCGAAGAACACGATCGTCGGGGTATACGTGACACCGAGTTCGCGCGCCCACGCCTGAGCGGTGGTGGCGCGGCCGGCGGGAGAGGTGAGCGGGGTCGAAGCTGCGAGCGAGAATCGCGCCACATCGAATTCGCCGACGAGCGCGCGCACCTCGGGGCGCTGCAGTCCTTCGCGATGGAGTTCGTCGCAGGGCGAGCAATGCGTGGTCTCGAATAGCGCCGCGAGCGGCTTGGCGCCTGGCTCACGCCGCAGGTCGTACGGTGGTCCGACGAAGAACGGCTCGTCGTGCAATACCGGACTCGCCGGCTCGCGCACCCGTTGCCTGAGATAGTCGCCGAGCGCCTGTCGTCGCTCCAGATGCCCCGCAACATAGTCGAGCACCGGTTCGAAACGCTGGGGCGGATAGTAGCCGTTGAGACGCACCACCACAGTTCCTTTTTCGTCAAAAAATAGGAGCGTCGGCGTGAATTGCACCTTGAGCAAGCGTGCGAGCTCCTTCTCGGTCATAACGCGTCCGTCGAGCCATGTCACTTCGCGGTCGCCCCACATGTTCATCGCGACCGCGACGAAGTGTTGGCGCGTTTTCTCCACGATGCTGCGCTGCGAGAAATTGGTCACCATGAGCTGCTTGCAGTAGGGGCAGCCATCCTGACCGAAGTACACCAGCAGGCGCCGGCCATTACGCGTTGCCTCCGCGATGTCCTCGCGCAAGTCGAGGAAAGTATTCGCAAACCACGGTGGAATATCGATTGCGTAAGGCGCGACGTCCTGTGCTCGCACCGGAGCAAGGAGTGCGAAAGCGATGACGAAGCCGATCAGCCAATGGCGCATGGGTCACCTGGGCACCGTCGAGCAGACGCTTGATGCTTCCTGGAATCACAATCTTAAACCTCCTAGTGCAGCATGCGTGGATTAGTCGCGGGAGCCGCCTTCGTCGCTGCTTCGTAATGGCCGCGGCCGTAGCATTCCGAGACTCAACTGCAAGCCTTTATGGACATCGCTCCGAGTCCGGGCGTAACATGGGATTACAATTCGAAGAAGGCGCGAGGGACACGCCGGCGTTGAAACGGAAAGGAGTCCGTCATGTGCGAGGAATTCAGCAATTGGTCGTGGAAACTGCGCGTTGCAGAATTGGGGCGTAAGGAACATGATGCCGCGAATGCGGCGAAGCAGGAGGGCACACCGGTAACGCCTACGCAACCGGCCCCACCGGAGAAATCCGTCGAGCAGCGGGAATCGGTTCCGGCCTGACGCAGTAGACCGCCGGACCACCTGGAACCGGGCCCCGCAGATGCGGGGCTTTCCTTTCGGAGCGTCGACAGCTCTTCTGAGTCGGCG
This sequence comes from uncultured beta proteobacterium, assembly GCA_963726935.1. GTDB lineage: Bacteria > Pseudomonadota > Gammaproteobacteria > Burkholderiales > Casimicrobiaceae > PALSA-1003. The sequence continues at coordinate 7,237 of CAVSEH010000032.1, forward strand.
AGGTAAGGCGAGTCAGCAATGAAATCCGTAGCCCACATTCTCAAATCGAAGGCCGACCCGAGCGTCTATACCATCGCCCCTAATGCCACGGTATTTGATCAACTGGTGGCGATGAACCCATCCAGCGGCCATCATCAGCAGAAAAGATAGCAGCGGTGGCACCGAGCCTATACCGCCATTCTAGTGCCGCCTCCACGCTCGTAATTTTGGACACCACGGGTTCCTACGTGTGCAGTTCGACGATGTCGCCATCCGCGAGTGGATGCTCCTGCCCGACCTGCTGTCCGTCGAAGCCCGATTGGCCCCATACGCGAGCAAACTTCAGCGAGCGCGCCAGATCCTTGTGCACGAGCCGTGCGACGTCACCGACCGTCTGGCCGTGGCGCAGTGTGAAGGGCCGCTGCTTGTCTGCTGGCCGCCCCGGGGCTTTGGTATAGATGCGCGCGATGCCGAGACTGCGGAAAAGCCAGGGCCCGATCTCGCCCAAACCCCGTCCCGTGGCGGCAGAAACCGCGAGGACGGGATAAAGCAATCCCGTCAGTTCGCGAAAGGCGTCGAGTTCCGCTGCAACGTTGGCGATGCGGTCAACCTTGTTCGCAAGCATGAGCGTCGGCAGTCGTAGCGCGAACGGATCTTCGTCGCTCTCATTCGCGGTGTCCGATGATCCGCCGACCTGGCCCCAGCGTTCGGTCAGCGTGATGCGCTTCGCGCGCAGTACCGCGTGCACGGCCTGCATTTGCTCGAGGCATGACGGCTCGTTGAGATCAACCACCAGCAAGCCCGCGTCGGCGGTCTGCAAAGTGCTTGCCAGCCACGGTACCGGATGCTCGGGTGATACGGCCGGCAGGTCGAGCAGCTGAAAATGGACATCTTCGTAGGGCATCATGCCCGGCTCGGGATGCTGGGTCGTAAATGGATAAGGCGCGACGTGCGCCGCGGATCCGGTGAGCCGCCCGTGCAGCGCGGACTTGCCGGCGTTCGGCGGCCCGATCAATGCGATCTGCGCGGCGCCTTCAGGGCGGATCACGAGCGCGGGAGCACCGTGCCCGCCACCCCTCTTCCCGCCTTCCAGTTCTTCTGCAAGGTCCTTGATGCGGGCTTTGATATCTGCCTGCAGGTGCTCTGTCCCTTTGTGCTTAGGGATGGCGCGCAGCATCTCCCGCAGCCACTCCAGGCGTTGCCGCGGGTCGCGCGCCTTGCGGAAGCTGGCCTCGGCCAGCTTGTATTCCGGGGAGAGGTTAGCGGGCATGACGGTACGGTAGTAGAAAACGGATCGGGCGTCGACGCTCTTCCTTCCTGGCGTCATTGAGTTGCACGAGACTGAGGTCGGAAGGTGCTGATCCTCATCCCGCCAATCGTGCGAAGTTCAGGCGCACGAGCTGCCCGAGTTTGGGTGGATAGCCTGTTGCGCTCTGGATGTCGCGGTCTTGCCGAACTACACTGGCGCTAGCAACCGGCAGGAGACGCGCCATGAAAGCAGCCAAGCATCCGCCGAGAACAGCTGCGACTCAGCAACGGCACGGACGCGGCAATGGCGTTCATCCGCGCCAAGCCCGTGGATGCGTCATGGGACCCAAGGCCTCTCAAAGCCGGGCAGAGCAGAAGACCGGCGGTTACCGGCGAGTCGAAGTATTTCTGGCCGTGGAAGCCGCGATCGCATTGCGGCAGCTGATGCGCGATGGCAGTTCGGCCAGGCAGGTTATCGAGGCCTTGTTGCTGGCCGAAAAGCAGCGAAGGAAGGAACGTGTTTGGCCGAGTGCCGGTCTGTAGGTATGGAAAGGGTTCCCCATGCCAAAGTTGGTTGACCGCAATCCGGAATCGGCTCCGGGTGACTGGTACATCGATAGCCACTGCATCGACTGCGCAGCGTCGCGCGAGGTCGCACCCGGCTTGGTGATCCATCGCCACGGGAAATCCGTATTTGGCCGGCAACCCGCGAACGAGGAGGAGGAATTCGCTGCTTGGCGCGCGCTGCTTCTGTGCCCGACGGCGTCGGTTGGCACAGAGAGCCATCGCGCTCAGCCGCCTGACCTGTTTCCGCAGGAGCTCGCGCCGGGGCTCTACCGCTGCGGCTACAACGCTCGCTCTTCGTTTGGGGCACATTCGTATTTCGCGACGCGCGACGAAGGCAACTTGCTCATCGATTCGCCGCGCTACGTCAACATTCTGGTCCGAAAATTCGAAGACCTGGGCGGCATCGCCGATATCCTGCTCACGCACCGCGACGATGTCGCCGATGCGGGCCGTTATGCGCGGCACTTCCGGGCCCGCGTCTGGGTGCACGAGGACGATCGTTCGGCCGCGCCCTATGCAACGAACCTGCTGCGCGGTATCGATGCCACCCGCATTCGGGAGCGCTTGCTGGCGATTCCCGTTCCCGGACACACCCGCGGTAGCGTCGTTTTTCTGCTCGACGAGACGTACCTATTCACCGGCGATTCGCTGGCCTGGAGTCATGAGCGCCGGGATCTGCAAGCGTTTCGTGACGCGTGCTGGTATTCCTGGGACCAGCTCAAGGGTTCGCTGGCTCGCCTCGCCGGGTACCGATTCGAGTGGGTGCTTGCAGGGCACGGCGGCAGCGCGAGACTGCCAGTCGATGAAATGCACGAGCGATTGCGCGCTCTCGTGGAACGCATGTGATGTGGCCTGGCGAGACCACGCTTTAGGCATGGATACCTTCAGATTGCTGCGTCAACACATGCTCGCGGAAGTCGCCGCGCAGACGATTTACGCGAGTGCCCAGATCGGCAAAGCCGCGCTTGCCAAGCCAGTCCTGGACGCCATCGGCAGCGTGCCGCGGCACGAGTTCGTGCCCGTCGAGCTTCAACCTTATGCTTACGCCAACACGCCGCTCCCAATCGGTTTTGACAAGACAATCTCGCAACCGTTTATCGTGGCGCTGATGACCGATCTGCTCGACCTCAACGCCGCCGAAGCGGTCCTCGAAATCGGTACCGGACTCGGTTACCAGGCCGCGATCCTGGCGGAGCTCGCGCACAAAGTGTACAGCGTGGAGATCATCGAAGAGCTTGGACGGCAGGCAGAACAGCGCCTTCGCCGATTGGGCTACACGAATATCGAGTTCAAGATCGGCAATGGCCATTACGGATGGCCTGAATACGCGCCATTCGACAAAGTCATCGTGACCGCAGCGCCCGACCTGATTCCCCCGCAGCTGATTCAGCAGCTAAAACCCGAGGGCAGAATGGTGATTCCCGCGGGCCTATCCGGGGAACAGCAACTGATGCTGGTGACCAAACAGCGGGACGGCAAGCTGACGATAGCGGAGATCCTGCCGGTGCGCTTCTCTAGCCTGGAGGGAGGCGAAGCCAGCGGGTCCGGCGATCACTAACACAATCTTTACCCGCGCGCATGACGCAACGCATCGACCGCAACCTGCGATCCAACACGGTCGAGTAGAAGAGTACGATCCTCGTATTGTTCGGGATCTTCCTCACCGCTTACCGGAGCGCCAGATGCCGTAAATGATCCAGACGCTGTTCATGAAGGCCAGCAAATAGCCGAGCAATCCGAGAATGAGCAGAGCCGGCATGCCGAGCAGCGTCGGGCCGCCAGGCACGGTCATCACAATAGACGAGCCGATCACCACCGAGGCGGTCATGATGCCCACTGTAGCGCGATCGAGCGTCTCATCGAGCTGCTGACCGAAGCTGTCCAGTCGTTTCAAGTCCAGGTCAACGCGCGTTTTGCCGCGCCGCGCCTCGCGAAGCAGACGGCCGAAGTCGCGCGGGACGCTTCCGACTAGATTGACGAAATCGGCGATGGCGCCGCGTCCCCGCCGCATGAGCTGGTCGGGTTGATATTGCTCGCGCAGGGCGGCACGCACCATCGGCGTCAAGTGCTCGATGATGTGAAAGTTCGGGTCGTATTGGCGACCGAGACCTTCCATCGTCATCAGCGCCTTGAACATCAGCGTCAGATCCGCCGGAAGCACGATCGAATGGTCCCTGACGATCGCCGCAAACCGGCGAATGAGCACACCGATCCGGATGTCAGCAAGCGCCACGCTCTCGAACTCAAATGCCAATTCGTTAATGTCTGCGGCAAGTCGCGCTTCCTCGACGTACGCGTCCTCCGCCCAGTCGAGCAGCACGTCGAGCATCGGCTCTTCTTCCATTTGCGCGAGGCCCGCAAGCAGGTCGATCACCTCGCGCCGCCGGCGCGGCGCGAGTCGTCCCACCATGCCAAAGTCGATCAACACAATGCGGTTGCCGGGCAGATAGAACACATTGCCCGGATGCGGATCGGCGTGGAAAAATCCATCGATGAGGATCATGCGCAGTATCGCTTCCGCGCCGCGCGCCGCGAGGACGCGCTTGTCGAGCCCCGCTGCTTCGACCGCCGCCAGATCGACGCCGGGGATACCGTCGATGTGCTGTTGGACAAGCAGGGACTCACCGGTCCACTCGCGATAGATCTTCGGAATGACGATAAACGGATCGTCGGCGAAATTCTTGGCGAACCGCTCGACGTTGTTCGCCTCGATCGTGAAATCGAGCTCGCGTTCGAGCGAACGCGCGAACTGAGCGGCGATTTCGATCGGCTGGTAGCGGCGCGCGTCCGGCATTTCCGAATCGACCAGCTGGGCGAGCTGCCCGAGCAGACGCAGGTCGGCTTCGACCTTCGGGCGAATCCCGGGTCTGCGGATTTTCAGCACGACCGGCGTTCCGTCCTGCAAGTGGGCGCGGTGCACCTGCGCAATCGAGGCCGAGCCCTGAGCGATGGGGTTCAGCTCCCTGAATACTTCGAACGGCGAACGGCCTAGCGTGCGCGTGAGCTCCGGCAGCAACTCCTCGAACAGAACCGGCGGCACGTCGCTGTGCAGCTTTTCGAATTCGGCGATCCACGACGGCGGAAACAGATCGACGCGCGTAGCCAGCAACTGACCGAGCTTTACGAACGTCGGCCCAAGCTCCTCGAATGCGAGACGCACGCGTTGTGCCGGGTCGAGGGTGAGCGACTCCGCGGCAGCGCCCCAGTGAAGGATCTGGCCAGCGCGCTCCAGCACGCCCGCAATGCCGATCCGCCGGACCACGTCGCCCAGACCGTGCCGGATCAGGACCGAAGTGATTTCGTGCAGACGCGGGAGGTCCCGCATCGCGCTCCGCGCTTCCTGGAACATTGGAGTGACGTCAGTCCTTCTTCGATTCGGTCCGACGGTCGGCGAGCGCATCGGCGATTCCGCCTAGAATGCCGCTCGTCACCTGCGCGAATCGTGTACCGACTTCGCTTGCAACTTCCAGTCCGGCCAGCGTGACGTCCAACCAGGCCGCCGAGAAGCGCTGCGCCAGCTCGGTAAAGGTCAGGGCCACGGTTTTGCCCGTGTCCGTGCCGGAACGCCGCGCGGTGTCGATCAGTTGTCGGAGCTCGGGTCGAACCTTCTCGCTCGCCGCGTCCGCCGCATGGGCCGCGGCTGAGAGGAAATCGTCCTCAAGCTTTTTCATCGTCGCCAGCGTCTGCTTGAACTCGGTATCGGAAAAATCCTTTCCCGTGGCAACAAATTGACGCAGTGCGGCTCCCCCGGCCTCGGCAGAGCGCGTGAGCGCGTCGTCCAAGCCGCGGAACGCCTCCGCCAGCGCCTGGCGCAACTCGCCACGGCTCTGTTCGGCTCCAAGCACCAAGCCGTCGGTCACCGCGCCGACCACCTCGCGCACGCCATGCCTGTCGAACTTGCGCGCTTTGAGCGCAAGCATGGTGACGTCGTGGACGCGGGCGCGAATGTCGACCCCCGCGCTAACCGACTCCCTTGCGGCTTGGCGGATTCCTTCGCCGTCAGCTTTCAGGTCCGACGCTGCGGCGGGCTCGGCAGGGGGCGATTGCGGGCTCTGAGGGTCCATAACTCCTCCATTATCGTGAGCATTTACCGCTCATCATAGCGTGGTTTAGGCCACCACCTGCCGAGCCGCGCGAACTGCTCAAGCGCGTGGTCGCGAACCGGGCGTACGCGCGCACCGGAGCACGTGACCTAGACCACCAGCGCCACAGCGAAGGCACCGATCATCGCAAACACGATCGCGACCTGGACGGCGGTGCCGATGAGCAGCCCTACCCACGTCCCTAAGCCCACCTTGCCGGCATGGCGCAGATCGCGCTGCGCGATGTATTCGCCGATCGCCGCGCCAAGCAGCGGCATTAACAAAAGGCCCCACAGGCCGGTAAGGATTCCAGCGAGCATGCCGATTGCGGCGCCCACTAACGCGAACTTGCTCGCTCCCGCCTTTTTCGCACCCGCGATCGCAGCGAAGTAATCGACCACCCATGCGATCACGGTCAATATACCAAAGACGCCCAGCAACCACACCGGAATGCGCGCAAAGTCGTCTATCCACGCGGCGAGTACGATACCGCCGAACACGAGAATCGTCCCGGGCAGCGCCGGAACGATGGTGCCCGCGATGCCGATGATGATCAAGACGACAGAGAGTATCCAGAAGATGATGGTCATGGTGCTTGCGGCTTCAAAGTGCGCCTGTCGCGGAGAATAGCAAACGCGAGCGCAACCGGACGCCCCAGCCCTCCCGCGCCTCCGATACTCCACGATGGGACTTGCGAGAGCTCGGTCGATCTTCGTGCCGTCCATATCAATAATCTAGAAACGCCAACGTTCCAGACCGCCGCATCGACGACACGTAAGCGCGCTGCAGCGCGACCCGCGAAAGCGCGTATGCTATCCGCTTTGGTCCTTCGGAGAATGGTGTGGTTCTGTGCCCCATTGCGCTCGCCGTAGGCTGCAAGAAATGCCCCGCGTTCCCCATATGTCCGGTAAAGACCGTCATCGGCGACTATCGGCCGGACGCACACCCGCCACGAGGCGCGGCTAGAAAACCCAGCCAGAAACGGCAGAAGTAAACGGTCCCGCCCAGCGGCCGTGCATGCGTGCGGTGGCTCGTGCGACCGCACGTTCCTGTGCGATGAGCATTTGTCTGCTCACCGACGTGATTGTTGCGCCCTCTCTCGTGTCAATCACGCGCATGGTATGAGGTCGAATTTTGCTGCTGTGCCTGCTCTGCTCAGCCAAACGAGTTTTTCAACACTATCGGCAAGAAGCGGATACTGAGATAGAACCGTCCCGACTCCTTTGAACGAATCAGGCTTAGCAACGACCTCGCGGTGTGAACTTGGAGCGCGAATAGGGCGATGGTGAAGCAAACCGACAAAAAAAGCCGGGCAAGTGCCCGGCTTTTCGTGCAACGACCGCTCTAGTGGGCATTACGCTGCTTGAATGTTGCCAGCTTGCTTACCTTTCGGTCCTGTCGTCACTTCGAACGAAACCTTTTGTCCTTCCTTGAGCGATTTGAAGCCCTGCATGTTGATCGCGGAGAAGTGTGCAAACAGATCTTCGCCACCGCCATCGGGCGTGATAAAACCAAAGCCCTTCGCGTCGTTGAACCACTTTACTGTTCCATTTGCCATTGGTAGTTCCTTAAGTACGAGAACAAAACGGGACGTTGCCCGACCGATGTTTCGATCTCAAGGAAAGTACGGCGGTGGAACGACAGGTTGGCGGTCGTGCAGAGCGCGCTTTACTGCTTGAAACAAAACACGCTCATCACTATACACGACTTTGGGAGGACACTTAGGAAGGGACGGTGGCGGTGTTGCGCCTCACTGCAGGTAGCCGGGTAGCATCCCCAGCAGGTGCAGCAACACGCCGACGCAACCGCCGACCAGCGTGCCGTTGACCCGGATGTATTGCAAGTCTTTGCCGATCTCGAGCTCGATTTTTTCAGACACCTCTCGCGCGTCCCAGCTCTTTACGACTTCGGTGATGAGCAGAGAGATTTGGTGCCTATGAGCGAGCATCAGCGTCTCCAGCGCTCCTTGCAGCCACTGGTTTAGTTTGCCCTGCATCGCTTCGTCTCTGACGAGCCCGGAGCCCAGCGCGTTTAGGAGCGACGAGGCCGCTCCGCGCAGCCGCGATTGATCGGACGCGACGTCGGCGAGGATCCGGTTCTTGATGTCGTTCCAGAGTGCTGCGTAGTAAGGCTTGCTACGCAGGTGCCCGATGATCTGTCGCTTGATCGCTGCGCCGCGCGCGTACATTTCCGGCGATGTCTTCAGGTCTTCGATGAGCTTGCGTGTCGCATCCGCGAATTGCATGCGCAGGGGATGTTGAGGATCGGCGATGACTCCCTGCAGCAGACTAACAATGCCGCTGACAAAGCGATCGACGACGTACCGGTCGAAAAACTCCGGTGTGTACTTTGACGCCTCGCCGAATTTCTCCAGGATCAGCGCTTGATTGGCGGCAATCAAGCGTTCGATGCCTCTGACGGCATCGTCGAATAGCGCCTGGTACTGCTCGCCGGAGGTAACGAGCTCGAGCGCTTCGCCTGCGACTGGTGCAAGGTTGATCTTCTCAAGCTCGCCCAGCAGGGAGCGCGTGAGGAATCGTGTCACGTCCTCGTCCTGGAACATCGTCAGCACGCGCGGGACCAGGCCGCAGATGCCGACCGCGGCACGATCGCTGTTGGCAGGCTCGGCGAGCCAAGTCCCGCTGGCCTTGGCGAAGTTCACCAGGGCGATGCGCTGCATCACGTTCTCAGGAGTGAGGAAATGCTCCTCCACGAAGCGGCCCAGACTCTCGCCGATGCGGTCCTTGTTGCTCGGAATGATCGCCGTGTGCGCAATCGGCAATCCCAGGGGACGGCGAAACAGCGCAACGACCGCGAACCAATCGGCGAGCGCGCCCACGACGGCCGCCTCGGCGAAGGCCTTGGCCCATGCCGTCCAAGGATGTACAGCAATGGTGAACGACGTTATCGCGAGCAACCCCACCATCGTCAGCAGCAGCGCCAGGGCGACCCCCTGCATTCGCCGCAGATTTTCGAGCTTGGCCACGTCGACGCCACTTTGCCATCGCGTTTGCATGTCGTGCCTCGTGCTATGTCCGAAGAATTCAGGGTAGGACCCGCACCACAGTGCGCGCAACCCCCGCCTCGAAGCGGAGGCGGGCGTGGTGATTGCAGTCCGACAGGTCTAACGATCCCGCAGTCGCTGCTGATTCGCACGCACGAGGTGATTCAGTAGCCGAACGTGTCAAGTTGATACAGTGGAATGCCTGATTCTTGTCAGGCGTAACGGCTGGAGTGGGTCGGTCAGAGTCAACGACGCCTCGGCGCTAAACGGCTGCACTACGATCCGCAGCCGTTCGCCGAGGAAACAGAGGCCAGCCCAGCCGCGAAGGCGAGTCCGCCGACGACATTTACGAGCTCTTCCAGCATGCTGGAGAACTGCTGGACATCATGGGCGAGGAAATCGACGACGAACTACCAGATGCGCAGGACGTCTTACGGTCTGCCGTTGCTACGCCGCGCAAACGTCTAGCTGCGCTTGAACGGGATGTCAGGCCGCCAAAGCATTGGCTCGCAGTCGACCACCGCGAGCCTATGTAGCGCGTAGTATCTCGTCAGCGCAAGCGTCGCTTGCGCTGTTTCTTTGTGCCTGTTGGGGTCGTCAGCACTTTCATCCAGAAGTCGGCGGCCTGTGCGGCGCCCCTGGTCATCATCGTTGCGGCTTGGCGTCTGCCAGCTGCGGTCACTTTGCTACGTGCAGAGCCTGCGACAGAATTTGCCGCGCTAAGCCACATGCTCATGAATGGATTGCGCTTGGTCCACGGATTCTTCATTGCACACCTCTCGCTGTGGCCTCCTGAAGGCAAGCATAGTACTGGGGTACCTGAGGCGTACGTGTGGGGCAATGGCCGAATGTTTTGTAGGACGGGCCGTCAAAGCAAAAGGTCGCGCCGACCAAGCCCTACGGGCACCCCGGCATGGTCAATGGACGCACGACTTTACACGTTGCCAGGTCGAAACGCGTTTGCCCCACCCCGTCAAAGTGTTGCCTTTTGTCCCCTCAGCGCAAGCCTTCGCGCGGCGAGCCTACTTGCTCACGACTTCCCACTTGCCGTTCTTGACTTCAAAGATCGTTAGCAGCCCTTTGGTCAAGTCGCCATTCTTGTCGAACTCGATGTCGGCCGTAACTCCCGGGTATTTGATCCTCGCGAGTGCCGGCAGATACTTCGCCGGATCTGTCGAGTTGGCCGCCTTCATCGCCGCCGCGATCACCATGACTCCGTCGTAGAAATAAGGTGTGTACAAGCCGATGTCCTGGTTGTAACGCGTTTTGTACTTGGCCGCGAATGCCGTCCCTCCCGGCCGGGATTCCAGCGCGGCGCCCGGTGTCGAGGCAATGTTTCCTTCCGCCGCGGGGCCCGCCAACTCGACGAACTTGGCGGAGTTCATCGTTTCACCGCCCATCAATGGAATGTTCATCCCCAGCAACTTCATTTGCCTGGCCATCGGCCCAGCCTGTGCGTCGTAGCCGCCAAAGAAGATTGCATCGGGTTTGACCGCTTTGATCGACGTCAGCAGAGCATTGAAATCGACGGCCTTGTCAGTGGTGTGTTCATGTTTGACCACTTGCCCGCCCGCCGCCTTAACCGCCGCCGCGAAGGCGTCCGCCAACCCTTGACCGTAGGCGCTAGCGTCGTCGATCACGGCGAGCCGTTTGAGCTTGAGCGTCTTGATCGCGTATTGGCCGAGCGCAGTGCCTTGCTTGTCATCGTCGGCCATCAAGCGGAACGCAGTCTTGAAACCCTGGTGGGTGTATTTGACGTTGGTCGACACCGAGAGCTCTGGAATGCCGGCTTCGTTGTACACGCGGGATGCCGGAATCGTCACGCCCGAATTGAAGTGGCCGACCACCCCAGCGACCTTGGCGTCAGCCAACTTCTGGGCAATCAACGGCCCCTGCTTCGGGTCGGCTTGATCATCTTCGGCTCGGAGCTGGAATTTGACCGCCTTGCCTCCGATCGTCGGGCCTTGGGCGTTGAGCTCGTCGATCGCCATCTGGGCACCATTCTGGTTGTCCTTGCCGTAGTTGGCCTGCGGCCCGGTGAGTGGCGACGCGAAGCCGATCGTCACCACTTCTTGCGCCTGGGCAACGCCCGCCGCCAGCGCAAGCAAAGTGCCTAGGGTGATCGCCAGCGTGCTGATGGGTCTGTGCGAACTCAAGATCGTCTCCTCACGATTGCTGCCAGTGTTGGCATCTTGTCCGTCCGAGGCTTCCGGTTAGCCTCGGTGCATTTTAGTCTACACCGATACGTCATCAAGACTGAATGACAGGAAATGCGGATAGCGCTACGCGCGCAGTGGACGGCTGCAATCGTTTTCCGAAAACGATCGTGGCGCTTGGTTCGTCCTTCCCGAAGCCATGAGCGAGATGCTGCGCGGACAGGTGCCGCTGCTTGAGCAACTTGCGCAAATGCTCGTCTGAAACGCAGCTTAGATTGCGATGCCGAGGCGTTCGCGCCGACGAACGCGGGTCCGGCTTCGACCACAACTCCGCCGCGGATGATTTTTGGCAGCGGGCCAGGGGTCATGCGGTTGACTTTGCCTTTCGACCGGGTGCAGGAGGCGGAATATAACCTGACACGCGGCACTGCCAGGCGTTAGTTGTCTTGCCCCCCTCGAAGCGGGTCAGATTGCACGTGATGACTTCCCCGGTGGCTGCCAGATCAACAAGCTGCTGGCGCACCGTTGCAAGTGGCACGCCCATTTCTTTGGCGATCTCCAAATCGAGCCTCTGACCGTATTTCTTCAAGCACTGGAGGGTTTCGACCATGCCGGCTCCTTTCAAAAATGTTATTCGTGGCACCAAGTCTCGAGTCAGCGCAACAGCGCGTAGCCCGGCGTACCCCGGATAAAAACAAAAACGGCTCGCCGAGTGGCAAGCCGTTGATTTATTGGTTGCGGGGACAGGATTTGAACCTGTGACCTTCGGGTTATGAGCCCGACGAGCTGCCAGACTGCTCCACCCCGCGATCGAGACAAAGAGTATAGCGCATCGGACACGGTCGGGTCAATCTGACTCGACGCACGTACGGATTCGCTGCTACAGCGTTTCGGTCTCCGCCGTGCGTGGCCGCCACACGAGCAAGCGGTTCTCCACACGCGTGACGATGAAGTCGAGCACGAGTGCAAACCAGGTCAACACGAGGATGCCGGCGAAGACGGTGTCGATATCGAACACGCCTTCGGCCTGGTGGATGAGGTAGCCCACGCCGCGCGCCGAGCCGAGGTACTCGCCGACCACTGCGCCGACGAACGCGAGGCCGATCGACGTATGCAGACTGGAAAACACCCAGCTCGTCGCCGATGGCAGGTAGACGTAGCGCAGCAGCTGCTTGCCCGATGCTCCGAGCATGCGCGCGTTGGCGAGCACGACCGGGCTCACTTCCTTTACGCCCTGGTACACGTTGAAGAAGACGATGAAAAATACCAGCGTGATGCCGAATACCACCTTCGACGTGATGCCGAGCCCGAACCACACGGCGAAGATCGGCGCCAGAATGACACGCGGCATCGCATTCATCGCCTTGATGTAGGGATCCGCCAGCGTCGACGCGGTGGGCGCCAACGCGAGCCAGAGGCCGCATACAAGGCCGAGCAGCGTACCGATTGCGAACGCAAGCAGCGTCTCGATCAGCGTCACCCCGAGATGCAGGTAGATGCTGCCGCCGATGAACCACGTCCAGATGCGATTGAAGACCTGGAGCGGTTGGCCGAAGAAGAACTTGGCGCGCGTCGGATCGTCGAAATAGAACGGCGCGATCAGGCCCGGCTCCGTCATCAAGTACCAGAACCCGAACACGCCCCCCAGCAGCAGCGCGTGGTACAGCAGCAGCCTGCCGCGCGAGACTTTGGTATTAGGCTTTCTTGCTTTGGGCATAGCCTTTGAGGACTTCGTCCTTCATGGTGTGCCATATCTTGCCGTGAAGTTCGACGAAACGCGGCGTCAGGCGAATCTCGTTGACGTCGCGCGGCCGCGGCAGGTCGATCGCAAACTCCGCGATCGGCCGAGTCGCGGGACCCGCGGACAGGACGATGACCCGGTCGGACAGCGCAATCGCCTCCTCCAGGTCGTGCGTGATGAACAGCACCGACTTGCGGTTCGCCGACCATAGCTCGAGCAACTCGTTTTCCATCAACTGCCGTGTCTGCACGTCGAGTGCTGAAAACGGTTCGTCCATCAGCATGATCTCGGGATCGAGGATCAGCATCTGCGCGAGCGCGACGCGCTTGCGCATCCCGCCGGAAAGTTCATGCGGATAACGCGCTTCAAAACCAGCAAGGCCGACGCGCGCCAGCCAATCTTTCGCGCGACGCTCGGCTTCCTCGCGCGCGACGCCGGCAAACTGCAATCCCGCGAGCACGTTGTCGAGCGCACTTCGCCATGGCATCAGCGACTCGGCCTGGAACATATAGCCCGCGCGGCGGTTGATTCCGGTCAGAGGCTGACCGGATATGCGCACGTGACCCGAGGAGGGGAACAGTAGTCCGGCGGCAACGTTGAGCAGCGTCGATTTGCCGCAATCCGGTAGGCCCGACAACCGATACAAATTCTCCGGCGCCGACACTGACCGTCGCCTCCGCCACCGCGGTGTACCGCTCACCCTGCCGCTCGCGCGAGGCGAAGGTGCACGTGACGCGCTCCAGCAGGAGTGCCGGAGCACTTGACGATGCGGTTGCCACAGTCGTCACGGAGGCACGCTACTTCTTGTACTTCGCGAGCGCCTTTTGCACGAAACTGTTGTCGAAGGTCTGGCCGAGTTTGATGTCCGCCGGTTTGACGGCGGGGTTGAACGCCGCGAGGTACTTCAGCGTGTTGTCGGCACCCGCCTGGCTGAACATGCCGTCGGGCGAAAACGCGTCCTTGACCTTGTCGTAGCTGGCGAGATAGCCGGCCTTATTACCGAGCAGGTATTCGGGCGGGACCGTTGCCGCCACCTGATCCGGCGTCGCCTTCTGCAACCACAGCAACGCGCGCACCATCGCGTTGGTCAGCGCCTGCACGGTATTCGGATTTTTCTGGATGTAGCTGATCGGCGCGTACAGCGCGGCGGCCGGCATCTCGGCACTGCCGAACACGGCGGCCGTTCCCTTGGCGGTGCGCGTGTCGGCGATGATAACGATGCTCCCCTTGGACTCGAGCATCGTGACGACCGGGTCGACGTTCGATATCGCATCGATCTGTCCGGATTCGATCGCCGCTATCGCACCTGCGGACGTACCGACACCGATGATCGACACATCCTCGCCTTTGAGGCCATCTTTCGCCAGCATGTGCAACACGAGCCGATTGGTGCTCGAACCCGGCGCGCTGACGCCGATCTTCATGCCCTTGAGATCCTTGGGCGACTTGTAGCTGGCTGCCTTCGACTTGGCGATTCCCATCGAGATTGCCGGATAGCGCCCCATGAGCACGAAGCCCTGCATGTTGAGGCCCTTCGGCTGCTGGTCGATGGTGTTCTCCCACGCGCCGGCGACGACATCGGCGCTGCCGCCGACCACGGCCTGGAGCGCCTTCGAGCCGCCTTCGAAATCGCTGATCTCGACGTCGAGGCCTTCGTCCTTGAAATAGCCGAGTCGCTCCGCGATCGTCAGCGGCAAATAGTAGAACCCGGACTTGCCCCCGACGGCGATGCTGACCTTGGTCTTCTCGGGTTTGCCTTGCGCCTGAACGACAAAGGGCAGTGCCGCGGCAACGACGGCGCAGGCGGCGATGATCAGATTGCGAAAACGTTGCATCGATTCCTCCAGTAACAAAACATGTCGCAGATGGCAGCGCGCCGCTCGTCGTCGGCTGCGAGTGAGCGGCGATGCTCACACAGCGTCCCGACACTGTCAACGCCGCAGCGGCACCGCCAATCCGCTTTACTTCTTGTACTTCGCGATGGCCTTCTGCACGTAGCTGTTGTCGAAAGTCTGCGCGAGCTTGATGTCTGCGGGTTTGACGGCGGGATTGAACGCCGCCAGGTACCTGAGCGTGTTTTGCGCACCGGCTTCGGTGAACGACCCCTCCGGTGAAAACGCGTCCTTCAGCTTGGTGAAACTCGCGATGTAAGCATCCTTGTTGCCGAGCAGGTACTCCGGCGGAACCGTCGCGGCCACCTGTTCCGGCGTCGCCTTCTGCAACCACAGCAGCGCACGTACCATCGCATTGGTCATTGCCTGCACGGTGTTGGGGTTCTTCTGGATGAAACTGATCGGTGCGTAGAGCGCGCCGGCCGGCATGTCGGCGCTGCCGAACACCGCTTCCGTGC
The DNA here is from genome assembly GCA_963726935.1 of uncultured beta proteobacterium. Classification (GTDB taxonomy): domain Bacteria; phylum Pseudomonadota; class Gammaproteobacteria; order Burkholderiales; family Casimicrobiaceae; genus PALSA-1003. Next base: position 22,364 of record CAVSEH010000032.1, read on the forward strand.
CTTTGGCAGTGCGAGTATCCGCGATGACCACGATCGCGCCCATGTTTTCGAGCATGGCCATCGCGGGATCGAGGTTCGAGACGGCATCGATCTGTCCGCCGGTGATCGCGGCGATCACGCCCGCCGACGTGCCGACGCCGATGATCGATACGTCGTCACCCTTGAGTCCGTCCTTCGACAACAGATGCAGGACGACGCGATTCGTACTCGAACCGGGCGCGCTGACGCCGATCTTCATGCCTTTGAGATCCTTCGGCGATTTGTAGTTGGCGGCCTTGGCCTTCGCGATGCCAACAGTGATCATCGGGTAGCGACCCTGAAGCACGAATCCCTGCAGTGCGAGGCCTTTGGGCTGCTGGTCGATCGTGTTCTCCCACGCACCGGACACGACATCGGCACTACCGCCGACGACCGCCTGCAACGCTTTCGAGCCACCTTCGAAATCGCTGATCTCGACCTCGAGGCCTTCGTCCTTGAAGTAGCCAAGCCGCTCGGCGATGGTGAGCGGCAAATAGTAGAACGCGGACTTGCCGCCGACGGCAACGCTGACCTTCGTTTTCTCCAGCTTGCCCTGTGCGAGCGCACCGAATGGCAGCGCGGCGGCGAGCACCGCCACGATCAGAATGCGGAACAATTTCATCGTTTTCCTCCAGCAACGTCTCGGTGTCGGCGACCGATGACGCGCGCGTTGTCGATCAATGACGCCGCATTGGTGCGGCGATGCTCACACAGCGTCCCGGCACTGTCAACGCGCTGCGCTCTCCAGTTCCGCGGGTGGTGCATGCAGATCCGTGACCTTGCCGGCCTTGACCACCTGCCCGGGCAAGTCGTGACCCACGATCTCACCCAGTCGGCGCGACGCCGCGAGCAGCCGATCGAGATCGACGCCCGTGTCGTAGCCCATGCACTGCAGCATGTGCACGACGTCTTCAGTGCAGACGTTCCCGGTGGCGCCTGGCGCAAACGGACACCCGCCGAGCCCACCCAGACATCCCTCGAAACGCACCACACCCGCAGCGAGGCCGGCGAGCACGTTGGCCAGTCCCATGCCGCGCGTGTTGTGGAAGTGCAGGGTCAGCGGCAGATCCGGCCAGCGCGTGCGTACGGCGCCGACAAGCTGCTCGACGCGACTCGGATCGGCCATGCCGGTCGTATCGCCGAAGGTCACACCCGCAACACCGAGATCCACGTACCGCGCCACGCAGTCGACAATCTGCGCGTCGGGCAGCACGCCTTCGAACGGACAGCCGAATGCGGTCGCAACCGCACCGACAGGGCGCGTGCGGCTCCCGCGCAGTACATCGAACACCTCACGAAATCCCTCGAATGATTGCGCGACACTGCGGCGCACGTTGGCGCGGTTGTGCGTCTCCGACGCCGAGACGACCATGACCACCTCGTCGACATCCGCCGCCAGCGCCCGTTCGGCACCCCGCGCGTTGGGTATCAGCGCCACGTAGGTGACGGCCGGATTGCGACGGATGCCGGCCATCACTTCGGCGGCATCGCGCAGATTCGGCACGGCCTTGGGCGAGACGAAAGAGGTCGCTTCGATCTTGGCGACGCCCGTCGCCGAGAGCAGATCGATGAGTTCGATCTTGCGCTCGGTGGGAATGAAATTCGGCTCGATCTGGAAGCCATCGCGGGCCACGACATCGTGGATGAAAACGCGCTTAGCCATGGTGTGGTCCTCGATTCAAATCGCGCCCGCAGCGCGCAACCGTTCGATATCGGCAACGCTGTAGCCCGCATCGGTCAGCACTTCGGACGTATGCTCGCCGAGCTTCGGTCCGACCCATTCGATCGTGCCCGGCGTTGCCGACAGTTTCGGCACGATCCCGGGCAACTTCAGCTTGGTCCCATCGGCCAGCGTCATCTGCCGGATCATGTCGCGCGCCAGAAACTGTGGATCGGTGACGATGTCCGCGGCGCTATAGATCTTGCCGTGCGGGACGTCCGCCGCCTTCAATGCGGCGAGGACGTCGAGCAGATCGTGCGCAGCGGCCCAGTCGCCGATGGCGCCGTCGATATCGGCCGTGCGCGGGACACGTCCGCGGTTGGTCGCAAGCGCGGGGTCCTGGCCGAGGTCGTCGCGCCCGATCGCATGCATCAAGCGCTTGTAGATGCTGTCACCGTTACCGGCGATGACCACGCTCTGGCCGTCGCGCGTCGTGTAGGTGTTCGAGGGAACGATGTTGGTGAGACCCGTGCCGATGCGCTGGCGAACTTCGCCGAACAGGTCGTATTCCGGCACCAGGCTCTCCATCATGTTGAACACGGCTTCGTAGAGAGCCACGTCCACCACCTGCCCCTTGCCGCCGTTCGCGTCGCGATGATGCAAGGCGATGAGCGCACCGATCACGCCATGAAGCGATGCGAGCGCGTCACCGATGCTGATGTTCATGCGCACCGGCGGACGATCGGGAAAGCCGGTGACGTGCCGCATGCCGCCCATCGATTCGCCCACGGCGCCGAATCCGGGCTGATCGCGATAGGGGCCGGTCTGCCCGAATCCCGACAGCCGGATCATGATCAAACCTGGATTGGTGGCAGCGAGCGCGTCGTAGCCGAGGCCCCACTTCTCCAGGGTACCCGGGCGGAAATTCTCGATGACGAAGTCGGCGTCGCGCGCGAGGCGCCGGACGATCTCCTGTCCTTCCGGCTTGCGCAGATCGATGGTGATCGACTTCTTGTTGCGCGCCTGCACGTACCACCACAGCGACGTGCCCTCATGGAGCAGCCGCCATTGGCGCAATGGATCGCCCCCCGGTGCACTGTCGGAAGCAGGCGGTTCCACCTTGATCACTTCGGCGCCGAACTCGGCGAACACCTTTCCCGCGAACGGGCCGGCAATCAGTTGTCCCAACTCCAGGACCTTGAGCCCGGCCAGCGGCCGTGGCGTCAAACGGGTAGGTTCCATGCGGGTCTTTCGGACAAGCACGCACCGGGTCCGGTGCGTGCATTCACGGGGAATTCTACCAATATCCTTGGGGAACCAGATCGTATTGCCGGTTCGCCGAGCGCGCAGCACCGCTTCGAGTTGTGGCAGCTTCGCGGCCATCGCTTCGCCGACATAGATCTGCGGGTCCGATGGCGGGCTCACGCCGTCCGCGCGCTCGCGGTCGGCGATGCGTTCGCGTGCCTTGCCAAACGCCGTGACGAATGAATCGTCGAAGCGCAGCGCGTGCTGGAACAGCGCGTCGCCAAAGTACGTCGCCTCGCTTTCGCTGCCGCAGCCGAAGGACGTCCGATTTGCAGCGGAAGCGGTCATGATCAGGGTATGCGAGTCCTTGAGCGGGTCGATGAATCCCCCCGAATAACACGCCGACACGACGATGATGCGCCATTTGATACCGGACTCGTCGAGCATGCTGCGCAGCAGCCGCGGAGTCACCGGGTTGAGTTGCAAGGGCCAGTAATCGGCTATCAGGCGATGATCGCGGGTTCCGTGACTCTCGAGGTACACCATCACGACATCGTCGTCCGTGTCGATCGTCGCACCGATCTCGTTGAGGGTCGTGCGCAGGTTGGTGACCGTCGCCAGCGGCTGGTCCAACACCGTCCGCGGATTGTTGATCAGGACGATCGAGCGGCCATCGGTATCGAAGCGGTCGTCGAACAGGTCGCGTGCCACTTCCATGTCCTCTGCGGAAAACGTCCTCCCCGGCGTAGGGCGCGAAGCCCACGAAGTACAGGTCCGTCATGCGCGGCCGCTCGTCCTCCAATTCGTCGAGGGCGTCGCCGAGCAGCGTTTGCTGCGCCGCGATTGCCTCCTCGGAGACCGGGCTCACATAGCGCGCATCTTCGGCGGAGCCACGGGTCGCTTCGTGCCACCAAGGTTGATGCGCCCACAGTGCGATCGGCACGCCGACGAGCAAAAGCACCGTGCCACCCAGCGAGCGGCGCCAGAATCGCGGCCGCTGCGGCATCAGCGCCGTCGCCATCGCGCGCCAGTAGATGAGCGCGAGCCATGCCATGAGCACCCAGAAACCGATCAGCTGGAACGAATAACCGAAGAGGACACCCTGCGCGCCGGGCAACGTGAGAATGAGCGACAACGCGCTCAGCACCGGCTCAGCGGCGAGTACGATGAGCGGCACAGCGAGGCGGAGATGCGGCTGACGAAAAGCGGCACTCAGCAGCGCTCCCATGAGCAGCAACACCGCCGCCATGAATCCCTCGTAGACAATCGCATATATCGACAGCACCGGATCGGGGCCGGCGCGCACGTAGTCTACGTAGGCACCGATGCCGACGTTGAAGACGAGAACCAGCAGCAGTTGCCGCACACTGACGCGAAAATCGAACAGTGAGACGGCCAGCCCGAGTGCAACGCGCAGGCCGCTGCGGATGTTGCGCCAGAAGTCGCGCCAGAGCTGCATGGTGGCAGTCAAGGGGCGCCGCTTACGCGAGCGCGTGCTCGCTGATATAGGACTTCACCGCGGCGGCATCGACCGGCAAGGTCGCAAAACGCTGCGGCGAGGATTCCAGGTTCGCATACGCCGAGGGTCGGGGCGGGTCCTGCCCAAGCGCCTCGCGGATCGTCGCCGCGAATTTCACCGGCAGCGCGGTTTCGATGCAGATGAGCGGCATGCCGGCCTCGCGATGGGCGAGACCGACCTTGAGGCCATCGGCCGTGTGTGGATCGATGATCATGCCGTAGCGCCTGGCGACGTCGCGGATGGTCGTGACGCGATCCGCATGGGAGCTGCGACCCGAGACGATGCCGGCCCCGCGCAGCTTTTGCGCGAGTGGCGTCGCCCCGAGGTCGAATCCCCCGGCGCGCTCGACTTGATCCCAGAGTGCACGGACCACGCCGGCATCGCGCCCGGCCAGATCGAACATGAAACGCTCGAAGTTCGACGCCTTCGAGATATCCATCGACGGGCTGGACGTCGATTGGGTCTCGCTCGCCGTGCGCACGCGATAGCGACCGGACTTGAAGAACTCGTCGAGCACGTCGTTCTCGTTGGTGGCGAGGATCAGCTTGTGGATCGGCAGCCCCATCTGCCGCGCGACATGGCCCGCGAGGATGTTGCCGAAATTGCCCGACGGCACCGCAAAGCAGACCTTCTCGTCGTTGTCGCGCGTCGCGGCGAAGTAGCCTTTGAAGTAATACACGACCTGCGCCGCCACCCGCGCCCAGTTGATCGAGTTGACGGTGCCGATGCGAAACCGGCGCTTGAACTCCGCATCGGACGCCACCTCCTTGACGAGATCCTGGCAGTCGTCGAATACGCCGTCGATGGCGATGTTGAAGATGTTCGGATCTTGCAGCGCGTACATCTGCGCGGCCTGGAACGGGCTCATTTTCCCGTTCGGCGTGAGCATGAACACGGCGACGTTGCGCTTGCCGCGCATGGCGTACTCCGCCGACGGCCCGGTGTCGCCCGACGTCGCACCCAGGATGTTGAGCGACGTGCCCTTCTTCGCGAGCACATGCTCGAACAGATTGCCCAGCAACTGCAGTGCCACATCCTTGAACGCGAGGGTCGGACCGGTCGACGCGCGCAACAGCAGCAGCCCCGGCTCCAGCGTGGTGACGGGCGTGATTTCGTCGCTGCCAAAGGCCGCAGCGGTGTACGTCCGATCGATGATCGCGCGCAGGTCGGCCGGCGCGAGGTCGTCCATGTAGCGAGACAGGATCTCGAACGCCAGGTCGCGATAGCCGAGCGGCCGCAACCGCACCAGATCTTCGCTGCTGAATCGCGGATAGCTCTCCGGCGCCGCAAGTCCGCCGTCGGGCGCCAATCCCTCGAGCAGGATGGCCGTGAACGGCTGCGGCGGCATGCCGCCGCGGGTGCTTACATATCGCATCAATGCGCTGCCCTCACCCCTGCCCCTCTCCCCGGGGGAGAGGGGTTGCCTTCGTCGCCTCGCCCTCGCGGTGAGGGGTTACCTTCCTCGCCTCGCCCTTGGGGAGAGGCCGACGCACGAGAGTGCGTCGGGTGAGGGAAAGTCGCGCATCTATTACGTGCGCAGGATTCAATTCAGCTCCTCCAGCCGAATGCGCACGACGCTGCCGCTGACCGTGGGCAGCGCCTCGATCGCGGCGATCGCCGCGATCGCGTTCTTCTCGACCGTCAAGTGCGTCAACATGATGATATCGGTCCGATCCTGCCCTTCGGGCGGCTCTTTCTGGATCATCGCATCGATCGAAATCTCGCGGTCCGCCAGGATGCGCGTGATGTCGGCGAGCACGCCAGGACGGTCGAGCACGCGCATGCGCAGGTAATAGCTGGTCTGCACTTCGCCCATCGGCAGGAACGGCATGGCGGACAGCTGATCCGGCTGGAACGCCAGATGCGGCACGCGGTGCTCCGGATCGGCCGTGTGCATCCGTGTAACGTCGACGAGATCGGCGATGACCGCGCTCGCGGTCGGTTCTGCACCTGCGCCAGGGCCGTAATAGAGCGTTGGCCCGACCGCGTCGGCTTTCACCAGCACCGCATTCATCGCCCCTTCGACGTTGGCGATCAGGCGGGTCTCCGGTATGAGCGTCGGATGCACGCGCAACTCGATGCCGTCTCGTCCGGAGACCGATGCTCGCCGCGTGATTCCGAGCAGCTTGATCCGATAGCCGAGCTCCTCGGCATAGCGAATGTCTTCACGAGTCAGGCGCGAAATGCCTTCCGTGTACGCCTTGTCGAACTGCATCGGCACGCCGAAGGCGATGGCCGACATGATCGTCAGTTTGTGCGCGGCGTCGATGCCTTCGATGTCGAAGGTGGGATCGGCCTCCGCATAACCGCGCTTCTGCGCCTCGGCCAGCACGTCCCCGAACGAGGCGCCGGTCGCGCGCATCTCCGACAGGATGAAGTTGCTTGTGCCGTTGATGATGCCCGCGATCCATTCGATCCGATTCGCGGTCAGGCCCTCGCGCAATGCCTTGATGATCGGAATGCCGCCCGCGACGGCCGCTTCGAACGCGACCATGACGCCGGATTTCTGTGCCGCCGCGAAAATCTCGTTGCCGTGCGCCGCCAGGAGTGCCTTGTTGGCGGTGACCACGTGCTTGCGGCGACCGATCGCATCGAGCACCAACGATTTTGCGGGCTCGATCCCGCCGATCAGTTCGACGACGATGTCGACATCCGGATGCGCCACGACCGCGGCGAGATCCGTCGTCACCTGGACTCCGTCGCTGGCACCCAGCGCCGTGCGCGCGCGTTCAAGCGTACGCGTGCCGATCCAGTTGATGCGGATCGGGCGCCCGGCGCGGCGGGCGATTTCTTCGGCATTGCGATTGAGCACGTCCCACGTGCCGCGTCCGACCGTGCCCATGCCGAGCAGGCCGACGCGCATCGGTTGCATGGCACCCTGCGCCACTAGATTCTGCCGTCGTCGCGGAACATCTGCTTGACGCCGCGGATGGCCTGTCGCGTGCGGCTTTCGTTCTCGATCATCGCGAAGCGCACGTGCCCGTCGCCGAATTCGCCGAACCCGATGCCCGGTGACACGGACACCTTGGCCTTCTCGATGAGCTTCTTGGTGAACTCCAGCGAGCCCATCGTCGCGTACGCCTCCGGGATCTTGGCCCACACGTACATCGACGCCTTCGGGATGTCGACCATCCATCCGGCCTCGTGCAGACCCTTGCAGAGCACGTCGCGACGCCTCTGGTAGTTCATCGCGATTTCGCCGACCGCATCCTGCGGCCCTTCCAGCGCGGCGATCGACGCCACCTGGATCGGCGTAAAGGTGCCGTAGTCGTGGTAGCCCTTGATGCGCGCCAAGGCGTTGACCAGATCGCGATTGCCCACCATGAAACCGATGCGCCAGCCCGCCATGTTGTAACTTTTCGACATCGTGAAGAATTCGACGGCAACGTCGCGTGCGCCCGGCACCTGCATGATCGACGGCGCCTTCCAGCCGTCGAAGCAGATGTCTGCGTAGGCGAGATCGTGCACGACGTAGATGCCGTATTCCTTCGCCAGCTCGATGATCTTCTCGAAGAACGGCAGCTCGACGCATTGCGCAGTCGGATTGGCCGGAAAATTGAGGATGAGCATCTTGGGCTTGGGAAAGCTCATCTTGATCGTGTGCTCGAGCTCGGCGAAGAAATCCACGCCGGGTGTCAGCGGCACCTGCCGGATATCGGCGCCCGCGATCACCGGTCCGTAGATGTGGATCGGATAACTCGGATTCGGCACGAGCACGGTGTCGCCGCGGCCGAGCGTCGCCAGCGCGAGGTGCGCAATTCCTTCCTTCGAGCCGATGGTGACGATGGCCTCGGTCTCGGGATCGAATTCGACGCCCCACCGCCGGTGATACCACTGGCAGATCGCGCGACGCAGGCGCGGGATGCCCCGCGACACGGAATACCCGTGCGTGTCCGGGCGCTGTACGGTCTCGACCAGCTTGGCGACGATGTGCGGCGGCGTCGGGCCGTCGGGATTGCCCATGCCGAAGTCGATGATGTCCTCGCCGCGTCGGCGGGCGGCCATTTTCAGCTCGGAGGTGATGTTGAAGACGTACGGCGGCAGGCGCTTGAGACGCGCGAATTCAACTGCAGAGGAGGAAGTCATGCGGGTCTTTCTATCGTAAGCGCCCGGAACCGTCCGAGCGACGTAGAAGAAGGGACGAAGCTATAATGCTAACGGAGTTAACAGTTTACCGCAATGCACCATGCCGTCTGCCGCGGCGGTATGCGACGCCCGGAGCCCCAGCTTGAAGTTCCATCTCAGCAATCCCGAAGGCAACGTCTTCACCGGACACGGGCCGGGCTTCGTTCGCCTCGGCATCATCGAGTATCGCGAGAACATCGTGGTCACGCCGGAGAAGATCGTGAGCGGCTGGGCACCAAACGGGTTCGATGCGCTCGTTGCCGAGGATTTCGCCACGATCGCCGCGCTGCGACCCGAAGTCGCCCTGCTGGGGACGGGCGCCACCATCCGCTTCCCGCATCCACGCCTGACGCGCGCGCTGACCGATGCGCGCATCGGTCTGGAAGTCATGGACACCCCGGCCGCGTGCCGAACGTTCAACATCCTTGCGGCGGAAGGCCGCAAGGTTGCCGCGGCGATTCTGCTTAGCCCCGACTGACGAAACCCCTCGCTGCGGCCTCGCGCCGCGGCCTCGCGGCGCTAACCCAATATCTCGCCGATCCGCTGTCGGCGCTGCACTTCGGATTCGAATTCCTGCAGCTCGGGTCCGAGCGCGTCGCGCGCGGAGATCATGCCCACCGGCCGACCGCGCTCGACCACCGGCACGTGGCGAAAGCCGTTCTCGTACATCATGTGCAGCGCATGCCCGACCGGCCTGTCGGGAGCAATCGTCTGCGGCTTCTTGGTCATGACCGCCGAAAGCAGTGTCGTCGCGGGATCGCGACCCGCGGCGAGCACGCGGAACAGCGCGTCGCGCTCGGTAAAGATGCCGCTCAACTGCCCGTGCGCGTCGACAACCATGACCGCACCGACCTTGTGTTTTTCCATCAACCGTGCGGCCTCGCTGACGGACGTCTTGGCTACGGCAACGAGAAGCTGCTGATGCTTGATCACTGTGCTGATTGGACGCGCAGGCAAGGTGAATCTCCTCGGCGCTTTGCAACAGACTGATCGTGGTCAGTGAGCACGCCCTGTGACGGCGGCGTGCCCGCACACTTCTAGCATACGACTGGCATCGCGCAGATGCAATCGTGCCCTCGCGGCCTTCGCAGTTGAGTAACTAGCGCTTGCGTCCCAGGAGTGATCCGAGCACGCCGCGCACGATCTCGCGACCGATGCTCGAGCCGACGGTGCGCGCCGCGCTCTTGGCGGCGGACTCTATGAGGCTGTCCTTGCGCCCGCTGCCCTGCATCAAGCCGCCCAGCGAGTCCTTGACCGCGTCAAAAATGCCACCACCACCCTGCTTGGGAGCGGCGGCGGCGTCGCCGCTCGCCACCGCGCGGCCACCGAGCTTTTCATACGCCGACTCGCGGTCGACCGTTTTTTCGTACGCGTCCTTGACCACTGACTTGTCGATCACCGCCTTGCGTTCGTCCGGCGTGATCGGACCGATGCGCGACGCCGGCGGCAGCACGAACGCGCGCTCGACGGGCGTCGGTCGTCCTTTCTCGTCGAGGAATGACAGCAGCGCCTCGCCCACACCGAGCTCGGTGATGGCCTGCTCGGTATTGATCGCCGGGTTTGCCCGCAACGTCTGCGCGGCGGTCTTCACCGCCTTCTGGTCGCGTGGTGCAAACGCGCGCAGCGCATGCTGCACGCGATTGCCCAGCTGGCCGAGCACGATGTCGGGGACGTCCAGCGGGTTCTGCGTCACGAAGAACACGCCGACGCCCTTGGAGCGGATCAGCCGCACAACCTGCTCGATACGATCGAGGAGTGCCTTCGGCGCGTCGGTGAACAGCAAATGGGCTTCGTCGAAGAAGAACACGAGCTTCGGCTTGTCGGGATCGCCGATCTCCGGCAGCCGTTCGTAGAGTTCGGCCAGCAACCAAAGCAGTAGCGTCGCGTACAGCGCAGGAGCCTGCATGAGCCGGTCCGCGGCAAGCACGTTGATCACGCCGCGGCCGCCATCGGTCTGCAACAGGTCGTCGATGTTGAGCATCGGCTCCCCGATGAATTTCTCCGCGCCCTGTTGCTCCAGAACGAGCAGGCCGCGCTGGATCGCGCCGATCGACGCCGCCGATACGTTTCCGTAACGCGTGGTGTAGTCCTTGGAGCTGTCGCCCACGTGCGCGAGCATTGCGCGCAGATCCTTGAGGTCGAGCAGCAGCCAGCCGTTGTCGTCGGCGATCTTGAAGACGATGGCCAGCACACCGGCCTGGACGTCGTTGAGGTTCAGGATGCGCGACAGCAACAGCGGCCCGAGATCGGAAATCGTCGCGCGCAGCGGATGACCCTGCTCGCCGAACGCATCCCAGAACACCGTGGGAAAGCCACTGAATGCCGGCGCATCGGCGCCGATCTGCGTCAGCCGCTGCTGCAGCTTGGGCGACATGGCACCGCTTTGCGAAATGCCCGCGAGATCGCCTTTGACGTCGGCCATGAATACCGGCACGCCGATGGCCGAGAAGCGTTCCGCGATGACTTGCAGGCTGACCGTCTTGCCTGTGCCGGTCGCACCGGTGATCAGGCCATGACGGTTGGACATCCCCGGAAGCAACGTGATTTCGGTGGTGGGTGTGCGGGCGATCAGCAGTGGCGATGGCATCGGAATGGAGGAATAGTTGAATGGAACTACGTGCGCCGCGCTTTCGGCGCGCGCGGAACGAACACCAGATCGCGGGCAATGTCGCCCGGATGCACGACGTACAGCGGACCCCACGACGGATTGGCGTCGTGCATGGCGTCCATCACCGCGAGCATACGCGTGAAGAGCCGCGGAATCGGTACAGCACCCTCGAGGGCGAGGACCACGGCGGCCGAAACCACGTGCGCCGCGTAGGCGTCGCTGTCGAACGACACCGGCGCATCGACGGCCGCGATCAGCGTCGGGCGCAGCCTCGCGACGACGTCTTCGTCCCGGTCCCGCCAGTTCTGGATTTCCGCAAACGCGTGCCCGTCGAGCGCGTCGAGGCGTGTCATCGCTATCGTGCCGGCAACCACCTTGGCCGCCTTCTTCACCTGCGCGAGCGTGAAGTGCGTGCCGGCAAGCACGATTGCAGCGGCGTCCTTGTCGGCCTCCGTCGCAATGGCATCCCCCCACGCCTTCGCCCCGGAAAACAGCAGGAGCCGCACGGCTTCCGCGGCGAGGTACCCGCGCACGAGGTCGCCCGGATGCGGATCGTCGGCAGGTCCTTCGCTCGAAAGCTTCGGCCCCCATCCAAGCGCCGCATTGATGCCACGGAAATACGCGATCAGGCCGATGCCTGCCGCCGGCCCGAGGTTGAGTACGCCGAGCACGTCGGAGGCCGTTTCGTCGATGCGCGACGACCAGTAGTTGGCCATGCGCGTGCCGAGCTTAGCCTTGACCAGCGCCGCGCCGACGCGGTCGTCGAGCTCGCTCAGCAAGCCGCGATCCGCATGCAGGATGTCGTGTCCGCCGCATTCGTGACCCAGGGCCGCCCAGGCACATAGTCCCAGGCGCGCATTGGACGGCGGAAGATTCACCACACCGACGGTCAGGCCGAAGGTCCGCGTCGCATCGACGGGCCACGTGTACGGTCCCGAATCCGGACTACCCCACTTGACCAGCGGCGCGATGACCTCGAAGTCCGGGGTCTTGACGCCGCGTCGATCCTCCGCGGACAGGAAGCCGTCGTAGAGATCGCTGATCAACTCCTGGAATGCCGCGAGCGGCCGCTTTTGATACTGGTCCGCGTGCTGCAGAATTGCCTGTGCGACGTCGAGCATCAGACCGCCCGTGCTCTCGCGTTTGGGATCGCTCTTCAGAACCGCGGCGAAGTTGTCGGCGCCCAGGTGCTGTATCGCCGCGAGAAAGGGCTCGGCCGCTGCATCGCGATACAGCGGCGGCAGCTTGGCCGGTGCGCCATTCAACCGCGTCAGCAACGCCGCATATTTCGTTGGATCGGGAGGGCCGCGGTCGGTGTCCAGCCAGGCAAGGCGAGCATCTTCCACGCACGCGGGCAGCTGGGACAGATTGATCTTGGCCATGGCAGTGCCTCGCTTCGTCGCCAACCTTGGGTGCCCAGCATACGGCGATGGTCGGCCCCACGCAATGATTGTCGCGTCGCTACTCGCCCATCTGCAGCAGCATGCCGTGCCTGCGTGCATAAGCGATCGCGAGCAGGTAGAGCATGACACCGATCGCCATGAACACACCGTTGACCGCGAGCGCCGAAAAGAACAGGTCGGTACGGAATTCGTGTTGCAGCAATACCGCTCGCATGCCCTCGAACACGTAGCTGGTCGGGATACCGTGCGCGATGACCTGCAGCCATCCCGGAAGGACACCGATCGGATAGTAGACACCGGATACCGGCGCCAGCAGGAATACCGCTGCCCACGCGAGCTCCTCGGCACCAAGACCCCAGCGCAGGACCAGGCCCGAGACGGCGAGGCCGATCGCCCATCCGCACACGATCAGGTTGAGGAAAAACGCGAGCAGCGGAAAGCCCAACGAGAAGATCGAATAGCGGAACAGCAACCACGCGAACAAGCAGGCTGCCCCCACCCCGATCAGCGTGCGCAGCAGGCTCATCACCACCTGACCGACGATCAGCTCCCAGGGACGCAACGGGCTCACGAACAGATTGCCGAGATTGCGCGAATACATTTCCTCGAAGAAGGTCAGCGATACGCCCAGCTGGCCCCGGAACAGGATGTCCCAGAGCAGCACGGCCCCGATGAACAGCCCGGGTGCGTCTGCCAGGAAGTTGCTCGTCGGGCGCAGGTACACCGTCACAAAACCCCACAGGATCATCGTCACCGTGGGGTAATAGGCCATCGAAAGGAGTCGCGGCCACGATTTGAGAAGGAGGTAGGCGTGGCGCTCCACAAGCGCAAGAATGCGGTTGCACGAGTCGCTCGCGGCGGTGGCGATCATGGCTACGACAGGCTTCCTTCGGCGCGTTCGCTCGCGGGTGACGCATGGCTCGCGTCGGCGCGCTCGCGGGCGATGTCGAGAAAGACCTCGTCCATGTTGCCGCGTCCGTAGCGCTCGAGCAGCGCTGCCGGTGAACCCTGGTCGACGATGCGACCCGCGCGCAGCATGATCACTTCGTCGCACATGCGCTCGACTTCGCCCATGTTGTGCGACGCCAGCAGCATCGTGCAACCGCTGCGCCGCTGATAGTTCTCGAGCAGTGTGCGCATCCTGTCGCCCGCGTCGGGATCCAGAGACGCCGTCGGCTCGTCGAGCAGCAGCACTTCAGGGCGGTTGAGCAGCGCCTTGCCCAGGCTGACGCGAGTGCGTTGCCCCGCCGACAGATTCCCGTACGTCCGATCCAGCAGTTGCGCGAAGCCCAGTTCCTCAGCCACCTCTTCGGCACGAACGCCCGGCTTCGGTACGCCATACAGGCGCGCGTAGACACTCAGGTTTTCGCGCACGGTCAGTCGCTTGGGCAAGTCGACATAGGGCGAGGTGAAGTTGACGCGCGGCAACACGCGATAGGGGTAACGCAGCATGTCCTCGCCGAGAATGCGAATGGTGCCCGCCGTCGGCGTCAGCACACCGAGCAACATCGACAAGGTGGTGGTCTTGCCGGCGCCGTTGCCGCCGAGCAGCGCGGTCGTCATGCCGCGGCCGATGTCGAAGTCGATGCCCTTCACCGCTTCGACTTTGCGGTACGACTTGCGCAACGCGCGCACTTCGATGACGGCGGCGGACGCGGGAATGGTGCCGGATGGCATGCGCGACGATTGGGAAGGCGAATCATTCATTCTGTGCATGCTCGCCGCGATTGTAGTGGAATTGAGTAGAATCGGGAGAGCGGTCTCTTGCGCGGCACTCGAGGAGGCGATGATGGTCAAGGTTCACGGCATGTCAGCGTCGGGCAATTGCCACAAGGTGCGCATGGTGCTCGAAGCCCTCAAGCTGCCCTATACCTGGCACGAGGTCCCGATGCGCGGCGGTGCGACACGCACGGCGGCGTTCCTGGCGATGAATCCGAACGGCCAGGTGCCGGTGGCGGAGGTCGAGCCCGGCGTCTTCCTTCCGGAATCCAATGCGATCATGCACTACCTCGCCGACGGATCGCCGCTCCTGCCCAGCGATCGGCTGAAGCGGGCGCGTGTCATGCAGTGGCTGTTCTTCGAGCAATACAGCCACGAGCCGTACATCGCGGTGGCGCGTTTTCTCCGCCGGCTGCACCCGGACCCCGCGTCGCAGCGTGCGCTCGCCGACTCGCGCATGGACGGTGGCTATCGCGCGCTGGACGTCATGGAAAAACATCTGGCGCACGAGCCGTTTTTCGTCGGCGGTCACTACACCATCGCCGACATCGCGCTCTACGCGTACACGCATGTCGCGCCGGACGGTGGGTTCGACCTTGCACGGTTTCCATCCGTCCGCGCTTGGCTTGCGCGGGTCGAAGCGCAACCCGGTTACGTGAAGATGGCGGACGCGTGACGCTGGCGAACCGGTGCAGCGCCATCAGCAGCGGATGGTCTGCCGGCAATACTGCGCCAGCTCGCGCACGATCGTTGTCGACCCGGCCGGCGCCTTGGCGCGCCCCTGTCCGTACTCGAGCGCCAGCTTGAAATCGTACTTGCTGAAGAAAGCGTCGAACTGCTCGGCGCCTACCGTGCCGAGTGCCGCGAGTTCGTCGCGGTCGGCATCGTAGTCGAGCAGTATCGCCGCCAACGGCTGCGGTGCAGGCCCGCTGACAACGCGTGCGCCCGCGGAAGGATCGTACACGCTGTGATCCGCGCAGCAGTGAATCGTGTCGCCATCGGAGGTCGGCGAGCGGTCGGACTGAAAACGAATGAAGCTGACTTCGCGCGTCGGGTAGGCGAGCTTGTGTGCGCAGATCGCGGAATAGGCAACGATTGAACGTGTGCGCCCTACGCCACCGGTCCAGGCGTAGGCAGCGCCATCGGCGCGCATCAGGTCGTCCTTCGCGCCGACCGGCCGGCCGAGATCCAGCAGAAAGCACGGCGTGCCACCGAACGGATAGTTGAAGACATAGTTCGTTCGCGCGGCGAGCTTCGCGGCCTTGACGGGGTCGCCGTGTACGTCGACCAGCAGCGAACGCGTGTATAGCCGCGGTGTCGTTGCGGCCCACGTCTCACCCGACGAACCGACGTGTGCGACGCCGGCGATGGCCGCACACGCGGTGAGGAAGTCTCGACGTTGCACGGCGGTGACAGAAGCTCGCCGGCTCAGGAACCGATCAGCGTGCGCACGTGCGCGGCCGCGCTGCGTCCGAGCGCCGGCAGCGCGTAGCCGCCTTCGAGCGTCGACACCATGCGCCCCTTCGCGTGTCGCGCCGCGACCGCCGCGATCTGTGCGGTGACCCAGGCGAAATCGGCATCGGTCAGTTTGAGGTTGGCCAGCGGATCTTCGCGATGCGCGTCGAAACCGGCGGAGATGAATATGATCTCCGGGCGATGCGCGTCGAGCGCGGGCAGGCAGCGTTCCGTGATGGCCTGACGAAACGCGTCGCTGCCGCTGCCCGGCGACAAAGGGACGTTGTGCATGTTCGGACCAAGCGGCTCGACGCCGGAGTACGGATACAACGGATACTGGAAGGTGCCGACCATGATGACGCGCGGATCGCCGGCGAAGATGTCTTCGGTGCCGTTGCCGTGGTGCACATCGAAATCGACGACTGCGGCGCGCGCCAGGCCGTGCGCCGCCAGCGCGTGCGCGACGCCGACAGCGACGTTGTTGAACAGGCAGAAACCCATCGCGCGTCCGCGCATGGCGTGATGACCCGGCGGGCGCACCGCGCAAAATGCCGACGCACACTCGCCGCCGATGACCAGATCGGTGGCGAGCACCACCGCGCCTGCCGCGTGGCGCGCCGCCGTGAGCGAATAGGGATTGAGCGCGGTGTCCGGATCGACGTAATGAATGCCCGACGTCGGGCTGGAGGCTTCGATCTCATCGATGTACTCGGCGGAATGAACGCGCTCGAGCTGCTCCCGCGTCGCGCTGGGCGCGAGATGATGTGCGACGAACCCATCAAGGCCATCGCCGATGAGCTGATCCTGGATGGCATCCAGACGCTGGGGGCACTCCGGATGGTGCGCGCCCATGTCGTGCTGGTGACACGTAGGATGGGTGATGAACGCGGTTTGCACGGGGATATGGCGGCTGATGTCCACTCTGGTCGGCGACAAAACCATCGCCGGGCAGTCGAGCGGAGTGTAGCGCGGCGCCAGCGGTCGTGACTAGCGACGCATTGCGTTCTATAGTGGCACCTTTCTTGCTCCCCTCTGCCGGATGACACTGCGCCCTGCCCAAACCCACGCCGTTCCCGTGCCCGAACGGCTCGCGAGCGTGCTCAGCGAACTTGGGCGAATCGTCGTCGGCAAGGAGACCTCCCTCAAACTCGCGCTCACGTGCTTGCTGGCGCGAGGGCATCTGCTGATCGAAGACATTCCGGGCGTCGGCAAATCGACGCTGGCACAGGCGCTTGCCAGCGCCCTCGGACTGCACTACTCGCGGGTCCAATTCACCAGCGACCTGTTGCCCGCCGATGTGCTCGGCGTATCGATCTTCGATCCGGCAACGCAATCGTTCAATTTTCATGCGGGTCCGATTTTTCATTCCGTCGTACTCGCCGACGAAATCAATCGTGCCCCACCAAAGACGCAAAGCGCGCTACTTGAAGCAATGGAAGAGCGTCAGGTGTCGATCGACGGCGTAACGCGGCCGCTGCCGGACCCGTTTTTCGTCATTGCGACGCAGAATCCCACCGAACAGATCGGCGCTTATCCGCTGCCGGAGTCGCAACTCGACCGCTTCCTGATGTCGATCGAACTCGGTTATCCCGATCCCTCGGCAGAGCGCGAACTGCTGATGTCGGGTGACCGTCGCGCGCAGATTCCCGAGCTCAACCCATGCGCGGACGCAGCAACGCTGGCTTCGTGGCAGCGCGAGGCGGCCGATGTGCACGTCGCGCCCGCATTGCTCGACTATGTGCAGGCTTTGCTCGCCGCGTCGCGGGGCACGAGCGGAGGCGCACCGCGAATGCAGCGCGGACTCTCGCCGCGGGCCGGATTGCTGTTGATGGCGGCGAGCCGCGCCTGGGCGCTGCTTGCCGGGCGGCCGATGGTGTTGCCCGAAGACGTCCAGGCGGTGTTTCCGGCGGTCGCCGGTCACCGGCTTGCCGGCAGCGCACGTGCCGGCGGCGCACAGGCGCAGGCGCTGCTGCGCTCGGTGTCCCTCCCGTAGCGCTCTCGGCGCTCGTCCACATCACGCCGGCCGCATGAATCCGGCAATTGCGACCCGCATCTCCCCCGCGACCTGGCTCGCGCAGTGGCGCCAGCGGCTATGGCGCCTGACGCCGGGCGACCTCGATGCCGTCACGCTGCGCCACAGTCGCATCTACATCCTGCCGACGCGGCGAGGAATTGCCCTGATCGCGACCTTGGCGATCATGCTGCTCACCTCGATGAATTACGCGCTGTCGCTTGGCTATGCCCTCACCTTCCTCGCTGGCGGCATGGTCGCCGCGGCGCTGCTGGCGACGTTCCGCAACCTCGCCGGCATCGCCGTGTCTCCCCTCGTCGCGGGCGAAGCCTTCGCCGGCGGCCACGTGGATTTCACGATATCGATGGTGAGCGGCGGGCGCGACCGCGTGGGCATTGCCATCACACCGGCTGACGGCTTGCCTGTTCAAGTGGATTTGCCGGCCGCCGCGACGCGACCGCTGCAGCTGACCGTTGCGGCGCGGCATCGCGGACGGGTGCCGCTGGGTCGGGTGACCCTGTCCACCGACTACCCCTTGGGCCTGTGGCACGGCTGGGCGTACGTCCATTTTCCACTGACGGCCAGCGTCTATCCTGCACCCGAAGCGTCACCTCCGCCGTTGCCGCCGGGCCACCGCGGGTCGGACGCGCATCGTTCGGAGCGCGCCGCCGAAGCCGAATTGACCGGGCTGCGGGACTACCAGCGCGGCGATCCACCGCACCGTATCGCCTGGAAGGCTGTGGCGCGCGGCGCGGGATGGTACACCAAGCAATTCGACGGCACCGGTGGCAGCGGTGCGATCGAGCTCGATTGGGCGGACTTGCCGCCTGGACTCGATGTCGAGACGCGACTATCGCGTTTCGCCGCATGGATCCTGGCCGCCGAACGCGAAGTGCGCGCATTCGCCTTGCGCATGCCAGGCACCAACCTGCCACAAGGCCAGGGCGCCGGACATCGTCGCGCCGCGCTGACCGCGCTCGCGCTTTTTCCGCCGGCCGGCGATCCTTCGGGCTATCGAGACAGCCAATGACCACGAAGGTCAAAACCGCGCCGGCACCGCTGACCTACGCGCAAACTGGCTGGCTGGCCGCGTTGCTGTTGTCCGCCCAGGCGCCTTTGTGGCCTGACGTTTTGCCATGGGTGGCGATCATCGGTACCGGACTCGTGCTGCTTCGACTCCTCCCCGCGCTGCAAACGGGCGGTGGCCGCTGGCGGCGCTTGGCGCTGCCGGTGCTCGCGCTGGCTGCGGCTCTCGGCATTCGCTGGCAACTCGGCTATTTCGTTGCGCGCGACCCGTGCGTGCAGTTCCTGTACATCCTCGTCGGCATCAAGTTCATCGAATCGCGCAACACGCGTGACGCCACGCTGCTCATCTGCCTGGCGCTGTTCCTCGCGGTAACGCAGTTCTTCTATACGCAGACGATCGTCGCGGCAATCATCGCGCTGCCGACGGTATTTGCACTCGGGGGTTCGCTTGCCGTGCTGCGCGTCCAATCCGCGCTGCGCGGTCCGTGGTGGGCCCAACTGAAGACGCCCGGCCGGCTCATGCTCCAGGGTATTCCGCTCGCCGCACTGGTGTTCGTGCTGTTTCCGCGCCTCGCCGGGCCGCTATGGGGGTCACCCGCAGATGCCGGTGCCCGCACCGGGCTCTCGGACCGAATGTCGCCGGGCGCGATTAGCGATCTATCCTTATCCGACGCGGTAGCTTTCCGAGTCAACTTTCGCGGACCGCCCCCTCCCGCCCGCGAACGCTACTGGCGCGGTCCGGTGTTCGCGCGCTTCAACGGTCGCGAGTGGAGCGCCTCCTTTCGCCTGCAAGCCGGCAAATTCGCGCAGCGCGAGAGCGCGCCCATCGACTACACGGTCACGCTTGAACCGCACGGCAAGCTCTGGCTGTTTGCACTCGAACATGCGGCAGGACTGCCACGGCCACCGACCGACGACATCATCGGTGCCGGAGCCATCAACGACATCGCCTTCCTCACGTACGATCAGCAGCTGCTCGCCCGCACCGCCGTCACGCAGGCCGTGCGCTACGTTCAGCGGTCCGTGTTGCGTGGCAGCGTGCTGCCCGTGGCCGGAGATGCAACCGACAATCTGCAATTGCCCCGCAACAACGCCCGCAGCGCATCGTTTGCGCGCGATCTTCGCGCGCGTGTCGATTCCGACCAGGCCTATATCACGGCGATCCTTCAGCGGTTTCATGAGGAACCCTACGTCTATACGCTGACACCGCCACCGCTCGACGGCCCCGATCCGGTGGATGCGTTCCTTTTCGATACGCGTCGCGGTTTTTGCGAGCACTACGCCAGCACCTTCGTGGTGCTCCTTCGCGCGGCCGGCATTCCCGCGCGCGTCGTCACGGGGTATCAGGGTGGCGAGATGGCGCCCGATGGGGAATACATGATCGTCCGTCAATCCGACGCGCATGCGTGGGCCGAGGCAATCGTCGATGGCCAATGGCGACGCTTCGATCCAACCGGCGCGGTCGCACCGTCGCGCATCGAGCGGGGACTGGGGGCCGCGTTGCCGGCGGGTGAACCCGTGCCCTACCTTGCCCGCATGGAAATGACCTGGCTGAAAAGCTTGCGGTTGCAGCTGGACGCGATCAACTATCAGTGGCAGCGCGGTGTCGTCGGTTTCAACATTGAGCGACAGCGCGATTTCCTGCGTAACCTCGGTCTCGAGGATCCGCGTCCGGTGCAGCTCGTGCTCGTCATCGCACTCACTACCTTCGTGTGGGGAATGGCCGTGCTTGGCCTCGCGCGGCTGCGCCGCATGCAGGTCGCGCCCGAGGTTGCACTGTGGGGGCGCGCGTGCCGCCGCCTAGCGCGGGCCGGACTCGCCCGGCGTCCGGATGAGGGGCCGCTCGATTACGCGGAGCGTGCTGCGGCGCGCTGGCCGCGATGGAGCGCGCTATTGCGCACCATTGGCGAGAGCTACGCCCAGTTGCATTACGGCCCGCGCGGCGAGCAGCGCTCAGCCGTCCTCGCCAGGTTGCGAGCGAGCGTCGAAGCGCTGCCGGCAGCGCGGACGCTCGACATCGCGAAGCCTCGCTAGACGCGCCCTCGCGGCGCCACGCCGGTCGCGGTCACCGACGGCACGAATGCCGTAGCGCTACAACAGGGCGTCGCGCGACAAACCTCGCCGGCGAAGGCGCGTGCGCAGCTTCTCCAGCGCCTCCGACTGGATCTGCCGCACCCGTTCGCGCGTCACGCCGAGCGCTTTGGCGAGTTGCTCCAGGGTGGCCACGTCGTGGCCGGCAAGTCCGTACCGTCGCTCGATCACCTCACGCTGGCGGTCCGAGAGCTCGTCGAGCCACTGCTTGATCCAACCCTCGATTTCGGAATTGTGCAGCACCAGCTCGGGGCTCGGTGCATCGTCGTCGGCGAGTTGATCGCCCACCGAGATGCCGGCTTCGGCATCGATCGGCGCGTCGAGCGATGTGATGTGCTCGTTGTAGCCGAGCACCTTGCGCACCTGCTCGACCGGTTTCCCAAGCAGATGCGCCACGTCGTCGAGCGTGGGCTCGCGATTTTCTCCGGCCATGCCGTGGGTCTCGAGGTGCCGGAGCGCGCGCAATACGACATTGAGTTCCTTGACCACGTGGGCCGGCAGCCGCACGGTGCGCGACTGGTTCATGATGGCCCGTTCGACCGACTGTCGGATCCACCAGGTCGCGTACGTGGTAAAGCGAAAGCCGCGCTCGGGATCGAACTTCTCGAGCGCATGGATGAGACCGAGATTGCCCTCCTCGATGAGATCGGCGAGCGTAAGACCGCGATTGAGGTAGTGCTTGGCGATGCTGACGACGAGCCGCAGATTGTGCTCGATCATCTTCTGGCGGGCGTCGAAGTTGCCTTCGCGCGTCGCCCGCGCATACCGCAATTCCTGGTCCGCCGACAGCAGCGGGTTCTGCCCGATTTCGTTCAGGTAGATCTGGGTGATGTCGTTGAGAAAGTCTGCACCGACACCGACGACCGGCATGTCGAGCGGCAGCTCTTGCGTGCGCGTATCCGGCTCCGTCGCCGGCGGCAACCCCTCGTCGTCAGGCGCGAGATGGGGCGTCATGCGGGTACCGGAGTACTTTCGCGCTCGGGACGGCCCGTCGCGCTCATGCGGGCGGGAGGTACTTCGCGGGATCGACCGGTTTGCCCATCTTGCGAATTTCGAAGTGCAGTTTGACCTGGTCCGCGTCAGTGTCGCCCATCTCGCTGATCTTTTGTCCTTTGCCAACTTGCTGGCCCTCTTTGACCAGGATGTCGCGGTTGTGGGCGTAGGCCGACAGATACGTGCTGTTGTGCTTGACGATGATGAGCTTGCCGTAACCGCGCAGGCCGGACCCGGCGTACACGACACGTCCGGCCGCGCTCGCGACCACGGGTTGCCCGGACTTGCCGGCGATGTCGATACCTTTGAGGTTGGCTGTGTCGGAAAAACCGGCGATCACTTTCCCGGTGGCCGGCCAGACCCATTCGATCTTGTCGTCGTCGATCTCGGGCACGCGGGCGGCTTCGGGGCGCGGGGGTAATGGTGCGGGCGCCGCGGCCACTGGAGGCGCAGCCGCGGGTGGTGGCGCGACCGCCGCCGCAACGACGGGCGCAGGTGGTGCTGCCGCGGGCGGCGTGACAGGCATGGCCTGCATTTGGGCAAGCGCCTGGTCCGAGTAGGGAACCTTCAGTGCCTTCGGCTCGGCCTTGAACGTCGGCGTATTGCCACGCCCCGACGGCATTACCGTCGCAGGCTGGGTGCCGGCCGTCTCCGCGACTTTGGGCGCGATCGGTGGCGCAGTCACCAGAGGCGTGGTCACCGCCCCACCCGACGACGACGTGGAGGTTCCGGGAGCCGCGAGCACCAGAACTTGGCCGACACGGATCACGTTCGGATTCTCGAGATTGTTCCATACCGCGAGTTCGCGGTAGTCGAGACCGTTGTCGAGCGCGATTTGCGCGAGCGTGTCGCCGCGCTTCACCGTGTACGTCGGAGGAGGTGCCGCCTCGCGCTCGCGCGGCGTTGCCGCTGGCATGGGCGGCGGCGCAGGGGCTACCGACGGCGCCAGCGGCGTGCGCTCGCTGACCGGGGCCGGTGGACGGGTCATGCAGGCCGTCAGCAGGAGCGCGGCAACAAAAGGAACAGCGAGAAGGCGAAGCTGGTCGCGCATCGGCTTACTATCGCGCCGCGATGACCGGCGTACCTTTGCGCTCATGCAAGCCCTGGCAACAACGGGACGAACCTTACGGCATCGTAGGTCTGTTCGCGAGTCCCGTCCGCGGACTTGTCGATGACGGTCAGGAACTGCACTCCGCGGTCGTCGCCGCCGCGGCTCACCAGAGGCAGGACCATGCGTCCGCCGACGTTGAGGTACGTGAACAGGGCCTTCGGCACTTCCCTCGCCGCGGCCGTGATGATGATGCCGTCGACAGCGAGATCCTCGCCCAGTCCCGTCGATCCGTCCCCGTGCTTGATGCGGATGTTGCCGAGCTTGAGCGCGCGCAGGTTGCGGCGAGCTTTGGCGACGAGCGAGCCGATGCGCTCGACCGTGTACACCTCTTCGCAGAGCAGCGCCAGGATGGCGGTCTGGTAGCCACATCCCGTACCCACCTCGAGGACGCGATTCCGCGTGCCGCCTGCACGCAGCAACTCGGTCATGCGCGCCACGACGTACGGTTGCGAAATCGTCTGTCCCGCACCGATCGGCAGCGGCGAATCCTCGTACGCGCGGATCGCCAGCGCTTCTTCGACAAAAATATGGCGCGGGACGGCGCCCATCGCCGACAACACGCCTTCGTCGACGATGCCCTGTTCGCGCAGGCGCTCGACCATGCGCGTGCGCGTGCGCGCCGAAGTCATGCCGATGCCGTCGAACTTTTCGACGCCCGCGATCATGCCGGTGCCTTTTGCACGCGCGCTTCCAGCCACGCGCTCACGCGCGCCATTTCGGCATGATGCGTCAGATCCATCTGCAGCGGCGTGATCGAGACGCAGCCGCGGTCGACGGCGTAGAAATCGGTGCCTGCACCTGCATCGGCCGCGGCGCCCGCGGCACCGACCCAGTAGCACGTCTCCCCTCGCGGGGTCTGCGTCTTGATGACCGGCTCGGCCTTGTGCCGCCTGCCGAGTCGCGTCACGCGCTGGCCCTTGAGTTCACCCGCCGGGACGTCGGGTACGTTGACGTTGAGCAGCCAGGCTTCGGCGGGCTGCATGCGCTGCCGCTCGAGCAATTCGACGACGACGTCGGCGGCGGTCTCGAAATGGCGTCCCACCTTGCTCGCGAGCGACACCGCAATCGACGGGATGCCCAGCAGATAGCCTTCGGTCGCAGCCGCAACGGTGCCGGAATAGATCGTGTCGTCGCCCATGTTGGCACCGAGGTTGATGCCGGAGATCACCATGTCCGGCAGGTGGTCGAGCAGGCCGGTGACGGCGAGATGCACGCAGTCCGTCGGCGTGCCGTTGACGAACAGGAATCCATTGGGCGCGCGGCGCACCGTCAATGGCCGATCGAGCGTCAGCGAGTTCGATGCGCCGCTGCGGTCGCGCTCGGGCGCCACCACGGTGATCTCCGCGTGCGCAGCGAGTGTGGCAGCGAGGCGTTCCAGCCCTGGGGCGAAATAGCCATCGTCGTTGCTGAGCAGTATGCGCATCGCGTTGAGTTCGACTGCGCGCACGTGCGCAGCGGCACGGCGGGCAATCCGCGCATTATAGACGACCGGCCGCGTAGCCGCGGGACGGCGGCCCCGATTGGCGCCACCTTGGACGAACGCGACCGGATGGTTTGCTACAACTTTGCTACTGTTATTGCGGGGGCCAATGGTGTGCGAACACCGGTGCGACTTTCGGGTGTGCCTCGATCCGCTGCAGCGTGGCGAAAAGCGTGGGGCGCTTCTGCTCGAGATGCTTGCGTGCGCCGGACCACTTGGAGACGACGGAGGCAAGCAAGTCGAGCGCGCCCAACTCGCGCCCACCGAGCCACGGTCGCGCCGGGAACAGATCCGCGAACATCTCCCAATGACGATGCAGGCGCGCGCGTGCGCCGGCGCGAATGCGCTCCTTCACCACGTCGTCGTTGTCGGCGTCGGCACACCATCGTTCCGGAAAATCGATGACGCTGATTGCGGCGTAGCAGTTGGCGGCGATGAATACCAGGCCGCGCAAAGCTTGAGCGCGTGCCGCAGGATCTTGCGGCAGCAGGCCGCTTTGCGGGTAGGTCAGGCCCAGGTGCGTCAGGATGGCAGCGCTCTCGGACAATGCGGTGCCGTCAGCCAGCAGCAGTGTGGGAACCTGCCCCAGCGGATTGACTTTCAGCAGCGCCTCGAACGCGTCGTTGCGTTCCCAGGAGGCCGTCTCGACAATGCGGAAGGGTACGTCCGCGAGGACGAGCGCCGCTTCCGCAGCCGCCGAGCCCGAGCCGCGCTTGCCGTACAGCGTGAGCATCGGTCGCTCCGGCGCGTCGCGGCCGGCGCGCATCGCTATAGGCAGACTGGTGCGACGTGCGCTGGTCATTTCATGGCGGCCATGCGCCGCTGCATTTCGTCCGGTGCGACATCTTCGGTATGCGTCGCGATCGTCCACACGTAGCCGAAGGGGTCGGTGACGCTGCCGCTGCGATCGCCGTAGAACTGATCCTTGACGGGATGCTTTACAGTCGCGCCCGCGGCGACTGCCCGGGCGATGCGGGCGTCCACGTCATCGACGTAGAACATCAGGCTCACCGGCGAATCACCCAGGGTTTCGGGACTGCGATAGCCCATCTCCACGTTTTCGTCGGCGAGCATGACATGGCCCTCACCGATGCGGATTTCCGCGTGGCCGATCGTGCCGTTCGGTCCGGGAAGGCGCATTACTTCGGTCGCGCCGAACGCCCTCTGGTAGAACTCGAGGGCGCGCGCCGCATTGCGAATGATCAGATAGGCGGTGACACCGGAGTATCCGGCGGGAATGGCTTGTACCATGTCGCATCCTCCTGCTGTCGGATCGAGAAAGTGCGGCAGACGCATCGCCGCCGCGAAGCGCAAAACATTCAAGGCCGGCGTTGCTTGCGCTCTGCGGTAAACGCCCACCACGGTTTGGCCGTGCCGCCATCGACAAAGCGAACCACGGCGATGAACATCTCCAGCGTCACCACGTCTTGCCGTCGCGCACGAGGCCGACCGCGAGGCCTTCGACCGCGAACGGCGTCACTCTCGTATCCACCACGATCGGCGCGAACTCCGGGTTTTCGGGCAACAGCGTGACTTCGTGCGCCCGGCGCTTGAAGCGCTTGACCGTCACTTCGTCGTCGAGTCGCGCCACGATGATCTGGCCTTGCCGCACCTCGGCGGTCTTGTGCACGGCGAGCAGATCACCATCCAGGATGCCGGCGTCCTTCATGCTGCTGCCGCGCACCCGCAATAGAAAATCTGCGCGCGGTGCAAACAGCGCGGGATCGATCCGATAGTGAGCTTCGATGTGTTGGGCCGCGAGGATAGGGTTGCCGGCGGCAACCCGTCCGATTAGCGGTAGCGTCCCTTGCGTAGGCACGCCGGGCAAGTCCTTGAGCCGTAATCCGCGTGCGGAGCCCGGGACGATTTCGATCGCGCCCTTTTTTGCCAGCGCCTGGAGATGGTCTTCGGCCGAACTTGGCGTCGAAAAACCGAGACCCTCGGCAATCTCCGCGCGTGTGGGGGGCATGCCGCTGCTCTCGACGAAGCTCCGGATCCAGTCGAGGATCTGGCGCTGGCGGGCAGTCAGGCGCGTCGCTTCTGGGGCGACCTTGCGCACCGGTTCCGGACGGGCGTACGGGCGACGTTTGGGGAGCGACACGAGAATACCGTATATCTATGCGGTACCCGGATTATAGACGGTAGCCCCTCGCTGTCAAGCCCCCGCTGCGTGCCGCCTAGCGCGATACGTGGATCACGTCCCGCACCACCGGATAGATGTTGCCGGTCCAGCGGCGGCCGCTGAATACGCCGTAGTGACCGGCACCGGGTTGGATGTAGTGCGTCTTCATGTACTGGCGCAAGCCGCTGCAAAGATCGTGCGCCGCGAGCGTCTGCCCGAGTGAGCAGATATCGTCCCGCTCCCCCTCGATCGTGAGCAGCGCCGTGCGATGGATCGCCGCCGGGTTGACCGGTCGACCATTCCATTTGAGCTCCCCTTTCGCCAACGCGTAGTCCTGGAACACGCGCTGCACCGTTTCCAGGTAGAACTCTGCCGGCAAATCGGCGACGGCAAAGTATTCCCTGTAGAAACTGCGCGTCGCCTCCGCTTTTTCCGTCTCGTTGTTGACCAGGTCCTCGAACAGCCCGCGGAACGAGGCAATGTGGCGCTCGAGATTCATGTTCAGGAAGGCGGAGAGCTGCAGGAATCCGGGATACACCTTGCGCATCGCGCCGGTATAACGCAGCGGCACCTTCGAGATCAGGTTTCGCTCGAACCATTCGATCGGCTTGTCGGTCGCGAGCTTGTTGACCGTCGTGGGCGCGATGCGGCAATCGATCGGGCCTGCCATCAGGATCATGCTCGCGGGGGTCGCCGGATGCGCGTCTTCCGACATGATCGCGACCGCGGCGAGTGCCGCGACGCACGGCTGGCAGATCGCCATGAGGTTCGAACCCGGTCCCATGACGCCGAGAAAGTCGATGATGTGACCGATATATTCGTCCAGACCGAACGCGGCCCGCGGCGAGCGGGCACCTCGCGCGCGTTGTGCCAGTCGGTGATGTAGACGTCGTGGTCGATCAGCATGGTCTGCACGGTGTCGCGCAGGAGGGTGGCGAAGTGTCCCGACATGGGCGCGACGATCAGCACGCGCGGTCCCGGCTCCGGCACGTTCTTCCTGAACCGCAGCAACGTTCCGAAAGGCGTTGCATGGACGGCTTCCTCGTGGACCGCGATCGTCGCCTCACCTACCTTGACGCTGTCGATGCGAAACGGCGGCCGGCGATGGGTCAAGGCCGCGAGCAGGAACACTTCACATGCGGCCGCGATCTTGCGCAGCGCGCGGTCCCCGGAGAGCGTGGGCCGCGTTCGATCCAGTACGGGAATGGCCGCCGTGGCGAGCGCGCGCAGTCCCCACATTCCGTCGGCGTGCGCTTGATACGATTGATAGATCATGCTGCCTTCTCGCGTTATTGCATGCATTAGGTTAGTCGTCCCTCGGCGAATTGGTGCAACCGCGTGTTACCCACGGCGTACCGGTTGGCACGTCGCTTGCAATGAGCCCTTGACCCCCCTTGAAAACCGCGGCGGCGTGCCAAATCGGTGCAGCCTCGCGTCCGGAGCGACAAGTCATGGCCAAAGCAACGCTTTCCATCAGCAGCAAGAACTATTCTTCCTGGTCGTTGCGCGGTTGGCTGCTCGCCAAGTTCGCGGGGCTCGATTTCAAGGAGCTGGTCGTGCCGCCGGACGATCCCGACGCGCGCAAAGAGATCCTGCTGCTCTCGCCGTCGATCCTCGTGCCGTGCCTTACGCACGACGGCATCAAGGTGTGGGACACGCTGGCGATCGCGGAGTACCTGAACGAGATCAAGCCGAAGAGCGGACTGCTGCCGACGGATCGCGCGGCGCGCGCACATTGTCGTGCGGTGTGCGGCGAAATGCATTCCGGCTTCAGCAGCCTGCGTTCGGCGTTGCCGATGAATCTCAAGCGCAGGTTTCCCGGACACAAGGTCTGGGCGCGCGCACAAGGTGACATCGAGCGCATCACCGCGATCTGGCGCGAGTGCCTCGCGACGTACGGCGGACCCTACCTGTTCGGCAAGCGGTCGATGGCTGACGCGATGTACGCGCCCGTGGTCACGCGCTTTCTGACCTACGATGTCGGCGTCGACAAGCGATGCACCGCCTACTGCGAGCTGATCATGAAGCTGCCCGAAATGATCGAGTGGATCGCCGCCGCGAAGCGGGAGCCCGAGGAAATCGACGAACTCGACATGGAGTTCTAGTTCCATCATTTCCAGGGCTTGGGCTCCGGCACCACCGCAGGTCCTTGCAGCACGTCGACCGTCGTGAAATCGGCCGGTCCGACCACTTCCAGGTACTCCATGTCAGGCGAGTAATCGAACAGGTAGTGCACGATGCCCGGGCGCTGATGCACGCAGTCACCGGCTTCCACCAGCGTCTCCTTGTCCTCGTACATGAAGCGCGCCCAGCCCTTCAACATGAGCACGATATGGAAATCCGCCCCATGGTAGTGCCAACCCGTGCCTCTCTCTGGTGCAAGATTGGCCGTCACCAGCTGCGCGAGCACCTTGCCGGCGGTCGCTTCGGCGATGCCGAGGTCACGATACTTGAAGAAGTCGCGAAGACCTTCTCCTTTGAATTCAGTATCACCGGGCTTCACGTGTGAAAATTTCAACGCGGTCCGATCCAGCATGAGTGTCTCCTCGTCGTTATTGCAGACGCTCTTGTCTAGCATGGATTGTTCCATCTCGATTTCGACGAAATCGGTGGTCGATCGCACCAATGCCGCGCGAGCGCACTGATCTGGCGCAGGAAATGTAGCGCGACACCCGGCTCACGCGCCGTGCTGCTTCGGCCGTCGCTTGCAAGGCGTTGAATCGACAGGGAGCAACTTGTCCACGTGCGCGTGCAACGAGGTGGTTTGTTTTTTGCAACGTCCATCGTGTTGAAGCGCGGCAGTGCGCCAGCTGCTGTGCGCTTCATTCCGCTCCGGGGACCATGCGGACCACGATCGTCGACGCAGAGCCTGAGCCCATTGCGTGTGATCTCGAGCACACGGCGCTGGTCATCATCGACATGCAGCGGGATTTCCTCGAGCCCGGCGGATTCGGTGAGTCGCTGGGTAACGACGTCTCGCTGCTTGCCGCCGCCGTCGAGCCTTGCCGCATGCTGCTCGCGGCCGCCCGCCGCAACGGGATGCTGGTGATCCACACGCGGGAGGGCCACCGTCAAGATCTCAGCGACGCACCGGCCGCGAAGGTCGAACGCGGTGTGCCGAGTGCCCGCATCGGGGCGATGGGCCCGATGGGGCGAATCCTGATCCGCGGCGAACCCGGACACGCGATCATCGCCGCCCTTGCGCCACTTCCCGGCGAACCCGTCGTCGACAAGCCGGGCAAGGGCGCGTTCTATGCGACCGACCTGCACACGCTGCTGCACAACCGTGGCGTCGATACGCTGCTGGTCTGTGGTGTCACCACCGAAGTGTGCGTGCACACGACGGTGCGCGAAGCCAACGACCGCGGCTATCGGTGCATCGTTCCCGGCGACTGCTGCGGCTCGTACTTTCCTGAATTCCACGCTGCCGGCCTCGCCATGATCAAGGCGCAGGGCGGCATCTTCGGCTGGGTATCCGATTCATCGCGCGTGCTCGCGGCGATGAGCTGAGCCCGGCCAACTCGATCGCAACCCTCAAGGGAGAAGACGATGACGACGACGACTGCCAAACCCGCATGGTGGACGCCCGGCGATTGGAACGCGTTTTTCGGTTTCGGTACCAACATCCTGGTCAACCTGCTCGTGCTCACCGGTCTGCTGCGCTTCGTGCTCAAGATGCCCGACGACCTGGTGTTCGGGCGCATCGTCCCGGCGGCCGGGCTCATGATGGCGCTCTCGACGCTGTACTACGCGTGGCTCGCCTACCGGCTAGCCCAGCGCACCGGCCGCACCGATGTCTGTGCGCTGCCGTCGGGGATCAGCGTGCCGCACATGTTCGTCGTGGTGTTCGTGATCATGCTGCCGATCACGCTCAAGACCGGCGACCCGGTGAAGGGTTGGGAAGCCGGGCTGACTTGGGTATTCATCCAGAGCTTCGTGCTGATGATCGGCGGCTTCATCGCGCCCTACGTGCGCCGGATCACGCCGCGCGCCGCGCTGCTCGGCACGCTGGCGGGCGTGTCCATCGCGTTCATTTCGATGCGCCCGGCGGAGGAGATGTATCTCACGCCCGTGATCGGCATCGTGTGCTTCGCCATCATCCTGGCAAGCTGGTTCGGCGGCGTCCGCTATTTCCGCGGCATACCGGCGGGGTTGGTCGCCATCGCCGCGGGAACGATCATCGCGTGGGGTTCCAACGCGCTCGGGCTGAGCTTTGGCGGCATGAGCATGGCCAAGGTCACGCAGTCGCTGGCGACCTTCGGCTTCTCGGTGCCGCTGCCCGCCGTGAGCCACGTGTTCGGGGGCTTCGAATTTCTCGGCGTAATCCTGGTTACGGCCATTCCCTTCGGGATCTACGATCTGGTCGAGGCGATGGACAACGTCGAGAGCGCCGCCGCGGCCGGCGACAGCTATCCGACGACGCGTGTGCTGACCGCCGACGGTATCGTCAGCCTGATCGGGTGCATGATGGGCAATCCCGTTCATCAACGCGGTATATATCGGGCACCCGGGCTGGAAGGCCATGGGCGGACGGCTGGGTTACTCCGCAGCCACCGGCATCGCGGTGATTCTGTTGTCGTGGTTCGGCGTCATTGCCCTGGTGTCCTCGCTGATCCCGATCGTTGCGATCTCACCGATCCTGCTCTACATCGGCATGCTGATCGGCGCGCAGGCTTTCCAGGAATCACCGAGGAGCCACGCGCCCGCGGTCATTCTCGCGCTCACGCCGCACCTCGCCGCGTGGGGCAAGCTGCTCATCGACAGTTCGCTCGGCGCCGCGGGCACCAGCGCAGCGGCAATCGGCATCGACAAGTTGGCTCAGGTCGGCGTGCTGTACCAGGGTCTGGCGGTGATGGGGGGCGGCGCCATCGTCGGCGGTTTGGTGCTGGGCGCGATTGCCGTGTATGTCATCGATCGCGAATTCATCAAGGCAGCGGGATTCGCGGCAGCCGGCGCGGTACTCACCTTCTTCGGATTCATGCACGGCGAGGCGATCGGGCTCGCCCAGACACCGTGGGTCGCCGTTTCATATCTGATTGTCGCCGGCGTCCTGCTCGCGTGTGCAAAGGCGGCACCCGTCGCAGCCGTGACGATGCACGAGGCGCCGGAACCGATACACGGAACAGCCGACTAGAACTTCGCGTTCAACCGCTGTTGCGTAGTCCGGCGGCGACGCCGTTGATGGTGAGGTGTATCGCGCGCTGTATGCGGTCGTCGGTCTGCCCCGCGCGGTGCCGGCGCAGCAACTCGACCTGCAGGTGGTTCAGCGGGTCGAGATACGGGAAGCGGTCGCGAATGCTGCGGGCGAGCGTCGGGTTGTCGTAAAGCAGCGTGTCCTTGCCGGTGATCTGCAGTACCAGCTCGATGGTGCGGCGATGGTCTGCCGCGAGGCGACTGAATATCGTCTCGCGCAGACGCACGTCGGGTACGAGCTCGGCATAGCGCGAGGTGACGGCGAGGTCGGTCTTCGCCAGCACCATCGCCATGTTCGAGAGCATGCTCCGGAAGAACGGCCAGCGTTCGTGCATTTCGCGCAGCAGCGCAAGTCCATCCGGCCGGACCGCGAGCCACGCGTCGACTGCGGCGCCGAAACCGAACCAACCCGGGAGCATAAGCCGGCACTGCGCCCAGCTGAACACCCACGGGATCGCGCGCAGATCCTCTATACGCGTCGAGGCCGTGCGTGACGAAGGCCGACTGCCGATGTTGAGCTCGGCAATCTCGGCGATCGGCGTCGACGCACGGAAGTAGGTGACGAAATCCGGCGTTTCGTAGACCAGCGCGCGATACGTCGCCAGCGCGTAGGCCGCGAGTGCATCCATCGCGGCGTAGTAGTCGCGCGCGCGATTGCCCAGCTTTTCGGCGTCGAGCAGGCTTGCTTCCAGCGTTGCGGCAACGAGTGTTTCGAGATTGCGGTGACCGAGTTCGGGGTCGGAATACTTGCTGGCGATGATCTCGCCCTGCTCGGTGATGCGCAGCCCTCCGCTGACGCTGCCCCTGGGTTGCGCCAGAATCGCTTCGTAGCTCGGTCCGCCGCCGCGCCCCACGCTGCCGCCGCGTCCGTGAAACAGGCGCAACTTCACGCCGTGATCCGCGAAGGCTTCGACCAACGATAGTTCCGCCCGATAGAGCGCCCAGTTCGCGGTCAGATAGCCGCCGTCCTTGTTGCTGTCCGAGTAGCCGAGCATCACCTCCTGCCAGTCGTCGCGTCCCGCGAGCCAGCGTCGATAGCACGTCAGCGAGAATGCCCTGCTCATGATCGAGGCGGCGCGTTTCAGGTCATCGATGGTCTCGAACAGCGGGATGATGTTGAGCGCCAGCTCCTCGCCGCGCAGCAGTCCGACCTCCTTGAGCATGATGCCGACTTCGAGCAGGTCGCTGACCGACTGGCATTTCGAAATCACGTAGTTGGGTAGCGCTGCGGCGCCATAGCGCCGGTGGATGTCCGCCGCCACATTGAGAATGCCCAGTTCCGACGCGGTGCGCGGCGAATAGTCGAGGTGGGGTGAGTACAGGAGCCGCGGGCCGGCGAGTTCGCGCACCAGCAGCGCGACGCGTGCCTCCTCGGGCAACGTCTCGTAGTCGTCCGCGACGCCGGCCCTGGCAAGAAGCTCCGCCACCACTGCTTGGTGAATGTCCGCGTTCTGGCGCAGATCGAGTACCGCGAGGTGGAACCCGAAGACCTCGACCGCACGAATCAACGGATCGAGCCTGCCGGCCGCGAGGAGCGTCGCCCCGTGACCCGCGAGCGATTGGCGAATGATCTCGAGGTCGGCAAGAAATTCGGCGGGTGTCGCATAGGGCGCAAGTTGTGCCTGTGGCGCCAGCGGCGGCACCAGTGACGCCAGTGCGCTCGCCGTGGCCGCCACTCTCGAATAGATACCGACGAGCGCCTGCCGATACGGTTCATCGCCGCGATGCGGATTGGCGTCGTGCGCCGCCGAGGCCAGCGCGAGCAAATCCTTTGTCGGCGTGACCAATCGCGCTGACAGCGACAATTCCGCACCAAGCCGATGGACCTGTTCCAGATAGTACGAAAATGCGACGGTCGCCTGCGCGCCGATCGCATGGGCGAGGGTATCGCCGACGACATTGGGATTGCCGTCGCGATCGCCGCCGATCCACGAACCCATGCGCAGGAAAGGCGGCAAGCGCGCATCGCGACCGAGCGCAAAATCGCGGCGCAACGTTTGCTCGAGCGCGGCGTAGATCTTGGGGATTTCCGTCAGGAATGTGTACCGATAGAAAGCCAGGCCATTTTCGATCTCGTCGGCCACGCGCAACTTCGTCAACCGCAACATCGCGGTCTGCCAAAGACCAAGCACCTGGCGGTAGAGACCGGATTCGAACTCCGCGACTTCGTCCGGCGTGAAATCGACGCGGTCGCGCCACTTGAGGAGTCGCGCGATCTCGCGTTCGCAGTCGAGGATGCTGCGCCGTTGCACTTCCGTCGGGTGCGCCGTCAGCACCGGACTCACCAGCGCAGCCGAAAACCACTTGAGTAGCGCGGTGCCGTCAGCGCCCATGCCTGCAGCGCGCTCCAGAGCGCGCGCCATGCTTCCGTTCTGCGGTGGCGAACCCGCGAGCGCGTGTACGCGTCGCCGGCGGTTCTGGTGCACGTCCTCGGCGATGTTGACCAGGTGCGAAAAATACGAAAAGCCGCGCACGACTTCGAGAGTCTGCGCGATAGGGAGTATGTTCAGCAACGCGTCGAGTTCGCGCTTGACCGCCGGCGCATCGGCGGGTCCCGCACGCCGAAAGCGGATCGCCGTCTGTCGGATCGCTTCGATGCGCGCGAATCCTGCCTCACCGGTCTGCGCGCGCAGAACGTCGCCCAGCAATCGTCCGAGCAGACGCGTGTCCTCCTTGAGCGGCAGATCCTTGTCGGCGGCAGCATCCATCGTAGGGAAGCTCTGAGCAAGTCTTATTCAGAGGTTCCTTGGATTGTATCGAGTTTGCAAGGCGCGCCCAATCGATTATGCTCACGTGCACCAACGTGGAA
The DNA here is from genome assembly GCA_963726935.1 of uncultured beta proteobacterium. Classification (GTDB taxonomy): domain Bacteria; phylum Pseudomonadota; class Gammaproteobacteria; order Burkholderiales; family Casimicrobiaceae; genus PALSA-1003. The sequence goes on from CAVSEH010000032.1 coordinate 56,952, forward strand.
CGTTCCACGCGCCGCCCTTCCCTCCCTCCGATGAACAACGATCCGTCGACGCCTCTTTCCTGGCAGGCCCTCTCCCAGCATCGTCACGCGCTGGCCGGCAAATCGTTGACCTCGTTGTTCGACGATGATCCCGAACGCTTCGCGCAACTCTCCCTCGCCTGGGATTACTGGCTCGCGGACTTTTCCAAGCAACGGGTGACACCCGAAACCATCGCGCTGCTCGTTGCGCACGCGCGCGCACGGAATCTTCCGGCGTGGATCACGGCGCTCATGGCCGGCGAAAAGGTGAACCTGTCCGAAGGGCGCCCCGCCCTGCACACTGCATTGCGCCAGCAGGACGACACGCCATTGCAGGTCGACGGGGTGGATATCGTGCAGGTGATCCGCGCTACCCAGGTGCGCATGCGCGCACTGACCGTTCAGATACGCGGTGGCACACGGGTGGGCGCGACCGGGCGACCGCTGCGACACATCGTCAATCTCGGTATCGGCGGCTCGGACCTTGGGCCGCGATTGGTTTGCGACGCGCTCGCCGGCCCCCGCGCGCCGAACGCCGCGGGCGTCGACGTCACGTTCGTCTCGAACGTCGATCCGGAAAGCCTGACACGTGCGCTCGCCGGCCTCGATCCGGCAACGACGCTGTTCATCGTCACGTCGAAGACGTTCACCACGACCGAGACGCTCGCCAACGCGCAGGCGGCACGCGACTGGCTGACGCGCGCGCTCGGCGGCGGGGTTGGGCTGTCATCGCATTTCGTTGCGGTCACCGGCAACGCTGACGCTGCGCGCGCGTTCGGCGTCGCGGGCGGCGATGTCCTGCCGATCTGGGACTGGGTTGGCGGACGTTATTCCGTATGGTCCGCCGCCGGCCTGCCGATTGCCATTCGCTGCGGCTGGGAATCGTTCGTCGAACTGCTCGCCGGTGGCGCGAGCCTCGACAGCCATTTCCGCGAGGCCCCGCTGGAACGCAATCTGCCGGTCCTGCTGGCGCTCGTCGATCTCTGGAACGCGCAGTGGCTGGGCCTCACCCAGCGCATCATGGTTCCGTACGCACATTCGCTCCAGCTGCTGCCAAACTACCTGCAGCAGCTTGCGCTGGAGAGCAACGGCAAGTCGGTTGCACGCGACGGTTCCCCGCTGCAATCGGGAGCGACCCCTGCCCTCTGGGGCGGGACGGGCACCGACACTCAGCATGCGTTTTTCCAGTGGCTGCATCAGGGCACGCAGACCGTCCCCGTCGAGTTCGTCGTGCCGCTGCGCGCGGCACATCCCATTGGCGATCAGCAGGCCATACTCGTTGCGAATGCGCTCGCGCAGGCACAGGCGCTGATGATCGGCCGCTCCGCTGCCATCGTGCGAGCCGAGCTCGAGGCCAAAGGTATCGCCAGCGCGCAAGCCAGCCTGCAAGCCGCACATCGCGTATGTCCCGGCGATCACCCCTCGACGATGCTCCTGCTGCCGGAACTCAATGCGCGACGGCTGGGCCAATTGCTTGCACTCCACGAGCACCGGACCTTTGTCGAAGGCATCATGCTGGGGATCAATTCCTTCGATCAGTGGGGCGTCGAACTCGGCAAGATGCTTGCGAATCCGTTGTCGGCCGCGCTGCGGACCGGCACCGAACTCGATGGCGCCGACGCGTCCACGCGCGGCCTGACGGCGCACGCCCGGATGCTGTTGCAGCGACGCTGACGCGCGCGTCATTGCGGCGGAAGACTGCTCGCCCGCGCCGCGCTCACGGCCTGCGCGAGTTGCCACACCGACGATGCGTACAGCCGGCTGCGGTTGTATCGCGTCAGCACGTACCAATTGTTGAACACCATCCAATAAGTGGGCTCCGCCGGCATTTCGAGCAGGAGCAGACCCACCCGCTCCGCCGCGAGGTCGCCCGGGATCGTGAAACCGGCGAGCCCGTCACCGACCCATGCCGCGATGGAGCGGCGTTCGGTCATGCCGCCATCGAACTGTTGCATGAGCGCGCCGTGAGCTTCGGCATCGAGCCGAAGCAACTGCATCACCGGCTGGCCCGGTTGCCACCCGTGTCGGGCCAGATAATTCGCGACGCTGCCAATGGCGTCGACGACATCACCCGCAAGATCGACGCGCCCGTCACCGTCGAAGTCCACGGCATAGCTGCGAACACTGCCGGGCATGAACTGCGGCAGCCCCATCGCGCCGGCGAAAGATCCCTTGGGCTCCAGGGGCGAGACGCCCTGTTCGCGTGTCAGCAGCAGGAACTGTTTCAACTCCCCGCGGAAATATTCGGCGCGGCGCGGATAATCGAAGGCAAGCGTGGATAACGCGTCGATGACCCGATAAGAGCCCGTATTGCGACCGTAGAAGGTTTCAACGCCGATGATGGCGACGATCACCTCCGCAGGAACGCCGAACTGCGCCTGGGCACGCGCAAGGGCCGCGTCGTTCTCGCGCCAGAATGCGACGCCAGCCTCGACGCGCGCCGTGCTCAGGAACTGCGGCGAATACTCGTACCACTTCGGCGGCGCCAGCAGCGGTCGCGACATCGCCGTGACGACTTTGGGCTGTGCCTTCACCTGCACGAACATGCGCCGCAGTGCCGCCGCGTCGAAACCTTCCGTGGCGACCATATCCGCAATGAAGGATTGCACGTCCGATCGCCCCGCATAGCCCTGTGCCGGCGCTTCCGCGGCAAGCACTGCACTCTGGGTGGCAATGAGCAGGACGCACAGCAGCGCCCGCCCCATGGAGTGAAGCCACGTTCGCATCGTTATTGCGCATCCCCTTTTCGGTTATCGACGATCTCGTGAGTGCGGCGGATGGTATCATCCGCCCGCGCGTCGAACGCGCGCCACAACCCACCGCAGTCGATGCTCTATCCGCTGTTGCGCCCCCTGCTCTTCGCGCTCGATCCCGAGACCGCGCACGAGGCCGCCTTTGGGGCCCTGGATGCCGCAGCCGCTTGCGGCATCGCGCAGTTGGCCGCTCCCCAGGTACGGATGGCGCCGGTCGAAGTCATGGGGCTCACGTTCCCCAACCGTGTCGGCCTTGCCGCGGGCCTCGACAAGAATGCTGCGCATATCGACGGTCTCGCCACGATGGGCTTCGGCTTCATCGAATGCGGAACCGTCACACCGCGGCCACAGCCGGGCAATCCGAAGCCGCGAATGTTTCGCCTCGTGGAGGCCCAAGCGATCATCAACCGGCTTGGCTTCAACAACGAGGGTGTCGAACGCTTCCTGCGCAACGTCGCCCGCGCCCGCTTCGCGTCCGCGCGCGGCGGCATCCTCGGCCTGAACATCGGCAAGAACTTCGACACACCCAACGCGCACGCGATCGACGACTACGTGGCGTGCCTGACCGCCGTCTACGCGCAGGCCAGCTACGTCACCGTCAATATCTCGTCGCCCAACACCAAGGGCCTGCGTGACCTGCAGGACAATGCTGCGCTCGAGCGCTTGCTGACCACGCTCAAGTCGGAACAGGAGCGACTCGCGCAGGTCCATGGCAAATACACGCCGGTGGTGGTCAAGATCGCACCCGACCTGACCACCGCCGATCTGCGGCGCATCGCGCGGTCCTTGATCGCGCACAAGATCGATGGCGTCATCGCCACCAACACGACCATCGACCGCAGTGCCGTCGCGAAATCGCCGTACGCCGACGAGGCCGGCGGCCTGTCGGGGCGACCGCTCAGGGAGAAGTCTACCGCCGTCATCCGCACGCTTGCCGCGGAACTGGGCGGCGCACTGCCGATCATCGGCGTCGGCGGCATCATGTCGGGCGCGGATGCCCGCGAGAAAATCGCCGCCGGCGCCGCGCTGGTGCAGATCTACACAGGACTGATCTACAAAGGACCCGAACTGGTCGCCGAAATCGCGGAGGCGCTGGCGACAACCGCCTGACTGAGAGCCTAGGTCCGCGGTGTCGCGGTCGGGCGCTCGTGCACGAGCATCTTGCCGTCTGCTTCGGCGACGATCTCGCCATGCTGGTTGCGACACACACCCGCCATCACCACCACGCCGCATTGCTTGTGCGGCTTGGGATGCAATTCGGTCACGATCCATTGCGTCGACAGCGTGTCGCCAGGGCGCACGGGTGCCATGAAGCGCGCTGCGTGCTCGAGGTAAGCCATCGCCGTGCCGTGGAAGTGCATGCCAACCGGTCCGCCCATCAGGGCGCTGGTCAGCACGCCGTGCAGAATGCGCGTACCGAAGCGCGATGCCTTGGCGTATTCGTCGTCGACGTGATGCGGATTGAAGTCGCCGATGAAGCCGGCGCCAAGCACGAGATGCGCGTCCGTAACCGTCACCCGTGCACCGAAGCGGTCGCCGACGTTGACTTCGTCAAACCATGCGCCGCTGACGTCGCTCACGCCGTTCCCGCTGTGGTCTATTGCGATGCGTACCCACGCTGACCGGCACGCGAATCAGCCGGGCTGGGCGACGGCCTCGCTGCCGAACTTCTCCTCGATCGTCGCCATCATGCTCGTGAAGGCGCGGTCGATCAGGGGCTCGGCCTCGACCAGACGCGCGCGATCGTTGCGGAAACGCTCGGCCAACTCATCGGCCGTCAGCGACACCGCCTTTTGCCCCTGGCGGTTGGTGAACAGATAGGTTCCGCGCAACGGGCTGACCCAAGCCAGCTTGGCGAAGGCGAGCTGCCCGTCTTCGCCTTCGAACTCGACCCACATGCCGCGCTCGAGGCTGCCGGCGATCTCGGCAAAGCGGTCCTGCGGTACTTCCAGCTCGGGCTCGGGCTCCGGCGGTATCGGGGCCGGCGCCATGGCCACCGCGAGCGCGTGCGCCTTGTTTGCCGCCTCGACATCGCCTTTTGCGGAGGCTTCCGCGGCCGCGACCGCAGCAGCCTCCGATACGGCCGTTGTCGGCATCGGCGTCGACGCCAGGCTGGACTTCACCGCGGCGGCGTGCGCCGCGACGAGGTTGGACATGAACTGTTCGCGCTCGCCCGGCGCCCACTCGACATTGTGCAAGCCGCCATGCAGTCGCCGCAGCAGGTTGCGCAGCATCGCCACGAGCTTCTTGCGATCGTCCGTCGCGCGTTTCGGCTGCACACTCCATACGAGATCGTCGAGCGTGGACACCGCCGAGCCCCACGCCTCGCTTTCCTCGCCATCCCGCAGATAGACCTGCACCAGCGTGTTCTGCCATTTGTCGCGCAGAAAGTTCGCCAGAAAATTCGGCGACGCCTGCTCCTTGAGCCGCCGGTCGATCTCCGACCGCGCCATTAACTGCGCAATTTCCAGTCGATCGCGCTGATTGATCTGTTCGGCCGTCGACTGGATATTGACCTCGGCGGTCTTCTCCTCGGTCGCGAGGAAGTTCTCGAGGTCCTCGCGCAGCGTGTCGAACAGGGTGATGTCGTCGGCGAAGTCGTCGAGCACGCGATGGACGATGCTCTCGATCTTCCGGTACAGCGGATCGTCGTGACCCATCGTCGGCGACCAGCCGATGCCGGCGTGCGCCAGCGCGTTGACCAGCAGGCGCGACGGATGCGATTTCTTCGAGAAGAACGCACCGTCGAGCATCGCCGCCTTGAGGACCGGGATCTGGAGCCGTCCGACGAGGGCCTTGATGCTGTCGGGCAGGTCCTTGGTCTCGAAGATGAAATCGAACAGCATGGCGACCAGCTCGATGGTCATCGCCTCGAGCTGATTGGCCTTGGAACCGATCGGTGATTCCTGGATATCGCGCAGGACGTTGTGCATGTCCTGCTGCAACCCTGAGAATTGCACCGGCGAGCCCGCGAATTCGAAGCCGGTCTCGCCGTGCTGCAGGCGACCCAGCGCGTCGCCCAATTCGGGGGTGACCAGGATGCGCGGCCCGCCGAACTGCCCGATGGCGGGAGGCGACTGTCCTGCACTCGGCGCGGACACCATGCCGCCCGCGGGCATCGAGTACACGCCGCCACCGGCCGCGCCACCGGATCCGGGGATATTCAACGCATAGCCCGCGGCGGCGGCAGCCGCACCCAGGCCCGAGAACTGCATGCCCCCGCTCGGTTGACCCGCTCCAGGCGCAGGCGCTGTCGAGGCGCGCAGCACGCCTGAATTGGCAAGCCGTTGCAAGACCGCCATCAGGTCGATGTCGCCGCCGCTCGGCGGTGCGTTCACTCCGTGTCCCTTGCCGTCGCGCCGCCGCGCTCGACACCGCCGCCACGGTTGACGATCGGGGAACGCTGCTTCGGCACAACCTTGAGATTGTCCAGATGGCGATTCAGGTCCGCATAGATCTCGTTGATGTCGCCGAGCGAGGTCTGGTTCAGTTCCTTGAGGATGGCGAGCTTGAGGCGCTGATCGCCCGGAATGCCGTGGAGCGCATCGGTGAATGCCTCGACGATCGTCGTGGGCGCCAGCGGATTCGCCGCGGTTTCCAGATCGGGCCGGCCGAGCAGATAGCCGATCGTGCGGTTGAAGTCGCGCAATTCGCTTTCGCATTGATTTTCGACGACACGGACGATATTGCTGGACAGCACCGATTCGTCCATCGTCGAGGTCTCGATCAGTGTCAGCTGCTTGGCGTCGACCGTGGAGAAATCCGCCTTCGCCGCAACTTTGCCGTTCAGGCGATCGTCGACGAGGTGGCGCAGGTGGCGCTCGAAATCCGCGATCAGCTTGGCGCCTTCGTTGGTGAGCACGCTGCGGGCATCCAGGCAAAGCGTCTGCTCTTCACGGACATCGGAACGCTCGGCGCGGGCCATGAGGAGGTCGCCGACGCGATCGAGCATGGACGTAAACGACAGCAGCAGCCGATGGATGGCGAGATCCCGGCAATCGGCGAGAATTCGCGCCATATCCTTGGGCAACGGACGGTGGACTGCCCGTTCGCCCGAGGTCGTCGTCACGTTCACGCTTTCGGTCCTTTGTCGGCCATGCGCACTATCCCGGCCGCCCGCGAGCGTTCCAGTATCCGCATTTTGGGCCCCATAAGTGGTAAGTGACTGTATCACGCGTGGTTTCCGGCTGCCAACGCGAATAGCCTCCTCTTATCCGGAGGAAAGGTCCGCCCATGCCTTTTCCACACGCTTGAAGGAAACGGGCTGGGCGGTCCGGAGTTCCTGCGCGAAGAGCGATACCTTGAGTTCCTCGAGCAGCCAGCGGTAGGCATCCAATGCCGGCTCGATGCGCTGCGCTGAGCGATTGGCCTCGGCCCGGGCGCGATAGCGTTCCCAAAGCGCGGCAACGGCCTGACCATGCTTGGCATCCTGGCCGGCATTGGCCAGCGCCTTGGTCAGCCGCCGCTGCAGTGCCTGGAGATAGCGCGGGAAATGGTTGAGCTGCGGCCAGGGCGTCGTGGAGAAGAATCCGGCGCGGACCAGCGCGTCGCGCTGCGCGGCGAGGTCGGCGCCGAAGCGCGAACGCGCAGGCGGCAGCGCCGCGATCTGCTGCGACAAAGCGTGGTGTTCGGCCGCGATGGCAGCCAGCAAACGAAAGGCACCCTCCGCGACCGCCGGCAAGCGCGCGCGTGCCCGCTTGACCTGTTCGGCAAAGTCGCCTGGCGACCGAGGCAGTGGATCGTCACCGAGAAACGCGCGCGCGCACGCCGCATCGATCACATCCGCAACGAGCACATCGGCGGACATCACCGGCCTGAGCTGCAGTGCAGTCGCGACGAATCCCGGAGGCGGTTTCTCCCAGCGGCGGACCGCATCCTTCAGTTCAATCCGGATCAGCCGGACGACGGCCGCGCGCGTGGCGGCTTCCGCGGCGACCTTCGTGTCATAGAGCGTCAGCGCCACGCTCTCGCCTTCGTCGACGAGCGTCGGGTAGCCGGTCACGCGGCGGCCATCGCGCACGAACGAGAGCGATTCCGGCAGATCGCCGAAGTCCCAGCGGGTGATTCCTCTTCTCTCGAGTGCCGGCCCGACGGCGGCAAACGAAAGTTGCGCTGCCTGGCCCAGCTGCGCACGCAGTTGCGCAAGGTCGCGCCCCTGGGCGAGCTCGGTTCCGTTCGCATCGACGACGCGGATGTTCACCTGCAGATGGGCCGGCATCACTGCACCCGCCCAGACGTCAGCGGGTATCGACGTGTTGAGGCGGACGGCGCAGTACGACCGCAACGCCTCCGCCACATCGCGCGTCTCGCCACCCGCTTCGTTCGCAACGGACTCGAGCATCGACGTCACGACCTCGGGCACTGGCGTGAGGCGGTTGCGCCACGCCTTGGGCATGGCCTTGAGATACCAGGTCAGCTTTTCCCGGACCATGCCGGGCACGAGCCACGACAAACGCGCGGCGTCGAGCTGGTTCAACAGCGGCAATGGCACGGTCAGCGTCAGTCCATCGAGCGGATGCCCCGGGGAAAAGCGGTACTTCAGCGGCAACCGCGCGCCGGCCATGTCGACGAACTCCGGATACTGCACGGCCGTGATACCGGCGGCTGCATGGCGCATCAGCGCCTCGCGGGTCATGTACAGCAAACGCGGCTCCCGCGACTCGGCCGCGATGCGCCAACGCTCGAATCCGGCCGCGGAATGGATGCTGGCGGGGATCCGCGCGGCATAGAACGCCGCGATCGCTTCTTCGTCGACGAGGACATCCTGGCGTCGCGCCTTGTGCTCGAGCTCCGCGACGTCCGCCATGAGCGCGCGATTGTGCGCGAGAAACGGGGCGTTGCTGGCGAGCTCGTCCGCGGCGAGCGCTTCGCGCAGGAACACGTCGTGCGCGGCTGCCGGGTCGACCCGCCCATAAGCCACGCGTCGTCGCGCCACCAGCGTGAGGCCGTAGAGCGCAACGCGTTCGGCGCCGATCACGTCGCCGCGCGCCTTGTCCCAGTGTGGATCGAAATAGGTGCGCTCGACCCGGTCGCCGGCGATCGCCTCGATCCATTCGGGCTCGATCTTCGCGGCGTTGCGGGCGTAAAGTCTCGTCGTCTCGGTCAATTCGGCCGCCAACACCCACTTCGCGGCCTTTTTCGCGAGGCCCGAACCCGGGTGCAGGTAAAAGCGAATGCCTCGCGTACCCAGGTACGCGTCCCCCTCGTCGGACTTGCAGCCTACATTCGACAGCAGGCCCGCAAGCAGCGACTTGTGTATGGCAATGTAGCGCGCGTCATCGACCTTGCCCGGCAGCGCTTCGGTCCAGCGCCAACCCAGTTCGCGCACCTGCTCGCACAGCTGCTGGTAGAGGTCGCGCCACTCGCGCAGCCGCAGGTACGATACGAAATGTGCCCGGCAACGGTCGACGAGTGCGCGATGCGACAGCTTCGCCGACAATGCGTCCGCAAAGAACTGCCAGAGCACCAGGAGGCTCAGGAAGTCCGAGCGCTCGTCGCGAAAGCGAAGGTGCGCCTGGTCGGCCGCCTGCTGCTTGTCCAGCGGACGATCGCGCGGATCCGGCACCGCCAGGGCGCTGGCGATCACCAGCATCTCCGCAAGACAGCCGGCCTCCTTCGCGGCGAGGATCATCCGGCCGATGCGGGGGTCGACGGGCAGCCGCGCGAGCTCCCGGCCAAGCGGCGTCAACCTCCGCACCGCATCGACGGCACCGAGTTCCTGCAGCAGTTGATAGCCGTCGGCGATGGCGCGCGGGCTTGGCGCCTCGACGAACGGGAACGCGTCGACCGCGCCAAGGTCCAGCGCTTCCATGCGCAGGATCACCGCAGCGAGCGAGCTGCGCAGGATCTCGGGTTCGCTATACGGTGGGCGCGCCGAGAAATCGTCCTCGCCGTACAAGCGCACGCAAACACCCGCGGCGACCCGGCCGCAGCGACCGGCGCGCTGGTTCGCGGCGGACTGGGCGATCTTCTCGATCTGCAGCAGCGTGACCTTGTTGCGCAGCGAATATCGCTTGACGCGCGCCAAGCCCGAATCGATCACGCTGCGAATGCCAGGAACGGTCAGCGACGTCTCCGCAACGTTCGTCGCGAGCACGATGCGGCGTCCGGCACTGGGCGCGAAGACCCGCTGCTGCTGCTCCACCGACAACCGGGCGTAGAGCGGCAGGACTTCGAGAAGGCTGGCGTAGGGCCGGCGCGCCAAACCCCGCGACAGCAACTCCGACGTTTCGCGAATCTCGCGCTCGCCCGGCAGGAACACGAGGATGTCTCCGGGACCGGCCCGCCACAGATCTTCGACGGCGGCGACGATGGCACCTTCCAGTTCTTCCTCGTCGTCGTCCTCGTCCGTGGTGAGCGGGCGGTAGCGCACCTCGACCGGATACGTGCGGCCGGAGACCTCGATCACCGGCGCCAGCTGGTCGCCTTGGCCGAAGTGCCGGGCGAAGCGCTCGGCGTCGAGCGTTGCTGACGTCACGATGACCTTGAGGTCGGGCCGCTCGCGAACCAGTCGCCTGAGGTAGCCGAGCAGGAAATCGATGTTCAGGCTGCGTTCGTGCGCCTCATCGACGATGATCGTGTCGTACGCCGCGAGTTGCCGGTCGCTTTGCGTTTCGGCGAGGAGGATGCCGTCGGTCATCAACTTGATGAAGGCATCCGGGCGCGTGCGGTCGGTGAAGCGCACCTTGTAACCCACGGCCTCGCCCATGCTGGTCCCCAGCTCCTGCGCGACGCGTGTCGCGACGCTTCGCGCAGCGATACGTCGCGGCTGCGTGTGGCCGATCAGGCCGCGAGTTCCCCGCCCGATCTCGAGACAGATCTTCGGCAGCTGCGTGGTCTTGCCGGAGCCGGTCTCGCCACAGACGATCACCACGGGATGCTGGCGAATCGCCGCGGCAATTTCGTCGCGGCGCGACGCCACCGGCAGTTCGGCCGGATATGTGATCGGCGGCACGCGCGCCGCGCGTGACGCGACGCGCTCGCGGGACGCCGCAACGGCCCGGATCAGGCGCTCGATCTCCGTCGTCGGCGCCTTGCCGCCGCGGGCACGCTCGATGCGCGCCGAGAGCGGGCGCCAGTCCGCCGCCATGCCGAGGGCGAGTTCGGATAACAATCGATGGGTGACGGTCGTCGCGCTCATTGCGGGGCCTTGCAGGTGCGGCATTCTAGCGGCAACGCTTCCGCGCCCGCAGCCCGGGTTATGATTTACGTTTCGAATTGCCGTGGGAGACAACCGCCATGCTGCGTCCGAACGCGTCCGTCCTTGCCCTGTTGACGCTTGCCCTCGCCCTTGCGACCGCCCCTGTCGACGCCAAGACCTTGCGCTGGGCGGGTCGCGGCGACATGAACACGACCGATCCACACTCCCAGAACGAGAATCTGACCAACAATATCAATTCGCTCGTGTACGACACGCTGGTCCAGCGCGACAAGGACCTCAAGATCGAGCCGGCGCTCGCCGTGTCGTGGCAACAGGTCAATCCGACAACTTGGCGCTTCAAGCTGCGTCCCGGCGTCAAGTTCCACGACGGTACGCCCTTCACGGCCGACGACGTGGTCTTCAGCTTCGAGCGTGCGCGCTCAGACAGTTCGCAATTGCGTGCGTATGCCAACGCTTCGGGGATGCCGAAGAAGATCGACGACCTGACGGTCGAGTTCACCACGACGGGGCCGAATCCGATCGAACTGGAACACCTCGCGACGATCTACATCATGAGCAAGGCATGGTGCGAGAAGAATCGAGCGACCAAGCCGCAGAATTTTGCGCAGAAGGAGGACATGATCACCGCGCATCAGGCCAATGGCACCGGCGCGTACATGCTGAAATCGCGCGAGCCCGACATCAAGACCGTGCTGACGAAGAATCCCAACTGGTGGGGCATCAAGGAAGGGTTGTTCACGGGCAATGCCGACGAGGTGATCTACCTGCCGATCGTGTCCGACGGCACCCGGGTCGCGGCCCTGCTGTCGGGCGAAGTCGACCTGGTCAACGATCCACCCCCGCAGGACGTGCCGCGACTGAAGCAGGACTCCAGCATCAAGGTGCTGGAGGGCACGGAGAACCGGATCGTCTTCATCGGCATGGATCAGAATCGCGACGAACTGCTGTACTCGAGCGTGAAGGGCAAGAATCCATTCAAGGACAAGCGCGTCCGCCAGGCGTTGTATCAGGCGGTCGACATCGAGGCGATCAAGTCGACGACCATGCGCGGGCTCTCGCAGCCCTCCGGCGCGCTGCTGTCGTCCCCGCTGCAGTCGACGCCGGAGCTCGAACAGCGGTTGCCCTACGACAAGACGAAGGCCAAGCAGCTGCTCACCGACGCCGGATACGGTGCGGGCTTCGACGTCACCATGGACTGTCCGAACAATCGTTACGTCAACGACGAGAAGATCTGCCAGGCGCTCGCCGCCATGTGGGCACAGATCGGGGTCAACGTCAGGGTGAACGCGATGCCGCGCGCAAACTACTTCCCGAAACTCGAAAAGACCGATACCAGCCTGTACATGCTCGGATGGGGCGGCGGCTCGACCGACAGCATATTCATCCTGCAGCCGGTCCTCTCGACGTACAGCGGCAAAGGCGACGGCGACTACAACTACGGACGCTACACCAACCCAAAGGTCGACGAATTGACGGCCAAGGTCAAGGTGGACATGAATCCCGACCAGCGGCTGAAGGAAATCCGCGACGCGAGCGCGGCGCACAACGCCGAGATCAATCACATTCCGCTGCACCGGCAGGTCATTCCGTGGGCGACGCGCAGCAACGTCACGGCGTACCACCGCGCAGACAATCAGGTCATTCCCTATCGCGTCTCGGTCCAGTAAGCAGAGGTCAGGACACCGTGGACGCCAGCGGCCGCACCGACGCCGCCGCTGGTATACCCGCGGTGACGAGATAGCGCGTCGCGATCCAGGCCAGCAGGATCGTCGTGGCGAGTGAGAGTGCCGCGAACATGTTGCCCGCTGCGGTTCGCTGCAACAACGCCTCGGCCACGATCGCGGTGCCGACCTGTGCGGCGACGAAGGCCGGCACCACGCGCAGGTCGAAACGCAAGACCATCGCGAACAGCAGCGTGTTCAAGGCACCGACCGCGATGCCCACCGCGATGATGGCCGTCCAATCGTCCGCCGACAGTGCGGCCTGTGCACCCGCGGCAAATGCGAGCACGACGAAGGTCAGCACGCGATGGCGTTGCCATCCATCGGTGAACCGGTCAAGCCAGTACAACACCATGGCCGTCACGGCCATCCCGCCGATGACCGGCGCAAAGGGCGAGGTGAGCGATGCGATCCATGGCACCCACGCGATCTCGTCGCCGGCGCGTGGCCAATGGGGCGCATCTCGCGTCCCCATCGCGCCAACGACAGCAGTGATCCCGGCGACGAACAAGCCTGCGGCCGTGCCGCGCAGTGCCAACGACTTTGCGCTGACATCCGCAGGTGCATGCACTCGTGCTGCCCATGCAGCGACGCCGGCGATCAGTCCGATGAGCAGGGTGAACGTCAGCAACGACAACGCCGTCCCGGCCGCCCACAGCATCATCTGCAAGCGATACGGCTCGGCCGTCGACAGGGATATCGTCGCCGCCGGCCATTGATTCAGCCCACTGATGGCCAGCGCGCCCCCGACACAGAGCAGCGCGAGCCAGAACGCTCGGCGATCGAAGCGTCCCCGACTCCACGCCACGATGGCCGAGATCAGCGCCGCGACGGCGATGACGACGAGCAGGACACCGATGCCCATTTTCGCCACGCGCAGCCGCCCTCCGCGCTCGCGCTCGGCGCGTTGCCAATCCTCCGGCACGAAGACATATCGACCGGCGCTGAAAACCTCGTCGCCGGCAATACCGACGATCGCCCGCGCCTCGCCGCCCTTGCCGGCGGGCACGCGCGGATCGGCGAACGTGAACTGCCAGTCGACCCGCGCCGGTCGCTCCTGCTGCTCGGCGGACACTTCACGCACCGCTGCGGAATCGAGGCCGAACTGTTCGCGGATCACCCGCTGCGCGATCTTGCGTGCATCTTCCTGCGCCAATTTGGCGCCGGGTCGCCCCTCGGGCAGCGAATGCCGCACCTGGCGCACCTTGCCGGCGCCGTCGACGGTGACCCGCCATTCTTCGGCGCGATCGGCGACGTCGCCGACATCGAAGCGCGCATAGCGCACGTCCCACAGTGGCGGCGCGAGCCAGGTGCCCATCAACTGGGCATAGATGTCGTGTCCACCTTCGCGCCAGACGAATTTTTGCCACAGCCAGCCGTTGGAATCCTGCGCGGCATATCGTGTCGCCGACATGCGCTTCCATTCCGGCCCGAGCGTGATACCGCGTTCCTTGAGCGCGGCATCGGCGGTCGCCTCCGCCTGAGCGCGATCGATGGCGAGCGATGGCGCGTCGCCGTGGAAATCGCCCGCCAGCGCGAAAGCGAGCACGCCGGCGATAGCCAACAGCGGAAGAGCCCGCTGCACGCGGCTTGTCCAGGCGCCCGCGGCGGCGCTGCCCTTGACCGTGCCGGCCGATTCCGCGGCCTGCTCGCGCTGCCATGCGCCGTTGCGCAGGGTCGAGGGCAGCACCAGCCACGCGCCGGTGCGAGCACGCCTCACCAGCACTACTGCAAGTGGAACCATCCCGGCCGCAATCACCAGCGCCTGGTTGAGCCTCGCACTCGGGCCGTCGACGAGAAACACCGGCAGCGACATCAGCACGAGATCGAACAGTGCGTGCAGCGTGATCGTCGGCAAGAGCCCGAAGCGCAGGAAGACAAGGCCCCAGATCAATGCCGGCCCGATCAATTCGACGAGTCGAGAGTAGGCAGGAAAGCCAGGATAGTTGGCGTGGGCCGCGCCGAAGATCACGGCCTGCAGCACGAGGGCGAAGCCGAGCGCGAGGCGGCGATGGCCCAGGCGCGCACCGATGAGCGCCGCCAGCGACAGCGGCACAGCGCGGAACAAGCATTCCTCCATGAATCCTGCCTGGAGCGCCATGCCGATCGGTGCCAGCGCCGGCAGTGCGCTGCCGAGAATGTTCGGATCGGACAGCGACTCCGATGGCTGCCACCAGCCGAAATAGCGGTTGGTGACGAAATAGAACGCGACGATAAGGGCGAGCTCGATCGGCACGAACAGATAGCCGCCCATCGTGCGCCCAAGCACCGACGGCGTGGGTGCCGCTTCGCGCGACCACAGCCGCCACAGCTGCGGATGATCGGGGAACGCCTGGCGGGACAAGCTCTCGGCCGCCATGAACACGAGCGCCAGCGCGAGCGCGCCACCCACCAGGATCAGCAGCGCCACGCCGATCTGTTGGCCCCAGAACACCCATTCGGATTGCGCGGTATCGAAACTGAACCACGCCTGCGGCGCGTTGGCGATGAGCGCCAGCGCGTTCAGCCCCGCCACGACCACGCCCGCTACGAGTGCCTGCCGCCAGATCAACGCACGCTTGCGCAGCAGCCACAACGCGCCGAGCACGCAGCCGCCGATGCCGTACAACAACCCAGCACTCAGGCTCGCGACCCGGGCGATCGCATTGTTGGCCGCGCGCATCTCCGCGAAGCGGCGCTCGAATGCTTCGGGCACGTGGACGAAATGTATCAGTCCCGTGAACTCGTCACCCGTAACCGCTAGACTCATGCGAAATCTGCCGTCGCCGAGAGATTCCGCCACGCGCTCGTAGACGAAGACGTGATCCACGCGACCGTTGGGCCGCCGCTCCTGCGAGTGCTCGAGGCGCCTGTACGGCGCGAAGTCGATGTGCCAGTCGTCCCTGGCGCGGTTCTCCGCAATCGCCCGGGCCGCGTCGGCGTCGAGCGCCGCCCCCGGTTGTGTCTCGGGGACCTGGCGAGCAAATCCGTAGGGTGTGCCGTCCGGGCGAAAGCGCACGCGGACCTCCGCGGTTTCGCGTGGCTTGAACAGGCGAACATCCCACCAGTACGGCGAATACAGGTCGCCGGACAAGAGCGCGCTGAAGCGGGCGTTGCCGCCGGCCTCCAGCTCCACGAAATTCTGCGTCTCGGTGTCGTGGCCGAAACTTGCGGCGGCGCGCGCATTCGGTGGGGCGAGTTTCAGCTTGTCGGCAAGCGCGACACCCTGCGCGAGCGCGGCGGCGCGCGACATCCGGACGTCGAGATTGATAAGAGGCAGCGCGGCGGGGAAGTAGCGCCACGCCAATGCGCCGCACAGCGCGGAAAGCGCGGCGAACGCAATCCAGAAAATGGGTTTGTGGGTTATCTCGTGCACGGAATCCTCAGCGTCGCCCCGGCGCAGGCCGGGGCCCAATTCTACCCGTCACTACAATTGGATCCCGGCCTTCGCCGGGATGACGCCGAATATTCGCGAGTCCCGCTCCGCGTTGTGCAACGGACGCAGCTACACCGCCTTGACCAGATCCTCGACGATCTTCTTCGCGTCGCCGAAGACCATCATCGTCTTGTCCATGTAGAACAGCGGATTGTCGAGGCCGGCGTAGCCCGACGCCATCGAGCGCTTGTTCACGATGACCGTCTTGGCCTTGTGCGCCTCGATGATCGGCATACCGTAGATCGCACTGCCCTTCTGCTCCGCCAGCGGGTTCACCACGTCGTTCGCGCCGAGAATCAGCGCGACATCGGCTTGCGCGAACTCGCTGTTGATGTCTTCCATTTCGAACACCTGGTCGTAGGGCACCTCTGCCTCGGCCAGCAGCACATTCATGTGGCCGGGCATGCGCCCTGCCACCGGATGAATGGCGTACTTCACCGTCACGCCTTTTTCGGTCAGCTTGGCCGCGAGCTCCTTGACCGCGTGTTGCGCGCGGGCGACCGCTAGGCCATAGCCGGGAACGATGATCACCGTATCGGCGTTCGCCAGCAGGAATGCCGCGTCATCGGCGCTGCCGCTCTTGACCTGCTTTTGGGCACCGTCGCCGGCTGCGACGGCAGTCTCGCCGCCGAAGCCGCCAAGTATGACGCTGAAGAACGAGCGGTTCATCGCCTTGCACATGATGTACGAAAGGATCGCGCCGGAAGAACCCACGAGCGATCCCGCGATGATCAGCATCGGGTTGTCCAGCGAGAACCCGATGCCCGCTGCCGCCCAACCCGAGTAGCTGTTGAGCATCGAGATGACCACCGGCATGTCCGCGCCACCGATCGGAATGATGAGCAGGAACCCGAGCAGGAACGCCAGCGCAGTCATGATGATGAAGGGCGTCCAGTGCGCCGGCGCAGGTGTCATGCAGAACCAGATGCCGCAGCCAATCATCACGATGCCGAGGGCGAGATTGACGAAATGCTGGCCGCCGAACGTCACCGGTGCGCTGCGAATGCGCCCGGACAGCTTGCCGAAGGCGATCACCGATCCGGAAAACGTGATGGCGCCGATGAACGTGCCGATGAACAACTCGAGCTTGTGCCCGAACGTGATCGGCACGTCGAGCTCCATGGCCGAGGGATTGTTGACGGCGGCAACAGCGATGAAGACCGCCGCGAGGCCGACCAGCGAGTGCATCGCGGCGACCAGCTCCGGCATCTGGGTCATCTGCACCCGCTTCGCTACCACGGCGCCGACCGCCGCGCCCACGGCCATCGCCACCAGGATCGGCAAGACGTTCTTGGTATGCGAGTAGACCAGCGCCAGCGTGACCAGCAGCGCGATCGCCATGCCGATCATGCCGTACAAATTGCCGCGTCGGGCGGTGTGCGGGCTCGACAGCCCTCTCAGCGCGAGGATGAAGCTCACCGCCGCGACCAGGTACCACAGTGCGAGTTGATTGGCGCTCATTTATTGGTATCCCCTGGGATGTCTGATTGGCGTACCTTCGCGGAGCGCGCTCCGGCTCATTGGAAAACTCGGCCCTTGGGGCGGCCCGGCGGGCTCATGCGGCGCACGTCAGTGCGCTTCCTTGGCGCCGGCCTTCGGCTCCTTTTTCTTGAACATCTCGAGCATTCGCCGGGTGACGAGGAAGCCACCGAAGGTGTTGATCGACACCAGCATGACACCGATGACGCCGAGCCAACCGCCCCAGTCGAGATCCGCCGCGCCTGCAGCCAGCATCGCGCCGACCATGATGATGCTGGAGATCGCGTTGGTCAGGCTCATGAGCGGCGTGTGCAAGGCCGGCGTCACGTTCCATACGACCTGGAAGCCGACGAAGATAGCCAGTACAAAGACGATGAGGTTGACGACGATCGGATCAACGCCTGCGGTCATGGCATGCTCCCTGGGTCAGTTACTATTTCGAGGCGACGACTACCTGTCCGTTTTCGCACACCAGCGTAGCCTGAATGATCTCGTCATCCTTGGGCACGTTGAAGTCACCGGTCTTGGCATTGAGCGACAGTGCGAGGAAGTTGAGCACGTTCCGCGCGTAAAGCGCACTGGCATCGGTCGCGACGCGCGCGGGTAGATTGGCGAAGCCGACGATCTTCACG
The DNA here is from genome assembly GCA_963726935.1 of uncultured beta proteobacterium. Lineage (GTDB taxonomy): Bacteria > Pseudomonadota > Gammaproteobacteria > Burkholderiales > Casimicrobiaceae > PALSA-1003. The sequence goes on from CAVSEH010000032.1 coordinate 75,131, forward strand.
CCATTCTTGACCACGATCTTGTCGAGTTCGGATCCTTCGACGTTGCCACCCTGCTCGACCGCGAGATCGACGATGACCGCGCCGGGTTTCATCCCCGCCACCGTGTCGGCCTTGATGAGCTTCGGTGCCGGACGACCAGGAATCAGGGCGGTGGTGATGAGGATATCGACCACCTTGCAGCGCTCGGCGATGATGCCCGACTGGCGAGCCATCCACTCCGGGGGCATCGGCCGCGCATAGCCACCGACGCCTTCGGCGATCTTGCGCTCCTCGTCATTGGCGTAGGGAACATCGACCCATTTGGCGCCGAGCGATTCGACCTGATCCTTGACCGAGGGACGCACATCGGACGCCTCGATGACCGCGCCGAGACGCTTGGCCGTCGCGATGGCCTGCAAGCCGGCGACACCGACACCGAGGATCAGCACGCGCGCCGCCTTGACCGTACCTGCGGCGGTCATCAGCATGGGCATGAATCTGCCGTAGGTGTTGGCCGCGATCATCACCGCCTTGTAGCCGGCGATGTTCGCCTGCGACGACAGCACGTCCATCGACTGCGCGCGCGAGATGCGCGGCAGCTTCTCCAGCGCGTATCCGGTCACGCCGGCATTCGCGAATGACTGGATGGCGGCCGCATCGAAAGGATCGAGCAGGCCGATCAGCAGTGCGCCGCGCTTGAGCTTGGGCAACTCCTCCGCCGAGGGACCGCGAACCTTGAGCACGATGTCGGCACCGAGCGCCTGATCGGCGCTGCCGATCTGCGCACCGGCAGCCTGGAACTCGGTGTCCGGGATGCTCGACGATGCACCGGCGCCGGCCTCGACGACCAGCGAATGCTTGCCGCTCGCCGCCAGCTTCTTCACCGTCTCCGGCGTGGCGGCAACGCGCGTCTCCCCAAACCGGGTTTCTCGCGGAACACCGATGATCATGGTAATACCCCCTTGCCCGATCTTGTTCTTGCGCCCCGTATCTTGCCACAAAAGAAGCGCGATGAACTTCGCACCTACAAGACGCGCGGCGCCATGACGGGTTCGCCTAGCCTATGGCAGCAGCGATAGCCCTGCCGAGTTCGGCGGTCGTCGCCTTGCCGCCGATGTCGGGCGTGCGTGGCGCCGCCTTGTCCGCGAGCACCGCTTCGATCGCACGCACGACCGCCGCACCGGCTTCGGCATGACCGAGGTGTTCCAGCATCATTGCCCCTGACCAGATCTGTCCGATCGGATTGGCGATCCCTTTGCCGGCGATGTCAGGCGCCGAGCCATGCACCGGCTCGAAGGTCGACGGAAACTTCCGCTCCGGATTGATGTTCGCGGATGGCGCGATGCCGATGGTCCCGCACACGGCCGGCCCCAGATCGGAAAGAATGTCGCCGAAAAGATTCGATCCGACGACGACGTCGAACCGTTCGGGTCGCTGCACAAAATGCGCGGTGAGGATGTCGATATGATACTGGTCGGTGCGAATGCCCGGATACCGCGCGGCCATTTCGCGGAAGCGCTCGTCCCAGTAGGGCATCGTGATCGAGATGCCGTTCGACTTGGTGGCCGAGGTGACGTGCTTCTCCTTGCGCGTCTTTGCCAGTTCGAATGCGAACTTCATGATGCGGTCGACACCCGTGCGTGTGAAGATGGTCTGCTGGAACACCGTCTCGCGCTCGGTTCCTTCGAATACGCGGCCACCGACCGATGAATATTCACCCTCGGTGTTCTCGCGGACGACGACGAAATCGATGTCGCCGGGCTTGCGGTTGGCGAGCGGCGACGGGATGCCCGGCATCAAGCGGCACGGCCGCATGTTGACATATTGGTCGAAGCCGCGCCGCCACTGGATCAGCGACCCCCACAGCGAGATGTGATCGGGCACCGTCGCCGGCCAACCAACGGCGCCGAAGAAGATCGCGTCGTGCTTGTGAATCTGCTCGAACCAGTCCTCGGGCATCATCCGCCCGTGCTTCGCGTAGTAGTCGCAACTCCATGGCAGCTCGTCCCACCGGAACGCAATCCCGAATTTCTTCCCCGCCGCCTCGAGCGCACGAATCCCCTCCGGCATGACCTCCTTGCCGATGCCGTCGCCGGCGATCACCGCGATCTTGTGCGCTGTCATGATGCGACCTCCGCCAAAAGCCCGAGTTTACGTAACCTCATCCGAAAGTGGTATGGGCAGCGCGGCCCGCCGTTGCTATCGTTGGCTCATCGCAGCGCGACCTCGGAGGAACGATCATGAACCCGCGCCAGTATTGGATCGGCGTCGTCTCGAAGAACCACGTCAGCATCGGCGTCGCCGGCGGCTTCACGCAACTCAATCACGGCAAGGCCGGTCCGCTGGAGCGCATGCGCCCGGGCGACGGCTTCGCGTTCTACTCGCCGCGGACCGAGCATCCGGATGGCGCACCGTTGCAGGCGTTCACCGCGATCGGCCGCATAGCCGCGGGGGAAATCTTCCAGGCCGAGCAGAGTGAAGGTCTTCGCCCGTTCCGCCGCGCCATCGAATACCTCCCGACGCACGACGCGCCGATCAAACCGCTCATCGGCGACCTGACGTTCATCCGCAACAAGCAACACTGGGGTGCAGCGTTCCGGTTCGGGTTCCTGCGCGTACCCGAAGAGGACTTTGCGCGAATCGCGGCGGCGATGGGCCGCGATTTCAGCAGCGACTTCGCGTCGACCGTCGACGGCTCGACGTAATGCACGCATCGCGTTATCTTAGCCGCCCATCGCACTGATGGCTGCTGCGACGCGCCTGGTCGCTGCGCACCCCGGTCCTTTCCGAATGACCAACACCTCATCATCGGCTCCGCGTCCGCGACATCGACGTGCGGTCCTGTTCATGATCGTGGCCGCCACCTGCTGGTCCACCGGCGGTATTCTCGTGCGCCAGCTTTCGATCACCAACCCGTGGGAGATCGTCTTTTGGCGGTCGTTGTTCATGACGTTGTTCGTCGCGGGCGTCCTGCTGGTCATGCATGGCCGTGCAATGCCGAAGGCGATCCGTGCCGCAGGACTCCCCGGGATCGTCGCCGGCCTGCTGCTTGCCGGCACATTCTTTTTCTTCATCGGCTCGCTGACCCGTACCACGGTCGCCAACACCTTCGTTCTGATGAGCGTGTCGCCGTTCCTCGCGGCGCTGGCCGGATGGTTCGTGCTGCACGAACGTGTCCCCGCGCGCACGTGGATCGCGATGGCGATCGCGTTCTGCGGCATCCTCGTGATGTTCGGCAGCGCGGTGGACGCCGGCCAGCTCGTCGGCAATCTGCTGGCGCTCGGCGTATCGGTATGCTTCGCGGGGCAGCTCACGGTATTGCGCAAATTCCACGCGACGGTCGACATGCTGCCGATGGTGATGATCGCCGGCCTCTGGACGCTCATCCCCGCATTCGCGCTTGCCGGACCGTTCGCCGCGACGCCGGTTGACCTGGCGCTGCTGCTATTCATGGGCTGCGTGCAACTCGGCACCGGCTGTCTCCTTGCGACAGCGGCGTCACGCGACCTGTCGGCGACCGAACTCGGGCTCCTCGCGTTGCTCGAGCCGATCCTGGGCCCGATCTGGGTCTGGGTATTCATGCGCGAACAGCCTTCGGCGTTGACGCTCGCCGGCGCGACGATCGTCCTCTCGGCCGTCGTTGCCAACGCGGCATTCGCCGCCTACACGGGGCGCCGTGCGCTGGCGCAGCCGCCCTGACGCCAGGCGCGCCGTTGGCATCCGGCACGGCGTTTGCGCTATGATCGCCGCCTAACTCCCTCCGACCGCCCGCCTTTGAAGCAGACCTTCCTCGACTTCGAACAGCCGATCGCCGATCTGCAAACCAAGATCGACGAGCTGCGGTATGTGCACGAGGATTCCGCCGTCGACATTTCCGACGAGATCAATCGCCTGGCCAAGAAGAGCCAGCAGCTGACCAAGGAAATCTACTCGAAGCTGTCCTCCTGGCAGATCGCACAGGTGGCGCGCCATCCGCAGCGCCCTTACACGCTCGACTATATCGCGGGCATGTTCACCGATTTCCACGAGTTGCATGGCGATCGCGGCTATGGCGACGACCCCGCCATCGTCGGCGGCATGGCGCGCTTCAACGGCGCACCGTGCATGATCCTCGGGCACCAGAAAGGGCGCGACACGAAGGAGAAGATTCACCGCAACTTCGGCATGCCACGCCCCGAGGGGTACCGCAAGTCGCTGCGCCTGATGAAGCTGGCGGAAAAATTCGAGCTGCCCCTGTTCACGTTCGTCGATACGCCTGGCGCGTTCCCGGGAATCGGCGCGGAGGAGCGCGGCCAATCCGAGGCCATCGGCCGCAACCTCTATGAAATGGCCGGACTGAAGACGCAGATCATCGTCACGGTGATCGGCGAAGGCGGCTCCGGCGGGGCGCTGGCGATCGCCATCGGCGACACGACCCTGATGCTGCAGTACGCGACGTATTCGGTGATCTCGCCGGAGGGCTGCGCATCGATCCTCTGGAAATCCGCCTCGCACGCCGAGGAGGCCGCCGAGACACTCGGCATCACGGCGCCACGTCTGAAAACGCTCGGCCTCATCGACAAGGTCGTCACCGAGCCGCTCGGCGGCGCCCATCGCGATCACGCCGCGATGATGGTGACGCTCAAGAAGGCCCTCACCGAGGCGTTGCGCCAGGCGACGGAGCGGCCGCTCGACGCGCTGCTTGAAGCACGCGAAGACAAGCTGCTCGGCTATGGCAAGTTCAAGGAACTCAGCGCCGGCTGACCCTGTGGCCGTGGTCCACGCGGCGATTGCCGCTGCGCTGGCCGATCATGTCCCGCCGACGGCATCGATCGCGGTGGCGCTGTCCGGCGGCATCGATTCGATGGTGCTGCTCGATGCGCTGGTGCCGCTTGCGCGAACCCGCGGCGTCACCGTGTCCGCGGTTCACGTGAACCACGGTATTTCGTCGCACGCCGGCCGCTGGGCGACGTTTTGCGCCGAGCAATGCGCCCTGCGTAGCGTCGACCTGGTTACCCGTACCCTGGCCCCTCGCCTCGCGCACGTCGCCAACCTCGAATCCATGGCACGGGAGGCGCGCTATCACGCGTTACGGGGAATCGATGCCGGCGTGATCGCGCTTGCCCATCACGCCGACGACCAGGCCGAGACCGTGCTGTTGCAGCTTCTGCGCGGTGCCGGCCCGCGCGGTTTGGCGGCGATGCCGCGCTTTCAGCCCGGCACCCCTGCGCTCTGGCGGCCGCTGCTCGATCTCACGCGGAACACGCTCGCAGCGTACGGTGCGCAGCGCGGCATCGCGTGGATCGTGGACGAAAGCAACGACGACACCCGTCACCGGCGCAACTTCCTGCGCCACGAGATCGCGCCGGCGCTGACCGCGAATTTTCCCGGTTTTCCCATGACGCTTGCGCGCGCGGCAGCGCTCCAGGCCGAAGCCAGCGAGCTCCTCGACGCACTGGGCCAAGATGACGCGCAAGGCGCGGTCGTCGCCGGGCGCCTTGATGGCGCCCGGCTCGGCGCGCTGTCGCCGCCTCGGGCGCGGAATCTGCTGCGCTGGTTTCTGCACCGTCACGGGCTGCGCTCACCTTCATCCGCGCGACTGGCGGACATGCTGCGGCAACTCGTCGCCGTGCGTGCAGATGCGCGCACGCGCATCCACCACGACGGTGCCGAGATCGGCTGCCATCGCGGCTTGATCGTGGTCCATGTGCCCACGCCCGCGACGTTCGCCCACGCTTGGCACGGCGAAGCCGAAGTACACCTTCCCGGCGGCACGCTGGTGTTCGAGCCGACGCGAGGCAGCGGCATGGCTGCAGAATTGCTGGCGCGACAACCGGTCGTGTTGCGCCCCCGCGCCGGCGGCGAGCGTTTGCAGACTACAGCCAACCGGCCCCGACGCGCACTGAAGAAGCTGCTGCAGGATGCGGGAATGCCGGAGTGGCAGCGACAGGGACTTCCGCTCGTGTGGTGCGGCGACAAGGTCGCCGCCGTCCCGGGCATCGGCGTCGATCTCGCGTTCCAGGCTGCGGCCGGCGAAACGGGCTGGGCCGTCGACTGGCAGCCGAAAATGCTCCACGGCGAGACATTGGATTGACAAGCCTCAAGGTCCCGGGGCTAAATGCCCCTACAATTCTAGGCTGCACGCACGCTAAATCTTCCGGAGGAATCAATGAAATTGCGTTCATGGATCGCGCTCGCCGCGGCGGCGCTCATCGGCTGCGCGGGCACTGCGCTCGCCCAGCAACCCATCGTCATCAAGTTCAGCCATGTGGTCGCCCTGGATACACCCAAGGGCAAGGCCGCCGAATACTTCAAGAAACTCGCCGAGGAACGTACCAAGGGCCGCGTCAAGGTCGAGGTGTTTCCGAACAGCCAGCTGTACAAGGACGGCGAGGAAATGGAGGCGCTGCAGCTTGGTTCGGTGCAGATGCTCGCGCCGTCCGTGGCGAAATTCGGACCCCTGGGCGTGCGTGAATTCGAGGTCTTCGACCTGCCGTATATCTTCGACAACTTTGCCGAACTGCATAAAGTGACCGAGGGCGCCGTCGGTGCGAGCCTGTTCAAGAAACTGGAGAGCAAGGGTATCGTCGGGCTCGCCTACTGGGACAACGGCTTCAAGGATTTCAGCGCGAACAAGGCGCTCAAGGGGCCGGCCGACGTCAAGGGGCAGAAGATGCGCATCCAGTCGTCGAACGTGCTGGAGGCCGAAATACGCGCGCTCGGCGGCATTCCGCAGAAACTCGCTTTTTCCGAGGTCTACCAGGCATTGCAGACGGGTGTCGTCGACGGCACCGAAAACCCGCCGTCGAACTTCTATACGCAGAAGATGTACGAGGTGCAGAAGTACATGGCGATGACCGACCACGGCGTGATCGAATATGCGGTGATCGCCAACAAGAAATTCTGGGACGGCCTGCCGGCCGACATCCGGAGCGCGCTCGAAAGCTCGATGAAGGACGCGACGAAATATGCGAACGACATCGCCAAGAAGGAAAACGACGACGCGCTCGAGGCGGTGAAAAAATCGGGCAAGACGCAGATCATCATCCCCACCACCGAGGAAAAGGCGGCGTGGAAAAAAGCACTGGTGCCGGTGCACAAGGAAATGGAAGGGCGGATCGGCAAGGACGTCATCGACGCGGTGTACAAGGAAACCGGGTTCAAGCCTTAGACGCGGGCTGCGCATGACCAGGACGCCACTGTCGGACGCAAGGCCACAGTGGCGTTTTCACATTCGGACGTGACGACCGCACTGCGATCCCGGGAGAAAACGAATGCTCAAATTTCTTGATCACCTCGAGGAGTGGATCATCGCCACCCTGATCGGGGCGGCGACGCTGCTCGTGTTCGTCGCCGTGATCCATCGCTACGCAGCCGGCATGCCGATCCCCGGGCTGCAGGACTGGCTGCTGTCGATCCACCTCTCCTGGGCACAGGAGCTTTGCATCTACATGTTCATCTGGATGGCCAAGTTCGGCGCAGCGTACGGCGTACGTACTGGCATCCACGTCGGGGTCGACGTACTCATCAATCGCCTGCCCGACAGCGTGCGCCGCAAATACGTGCTGTTCGGCCTGCTCGCCGGCGCACTGTTCACGGTCACCGTCGGCTCGCTGGGTGCCAACTACGTATGGGCGATCGGTCACACCTCGCAGGTCTCGGCGGACCTGGAGCTGCCGCTGTGGATCGTTTATCTGTGCATACCCTTGGGCTCGTACCTGATGTGTTTCCGCTTCCTGCAGGTCGCCTGGGTGTTCTTCAAAACGGGCGAGCTGCCGCATCACGATCACGGCTTCGTCGAAGGGCTCGAGGACGTTTCGCCGCTCGACATCATTCCGCTCGGTTTGCGCGACAACCTGCATCCCGCTGACGTAAAGACCGGGGGCCGCTCATGAGCTCCGCCGCAGGCAATCCAATGAGCAACTCGATGCGCCTCCTGGCGGCTCTGCCGGCGGCGATGGTGATATTGCCGCTGGTCGGTTTTGCGGCAGGCCTTCACATCTCCGCCGCCACTGATCATCTTTCTGCTGCTGTTCGGGTTGATGCTGACCGGCATGCCGGTTTCCATTTCGCTCGGCCTGACGGTGCTCACGTATCTCTTCACGATGACCACGGTGCCGATCACGTCGGTGGCGCTGAAGCTGTTCACGGGCATCGAGCGCTTCGAGGTCATGGCGATCCCGTTCTTCATTCTCGCGGGCAATTTCCTGACGCACGGCGGCGTGGCGCGACGGATGATCAACTTCGCCTCATCGATGGTGGGTCACTGGCACGGTGGACTGGCGCTCGCCGGCGTCATGGCGTGCGCGCTGTTCGCCGCGGTATCGGGCTCCTCGCCGGCGACCGTGGTCGCCATCGGTTCCATCATTCTCCCCGCGATGGTCAAGCAGGGCTTTCCCAAGCAGTTCGGCGCGGGCGTGATCACGACTTCCGGCGCACTGGGCATCCTGATCCCGCCGTCGATCGTCATGGTGATGTATTCGGTGGCGACCAACACGTCGGTGGGCCAGCTGTTCATGGCCGGCGTCGTTCCCGGACTCGTGCTGGCGACGATGCTCGGGCTCACCACGTGGTGGCGCGCGCGCAAGAACAACTATCCGCGCATGCCCAAGGCAGCCTGGGCCGAGCGCTTCCGCACATTCCGGGAGAGCATCTGGGGCCTGCTGCTCATCGTCGTCGTCATCGGCGGCATCTACACCGGCATCTTCACGCCGACCGAAGCCGCCGCGATGAGCGCCGTGTATGCGTTTTTCGTCGCAGTGTTCGTCTACAAGGACCTGACGCTGCGCAAAGTGCCGAAGGTGCTGCTCGATTCGGCGAACATGAGCTCGATGCTGCTGTACATCATCACCAATGCGGTGATGTTCTCGTTCCTGATGACCTCGGAGCAGATCCCGCAGGCGATGGCGGCATGGATGCTCGACAAGGGCCTGGGCCAGGTCGCTTTCCTGCTGTTCGTCAACGTGCTCCTGCTGCTCGCGGGCAACGTGATGGAACCGTCGTCGATCGTCCTGATCATGGCGCCCATCCTGTTCCCGGTGGCGATCAAGCTCGGCATCGATCCGGTGCACTTCGGCATCATCATGACGGTCAACATGGAAGTCGGCATGTGCCATCCGCCCGTGGGTCTGAACCTCTACGTTGCCAGCGGGATCACCAAGATGGGCATCACCGAGCTCACGGTCGCGGTATGGCCGTGGCTGCTGACGATGCTGATCTTCCTGGTCATGGTGACGTACTGGCCGTGGATGTCGCTCGTGCTGCCAAAAGCGTTGGGAATGATGAGCTGAACGGCATGCGTCGCGGGCCGCCTTCGCGGCGGCCCAAAAAACCGCAGGGGCCCGGCGTTATCGCCGGGCTTTTGTCGTTTGCAATCCGCGAATTAGCGCTGCATGCACCGTACCGCGGCGATTGCGCGGGACGGGTCGAATGAGGCCCCCTGACATGGTATAATTTTGAATTTACTCGGATTTATCCAGTCGGAGCCAAAGTATGGCGGTAGAACGCACCCTTTCGATCATCAAACCGGACGCCGTGGCCAAGAACGTCATCGGGGAGATCTATTCGCGCTTCGAGCGCGCGGGCCTCAAGATCGTCGCGGCCAAGATGACGTGGCTGGCTCAACCCGATGCCGAAGGTTTCTACGCGGTGCACCAGGGCCGGCCGTTTTTCAAGGATCTGGTCGGCTTCATGACCTCCGGACCGGTCATGATCCAGGTACTCGAAGGCGAAAATGCCATCGCCAAGAATCGCGACCTGATGGGCGCGACCGACCCGAAGAAAGCTGCGCCGGGTACCATCCGGGCCGACTTCGCCGAATCGATCGACGCGAACGCCGCGCACGGTTCCGACGGACCCGATACCGCCCGCACCGAGATCGCGTATTTCTTTCCGACGCTGGAGATCCACAGCAGGTAGGCGATCGCCGCATGCCAGCAGGCGATTACTGAGCTTTCACAAATGACTAGCAATTGGCAAAGCTCAGCCCCCACCTCCAGCCCCTCTCCCGCTATGGCGGGCGAGGGGAGCATCGTGACGGAAATGGTCGTCAACCATTTCCGTAAGGCAAAGTACTGAGATGATCAATCTCCTCGACTTCGACCAAACCGGGCTGACCGCATTGTTTGCCGGGCGTGGCGAAAAACCGTTTCGTGCGAAGCAGACGCTGCGCTGGATCCATCGCGGTCTGGTCGACCGCGTCGAGGCGATGACCGACCTCGCGCAGGTCGACGCGGACCGCTCTGGCCGGCGATGCGGAGATCCGCGCGCCGGCAGTGGTGCGGGACACAACGGCCAGCGACGGTACACGCAAGTGGCTACTCGATGTCGGTGGTGCCAATGCCATCGAGGCGGTCTACATTCCCGAGGATGATCGGGGTACGCTGTGCATTTCCTCGCAGGCCGGCTGCGCGCTCGACTGCGCGTTCTGCTCGACCGGCAAGCAGGGTTTCAACCGCAATCTCGGCGTCGGCGAGATCGTCGGCCAGCTGTGGCACGCCAACCGCGCGCTGCTTGCCGATGGTGCCGCAACGCCATGGGTCGAACAGGGTCGGCACCCGATCACCAATGTCGTGATGATGGGCATGGGCGAGCCGCTGGCCAACTTCGACAATGTCGTCGCGGCGATGAACATCATGCTCGATGACAACGCGTATGGGCTGTCGCGCCGCCGCGTGACGCTGTCGACGTCCGGCATCGTGCCGGCCCTCGACCGGTTGCGCGATGCGTGCCCCGTGGCGCTGGCCGTGAGCCTGCACGCCCCTAACGATGCACTGCGCGACCGGCTGGTTCCGATCAACAGGAAGTATCCTTTGCGACAATTGCTCGCGGCGTGCCTGCGCTACATCGAGAAGGCGCCCCGTGACTTCGTGACCTTCGAATACGTGATGCTGGACCACGTCAACGACGCGCCGGAGCATGCGCGCGAGTTGGTCGAACTCGTGCGCGACGTGCCGTGCAAGTTCAACCTCATTCCGTTCAATCCGTTTCCCAACACGGAATTCCATACCAGTTCGCGCAACCGGATCGTCGCGTTCCAGCGCATCCTGCGCGATGCGGGGTACGTCGCGACGATCCGCAAGACGCGGGGAGACGACATCGATGCGGCGTGCGGCCAGCTCGCGGGCAACGTGCAGGATCGGACGAAACGTCGCACCATCAAAGTTCAACCCGTGGTCGCTCACTGATCATGCTCATCCGCGCCCTACCGATTCTCTTGCTTGCCGCCGCGTATCTCGCCGGCTGCAGCAGCGCCGAGAAGAAGCCCGAGGCCCAACAGCAGGAGCAGCGTCCATCGCAGCCGCGCACCACGCTGGCGCAACCGCAGCCGACGCCTCCCGCGGAGCGAGCGCGCCTGCACACCGACCTCGCGGCGGGCTACTACGAGCGCGGCCAGATGGACATCGCGCTCGACGAACTCAATGTCGCGATCAAGCTCGACCCCAACTATGCGCCGGCGTACAACATCTTCGGTCTGGTCTATGCCGTGCTGGGCGAGGACCGCAAGGCCGAGCAGAGTTTCGGGCGCGCTCTGGGACTTGCGCCGAACGATTCCGATATCCACCACAACTGGGGCTGGTACCTCTGCCAGCACAAGCGCGAGCGCGAGGCGCTGGAGCAGTTCGACATCGCCGTGCGCAACCCGCTATACAAGAGCCCCGAGATCGCCTTGGTCAACGCCGGGCGCTGCGCCATCACGATCGGCGATATGCGCGTTGCGGAGGGTTATTTCCGGCGGGCGCTGGTCGTAAAACCCGGCTACGAACTCGCCGCGTATGGCCTCGCACTCATCGCCTACAAGGAAGGCCGTTACGCCGATGCGCGCAACTGGATGAAGGGCGTGATGCAGACTTCCAATCCGCAGCCGGAAGTGCTCTATCTGGGCATGTGCGTCGAGCGTAAGCTCGGCGACAATCAGGCCGAGCTGTCGTACGTCTCGCAGATGCGCAATCGGTATCCCGACGCACCGGAGACCAAGGCGATCAACACCGAAGGCTGTCAGTGACCGCGACGGAAGAACGCTTTCCCGGCGAAGACGTCCCGCCCGTTCCCGCGATCGATGGTCCGGGTGCACGCCTGCGCGGCGCCCGCGAAGCCGCGGGCCTGTCGCTGGACCAGGTCGCACAGCAACTCAAGCTCGCCCCACGACAGGTCAAGGCGCTGGAGGACGAGAACTTCGCCGAGTTGCCAGGCCGCACGTTCAGCCGCGGGTTCGTGCGCAATTACGCGCGCTTGCTCAACCTCGATCCGGAAGACCTGTTGTTGCACTTGCCTGACGCTGCCCACGCACCTGCCCTCGGCTCGCCGGCACTGCACTCGACCGGCGCGATGATGGCGGAGTTGCCCAACTCCTCGGCGTCGAAGCCCAACTTCGCCCGCTGGATGATTCCATTGGCCCTGATCGCGTGCATCATCGCGGCCGCAGCGTACGAGTGGTATCGCGGTGGCCTGTCGTCACTCGGCGAGGGTCCACGCTCGAGCGCGCCGGCGACCGAAGTACGGCCAAATGCAAAGGCGGTGACAGCGCTACCGAATCCACTGGCAAGCGAAGGACGTCCCGCCCTCAGCACCCCCGCGCCGGTCCCGGAGGAAAAGCCGCCGACAGTCGCAAACGCGAGCACCAGCGCTCCCGTACCCGAGGCCACATCGGCGCCATCGACGCCTGAGGCAGCCGCGGTAGCCGTGGCGGAATTGGTACTGAAATATGCCGGCCCATCGTGGACCGAGATCCGCGACCGCAGCGGACAACTGCTCGTGTCGAGGCTCGTCGCCGCCAATTCAGTTGAACCGGTGCGCGGCACGCCGCCGTTCGAGGTGACCCTCGGCAATGCGAGGGTCGTCACGCTGACCTATCGTGGCCAGGCAATCGATCTCGCACCGTACACGCGCAAGAACATCGCTCGGCTCACGCTGCAATGAACGCGCCTGCAACATCGACGATCGTGCGTCACCGGACGCGCCACGCCAGCGTCGGTGGCATTGGCATCGGTGGCGGCGCACCGATCGTCGTGCAATCGATGACGAATACCGACACGGCCGACGTCGCGGCCACCGTCGCGCAAGTCCGCGCCCTCGCGACTGCAGGCTCCGAACTCGTGCGCATCACGGTGAATTCGGCGGAGGCCGCGGCGGCCGTTCCCGCGATCCGCAACCAGCTCGATGCCGCTGGCTGCACCGTGCCGCTCATCGGCGATTTTCATTTCAACGGCCACAAGCTGCTCACGGCCTATCCCGACTGCGCGCAAGCCCTCGCGAAGTACCGCATCAACCCGGGCAACGTCGGCAAGGGCAGCAAGCGCGACTCGCAGTTCGCCATCATGATCGAGCAAGCGCTCAAATGGAACAAACCCGTGCGCATCGGCGTCAACTGGGGCAGCCTCGACGCGGACTTGCTGGCTCGCCTGATGGACGAGAACGCGCGCGCGCCGCAGCCGCAGGATGCGGCGCATGTCATGCGCGAAGCGCTGGTCACGTCCGCGGTAAGCAGCGCGCAGCGCGCGGAAGAACTCGGCTTGCCTGGCGAACGCATCATCTTGTCGTGCAAGGTATCCGGCGTGCAGGACCTCATCGCCGTCTATACGGAGCTGGCGCGACGCTGCGACTACCCGCTGCACCTCGGACTGACCGAGGCCGGCATGGGCTCCAAGGGCATCGTCGCCTCGACAGCAGCCATGGGCGTGCTGTTGCAGCAGGGCATCGGCGACACCATCCGCGTCTCGCTCACGCCCGAGCCGAATGGCGATCGCACGCGGGAAGTCATCGTCGCGCAGGAAATCCTGCAGACGATGGGTCTGCGCTCATTCACGCCGCAGGTCACGGCGTGTCCAGGATGCGGCCGGACGACGAGCACGGTGTTTCAGGAACTCGCCCAGAAAATCGAGACCTTCCTGCGCGAGCAGATGCCGGTGTGGCGGGCGCGCTACGCCGGCGTGGAAACGATGAGCGTTGCAGTCATGGGATGTGTCGTCAACGGCCCCGGTGAATCGAAGATGGCCAACGTCGGCATCAGTCTTCCGGGAACCGGCGAAGTGCCCGTCGCCCCGGTCTACGTGGATGGCGAAAAGACGGTGACGCTGCGAGGTGAACGCATCGCCGAGGAGTTCCAGGCGATCGTCGAAGACTATGTCCGCGCCACCTATGGCGGCGAGCCCGCCGCCGCGCACCTCAAGCCGGACCGCAAGTCGCTTGCGCTGAAGGTAGTAGCGTAGCGCCATGGCGAGCGTGATTCAGGCCGTGCGCGGCATGAACGACGTGCTGCCCGACGCGGCGCCATGGTGGCAGCGATTCGACGCGGCCGTGCGCGAAGTCACCAGGCAGTACGGCTACCGCCACATGCAGGTACCGCTGGTCGAAGCCACGTCCCTGTTCGTGCGTGCAATCGGCGAGGTCACGGACGTCGTCGAAAAGGAAATGTACACGTTCGAGGACCGGCTCAACGGCGACAGCCTGACGCTGCGCCCGGAGGCGACCGCCGGCATCGTCCGCGCTGCGATCGAGCACAACCTCACCTACGAGCGCCCGCAGCGCGTCTGGACGAGCGGACCCATGTTCCGCCACGAGCGGCCGCAGAAGGGCCGCTATCGGCAGTTCCACCAGTTCGACGCCGAAGCACTCGGTTTCGAAGGCCCGGATGTCGACGCCGAGCAGATCGCCATGCTGCACCGCCTGTGGCACATGCTGGGCGTCGACGGTATCGCCCTGCACATCAATTCCATCGGCGATCCCGAGGAGCGCCGTGCCCATCGTGGCGCACTGGTCGAATATTTCAGCGAGCATGCCGCCGAACTCGATGCGGATTCGCAGCGTCGCCTGCACACGAATCCGCTGCGCATCCTCGACAGCAAGAACCCGGCGCTGCAGGCGCTGATCGCCAGCGCACCGCGTCTGCTCGATCGCCTCGGGAGTGCGTCGAAGGCACATTTCGACGGCCTGCAGCAACAGCTCACCGACCATGGCATCGCGTTCACGATCGACCCGCGCCTCGTGCGCGGGCTCGACTACTACAACCGGACCGTGTTCGAATGGATGACCGACCGCCTTGGCGCACAGGGTACTGTGGGTGGCGGCGGCCGCTATGACGGCCTGTTCGCGCAACTCGGGGGCAAGCCAACGCCGGCCTGCGGCTTCGGCATCGGCATCGAACGCGTCATCCTGCTGATGGAACAGACCGCGCGTGCGGAGGTCTGCGCGCCGGATGCCTACGTCGTGCACGTCGGCGAACCCGCCGCCAGGGTCGCGCGCACCGTGGCCGAAGGCTTGCGCGACGCCGGCTTGGCGATCGTCGTCAACGGTGGCGGCGGAAGTTTCAAATCGCAGATGAAGCGCGCGGACGCGAGCGGTGCCCGCTTCGCGATCATCCTGGGCGAGGACGAGGTCGCGGCAAATCGCGTCGGGGTGAAGCCCCTGCGCGTCGCGGGTGAACAGGTCGCGCTCGCGCCGGCCGATGTGGCCGCGCGCCTGCGCACCGCACACTGATTTACTCAAGGACAGAAGATGGCAGTCTACGATCTGGAAGAACAGGAACAGCTCGACGACCTCAAGGCCTGGTGGTTGCGCTACGGCAAGTATGTCGGCGCTGCGTTGTCGCTCATCGCAGTCGCGTTGCTCGCCAGCATCGGCTGGCGCTGGTATCAGCAGAATCAGTCGGCGCAGGCGAGCGTCCTGTATCAGGCGGTGAGCCAGGCTGCCCGCGACAACGATGCGGCGAAAGCCAAGGAGCCGGCCACGCAGATCGTGGATCGGTTCGGTGGCACTGCCTACGCGCCGCGCGCGGCGATGATCTATGCGAAGCTCCTCTATGACGCCGGTGATCATGCGGGCACGCGAACGCAGCTGCAGTGGGTCATCGATCACTCCAGCGAGGATGAACTCAAGGCCGTCGCGCGGTTTCGTCTTGCGGAATCGCTCCTCGACGAAAAACAATACGACCAGGCGCTTGCAGTGCTCGACGCCAAGACCGACGATGCCTTCGCCGGCCTCTTCGCCGACCTCCGGGGCGACGTCCTTGCCGCCGCGGGCAAGCCGGCGGACGCGAAGGCGGCTTACCAGCTCGCGCTCTCCAAGATCGATGCGAAGTCGCCCTATCGCGGATTCATCCAGGTCAAGTTCGACGCGCTGGGTGGCGCGCAGTGACGAGATCGTTTTGCCGGTGGGTCGTGGTGTGCCTGGCGCTGCTGCTCGGCGGCTGCGAAACGATGTCGTCGTGGATTCCGAGCATTCCGGTGCCGTCGCTCGCGTGGCTGGGGATCGGCCGCGGCCATAAGAAGCTCGGCCCGCTTCCGGACTTCGTCGCCAAGGCGACGCCGCGCGTCGACTGGCAGGTTGGACTCGGTGGCAAGGGTGGCTTCGGCTTCGCGCCCGCAGTCCGCAAGGACGTCATTTACGCGGCGAGTCCCGACGGAACGATCGTCAGCGTCGATGCATCCACTGGCAAGCAGAATTGGCGCATTACCGCCGAACGCAAATTGTCGGCGGGCGTGGGTGCGGGAACGAACAGCGTCGTCGTTGGCACCGACAAGGCCGATGTATTCGCCTTCGACACCAGCGGCAAGCCGATCTGGAAGGGCAAGGTTTCGAGCGAGGTTGCCGGACCGCCCACCAATGCCGAAAACATCGTCGTCGTCTGGTCGCTCGACGGCAAGATCTTCGCCCTCAACGAAGCCGATGGATCGCGCAAATGGGTCTACCAGCGCACAGTGCCGCCACTGACCGTGCGCAGATTCGCAGGCGGCGTCGCGAGCCGCGGCGGTTTGTTCACGGGCACCGCAGGCGGCAAGCTGCTTGCCATGGATCTTGCTACCGGAGCGCTCGGCTGGGAAGCCAGCGTAGCGACGCCCAAAGGCTCCACCGAACTCGAGCGCATCGCCGACGTGACCAGCCTGCCCGTCGTCGAAGAGCGCCAGGTCTGTGCGGCGGCCTATCAGGGGCGAGTCGCATGTTTCGAGGTGGTCCGCGGCAACACCACGTGGTCGCGTGATTTCTCCAGCCTCTCCGGCATCACGATCGACAACCGATACCTATATCTGACCTCAGATGACGGGGCGATTCACGCGCTCGACAAGACGACGGGCGCATCCGCCTGGAAACAGGACAAGCTCGCCGCGCGGTTTCCCAGCGGGCCGGCAGTCATTGGCGACTATCTGGGCGTGGTCGACGCGGAAGGTTACCTGCACCTGCTCGATCGCAATGACGGCAGCCTGGTCGGACGGGTCGCCACCGACGGTGCAGCCCCCCTATCGCAACCGCAAATCAACGGCGCCGCGATCGTCTGGCAGAGCGCCTCCGGCAACCTGATCAGCGCGTCGGCAAAGTAAGCGCGCTGCAAACGCTGGGCGCTTCGGGCACTCCGCCCCCGCGCCTGACGCTGTACCCTTATCCGGCGACGCCACACCCAAACCATGCTGCCCACCCTTGTCATCGTCGGCCGTCCCAACGTCGGCAAATCGACGCTGTTCAACCGGCTGACGCAATCGCGCGCCGCGCTCGTCGCCGACTATCCCGGTCTGACGCGTGATCGCCACTACGGCCGCGGACTTGGAGGCGACCGACCGTATCTCGTCGTCGACACGGGTGGCTTCGAGCCGAAGGCGACGTCGGGCATCATGCACGCGATGGCCAAGCAGACGCGCACCGCGATCGCGGAAGCGGACGTGGTCATCTTCCTGGTCGACGGCCGCGAAGGACTGACCCCGCAGGACAAGGTCATTGCGGACCTGTTGCGTCGTTCGGGCCGACCGCTGCTGCTCGCGGTCAACAAGGCGGAAGGGCTCGCCCCCGAGCGCGTCACGGCCGAATTCCACGAGCTCGCTCTCGGCACGCCGTTGCCGATATCGTCCGCGCACGGCGAGAACGTCCGCGACTTGGTCGACACCGCCCTGGCGCTGTGTCCGCCAGAGACGCCCGCCGAACCCAAGGCGGCCGAAGACGACGCCCGGCGCATCAAGGTCGCGATCGTCGGGCGCCCGAATGTCGGCAAGTCGACCCTGATCAACACGCTGCTCGGCGAAGAACGCGTCATCGCCTTCGATCAGCCGGGCACGACGCGCGATTCGCTGTATCTCGACTTCGATCGCGGCGCACGCCACTACACGCTCATCGACACCGCGGGCGTGCGCAAGCGCGGCAAGGTCACGGATGTCATCGAGAAGTTCTCGGTCATCAAGACGCTGCAGGCGATCGAGGACGCCAACGTCGTGATCCTGCTCGTCGATGCGCAGGCTGACATCTCGGAACAGGATGCGCACATCGCTGGCTACATCCTCGAAGCCGGTCGTGCGCTGACGATCGCCGTCAACAAATGGGACGATCTGGCGAAGGACGCCCGCGAAAACGTCAAGCGCGAGCTCAGCCGCAAGCTTGCCTTCCTGTCGTTCGCAGAGTTGCATACGATCTCGGCGCGCGATGGCAAGGGTATCGGCGCGCTGCTGAAGTCGGTCGACCAGGCCTACGCGGCGGCCACTGCCAAGCTGTCGACCCCCCGCCTCACCCGCATGCTGCAGGCCGCCGTGGAGCAGCAACAGCCGCCACGCGCCGGCATGGTGCGCCCGAAGATGCGTTACGCGCACCAAGGCGGGATGAACCCACCCGTGATCGTGATCCACGGCACCTCTTTGGCGCACGTTCCGGCAACCTACAGGCGGTACCTGGAACATTTCTTCCTGGACGCGTTCCAACTGCGGGGAACGCCTCTTAGGATACAATTCAAGACAGGCTCGAATCCCTACGCGGACTCTCCCGGAAACCGGCGGGGACGCAGCCAGGGCCGCTCGCGGCGGGCTGCCGATCGCGGGTGAACTGGCGGGTACGGCCAATAAAACCAAGTGGAGCAAGCCATGAGCAATAAAGGGCAAATGCTACAAGACCCGTTCCTAAACACCCTCCGCAAGGAGCACGTCCAGGTCTCGATCTACCTTGTCAACGGCATCAAGCTGCAAGGGCAGATCGAATCCTTCGACCAGTACGTCGTCCTGCTCAAGAACACGGTCACGCAGATGGTGTACAAGCATGCGATTTCGACCGTGGTCCCTGCCCGCGCCGTCACGATGCCGGCGCACGACGACCGCGAAGCTTGACCGACAAATCGGGGTGTCACCCCGTTTTCCTGCCGGTATTTCTGCCGACGTGCCGTCCTGCATCGGGTCTGCCCATTAGCACCGATGTTTGATCGCCCAGGCGGTGGTGATCGGGCCCTCCTGGTCGAGCTCGATCTTGGCGACGGCGAACCCGCCGAACGGCTGTCGGAGCTCAAGGCGCTGGCGGCGAGTGCGGGGGCCGATATCGCGGGTGTTGTTACTGCCCGCCGCAAGAGGCCCGATCCGGCGCTTTTTGCCGGGCGTGGCAAAGTGGCCGAAGTGGCGGCGCTGCGTACGTCCACCGGCGCGGATCTCGTCATCTTCGACCACGCGCTGTCCGGTGCACAGCAGCGCAATCTCGAGCGCGAACTCGATTGTCGCGTCGTCGATCGCACCAGCCTGATCCTCGACATCTTCGCGCAAAGGGCCCAGAGCGCGGAGGGCAAGTTGCAGGTCGAGCTGGCGCAACTCCAGCACCTTTCCACGCGGCTGGTTCGCGGCTGGACCCACCTCGAGCGGCAAAAAGGCGGTATCGGCATGCGCGGACCGGGCGAGACGCAGCTCGAGACCGATCGCCGGTTGATCGGCACTCGCGTCAAGTTGCTGCGCGACCGCATCGACCAGGTCGGTCGTCGCCGCGAAACCCAACGCCGTGCGCGCCGCCGCGCAGCGGTCCGCAACGTGGCGCTGGTGGGCTACACCAATGCCGGCAAGTCGACGCTGTTCAACCGTCTCTCGGGCGCCGAGAGTTACGCGGCGGATCAGTTGTTCGCCACCCTCGACACGACGCTGCGGCGGGTGTTCGTCGCCGGCGCCCAGCCCATCGTCGTTTCCGACACCGTGGGTTTCATTCGCGAGCTTCCACACGACCTGATCGCCGCCTTCAAGGCCACGCTCAAGGAAGCGGTCGACGCCGACCTCATCCTGCATGTGATCGACGCCAGCCACCCTGGACGTGAGCAGCAGATTGCGGCGGTCGACGCAGTGCTCGCCGAAATCGGCGCGTCCGGCGTGCCGCAGATCCAGGTATGGAACAAGGCCGACACCGCCGGGGCAAGCCCCGGGGTCGCGCGTGACGAATATGGTAAAATTGCCGCTGTTCGTCTGAGTGCCTTGACCGGTGCAGGTGTCGCGGAATTGCGCGCCGCGCTGGCCGAGCGGTTCCCCGGTGCCGAAGCCCGGGAAGCAACCGCCTGAAGCGTCCTTCGGCGCAACTTTTCCATCCAGTCTCCACTAGGTCACCGACCCCAAAGCGCCGCGAGGCACGCGTAAGTCATGTCCCTGAACGATCCGCAATGGGGTAAGCGCGGCCGCACCGGCCCGCCCGATCTCGACGAGATCTGGCGCAACCTCGTCCGCCGGTTCAACGAGCTGTTCGGACGCAAGGAGCCGGCCGAGCCGGGCGACGAGGTCGCGCCTCCGAGACGCCAGCTTCCCGTCGGGAGTGCCGGGCTGCTCGTAGCCCTGGTACTCGTCGTCTGGCTGGTCAGCGGCTCCTACATCGTGGACGAGGGTCGGCGCGGGGTCGTCACCCGTTTCGGCAAGTACACGGAAACCACGACGCCCGGTTTGCGCTGGCATCTGCCCTTCCCGATCGAATCCGTCGAGGTGATCGACTTCTCGCAGGTGAAGACGGTCGAGATCGGCTATCGCAATGGCAACCCCAAGAACAAGATCGCCAAAGAATCGCTGATGCTCACCGACGACGAGAACATCATCGATATCCAGTTTGCGGTCCAGTACAACCTCAAGAGTGCGCCGGACTTTGTGTTCAACACGCGCAAACCGGACGACATCGTGTTCCAGGTTGCCCAGACCGCGATGAGCGAAGTGGTCGGTCGCAGCCAGATGGACTACGTGCTGTACGAAGGCCGCGCGCAGATCGCCGCCGAGACCGAGAAACTGATGCAGACGATGCTGGACAAGTACGGCACCGGCGTCTACATACAGAGAGTCACGCTGCAGAACACGCAACCGCCCGAACAGGTGCAGGCGGCGTTCGACGATGCGGTCAAAGCAAGCCAGGACCGCGAGCGGCAGAAGAATGAAGGCCAAGCGTACGCCAACGATATCATTCCGCGCGCACGCGGGATGGCGTCACGTTTGCTCCAGGAAGCCGACGGCTACAACGCCAGCGTCGTGCAGCGCGCCGAAGGCGATGCGAGCCGCTTCCGGCAGATCCTGGTCGAGTACACCAAGGCACCCGTGGTCACCCGCGAGCGGTTGTATCTCGACATGATGCAATCGGTGCTCGGCAATTCGAGCAAGGTGCTGGTCGACCAGAAATCGGGCTCGAGCAACCTCCTCTATCTGCCGTTCGACCAACTGCTCAAGCAGGCCATTCCCAGCGCGGGCGCGACCATCGGCGCGGACGCGACCCGACCTGCGGCACCGGCGGCCGAGGCTGCCGTGACGATGGATCCGGCCCGTAGCCGCGACCTGTCACGCGACCGGGGGACCTCGCGATGAAGGCCGTCATGCCCGTTCTCGCGTTCCTGGTGGCGATCGTGCTGGTGCTGTCGCAGGCGCTCTACACGGTCGACCAGCGGCAATATGCGATCAAGTTCCAGCTCGGCGAATTCATCGAGGCCAAGACGGAGGCCGGTCTTTACTTCAAGATTCCGCTCGTGCAGAACGTCAAGTTCTACGACCGTCGCCTTCTGACGCTCGATGCGCCCGAACCCGACCGCATCACGACGTCGGAGAAAAAGCCGCTGAAGGTCGACTTCATCGCCTACTGGCGCATCATCGACGTGCGCAAGTATTACCAGAGCGTGACCGGCGACGAAGAAGCGGCGAAGCGCCGGCTGGCGCAGTCGATCCGCGCCAATCTGGCACAGGAAATCAACAAGCGCACGATTCACGAAACGATCTCGACGGAACGCGACAAGATCATGAGCGCCGCGCGCCAGAATGCCGACGCCGACGCGCGCACGATCGGCGTCGAGGTCGTCGACGTGCGCCTGCGCCGCGTCGAACTGCCCGACGAAGTGCTCGCACAGGTCTATCAGCGCATGGAGTCCGAGCGCAAGCGCGTCGCCAACGAGTTGCGCTCGCAGGGCGCCGCCGAATCCGAGAAGATTCGCGCCGATGCCGATCGCCAGCGCGAAGTGATACTGGCCGACGCCTATCGGCAGGCACAGAAGGTCAAGGGGGAAGGCGACGCCAAGGCATCGGCGATCTTCGCGTCGGCGTTCGGACAGAACCCCGAGTTCTTCTCGTTCTTCCGCAGCCTCGAGGTCTACCGGGCGACGTTCAAGAACAGGAGCGACATGATGGTGCTCGACCCGAGCGCGGAGTTTTTCCAGTACTTCAAGGCGCCGGGTGGTCTCCGGTCTGCGCGGCCGTCCAAGTAACGCACGCTACGCGGGGGATGCGGTGCCGGAATCGTTCGTGGCGGCGTGCGCGCTGGTGCTGGTGCTCGAAGGACTGATGCCGTTGCTGGCACCACGCGTATGGCGCGACGCCTTTCGCCGCGTGACCGAGCTATCTGACGGACAGTTGCGCTTCATCGGCTTGGCCTCGATGCTGATCGGCATCGCGATATTGGCAGCGACCTATGCGTAAGTGGGTTCTTCCCGAATACATCGAGGACATCCTGCCGGTCGAGGCCGAGGCGATCGAGCAACTGCGGCGCACCCTGCTCGACCATTTCAAGGCGCGCGGCTTCCGCCTCGTGCAGCCGCCGCTGGTCGAGCATCTCGATTCGCTGCTCACCGGCACCGGACATGACCTCGACATTCAGACTTTCAAGGTGGTCGACCCGCTTTCCGGACGCCTGCTCGGCATTCGCGCGGATATCACGCCGCAGGTCGCGCGCATCGACGCGCACCTGCTCAACGAACCCGGTATCACGCGCCTATGCTACGCCGGCAGCGTCCTGCGCACGGTGACCACCGGCATCGGACAGACGCGCGAAGTGCTGCAGATCGGCGCCGAACTCTACGGCGATCCGCAGATCGGCGCGGATCAGGAAGTGCTCGGGTTGCTGCTGTCGTCGCTGGCAGCCGTTGGCGTGCACGGGCTGCATCTGGACCTCGGGCACGTGGGGGTCTATCGCGCACTCGCGAATGGCGCTCGTATCGCGGGCGACGGCAACGACAGCGACCTCTTCGCGGCGCTGCGCAACAAGGACATGCCCACCGTGACCGAGCTCACGGCCCGGTTGGCCAGTGCGTGGCGCGACGCCTTTGCCGCGCTGCCAACGCTGTATGGGCCAGCCCATGAAGTCCTAGCCGCAGCCCGCGCGCGCCTGCCCGATACCCCCGCGATTGCCGGCGCGCTCTCCGCGCTGGCGACGCTCGCCGCGTCGGCCGAACCCGAAGTCGAGGCATTGCACATCGATCTCTCGGACCTTCGTGGTTATCACTACCAAACCGGCGCGAGTTTCTCCGTGTTCACCGCGGGCGAGCCCAATGCCATCGGCCGCGGTGAACGCTACGATGGTATTGGCAAGGCCTTCGGTCGCGCCCGGCCGGCCACCGGATTCACACTCGATCTGCGTCAACTCGCCGCGCTGTTGACGCGACCGTAGCAGAAAAGGCATCAGGCAAGGACATGGGCAAAAACGTCGTCGTCATCGGCACCCAGTGGGGTGACGAAGGCAAAGGTAAAGTCGTCGACTGGCTGACCGAGCACGCGCAAGGCGTCGTGCGCTTCCAGGGCGGGCACAACGCCGGCCACACACTGGTCATCGGCGACAAGAAGACGGTGCTGCGCCTGATTCCCTCGGGCATCCTGCGGCCCAACGTGCGCGCATACATCGGCAATGGCGTCGTGCTGTCGCCTTCTGCCTTGCTGCAGGAGATCGGGGAACTGGAACGCGCGGGCATCGAGGTGCGTCCTCGACTCGCGATTTCGCCGGCATGCCCGCTGGTGCTGCCTTATCACGTCGCGCTGGACCAGGCGCGCGAAACCGCGATGGGCGAAACGAAGATCGGCACCACCGGCCGCGGTATCGGCCCGGCATACGAGGACAAGATCGCACGCCGTGCGCTGCGGGTGCAGGATCTCTTCTACCCGGATCGTTTTGCCGCCAAGCTCGAGCCCCTGCTCGACTATCACAACTTCGTGCTGACGCAATATTTCAAGTGCCCGCCGGTGCCGTTCGAGTCGACGCTCGAAGCGACCCTGGCGTTGGCGCCGCAACTACAACCGATGGTCGCCGATGTCGCTGCGCTCATCCAGCTCGCGCGCCAGCGCGGCGATTCATTGCTGTTCGAAGGCGCACAAGGCGCGCTGCTCGACATCGATCACGGCACGTATCCCTACGTCACGTCGTCGAACTGCCTCGCCGGGGCGGCGGCGCCCGGCAGCGGTATCGGTCCTCAGCTGCTGGACTACGTGCTCGGCATCGTCAAGGCGTACACGACACGCGTCGGCACCGGGCCGTTCCCCACGGAGCTGACCGACGACATCGGCGCCGGTCTCGCCAAGCGCGGCAACGAATTCGGGTCGGTGACCGGCCGCCCGCGCCGCTGCGGCTGGCTCGACCTTCCCGCGCTCAAGCGATCGCTGCAATTGAACGGCGTCGACGGCCTGTGCATCACCAAACTCGATGTGCTCGACGGCATGTCGACGATCCGCATCTGCACGTCCTATACGGTCGCCGGCAAGCGCCTCGATCTCCTGCCGTCGGGGGCCGACGCTGTCGCCGAGTGTCAGCCCGTGTACGAGGACCTTCCGGGATGGAGCGAGAGTACCTTCGGCGTGGACACGTTCGACGCCCTGCCCGAGAATGCGCGAGCGTACCTGCGACGCATCGAGGCGCTGACCGGCGTGCCGATCGCGATGGTCTCGACCGGTCCGGAGCGCGACGAAACGATCCTAGTGCATCATCCGTTTCACTAACTTGTTCGGGAAGACACGTAGACCATGAGCTTGCATGTCAGCTGGGACCAGTACAACACGCTGATCGAGCGCCTCGCGCTGCAGGTTCACGAATCCGGATGGCGCTTCAATCAGGTGATCTGCATCGCTCGCGGCGGATTGCGCGTCGGCGACGTCCTGTCGCGGATCTATGAACTGCCGCTCGCGATCCTGTCGACTCATTCGTACACTGCGGAAGGTGGGACGATACGCGGACAACTCGTCATCGCGGAGCACATGACGATGACCTCACCGCGCCTCGGTGACCGCGTGCTGCTGGTCGACGACATGGTCGATTCGGGGCATACGCTCGAGGCTGTGCACAAGGAACTGCCGCAGCGCTTCCCGCACATCGCCGATATTCGCACTGCGGTGGTCTGGTACAAGGCATGCTCGGTGATCAAGCCGGACTACTACGTGTCGTATCTCCCGGACAACCCGTGGATCCACCAGCCGTTCGAGGTGTACGACACGCTGCGGCCCGAAGGACTGAAGGCGCGCCTCGGTTGACGTTTCCGGAACTAGTCGACGACCAGTTCCCGCGTCGGGCGCACCTCTATGCTGCCGACGCGTGCCGGCGGAATTTTGGACGCCAGCTGGATGGCTTCGTTCAGGTCCTTGGCGTCGATGAGGTAGAACCCGGCGAGTTGCTCCTTCGTTTCGGCAAAGGGGCCATCGGTCACGGAGACCTTGCCGTTGCGCACCCGCACGGTGGTCGCCGAATGCACCGACTGGAGCGCCTCGGCGGCGATGTGGTGGCCGCTCCGACGGAGTGCGTCACCGCAAGCCTTGCATTCGCTGTCCGCGACGGTCTGCAGCTGTTTTTCATCGAGGTACACAAGGCATACGTATTTCACGGCTCGCTCCTTGTTGGTGGTCGAATGTTGCAATCCGGCAATCGAGTGTTGCTCCAAGCCCGTAGAGGATGCCCGTCCAACGCCCTTCCATGTAGTCCGCCAGATCCGGCGGCAGACCGCAGTGGATCAAGTTCAGTGTGCACCCACGTGTCGACGTGGCAAACGCGACGGCGACGTCTGTGATGAGATCGGGGTGCCTCTCAATCGCAAGCGTGAAGGCGATGCGGCGATATCGATCGATCTGAAGATACTCGCCGCGGTATCGAATGTTGTCTCCGTCCCGTCCATCGGTGAAGCAGAAGGCGCCGCCGACGCGCGCGTCGATCTCCGCATGCGTCATCGGCCGCGATGCCGTGGCGAATAGCCACCTGCCCGCAGAGTCCGGATCGAGCCAAGCGTCGAAGACCCGCGCAACCGTTGCGTCATAGCGATAGCCGACGCGAACCGAAGCAACCCGTGACCTCATCCGAGCGAGGCCGGAGGGTCTGTCATGACTCATCCGCCCGTGCCACTCGCGCAAACCCGCTCTCAACGGTATCTCCCGCTCGCGGACGCAAGCATCGTCTGCATCGCATGCGCTCGCGCCCTGCGCCCTTCTGCGCCGGTACAGGAACAGCAGCAGCGCCATCAGGCTGCCCCCGGGCAACAGGATTTCGACCATGAGATAGGGCCCGACCTGAACCCCAACGCGACGCAACATCGCCCAACTGCGCATGACCCACTGCATATGCGGCCCCCACCGACTTTGGTACGGCCCCGAACCATTCGTGGCCTTCACTACCTAGTCGAACCGGGGAGGTGGAATTCGACATACCGGTCAGGAAATCTTCGAAAAATGAGGGTGAGGTACCCGCTAGTCGGGCAACTCCGCGAGCCGCCGCTCCAGGAATCGGCGCTCGGGCACCTGGTGCGCGAGTTCGATGGCCCGCTGGTAGGAGGCTCGGGCCTCGATCGTATGGCCGAGTCGTCGGCAAAGATCTGCTCGCGCTGCGTGTGCGAGGTGATAGTCGCGCAGGTCGCCACGCGCGAGGATGTCATCGATGTGCGTCAGCCCTGCCGCCGGTCCATCGCGCATCGCCACGGCCACCGCACGGTTCAACTCGATCACGGGCGACGGATCGATGCGCAGCAGGACGTCGTAGAGCGCGACGATCTCGTCCCAATCGGTGGCATCGGCAGTGGCCGCATTGGCGTGCACGGCCGCGATGGCTGCCTGGATCGTGTACGGACCGATGCGCCTTAAGGCGAGTGCCCGCTCCACCAGTGCCGAACCCTCCGCGATGTACTCATGATTCCAGAGGGTGCGGTCCTGGTCCTGCAACAGGACAAGGTCACCGGTCGGGGCGGCGCGCGCCGCACGCCGCGACTCCTGGAGCAGCATCAGCGCCAGCAGGCCCATGGCTTCCGGCTCGGGCAGCAAGGCGATCAACAGCCGCCCGAGACGTATCGCCTCGCCGGACAGATCGAGCCGCGTCACCGACGGCCCCGACGAGGCCGAGTAGCCTTCGTTGAACACCAGATAGATGACCCGAAGCACGCTGTCCAGCCGTTCCGGCAGCTCGTCCGGCTCCGGCACCTGGTAGGGAATGCCCGCATCACGGATTTTCGCCTTGGCGCGCACGATCCGTTGCGCAAGCGTCGGCGCGGGGTTCAGGAACGCCTGCGCGATCTCTTCGGTCGTGAGTCCGCAAACCTCGCGCAGCGTGAGCGCCACTTGGGCGTCGGGCGCCAGCGCCGGGTGGCAGCAGGTGAACACGAGGCGGAGGCGATCGTCCTCGATGCCCTCGCCGTCGCCTGGTTGCGCCGAGTCGTCGACGACTGCTTCGACTTGCTCTGCGAAGTCCTCGATCGAGTCGAAGCGCTCTCGCCGGCGGATGCCGTCGATGGCCTTGAAGCGGCCGGTCGACACGAGCCAGGCGCGCGGGTTGGCAGGCACGCCGTCGCGCGGCCACTGCTCGAGCGCCGCGCGAAACGCTTCGTGCAGCGCCTCTTCGGCCAGGTCGAAGTCGCCCAGCAAACGAACCAGGGTAGCAAACACGCGGCGCGACTCCGCGCGGTAGATGTTTTCGACCGTCGCGCGCACGAGCGCCACGGAGTCATCGGTCATTCGAGTTCCCTGCGCTACGCATGTGGCTTTCCGACGTAAGTGTTGGTGCAAAACCTGTTGACATAGGTCAACGCCCCCAAGGCTGCTGCTGTCCAGAATACCAAATACGGGTAGACGGAGAATTGGCCATGCAAGTTTCGGAAGTCATGTCGAAGGACGTCGTTTCGATCACGCCGCAGGTACACGTCGCGGAAGCGGCAAAGTTGATGCTGGACCATCACATCAGCGGCCTGCCCGTTGTCGATGACGTAGGAACGCTCGTCGGGATCGTAACGGAAGGCGATTTCCTGCGCCGCGCCGAAACCGGCAACGTCAAGAAGCGTTCACGGTGGCTGGAATTTCTCGTGGGTCCCGGGCGCCTGGCGGACGAATATGTACATACCCACGGGAGGAAGGTCGAGGAAGTCATGACGCGCGAGGTCGTGACCATCGGCGAGCAAGCCTCTCTGGACGAAGTGGTGACGCTCATGGAGAAACACCGAATCAAGCGCGTGCCCGTTCTTCGTGACCGGAAAGTGGTGGGCATCGTCAGCAGGGCGAATCTGATGCGGGCGCTGCTCGTGTTGACGCGAACCCCGACCTCACCACTGCCGAGCGATCGGGCGATCCACCAGAGGATTCGAACGGCGGTCGAACAGGAGCCGTGGGGGCCAAAGAGCTCGATCAGCGTCGTCGTACG
The DNA here is from genome assembly GCA_963726935.1 of uncultured beta proteobacterium. Taxonomy (GTDB): domain Bacteria; phylum Pseudomonadota; class Gammaproteobacteria; order Burkholderiales; family Casimicrobiaceae; genus PALSA-1003. The sequence continues at coordinate 103,670 of CAVSEH010000032.1, forward strand.
CGATGGCACCGTGGAGCTCTACGGATCGATATTCGATGAGCGCGAGCGGGCTGCGCTGCACGTGCTCGTCGAGAACATTCCCGGCGTCAAGGGCATACGGGACGAACTCGTCTGGATCGAGCCCGTCTCCGGAATGGTCGTCAGTGCCTCCGAATGGAGTGATCGCGACCCATCGCGCGGCGGAACCTGACGTCGCTCAATGATGCAAGACACATTTTTCGTACAGCTCGGGAAATTCGCCACGCGGGTCATATTTCCCTTTCAGCGCCCGGTATTCAGAGCCGCCGTAGAGACGCTCGAACACGCCGCGATCAAAGTAGCTGTCCGAATAGAGTGACTTGATGCCGCCGAGCTCGACGACCTTGTCCTCGAGCATCCGGTTGAAGTGGTGCGGCGCAAACCGCGTCTGGCGGTGGAGCACATCCCAGAAGCCGAAGTTGACGTAAAGCTGGCCGGGTCGCAAAGGATAGAGCGGAAATCGATCGGCACGTTCGATACTCATGATTGGGCAAACCCATACGGGCGCGATACCGATCTCCCGCTGGAAATACGTGAGAAATGCCGCGGCGTTGGCGACCGGGATGTCGACATCCTGGATGACCGACTCCGCATGTCCGCCACGCAGGCCATCGAATGCCGCGGTCAATCCCAAGCGACTGTTCCAGCGCATGAGCCGCTGATAGGTGCGCGAACCCAGGCGTTTGCGGCCATACAAGCGGCGAATCCACGGAACCTGCGCACCGAGGTTCTTTGAGCACCAGAACCAGTCGGTGTCCCACCGCCAGACAAAGTCGCGCGCGCTCAGATAATCGGTCTCGCGCTCGCGGATCGAACGATAGTAGATGTGCTCGAACGTATAGTCGCTGACATACGGCACCGACTCGACGAATCTGCCGGTGTTCAAATACAGTTCGCCGGGACCGAATGCGACGCCGTCGACGAAATCGACGCTGTTCCGACATTGCCGCTGGAGTGCGGCGAAGTAGCTGTCGATGTCGGTGAAGCGTCGATGCTGGAGCGCGACGAACGGCTTCGCTGTCACGGTTCTTACTTTGAGCTTCAGCGCGTATCCGAGCGTGCCATACGAATTCGGAAAACCGAAGAACAGGTCCCGGTACTCGTTGTCGGGACGGCAGGTCAACACCCGCCCGCCGCCGGTTAGGACGTCGAATTCCAGCAAGGACTCGTGCACCAGGCCGTACCTGAACGATGATGCCTCGATGCCGACGCCCGCAGCAGCCCCGCCCAGCGTGATCGTTTTGAGTTCGGGCACGACAGTGGGCAGTGCGTCCTCGCGGAGTGTGGCCGCCACGAGATCTTCGTACGTGGTCATCCCCTCGGCTTCCACCCAGCCTGCGGCCGCATCAATTGCAATGACATGGCTGAACGCGCGCAGGTCGAGCAATTGCCTGGCGTCGGGCTTCCGGTCCCGAAATAGATTTGAAGTGTCCTTGCGCAGAGCGAGCCGATCGCCACCACTTGCTTTGCCGACTTCACGGAGGTGGCGAAGAAGTTGCTGACGTCGACCGTCATATCCGTCGTCTCCAGTGAACGGAGCGGCGCGAGAGATGTCGACGGTCGCGACGGGCTTCATTGTCCCGGAACCAAACGCGGCGAATAGAGAAAATCCCGACTCATCGGATAGCTCTCCGGCGTGACATTACCCTTGCTGAACACGATCTGGAACAGATGCGTCTGTTCGTGCGGCGACCGAAACATCTCCGCACATCCAATGAGATAAGTGCGCCAGATTCGCCGGAATCGCTCGTTGAACCTCGCCGGATCGAGGGCGTGAATCTGTGCCCAGTTGCCGTCGAAGCGCTGCGCCCAGGCATCGAGCGTCAGGGCATAGTGGCGACGGAGATTCTCGATGTCGACCACTTCGAGTCCGCAGGTTTCCATCGCAACGATCACGTCGGCCAGGCTCGGGATCCAGCCCCCGGGAAAGACGTGCTCCCGGATGAAAAACTCGGTCTCCCGCCGACCAACGTGGCCGATGAAGTGGAGCAGCCCGAGGCCTCCCGGTTTGAGGCAATCGGCATGCGCCCTGATCACTTCGTCGAGCTGGTTTCGCCCGGCATGCTCCAACACACCAATGGACACGACCTTGTCGAACGGCCCCTGCTTCTCCCGGAAATCCACCTCGATCACGCTACTCAGCGCTCCGAGTCCCAGGCGTTCGATTTTCTCCCTCACGAAAGCAACCTGCTCGGTCGTGGTGTTGGTGCCGGTGACGTGGACGCCATAGCGCGGCGCTGCGTGGAACATGAAGCCGCCGAACCCGCATCCGATGTCAACGACGGACTCACCTGTGCGGAGCAGCAGCTTGCGGCAGACGTGCTCGATCTTGTTGACCTGCGCCTCCTCGAGGCTCGCTGTCCCCTCCGGCCAATAACCGCATGTGTACATCATGAGCGGATCGTCGAGCCACAATCGATAGAACGCTGCACCTAATCCGTAGTGCGCACACGCATTCTCCTTCGCACGTTCATGGCTCGCATTGGAGTGAAGAAGTTCATGCCATCGATTGCGCTGGTCAACCAACACGTTCGCGGAGTCGAAACCACTGCTCATGCCCGCGCGAAAGGCCGCCCTCAAATCTCCTTCGACGTCGAGCTCACCATCGAAGTAGGCGTCGCACATGCCGATGTGGCCGAACGCCGCAATCCCCCATTCGACCGCGCGGCTGTGAAAGCGCAAGCAGAACGATGGTATCCCGGGCCGGTTCCGATACGTCTCGCCATCGGCAAACGTCACCTCGAACACCACAGGAGAGGAAGCGCCCAAGCGCTCGAGTTCCTGTGCGATGATGGACTTCATTTAGTCTCTGTGGCGGGTTCGCGCGATCGTCGCATGTCAGGGTGCGCTCCCTTGCGCAGCGCCGGATCGACATAGATCAAGTATGCGTCGCGGCGCGCGCAATCAGCCGAAGTCTCGCATGAGATAGCCGGGGAAGTGCGAGCTGCATGCCATCACATGGGTAATCGCTTCCCGATCGTAAGCATCTCCCGAGCGGTAAGTCTCGAAATAGGCGTTGAGCTTCACTATTCGTTCGCGCATGGCGTTCACCGCTTGCAGGCCAACCGACACGCCGTAGTTGGTAAACGCGAATTTGACTTGAGCATGGCCAGGTTCTCGGCAAAAGTAGCCCTCGGGTATCCACAGGCGATCGAGCGTGTCGAGACAGCGCGCTCGCTGTCTTCTCGCCCAATCTTCGTCGGGAAAGAACTGGGTCATCCATAACATCATGCCCAGGCCCAGGTCCTGGGTGATATGCAGGTCCTGACCCCATCGATCGATCAAGACACGCATGTCGGCGATCTCTCGCGACAGAGCTGCCGCGTCGAGGAGATGATAGGAGACGTAGCCGTCAAACGCATCGAGCGCGCCAAAGCCGTAGCCGGGATAAGGAGCGCTCAGGTCCTCCTTCATTTTCCAGTGGACGCCGCGACCCGGCACGACGAAGGCCCCATGAATTCGACGCGCAAGCGCTGCGCCTTGCTTTCGGTAGTCCGGGACGTGGCGGCCGATGATGGCAAGCGCGTAAAGCCACATCGCAAGGTAGTGGAAGTACTGACCATCGCGATCGGGTGCTTCGCCGATACGAATGCCACGGGCTCGCCCCAGCACGCGATCGACTTCCGCGATCACCCACTCCGCCTCATCCAAATAGCGGCGATCTCCCGATTCGACATAAAGCGAAATGAGCAGGACGACTCCGAACGCGTCCGTCCAGAGATACCTCGGGCCGTTGGGCCAAATACCCTCCGCGCGCATCCAGGCGAGCTTGGCAACGACATAGCGCGGTTCATCGCAGGCTGGCATCGCCTGCACTACAAGCCGAACGGATAAGTGTCCGGAAGCCCTTCCAGCTCCTCGGCATCGAGCGGAGTGATCGCGTTGCTTTCGTCGAACCAGACGTATTCGTCGAACTGACGCGGCAGGATTGCCTGAAAATAGTGGCTTTCGAGTTCTGTTTTCGGACGGTAGATCACGCCGATCGCGCGTTCGAGCCGCGGCGTCGACAGACCTTCGACGAGGCCCGCACGGAGTGGCATGCGCAGGGGCAGCAGGAATCGCGGAGTACCCGCGTCGTGGCACAGGCGCTCGTAGCTTTCTGGTAGCGCCGGACGCACAGCCTTGGTCTCCATCGGCCCGTCCCAATCCGACGCCGCGGCGACAAAGCCGCTATTCGTCCCGAAGCCGATCGAATACGCGGCGTCGCCAAATTCCTTGCGGCACAGATGGCCGATGTTGTATTCGCCCCGGGAAGCCATCTCTGTCGCCGCGGAGTCGCCAACATGCGAATTGTGGGCCCAGACGATCGCCTTGCTCGTCGGACCGTGAAAGTCGAGCAGCGTCTTCAGCGTCTCGAACATGTGTCCGTCACGCAGGTTCCACGACGCGCGCGAGCCGTAATACATGATTCGATAGTACCGTTCGGCATTGGCGACCAGGCGCGCGTTCTGGACGACGTCCAGGAACCGCTCGCCGTCGTGCTCGGCGTAGGCTCGGCGCTTCTCCATGAGATCGAGCAGCATGGTAACGACCTCGCGCTCGCACGTCTGATAGGCACCCGTCAGCGCCGCATGCCCGTAGGTCGCGGGGTCGGCCTGCCAAGGCGTCAGGCAGCCATAGCGTTGCCGGGCGACGCGCGCCGTCCCGGGATCGATCTCGTCCAGGTATTCCAGCACCGAGCGGATCGAGTTGTAGAGGCTGTAAAGATCGAGCCCGTGAAAAGCAACTCTCTTGCCGGGTTCCAGACCCGTGTTGCGCGCTCGCAACCAATCGACGAACTCCCGCACCTCCTGATTGCGCCACATCCAGACCGGAAAGCGGGCGAACGCCGTCCATTCGGAGGGCGGATATTCGGCGTGCCGGACGTAGTGATCGACCCGCGCAGCATCGGGCCAATCGCCCTCGATGGCGATGAATGAAAATCCTTTTCGCTCGATGAGGTCGCGCGAAATGCGCTCGCGCATGCGATAGAACTCCGCCGTGCCATGCGTCGCCTCGCCAAGGAGGACGACGCGCGCATCGCCGATGCGTCGCAGCAGTGGGTCGAGGTCCGCGGAGGAGATCGCTTCAAATCCCTCGCACGCTGTCGCAATTGTCCTGGCCAGGGCTCCATCTTCGACCCGCGCAGTGCGTCTTCCTGCGACGGACCGACTATCGTCGGCCGCCCACCCCTCCTCGCCGACCAGCGGGACGAAACGGACATCGGCGATATCCTCGGTCTTGTACTCATGATGCGAGACGCGCGTCACGCGCAGCAATTCCTGAACGCGCTGATCGATTCCCACCGGAATGACCAGACGGCCGCCGATCTTGAGCTGCGCCTTCAGGGATTCCGGCACCTCGGGACCGCCCGCCGCCACCACGATCGCGTCGTACGGTGCATGGTCGGACCAGCCACGCGTGCCGTCGGCGTGCAGGACGTGCACATTCGCATAGCCGAGATCGGCCAGCACAGCGGCAGCCTTTTCGGCCAGCTGGCCAATGCGTTCGACCGTGTAGACATTGCGAGCGATCCGCGACAGGACGGCCGCGGCATAGCCCGAGCCGGTGCCGATCTCCAGCACCTCTTCTCCGCCCTTGAGCTCCAATGCCTCCGCCATCAGCGCGACGATATAGGGCTGGGAAATCGTCTGCCCCTCGGCGATGGGCAACGGCGAGTCTTCGTAGGCGAACTCGCGCATGGACTCGGGCAGGAATGCTTCGCGCGGCACCGTCCGCATCGCCTCCAGCACACGCTGCGAACGTACGCCGCGGCTCGCCACCTGTCGCTCGGCCATCCGCTCGCGGAGCGCTGCAAAATTGATCCCGGTCATCGTTTTCCCTCGGCGCGCGCAATGTCCATGTCCGGCGACCCGCTATCCGCTGCCTGTTGTCGGCTCCATCGCAATGATGACTTCCCGCAACTTGCCGCTGCGACGGTCGCTCACCGGTTCGCACTTATCCAATCCCACGTGCACGTTCGCCAGCGATTGTTGGGCCAGATAATTTCGCAAGGCGTGCCGCGGCCGCGTGCCATGCCGCGCGTCGAACACTATCGGCACCATGTTCGAAGCGCAGCAGCAAGCGATCAGCGGCCGTCTGGACGATCTGGAAACGATGCACATGCGCCGCTTCTTCCACGATCGTGGTCAGCGCCAGAGGCAACACACGGACCGGGCGCCCATCTGCCGCGCATAGTGAAAGCACGTCATCGCGCCGGCCCTCCACCCGGACTGCGGGTAGCAAATTGCCGCAGGCGCATGGCTCGGGCTTGACCATGATGCTATCGCCGAGGTCGTACCGAATGATCGGCTGCACCCGGTTGGCGAGATTGCTGAGCAGGACCGTGCGCGAGGCTTCGCCAGGCGGCGTGGGCCGATATTCACGATCGACCGGCTCGAGGAGCACCCAGTCTGCGTTGACGTGCACCCAGCCCTCCCGGCAACCGAAGCCGATGCTCATGCATTCCGAAGCACCGTATTCGTTGGCAAGCCGACAGCCGAACGCGCGCTCGATGTCGACAGCCGCGTCAGGCGTCAAGGTCTCCCCTCCTGCCCATAGCATCGTGGGCTCGATCTTCAGCCGCCCGGCATCCTGCTCGGCGGCCAACAGCGACAGCATGGTCGGATAGCTCGCCAGGAATTCCGGCTGATAGTCATTCAATTGCGTAACCAGCTGCGATATCGGCGCGAGGATCGAGAAACTGTGCGCCGAGATCCACGGGCTGCTCTGGCACACTCGCTGCCATGAGGCGATGCTGGCGAAATGATCGCCGGTCGCGACAACGAGCGCGGCCCGGCGGCCATGCGTCAGCAGGTTCCAGGAATATTGCGTCATCAAGCGCGTCGGATCGATGTGAGCTGCCATGAGCGCGTCGAACGTGGCGAGCGCATCCTCATCCTGCACATAGATTCCCGGACTGCCCGTGCTGCCCGAACTCTTCCACACGACGTAACGGTTCAGGTAACGCTCGCCGATGTGGCCGCGATCGGCAATGAATGCCGTGACGCCAGCCAGACTTATTTCCGGATCGGTGACCCAGTCGTCGAAACGCTCCATCAGCTTCGGCTTGGTCACGACCGGCAGTTCACCTACCTCCAGATCGCGGTCCGGAAGCCCTGCATAAGCGTCACGATAGAAGCGGGAATGCGTGCGCGCATATCGCACCAGCGCGTTGAAGCGACTACGGCGTGCCGCATCGATGGCGTCTGCGCCCGACGCTCGGGTCCACCAGATCTCCCATAGCCGCGTGACCGACTTCCAATAGATCATCGACGAGCTGAACGGCTCCCATGCTCGTGCTGGCGAGCCTTCTTCCATGCCTCTCGCTTCCGCTTCCATCAGCATCGTTCACGAATCAAGGTAACCTCATCACAAGCCTACGACTGCGGATCCCCGCCGTCATTGACGCAGATCAACTGACGCCGGATGGCTGGACGTAAGATCATTCAAGAGTTTGAATATCCGAAAGTCCACGATGGATCCTCAAGGCAAACGGCCGTCGCGCCCGAAGCAATCGGCAACGAACAGAGCCAAGCTCAAGCTGGTAGCGACAGCCGACAAAACGACCGAGCCTGCGCGCCGCGCTGCGCAAGTGCGCGCCGTGGCGGTCGAACCGCCACTATTGCGCGATTCGTATTCCTCGACCGCACTGGCGGAGATCATCGATCGCTCGGTGCATGCGAGTACCGGGCGCTTTACCGTCGGACTGTCGCCGATGATGCTGATCAGTGCCTACATGGACTGGGCAGCTCACCTCGGATACTCGCCTGGCAAGCGCTTGCAACTCATTGAAAAGGCCGTCAAGAAGTCGATCCGACTCGGCGTCTACGCGAGTCGTCGTCTGGCGGATGGCAACGAGCTGGAGCCGTGCATTGCGCCCTTGCCGCAGGATCGGCGATTCCTCGGGGAAGCGTGGCAGAAGCCGCCGTTTGACTCCATCTACCAGGGCTTTCTGCTCACCCAGCAGTGGTGGCATAACGCCATGACCGGTGTCAGAGGCGTCACGCGCGAACATGAGCGCACCGTCGCGTTCGCCACCCGCCAGTTCCTCGACATCCTTTCTCCGTCGAACTTTCTTCTCACCAACCCCGAGGTTCTGCAGCGCACGCAGAAAGAGTCGGGCATGAATCTCATGCGCGGTTTCCGGAATGCGATCGAGGATTGGGAGCGGTCGGTCGGCGGTCACCCGCCGCTGGGTGCGGAGCACTTCAGGGTCGGGCAAGACGTCGCAGTCACGCCGGGAAAGGTCATCTACCAGAATCGATTGATCGAGGTGATCCAATACTCGCCGGCGACGGCGAAGGTGCGTCCCGAGCCGGTGTTGATCGTTCCCGCCTGGATCATGAAGTACTACATCCTCGACCTGAGCCCGCGGAACTCGCTGGTGAAGTACCTCACCGAGCAGGGCTACACGGTTTTCATGATCTCGTGGAAGAACCCCGGCCCCGAGGATCGCGATCTGAGCATGGAGGACTATCGCAAACTCGGCGTCATGGCTGCGGTCGACGCGGTCACCGCGATCGTGCCCGAACACGAAGGTGCACGGCGTCGGTTATTGCATCGGGGGCACGCTTCTTTCCATTGCCGCAGCCACCATGTCGCGCGACGGCGATGACCGGCTCAAGTCCGTAACGTTCCTTGCGACGCAGACGGACTTCACCGAGGCCGGCGAACTGATGTTGTTCATCAACGAAAGCCAACTGGCATTTCTCGAAGACCTGATGTGGGAGCAGGGATTTCTCGACACCAAGCAAATGGCCGGCGCTTTTCAGATACTGCGTTCGAACGATCTCGTGTGGTCCCGTATCGTTCACGATTATCTGATGGGCGAGCGTCAGCCATTGACGGATCTGATGGCCTGGAACGCCGACGCGACGCGCATGCCGTACCGCATGCACACGCAATATCTGCGGCAATTGTTTCTCGACAACGACCTGGCAGAGGGCCGCTATCAGACCGATGGGCGCGCCATTGCACTCGCCGATATCCGGCTTCCGATCTTTGCCGTCGGGACCGAATGGGATCATGTGGCGCCATGGCGATCGACGTACAAGATTCACCTTCTCACCGACGCCGATGTCACCTTCCTGTTGACCAGTGGCGGGCACAACGCCGGCATCGTCTCCGAGCCCGGCGATGCCGGTCGTCACTACCGCGTTGCGACCAAGCAAGCCGATGCCGTGTACGTCGACCCCGACGTCTGGCTGACCGAGACGCGGCCGAAGGGTGGCTCGTGGTGGCCCGAGTGGATCGCTTGGCTCGACGGCAACTCGGGCGCTCCCGTGACCCCGCCGAAGACAGGCTGCTCCAGCCTGGGTTATGCCCCACTGTGCGATGCCCCAGGGACCTACGTCATGCAGGCGTGAGTCAAGGCGGGCCGATGAGCGGCGGTCGTGAGCACTTCGTGCGCAGTCGGTTGATTGAATGCAGTACGGCGGGTCGGCTCAATATCTTGACGAGCAGTCGATGCTTACCGGGAAAGTCCAACAGCAGGAGGCCAGCGAATATAGTCAGCAGGCCCTGCCCTGGAATTCCTGGCACTGACAGAATCACGCCAAGCGCCACAATCGCGACGCCAAGCAGATTCTTGACGACAATACCCGCCCAGGAAAGAAAACCACGCCGAACATTAGTGCCCCCCTGTCCGCGGGAGGTTGCGAAATAATCGGCGGGCAAGCGAATGAGCACGGCGAAAACAATCGCGAAGCTGAGCACCGTACCCACGATCAACAGCACGGTCGCCAGCAAGAGATGCTGACCAAGCGGGACTGTCCCTTCGAGCATTTCGGTGATCCAGGAGGCCATGCGTTATCGCGTCGTTCCGAGGCGAAACTACTCGTAGGTGGTCTTTACTGGCTTCGACCTTGATTGGGCCGAACACGCGTTGTTACAGAACTCGGACCGATGGCGCAAATGATCGGCAATCAGTTCGGTTTCTGTTCCATGCGCGCCTTGACCCGAACCCCGTCTGCTACCGCGTCGCTAGGGTAGGCAATCACGAGCATACCAGGGTCGATCGTGGCAACCGCCCTTCGAGCTCAGGTGAGGTGGAGCTTAAAGCAACCATCGGGAGCTTTGCTGAAATCGATCCCTTCAACCACCGTTGAGTTACTGCCCGGGCGCTTGACATAGTCCACGTGGATGATCACAACCCCCCGCGAACTCGGATTGCCCAGCAATGCTCTTCGCGCAGGCAGATGCGATTGTCGACGCTTCGGCAGTGCGCTCTGTTGTCGATCCATCGTTCAGCTTGCTGTCGACGACTGCTATCGTGACTTGATGCGCCGTGGACTTCACCTCGATGCTGGTCTTCTTGTATCCGGTGGCAGCAGCCGCTGCCTCTTGCAGCGTTGGAAATACGGCAGCCTGCCGCTTCGCTCGCTCGGCGTCGGACGCGGTGTCCGCAGCCGAGACAAGGGCGGATGTACTCAGCGTTACCAGTGCGACCAGAGCTGTGCCTGCCAACGTGTTCTTCATTGAGTCTCCCAATCAACCGAATGCGATCGAGCAATGCAACAACGTAGACCAGCGAATGAACGCTGCCACCGTGCTTTCGCTTATTCCGCAATGCCCGCCACGGACGACACTAATAAGGCTAGACGGTCGCCAAACATCTGGCTTGACCTAAGTCAAAGCGTCGAATGTGACCTCCGCCTGCCGTATGTTTGCCGAGCCGGCGCCTTTCGCAACTCGCCTCTATAATCGACCAATGGAATCCCACGCGGCGAACGTCGCCACCGAGAATGCCACGTCCGCGCTTCTTGCCGACGCCGGGCTCAGCAATGCGGATGCGGCGGCGCGGCTGGCGCGTGACGGGTACAACGAACTCCCGACAGCGAAGCCGCGCCGCCTGTTCGCGATCGCCGTTGACGTTGTGCGCGAGCCCATGTTCCTGTTACTGATGGCTTGCGGTGCCATCTACCTGCTTCTGGGCGACAAGGGCGAGGCGGCGATGCTGCTCGCGTTTGTGTTCGTGATCATCGCAATCACATTCGTCCAGGAACGCAAGAGCGAACGCGCGCTTGAAGCGCTGCGCGACCTGTCGAGCCCGCGTGCGCTCGTGATCCGCGAAGGCGAGCAGGTGCGCATCGCGGGACGCGACGTCGTCGTCGGCGATCTCCTCGTGCTTGCCGAAGGAGACCGCATCGCCGCGGATGCGATGACCTGCCGCGCGACGAATCTCGCCGTGGACGAGTCGTTGCTCACCGGGGAATCAGTTCCCGTGGCGAAGATCGCCGTGACCGAATCCCCGGATCGCATGGGCGCGCCGGGAGGCGATGGGACGCCCTACGTGTTCTCCGGTTCGCTGGTCGTGCGGGGGAAGGGCATGGCGCGCGTGCTCGCGACCGGCACCCAGACCGCGCTGGGAAGGATCGGCAGCGCACTCGCAGCGGTCCGGCCCGAGCCGACGCGCATTCAACGCGAGACTGCCCGCCTCGTGCGTCGGATCGCATGGTGCGGTGCCGGACTGAGCGTGCTGATAGCAATTGCATACGGACTGACGCGTGGCGATTGGCTCAACGCGATCCTGACGGGCATCACGTTTGCGATGGCGGTCCTGCCTGAGGAATTGCCCGTCATTCTCACGATTTTCCTGGGATTGGGCGCATGGCGCATCGCGAAGAATCGCGTGTTGACGCGACACGTGCCCGCACTTGAGATGCTGGGCTCGGCCACGGTCCTTTGCGTCGACAAGACCGGCACACTGACGCAGAACCGGATGACGCTCACCAGACTGCACAGCGCTGGGCGCGAACTCGATGTCGCGGCAACCCCCGATTCCTCGCTGCCGGAGCATTTCCATGTGCTCCTCGAGTTTGCAATGCTCGCGAGCCAGCGCGATCCGTTCGACCCGATGGACAAGGCGATCAAGGTCGCCATCGAACGCCTTCTCGCCGGCACCGAGCACGTTCATGTGGACTGGACGCTCGTCGACGAATATCCGCTGTCGCGGGAGCTTCTAGCCATCTCGCGGGTATGGCGATCGCCGGACCAGAGCAACTACGTGATCGCCGCTAAGGGTGCGCCCGAGGCTATCCTCGACCTGTGCCATTTACCGAGCGAGGCCTTGTCGGCGCTCGGATGTACGGCATCGGACATGGCCGCGAATGGCTTGCGGGTATTGGGCGTGGCCAGGGCGACATTCCAGCAACGCGACTTGCCTTTGTTACAGCACGATTTCGCATTCGAATTCGTAGGTTTCATCGGTCTCGCCGATCCCGTCCGAGATACCGTGCCGGCTGCGGTCGCCGAGGCCCGTACCGCGGGCATCCGGGTCGTAATGATCACCGGCGACTACCCCGCCACGGCGATGAGCATCGCCCGGGAGGTCCGGCTGGCGGCAACGGATCGCTACATCACGGGATCCATGCTCGCGCAAATGAGTGATGCAGAGCTTGCGGCGCGCGTTCGCGACGTCGACATCTTCTGCCGGGCCGTACCGGAGGACAAACTGCGCATCGTCACCGCACTCAAGTCCTGCGGCGACGTGGTCGCGATGACGGGCGACGGGGTCAACGACGCGCCCGCGCTCAAAGCCGCCCACATTGGCATCGCGATGGGCGGTCGCGGCACCGACGTTGCGCGGGAGGCCGCGGCACTGGTGTTGCTCGATGACGATTTCTCATCGATCGTCACCGCCGTGCGTCTCGGGCGTCGGGTTTTCGATAACTTGCGCAAGGCGCTCGCGTTCCTTATCGCAGTGCACATCCCGATCGTCGGTATGTCGGTGGTTCCGGTCGTCCTTGGGTGGCCGCTGCTGTTGTTGCCGGTCCATATCCTCTTCCTTCAGCTCATCATCGATCCGTCGTGTTCGATCGTCTTCGAGGCCGAGCCGGAGGGGCCCGACACGATGCAAAGGCCACCACGGCCGCGCGAGGCATCGCTCCTCGACCGTGCGACCGTACTCCTCGGGTGCGTCCAAGGAGCCGTCGTGCTGGCAGCATTGCTTCTTGTCTACGGTGTCGCGTTGAAACGCGGCCAGAGTACTGAAGAGGCGCGCGCACTCGCGTTCACCATCATGGTGTTCGCGAGTCTCTCTCTCATTATCGCGAGCCGCTCGCGTTCGCGGCGGCTCGCGGCGAATCTGCGTCCTGCGAATCCGGCGCTTTGGTGGATCGTCGGCGGTGCCCTCGTCATGCTCGCGCTCGTACTTTTTGTGCCGCTCCTGCGCGAACTTTTCAGGTTTGGTCGCCTGCACGCGGACGACCTCGCCATCGCCGCGAGCGCTGGCCTGGGCTGCTTCGTCGTCGCGCAGTGGGCAAAGCGGCTGCCGATGTTGAACCCGCAATCGTAGCCAGCCCTGCCCGCCTGCCGACGCCCGATTTATCCGTGCCTACCGGTCAATCGACGATAGAAGACCCGCTTCGCGGCTTCGACGATGACGAGATAGGCGCCGACCATGGCACCGAGGATGGAACTCCCCGAAGTAATGTCCGACTCCGGAGAACGGGAGGATCAACGCGGCAAGCAGCACGGCAAGCGAAGTTGCCGCAAGCGCGGGGTGGGGCCGGCTCGAAAAAGGATTGCGCCGCGTGCGGATGGCGAAGGAAGGCGGCGGCCATGCTGAACACGTTGCCGAAGTTGGAACTGGTACCCATCATGATGTATTTGCGGATGCTGCCGAAGGTCCTCCGCCCCTCCATGACGCCGTCGTGCAACACGTGCAAATCGCGTTTGAGCAGGATCAGGTCAGCCGCTTCCTTGGCGACATCCACCGCATCCCCACATTCCCGGCCGTCCGCGCCAGTGGTTCGTGCCTTGGTTAAAGTCAAGATACCTTGCTCTTGACTTGCATCAATGCCACAGCCCCGATAACTGCTAAGTTTAGTATGGTGCGGGGATAACTTTGACGCCTAAGCAGTCACCCCGACGCAGTCAGAACCGCAGTCCGTCAGGAAGAAGGAATCCGCGCATGAGCAAGGCATATCGTGAGATCACCCGGTCGGTGTCCGCATCGTTGTCGAAAATGCGGAAGGACATCCCGGACGTCATGCGTGGCTTCAGTGCATTGGGTGACGCAGCCATGCACGACGGCGCCCTCGCCCGCAAGACAAAAGAATTGATTGCGCTGGCTCTCGGCGTGGCCGCACACTGCGACGCCTGCCTTGGCTTTCATCTGCAGACCCTGATCAAGCTGGGCGCAACACGGGGCGAGGTCGAAGAGGCACTCGGCGTCGCGGTCTACATGGGTGGCGGTCCGTCGCTTATGTATGCAGCCGATGCGCTCGCCGCGTTCGAAGAACTATCGGGAACATCATGAAAACATTCTGCCGCATCATCGGATTTCCACCCGCCGCCATGATCGTCGCCGGCTTGTTCAGCGCCGTTCTGATTGCGCCCGTTTTCGCTGCACCTCCAACCGATCCCCAGACCAGCGACTCGCCAGCTATGGTCCATCCTATGCCGCGTGACGCCTCCGGCGCGGTTCCTCATCAGATGCCCGGCATGATGCCGCAGCAAGGCATGAGAGAGATGCACGCGGGGCAAGGCATGTCGAGGGCCCGAGGGACACCTGTCATGCCTGGACAAGACGCGTTCGGCGCCATCCAGGAAATTGTCCGCGCGCTCGAGGCGGATCCCAAGACCAACTGGTCCAAGGTCAACCTGGAAGCTTTGCGCCAACACCTCGTCGACATGGACGAAGTGACGCTCAGGGCCGACGCGGCCACCAAGCCGATCACTGGCGGCGTGGAAATTGCTGTGACCGGCAACGGACGCACGCTCGCTGCGATCCAGCGGATGGTCACGGCGCACGCGCAGGAAATCAACGGTCGCAGCGGTTGGAGCGCGAAGACCGAACCACTGTCGAATGGCGTGCTCCTGACGGTGACGTCGAACAATCCCGACGAAGCGTTGCACATCCGCGGCCTGGGCTTCATCGGCATCCTCGTCACCGGGTCGCACCATCAGCCGCACCATCTGGCTATCGCCAAGGGCGAGCTCACGCACGACCACTGAAGACTTTGCCTAGGCCGACGCATTTCCTGAAGACACATGTCCTTCAACACCATTCTCGTGCACATCGACGATAGCGGCCGCTGCAAGCTGCGGCTCGATATTGCCATCCGACTGGCGGTCGATTTTCGCGCACACCTGATAGGCGCCTACCTGGTGCCGACGATCGAGATGTCGCCCTTCCTGGCGACCATGCTCCCCGGCGATTTTGTCGAGCAGCGCATGCGTGAGACGGGAGATGCCCAACATGACGCAGAGCGCAGGTTTCGCGATGCCGCAAGCGCGGCGAAGCTCGCTGCCATCGAGTGGCGAGCTCCTGCGGGGCCGGCGATTGCCGCGGCGATCGCCCAGGGTCGCTGCGCTGACCTCATCGTGGTGGGACAGGGCGCGCCCGGCGATCCGGGTTTACCGTTTGCCGAAGAGCTCGCGACAACCACCCTGTTGTCAACGGGCAGACCCGTCCTTGTCATCCCGCACATCGGCGCTGCCCCAACCTTCGGCCAGAATGCGCTGATCGCATGGGATGGCGGTCGCGAGGCGTCACGCGCAATCGCCGACGCCCTGCCGTTGCTCGAACGAGCCAAGAAGGTCAACGTGATCGCGGTGCATGCGAGCGCCGACGACAGCGTTTACGTCGGTGACACGCTGGCAAGTTCGCGTCTTGCGGGTTGGCTGAACAGCCATGGCGTGCACACGAGCATCGAACGCCTCGACGTCGCGCAGGGGAGTGTTGGCGAGTCGCTATTGTCCCGCGCGGCCGACCTGGGCTCCGACCTGATCGTAATGGGTGGCTACGGACATTCGCGCGTACGTGAATTTGTCCTTGGCGGAGTTACCCGGACGATGCTCGATGCAATGACGGTGCCTGTGCTGATGTCGCACTGAATCCCGCGCCGAGGACGAGGAATGTGAAACGCAGCTCGCGCCGGCCACAGTGCTCAGGGAACAAAGGAGAGGATCCAGTGCACGAGTTGCCTCGCCTGGTCCTGGTCGATCTCCTTCACGTTCGGAAGCATGCCCGCTTCACCTTCCTTGCCCTTCCAATGACGATCCTTGCCATAACCCGCGGACCCTGAGAGGACGATCTCGGTCAGGCGATCCTCTGCGTTCTTCTGGCCGCGGTACCGCAAAGCGATGTCTTGCCATGAGGGAGCAAGCGGCATTGTGTTGTCCGCTTTGCGCGCCGCCGGGTATGCCCGATGGCAGAGATAACAGCCTTTCGCGGACGCAAGCTCATCCAGCTGCTCGCGCGTCGGCTGCGCGTCGGATGTCGAATGCGCGATCAAAAGCGCCCCTACGACCGGCAAAAGACCAAGGCGAAGCATGTCCCCCTTCCTCCCCTCTTGCGAAACAGCAGATGCGCCCCGGGCTCGCCGATTGCCGAATTGGCTCCGGGCGAGCAACGCACACAGTTCCCAGCCTCACCGTGGATAGTCTGGACTTCGCGCGGTTCGATCGTATTGACCGAAGTCAAGCTGGCTCGCGTGTGTCCGCCGCCGGGGAATTTTGTTTATGAAATTTTTATGAAACAACAACCTTTGACAAACATCAGGGATAATCTCGATGCAACGAGTGATTCTGTGAGCCTGCGGGTGCATGGCCGCGCGTTGAGCATGCATGGAACTATCGCCGGAAACGAATGTCGAAGGAAGCGCGAAGACGCTTCGCAGCGCGTAGTGTCCCGAGGACCGATGTCAACCAAGAGCGGATCCCTGGCCCTCCGCTTGCCCTTGGTTTGATGGACATCAATATACTTCCCGATGTAGTCGGCGACCATTGACCCTGCCAATCGTTCGAAAGATCTTATGGACCCCACCAAGCAGGTAGAGCACAGCAGCAATATTTCCGCCAAGGTCGCGCAGGTTTTCAAGCGGCGCATGGACATCGCGCAGCAACACTATGGCGAGCGGATGACACGGGCGTGGAAAGAAAACATCGCCGACCCAAAGGTCGCCCCGACGACCCCATGGGACGTCTGGAGCCAGGGTCTCGACTACGCAGTGGATGTGGCCCAGCGGTCGGTGCTGTTCTGGGACACGCTGCGCCAGCGCGGCGACAATTATCGCGAGCACAAGCGAGCCGGCCAGCCGCCGCTTCTGCACTTCGACTACGAGATCGTGCTCGACGGTCGCACGTTCGAGCGGGCGGTCAACTACGCGCTGGTGCGTATCCTGCCGCCCGAGGGAGTAACGATCGATGCCAAGCGGCGTCCCTACGTCATCATCGATCCGCGCGCCGGCCACGGTCCCGGCATCGGCGGCTTCAAGGACGATTCACAGGTTGGCGTGGCGCTGCGTGAGGGCCATCCCGTCTATTTCGTGATCTTCTTCCGCGAGCCCGAGCCCGGGCAGACGCTGATCGATGTCTGCGCCGCCGAGCGGCAGTTTGTGCGCCGCGTGCGTGAACTGCATCCGGCAAGTCCGAAGCCCGCGATCGTCGGCAACTGCCAGGGCGGGTGGGCGGCGATGATGGTGGCAGCATCGGGCCCCGATGACACCGGCCCGATCGTGATCAACGGTGCGCCGATGTCGTACTGGGGTGGCGCCTGGGCCGAAGGTGAAGGCGACAACCCGATGCGCTACTCAGGCGGCATGCTGGGCGGCACGTGGCTCGCCTCCTTCACCGCCGATCGCGGCGCGGGCATCTTCGACGGCGCCTACCTCGTCGAGAATTTCGAAAACCTGAATCCGGCCAACACATTCTGGGACAAGTATTACCACCTCTACGCGAACGTCGATACCGAGCCGCCGCGCTTCCTCGAGTTCGAGCGCTGGTGGGGTGGCTTCTTCCTGATGAATCGCGAAGAGATCGAGTGGATCACTCGCAATCTGTTCGTTGGCAACAAGCTGTGGAAAGGTGGCACGGCAGGTGGGTCGGGCAAGGCATTCGATCTGCGCGACGTCAAGGTGCCGATCATCCTGTTCGCCTCCATGGGCGACAACATCACTCCGCCGCAACAGGCCTTCAACTGGGTGGCCGATGTCTACGGTTCGACGGAGGAGATCAAGGCACGCGGCCAGGTCATCGTCGGCCTGCTGCACGAGAATGTGGGCCACCTCGGGATCTTCGTGTCCGGGAAGGTCGCGAAGAAGGAACACGCGCAGATCGTCTCAGTGCTCAAGTCGGTGGAAGCCCTGCCACCGGGCCTCTACGGGATGGCGATCCACGAACGCAAGCGTCCGGACGGCAAGGTCGAATACGAGGTCGAGTTCCGCGAACGCCGGTTGGAGGACATCGCACCGCGCCTCAACCGCTTCCAGCGAATCGACGAAAAGCCATTCGAGGCGGTCGCCAAGCTGTCCGAATTCAACCAGAACGCCTACGAACTGTTCGCGCAGCCGCTGGTGCAGTCGCTATCGAGCGAAGCAGCCGCCGAAGTTCAGCGCGAATTTCACCCGCTGCGCGTTCAGCGCTGGGCGATTTCCAGCCTCAATCCGTGGCTCGCCTGGCTGCCCGCCGCGGCGAATGCAGTCAAGGCGCAGCGCAAGCCTATCCCGCCTGACAGCCTGGCGCAAAAGGTCGAGCGCTACACATCGGAAGCAATCAGTGCCTCGCTGGACTACTACCGTGAGCTCCGCGATGCGAGCAGCGAAGCGGCATTCTTCCAGACCTACGGCAACGTATTCTCGCTGTATTTCGCCGACGCGCGCGAGGCCGATACAGCGGCGGAAACGACGGTCGACGCCCGCGACCTCCCCGTGGTGAAGGACGCGCTGGATGCGATCTGCGAAGGCGGCTTCCCGGAGGCGCTGACCCGAACAGCGTCGCTACTCGCCCGCAAGGGCGTTCCCTTCCCCCTCGAGCGTGTCGTGCTGAAGAAGGAGCTGGTCGAGGAGTATCACGACCTGCTGCCCGACCTGGCGCCTGACCGGTGGCGCCGGATTCGAGGCGCGCAAGACATTATCGTCCGCTATGCACCCGAGCAAGCCGTTTCCACGCTGCCGCTGCTGCTCACCGATTCTGCCGACCGCGAACGGCTGCTGTCCGTACTCGAGCGGCTCTTGACGGACGAGCGGCTGTCGAGCGTACGGCCCTCGGCCGAACAGCGCGCGATGCTCGCACGGATTTCCTCGGTACTGGAAGTCCCGGCAGCACGGCGGCGGCAAATCGCGCGTACCCGCAAGTCAGGTGGCAAGCGTCGCGCCGCCGCGCCGCGCGTGCCTGCGGCCCGGCGATGAGGAGGCGCGCGTGAACGACACAGCCGAGAGGAAGCACGAGAAGTATCAGCGTCTTCTCGACTACTGTCGTTCGCTGCCGCCGACACCGACGGCCGTCGCGCATCCGTGCGACGAGAGTTCGCTGCGTGGAGCCGTCGACGCCGCCCAACTTGGCCTTATCGCGCCAATCCTGGTCGGTCCGCGTGCGCGTATCCAGGCGATTGCGGCCCAATACGCGATCGATATCTCGGGGCTGCCGATCGTCGACTCGGCACATAGCCACGATTCGGCCGACAAGGCGGTCGCGCTCGTGCGCGCAGGCAAGGCCGAGGCGCTGATGAAGGGAAGCCTCCACACGGACGAGTTGATGGGCGCGGTCGTACGGCGCGACACCGGCCTGCGCACTGCGCGACGGCTTTCGCATTGCTTCATCATGGACGTCCCGACCTACGCCGAAACGCTGATCGTGACCGATGCGGCGATCAACATCGCGCCGACGCTGGAAGACAAGGTCGACATCATCCAGAACGCGATCGACCTCGCGCACGCTCTGCGGTTCCCGGAAGTGCGCGTGGCGATCCTGTCGGCCATGGAAACCGTCAATCCCAAGGTGCCCTCCACCGTCGAGGCAGGCGCTCTGTGCAAAATGGCCGATCGCGGCCAGATCACCGGGGCGATACTCGACGGCCCGCTGGCGCTCGACAACGCGATCAATCTCGAGTCGGTGGCGATCAAGAAGATCGACTCGCCCGTCGCGGGTCGCGCGAATGTGCTGGTCGTACCCGATCTCGAAGCCGGCAACATGCTCGCCAAGAGCCTCACCTTCCTCGCGGGCGCCGACGCCGCCGGGATCGTGCTCGGCGCACGCGTGCCTATCATTCTGACGAGCCGCGCCGATTCGGTGATGACACGGCTCGCCTCGTGCGCGATCGCGGTGCTGGTCGCACACGCCCGCCGCGAAGCGGGCACCAAGACGGTCAACTGAAAACGATGGATGCCATCGCCGTCCTCAACGCGGGCTCATCGAGCATCAAGTTCTCGCTGTTCACGGCGTCTGGCGGCGAACTCGCGCTGGCGGTGCGCGGCCAGGCCGAAGGCCTGTTCACCTCGCCACGGTTCGTCGCCAAAGACGCGAGCGACCGCGTACTCGCCGAGAAGTCGTGGGGCGAAGGCGTGCAGCTTGGTCACGATGGCGCACTCAAGCATCTCGTCGGCTTTCTGCGCACGGATTTCGCGCAGCACCGGCTCGCGGCTGTCGGCCACCGCGTGGTCCATGGAGGTCTCCAATACAGCAAGCCTGTGCGCGTCGATGCGACGGTGCTGGCGGAGCTCGAGAAATTCGTGCCGCTGGCGCCACTGCATCAACCGCACAACCTCGCGCCGATCCGCGCGCTCCTCGAGCAGACGCCCGCCCTGCCGCAGATCGCCTGCTTCGACACGGCATTTCACCGGGACCAGCCGGCAGTTGCCCAGGCCTTCGCACTACCGAAGGCAATCACCGATCGCGGTGTGCGCCGGTACGGTTTCCACGGCCTGTCCTACGAGTACATCGCACACATGCTGCCCCAGTACGACGCGCGTGCTGCCGCCGGCAGGACCGTCGTTCTGCACCTCGGTAACGGGGCCTCCATGTGCGCGATGTTGGCGGGGAGAAGTGTCGCGAGCACGATGGGCTTCACCGCGGTCGATGGCTTGCCGATGGGAACGCGCTGCGGCAGCCTCGACCCTGGCGTGCTGCTCTACCTGATGGACGAGCTCGGGATGGACGCCCGCGCGATCGAGAAACTGATCTACCAGCAATCGGGTTTGCTCGGCGTCTCCGGTATTTCGAGCGACATGCGCACGCTGGGGGCGAGTGCGGACCCGGCAGCGAAGGCCGCGATCGATCTGTTCGTCTATCGCGTCGGACGTGAGCTGGGCTCTCTCGCCGCGGCGCTCGGCGGTCTCGACGCGATCGTGTTCACGGCAGGCATCGGCGAGAACAGTCGCGACCTGCGCGCGCGTGTCTGCGCCGAAGCAGCGTGGCTTGGCGTAGACCTGGACCGCGCCGCGAACGAAGCGAATGGACCACGGCTCAGTACCGCCGCGAGCCGGGTCGCGGCGTGGGTGGTACCGACCAACGAAGAACTCATGATCGCGCGTCACACGTGGCGCGCGCTCGAAGGCCGCTGACGGAGCATCGACGATGAATCTCGAAATACCCCGCCCCGTACTCAACGGCCGCAAGGCGCTCGTCGTCGGCGTGGCGAACGACAGCTCGATCGCGTGGGGCTGCGCGAAGGCCTTCCACGAGCTCGGGGCGCAGGTCGCGATCACCTACCTCAACGACAAGGCGCGGCCGTACGTCGAACCGCTTGCCCGGTCCGTGGAGGCGCCATTGTTCCTTCCGCTCGATGTCGGCGTACCGGGTCAGCTCGAAGCGGCGTTCGATGCGATCACGCAGCAATGGGGTGCGCTCGACATCCTCGTGCATTCGATCGCATTCGCGCCGAAGGATGACCTTCAGGGTGGACTGCTCAACTGCTCGGCCGACGGCTTCGCCAAGGCGATGGACGTGTCCTGCCATTCGTTCGTGCGCATGGCACGCCTCGCCGCGCCGCTGATGACGAACGGCGGCACGATGTTCGCGATGAGCTATCACGGCGCCAACAAGGTCGTGCCGACCTACAGCGTCATGGGACCAGTGAAAGCCGCCCTCGAAGCATGCTGTCGCTATCTCGCATTCGAGCTCGGCGGCAAAGGTATTCGGGTGCACGCTATCTCGCCGGGCCCCCTCAAGACGCGTGCCGCTTCCGGTCTCAAGGATTTCGACCTGCTGCTCACCGAAGCGGCGCAACGCGCGCCGATCGGCGAACTGGTCGACATCATGGACGTTGGCTTCACTTGCGCGTATCTCGCGACGCCGTATGCGCGGCGCGTGTCCGGCGGGACAGTCTACGTGGACGGCGGCGTCAACATCATGGCATGAGCCGGGAGCACGACGATGAGAATCTGGATTGGCAACATGGCAGCAGGCACGACCGATGAAGAGATCAAGGCGCTGGTGCAGAAGTACGCCCCGGAGCTCGTATGCAGCGAAATCCAGCCCGTCGAAGGCGCCGGCACGCATCCGGCTGCGATGCTGAGCTTCACGGGGGCAACGTCGACACAACTTTCGAACCTGTCATTGCGTCTGCACGGCATGTACTGGAAGGGAAGTTCGCTCAACTGCCACACCATGATCACTTGAGGGCGACTCGGGGGCAGCGAGGACGCAGACAAACCGCATTCGAGGACCGTTGCATGGATCGCCGGCGGCCCTAGCCGCCGGCGTCGCGGTCCCTCATCGGAAACAATCAATAGGGTGGGTTGACCACGATGTACTGCGGCCCTTGGGGCTGATACCAGGTGCTGCCACATTGTTGATAGACCATGCCGCCGTAGTTCACCGGCACGCAGCTGGGCGGCACGCTTTGCACCATCGAGCCTACGATCGCGGACGTCACCGCAACCGTGGCGCCAATTGCTGCCGCAGTCGCAACCGGATGGTAGTCATTGTCCCACCCGCCGCCACAACAACCGCTGTTACCTTGGACATTGACGTTGACGTTCCGGTCGACGTTGACATTGTTCACGTTGTTGACGCTGTTGCTGCGGACATCGTTGGTGCGACTGTCAGCTCGGCTGTTGTTCACCTGCGCATTCTGCCTCTGACCGCCGCCACCACCGCCGCCCCCGGCGCGGGCGCCCCCACCGCCACCGCCACCCCCACCTCCGGCGCGGGCGCCGCCACCACCGCCGCCACCGCCACCACCACCACCGCCTCGGCCACCCGCCGCATCAGCGTAGGGAGCCATGGCGAAGCTGGCAAGAACGAGAACGGCCAACGAAGCTGGAACCAATTTGCCGAATGATCTCTTCATGTTGGCGCTCCTTTATTTTGCTTTCACCGGAACAATCTCGATCTTCCTGGCGCCCTTGGGAGGCGTGAACTTGAAGACGGTGTCCTTGAAGGTCGGTTTCAAATTCCAGTCGATCATCGACACTGACTGCGGTCGTGCTTCGTCGGCACGATTGGTGACCACGACTTTGCGCGGCAGCCGCTTGCTCCCGGTGGTGATCCAGATCTGCCAGTCGATCTTGGCTTGGCGAAACGCGTACTGATCACAGAGGTCGTCGCCGATGAAATCCTGGCCGGCATTCATGGCCGATTCGATCCTGTCGAGCGGTGCGGCAGGGGTACCCCAGAGAAAGAGATCCGACATCGGGAATTGGACCCCGTACTTTTCCTCCAGCCGGTTGGCCAGTTCACCGATCGTCCCGGTAAAGTCGACGGTCGAGTAATACTTCTGCGCAGGCGTAAAGAGCGTGACCGTCTTGCCGTCGTAGATAAGCTCGCGTTCGGAGCGAGCGCTGTGCATCCGGACACGGATCTTGTTCGGCCGCTGGACCTCCATATCCGCCGTCGCCGTATGCTGCAGCTTCTGGCCATCGGCGAGAACACGCTCGCCGGTCAGTTCGGTCGACACCTGAAAGCGCTGCAGTGTCTGCAAGAATGCGCCCATGTCCTTGAGGGCCTGAATCGAGGCGGGATCGACCGCATTCGCTGCTGGCTGGGCAGTGCCGGCTGGCGCGGTCTGCGCAAAGGTACTCGGTGCCGCAAGGGACAGGCCCAGCAGGCTGAGTACCAGAATCCTTCGTACCATGGCTATCTCCCGGGTTGAGAAAACATTTCTGGAGCAATTACGGACAACGCAGTGTATATACCGTGAAAGAAGCTGCGCGGCAAAATTTGAATATTGAGGTTTCATCCTCGGCTGCGTATTGACCGATGTCAAGAACCAGCCGCCCGCTGCTGACGGACTAAGACGTATTCCAACTGCGCGGACATTGACCTCGAACAAGACGCCTGGAGGAGCGATGATGATAGCGTGGCTGAATCCGTCCTGGAGCTCCGCTCTCCGGAGTCACGCGCCAGAGGGATCGACATGACGAAGTGCGATAGGCTAGAGCGCGCGAGCGCTCCGGCTCGAACCGCAACCCGTTACGCATCCGTCGACGAACGTCGGGACGAATCAGTCGACCATCGGGAGCAGACAGCGTGAATCAACCTTCGATGACTCCCAAGACAGCCGTACCGGACGCTCAAGCTTGGCGCTTCGACATCGTCGCTGGTCTTACCGCCGCCGCAGTCGTTTTGCCGAAGGCAATGGCTTACGCGACAGTCGCTGGTTTGCCCGTCGCCGTCGGTCTCTATACGTCCTTCGTTCCGATGGTGATCTATGCGCTGCTCGGCTCGTCACGCGTGCTCAGCGTCAGCTCCACGGCAACCTTGGCGATACTGGTCGGCACGCAGCTTGGTCTGGTCGTGCCGGACGGCGACCCGGCAAAGCTTGTGACGGCGACTGCCACGCTGGCGGCCTTGGTCGGTACGATGCTGGTCCTGGCGAGGCTGCTGAAGCTGGGGTTCGTTGCGAACTTCATTTCCGCACCTGTCCTGACGGGCTTCAAGGCGGGCATCGGACTTCGTGATCGTGCTGGACCAGGTGCCGAAACTCCTCGGCATCCACATCACGAAGCAGGGGTTCTTTCCCGACCTCCTCAGCGTTGTGCAGCACCTTCCCGAGACTTCGCTCTTGACACTGGCAGTGGCCGCGGCGACGTTCGCGGTACTGGTCGGCATGGAGCGGCTGTGGCCACATTCGCCGGCACCACTGGTCGCCATTGGGGCCGGTATCGCCGCGTCGTGGCTCTTCGGCCTGAATGCTGCGGGAGTCTCGACGGTCGGCCTGATTCCGCAAGGATTTCCTTCGCTCACGTTGCCAAATCCTGCGCTGATCGAGCAGTTGCTGCCGGGCGCCCTCGGGATCGCGCTGATGAGCTTCACCGAAACCATTGCCGCGGGGCGCGCGTTTGCCCGTCCGGGCGACCCTCCGATCAACCCGAATCGGGAGCTGATTGCCACCGGCGCGGCCAATCTGGGAGGCGCCCTGTTCGGCGCCATGCCGGCGGGGGGTGGCACGTCACAGACCGCGGTGGTGCGCTCCGTGGGCGGACGGTCGCAGAAAGCTTCGCTGGTGACCGCTGGCGCTGCGCTGGCAACGATGCTGCTGCTCGCACCCCTGCTGGGCCTGATGCCGCACGCGACGCTGGCTGCGGTCGTCATCGTCTACTCGGTAGGATTGATCCAGCCGAGGGAGTTCCTTGCGATCCGGCGCGTACGCACGATGGAATTTCGCTGGGCGATCATCGCCGCGCTCGGCGTGCTACTGCTCGGTACGCTCAATGGCATCGTGGTGGCGATCATCGCCTCGATGATCGGCCTGGCAAGCCAGACCGCCCAGCCGCGGGTGTCCGTCATCGGCCGCAAGCGCGGCGCCGAGGTGCTCCGACCGCTGTCTCCCGAGCATCCCGACGACGAGACATTCGAAGGTCTGCTAATCGTTCGGCCCGAGGGGCGCCTCTTCTTCGCCAATGCGCAAAATGTGGCGGAGCAAGTCAACACGCTGGTCGCGCAATACAAGCCGCGCGTCGTGGCAATGGACATGAGCCGGGTACCCGACATCGAATACTCGGCATTGCAAGCGCTCATGGAAGGCGAAAAGCGCATGACGGAGCAGGGCACGGTGGTATGGCTGGTGGGACTGAACCCGGGCGTCCTCGAGGTCGTGCGAAACGCCGGGCTGAGCGAGCGGCTCGGCCGCGAGCGCATGCTGTTCAACGCGCGTGCGGCAATCGAACGCTACCAGGCTATGCAGGCGACGGACCGGGGACCACCCGCGACGATCGAATCCTGAACCTGAGCGCAGTTCGAGGGAGTCCTGTTTCGCTGACCTCTCATGGACGAGTGTGGTCCATCGCCGGCGGCGTGTGCGCGGCCACGCGCCGGCGCCACATGACGTAGGGGAGCACGGTCAGCGCCGCGATAACGAGATAAGCGAGCACCGTCGCGTTGATCGCAGGCGAGGCCGCGTTGAGCGTCGCGACCAGCAGGGCGAGTCCGGGATTGCGCGCGGCGCTGGAAATCGCGATTGACGTCCGCGTTGCGGGATCGGGTCCGCCCAACAGATGGCCGACGGCGAGCGCGAGAATGGTCACGATTACAATCGCCAAAGCGACACGCAAACCCGCACCGATGATGACGTGCCAGATGTTGATCAGCGCCAGTACGACCAGAAGGACCAGCAGCGCGCGCCCGAGCCGGCGCAGTCTCGGTTCGAGCCACAGGGCTTGCGCGGGGCGCCACTTTCTGACCAGCATGCCAAGCGAAAGGGGCAGCAGTTGGGCCGTGAAGACCTGTCGGGCCAGGTGCCGCGGATCGACCGTCGCGCTGCCGCCGTAATACTCGTCGAATGCCGCAATGGACAGCGGCATCGAGATAACGGCGAGAACGGCGACGGCGATCTGCAACGCGGGCGCGAACGATCGATGACCGCCAGCGCCGAGCGATCGGCTCAGCGCGACCGGCGCGCCCGGCGAGATTGCCATGAGCATGATCCCGATCTCCGCAGCACGGGGCAGATCGAGTGACCGGGCGACGATCCAGGCCAGCGCCGGCACCGCGACCAGTACCGAGAATAGGCCTTTGATCATCGCGCCCGGTTGCCGCGCGACTCCGCGGAATTCACTCGGCACGATCGCGAGACCCAGACCGAACATGATCGTGAAGACGGTCACGATCGCGGCAAGGGAAAGCAACCACTCCGGTATGACGCCCGTCACCGGCATCGATTGGTCTCGGACCCGCGACCGCCGTCCTCGGCTCGCCTGGTAAGGCGTCGGGCTGGTGGGGAGGTTTCCGTCATAATGGGCATCCCTAGCAACGCCTGTCTGACGAGTGCGACAAGGAACCTTGCGTGGACACGCCGGAATCGATCAAAGCCGTGGTAGCACAAGAGCGCGAGCGGTTGCTCCATCCGATCGATCGAGTCTCGGAAGTACTGTTCGGTCTGATCATGGCCGTGACCATCGTCGGCTCGATATCGATCGCGACGGCCGGCCACGAGGACATGCGGAGCATCACGATCGCTGCGCTCGGGTGCAATCTTGCCTGGGGACTCGTCGATGCCGTCATGTATCTCATCCGGACCGCGACCGAGCGATCGCGCAATCGTATTCTAGCGAAGCAGATCGTCAGCGCGGACGTCGATACCGCGCACCGGCTGATCATGGAGACTCTGCCAGAACATGTCGCCGCGATCACCGGCCCCGATGAAATCGAAGGCATGCGCCGCCGCCTGCTCGGGCTGGAACCGGATGGGCGCGCGACACTGCGCCCCAGGGACTATCTCGAAGCCCTCGGCATTTTCCTGCTTGTCGTGATTGCCACCTTCCCGGTCGTGCTCCCGTTCCTGCTCATGAACAACGCGGTGCAGGCCCTCCACGCGTCGCAGGCGATCACGCTGGGAATGCTTCTGTTCGCCGGACTTGCGCTCGGGCGCTACGCCGGACATGCGAAGCCGCTGCTTACCGGCGTGGCCATGGCCGTGTTCGGCGTGGTGCTGATCGGGGCTGTCAAAGCCTTGGGCGGGTGACCATCCTGCGGTGCGGGTAGGCGCGACGGTGCCAGCTCGGCTGTCGCGCCCGGACGAATCCGCGTCGATCAGAAGACTTCCGCTACAAACTTGAACGGATAGTCTGCGCTCTTGTAATGGCCGATCTTGCGCTTGGGCAGTTTCACTTTCGCGGCCGGGGCGGTCTTGTACGGAATCTGCTTCAGCAGGTGGCTGATGACGTTCAGACGCACGCGCTTCTTGTCCTCCGAGCGGGCGACGAACCACGGTGCCCATGGGGTGTCGGTGGCGGCAAACATCTCGTCGCGTGCCTTCGTGTAGTCGTCCCAGCGGTCATAGGACTTGACGTCCATCGGCGAGAGCTTCCAGGTCTTGCGGCCGTCGCCGATGCGCGCCTCCAGCCGGCGCGTCTGCTCCTCCGGGCTGACTTCCAGCCAGTACTTGAGCAGGACGATCCCCGACTCGATCATCATCTTCTCGAACGGGGGCACCACCTTGAGGAAGCCCTGCGCCTGCGCCTCGGTACAAAAACCCATCACGCGCTCGACGCCGGCGCGGTTGTACCAGCTGCGATCGAAGATCACGACCTCGCCCGCAGCGGGTAGGTGCGGCAGATAGCGCTGCGCGTACATCTGGGACTTTTCGCGATCGGTCGGCGCCGGCAGCGCAATGACCCGGAACACGCGCGGGCTGACACGCTCGGTGATCGCCTTGATCGTCCCGCCCTTGCCAGCGCCGTCGCGGCCCTCGAATACGATGCATACCTTCAGCCCCTTATGCACCACCCATTGCTGCAGCTTGACCAGTTCCACGTGCAGCTTCTTGAGATTGCGCTCGTAGTCCTTGTTGCTCAGCTCCTCACCGGGCATTGCAGCACCCGCCTTCGCCCCCGCGTCGGCGATGTCTTTCTTGCCCTGCTTGCCCTTGAGCTTGGCACCACCCTTATTTCCCGCTTTCTTTCCCATTGCCATCTCCCTCGAATCATGTTGCGGCGTCGATAGCCGGTCAAGCGACCGGGCACACGCAGCAAATTGCAGACGTCCACTGCAAACGTCACTGCGTCGCCACCGGTTCCATGGCCGGCATGTCGAAGCCCCCGCCCAGCGCGAGATAGAGGTTGACCCTTTGCGCGAGCCGCTCGGTCTGCACGCGCAACCTGCTTGTCTGCGCGGAGTATAGCGCGAGCTGGCGCTGCTCGACGGCGCGCTGGTCAGCACTGCCGACGCGAAACTGGATCCGCACCAGTTCAAGGGCGCGTGCGTTGTCGGTGATGTTCGCGTCAAGGATGGCGTCGCGATCGCGCAACGCGTTCTCGGCGGCCAGCGCATTCTCGACCTCGGCGAACGAGTTCTGCGCGATGCGCGCGTAGTTCGCAACGGCCTCCTTTTGTTCCGCGGTGCGAATGTCGACCTGCGCCCGCAATGTGCCGCCCTGGTAAATCGGCGCAACCAGGTTGGCACCAAAGCTGAACGCCGGGTTGCTTCGGTCCTGCAATACGAACACATCGCTCGATATGGAGCTGCCACCAGCGGTCAGGCTGATGCGGGGCAACAGCGCGGCCTTTGCCTCGCCGGTCCGGTTGAACGCTGCGGCGACACGACGCTCGGCAGCGACGACGTCCGGCCGGCGCTCGAGCAACTCCGAAGGCACGCCAACGGAAATCGCCCGTGGTATCGGCGCCAATTGCTGCGCCACCGCGATCTCTGCCGCAGGGTAGCGTCCGAGGAGCAGTTCGAGCGCGCGCAATGCCTGCTCGCGCGACAATTCGACCTGGCGCAGCGTGTCTCGATAGGTGCCGGCGTTGGCGCGCGCCTCCGCCACCGCCTGCTCGTTGCCGTTGCCGACGCGCAACCGCTCCTGCGAAAGCTTCAACAGCGAATCGGCCGCATTGAGCGCGTCAACGACGATCGCGCGCTGCAATCCCGCTTCGATCGCCACGAACCAGCTCTTGGCCACCAATGCCGCGAGCGATTGGCGAGCATAGGCGTAGTCAGCCTGCGCCGCCGCGGACTGCGCCTCTGCCGCAGCAGTGCCGTAGCGGATGCGACCCCAGACGTCGAGCTCGAGAGACGCGTTGAGGAATATGGCATTGAGTCCGCCGCCGCTGCCGGACTTGCCGCTATAGGTTGCCGCCAATCCCACCGTCGGAAAGATTGCGCCGCTCGCCACCGCGACATACCCAGAGGCCCGTTCGACGCGAGCCGCCGCTGCCTGCAGGTCGGCGTTGTACAGCAGCGCCTCGGTCACCAGCGCCGACAACGCGGGGTCGTCGAACGTCGCGAGCCAGCGGTCTGCCACTGGCGCGGCGGTGCCGCCCGCGGCCTTCCACGCCGGAGGTATGTTCGTATGCGGCAGCGCCTGCTGCTGCAATTCGTCTGTCGTCGGCGGCGGATTGAGCGCGCAACCCGTCATAGCGGCCGCAAGGACTGTCGCGAGAATTCTGCCGCGGGTGAGAGGTGAGCGCATCAGTGCAGCTTCAACACAAGGTAATCGGTGATCGTCCCCACGCGCAGGATCACCATGCGCAGGATGTGGATCGCGTGCACGTGCTCGGTGTAGATCGCGCCCGCACCGTCCGCTCCCGCGGCAAGGAACAGTTCGCGGTCTCGCTCGGAGACATCGAACTTTACCGGAAACCGCCCCGGCCCCTGCGGATACGCGCCGGTTTGGGGAAGCATCCCCGATTGCGCGACCTGACCCTGGCCCTGTGCCCAGACGATCGAATCGACCTTCGCCTTGATGATTTGACCTGGATACGTCTTCAGCGAGAACTCCGCTTCGTTGCCGGGCTCGACCAGCCGCAATTCGTTCTGCGCGTAGAGCGCGATGACCTGATAGGTCTCCTCCACGAAGCTCATCGCCGGCGCCACCGGAAACGCCGTGACGAACGAGCCCGGTCGCAACTGGACGTTGATCGCGTAGCCGTTGGCGGGTGCGAATACGGCCGTCTGGTCGAGGTTCCACTGCGCATTGGCCAGATCGGCACGACTCACATCGACCTGCGCCTTCGCGGTGGCAATCTGTGCTCTCGCCACTGCCACCGATGCCTGCTCGCCGTTCACCTGCCCCGACAGCTTCTGCGTGACCTGGGCTTCGTTGGCAGTCGCAGTGTCGATCTGGCCTTCCAGTTCGATCACGTTCGCCTCGGCCTGCTCCAGCGCGAACTTGTCGCCCGCGCCCGTGGCCACCAACTCCCGGTTCTCGCGCACCCGCAGCCGCGCCAGTTCGAGCTGTGGCCGCAGCGCGTTCACTTGCCCACTCGCCGACTTCAGCTGCTCCTGCAACTGCCGCGCGCCCGCGGACGCATCGGCGAGGTTCGCCCCGGCCTGCGCGAGCTTCGCTTCATCCGCCGCAAGCTTCGCCTTGGCAGCGTCGAACTCGTACCGGTACTGCGTCGGATCGATGCGAAACAGCAGCTCGCCCTTCTTCACCAGGCGATTGGGCTCGACCGGCACTTCGATCACCCGCCCGCGCACCTGCGGGATGATCTGCACCACGTACTTGATGACGCGCACGTCATGCGTCGACGGCGCTACGACGTTGAGCGTCAGGATCAGTGCCGCCAGCGCGACGATTGGAATGATGACGACCGTGACCTGCGACACCGTAT
Organism: uncultured beta proteobacterium; assembly: GCA_963726935.1. Classification (GTDB taxonomy): domain Bacteria; phylum Pseudomonadota; class Gammaproteobacteria; order Burkholderiales; family Casimicrobiaceae; genus PALSA-1003. The sequence goes on from CAVSEH010000032.1 coordinate 134,884, forward strand.
TCCACGGCAGCCACTTGAACTTGATGAAGATCAGCCAGACAAAGAAGCCGTAGATGGCAAGGAGAAGGACTTCCATCAGGCCCCCGACACCTTTGTCTTCAGCCGCGCGAGGCGCGGTCTTGCACCGTGGCCAGATCCTGCCGCAGTACTCTCAGCGTCGGCGACAGCGTGCCTTTGACGGCCATCGCATCGAGTTCTTCGCGCAGGTGCGCAAGCTCATGCTCCAGCAGTTCTCCGGCGCGCGCCTTGTCGCCCATCTCGTGGAAATAGTCCTCGTGCTTCTCGGTGCCGTAGGCAAGCCGGTAGCCCGCCGGCTTCGTGTACGCCCACAGCCAGGCGATCGGCCACAGCATACCGCCGAAGACCAGCGACAGCAGGCACAGCGTCTGAATAGCGTCCCGCTGCGGATGATGACGCTTGTGCGCGATCTTCTCCGGCATTACGTGCACCAGCCAGAACAGGACGATCCCGACAATCGGCACGAAGCAGACCACGAACCACGCCAGATACATCGCCGCCGTGTCCAGCACATCCCCGGAAAGAAAGGACGCGTGCGCGACGCGTGGAAGGAGCATCGCCACAACGGCAAGCGCCGCAGCGCCACCGCGGCCGCGAAGTGCGCTGACCCGAATCACGCCGGAACGTCGCGCAACGCGAGCACCACGTGGATGGTGCCGCCGTCGCGACCCGTTGTCATCGGCAAGCCGGCGCGCTCGAATACGGCGAGCATCGACTTGTTTCCGGCGAGCACATCGGCCTCGAACGCGGCGATGCCCCGCTCGCGGGCGATGCGAACGAAATGCCGCAGCAGACGGCTCGCGATACCGAGACCCTGGTAATCCTCCTCGACGACGAACGCCACCTCTGCGGTGCGCGCCTCGCCATCCGTGCGGGACACGACATAGCGACCGGAACCGATCACCACCTCGTCGTTGCCGACACGCGTGGTCACGACGAGTGCGACCTCATGCTCCGGATCGACACGCATGATGCGGTCGAGACCGGCTTCCGTCAGTTCGTTCCTGTAGCTGAACAGCCGGGTATAGACCGATTCCCGGTCGAGTTGCCGGACCGCCTTGGCGATCCTTTCCCGATCGTCAGGGCGCAAATGCCGGATCGTCACCGCGAGACCGTTCTTGAGCGTTTCGGCACAACTGAAGTCGCGCGTATCGCTCATCGTTTGCCCGAGTTGCATTCCCGTGTCCCGCAATCGTGCATCACGCCGGCTGTCCTGAAGGCGTCGGACGTGTCTACCAAGCCCCGGATCCTACTTCTTCGCTGCCGGCTGGATGGCCATGGCGAGCGCCTGCGTGTACGTCGCCTCGACCTGGTCGCCCTTCGCGATCCGCTTGAATTGCTCGGGATCGCTGACGGTAACGTTGACGGTACGCTGGGGACCCCGCAGGGTGACGATTTGCTTCGCCGGGTCGACAGCGATGACGTCCGCGACGATCGTCACCTGGCGACCGACGATGCCGGCCGGCTGCTCGCCGGGTTTCGCACCCTTGGCGCCCGCCTGCTCGGTCCGCGCTACTGGCTGGCCGCCGCCCTTCTTCAGCTCGAGCGTCACCGCCTCGATATACTGGACATCGACCTGGTCGCCGACGTTCATCTTGTCGAAATTCTTGACGTCGGGCCCGGCGGTCACGGTCACCTCGTTGCCCTGCGGCCCCTTGAGCGTGACGTCGCGCGTTGCCTTGTCGATGGCAGTGATGGTTGCCGTGAGCTTGACCGTCTGTGCTACGCCTGCCTTGCCCGGCGCGCTGCCGGCCATGACGGCGGTCTGCGCCGCCGCGGGCCCAGCAATGGCTACGGCAATGGCAAATCCGATGGAAATGACGAGCTTGTGCATGGTGTGCCTCATAAAGTCGATTGATATGAATCAGGATGTGCCGTGTTTTGGTGCAGCACTATACCCAGAATATCGTGCAACTGCCGGACATACTTTGACTTGACGCAACCCGATGTACACCGCCTCGGGCCTATATCGAAGCATAAACGATCCCGCCCTCCTTGGCGCATTGCCGCCAGGCGCAGTGACCACCAACGCCGCTGCCGTCCCCGCAATGCACAACTCCCTCCTACCGAACGAAGTCGTACTGGGCGCTCATTTGAATCCGCGTATCGTTGGCACTCAGGCCGTCGAAGGTCCTGTAGCGGCCGTAGAGGACCTCGACGCCAACGTTCAGCGCCCCCCAAGGGTTCCAGATGAGATTCGCCGAGTAGTACTGGCTGTTCGTGAATGACGTCGGCGACTGATAGGGCTTGTTGCTCATCCCGAGATAGTCGACCACCGCTGTCGAGCGGAGCTTGGGCGTCCAGTAGTGCGTGTACCCGGCGTACCCCCCGTACTCTTCCAGCGCCTGCAGGTTGCCGTTCGGATCCACCACGGCATCGAGACCCAGGCCCGTGATGTCCAACACATAGCGAGCGATACCCTTGCCCCAAATGCCTCCAGCGACCAGGTAATCCTCCCCGATCGTCTTGAGGCTGCCGGCGAGGTTCAAGCCATACCCGTTGGTATAGACATTGGTTCCCCTGCCGCTGTTCCAGCCGAGGCGACGATACACGCCCGAAAGTTGCACGTGGCCTTCCTCGACCTCGTATCGCCCCCGCAGGGTGACGTCGGGGGACGTCGACTTGCCACTGCCGATCGGCGCCGTGACCTGGGATTGCGGCGCCTCGAGCGACAGCGCCACATTCGCGTTCTTGTTGAGTTTCCAGGTGTATCGACCCTGCGCGAGCAGGAGGAATGGCGCGGCACCCGGCCCTTCGAAGTCGAGGGTGTCGGGTAGCGCGTCGTTGTCCATGAAAGCGCTGAAACTGTAGCCGGCCGCCAGATTTTCCAACTGCCCGAATGCATGTCGAAGCTGGAACTGATAACTACCCGGTTGGAAGTTGAAGCTCGCATTGCCGAACAAGTCCGCCTCAAAGTAGAGTCGCGCGGGGCCCGCTTCGGTATCGCGTCTCCAGTCGATGTTGAGGCGCGTTTGCTTGGCCTGCGCGGTGAACTGCGTGCCGAACTGAGTGTCCGGTCCGGAGGTCGGGATCGCGGACGTGACGAAATAGTCGAAGGTCCCGATCGGCTTGGTGTCGTAGATGAAGTCGAGCTTTGCATAGCCGCCGACCTTCATGATCGTATCCGTACCGGGAATCTTGAAGAAGCCCTTCAGCGACGGGTCGATCGGCGCGTTGTCGACGCGTTGCGCCGCATCCTCGTTGCCCTTGAGAGTGACGGGCGGGACATAAGGCGCAGCGGCGGACGCGGGCAATGGCTGCACCGCGGCGATTGGTGCCTTGGCGTCGGCAGTCGCTGCGGTCGCGGGCGCCGGGTCCACAGGCGCAGGCGCAGTCTTGGTCATCCCTTTTTCCGCCTCCAGAGCCTGTACCCGTGCCTCGAGCTTCTTGATGGTTTCCTTCAAGTCGCTCAGTTCATCGGCATGGGCTCGCGATGCGAGAACGAGCAGGAATGCGGTGAGCGCAATCGACGCGGCGACGGACAACGCGCGGGGGCCGATCGGTCTTTCCTCAGGACATCCGCGCCCCGCGCCATCGGCCACGAATGATTGTCGGGTCGATGTCCCCCGGTGATCGATGTTGCGCATGTGAGTTCTCCTCTCCGGCTTGCTGCGTCGCGCGCCGGCATCTGCATCCGTAAGCGAAAGTTCGTCGGCGCCCCGACGGCCATTTTGATGCCCGTCAACTAGGCGGTTCTTTGTTCGACGTCGCGGTCCCCGGTCTCCGATTCTTGGTGATTGCGTGAAGGGGATCAACGTATGATCGCACTTACGATACCCGCAAGAAAGCGGATCCGCTGGTATCGAGTGCCTGGGAGGGCCGAACATGCAAAGGGAAGTCACTCGCACTACGCTGGCCGTGCTGTCGATCGGCATGCTCATCGCAGCATCGTTCTGGATTCTGCGGCCGTTCCTGATCGCCATCATCTGGGCAACGATGATCGTCGTCGCCACTTGGCCGCTGTTGCTTTCAGTCCAACGCTGGCTTGGGGGCAGGCGACCGCTGGCCATTGCCGTCATGACGATCGCGATGATGCTGGTGTTCGTGTTGCCGTTCTGGATCGCGCTCAGCACGCTCGCCGACTACTCGGGCGAAGTCGGTTCGTGGACGCAGTCTTTGGAGCAGGTGACGATTCCGCAACCACCGGCATTCATCGACGACATACCCGCCGTCGGCACCAAGATCGCGACCGCCTGGCGCGACGCCGCGAGGGAGGGGTGGGGTGCATTGGTCGCGAAGCTGCAGCCCTACGTTGTCGAGACGCTCAAATGGTTGGCGTCCCAGGCGGGTACCGCGGGGATGCTGATCGTCCAGGTCGTACTGACGATCGTCATTGCCGCAGTCCTGTACGCAAAAGGGGAGTCGGCCGCAAGCGCCGTCAGGCGATTCGGTCGCCGACTCGCCGGCACGCGCGGAGAGCAATCGATCCAACTCGCGGGCCAGGCGATTCGTGGCATCGCGCTCGGCGTGGTCGTGACTGCGCTGGTGCAATCGGTCCTCGGCGGCCTGGGTCTTGCCGTGGCGGGGGTTCCGTTCGCTGGCGTGTTGACCGTGGTGATGCTGATGCTTTGCGTTGCCCAGATCGGTCCGTTCATCGTGCTTGCGCCGGCCGTCGTCTGGACATTCTGGATGGGCGACAACGTCTGGGGGAGCGTATTGCTCATCTGGTCGGTCGTTGTCGGGACGCTCGACAATTTCCTTCGTCCATTCCTGATCAAGAAAGGCGCTGACCTCTCGCTGCTGCTCATTTTCGCCGGCGTGATCGGCGGGTTGATATCGTTCGGGCTGCTTGGCATCTTCATCGGACCCGTTGTTCTCGCGGTCACGTACAAGCTGTTCGAGGCATGGGTGAATGAGGTGGATGACCCCGCCGTCATGCGCGGCGAAGCGAAAGCCGGCGTGGGCAAGGACGACTCCCATGGCAAACGCGGCCGATAAGCCGCTGACGTCACTGAGGCGAAGCCAACGTACCCGGCTATCATTCCGCCGATAGCCAACTCGAGGAGGACCGCGAATCGTGGCAGCCAACGACCAACCCACGTATACCGCGGAGGAGGCGCTCATTCGTCTGCAGGAAGGCAATGCACGCTTCGTGAGCGGACAAGCGCGGTTCCCGACGGTGCAGAAGGAAGTGCTGGCGGATCTCGCCAAGGGGCAGCAGCCCTACGCCACCGTTCTGGGTTGCAGCGACAGTCGAGTGCCCCCGGAGCTCGTGTTCGATGCCGGATTCGGTGAGCTCTTCGTCATTCGGGTGGCAGGAAACGTCCTCGGTCCGTCGATCGCCGGGACGCTGCAGTACGCTGGCGTACATCTTCACACGCCGCTATTCATTGTCTTGGGCCACGAGGGATGCGGGGCGGTGAAGGCCGCGATCGCTTCGAAGTTCCACGGCGCTCGCCATGAGAGCCGAATCGCGTTGCTGCTGGAGAACATCGTTCCCGCGTTGGACAATGTTGACCCGACGCTGGCTCCCGAGTCGCTGCTTCACGCGGCAGTCGAAGCCAACGTGCGCTGGACCATTCGGTCAGTGCTCGAATCGCCCGAAGGGCGGACCCGAGTGGCGCAAGGCGACATGAAGTTGGTGGGCGCCGTTTATGACCTACACACTGGCCACGTTCGGTTCCTCGAGTAGCGCGACCCGCCCTATTCGATCGCCTGTCGTTCGCTCGTGGCTGCGCTCGCCTGGCGAAACGCGAAATGTTATATTGTGGCGGTACGTTGGACGCCCCTCTGTTGATGGGCTTCGGGGTTAACTAATGGGAGATAACCAATGAAGAAATTAGCGTTCCTGCCTGCTGTTTCGGTTTTCGCACTGGCTGCCGGGTTCACGTCGGGGGCCTCCGCGCAAGTCTGCAATCCCGACGGTGGTAACTGCCGCAACGTCAAGGTAACGGTCCAGGGCAACCAGGTGACGCTCGATCCCGCGACCCTAGCGGTCGCCCCGAGGGCGTCGCCCGCCGTCAAGATCGTCTATTACCTGGCGACGCCGGGCTACCGGTTCGTCGACCAAACCGGCAACCGCCCGGTCAATTTCCCGGCGGAGTACTTCAAGAGCGATGATCCGCGATTCTGCTACATGTGGACGAGCGACACCGCTTACGTGTGCACCAACTGGAACGCCGATGCGTTTCCGTGGGGAACCGACTACACGATCAAGGTGCAACCGGTGTCCGGTGGTTCCCCGTTGTCGGGGAGTGGCCGAGTCGTCAACAACTAGACGGGCATTCGCGGGACCCCAGGAGGCCGTAGGCAAGAGGCGAAGTCCTTCGCCCGGAGTCGCGGCGTCAACAGCGTCGACGTAAGTGACGATCGACATGGTGGCTGCGGGTGGGTGGCGGCCGACCGGCTACGCCGATGTCGGCCTCCATCTCCGCAGCCTCCCTCCAGAAATGAGGCGGCTTCCGCTCGGTTGATGAAAATGAACCTCGTGCACGCACTCGGATTGACCTGCATCTAGCGCGCCGCTCGGTGGTTCGAAGCCGTCGTCGATTTGCCAACGCGGATCACTTCGTTCTGTCGTACCCTAACGTCCGGGATGACGGTCAAGGGACCCGCGAGTATGAAGTACATTCTTTGGTGGGTAGTGACGGCCCTCGTGGTCGCCGTGGATGCGACAGCCGGCGACTTCGGAACCAAGGGTGGGCAGCAACCTGCCAACATCGACGAGATTGCGAACGTCCTGCGACAGGACCCGTACGACATGGAGTTGCTGATCAGCTACGGCACCTCCAAAGGCGGCTCGGCGGGACACATAGCCCTGGCTATCCGCGACCTGGTGCCTGGCGATGATCTGGTCTACAGCGCCAACTTCTATGCCGACCGAGCGCCCGAGCATGCCAAGGGGTTCTACACGGACGATCTCATGGTCAGGATTCCAAAAAAGGAATACCTGTTCCAGACCAACTCGTCGCTCGGCGACACAGCCTCGTTCGGCCTCGACTTCGGCGAGATCTACAAGCGATCGGTCATTGGCGTGCGCGTCTACGGCGTCCCTGCCGAGGAGAAGGACGCCCTTGCGGCATTCTTCCAACGTATCAACGACGACTATCACAACCGGGCCAGGAACCCCGAGTACCACGACGGCGAAGTACGGTACGACTACCTGCGCCTCAACTGCGCCAAGACTATCGGCGCCGGGTTCAAATACGGCGCGGGGTACCAGGACCTCGACGTCACGAGCGCAAAGCTTTTTTCCGGGCGGAAGGTGGTGGCAGCTGCCAACGCCAACATTCCCACCGAGATGGCGATGAAGCTCCTGGCGCGGTGGCACGAGCGCGGGTACAGGGTGGACGTGGTCTGGTACAAGAAGTACGAGCGGCTCGACCTACGTGGATCCACACGAAAAGGAAAAGGTGGCGTTCAAAGACCTGCCCAATCGATTTCCTTCGGTTCTGTCGAGCGACTTCCGCAAGGAGCAGGATCGTTACGAGGACATCGACAATCTCTTCGCGATGTATCTCCTCTACAATCTAAGCAAATACCGCGTGCGCGTGAACGACGAGACGAAGCTGCTCGAGATCGACAAGACCAAGGAGCCTATGCCCTATGCGAAGGCTGCCGAGGTCGCCACCGAGAGTGCCAAATCAGACAGCGAAAATTTCCGTCGGCGCAGACCGTTCCAGCCGAGCGGAACTGAGATCGGACGCTCCACCAACGACAGCAACACAGCGACCGTACAATTAACGATGGCGCCTGACAGCGCAAGAAAGTGGCACACAGGAATCGTCGTTCACCGAACGAACGCGCCGGCTGCGAGACCTCGTCCGGAGCACGGTGACGTGGGGCCGGGTGTATCGCACGACCAGCTACCTCAAGTCCGCTTTGTGGACGGTCCCGCTCATCGCCATCGCGCTCGAGCTGGCGCTGGCGCCGATGATCCGCGCGCTCGACACCTGGCAGCGCTGGCAACTTACCGACCTCGAGCTGGCCGGAGCAACGGCCCTTTATCAGACCGTCATCACGCTGACGCTGTCGTTTGTCGTGTTCACGTTCGGCTCGCTGCTGGTGGCGATCCAGGTGGCCGGCGGCCAGCTTACCTCCCGTATCATTGCCACGACCCTGTTGCGCGACAACGTCGTCCGCTACAGCGTCGGGCTGTTCGTGTTCACGCTGGTGTTCGCCGTCGGAGCGCTCAATCGGCAGGTGGAGACGGTGCACGAACTGGTCGCAACGGTGACTGGCGTTCTCGGTGTTGCGTGCATCGCCGACTTCCTGTTCCTCATCGACTACGCGGCGCGCATGCTGCGACCGGTCAGCGTCGTCGCCAGTGTCGGTGACGAAGGCATGGCGATGATCAACGTCGTCTATCCGGACCCCGCGACCGCGGTGCCTCCGGAGGAAGCAGCGCTGCACGCAATGCCTGAGAGGCCCAGCCGCGAAGTCGGGCACCGTGGCGCGTCGGAAATTGTGCTCGCTGTAGACCTCCCGACGCTGGTGGCGCTGGCGCGACTCCACGACGGCACGATCGAGTTCTTGCGGCAGGTCGGGGACTTCGTCGCCACGGAGGAGCCGCTGTTCATGCTTCACGGCGGCGCGATGGCGATCGACGACCGCGCAGTGCGGTCTACCGTGGCCTTCGGCCCCGAGCGCACGCTGGAGCAGGACCCGATGTTCGCGTTCCGGATCATCGTCGACATCGCGCTGAAGGCTTTGTCGCCGGCGATCAACGACCCGACGACGGCCGTGGTCGCCCTCGACCAGATACATCGCCTGCTTCGGCGGGTCGGCCAGCGGAAGCTGCGAGGTGAGGTCATCTTCGACGACAGCGGACAGCCGCGCGTTATCTTCCGCACGCCAAACTGGGAGCACTACGTCCAGATCGCTTGCAGCGAGATTCGCGCATGCGGCGCCAACAATCTGCAGGTCGCGCGCCGTATGCGTGCGATGCTCGAGAACCTCCTGAGGACGCTGCCGGAGCACCGGCGCGCGGCGCTGGAATCGGAACTCGACCTGTTGGACTGGGCGATCCAAACGCACTTCACCCGCCCCGAGGAACTCGCACTGGCCAGGATTCCCGATACGCAGGGGCTGGGCGGATCGTCGGGCACGCGCTTGACGAACCACGGCTAACCGCCAATGCGTCTCGAGCCGTGTTCGGACGAATTGGCAGCAAGTTAATAGTCCCTTCTACGCGCGACCCTGATTACATCGGCGGAGTAAGCCCGTCTTTGCCGACATTGACGCGCGTGGCCTGGAGCGTTCCATCGGGTTGTTTCTTCGCCGCGGCGATGAATATCTTGGCTCCTGCCTTGAGATCGCTCTTGTCGCCGGGCACGAAGGCCACTATCGGCGCATCCAACGGGACGATGATTTTTTTCTCCCCATCCTTGTACTTCAGCGTCAGCGTTCGTCCATCAATTCCCGTCACGGTCTGCTCGACATTTGCGTTCGTCATGGTGCTCTGGGGCCGAAGATCCCAGGGGTAATGCCCTTCACCGGCGCCCCGCATCGCTTCAGGAAGAATATGCACTTCGACGGCCCGCTGGCTGCCGTCAGCCTGCGGCATCCCAGTCACCCCCACGAACGAGCCCTGCTTGATGTCCGCAAGAGAAGCCTTGGCAATGCCAGCAATGGTCGCGTTGTCGGCCAACACAACTTTCAGCTCAACGCCATCACGCGACTTGACCATCAAGGTCTGGCCTTCCACCCTCTCGATGGTCCCTCGCACGCGCACGGTTTCCTGCGCCCACGTCGTCGATGTCGCAAAAACCAGCGCTAGACTTCCAACCGCCGCCACCATCTTGCGCATCTCGACCTCCCGTTACTCGCCTCCGGCGTCGCGCAGACGCCACTCCCGGCTCATCTCAGCCTCCTTTGCGCCCTGCCCACCGTAACAAGTAAACAGCAATCGGCCGCAGCCATTCCAGCGGTGTGGGCGGATCGGACTACCTTGGCACGATGTCGATCCTCAGGCCGGTGAACCCTACGGCCACGCCAGTCGCCTCATAAGCCACATTGGATTGGCGCAGCCGGTCTGCCGGCAACGTCATCAGCGGCAGGTCGGGTAGCGTCATGCCTTTCTGGTCCACCAGCCGTGCCAGGCTGAGGAAACGCAGCAGCCCTGCGAGCCGAACATCCTCTATCTGCGCTTGCGTAAGATCGATGCCGTTGCGCGACGCATTCAGGATCGGCTTGCCGGAGACTTCAACCACGACCCCCACCGGCGAACCCGTCGGACCATCCGACAGCGTGAACTTCCATTCGAGCAGCAGGCGTTCCGAGGCCGGCATTAACGATACCTCCGGCCGATGTGCGTCAACACCCTTGAACATCTCGACCACGCCACCGAGATCGATTTGGATCAGCCGCTCGATTTCAGCCGTCGATAGCGTGATTGTTTGCGGTCCGTGCATCGTTGCGCAGGCGGACAGAAGCGCAACGAGAACTGGTGCAACGAAACGGCGCATCTCTGCTCCCCGACAACCGATCCCATGTTCAACGCGCAGAACGCGGCATCGGCTGACTGCTCATAACGTCTCATAGGGTATGATCTGCCCGGGCACCCCGCATACTGACCCCTGTTGCGCGGTCGCGTGCGATGTGATCGTCCGCACTGCGCTATCCCCCAGGCAGAGTCGCGAACTGTGCGACATCCAACGCATCGCCTTTTCCGCGCACCGTGTAATTCGGGCGTAACGTCACCCGGCTCGTGCCGGTATATCCGTCTCACAGGGGAACGACGCGCCTCACACAAAATCGAGACGCGTCTTAGTGAAGATGGGCAATTGTGGTGAAATGCGGTAATTGCCCCAAAATGCTGGTGGTGCCCAGAAGAGGACTCGAACCTCCACAGTGTTGCCACCGCTAGGACCTGAACCTAGTGCGTCTACCAATTCCGCCATCTGGGCGATAGCCAACTGATTATTTTACGAAAAGTACCTAACATTGTCAAAGAAACCCCCTGTTGAAAATAGTACCGGCGCTTCGCCGGCGATAACCCGGCGTCCCGGCCGGCGCGCGCACGATGTCGATATTCCGTCGCGCGAGCAAATCCTCGATTTTCTGCGCGAGCACGGCGTACCGATACTTGCCGAGGACGTCGCCCGCCTGCTTCGTGTGCGCGGCGACGCCGAGCGCCAAGCGTTCTTCGGCAGGATCGCCGCGATGGAGCGCGACGGTCAGCTGATGACCAACCGCAAGAGTCAGCTGTGTGTCGTCGCCAAGCTCGACCTCGTGACGGGAACCGTGCAGGGCCACCCGGACGGCTTCGGCTTCCTGGTCCCGGACGACGGGAGCGCGGATCTGTTCCTGTCGCCGAAGGAAATGCACAAGGCGCTGCATGGCGATCGCGTGACCGCGCGCCAGATCGGCATCGACAAGCGCGGCCGGCCGGAGGGCGTGATCGTCGATGTGCTCGCACGCGTCAATCACGAAGTCGTCGGGCGTGTCTACGAAGACCATGGCATCTGGTACCTCGTCGCGGAGAACAAACGGATCAGCCAGGACATACTCATTCCACCCGACATGCGCGGCAAGGCGAAGCCCGGGCAAGTCGTCGTCGCCGAGCTCATGGAGCAACCTTCGGTGCAGCGTGAAGCGCTCGCGAAGATTGTGCAGGTGCTCGGCAACTACGCCGATCCGGGCATGGAAATCGAGATCGCGTTGCGCAAGCACGATCTGCCGCACCAATTCTCGACCGCAGCCAAGCGCCAGGCGACACGCCTGCCCACTACGGTTCAGGACGCCGATTACAGGGATCGTACGGACCTGACCGATCTCCCGCTGGTAACGATCGACGGCGAAACCGCCAAGGACTTCGACGACGCCGTGCATTGCGAGCGAGTCGGCAAGGACTTCCGTCTCATCGTCGCGATCGCCGACGTCAGCCACTATGTGCGTGACGGTGATGCGATCGACCGCGAGGCGCGCGAGCGCGGCACCTCGGTGTATTTCCCACGGCGTGTGATTCCCATGCTGCCGGAAGAGCTCTCCAACGAGCTATGTTCGCTCAAGCCTGCGGTCGACCGGCTGTGCATGGTGTGCGACATGTCCGTCTCAGGGCAAGGCGACATCAAGAGCTATCGCTTTTACCCCGCGGTCATGCACTCGCGCGCCCGGCTCACGTACACGCAAGTTTGGGACATGTTGTCGCAGCCCAAGGCTGCGAAAAGCGCGGATGCCAAGGCGTTGCTCCCGCATCTGGAGAACGTCTTCGCGCTGTACAAGGCACTCGCGGCGGCCCGCGCGAGGCGCGGGGCGATCGACTTCGAGACGATCGAGCTCGAATTGAAGTTCGACACGCACGGCAAGATCGAATCGATCGTTCCGGTGGTACGCAACGAAGCGCACAAGCTGATCGAGGAATGCATGCTGGCCGCCAACGTGTGCGCGGCCGAGTACCTGCTGAAACAGAAGCACCCCGCGCTGTATCGCGTGCACGAAGGGCCGACGCCGGAGAAGTTGAAGGCGCTCAAGGAGTTCCTTGCCGCATCGGCACTGTCCCTCGGCGGAGGTGAGAATCCCACGCCCGGCGACTACGCGCAGCTGCTGGCGAAGATCAAGGGCCGCCCCGACTTCAACCTGTTGCAAACGGTGCTGCTGCGCTCGCTGCAACAGGCCGTCTACAGCCCCGACAACGAGGGACATTTCGGGCTCGGCTACGACGCGTACACTCACTTCACGTCGCCCATCCGCCGCTATCCGGATCTGGTCGTACATCGCGCGATCAAGGCGTGTCTCGCGGGCGCGCGCTATCAGCCCGGTGGCACGGGATGGGCGGAACTCGGCGTGCACAGTTCGCTTACCGAGCGGCGCGCGGACGAGGCCACGCGCGACGTCGAGAACTGGCTCAAGTGCTACTACATGCAGGATCGCGTCGGTGAAACATTCGACGGCACGATCAGCGGTGTCACGCACTTCGGTCTGTTCGTCACGCTGGACGGTCTCAACGTCGACGGCCTGGTGCACGTTACCGAGCTCGGCAACGACTACTTCCATTTCGACGCCGTGCATCACGCGATGAATGGCGAGCGCAGCGGGAAGAGTTACCGGCTGGCGGATCGCATCCGGGTCAAGGTTGCCCGCGTCGACCTCGAAGCAACCAAGATCGACTTCGTGCTCGCCGACGCCAGCGGCAGCGGTGGCCGCGTCGTGAGCACTCAAAAAAAGACGCGTCAGAGCAAGAGCCGCTGACGCGTCCGATTCCTGCGCAGACCGCGCTACCTCCAGACTACTGACATCCTTGCCCTCACCCCTGCCCCTCTCCCGCGGGGAGAGGGGTCGTTACCTCGGTTCAGCGATTGGGCTGCGGCGTCATGCGCAGGTACGGGCGCAGCGCCTTGTAGCCCTTCGGGAATTTCTGTTTGATGAGCTCGGGATCCTGCAGCGAAGGAACGATGACGACATCGTCGCCGTTCTTCCAGTTACCCGGCGTCGCGACGCTGTGATACTCGGTGAGTTGCAGCGAATCGATCACCCTGAGCACTTCGTCGAAGTTGCGGCCCGTCGACGCAGGATAGGTGATGATCAGCCGCACGACCTTCTTCGGATCGATCACGAACAGCGAGCGAACCGTCAGCGTGGCATTGGCATTCGGGTGAATCATGTCGTACAGCGTCGCCACCTTGCGGTCGGAATCGGCGACGATCGGAAAATTGACGCGCGTGTTCTGTGTGTCGTTGATGTCGTCGATCCATTTCTTGTGCGACTCGACCGGATCGACCGACAGCGCGATGACTTTGACGTTGCGCTTGGCGAATTCGTCTTTCAGCTTGGCGGTCAGCCCAAGTTCGGTGGTGCACACCGGCGTGAAGTCGGCGGGATGCGAGAAAAGGACGCCCCAACTGTTGCCGAGCCACTCGTGGAAACGGATGGTGCCTTCGCTGGATTCCTGAACAAAATCGGGGGCGGTATCGCCCAGACGCAGTGACATGGTGACCTCCTCTTTATGGCTGCAGTGCGAACCCTCTATGATACGCTCCCGCCCGCACGTCAAATAGACGGCGTCGCAACAAGCATATTGCGCGAACACATACCCAACCTTCGCCATGGTCATTGCTGACGATGCGGCGACCCGCCGCCCGCACGAAACGCCGGTCGATCTGGTCGTCCAGGGCATAGACGTCGGCACGCCAGAACTCAAAGAGCTGGCCAAACTGACAGGTGCCGCGGGCATCGTGGCCCTGGACCGCGCCGCGACGCAAGCATTCCGGTTGCTGCTGCCGACCGCACGCGCCGCCATCACCCCCTTCTGCGAGGGGGCCGGCTTCGATTGCGGCCTCGTTCCACGCGACCAGGCCCTCGGGCGCGTACGGCTGGTCGCGATGGACATGGACTCGACCCTGATCACCATCGAATGCATCGACGAAATCGCCGGCGTCATCGGGATCAAGCCGCAGGTCTCGGCGATCACCACGAGCGCCATGCGGGGGGAAATCGACTTTCGGGAGAGCCTCACGCGGCGCGTGGCGCTCCTTGCCGGATTGGACGTCACCGCGCTGCAGCGCGTCTACGACGAACGGCTCCGCCTGTCTCCCGGTGCAGAAAGAATGCTCGCGGGGTTCAAGCGCGTCGGCGCCAGAACGCTACTGGTCTCCGGCGGCTTCACCTTCTTTACCGACCGTCTGAAAGCGCGCCTCGGCCTCGATCACACCATCTCCAATACGCTCGAGATCCGCGACGGAAAGCTGACTGGCCACATCGCAGGCGGCATCGTCGACGCTGCAGCCAAGGCGGCGGAACTCGACCGGCTCGGTCGGGAACTGGCCGGGGCCGATGGGCTGATCGTCGCGATCGGTGACGGCGCCAACGACCTGCCGATGCTCGCACAGGCAGACGTCAGCATCGCCTATCGCGCCAAGCCGATCGTAAAAGAAAAAGCCACCTATGCCATCGATCAGTGCGGACTGGACGCGGTGCTGAACCTGTTTGCCTGACACCGGAGCTTGGGGTCTCCGTCGGTATGACATCCATGGCACCGTCGCCCCGACACCCATAGATGCCGTCGCCCCGGCGAAGGCCGGGGCCCAAGTTCACAGCGAATTCACTTGGATCCCGGCCTGCGCCGGGATGACATCCAATCAAATCACCGTGCGCACGAACGCCAGTATGTCCCACACGGCGAGCACGCCGATCACCAGCCAGCTCACTGCCGTACCCAGCATGCGCCCACCGGACTCGCCCGAGTGCCCCGACAGTCCAATCGCGTGAGCGACACGCGCAGCAAGAAACACGATTCCGCAAGCGTGCAGGAACAGGTGGCTCGCGTGGTTGAGCTCCGCGATCAGCAGAAGCAACAGCATCGGCAGCATCCATTCGACGGCGTTGCCGTGCACGCGTACCGCTCGCGTCAACTGTGTGTTGCCGCCGTCCCCCAGGCCCACCTTGAATTGCATCCTGTAGCGCGAAATCCGACCTGCAAGAACAAGCAGCAGCAGTGCGCACAAGCCTGCATACAGCGCTGTCACCGGCACGACGATCAACATGGGATCCTCAGTCGTCCTCGAAGTCGCCTTCGTCGATCCATGCGGACTGGATCGCTTCCAGGATCTTCTCACCGCTTCGCTTGGGGTCGTCGTCGAAGCCCGGTAACGCCAGCACCCAGTCGCGCAAATCCACGAACAGCACCCGCGAAGGGTCGATCCCAGGATGCGCCTCCGCAAGCGCGATCGCAATCTCGCGGCTATCGGTCCACTTCATTTGGCGGCCTCCTTCGCGTAGTTGATCGTGTACTTGGGTATCTCCAGCACGAGCTTCGCATTCCCCGGTTTTGCCTGGCAGGACAAACGGGAAACCGGCGTCAATCCCCACGCGCGATCGAGCAGGTCATCTTCGTCCTCCGATGACGGCGCCAGCGATGAGAAGCCTTCGCGCACGATGACATGACACGTCGTGCACGCACACGATTTTTCGCACGCATGCTCGATCTCGATCCCTTGATCGAGCAGATTGTCGCAGAGCGATTCGTCCGGGTTGGCCTCGAAGGTTTTCCCTTCCGGGCACAACTCGGCATGCGGCAAGACGACGATCTCCGGCATCGCTGGCGATCAGTTGAGGGCGTCGACACTGCGCCCCGTAAGCGCCTGTGCGACGCCGCGATCCATGCGGCGTGCCGCAAAATCCTCGGTGGCGTGATTGAGCGCATCGGCGGCGGATCGCAGGGCATGGCGGTCGTCGCCCGACAGCAATCGCCTCACCTCGCCGACGGCGCGATCGATCGTGGCGCGCTCGTTCGCGTCTAGCATCTCGCCGTCGACAGCCAGCGCCGCCTCGGTCGCCGCGATCATGCCCTCTGCCTCGACGCGCGCTTCGCCGAGCGCCCGCGCCTCCATGTCGTCGGCAGCATGGGCTTGCGATTCCACCAGCATGCGCGCGATGTCTTCGTCGGAGAGCCCATACGAAGGCTTGACGGTGATCGCCGCCTCGACCCCGGTGGTCATTTCGCGCGCCGTCACTGCAAGCAGTCCATCGGCGTCGACCTGGAATGTCACTCGAATGCGCGCCGCCCCTGCCACCATGGGCGGGATGCCACGCAGTTCGAAGCGCGCCAGCGAGCGGCAGTCGGCGACCCGCTCGCGCTCGCCTTGCACGACGTGGATCGCCATCGCCGCCTGCCCATCCTTGAACGTCGTGAATTCCTGCGCCCGCGCGATCGGGATGGTCGCATTGCGCGGAATGATCTTTTCGGTCAACCCGCCCATCGTTTCCAGACCCAGCGAGAGCGGTATGACGTCGAGCAGAAGCCAGTCCTCGCCGGGCGCGCGATTGCCAGCGAGGACGTTGGCCTGGATGGCAGCGCCGAGCGCAACGACCTGGTCGGGATTGAGATTGTTGAGCGGCGGCGTACCGAAATATTCTGCGACCGCTTTCTGGATCTGCGGCATGCGTGTCGCCCCGCCGACCATCACCACGCCGTCGATGTCTGCCGGCGTCAACTTGGCGTCCCGCATCGCTTTCTTGACTGGCGCCAACGTCTTGCCGACCAGCGTTTCGGTGATGGCGGCGAACGTCGCGAGATCCAGCGTCGCCTGCAAGGATTCGCCGGTGGACAATGTTGCGTCAATACGCGTCGACGCGTGCAACGTCAGGCTCTCCTTGGCCGCGCGCGCCTTCTGCATCAACGTGCGCGTATCGCCCGGCCCGAGCGGGCCGACGCCGGTCGTCTCGAGGATCCAGCAGTAGACGCGATGATCGAAATCGTCGCCGCCAAGCGCGGTGTCGCCCGCAGTGGCCAGCACCTCGAACACACCGCGCGACAAGCGCAGGATCGACAGATCGAACGTGCCACCGCCGAGATCGTAGATTGCGTACGTACCTTCGGAGCCGTTGTCGAGACCGTACGCAATCGCAGCGGCGGTCGGCTCGTTCAGCAGACGAAGCACGTTCAAGCCCGCGAGGCGCGCCGCATCCTTGGTGGCCTGGCGCTGTGCGTCGTCGAAATAGGCCGGAACCGTGACGACCGCACCCAGGATCGGGCCACCGAGACTGTGCTCGGCGCGAACGCGCAACGATTTCAGTATTTCCGCGGAGATTTCGACCGGTGTCTTGATGCCGGCGCGCGTTTCGATCTGGACCATGCCGGGCGCGTCGACGAAGCGATACGGGAAGCGCCTCGCGTCCGCGAGGTCGCCGACACCGCGGCCCATGAAACGCTTGACCGACACGATCGTGTTCTGCGCGTCGCTCGCCTGCGCGAGTTCAGCGGCCGGGCCTACCACAACGCCATCGGGTGCATAACGCACGATGGAGGGGAGCAGCACACGGCCATCGACGTCGGGCAACACCACCGGCATCCCGCTGCGCACCGTCGCCACCAATGAATTCGTGGTGCCGAGGTCGATGCCGATCGCGAGGCGATGACCGTGCGGCGGCGGCGCCTGCCCGGGCTCCGCGATCTGCAGTAAAGCCATGAGGACCCTAGTCCTCGACTTCGGCAACCGCAGCGTCGATGTCCGCCGCGAGCCTGGACAGGAACTTGAGCTTGCGCACCGTCATGCGGGCCGCCTCGAGCGCACGGGCGCCATCGAGCTCGTCGCCGAGCATGTGCTCCAACTCGCCCGACTCCTCGCGCACGTCCGTCAACAGCGCGTGAAGGCTGCGCGCGTCGTGGCTGTCCGCGGCCGCCTCGATCGCCTCACGTCGTTCCAGCTGATATTCGAGGAAATCCTGCGGCAGCGCCGTATCGGTCTCGGACATCGCGTCGATCCCGTGGAGCGAGAGCAGATACAACGCCCGTTCGACCGGATCCTTGAGCGTTCGATAGGCTTCGTTGACCCGTGCCGAGGACTGCAACGCGAGGCGACGCTCCGCCTCGCCAGCTGTCGCGAAGCGATCCGGATGCACTTCGCCCTGCAGCTTGCGGTAGGCGGCGTCGAGCTTGCGCGAATCGCAGTGATACCGCGCAGGCAGGCCGAACAGCGAAAAATAGTCTTGGGTGAAATCGATCACGATATGCCGTGGCGCGGCGAGCGAGGGGAATGACGAGTTAGCGGACGCAATCGCGAGTTGCGCCCGCGTCGACTAGACGTTGAAGGACTCTCCGCAGCCGCACTCGTCCTTGACGTTCGGATTGTTGAATTTGAAGCCTTCGTTCAGGCCTTCGCGCGCGAAGTCGAGCTCGGTGCCGTCGATGTACGGCAAGCTTTTCGGATCGACGATGACGGTGATGCCATGGCTCTGGAAGTGATGATCTTCCGGCGCCGCGGCATCAGCGTATTCGAGTTTGTAGGCGAGTCCGGAACAGCCGGTCGTGCGCACGCCCAGCCGCAAGCCGATGCCCTTGCCGCGCTTGCTGAGATAACCGGCGACGTGCTTCGCCGCGCTTTCTGTGAGCGTAATCGCCATCGTTGAATTCAGTCCGCGGCCAGGGGGGCTGCCTTGCGCTCGACGGCTTCGACGGCGTCACCATGCTTCTTCTTGTAGTCGGCGACCGCGGCCTTGATCGCGTCCTCGGCCAATATCGAGCAGTGAATCTTCACGGGCGGCAATGCCAGCTCTTCGGCGATCTGCGTGTTCCTGATCGTCAGCGCCTGATCGAGCGTCTTGCCCTTGACCCATTCGGTGACCAGCGACGACGACGCGATCGCCGAGCCGCAACCGTAGGTCTTGAACTTGGCGTCTTCGATACGCCCATCGGCGCCCACGCGGATCTGCAGCTTCATGACGTCGCCGCACGCGGGTGCACCCACCATGCCCGTGCCGACGGCCGTGTCGTCCTTCGCGAACGAGCCGACGTTGCGCGGATTTTCGTAGTGATCGAGTACTTTATCGCTGTATGCCATGACGCAACTCCTTTAGTGTGCTGCCCACTGCACTGAATCCAGATCGACTCCATCCTTGTACATTTCCCACAATGGAGACAACTCGCGCAGTTTCGAGATCTTCTGCTTCAGCAGGTCGATCGCGAAATCGATTTCTTCTTCGGTGGTGAAGCGCCCCACCGTGAAACGAATGGAACTGTGCGCGAGTTCGTCGCTGCGACCGAGCGCGCGCAGCACGTACGATGGCTCGAGCGACGCCGACGTGCACGCCGAACCCGATGACACCGCGACGTCCTTGATCGCCATGATCAGGCTTTCACCCTCGACGAAATTGAAGCTCACGTTGAGGTTGTGCGGAACGCGCCGTTCCATGTCGCCATTCAAATGCACCTCCTCCATTTCGGAGATGCCGTTCCAAAGCCGGTCGCGCAGCATGCGAATGCGCTCGTTGTCCTTCGCCATCTCCAGCCGCGCCAGGCGGAAGGCTTCGCCCATGCCGACGATCTGGTGCGTCGCCAACGTACCGGAACGCATGCCTCGCTCGTGGCCGCCACCGTGCATCTGGGCCTCGATGCGCACGCGCGGCTTGCGCCGGACGAACAGTGCGCCGATGCCCTTGGGGCCATATGTCTTGTGGGCGGAAAACGACATGAGGTCGACTTTGAGCGTGCCCAGATCCACCGGTATCTTGCCCGTCGCCTGCGCCGAATCCACGTGGAAGATGATGCCGCGACTGCGGCAGATCTCGCCCAGCGCCGGAATGTCCTGGATCACGCCGATCTCGTTGTTGACGTACATCACGGATGCCAGGATCGTGTCCGGCCGCAGCGCGGATTTGAACGCTTCGAGGTCGATCAGCCCGTCGGGCAGTACGTCGAGATAGGTGACCTCGAAACCCTCGCGCTCCAGCTCGCGCATCGTGTCGAGCGTGGCCTTGTGCTCGGTCTTGACCGTGATCAGGTGCTTGCCCTTGTCCTTGTAGAAGTGCGCCGCGCCCTTCAGGGCGAGGTTGATCGCTTCCGTCGCGCCCGAGGTCCAGACGAGTTCACGCGGGTCGCAATTGACCAGCTTCGCGACTTCCTCGCGCGCCTCCTCGACCGCCTTCTCGCTGGTCCAGCCGAACGCGTGCGAACGCGACGCGGGATTGCCGAACTGTTCCGTAAGAAACGGAATCATTTTGGCCGCAACGCGCGGATCGACCGGCGTCGTCGCCGAGTAGTCGAGGTAGATCGGTTTTTTCATCGTTGCCCCGTACCCTCAGACGACCGGCGCGGGCTCGGGCTTCTTGCTCGGCGCCCGATGATCCTGCAACACGTTGACCTCGCTCTTGTCCTGCGCACGCACCAGCTGTTCGAGCGTGACCGAGCGCAGGAAGCTGAAGATATGCGCGTTCAGGGCGGCCCACAGCTCGTGCGTCATGCAGCGCTTGTCGTCCTTGCAGTTTTCCTTGCCGCCGCATTGCGTTGCATCGATGGGTTCGTCGACCGCGAGGATGATGTCGGCCACCGAGAGGCTGGCCGCGGGATGGGCGAGGTTGTAGCCGCCGCCGGGTCCGCGAACGCTCTCGACCAGGCCGTGCCGACGCAACTTGCCGAACAGCTGCTCCAGGTACGACAGGGAAATCTTCTGGCGCTCGGACACCCCGGCCAACGTGACCGGACCGTTCTCGCTGTGCATGGCCACGTCGATCATCGCCGTGACGGCAAAACGTCCTTTTGTGGTAAGTCTCATGGTTGTCTGGCCTCAGTCGCCCACGTGCTCGGGCGAGGGTTAATTGTATAATTCCTGACTATATTAGTCAAGTAAACGGCCGGAGAGTTCACCCCAGCATCTTATTGATTTGGGTGGGGTCGAAGCGCTCGGCGGTGGCCTTGGCGTCACTGCAGTCCAGGCCACGCTGTTCGATAAGCCCGATCAGCTTTTGGACCCGGTCATCGGCTTCGGCCGCGTGGTCCAGGAGCGCATGGATGGCCTGCACCATGGGATCGTTCATGTCCGCGCTGATGCCATACGCCGAGAATCCGATCTTGGCAGCCTTTTCCTCTCGCCGAACCGCATCCTCTCCGGTCACGATCCGGGCCGGAATGCCAACCGCTGTGGCGCCCGCGGGGACATCTCGGACGACGACCGCATTGGACCCGATTTTCGAGTTGTCCCCGATCAGGAGCGGCCCAAGGATCTTGGCACCCGCGCCGACGACGACACCCCGACCCAGCGTCGGGTGACGCTTGCCTTTGTTCCACGACGTTCCACCCAGGGTGACGCCATGATAAAGCGTACTGTCATCGCCGATCTCAGCCGTCTCGCCAACGACGACGCCCATGCCGTGGTCGATGAAGACGCGCCTGCCGATGATGGCGCCGGGATGGATCTCGATGCCCGTCAGCCAGCGGCTCCAATGCGACAGCCAGCGCGCCAGCCAGCGCGCGCCCGCAAGCCAAAGCGGATGCACCACGACACGGTGCCAGACCAGAGCGTGCAACCCCGGATAGCAGGTCAGCACCTCCCAAGTCGATCGGGCGGCCGGGTCGCGGTCAAAAACCACCGCGATGTCTTCGCGAAGTCTCGTGAACATGACGTTATTCCTCGTTATTCTCACATATCCGACAGAAACGCTCAAGTATTGACCTTGCTCCCAGCGCTCCAGTTCCGGGTTGCGCGTCCTAGCCGCGGAGGTGCCCCAGTCGCTCCTCGATCCGGGCCACGATGCCGCGGAGGATGTTCACCTCTTCTTTCTCCAGCCGTGCCCGAGCGAACAGTCGACGCAGTCGCGGCAGCAAGCGCTTCGGGTGCGATGGGCGGAAGAAGTTGAGTGCGATCAGAGCGCGTTCACCGTGCGCAAAGAGCTGCGCAATTTCGTCCTGTGTCGCGGGCTCGAACGCAGGCGCGCGCCACACGGTGCCGCCGCTTGCCGCCACATGAAGCTCATATGCTGCAATCTGTACCGCCGCCGCCAGGTTCAACGATGCGAAGTCTGGATTCGACGGAATGGTTGCCACGATCTGGCAGAGCGCGAGTTCGCTGTTGGACAATCCGGACATTTCGTTGCCGAACACCAGCGCGACGTCGCCCTCGGCGGTGTAGCGCAGCGCCTCGGCTGCAGCGCTGCGCACGGGCCGCACGTCGCCGGCGAACTCGCGGGGCCGCGCCGAAAATCCGATCGCCAGGACGGCGCCCGCGAGCGCCGCGTCGAGCGTTGCTTCTACCCGGGCCCCCGCGAGCACGGACGTGGCACCCGCCGCCAGCGCATCGACATCGGGGTGCGGAAAGCGTTGGGGCGTGACCAGCACGAGCCGCGACAATCCCATCGTCTGCATCGCGCGCGCAGACGCGCCGATATTCCCGGGGTGGCTCGGCGCACAGAGGACGATCCGGATTCGATCAAGCAGGTCGGTCATGAGATGCGAGTAAAATGCGCGGCACGAGCGTTCCGCAGTGAGCGCCACGCGCCGCGTGGCGTCATCGGGGCCCAATCAAAGGTTTGGTCATGCACCCGATGCTAACAATCGCGGTCAAGGCCGCGCGTCGCGCCGGTAACATCATCAATCGCGGCGCCCGCGACCTCGACCGGCTGACGGTCACCGCAAAAGGTCCGAAGGACTTCGTGAGCGAGGTCGATAAGGCCGCCGAAGCCGCCATCGTCGACGTCATTCACGCGACTTATCCCGATCACGCGATCTTAGCAGAGGAAGGCACCGCGAAAGACGCCAACGCGTCCGCCGAACATCTCTGGATTATCGACCCACTCGACGGCACCACGAATTTCCTGCATGGATTTCCACAGTACTGCGTGTCGATCGCGCTGCAGCACAAGGGGCAGATCACGCAGGGGGTCGTCTACGATCCGGTGCGCAACGATCTCTTCACGGCTACGCGGGGGCGAGGCGCGTTCCTCAACGACCATCGCATGCGCGTGTCGCGCCGGCAGCACCTGAAGGATTGCCTGATCGGCACCGGATTTCCGTTTCGCGATGGCAGCGACCTCGACGCATACGTCAAGATGATGCGCTCGATGATGGCCGAGACCGCCGGCCTGCGACGACCCGGTGCCGCCGCACTGGACCTGGCCTACGTGGCCGCAGGCTATACCGACGGCTTCTGGGAAGTCGGCCTCAACGCCTGGGATGTTGCCGCCGGCAGCCTGCTGATTGTCGAGGCCGGCGGATTGGTCGGCGATCTCGAGGGCGAAGCGAACTATCTGTACAGCGGGCAGGTCATTGCCGGCAATCCCCGGATTTTTGCGCAAATGGTCACTTTGCTCGCGCCACACCGCAGTGCCCTCAAGGCGCGGCCACCCACCAAAACCTGACCTTTTTGCCCGACCCCGGATGCGGCTCAGGGTGTGCGACTGTTGTCAAAATGTACTGTACTGCCCAAACGGCGCATTGCGGGGCGCAAACGGCATGACAATCCCAATGTCATTGTGTAGGATAGCTTCGCCATTCACTACGCGCGGCGAGGCGCGACGGTGGATCGCCACCGGGAGAAATTCATGTTTGGACGTTCCGTTCGACAGCTGATTCTGGTCGCGTTGCTGGCTGCCTGTGTACCGCTGGCGGCCGCCCAGTCCGTTTCCCGCATTCGCGTCATGCTGCATCCCTACTCCGCAGCACCCGGCCAATTGCCCGATGCGACCCTATCGCTGCTGCAATCGGTAGCAGGTGTCCCGCTGACGCTCACTGGCACCACGCGCACCGGAGCACTCGAATTCTCGCTTGCGCAACCGCTCGACGCCGCCGCGTCCGCCGCAATGCTCCAGCGCCTGCGCAATGATCGAAATATCCTGTGGGTCGATACGGTAACGGCGGCCCCGGTGTCGGCACGGATCCAGTCATCGACAGACACCACGGCTGCGCCGGACGGACGCAAGGTCATGCTCAGACTGACGGGCACCGCCGCGCCCGACTGGGCGACCATCCTGCCGCGCATCTCGGCCACTGTCGGCGCGCCGCTGGCGGTCGACCACCAGATCGGCGACGTCTGGGTCCTCACTCTTGGCAGCACGGTTTCCGATGCCCGTCTTGCGCAGGTAGCCGCGTTGCTCCAGACCGACCCTGCGGTCCAGTACGCCGATCCGGTTCGCCGTGTGTTCCCGGCAGTGGTGCCCAATGACCCCCTCTATCCTCAGCAATGGGCGCTCTCAGAAGCCGTCGGAGGCGTCAACGCACCGATGGCCTGGTCGTTGCAAACCGGCAACGCAGCCAACGCGGTAGCCGTCGTCGACACAGGTGTCACCGCCCACCCTGAGTTCGCCAATCGGTTCCTGCCGGGTTACGACTTCATCTCCGATTCCAGCAGGGCTAACGACAGCAACGGGCGCGACAACGACGGGTCGGACCCCGGCGACGCGACCAGCGACGGCGAGTGTGGTCCCGGTATCCCGGGCGAACCGAGCAGCTGGCACGGCACATTCGTCAGCGGCCTGATCGCCGCCAATACCGACAACGGCGTCGGCATCGCGGGCATGGACTGGGCCGCGAAGGTGCTGCCGGTCCGCGTCCTTGGCAAATGCGGCGGTACCTTCGACGACGTCGCGGCCGGCGTGCTCTGGGCGGCCGGCTTGCCCGTCGCAGGTGCGCCGACCAACCCCTTCCCTGCACGCGTCATCAACATGAGCCTCGGCGGCATAACCCCCTGTCCGCAAGCACTGCAGGATGCGATCGACGCAGTGCTTGCACAAGGCGCGGTGGTGGTCGTGGCCGCTGGGAACCAAGCGCAGGACGTCACAAACTCGGCCCCCGCGAACTGCAGCGGTGTCATCACGGTCGGCGCGTCGACGCGCCAGGGTGACCGCGCAAGCTATTCGAACTTCGGGTCGCGGGTCGACTTGTCGGCGCCCGGCGGCGACGGCGACGTCACCGACTGGATCATATCGACATGGAACGACGGCAAGACGTCACCGGGCAATCCGATCTACGGACGCGGGATCGGCACCAGCTTTGCCGCCCCGTACGTCGCGGGCGCCGCGTCGCTGATGTTCGCGCGCAACGCGAACCTGACGCCCGGCCAACTGCTGACCATCATCACGAACACGGCACGTACCTTCGCACCGGGATCGCAATGCGCCTTCGGCGGTAGCTGCGGCAGCGGTTTGCTCGACGCGGGTCTCGCCCTGCAAAGCACGTTCCCGGCCACCGACGTCGCGCCGCCGGGAGCCGTACCGGTCATCGAGTATTACAGCGCCGCCAAGGATCATTACTTCATGACGGCCAACCCGAATGAGATTGCGTACTTCGACACCGTTCTGGCATCGGAGTACCAGCGCACCGGTCAGGTGTTCTACGCGTGGAGCGATCCTTCACTTGCGCCGCCGAATTCACAGCCGCAACCCGTGTGTCGCTTCTCGAGTCCGCTGCCGCTGATCGACTCGTTCATGTTCACGGCCATCGCGAGCGACTGCCAATTCATGATCACTTATTGGCAAGGAACCTGGAATCTCGAAACGCCGGCGGCGTTCTACGTCTTGCTGTCGGACAGCAACGGCGGATGTCCTGGCGGGTCGACGCCGATCTACCGGTTCTTCAACAACCGCAACGATGCGAACATGCGCCACACGCGCGACCTCACCGTGCGACGCGAAATGCTCAACAAGCAATGGGCACCGAACGGCTTCGGCCCGAATGGCGTAGCATTCTGCTCACCGGTGTAGTTGTCTGTCGCCCCGGCGCAGGCCGGGGCCCAATTACGCACTGAATCAGATGTAAATTGGATCCCGGCCTTCGCCGGGATGACGATCTCAGCGAATGACCTGACCGAATTATGCGGCCGCAGGCCGCCGCCGGCATCTTGGCGGCGAGAGAATCGAGCGCGGCGCTCACCGCACGATCGAACAAGGGCACCGGCTCGACGATCAGTCTTGCCTTGCCCGCGCCGAGTTGCCAGGCAAGCTCCTCCGGCGTGACGACGATAGCCTTGCTCCGCGCACGGCTGGTGAAGATGTATTTGCTGCGCAGCGGGCTTACCCACGATAGTCGCGCGTTCGTGGTCTTGCCCTCCTTGCCGAATGCGAGCCAGGTGCCGACCACCATGTCGTTCACGAAGTCGTGGACATTGCCGACGACACGCGTCGTCGTGTCGGGGCCGGCCTCCTTTTCCTCGACTGTCGGTGCGACGCTTGGCTTTCCGGCATCGACCGACTTCGGCTTTATCGCCGCCATGTGCAACTTGTAGATCGCGTCGAGAAAAGGCTGGACGCGGTCGGTCGCGACCTTCACGGCGGCCGCACCGGTGCGGAGGTTGCGAATGATCGACGGCACCAGCTTGGCCAGGCGGGCCTTCTGGCTGGTGCGTTCCTTCGCCGAGATGCTCCACAAGAGATCGTCGAGGGTCTGCTCCGCCGCTCGCCATTCGGTGCTGCCCGCCCCCTGCTTGGTGCGAACTTCCGTCAGGTAGTCGGCCCACACCGTCTCGCTGAACGCGCGCACGTCGAACGGCACGTCGAGCCCGGCGAGCTTGTCGCGGATGAGCACGCGCACATGCGCCCGGTCCGACTCGTTCTTCTCTGCGGATATCGCCTGCACCACTTCGGTGTCCAGCGCGGTGCTCAGCTTGCGCTGTTCGCCGTCCACGAACTCCTGCAGTCGCCCATCGGCATCCTCGAACACCGCCATCTCGACCTTGAAGTCGCGACAGATTTCCTCGATGAGTCCGGCGGCGATCAGTTCGAAGGCGGCACAGTAGCCGGCGTCGCCCGTGGCACCGATCGACGCGGCGGCAAGATGATCGAGCAGGCGCCGCGCCGGATGTTTCTTGTTGGAAAAGAAGGTGCGATCGATCAGCGCCGTCTTGAGAATCGGCACTTGCAGCCGGCTGAACAGGCCGCGCAACGATTCGGGGATCGAGGGATCACGGAAGATGTAGTCGAACAACAGTCCGATCACGTCCATCGTGATCTTGTCCCCGGAGTTCACCATCTTGTCCGCAATCGCCGCGCGAATGTACGGGATCCGATTGAGCGGCAGCGCGGTTTGCTCCTCGCCCGCTGTCTCGCCCTGTGTCGCAACGAAGATGCCCCCGGGGTCGGCCCGCTGCCAGCGGTCGAGCGCCGCGACCGCCGTCGACAGAGCGCCCAGCGCCAGCATCGGATCAAGCTGCGGCAGACCTCCTGCGCCCGGCGCCGATGCGGTTGCGACGGATAGGGGCGCGGGCTGCGCCATCTCGAGCGCGTAGGGATTCGCCGCCACGAATCGCTGCGCCGACTCCTGCAATGCCGCCGACATCGCACGGACCATCGGCGTTGGCGAAGCAGCAGGAACCGAATCGACCCCAGCTTGCGGTGGTATGGGTGCGGACGACGCTGCAGCAGCGGCCGGCGCCGACAGCGTTGCATCGCCCGGTGCAGCTTCCGGCACATCGATGTTCAGCGCCAGCAAAGCGTCGGCCACGCTCGGGCCAGCTTCCTTGAAAAGCTCCAGGAATGCCGGCAGCAGCTCGGAATCATTGGCCGGTCGCAGCTCGCTGCGGGCGCGCAATTCGGCTTTGATCTCCGGAAGGACGTGATGCTCGGCAAGGACACGATTGAGCCGGATATAAACCTTGTTGATGCCGGGTGTCACGTCCGCGAGAATTCGCTCCATCAACGGCCGCCAGATCCGCGGGTTTGGATAGAGCGCACGCGACGCCACACCGATCGCATCGATCAGATAGTCCGTGGAGAACGGGTTGTCAGTGTCGCGCGCACGCGGTTCGCGCAGCAGTACACCCACGCGCAGATCGACGGCACCGACTTCGCGTCGAGTGACACGTCTGAGCAACGCCGTGGCCGCGGTAAGAGCGGCCTGCTTCTCCTGGTCGAAGGCATTCAGCACGCGCAACGTCGTCAGCGACGCATCGAAGTCCGGACGCTTGCCACTGCGGCGTTTGCCCGCGAGTCGCTGGTCGAAAAGGGAGGTCAGCGTTTGCTCGAAGTGCGTGACCCAGTCGCCGCGCTTGCTGCGAAACTGCGCCGTGTCCTCGTCGGTGACGTACTCGTTCATTTCGAACAGATCGTTGGTCGTTTCGATGGACATCGCGACCAATTGCCGCATCCCGAGCTTGAATTCCACGAAGCACTCACGCAGCAGCGCGTGCGCCTCGTCGGTGCCGAGGAGCAGGTTGCCATCGGGATCGGTTGCCGGCGGAAAACTGGCGGCTATCGGCGTGTCGAGCATCGAGGGAACGTGATGCTTGCGGGAGAGCGGAACGCGGCGCGCGTGAATGCGATCAGGCTTAGCGACCGCACGGCTGGCGCAGCGCGAAACCCGCGCTTCGTCGCGTCGAATGTCCCTGTCGATTCATGCTTGACCCGTGCTCGATCGTGACTTACCGAGCCGCGATTGTAACACCCGCGATAGCACATTTCGGACGCACCGGACGGGTCGGCCGTTGCTCACGTTCCAACGCACCGGCGCTCGTCTGTTGCAGTGCGGCGCTCTCCGGTAGTATTCGCGCTTCGCATCGCCCTCGGAGACGTTCATGCCCTCGACAAAGCGGAGCATCGGTATCATCGGCGTCGGCTTCGGCGCGCAGGTCCACGCGCCCGGCTTCCGTTCGGAAGGCTGGGACGTCGTCGCGATCTGCAGTCGCAATCGTGACAAGGTGCAGAAGGCCGCTGCGCGACGCGGGCATCGCCGGCATCCACACCGATCCGATGGAGCTTATCAACCGCGACGATCTCGACGCGGTCGCAATCATCACGCCGCCGGGCTCACATCACGCGCTATCGATCGCCGCGCTGAAGGCGGGCAAGCACGTCCTGTGCGAGAAACCGTTCGCGCTCGACGCCAAGCAAGCGGCAGAGATGCGCAATGCGGCCGAGCAGTCCGGGCTCACCGCGATGGTCGCGCACGAATTCCGCCACACCCCGCAGCGCGCCTACATCAAGCAGCTCCTCGCGGAAGACTATATCGGCAAATTCCAGCTGTGCACCATGGAGCTGTTCCTCGACCGCTACGTCACCCAACAGCCGCGACCGCTGACGTGGAACGCATATAAAGCCGACGGTGGCGGGCTGCTCGGCGCCCTCGGGTCCCACTATATCGACGGCCTGCGCTATTGGTTTGGCGATGTCGCTACCGTGACCGGCAGAATCGCGGCACTACGCCCGGATGTCGTGGATGCAGCCACGGGCAAGAGCGTCAAGGCCGAGACGGACGATACGTTCGCCTTCACGCTCACGTTCAAGAACGGCGGGACGGCGACGATGATCGCGTCCTTCGCCACCACCCCCACGCGTGGCGCGAGGATCGCGGTCATGGGCGACAACGGTACATTGCTCGCAGAGCAGCCGGGACCCAATCCGCTGGAGGATGGCATCGTCGTCGCCAGCCGCAACGGCGCGCCGCTGAAGGCGTTGGACACGCCTCCCGGGTACACGCCGTTCACCGACGCGCGCGACCATCGGCTGATGGCGTTCCGCCTTCTCGTGAGGGACTTCACGTCCGGCATCGAGCAGGGCACGTCGCCGTCGCCCAACTTCACGGACGGGCTGCGTTGCCAGGAAGTGCTCGATGCCGTTCGCGCATCATCGGAGACCGGGCGAACGGTGAGTCTGTAGACTTGCGATGTCCGAAGCCAAAGATCGACCGCGAATTGCTGACGCACACTCGCGCTATTTCTTGGCCACTGATTTGATCGGCTCTTCGCGCTCCTTGCTCCAGTCGCTCAACAACGTGTAGCCGATAGCGAGCAACGTCGGTCCAAGAAACACGCCGATGAACCCGAACGCGACGACGCCGCCAAGCACACCGAGCATGACCAGAATGAAAGGCATGTTGCTGCCGCGGCTGATGATCAGCGGCTTGATCACGTTGTCGACACTGCTCACGACGGCGGTGCCCCAGATCAGCATGAAGATGGCCCAGCCCGTCTGGCCATGATTGAACAGCCAGAATGCCGCGGGCAGCCAGACCAGCGGCGGACCGACCGGCACCGGTGAAAGAAAAAATGTCGCCAGGCCGAGCAATGGTGCGGCGGGCACGCCCGCAACGAGGAACCCGATCGCCGCCAGGATCCCCTGGATCAACGCCGTGCCGAGAATGCCGTAGACCACGCCGCGCGTCGTTCCGACGCCGAGTTCCGCGAGGTGCCGACCCTTCTCGCCAAAGATGCGGACGATGGTCGACAAGACGCGCTGCGTCATTGCTTCGCCGTCACGATAGATAAAGAAAGCAATCAGGACCGATAGGGTGAGCTGGAGGATGCCGTGCACCACCGCCTCGCCGCTGGCCAATGCGAATTTCCGGATCGGGTCCATGTAATTCTTGAGTTCGGCAAGCAGACGAACCCGGTCGTGTGCGAAGCCTGACCAATACGCCTCGGCGCGCGGGCCTATCAGCGGCAATCGGCCGACCCATTCGGGAGGATCCGGAGGCCCGTCGGCAATGACCCGGCGACTCGCTTCGAGCAGCTCCTGCGCATTGTCGGCGAGCGACAAGCCAACAACCACAAACGGACCCAATAACACGGCGGCAATGCCGAACGTCATCAGCAACGACGCCCAGCCGGCGCGTCCGCCGGTCAGGTTGCGCGCGCGCAGAAATACCGGCCACGTTGCACAGCAAAGGATGAACGCCCACAGCATGGCCGACAGAAATGGCTCGAGCACGAAGTAGCAGCCGACGACGATAACCGCGAGGACGAACAGCGCGACCCAGCGGTCGATCGGCGTGCCTTGCGGGGCGTGTTCCGGCGGCGTGTTTTCGGATTGTGACAAGGAGATCGCCTGGTGGAAGCCGGAGGGTCCTCTGAAGTCTAGCATGCGACTCTGCGTTATTATTCTGTCTTCCGCGGAACAGAATGTCGTGATTCGATTTCGGCGCGTCGCGACGCTCCATCTTGGAATAGCGCACCCCGGACTCTTGCGGACAACTTGAGTACATGAGCGACCGACGCCTATCCCCGGCAAACGACGAGCGCGTGCTGCGCGAATCCGTGATCTCGACGGCACTTGCCATGAACGCGGCCGGCATCAACCGTGGCAAATCGGGCAACGTCAGCGCCCGCTTGCGGCACGACAGCTTCGATGGCTACCTGATTACACCGACCGGCGTGCCCTATCACCGGACGGCGCCCGAACAGGTGGTGGCGATGACGCTCGCCGGCGAATATCAGGGCACGGTACTTCCGTCATCGGAATGGCGCTTCCACCGGGACATCTACGCGACGCGCGCCGACGCCGACGCGATCGTCCACGCACACGCGCCGTTCGCAACATCGCTCGCGTGCCTGCGGCGCGGCATTCCTTCGTTTCACTACATGGTTGCGGTGGCCGGCGGCAAGGACATTCGCTGTGCGCCTTACGCGACGTTCGGCACGCAGGAATTGTCCGACCACATCCTGGCGGCAATGGCCGATCGCCGCGCGTGCTTGTTGGCCAACCACGGCATAGTCGCCGTGGGGGCTACACTAGAGGAGGCGCTGGCGCTCGCAGTGGAGGTGGAAACCTTGGCGGAAATGTACTGGCGCGCGTTGCAGATCGGCGAGCCAGTCATGTTGTCCGACGCCGAAATGGACGTCGTGATCGAGAAATTCCGGACGTACGGGCAGCCGCTGTAGCGGGCATCTTCCATGAACAGGCCTTGAGCATTCACACATGCATATCGGAATGATCGTCGGCATCGGTCCCGCCGCTACCGACTACTACTATCGATACCTGATCTCTGCCTTGGCGCGAGCGGGTCAGGATCTTCACTTGACGATGGCGCATGCAGACGCGAGAACCTTGCTGCGCAACCAGGCTGAACGCAACGTCGAAGTTCAGGTCGAGATTTACCGCCAATTGACCGAGAGACTAAAGCGCTCCGGTGTTGAACGAGTCGCCGTCACCTCGGTTGCGGGCCATTTCTGCATCGATGCGTTCAAGGAAATATCGCCGGTTCCGGTGATCGACCTGCTCGACGTGGTCAAGCTCGAGGTAAAGCGGCGTGGTTTCAAGAGAGTCGGGCTGCTTGGAACTCGTGTGGTCATGGAGACTCGCTTCTACGGCGTTCTGGATGACGTGGAGGTCATCGCACCGGTGAACGACCTCGTGGACGTGCACGAAGCCTACGTATCGATGGCGAGCGCGGGCATTGCGACCCCTGAACATCGAGAGGTTTTCATGCGGGCGGGAAACGCTTTGACCCGCACGCAGGGGTGTGAATCGATCCTGCTTGCCGGTACGGATTTGGCATTGGTCTTCAAGAAGGACGTCGACCCTGGTTTCGGCACCTTGGACTGCGCAGAAGCGCATGCCGCGGCCATTGCCGGTGTAGCCATGACCAAGTAGCACTCGGTCCTTAGCGTCGATCAAGCGCGCTACGATTCGTCATGCGCGTGCATAGCGCCCGACTTGAGTACCCGGACGCCGGGCTTCGCGTCGAGAATTGCCGCCAGCAGCGCGGACGCCACAGTGCGGGCCGAGATCGGTCGTACCGCCTTGGGCAGGGTCCAACCGAGCGGACCGGCAAGCCGTGCCGCCCATTGCTCGCCAGTACGCACCGGTTGTCCCAACGCAGCTCGGTCACCGAGCAGCAACGATGGTTGGGCAATCACAACGGATTCGTAGCCGAGCTGCGCGATGGCGGCCTGCATCTCGCCCTTGACGCGATTGTAAAGGACGCGCGACTTCGCATTGGCGCCCAACGCCGATACGACGGCCAACCGCGTCGCCCCCGCCGCCCTGGCGGACCGTGCGGTATTCACTACAAAGTCCAAGTCCACTTGACGAAACGCCGCTTCCGAGCCAGCAACCTTGATCGTCGTGCCGAGCGCGATGAACACGTCATCGACCGTTGGCAACGTCGCGGGCAGGTTCGCGAAGTCGACGCGATGAATCTTCAGCTTTGAGCTGGTCTTGATGTCCGGCGCAGCGCGGCGGAGCAGGACGCGCACGCTGCGGTAATGCCTGCTGGCAAGCAGCATGGGCAATAGCGCGCGACCGACGAGGCCGGTGGCGCCGGCGAGCAACGCAGTTCGCGGTGGGGCAACGGTGTTCGTCATGCGGCTACTTTACGCGCACTCGCGGCACCATGCCTCCGCGCTTCGAGCCAGGTATGCCACTCACGACCGGATGCGGGCTCCTGGCACGCTCGATGCATGTGTTTGCTCCCCGAGCGGCTAGATCGGCTTGGGCCACACGCGTTCATAGCGGAGGTCTGCCATGTATTGGTTGCTGCTGCCACTAAATGCCGACGCACGACGGCACATCGATGACAATTCACGGCCGCCGAGCGGCAATTGGGGCGCCGTATTCCACGCTGGTTGGAGCATGATTCGCCGCTGGTTCACGTCGCATCCAAAGTAGCTCCTGGACACCGCGCCACCGTCATCCGGAGGCGAGACATGACGATGAAGACCGACATCCTCGACCAATTCGCGACCCTATCCAGACCCGTGCGCGCACGGCTTGCGAAGATGGACAGCGCGGAGCTTGAGCAGGTTCACATTCGTATCGTGTTTGCTGCGCTGATCGTTCTCTACGTGGCCTGGTATGCGATGACGGCGCGCTCGGTCTACGCCGGCAGGTTACTGCTCGTCTTGGGCTACTTCGGTGCTTCCCTTGCGATCGGGCTCGCGGTGTGGGTTTGGCCCGGTCCCAGCGTCCTGCGTCGAACTCTTGGAATAGTCTCGGATGTCAGCATGGCAACCTGCGGGCTCTGGGCGCTAGGAGAGGGAGGCGTCGTCATCGTCTGCTTCTATTTGTTCATCATTCTGGGGAACGGCTTTCGCTATGGCCGGGCGTACCTACACATTTCTCAAGCCCTGAGCATTGCAGGCCTCGCGTTCGCGATGGCTCGAGCGCCTTGGTGGGAAGACCACCTGGTGATTGGTTTTGGCTTGCTGCAAATGCTGCTCATCATTCCGTTCTACATCAGCGTCCTGGCTGAGCGGTTGAAAGCCGCACTATGGAACGCTCAACGTGCACTCGAGGAGTGCCGTCGCAATCAGGACGGCAGCGCGTCAGAGCATTCCAGCGAGGCATCCGGGGGCTGACGCTCCGTCGAAATACTTTGGCTCCGTGCGTGTGGGACGTACCGAATCAGAATCACGCAACTAGTTTCGGCACATGACGGCTTTCGACCCGCTCCACCCGGTCGATGTTCTCAGGAGCAGACCTTCAACTCACCGGCTAAAGAGGACGTAGTTCAAATTTCAGTGCGACGCTACCGGCAGCAGCGCTTCCTGATCGAAACCAGCGCCGCAAGTCCAACGAGCGCAAGCGTCGGTGCTGAGGGCTCGGGAACTGGGGCGCCCGCGATTGTGATCGAGCCGTTCGTCAATGTGTCGACGCTGATGTTACCGCCTAGAGGATCAGACAGGCTGGTCGCGGAGAACGGCGACAGCATTACGGTTATCGATCCCGACGAATCTCCCGCCGAGATGTCGAAGAACACATGACCCAACCCCACCGTGGCGCCCGCGGCGATCGTCGCGCCGCCGCCCCCGCTCCAAAGATCCGACCCATCTAGTATTTGGCCGGGTGCCGAGGTGCTGATGATCGGGCCGAAAAGCGAGTTGCCAGCAAAGACGTACGGCGCGACCGTCGCGGTGCTGGCCGAGGTGAACGTAATATGCGGGTCCGTTACAACGATCTCGAACGAGAAGGCACCGAGCGAGAGGGATGCGGGACCTGTGTTGGTCAGTTCGATGTCGACAGTATTGTTCGACGAGGGGGAATTCGAGAACACATTCCCCACCGTTATGATCAAGCTCGCTCCAACCGGGGTCGAGATGAGTAGGGCAACGGCAGGCACCAACATCAACAGGCGCCGAAACTGCGAGCGGATATGTGGGAAGTTTATCTTGTGCATGTAAGGTCTCCCGAATTTTGTCATTTCCCCATTTGTTGCTCTGTTACATCGTCAAGGCAAATGCGTGCCGATCCGCGCCCGCACCAGGTTGACGTCATTTATATCCACGACCCCGTCCCCGTTGACATCGTAAATGACGTTGTAGGGCAAGGCCCGGGCATTATTGACCAGCACCATGTCGTTACTGGCAACATTGCCGTCGTCACTGACATCCCCCGGTAGCACATTGAGGGCCTGGGCAACGTCGACGCCTCCTCCTAGCGGATTCCCGGCGAGGTCCACTACGGCATTGGCGGTGGTCCCTAGTATCTTCGTACTGTAGGTTGCTCGCGCAAGCGGACCAAAGGTCCACGTCAGGGTATTGGTGCCGCTACCGCTGCAGCCGGTAACGCTCACGCCTGCGAGGCTCGAACAGTTGCCAGTCACAGCCTTGGAGAACGTCACCTTCACTCCGGTGATCGCTGTCCAAGGAAGATTGGTTCGCCCGCCAGGCACGGTGAAACTCTGCGACCCGAACAGCACTTGATAGGAGCTGACCGTCGGTGGGCTCTGCCCTGAGGTTACCCGCGTGCTGGCCTCGGCGACCTGAGGTTTGCTCTCCACATTCCCCACCAGGTCGCGCGCGATGCTGTAGAAACCGTACGAACTGCCGCCGACGCCCGTGAAAATGGCCGAGGTATCAAGGGTGTCAGTAAAGAGAGGGGTGAACACTCCCCCGTCCTTCGAGACGAATATCGTGTAGTCGGCGATGCCCGAACCCGCGTCTGAGCCCGACCACTGCACTGGGAAACTGAGCGAAGACTGGGTGGCGGGTAGCGGCGCAACCTGACTGGCAGGCGGCA
The DNA here is from genome assembly GCA_963726935.1 of uncultured beta proteobacterium. Taxonomy (GTDB): domain Bacteria; phylum Pseudomonadota; class Gammaproteobacteria; order Burkholderiales; family Casimicrobiaceae; genus PALSA-1003. Next base: position 170,710 of record CAVSEH010000032.1, read on the forward strand.
AACTGTCAATCGTGTTGCACCATTGGGGCGTGGCGATCGGTGCGTTCACATCGAAGACAATGCCTGCCTGATTGCAAACGATTGTGCCGGAGGCCAACCCTTGCTTCGCCTCGACGGTAAATGCCACGCTCCCTTGGCCTTGCGGCGGATTAACGTTAGGCGGCAAGAAGCCCGCATCAGGGCGCTCGGTCAACTGCCCGGTGTCTGGATCGATCGAGGCAAAAAGCCAGGTAAGCAGCCCAGTGGCTTTATTCAGGATAGCGTTGATTGTGACGACGAGATTCTGCTGCGGGCGAAGGTCTATGCCCCCGTTGAATTGCTGGATTCCCGATGCTGGCACCAAAGTCGCGCTGTTAAAAGAAAGAGGACCGAGACTGAAGGTGTCGAGGTTCATCGCGCTGATATCGAGCTGGTCGACGATCCCCACGACCTGAGCGGGCGCCGTTGCGGTCGCCAGATTCTCGAAATTGATCACATAGTTCAACGCGCCCTTGTCCTTGCGAAAGCGCGAATCTGCCACGCCCAAAGGCCCGACTTTCACATTCGGATCAGAACTATTCTTGGGGTTGATCGGCAGCGATGTACATTTTGGAGTTACGGTGGCACCGGATTTTGTCGTATAGCTCTTCCCGCAGTCGTTAGGTACACAAATGGAACTTCCATCCTCAAACTTCACGACGCGGGAATTGGGTAAGGACTCGCAATGGTCTTTAGTTATCCGGCAATTGCCTATATTGCCGAGAACCCTGGCAGTGCCCGACAGTGTCCTAAGTTCTTCTATGACCTCGTCGGGGTCACATCCCGGAGGCACGGGCAGCGGAGGTGGTAGCTTGATGTCCTTGGGGTCGACACATGAACACCCTTCTGTATTGGGATGGGGATCGCTGCAGGAGACGGCGTAACAGTTTTGTGTCTGTGCCTGCGCTTCTGATATCCCGAAGGCGGAGACAAAGGAATCGAGCAAGCGGTAGGTAGTCGCCAACCAAGGTGGGAATTCTCGGGGCTGCGCGAAGGCCACGTCTCGTGCAAATGCACGCCACGCACTTGCAACGTTCCGTTGAAGTTGAGCGAGTCCCGCGCGAAGAGAAGTGAGGAGGTCCTCTGCCGGCGCCAGCCATGTGGGAGAGTCCCGAGGCTGTTCGAGTGCGGCGTTGCCCGTTAGCGCACGCCGTGCGCCGAAGATTGCAACATCGAGTTGAAGCTGGGACAGGCTGTAAACCTGCGGCGCCGTTCCCAAGCTCGCAGTAAACGCTTTGCGGCCATTGATCACGACGAGTTGCAATTGGTTGCTTACGTATTGTTCGAGGTCAGGAACAAGTGCGGCGGGAATTACGAGACCGAAGCTCTGTAGCATGTAGGTCCGGGCGCCCTCGACGAGGCTGGAGATGACGCTCGGATCCACGGTTGGAGCGAAATAAGGGGAATCAATGGAGATGAAAAGCGCTCCTTCCTTGGAATCAGGCGTAACTGTCAACACGACTTGGAGCATTCCCGTGAATCCCGCCGGAACTACCGGCAGCAGCAAGGGGACATTGGTGGAAGTGTCCTGGTCACTAGACTGCACGATGATAGGAATCGCGTCCCAATTGGTCGGCACCTGCTGGGCCTGGGGAGGCGGCGGCGTAATAGCGAACGCCGAACTCAGTCCGTAATCGCTGAACGTAGCGATGGACAAAGGCACCGCTTCAGCGTCGACGTTGCCCCGGTTGCCGTAGAGGATCGTAAAACGCGAGGGAAAGTGGGGCCGCCCCAAAACGCCGACGACCTCTACCCATACGTCCGCCGCACGGCCTGCTTCTACAATGAACCCTCCGAGCAGCGTTTGTGAAGCTCCGTTCGGATTCGCTACCACCACGTTCCATGGGCCCGTGGGCTTGCCGGCAAGGTCGAACGTCACCAAAGCCGCAGATCCGCCAGCGTCCACCCCCACTGCGGTCCCGACGATGTCGGGTTGACCGCCGCGCGTGAGCTTGACCGCTGCACCATTGGTAAAGCCGTTACCGGAGACGACGGCAGACACCGAGCCGATGTTGCCACCACGGGTCGGCGAAACCTTGGCGAGTGAGAAGGCGCCCGTCCGTTCAAACGCGCCAATGTCACAGTCGGCACCCAAGGGTCGAAGGAGGCCGCGCTGGTCGACTGCGGCGCAGGCCGTGGAGCCGCTGCCTGGCTCGCGTGGGTCACCAGCGTCGATGGCTGGACTTCCGTCCATCAAGGCGTGTGTTCTAGTCGAACCGCCATTGTCGACAAGAACACCGAGTTGCGGGTCTTGCCCGATAATGTTGCCGGTGGCGTCCCCGCTGATGTCGCAATTCGCTGTGTTCTGAATCAGATTGTGGCCCTGCGAAATGAGGTTCCCATCGCTCGCGAAATTGTGGCAGTCGGGGGCAGTCTGGTAGGCGGTGTTCCCAGCAATGATCGTGTTCTGCAGCGTCACCGTGCCCGAATTGTCGAGCCCACCTCCGATCCCTCGGCCGCTGCCCGAAGTGCCAGCGATGTTGGCAGTAATCGTCGCGTTGCGCAGACGGGTTGTGGCCCCGAAGCCGTTGGCGATGCCGGCCCCGCTATCGGATTCGTTACCGCTGATGGTCGAGTTCGTCGCCGTCAGCATACTGAAGGTGCCGTTCAGTATCCCGCCACCACTGTTGGTACGGGCAGTATTGCCGCTGACCGTGCTACCGGTGAAGGTGATCGAGCCACCGTTCAGGTTGATAATGCCGCCGCCTTGCTGCAGCGTGAGATTTGCGCTGACGGTGCTGTTCTGAACGCTCAACGCGCCGGAGCCCGCATCCCCAGAGTTGAAGATGCCGCCGCCTGCGCCACTCGCTGAGTTCCCTGTTACCAGGGTGCGCACCAGGGTCAACGTACCGAAGTTGAAGGCGCCGCCCCCGCCGGAATTGCCCGCCGTATTAGCGGTCAGGATGCTATCGCTAAGTGTCAGCGTCCCATGGTTCAGAATGCCCCCGCCACCGCCGACCTGAAAGCCAAACGGCGAGGGCCCACCACGCGTAACCGTGATGCCAGCAATGGAGACGGTCTTGGAGACGCTGTTAGCGATGACCCGATCTACGCCGTTACCTTGAATAACGGTCTTATCACTTCCGGCACCCGAAATAGTCACGTCGCTGTTAAGGCAAAGGGCAACGGTCGCTCCGAGGAAGTTCTCGCCCCTCCGCGCAATAAACGTGCACGGCGACGCAACGCTTAATGCGTAAGTCCCTGCCGGCAAGACGATCACATTGGGGCCGGCAGCGTTCGCATGGCTCACTGCCCCGCGCAGGCTGCAGTCATTGGGTGTCGCATCGTCACAGACTGTAGCGGCGCCGTCATCGTCAAGACGATCTACCGTGAAGACCGCAGCCCGAACTAGCCCGATATTGGAGAACAGGAACAGAACAACCATGGCCAAAAGAGAAACGGACTGGCGTAGCTTCGTAAACTTCCCTTTTGACCCATAGCTGACAGACGCACCGCCGTTCGTTTTCATCACTTCCCCCGCTCCCTCAGGTCGTTGGGCTCCTACTGCGACCACGTGGCCAGTGTAGACCGTCCGCACGTACCTACAACGTGAATAAACACGGTGTTCTCCGCGCGATTCACAAGGCGAACTGACGATCGCAATTGTAGGCAGCGCGGTATCCGTCCGCTCAAATGGAACGATCGTTAGTAGGCCGCTGAACAACGGAGGATGACGACGTCGGTGCGTCGGTCGAACGAGCCGCGGGAGGCTTTAGTAACGCTAGACGATCTTATGCTGATCAATCTGTGCGCCAGCGCACTCAGTACGAAGAGCGGTACCGCGGTGGGCACGACGCTGCCGGTAACTGGGCGATCGGCGAAAAAGAGCCGGCTCTCACCGGCCGCTCCCCTCCTGGGATTCAAGCTCAGTATGCGCGCGAGCGATGCGGTTCAACGTGCGTCAACGCACAGACAGGCGCCCGTGAACGCGTAGGTCGCCGACTGCGGAACCTCCACGCTCGCACCCCCAGGTGCTGGCCTCGCAGGTCGCGGTGAGTTGCCGCGTCACATATCCATATCGCCCATTCCGCCCATTCCGCCCATTCCACCACCCATACCGCCACCGACGCCGCCCTTATCGTCCTTGGGAAGTTCGGCGACCATTGCGCCGGTAGTGAGCATCAATCCCGCGACTGACGCCGCGTTCTGTAGCGCGAAGCGCGCCACTTTGGTCGGATCGACGACACCCATTTCAACGAGGTCGCCATACTGGCCGGACTGTGCGTTGAAGCCGTAGTTGCCTTTGCCTTCGACGACGTTGTTGACGACGACCGACGGCTCGTCGCCCGCGTTGGCGACGATTTGCCGCATCGGCTCCTCAAGGGCGCGCAACACGATCTTGATCCCGGCGTCCTGATCTCGATTGTCGCCTTTCAGGTTCTTGAGATTAGCGCGTGCCCGCAGGTACGCAACACCGCCGCCGGCGACGATGCCTTCCTCGACGGCCGCACGGGTCGCGTGCAACGCGTCCTCGACGCGGGCTTTCTTTTCTTTCATTTCCGTTTCAGTCGCCGCGCCGACCTTGACCAAGGCCACGCCGCCGGCCAGCTTGGCCACGCGCTCCTGCAACTTTTCCTTGTCGTAGTCGGAAGTCGCTTCATCGATTTGCACGCGAATGTTCTTCACGCGTGCCTCGATGGCGCTCTTGTCGCCTGCACCGTCGATGATCGTCGTGTCTTCCTTGGCGATCTCGATCTTCTTGGCGCGGCCCAAGTCTTTCAGCGTGGCGTTTTCCAGTTTGAGTCCGAGTTCTTCGGCGATCACCGTGCCCCCGGTGAGAATCGCGATGTCTTCGAGCATGGCCTTGCGGCGATCGCCAAAACCCGGCGCTTTGACGGCGGACGTCTTCAGGATACCGCGGATGTTGTTGACGACCAGTGTCGCCAGTGCTTCACCATCGACGTCCTCGGCGATGATCAGCAGCGGCTTGCCAGCCTTGGCGACCTGCTCGAGCAATGGGAGCAGATCACGGATGTTGCTGATCTTTTTGTCGTGCAGGAGGACATATGGATCCTCAAGCAGCGACACCTGCTTGTCCGGGTTGTTGATGAAATACGGAGAGATGTACCCACGATCGAACTGCATACCTTCGACAAGCTCGAGTTCGTTCTCGAGGCCTTTGCCGTCCTCGACCGTGATTACGCCTTCCTTGCCGACCTTATCCATGGCTTCGGCGATCGTCTTGCCGATTGATTCGTCGGCGTTGGCCGAAATAGCACCAACCTGCGCGATTTCCTTGCTGGTCGTGCACGGCTTGCTGATCTTCTTGAGCTCCTCGACAACCGCGATAACCGCCTTGTCGATGCCACGCTTGAGGTCCATCGGGTTCATGCCGGCAGCGACATACTTCATGCCTTCGGCAATGATCGATTGCGCGAGCACCGTGGCCGTCGTGGTGCCGTCCCCGGCAACGTCGGAGGTTTTGGACGCGACTTCCTTGACCATTTGCGCGCCCATGTTCTCGAATCTGTCTTTGAGTTCGATTTCCTTCGCGACCGAGACACCATCCTTGGTGATCGTCGGCGCACCGAAGCTACGCTCGAGCACGACGTTGCGGCCCTTGGGACCGAGCGTAATCTTGACGGCGTTGGCGAGGACATTGACGCCATTGACCATCTTGTTGCGTACATTCTCGCCGAAGCGGACGTCTTTGGTGGCCATGATTCGATTCTCCTGAGGCTTTATTCCGTGAGTCGTAGGTGACTAGGCGACGATGCCAATGATGTCGTCTTCGCGCATGTGCAGCAGATCTTCGTTGTCCATCCTGAATTCTTGGCCAGAGTACTTGCCGAAGAGGACCTTATCGCCAAGTTTTGCGCCCATTGGCTCAAGCTTTCCGTTGTCGTCAGTCTTGCCAGGGCCAACAGCGACGACTTCACCCATCGATGGCTTTTCTGCGGCGGTATCCGGGATTACGATGCCGCCGGCGGATTGACGCTCTTCCTCCAGACGTTTGACGATTACGCGATCATGCAAGGGACGTAGTTTCATGGTTGCTCTCGCTTTTGATATAGGCCTATTGAAATCACAGCGAGTTACGTCACTGTGAGCCGGTTGCAGCCGGGAGTGGAGGCGGGGGCGTCAAACGCTTGCCCCGAAGCTTTGCGAAATTGAGGTGCTTCGTTGTTACTACTCTAGGGCTGAGACAAACGTGGGGCCGACGCGGCAACAAATCAATGGCACCGATCCGGTAATTTCCTCTTTGGTCGGCGATTCTCAGGGCAAACGCTGAGAATGTTGGCCAGCAACTCAGCGCTTGATCAAGGGTGCAGTATCACTTGCGTGTTTCTTTTTCGGAAAAAGTAGCGGTAGCTCGGGCACTTAATCCGAGCATGGCACTGTGCTTTTGCTGTGAGGCATCGGACGCAAAGTAGTCGCTGGCGCGGCTGCGGCGCCATCACGGGCACTTACAGAGATTATCGACGACCCCGACCGGTTATTCGACCTTGTCGTGCCGTTCCCGCGTGTCGGCCATGAACTCAGCTATCGACATCTGGCACTCGGACTCGTCGTAAACCGGCCCGGAGCGCCGAAATCCCTGCATCTTCCAATTGCCGCCCCGGATTCGTGCCGGATCGTCTAGCACATCTAGACCATGGACGTTGCGACGTGTCTGCCGCAACGCCATATCCTGATTGATTTCCCTCAGCATGACGCGTTTCATGAGAGCTACTCCATGCCATCTCCAGATATATTCCACACTGGCGACATAACTCTAGGCAACCTCTGCTTTCTTGGCTGGTTTGGCTGCGCCGACGCTCGCGGTGGCCTTGGCGAGGAACTCCTTCACCGAAGCTGCGGCCGCGTCGCGACCGTTGCTAAGCGCCTCCGCAACCTGGTCGAGATATTTCTGCGTTTCCTTGTTCACAGACGCAAAGGGTTCGCCCACCAGCTTGGCGATCTCGGCCTGGGTTTTCGGCACAATATCGAAGCAACTGCGAGTGACCTCCAAGACCCTGCGCATGTTCGCTTGATAAACATTCGTGCATTCCGCGAGAAGCGCGCCGGCATCCTTTGTGTTCTGCGGGTTCAGGAGCGATTTAAGGTGTTTCGAATTCTCTGCGAACGCTGCGTTGGTGGCTTCACTTTGTACTTTAAATAGGCTCTCGTTGGCTTCGGCTATTACGGTGGCAATACGCATAGCCATCTCGACATTAGGTTGCCGACCGTCGCCGGTCTTCTGTATAGGACTGTATTGATTGTGACTAGACATGATGTGACCTCTTACAAAAAAGCTATTGACGTATTCCTACCTCCGCATCAGCTACACGCGTGCGAGCAATAACGCGCATGCTTTGGCCACCGCGGACGCCTGTGCGGGCGTGTTCGATCTCAGGATCGTCGCCCAGTTACCTAAAGACCCTCTCAGTTCATTTAACCATCGTGAGTTAATTGACTAGACATGTCAAGCACTATCTTGCTATGATTAATTGAATTTGGTTAACTCGCGAGGGCTGCGGTGGATGTTTGCCTAGTCATCAAGGAGCGGTTGGAACAGCTGGGGCTTGAGCAAAAAGACTTGGCGGCCGCTGCCGAAGTCACCGAGTCCTACATTTCTCAGCTCCTGACTCGGAAGAAATCGCCCCCGGCGCCCGATCGAACAGACATCTACGAGAAGATGGGCAAGTTCCTCAAGCTATCGAGCGGTAAGCTTGCGAAGCTGGCTGAGCTCCAACGCAGGGAAGAGTTAAAGAGAGATTTCGAGACCCCTCCGGCGCCCTTGTTTCAGGAAGTGCGAGAGTTGGTTCTCCGCAAGTCCGCACCGGCAAAACGGCAGCAGCTACAAGCAATTTTTGAGAAGCAGCCCCTTGGGGAACTCGAACGCCTCGTCACACAGACGCTTCTGGAGGTGATCAAGCGCGTCGCCAACGAGGAATTGAAAAATGAAAAGTGGCTCCGCTCTGTGGCTCGACACAGTGGCCGAAGCTATAAGCAGATGCGGGTCACGATCCTCGAGTTCCTGGACACAGACGTCTTCCACCTGTCCGTAGAGAACTGCGTTTCCTTCCTGGATCCGCTGATCGAATCGTGGGATATCGACCTTCCCACCTTCGGTATGGAAATAGTGCTAAACCGAAAACTGGTTCCAGGGTACTCGAAGCGATTTGCGTTTGTTGAACGGGACCCTGACCAAGCTGCCGGGGGTGATCCCGGGCTCAATGCGTTCCTTAAGGACACGTCACTCAGCGGTATTGTGACGCAGGAGGAAATCGAATTTCTCAAACGGTTGAGACTCAATGGAAAGCGGCCTACGCCGCTCTACTTTTACCGCGAATTGCAGAATCTCAGAGATCCGCTACATTTTCGCGTGTAGTGAAGCGAAGCGCACGGTAGGCAGCGAAGTGTAAATTGACGACTGGCCAGCAGAATAGCAAGCCGTCCTGGCCTCCAAAGCCCGCTCAAGCAGCAGTCGCGGCCCCTCGACGGTTCGATGTTCGGCTCAAGTCTTTGCCAGCTTGGTCCAATTCGAGTGGGCCTCGATAGACGGTCAACGAACAGCTAACCGGCGGTCCGCCAACATCGCTAAAGCCGCGGGCAACTGTGAGCGATCCATCTGTCACTGGATCACTTCGTCCGCCCGCGCCAGCACCGACTGTGGGATCGTGAGTCCTAGCGACTTCGCGGTCTTCAGGTTGATCACCAGCTCAAATTTTGTCGGTTGCTCGATGGGAAGGTCGCCGGGCTTGGCGCCCTTTAGGATCTTGTCGACATGGGTAGCGGCATGGCGGTACATGTCCGAGAGACTCGCTCCGTAGGAGATGAGCCCCCCGGCGTCGACAAACTCCCTTTGGTAATACATCGCTGGCAGCCTGTTTCTCGCCGCAAGGTCTGCGACGCGTCGTCGCTCGCCAACAAAGACCGAGTCTGTCAAGACGAGGAGCGCAGCGGCGCGTTCTTTTGTCATTGCTGCGAAGGCGCTATCGATCTGGTCAAGAGATCCCGCGTCGAAGACTTGAAGCTGCACTCCGAACGCTCGTGCCGCTGCTTTCAACTCCCGCGTAAGATTTGCATGGGATCGGTTCATCGGATTCGTGAGCACCGCTATGCGGGAAGCGGCGGGAGCCACCTCCTTTAGTAGTCCCAGGTGTTTGCCGGCTATTTCGGGTCCGACCAGGTAGGTCATCCCAGTGATATTCCCGCCTGGGTGCGCCAAGCTGGTAACGAGTCCCTCTCCCAGAGCGTCCGCGCTGATCCCCATGACGATTGGAATCGACTTGGTGGCTTCCTTGGCTACCCAGGTCGTTGCGGAAGAGGTCGTCACGATGATGTCGACCTTGAGGCGAATCAGCTCGGCGACGAGCAGGGGGAGCTGGTCGACTTGGCCTTCTGCGTATCGAACCTCGATAATAATGTTCTGGCCCTCGACCCAGCCGCACTCGCGCAATCCTTTCCGAAACGCCGCGAGTGGGCCCTGCGATGCCTCCGCGCGATTCACGACGATGTACCCTATTCGAGGCATTCCCCCCGCTTGCTGCGCCTCGGCGGCGAGCGGCAACGTGAGAAGCGCACTGACAGCGACTAGGAAGTCCCGGCGAGCAACGCGGTCCATGCATTCCCTCCCTGGAAAGACGCGGGAAGTCTACGCTTGATCGGCTACCGTGGGTCGGTTGCAGCTTCGAACGACCCCAATAGAACGTGAGCCGCAAGGACGGCAGTTGGCCGCACTGAGACAGAGACGGTGCTCGATAGAAGACATGCAGTGAGCGTCTGCATTCGGGACGAACAAGAGGCCCTAGTCGACCACTCCGGTCATACGCGAACCCGGAAAGAAGCCGCAAGCTCGTGGTCACGTTGATGGTCTCGCGCAGGATGCCATCAATCTCGCTCCGCTTTCCGTACTCGTACCCGGACCGAACTCCTGGCTGCGGGGCCGCCTCCAGACTGCCGGCGACAACCGGCAGATCAGCCGCAGCAGCCCCGCTGTTCCTGAATCGGCGGACACTTGACCGAACCGAACGAACAGAAAACGCAGCAGTCTCCTCGGTTCGGACGAAGCAGTGTCTTGCAGTTGCTGCACTCGTAGAAAAACACGCAGGCATCCGTTGGCATGGTTTCCAGCACGGCAAAACCGCAGTGCGGACAGGTCAGCACCGATTCGAGCAAGATCGGGTTCATCAACGGCTCAATCGTGGGCTGTGGAGGGACAGCCGGCATTGGTCGTGGCCTTCACCAGCGTCGCCACACTAGCCCTCGTGTTAGGAAGCTCTCGAAGAAAGATTGCAGTAGCAGTAGGTGAATTGTTGAACAGAGCCAGCCGGTGTTTGATGAAGCTCGGTCGATACCCGCGGGTCAGCAGGTCGTCGACTCACCGCCACCGACGTCAATGATTTGCGCATCGCGATTTGGAGCGGCTTCCTCGATGGGCTGAAGCGATACCTCCAAGTGCGGGCGATACCAACCGACCTCGTTTGGCCGCTTAGTTCGGTAGATCTTTTCCCAGTGCGCTTTGGGGTCCACGATGATCAATTCCTCTGTGTGCCCAACTGCGATCAATGTTCATTGTAGTCGCGCCGCCCAAACGTCGAGTTGTTCAACAGGAGACCGACTCCTTACAGTCCCGATACCCGCTAGTGGACCGCCAGCCATCGAATCTGGCGAGTAGTTCCGAACATCTTGGAAGAAGCTGACGCGGATTGGTCGCCTACTTCGGCTGCTCGTTGCCGTATGTCTTGACTAGGTAATCGACAATTGCAGGCATGTCCGCATCGTCGATTGGCGCCTTGAACACCGCCTTCATGCGGATGACCATCGCCTCCCAATAAGCACGCGGCGCGGTGGGCGGCTGATACAGCATGTATTCGGCCGAATGGCACGCCACGCAATTGGCCTGCGCCTTCGCATAACCCGGCAGCGCGCTGGCCTTGAGCGACGGGGCCTCCATTGGCAAGGTGATCGACTTGGCATCGGCCAGCGTCAAACCGCCAAGGCAAAGCACGAGTGTCGAGAACGCGGCCGTGAAAATTGCCTTGCTGTTCATATTCATGCCTCCTAGACCGCGGTGACCGAAACGCGCTCGACGACATTGCGCATGTAACCGGCAGGCTGCCACAGCGCGTCCATCGGCTGGCTCTGGCCGGAGCGGTTCCAGGCGCGTACCCGCAGGTCGTGAGCTCCCTTGTCTGGGGTGAAGGCGAAGGTGAACTCACGAAACGAGTACCGACCGAGGTCGTTGCCCAGCTTTGCCTCGCGCCACGTCTGTCCACCGTCGGTGGAATACGCAACCTCGCGGATCCCCTGGCCGCCATCGAAGGCGATGCCACGCACCACCATCTGTTGCCCCGCGCGAATCTGGGCACCATCCTGCACCGACGTAATGAACGAGCGCACGTTGAACCGGCCGATCGGGCGTGTCGCCGCTGGCGTGGTACCCGGCTCGATGCAGGCGCAGTCGTTGTCCGGAACACGGTAGGCAGGTTTCATCCAGAAGCCTTCGAACACGCTATCGATCACCTCGATCTCGGACAGATGCTTGACCCAGTAGGTGCCGTAGTAGCCCGGAACCACCAATTTGACCGGATAGCCGTTGAGCATCGGAATGTCGGTACCGTTCATCTGGTAAGCCAGCATGACCTCGCCGTCGAGCGCGTGGCTCAGGTCGAGCGACTTGACGAAATCGCCACCGCCAAACACCGCGGTGTCGAGCCCGTTGAAAGTGACCTGCCTGGCAGTGTTCTTCACTTCGGCGCGTGCCAGCACGTCCTTCAGCGGTACACCAACCCAACGTGCATTGCCCATTGCACCGTTCGTGAGTTGTCCTCCGGTGACGCGCGGCGAGAAGAGGCCGCGGCTATTGCCCGAGCATTGATTTACAGCCACGTACTCGATCGGTTTGAACTGTGAGCGGAGTTCGGCTACGGTCAACTCGAACGGCTTGCCTGCCGCGTTGCCACCGATCTTGATGCTGTGTTTGTCGCCGTCGATCGACGTTGGGATGCCGGCATTGTGGTACCGGACGAAGAACGCATCGTTCGGAGTGATGAGCCCTTCGTTGAAAATTTCGAATGGCGTCTCGAGTTGCGGGGGACGCGTAGTCAGCACAATGAGTGGCCGCTTTTCGGGAAAGGCCACCATGTTCCGCTTGCCGTTGGCAATCGGCAGCTCGACGGTCGTTGCCTGCGCGAAAGCCGTTCGGCTCAACGCGCCGAGCCCCGTCGCTGCCAGCGCACCCGCGCCACCCACAATGAGCCTGCGACGCAGGCGATTCGTATCGTGACCCATGATTCCTCCTATCGACTCGTCGAATTCCATTCACGAGAATCTTTATGCGCAATTGCCTGCCGGGACCGCGTGCTCGCCCCTAGTCAAATCGATCGGGTTCGGCGCGCCACCATTCCAATTAGTGCGGATTGCCCGCGATGCCGCGAGCCAGACGCTGTTGCGCCCTTCGCCATCGGCCACGCACAACAATCGGCTGCCCGGACGCCATTGCGCCGCATGCTCGCGCAGGTATGCGTTGGGCTCGGTGCCGAAGACGTAGTCCTCCCCCTCGAAGCGTTTGTTCCAAGTGCTGGCATCGTCTGGAAACGACGGGTTGGTCATGGGCCGATGGGTCCGGCAGCGATCACGCCGCGCACAGGCACGTGGGAGTAAGCCGGGGCTCCCATGATCTTCACTTCTGCCTAGCGCCTCGTGTCGCTGGCCGGGTGAACGCTTTGCGGTCACGCGCGGTCTGTTCGAACTGCCGGGCAATGCTTCCGCACACGAGGTCGCATAGCGCGTACAGCTGGTCGTCGGCGATACGGTAGTAGACGCTCGTGCCGCGGGTTTCGCGCGCCACCATGCCGTGCTTGGTCAGCATGGCCAGGTGGCGGGAAACGTTGGCCGCCGTGTAGCCGCAAAGCTGAGCCAGCTCGCCCACATTGCGTTCGCCTTCGCGCAGGTGGTTGAGGATTTGCAGGCGTGTCGGTTCCGACAGCGTCTGGAAGTACGCCGCGACCTCCTGCAGCGCCTCGGGGGGAAGACCCTTCATACCGGGACAGACGGGTAGTTGACTGACGCTCATGATGCCTCAAAACGATTGCGTTGGCGCAATTTTGGCTAAATTCCTTCTTGACTAATTGCGTGATTAGTTAAATAATACACGAAGAGATGGCAGAAGTCCAGTCGGCGCACCAGGAGAATCGGAATGCTAAAGCAGTGCCTGTTGGGTGCAGCGGTAGTCGCAAGTCTGTTCAGCCCGGCCGCCGGCGCGGCAACCACGAGCGAACTGGCGACCGCCATCGTGCAGTCCCCGGGCGCCGGCGAGTCCGCTAGCTTCGACGGTGTCGTCGAAGCGGTCCGGCAAACGGTCGTGTCCGCGCAGGTACCCGGCGCGGTTGTCGCCATCGAGGTGAAGGTTGGCGATGTTGTCAAAGCCGGCCAGGTACTAGCACGGATCGACGCGCGGGCGGCGGAACAGAACGTGGCCGCCAGCGACGCACAGGTCCAGTCTGCGCGCGCCACGCTCGAAGTCGCGACGAAGGAATTCGACCGCCAGAAACAACTCTTCGAGAAGAGCTACACCAGCCAGGCCGCTCTCGAACGCGCGGAAGCACAATTCAAGGCGACCCAGGCGCAAGTTGCGGCGCAACTCGCCCAGGCGGGTGCGGCGCGCGCCCAGTCCGGTTTTTTCGTCGTCAAGGCACCTTATGGGGGCGTGGTCTCGGAAGTTCCGATCACACTCGGCGACATGGCGATGCCCGGGCGCGCGCTGGTCACCATCTACGATCCCGCCGCATTGCGTGTTACCGCCACGCTTCCGCAAACGGACATTGCCAGGATCGCCTCGGGCAAACCAACGAAGATCCAGTTCCCCGGAATGCCGGCAGATCGCCAGTGGGTGTCGCCCGCCCAAGTAACCGTCCTACCCACCGCCGATCCGGGCACGCACACCGCCCAAATCCGGCTCGACCTGCCCGCGACGATCGTAGGGCTGACGCCAGGAACATTTGCCAGGGTCTGGCTCCCGATGCAAGGCGCTGCCACACCTCGTCTGTATGTACCGAGCAAGGCTGTCATTCGGCGCGCAGAAATGACCGGCGTGTATGTGATGGACCCGAACGGCCGCCCGGTACTCCGCCAAGTACGCCTTGGCCGCGTCGTCGACGATGACGTTGAGATCCTGAGCGGCGTCAGCGCCGGTGAGCGCGTTGCATTGGATCCGCAGGCCGCTGTCCGTGAGCGCTGAACGCCACGAAATTGGAAAGGCGCTCGGCATATCGGGCCGTATCGCCGCCTATTTCCAGACGGCGCAGATCACGCCGCTGCTGGCGATCGGCGCCCTTCTCCTTGGCGTCTTTGCCGTGCTCGTCACGCCACGCGAGGAGGAGCCACAGATCAACGTGACGATGGCAAATGTCCTGATTCCATTTCCCGGCGCGTCGGCACGGGACGTGGAACAGATGGTCGCATCACCGGCCGAACAGGTGCTGTCGCAGATCTCCGGCATCGACCACGTAATGTCGGTCTCGCGCCCCGGACTTGCGATCGTGACCGTGCAGTTCAAGGTGGGCGTACCGCGCACCGAGGCATTGGTGCGGCTTTACGACACCGTCAATTCCAATGCGGATTGGCTGCCCAGGGGCTTGGGCGTCCTGAGCCCCATCATCAAGCCCAAGGGCATCGATGACGTGCCCATCGTCACGCTCACGCTGTTCAGCAAAAACCCCACGATCGGCGCCTTTGATCTGGAGCGGGTTGCCCACAGCATCGAGAGTGATCTCAAACGGGTCGCCGGTACACGCGAGGTCAATACGATTGGCGGACCGGGCCGCGCTGTGGTCGTCGAGATCGATCCGGCCCGCATGGCCAGCACTGGTGTGACAGTCGCCGACCTTCGGACTGCACTAGAAGCGGCCAACCTCGGTCTGCCGGTGGGCGACCTGCTCGTGGCCAATCGGGCGGTCGCCGTCGAATCCGGCCCCTTCCTCAAAGATGCCCACGATGTCGCAGACCTGGTGATTGGCGTCCGCGAGGGCAAGCCGATTTTCTTGCAGGACGTGGCCACCGTCCGTGATGGCCCCCTCCCGGCGAGTCGCTATGTATGGCATGGCTTGGCGGGCAAGGACCGCGGCGAGTACCCGGCCGTAACGATCGGCATCACCAAGAAGCCAGGCGAGAACGCCATTGACGTCGCCAACGCGGTGATGCGTCGCGCGGAGATGTTGCGCAACACCGTCATCCCGCACGGCATCGAGGTCACTGAAACACGCAACTACGGCGCGACCGCCAACGACAAGGCGCAGAAACTCATTCAGAAGCTATTGTTCGCGACTGCCTCGGTCGTCGCACTGGTGTTCCTGGCCCTGGGTAGACGCGAAGCTGCCATTGTGGGCAGTGCGGTGATTCTGACGCTTGCGGCGACACTGTTTGCCTCGTGGGCGTGGGGATTCACGCTGAACCGCGTCTCGCTCTTCGCCCTGATCTTCTCCATCGGCATCCTGGTGGACGACGCCATCGTCGTCGTCGAGAACGTCCACCGGCACCAGCAGCTGTTCCCCGGCAAGCCGTTGGTGGAAATCATTCCCAGAGCGGTCGATGAAGTCGGCGGTCCGACAATTCTGGCGACGCTGACGGTCATCGCAGCCCTGCTGCCGATGGCATTCGTTTCCGGCCTCATGGGGCCGTACATGAGCCCCATTCCGATCAATGCGAGCATGGGCATGCTGCTGTCGCTGGCGATTGCCTTCGTCGTTACGCCGTGGCTGTCGAGGCTGTGGCTCAAGGCGCCGCACGCCGTCGCAGATCCCGCGAAGCCGCGGGGCCTTGCGGGAAAGCTCGCTCCAGTATTCGCCCGCATCTTTCGCCCTTTGCTTGACGATAGGCGCGGCAAGCGTAACCGCAGACTGCTGGGATTGGGTGTCGCAGCGCTGATCGTCGTTTCACTCGTGCTCCCGGCCGTCGGACTTGTACAGCTAAAGATGCTGCCGTTCGACAACAAGTCCGAGTTCCAGGTCGTTGTCGACATGCCTGCAGGCACACCCGTGGAACAGACGGCGGCAGTTCTGCATGAACTCGGGAACTACCTGGCCACCGTACCCGAAGTGACGGACTACCAAGCCTACGCGGGCACCGCTGCCCCGATCAACTTCAATGGATTGGTGCGCCAATACTATCTGCGTACCGGTGGCGACGTCGGTGACATTCAGGTCAACCTTGTCGACAAACACCACCGTGCCGAGCAAAGCCACGCCATTGCGTCGCGCGTACGGCCGGCCTTGCAGCAGATCGGGCGCCGGTTCAGTGCCAACGTCAAGGTCGTCGAAGTGCCGCCGGGTCCGCCGGTACAAGCACCCATCGTCGCGGAGATCTACGGTCCGGAGGGCCAGGGCCGCCGCGACGTTGCCAAGGCTGTGCGCACGGTGTTCGATGCGACAGCGGGCGTCGTCGATATCGACGACAGCAGCATTGCTGCCGCGCCGAAAACGCTTGTGCTGGTCGACCGCCGCAAGGCGGCGATGCTCGGTGTGTCGCAGGAAGTCATCGTCAGTACCTTGCGCGCCGGACTGGCCGGCGAGGCCACAAGCTACCTGCATGACGAGACCAAATATCCGGCGGCGGCGACCCTGCAGCTACCCGCCGAGCAACAAGGCAATCTCGATACGCTCCTGCAGCTGGGAGTGCGTTCGGCCTCGGGCAAGACGGTCCCGATTCGCGAACTGGTCACCGTGAGCGACTCGCTGCGCGAACAGCCGATCTACCACAAGGACCTGCTGCCGGTGAACTACGTCGTCGCCGACATGGCTGGCCGCGTCGACAGCCCGCTCTATGGCATGTTCGCGATGCGCAGTGCGGTCAACGCGATTGCGACGCCCGGCGGCGGCACATTGGTCGAGTACTTCATTCGTCCACCCGATGATCCCTATCGCGATTACTCGATCAAGTGGAACGGAGAGTCGCAAATCACTTACGAAACCTTTCGCGACATGGGCACCGCCTACGCTGTCGGCCTTGTGCTGATCTATCTGCTCGTGGTGGCGCACTTCGGCTCGTATCTCACACCGCTGATCATCATGGCGCCGATCCCACTGACCATCATCGGCGTGATGCCCGGTCATGCGCTGCTTGGAGCGCAGTACACCGCGACCAGCATGATCGGAATGATCGCGCTAGCCGGGATCATTGTGCGCAACTCGATCCTGCTGGTGGATTTCATCAACATCCAGGTACGCGAAGGTGTCGCCTTCAAGGAGGCCGTCGTCCATTCCGCGATCACCCGCGCGCAACCGATCATGCTGACCGGCTTGGCCGCGATGCTCGGCGCCTTCTTCATTCTCGACGACCCGATCTTCAACGGGCTCGCCATTTCGCTGATCTTCGGGATATTCGTCTCCACGCTGCTGACCCTGGTGGTCATCCCCATCCTTTACTACGTGGCCTATCGCAAGCGTTTTGACCCAACCCCCCAAGGAGAACCCTCATGACCTCTTGGCAAATCGTTCGTCTAATCGCCGGAACTTTCATCCTGCTGTCGCTTGCGCTGGGTATCCCGGGCAGCCCGATATTCGTCAGCCAGTGGTGGCTGGCGTTCACCGCGTTCGTCGGCGCCAATCTGCTGCAAAGCGCGGTCACCGGCTGGTGCCTAATGGAAACGCTCGTGCGCAAGCTCGGCGCGCGCGAAGGCTGCTGAGCGCGTTCCGACGAGGGATCGGATGATGCGAAGCCTCCTCACCATGGTGTGGGCCGTATTGGCGCTCTCTGCGTCGGTAGCGGGCGCCACGGATTTGCTCGATGTGTGGCGCGCCGCATTGCAACACGATCTCGAATTCTCGGCGGCAGACGCTGCTCACCAGGCCGGCGAGGCCCGGCGCGGACAAGGCGAATCGCTGTGGCGCCCCACGGTTCAATTCACGGGAACTGCAGGACGCATGAGCAGTGAATCCGCGACTACAGGCGCCCAATTTTCCGCACCTGGATTTCCGCAAACCGACGGCGTCAATTTCAACACCTCGGTCAACAATGGCGCCCTTGGCCGCTGGATGGTCGAGGCGCGCCAGCCGATCATCAGTCGGGAGCGCCTGGCGCGAAGTCGGCAACTGGAACTTTCCGCCGACATTGCGGACCTCGAATGGCAGAGCGCCAGGCAAACGCTGATGCTCACCACGGCGCAGAGCTACTTCGCCGTCGCGCTCGCAAGCGAATCGTTGCGCATCCTGCAGCATCAAGCGTTTGCCCTCGAGCGAGAACTCGGCGAGGCGCGTGACCGCCACAGGTTGGGTGACATACCGGTCACCGATACCTATGAAGCATCCGCCCGTGTGGAGGCCATCAAGGCGCAGGTGCTGGCAGCCGAGACCGACCTGCAACTGAAGCAGCTCGCATTGTCCGACATCACTGGTCTGCAGCCGGACGCCATGCACCTGCTCTTCCCGGCCAGCGGCTCGACACCGGGTGAGTCTCGCGCATTGAACCAATGGCTGGCCGATGCCGCCGACCGTAACCTGTTGTTGCGCACCCAACTCACCCGAAACGAGCTGGCCACGGAAGAATCTGCGAAGTTCAGCATAGCGGCATCACCAACCATCGATCTGGTAGCGCAGATCGGCCAGGATCGCCTAAGCGGGAGCGGTGACTTCGGCCCCGCAAGCATCAATTCGAACAACAAGATGATTGGCATACAAATCACCGTGCCGCTATATACAGGCGGTTACCGCAACGCACGCCAGGAAGAGGCTATCCATCTCGCGGACAAGGCCCGTGCGGATTCGGAACGTACGCGGCAGCAGGTTGCCCTGCAGACTCGCGCGGCGTGGCTGGGGCTGACCGTCGGTGCGGGTCGAATCGTCGCACTGGCCGAGGCACTAAGGGCCAACCGAGCGCGACTCGAGGCCACGAGGCTCGGCCGCCAGGTCGGCGACCGTACGACACTCGACCTGCTGAACGCCGAGAACGACGCCGCGAGCGCTGAGCTCGCATTATTACAGGCGCGCGTTGCCTTCCTGATGGATCGCTTGCGCCTGTCGGCGCTTGCCGGGCAACTGGACGAAGCGGCATTGCAAACAGTGAACTCCACGCTCCGAACTGCGGACAACCGCTAGAAAAGGCTCTAAAGGATCAACCACGTGAGTTACTGCGAATTGCGCAGATTTTCTAACCTCGGTTGATCTTCGACAATGCCGAGCCCGGGCGAATCTATCAGTATCAATTCATTAGTCACCAAAGGAGTGTCAGCCATGAGAGTAAACGTAGGAAATGTAGACCGGGTCGTGCGAATCGTCGCGGCCCTTGCGCTGATTGGGTTGGCAGTTGCCGGCACCATCGGTCCCTGGGGATATATCGGCATTGTCCCGCTGCTCACCGGTTTGACGCGCGTGTGTCCGGCTTATTCGCTAGTAGGGGTCGACACATGCTCGACAGGCAAGAAATGACCGGACCGACGGTGCGATTGACACCGGCGTGCAGCTCGTTTTGATCGCAGTGGGTGCCGAGCAATGCGCTCATTACGCGTTGCAAGGAGATGAAGATGTCGTATTGGGGCTTGATTGTGGAATGGGTCGCGATCCTTACGATTGTGATCGCGATCCGGCGGTTGAACGCTCGCGGCGAAAACACGTCGCCTTGGGAGGATGATGGTTGAATTGAAATCTATCCAATTGCACTTGAGGCGATGCGTTCGCCGCTTCAGGTCAAAGCGATGAACTCGAACGGGGCTGTGGCGAAGCACCTTCTCACAGCTTAGAAGTGAGTTGTTGAATGAATTCGAACACGGGGTCGTCGAGATGAAAATTAATGTTCTTGGATCGGGATGCAGCAAGTGCCGCAGCACTATCGGAATGATCGAACGGGCTGCCCGGGCGCTGGATGTTGAGATTGAAATCATCAAGGTCGAGGACCGTGACGAGATCAAACGCCTGGGTGTTACCTCCACCCCTGCCGTGATGATTGACGGCAAGATCGTGCACAGCGGCGGCCTTCCAACACATTACAAAGTGCAAGGATGGTTGAACCCCAACCCCATGGGGTTTCTGAGCCAACCGACACGACACCTGTTCTTCACCGGCAAAGGCGGCGTCGGGAAGACGTCTCTTTCCACGGCCGCAGCGCTAACGCTGGCGGACGCAGGCAAGAAGGTTCTGCTGGTCAGCACCGACGCGGCGTCGAACCTGGATGAAATGCTGGGGATTGAACTTCGCAACACACCCATGTCCGTACCCGGCGCTCCGGGTCTGTCGGTCCTGAACATCGACCCTGACAACGCGGCCGAGTCTTATCGGCTGCGTGTCTTGGCCCAGATGGGCGCCAGCGCCAGCGATACCGAACGCTCGACCGTGCGCGAACAATTGTCAGGGGCGTGCACCACGGAAATTGCATCGTTTGACGAATTCACATCCCTCTTGTCTGGCGACGCCGGACACTTTGATCACATCGTCTTTGACACGGCGCCGACGGGACACACGTTGCGCCTGCTCAGCCTGCCCAAGGCATGGACCGGATTTCTAGATGGCAATGATCGCGGTGCATCCTGCCTCGGGCCGCACTCGGGACTGAAGACGCAGGAGGTGCGCTTCAAGGCCGCGCTTGACGCCCTGAGCGATCCGACCCAGACGACCGTGATTCTGGTGACCCGGCCGGACAAAGGCGCGATGGCAGAAGCGGCTCGTACGTCGGAAGAGTTGCATGCGCTGGGCTTGAAGAACCAGCGCCTGGTGATCAACGGCGTGTTTCACGCCAGTGAGCGCACCGACGCGGTGGCCTGTGCCATCGAAGCCCTGGGGCAGCAAGCGCTGGCTGAGTTGCCTCAGCCTCTCCGCGCCATGCCGCAGGATCGGGTGCCGCTGCGGGCATTCGACACGGTCGGCTTGCTCGCACTGCGTGCGTTGCTGGCCACCGGCGGGGACGCCATCGAACCGGGCAAGGCCGTGCCCGTGGAATGCATGGAATCGCTACCAGGTTTGGACGCGTTGGCCGACGAGTTTGCAGCCGCCGGGCATGGACTGATCATGGTGATGGGCAAAGGTGGCGTTGGCAAGACGACGGTCGCCGCCGCCTTGGCCGTTGGACTGGTTCAGCGGGGCAAGACCGTGCATTTGAGCACTACCGACCCGGCGGCACACATTGCGGGAACACTTGCTGGTGAGGTGCCCGGTCTGCGCGTCGACCGCATCGACCCCAAAGTCGAGACGCAGCGCTACGTCGACAAGATCATGGCCGCCAAGTCACCCACTCTTGACGCCCAGGAGCGAGCCCTGC
>CAVSEH010000033.1:0-71635 GCA_963726935.1 uncultured beta proteobacterium
GTGATGCACTTTCGCTTCAATGTCTGAGCCGGCCCGCCGGCGCGAAACCCAAGGTACGGGTACGGCGGCGAAGGCATGATCCGCCGCCGTATACTGTTCGCGACCGCATTGCTGGTGGCGGGTTGCACTCCTTTCGGACAGCAATTCCAGTCTCCCGAAGTCACGCTGGAGACGCTGCGTATCGTGCGCATTGCCGATGGCAAGGCCGACCTGCTGATTGGCTTACGCGTCGTCAATCCCAATGATTACGCACTGCCTGTGGAGAAGGTCGAATTCGACGTCACCATCGACGGGCGAACGGCGGGTAACAGCCGCAGCATCCACATGGATCCGCTACCGCCGAAGGGCGAAGCGAAGGTCGAGCTGTCCGGCCGGGTCGAGATCGGGGCGATCGCGACGGCGTTGATGTCGCTTGGCTCGCAGCTGCCGATCGACTATGTCGTCATCGGCACGCTTACGTTGAACGACGGTACCGCGGTTCCGTTCGCTCGCAAGGGTCGCGTGCCCGTTGCGCGATTCGATCGCGGTTTCGGCCCGCGTCCGCAGTGAGTCGCCGCCTGCGCTTCACGAAGATGCAAGGCCTCGGCAACGATTTTGTCGTGTTCGATGGCGTGCGTGAGCGGGTAGCGCTTGAGCGCGACGAGATCAGGCGCATCGCGGACCGGCATTTCGGTGTGGGCTGCGACCAGGTCCTGCTTGTGGAGAAGCCCACGCGGCCCGACGTCGATTTTGGCTACCGGATATTCAACGCCGACGGCGGCGAGGTCGAGCAGTGCGGCAACGGTGCGCGCTGCTTCGTGCATTTCGTGCGCTCGCAAGGCTTGACGTCGAAGCGCACCATCCGCGTGGAGACGCGCGCGGGCGTGATCGAGCCTTCGCTGGAGGCGGACGGTCGGGTAACCGTCGACATGGGACCGCCGCGTTTTGCCGCAGCCGAAATCCCCTTCGTCAGTTCGAGCGATGCCCTCGTGCAGGTGCTCGATGTGAACGGCACGGCCGTGGCGATCACGGCGTTGTCCATGGGCAACCCGCACGCAGTCCAGGTTGTCGCCGATGTCGATGCCGCACCCGTTCGCAGCGAGGGACCGCTGATCGAGCGACACGAGCGGTTTCCGCAAGGTGTGAACGCGGGTTACATGCAGGTCATCGATCGCGCTAACATTCGCTTGCGCGTATGGGAGCGCGGCGCGGGCGAAACCCTGGCGTGCGGAACCGGCGCATGCGCCGCGGTCGTGACCGGAATTCGTCGCGGATTGCTCGCGTCGCCCGTCAAGGTCGCGACGCACGGAGGCTTGCTCGGTGTCGCGTGGGCAGGGCTCGGTGCGCCGGTCCTGATGACGGGCCCGGCGGAGACCGTATTCGAAGGGGAGTGGGTACTGCCCGACCGATGAGTATGAACGACAAGGACGAATCGATGGATGCCAAGGCGGTTGCCGAGTATTTGCAGCACAACTCCGGGTTTTTCGACGAGTACGCCGACGTGCTGGCCGAGATCTACGTTCCGCATCCCCATGGCGGACACGCCATCCCGATCGCGGAGCGGCAGATTGTCACGCTGCGCGAGAAGAACGGCCAGATCGAAGCGAAGTTGCGCGAGCTGATCCAGTTCGGCGCCGAGAACGACGCGATCAGCGAGAAGCTGCACCGATCGACGCTGGCGTTGTTTTCCGCCACGGACCTCGAGACCACGCTCGGCGTGCTCTATCACAGCCTCAAGGACGACTTCCTTGTGCCGCAAGTGGCGCTGCGATTGTGGGGCAAGGTTCCGGAGCAATCCTATCTGCCCGAACTCGCGGCGACGAGCCAGGAATTGCGTGACTACGCGGCAGCACTCGGCTCGCCCTACTGTGGCGCGCAGGCACCTTTCGAATCACGCGACTGGTTCGAGGGCGCGCCCACGCCGGCGTCATTCGCATTCCTGCCGCTGCGCACGCACCAGACCTTCGGACTGCTCTCGCTGGCCAGCGACGATCCCGCGCGCTTCTATGCAGGCATGGGCACGGTGTATCTGACGCGGCTGGCCGAACTCGCGAGCGTGGCCACAGCGCGCTTTCTTCCGCAGTCCTGATCCGACGCGAGCGCGATGGGCCGCCCCGACCGCGAACACCGGAGCGCGCAGCGCGAAGGTACGCCGGTGACGATGGTCCGCATAAAGGGTCAATCGGCGCCTTTGCGCGTCGACGATTCGCTGCTCGCGGCCTGGACGCAGCACCTGTCGACGCGTCCCGCGCACACGCGAGACGCCTATCTGCGTGACCTCGCAGTGCTCCAGGGGCTTGCGGGCGATGGTCCGCTTGCCGGGCTCTCATCGCGTGAAATTCGTCGCTTTCTCGCCACGCTGCATGCCCGCGGTCTTTCGGGACGCAGCCTTGCGAGAATGCTCTCGGCGTGGCGCGCGTTCTACCGCTTTGCGATCGACCGCGATCCTGCGCTCGAGGACAATCCGTGCGCGGGACTGCGTGCCCCGAAATCACCGCGCCGCCTTCCCTCTGCCCTTTCACCCGACGAGGCGGTGCAGCTCGTGGCGATCGACGGGAATGATGATTCGCTGACCCTGCGCGATCGGGCCCTGTTCGAGCTGGCGTATTCGTCCGGGTTGCGTGTTTCGGAGCTTGCCGGGCTCGCCGTCGCGGCGCTCGATCTGGCGGCCGGCGAAGTGCGGGTATGGGGAAAGGGCGCCAAGGAGCGCGTCGTGCCGGTCGGTGCACCTGCGCGCGAGGCGCTGCACATCTGGCTGGCGCGGCGCCCGACGTTGTCGCGCGGTGAGGAATCCGCCGTATTTCTGAGTCGCACCGGGCGTGCGCTCACGGCCCGCGCGATTCAACAGCGGCTGGCGGCCTGGGCGATCAAGCGCGGACTTTCGCGCCACGTGCATCCGCACATGCTGCGACATTCGTTTGCGTCGCACGTGCTGCAGTCCTCGGGCGACCTGCGGGCGGTGCAGGAGTTGCTGGGGCACGCAAGCATCGCGAGCACGCAGATCTACACGCACCTCGATTTCCAGGCGCTCGCAAAAACGTATGACCGCGCACACCCGCGCGCGAAGAAGAAAACAAAGCGATAACTGCGCTGTTTTGTAGCCGTCGTTGCAAAGGCGCTAACCAAAAAAACGGGGCGCTTGGGGCGCCCCGAAAGCCACTGAGGAGAAACTAGACCAAACGTCGCTTACAAGGCCTACTCCACACGCTCGCCGTGGAGACTTACATCGAGACCTTCGCGCTCCTCTTCCTCGGAGACGCGCAGGCCGATGACCATGTCGATCACCTTCAGAATGATGAAGCTACCGACGCCGCTGTAAACAAGTGTCGTCAGCACCGCGCCAGCTTGCGCCGTCATGCTGGCGTCGGCGCCGCTGATTTCCTTGACGTTCAGCAGGCCGGTCAGCAGTGCACCGACGATACCGCCGACGCAGTGCACGCCGAACGCGTCGAGCGAGTCGTCATAACCGAACGCCTTCTTCACGGTGGTGGCGGCGAAGAAGCAGATCACGCCGGCGGCGATGCCGATGATGATGGACCCCGTCAGGCCGACGAAGCCGGAGGCTGGCGTGATGGCGACCAGTCCAGCGACGGCGCCCGACGCGATACCCAGTACCGAGGGTTTGCCCTTGGCCATCCACTCGGTGATCATCCACGCCAGCGCGGCGACCGCGGTCGCAACCTGCGTCACGACCATGGCCATGCCCGCGCGTCCGTCGGCGGCGACGGCCGAGCCGGCGTTGAAGCCGAACCAGCCCACCCACAACAGCGAGGCGCCCATGATCGTCAGCGTCAGGTTCGCCGGCATCATCGATTCCTTGCCGTAGCCCAGGCGCTTGCCGAGCATCAGAGCGCATACCAAGGCTGCAATACCGGCGTTGATATGCACGACGGTACCGCCCGCGAAGTCGAGCACGCCGGCGGTTGCCCAGTAGCCCGAGGGCTCCCACATCATGTGCGCGATCGGCGCGTAGATGACGACCGACCAGATGCCCATGAACCAGAGCATGGCCGAGAATTTCATCCGGTCCGCAAAGCCGCCGCAGATAAGTGCCGGCGTGATGATCGCGAACGTCATCTGGAACATCATGTACACCGACTCCGGAATCGTCGTCGCCAGATGCGATACCGTCAGCTTGCCGGCTTCCTTCTGGTACAGCATGCCGTTGAGGAACAGGCGATCGAGGCTGCCGATGAACGAGCCGCCCGGCATGAACGCCAGGGAATAGCCGACGATCACCCAGAGCACCGTGACGAGACAGGTGATCGCGAAGCTCTGCATCAAGGTCGCCAGAATGTTCTTCTTGCGGACCATGCCGGCGTAGAACAGCGCGAGACCGGGGATCGTCATCATCAGCACGAGGGCGGTCGATGTCAGCATCCACGCGGTGTCGCCACCGCTGATCTTGTCGGCGGCGACCAGGAACGGCGCGGTCGGCGCCGGCGGCGCCGCGTCGGCGGGCTTCGCGTCGGCTGCTGCCGGTGCCGCACCGCCTGCAGCGGCCGGAGCCGGGGCTGACGCCGCAGGTGCGGCCGCGGGGGCGGGCGGCCGGCGGCGCAGGTGCCGCCGCAGGCGCGGCCGCCTTGCTGGCGTCCATTGGCGGAGGCGCGGTCTTGTCGTCCGCAACGGCGAGGTTGCAAATGCCGAAGGCGCCGACAAGCGCGATCAACGCAAACAATCGCTTCATGGTGTTCCCCTTATAGGGCATCGGCACCGGTCTCACCGGTCCGAATGCGCACGACTTGTTCGAGGTCGAAGACGAAAACCTTGCCGTCGCCGATCTTGCCGGTGTTGGCTGCCTTTTCGATGGCTTCGATGACGCGGTCGAGCATTTCGCTCTTGATCGCGGCCTCGATCTTCACCTTGGGCAGAAAATCAACGACGTATTCGGCACCTCGGTACAACTCGGTGTGCCCCTTTTGCCGTCCGAATCCCTTTACTTCCGTCACGGTGATCCCCTGAACACCGATCGCCGACAGGGCCTCGCGGACCTCGTCCAGCTTGAACGGCTTGATGATTGCGGTTACCAGTTTCATTTTTCCCTCGCTTGTTGCGGGTGGATGTGAACGACGTGCCCCCCTGCGGGCCTAGAATGTCTTCTGGATGAAAGCGGTGCCGGTCGACTTGCCGATGTTTCTTCCGGCGAGGGTGTAAACAGAACTGTTGGCGTTGGTGTCGGTCCAGTAGCCGCCGAACGTCCAGCCGCCGGCCATGGTGTAGGTCACGCCAGCCTTCCAGTCGGTGTAGTTGAGAATGCTGTTGCTGACGTCGTTGTTACTGCCCGGGTACTCTTGCCGGCCGACGTGTCCGATCAGGGTCCATTGTTCAGTCAGAGGAAAGGCGGCGGTAAGATCCAAGTACCAAGCGCCCTGCGAATTGGGGGTGCCGAATGTGCCGCTGCTGACGCTGCCGGAATATTTGAGGGACAGCCACTTCCATGAACCCGCGATGTAGAGTTCGGTCGTGTCCGGATTCTTAAAGCCGGGGTTGTAACTCCCGGGGTAGTAGTACTGGAGTATGCCGAGGTCCAGGCCCCAATCTTCATTCCATGTGTGTTTCCACCCGCCGTAGAAGTCCCACTCGAGGCTGCAGCCATGGTTGCATGCGCCGGCGTCGCTGAGCCAGCTGATGTTGGACCCCCAAGTGCCAAGGTAGAAACCACTTTCGTGCGTGAAATCGAAGCCGCCCTGGAACGCGGGCTTCTGGTCCGTCTGCGTCAGCCCACGAAATATGTACTGGCTGTAGATGCCGAAGTTACCGGTGAGCGTGTAGGGTGGCTCCGGGGGCTTGGCCTCCGCGGAAAGCGCCACCGGGGCGGCCGTCTGGGCATCGGCGCCCGCGACGAGAACAAGGGAAGCGGCGGCAAGGAGTGTGGAAGCGAGGCGCTTTTTGATTGTCATGACTGGTCCTTTGGCTGGTGAATTCGTGACTAAGCAACGAATTGTCAGCACAAGACATGCCAGATTATATTATTGTTAATATTCAATTACTTAGAGTCGATTGCTCTTGTCGACAGTGCTGCGCCGCACCCAAGCGGAGCACCATCGTTGTGCACAAAATCGAGCGTGCGCCCAGGCTTGGGGCGCGATGAAATGGAGTCGCGGAGAGGGCGTTTCGAGTGGCGCAATCCCCGGTTTGGTAGACTCGATCACCCGGTGTGGAGGCAGCTGCAATGGCCAGCGCGAAGCTAATCGAAGAAATAGGGGCGCGTATCAGCGAGGTGGTCGCATCGAGTCCGGCTCGCGATGTCGAAAAGAACGTCCGGACACTGCTGAGCGGTGCGTTGGGTCGACTCGACTTGGTGACACGTGCGGAGTTCGAGGTGCAGACGCAGGTGCTCCTTCGCACCCGGGAGAAGGTGGAAGCGATGACGGCGCGCATCGCGGAACTCGAGGCAGCGTTGGCGGCGCAACGCCGCGAATGATCGCGCTCCGGGTATAGCCCCGCGCGAACTTTTCCGGCGCATCCCGGGGGATCGGTCCCGATCCGTCCAATCGCCTGACCCCGGGATCGTCAGCACTGCATCGACGAGACGAA
Source organism: uncultured beta proteobacterium (assembly GCA_963726935.1). Classification (GTDB taxonomy): domain Bacteria; phylum Pseudomonadota; class Gammaproteobacteria; order Burkholderiales; family Casimicrobiaceae; genus PALSA-1003. The sequence continues at coordinate 6,517 of CAVSEH010000033.1, forward strand.
GCCCTACGGGTCGCACGGTTCCGCTCGCTGACCCTTGAAATACGGCCGCCGGCGGGATCCGGAGACGTTGAAGAAGAGTGCCTGCCCGTCATCCGTTCGGTCGAAGGCGCGGCGCGAGAGCATCGGCAATACTCGGACTGTTCGATTCTCGCCTAGCGATCATGCCCGTCGCGGTCCTGCATTCACGTGCCCTCTCCGGCTTCGACGCGCCGCCCGTCACGGTCGAGGTGCATCTCGCCGGCGGCTTGCCCTCCTTCAACCTTGTGGGTCTGCCGGAAACCGAGGTCAAGGAAAGTCGCGACCGCGTGCGTGCCGCGCTGCAAAACGCCCATTTCGAGTTTCCTGCGCGCAGGATCACGGCCAATCTTGCGCCCGCTGACCTGCCCAAGGAGTCCGGCCGCTTTGATCTGCCCATCGCGCTCGGGATCCTGGCAGCAACGGGGCAGATCCCGGCAACGGCGTTCGCTACCCACGAGTTCGCGGGTGAGTTGGCATTGACCGGCGAACTGAGACCGATCCGTGGGGCGCTGGCGATGACCCTAAAGGCGCATCGGGACGGGCGCGCTTTTGTCCTGCCCGTGGCCAGCGCCCGCGAAGCCGCGCTGGTACGCGATGCCGTCGTCTACCCGGCCCCCAGCTTGCTCGCGGTCTGTGCGCATCTCGCGGGACGCGAGTTGCTGCCACGGTGCGTCGCGGAGGCGGTGGCGCCGTGCAGTGAATTTCCCGACCTCGGCGACGTCCGCGGTCAGGCGTTCGCGAAACGCGCACTCGAGGTGGCCGCCGCCGGCCGGCACAGCCTCTTGATGCAGGGTCCACCGGGCACCGGCAAATCGATGCTGGCGCAACGGTTGCCGGGGTTGCTGCCGGCACTGACGCAGGACGAAGCACTCGAGGCCGCGGCAATCCATTCGCTCACTGCCGGTTTTCGGCCGGAGCACTGGCAAAGGCGTCCCTATCGCGCGCCACATCACACCGCATCGGCAGTGGCGCTGGTCGGCGGCGGCAGCGATCCACGCCCCGGCGAGATTTCGCTCGCGCACCACGGCGTGCTTTTCCTCGACGAACTTCCCGAGTGGGATCGGCGCGTGCTGGAAGTATTGCGCGAGCCGCTCGAATCGGGGCAGATCAACATTTCCCGGGCGGCGCGACAGGCGAGTTTCCCGGCGCGCTTCCAATTCGTCGCAGCGATGAACCCCTGCCCGTGCGGCTTTCTCGGCCAGGGCGGGGACAGGTGCCGGTGCACGCCCGATCAGATCGCCCGATACCGGGCGCGGATCTCCGGTCCGTTGGTCGACCGCATCGACTTGCAGATCGAGGTTCCCGCCATCGCCGCGGATGCGCTTCCCACGTCGCTGCAGGGAAGCGCGGACGGTGAGGCCAGCGCCGTCGTCCGGGAGCGCGTCGCGGCCGCAGCGCAACGCCAGCGCAGTCGACAGGGCATGCCCAATGCGTGGTTGCCGCCGAAGGATGTCGAACGCCTGTGCATGCCGGACGCAGGCGGTGCCACGTTGCTGAAGGCCGCATTCGCGCGCATGTCGCTGTCCGCGCGCGCCTATCACCGGATCCTGAAGGTCGCGCGCACGATCGCCGATCTCGCGCTCGCGGACATCGTCGCTGCAAATCATGTCGCCGAAGCGATTGGCTATCGCCGCCTCGATCGCTCGTGATCGCAGGACCGAATTGTCTTGCGTACCAGTTGGGGTCGGTGCTTCGCTTCAGCGCGGGCCGCGAAGGACGCGGCCAATCCAAAGGCCAATACGGTCGTGGTCGTGATTGCGAGCTTCTTCATGAGGCTTTCTCCTGTTGTACTTTAGGGACCCTGTTTACCGGCGCGACGGCGACGCTATGTCGTCGATGCCCCCGGCAAGTCGAGGCATAGATACCAAGATTCCCGCAACATCCGCGCTTTGAGGATCGTCCCGATGACCGTGACGCTCGCTGCGCGCCATTCGGGAACACACGGTTTCCCTGCATGGTTGTGCAGGCCGGATGCAGGGTTCGCACTCCTTGCCCCTTCGCGCGTCACTTGCTAGTAGGCGCTTGCTAGTAAAATGCCGGCAGCCGCGCCTACCCCTGCCTTGCGCCTATCCTAATGATTCCCGCCGTCGATCGATCATCGCCGCTGCGATCCATTGCGTGGCAGGTCGTTATCTGGCTGCCTGTCGCCACAATGGTCCGGGCGATCACGGTCCGCAGCGGCATTGTCGACGGGTTCTTCAGCCGCGCGCTGGAATGGCTTGGGCCCGGAGGTTGCACGTAGTGCTTGCACGTGCGCTGACGCTCTGCGTGCCCGGAGTGTTCGCCGTCGTGCTCTATTGGCCATCGCTGTCGAGCGGCTTCATCAGCGACGATTTCACGTTGCTCCTGAATTTCCACGACGCTCGCGACGCGCGCGAACTGGCCTCGCGAGTTGCGACCATGTTCGTTTCCGGGGTCGGGCCACCGTCGAATCAATACCGGCCCTTGACGATGCTTTCGTTCGCGCTGAGCGATGTGATCAGCGGAACCGACGCCTCGGGCTGGCGCCTGGTCAACATCTTGCTGCACGCCGCGAATTCGGCGCTCGTCACGCTGCTGGCCGGATTGCTGCTCGGCGAGCAGACGAATCGTGCGCGTGCCGCGACGATCGCCGCGGGCCTGCTGTTCGCCGCCTTTCCACCCTCGGTCGAAGCTGTCGCGTGGATCGCGGCGCGCTTCGACGGCATGGTGCTGTTTTTTTCGCTGGTATCCGCGTGCGCGTTCGTGCGGAGCGAGCGGTGGTTCGACGGCTACGGCGCGCTGAGCTTCGGCTCGGCCGCGCTGGCATTCATGTGCAAGGAAGCCGCCGCCATACTGCCCGTGCTCGTGCTGGCGCTGGCATGGTGGAAGCAGCCTCCCGAGCGCGGGTTGGTGCGCTCGACGGCGGGCGCGCTGCATCACGCCTCACCATGGCTCGCGCTCGCGGTGGCTTACTTCATGTTGCGACTGTGGATTTTCGGCGATCCCTTTCGCGTTTTCCCCGGCAGCTCGCCGCTGCGCACGTTGGTCTCCGGCGAGTGGATGACCAATCTGCTGAGCCTCCGGATCTGGTGGCCGCAAGTCATGCCGGAAGCCTTCCCGCGAAGGGTGTTCAGCGGCGGACTGCTGCTGCTCGCCTTGCTTGCGCTTATCGCCGCGGCGCGGGAGCGCCCGCTGGGTCGCATGCTGCTTGCTTGCGCCGCAGCCGGGGCGGGCGCGGCGGGGATGTTGCTGCTACAGCTTACCTGGCCGCCCAATGGTGAAGGTGGGCGTTTGCTCTATGAATTCTGGGCTATCGCTGCGGTGGGGCTCGTCATTCCGCTGGCCGTAGCTCCGCCACGATGGGTGGCAGCAGCGTGGCTGATTGTTGGTGCCACGCTGATCGCCGAGACCACGCTCGCGCGGGCGGCGATCGAGCGCCGGGCGGAGGCGGGGCGCGACATGGACGCGCTGCTCGGTTCGATCGCTGCGATCGCCGATGCTGTCCCATCGGGGGGCTATGCTTTCGTGGTGCTTCCGGATTACATTGGCCCGATTCCCTTCGGACGGGACTCACAGGCGGGCCTCATGCTGCCGCCGTTGCAGAAGCGGTCGCTGGCGCCGCGCCTGGTCGTCCAGACCGATATCGAACTCGATCGCTGGCCGGATCTCTTCCAGCGCGACATCATCGGCAGGCTGCAACGCGAGCCACTCGGGGACGTGGCAGCCAATACGCTTACACCTAAGGTGCCGCCGCCCCATCTGCGCCCGGATCGGTACTATTGTTTCAGTCCGCGATCGCGCGCCTTGGTGCCGCTTGCGCTGCAGTTCGCGCCAGACCTGTCGGACTGGACGCAACAGTGGCAACAGGCGTTGACCCGCGCCGGATGCGGTGACGCGAACCCGGTGTCGATGCAACCCGACCGGGCGAGCACACGTAAATCATGATCGCCAGCATTAACCTATCGCGGCAGCACGCGCCCCTGAAGCGTGAACTCGACGCGGCGATCGGCCGGGTGCTCGCGCGCGACTGGTACATCCTGGGTGCGGAGGTCGAGGCCTTCGAGCACGCATTCGCGGCGTACTGCGGCACGAGCCATTGCGTCGCGGTGGCGAACGGTACCGATGCGCTGCAACTGGCGCTTCGCGCGCTGGCGATCGGTCCTGGCGCCAAGGTCATGACCGTGGCGAATGCGGGTGGCTATGCCACCACCGCGATCCGGCTCGTCGGTGCGGTTCCCTGTTACGTGGACGTCGACCCACGGACGCTGCTGATCGATCCGGCCGCACTCGAGGCTGCGGTGACGCCGGACGTGCGCGCGATCGTCATCACGCACCTCTATGGGCGCATGGCCGACGTCGACGCAATCGCGCGCATCGCGCGGCCGCGCGGGATCGCGCTCGTGGAAGATTGCGCCCAGGCGCACGGTGCGCAGCGCGGCGGCCACAAGGCGGGAACCCGCGGTGATGTCGGCTGCTTCAGCTTCTATCCCACCAAGAATCTCGGCGCGCTGGGCGATGCGGGTGCCTTGGTCACTGCGGACGACAAGATTGCGCAGCGCCTGCGGCAATTGCGGACCTACGGGTGGTCGACAAAGTATCATTGCGCGATCGAAGGGGGAATGAATTCGCGCATGGATGAACTGCAGGCCGCGGCACTGTCGGTCAAGCTGCCACGGCTCGACGCCTGGAACGCGCGGCGGCGTGCGGTTGCACGGCGCTATGCGGCCACGATTCGGCATCCGGCCGTCAGCTTGCCGCCAACGCCGCGTGCTGATGACGATGTGGTTCATCAATACGTCGTCCGATGCGTCGCCCGCGACGCCTTGCGGGCGCATCTCGCTGCCGCCGGCGTCGCCACGGAGATCCATTACCCGTTGGCCGATCATCTGCAGGATGCATGGCGGAGCAACACGCCTGAAACGGGCCTGGAACAGACAGAACGGGCGTGCGCGAGCGTGTTGAGCCTTCCGTGTTACCCGGAACTCGACGACGACGAAGTCGACGCGGTGGTGATGGCCTGCAATCGATGGCAGAGTCCGCAGTGACGTCCTACTCGCTGGTCATTCCGGTTTATCGCAACGAGGAGACGCTCTCTGACCTGCTCGCGGTTGCCGCCAACCTGAGCAAGCAGCTTGACCAGGCGCTCGAAGTCGTCTTCGTCGTGGACGGCAGTCCCGACCGCTCGCTGCCGATCTTGCTCGATGCGCTCCCGCAGAGCGGGTTGAATGCCAAGGTCATCGAAATGTCGCGCAACTTCGGCGCCTTTGCCGCGATTCGCGCGGGACTCGTCGAGGCGTCGGGCCCGTACTTTGCGGTGATGGCCGCCGACTTGCAGGAGCCGCCGGAGTTGGCGCTCGATTTCTTCCGCAAGCTTGCGGCGGACGCGTGCGATGTCGTCATCGGCGTGCGCGAGGGGCGTGACGACGCGTTGCACGTGCGTGCCGCGTCCGCGTTGTTCTGGCGAGCGTATCGACGGCTGGTGCAGCCGGACATGCCCGCGGGGGGCATCGATGTCTTCGGCTGCAATCAGGTGGCTCGCGATCAGTTGGTTGCACTCTCGGAGGCGCACTCGAGCCTGGTCGGCTTATTGATCTGGATCGGACTCCGGCGCGAGGAGGTACGCTATCGCCGGTTGCCGCGCCGGCGTGGCAAGAGCGCGTGGACGCTGCGCAAGAAGCTTGCATACATGTTCGACAGTTGCCTGTCGTTTTCCGATCTGCCGATCCGGCTGCTGTTTGGCGTCGGCATGCTTGCGCTTGCTGCGGCGATCGTCTACGGCGGCATCGTCGTGTTCGCTCGCGCGACCGGCTTGATCCACGAGCCGGGGTATGCGACTACCGTCCTGCTGGTCGCGGGCTTCGGCGCCCTCAATGCGTTGGGATTGTCGGTCGTGGGTGCATATGCCTGGCGGGCGTTCGAAAACACCAAGGCGCGCCCGCTGGCGATCGTTCAGCGCCGCTTTTCTTTCGGGAAGGGCGAGCAACGATGAAATATTTCGTGCACCCGCAGGCGCTGTGCGAATCGAAGGCCATTGGCGCCGGGACGCGCGTCTGGGCGTTCGCCCACGTCCTGCCCGGCGCGCGCATTGGTCGCGACTGCAACATCTGCGATGGCACCTTCATCGAAAATGACGTCCGGGTCGGCGACCGCGTCACCGTGAAGTGCGGCGTTCAACTTTGGGATGGGTTGCGCGTCGAGGATGATGTGTTCATCGGGCCGAACGCGACGTTTGCCAACGATCCCTTCCCGCGCAGCAAGCGGCCGCCAAAGAAGTTTCTGGAGACCGTGCTGCATGCGGGCGCGTCGATCGGCGCAAATGCGACGATCCTTCCGGGTCTGAGCGTTGGTCGTTCGGCGATGGTCGGCGCCGGCGCGGTGGTTGTTGCGTCCGTGCCGGCGTACGCGATCGTGGCGGGTAATCCGGCCCGGATCGTGGGCTACTGCGACGCAGGGCCGAGGCCGACGGAAACGGTATCGCGCGCGCCCACCGCAAGTCCGGGGAAAACCCGTGTGCGTGGAGTGACGCTCAGTGCGCTCGACGAGGTCGAGGACTTGCGCGGCGGGCTCGTCGCGGCGGAGATCGCCCAGTTCCTTCCGTTCGTCGTGAAGCGTTTCTTCCTCGTGCACGATGTGCCGAGCCGCGAGGTGCGCGGGCAGCATGCACATCGCGCATGCCACCAGTTTCTGGTCTGCGTGTCAGGCAGTTGCCGTGTGATCGCCGATGACGGCAAGCGACGGCAGGAATTTCTGCTCAGTCGCAATTCGCTCGGACTGTATCTCCCGCCGATGGTGTGGGCAGCGCAATTCGACTATTCGGCCGACGCGGCCTTGCTCGTGCTGGCATCGCACGCGTACAACCCGCGCGACTACATCAGGGACTACGACGAGTTTCTGCGCGCCGTTGGCAAGTGAACTCGATGTCACTGCGGCCTACGTCCCGCTTTGCCCGGTTTGTCGTGGTCGGCGCCGCCAATACCGCGTTCAGTTATCTCGTCTATCTGCTGCTGTTGCAGTTCATCGACTACCGCCTGGCATATACGGTGGCGTATGTCCTGGGACTGGCGACGGGCTACCTGGCGAACGCGCGAGTCGTCTTTAATGCGTCACCGGGTGCACGCTCCGCCATTGGCTATCTTGCGAGTTATGGCGTTACCTACCTCGCCTCGCTCGCCGTGTTGTGGTTGGCCGTCGACCGGGCGGGCTTGTCTCGCCCGCTGGCCATGCTCGCCGCCTTGACCGTGGCGGTACCGCTGTCGTACCTGCTTCTGCGACGAAGTTTCGGGCACCGCGTGCCGCCGTCGGATGCGGTGGGACGATGACGCTCGAACAATCCCCGCTCGGCAAGGCGACGACGTATCCCGATCGCTACGACGTTTCCCTGCTGTTCGCGATCCCGCGTTCGACACAGCGCGCCGAACAGGGCATTCCTGCCACACTGCCGTTCTCCGGTGTCGACATCTGGACTGCATACGAATTGACCTGGCTCGATCGTCATGGCCTGCCTGCCGGCGCGATCGCCGAGATTCGCATCGGTGCCGAATCGCCCGCGATCATCGAATCCAAGTCGTTGAAGCTGTATCTGGGCTCCTATGCGCAAGAGCGCATGGAGACCAGCGAGGAACTCGCGCGGCGGATCACAGCGGATCTGACCCATGCGTGCGGCGCGCCGGTGGATGTTTCCCTCTTGCCGTTGCCTGGGGCATTGCGCACGGCCGAGCTGCCGGGAGAATCGATCGATGATCGCCGCACGACAATCGATGCCTACACGCCCGATCCGCTGCTGCTCGTACGTGGCGCCGGGTTTGTCGAGGAATCGCTGCGCACCGCGTTGTTCCGATCCAACTGTCCCGTCACCGGGCAACCCGACTACGCCGACGTCCTGGTTCGCTACCGGGGGCCGCGCATCGATCGGACCGCACTCCTCAAATATTTTGTCTCCTACCGGCAGCACGCTGCCTTCCACGAAGCCTGCGTCGAGCGAATGTTCATCGATATCGGGCTGCGCTGCCGACCAGAGCAGCTGACGGTGTACGCGCGCTTCCTGCGCCGTGGCGGCATCGACATCAATCCGTTTCGGAGCAATTTCGAGCCGGCCCCGCGCCGTAACGAACGGACGCCTAGACAATAGTAGTAGATATAGCCTGAGCCGCGTTCGGCGGCGCTCATGCTGCGATGCGGTAAAATCGGTCTGCCATGAACGCCAACACCGATGCGCTGAACATCGACGCCGATGCCTCGGCGACGGCGCCGAGGTTGCGGGAGATCCCGTACAACTACACGTCGTTCTCCGACCGCGAAATCGTCATTCGGCTGCTCGGTCCTGGACATGTGGCGTCTGCTCGAGGTATTGCGTGGCGAGCGCCGCACGGGTCGTTCGGCGCGGATGCTCTTCGAAGTGCTAGGCGATATCTGGGTCGTCGAGCGTAATCCTTATCTGCAGGACGATCTGCTCGACAACCCGAAGCGGCGCGAACTCCTTGTCAACGCGCTTCGCCATCGTCTGATGGAGATCGACAAGCGGCGACGCGCCGGTGCAGACGTGGAATTGGACGTCAAGGTCGCCACGCTCATCGAGCGCGCGAATGCTGCCGTCGACGGGTTCGCGGATTCGTTTCGCGCGACGGAGGAGCTGCGTCGGCGCGCGATGCGCGTCCTGACGCGCTATACGCGTCGCGACAACATTGCCTTCGACGGCCTGGCGCGCGTAGCGCATGTCACTGACGCCACCGACTGGCGGGTCGAATACCCGTTCCTCGTGCTCTATCCGGATACCGAAGCCGAGGTTCCCGGGTTGGTGCGCGGATGCATCGAGCTCGAACTCACGATCATTCCCCGAGGCGGCGGCACGGGCTACACCGGCGGTGCGGTTCCGTTGGATCGGCGTTCGGCGGTCATCAATACCGAGAAACTCGAGCGCCTGTCTGCGATCGACCGGATCGTTCTGCCGGGCCGAGCCGAGGCGACACCCACGATCGACGCGGGTGCCGGCGTCGTGACGCGCCGCGTGATGGAGGCGGCGGAAAGCGCGAAACTCGTCTTCGCCGTCGATCCGACGTCGGCCGATGCGTCGTGCATCGGCGGCAATGTCGCGATGAACGCCGGCGGCAAGAAGGCCGTGCTCTGGGGCACCGCGCTCGACAACCTCGCGTCGTGGCGCATGGTGACGCCCGATGCTGGCTGGCTCGAGATCACGCGCCAGGACCACAATCTCGGCAAGATCCACGACGCCGATGTCGCGACCTTCGAGCTTGCGTATCACGCCGCCGATGCGCGGGGTGGATTCGGGCCGCTTCAGCGCCGCGAAACCTTGGTGATCCGAGGGTCGACATTCCGGAAGATCGGGCTGGGCAAAGACGTCACCGACAAGTTCCTGGCCGGGCTCCCGGGAGTCCAGAAGGAAGGTTGCGACGGGATCATCACGTCGGCGCGCTTTATCCTGCACCGGATGCCGCCCGCGATCCGCACCGTGTGCATGGAATTCTTCGGCCAGGTGCGCGATTCGACGCCGGCGATCGTCGAGATCAAGCGTTACCTCGACCAACGGCCCGGCGGCGCCATCCTCGCGGGCCTCGAGCATCTCGATGAGCGCTACGTCAAGGCTGTCGGTTACGCGACCAAAGCCAAACGCCACGGGCGTCCGAAGATGGTGTTGATCGGCGACATCGTCGGCGAGGATGAGGACGCCGTCGCGCGCGCGGCGTCGGAAGTCGTGCGGTTGTGCAACGCGCGCGGTGCCGAAGGTTTCGTGGCGACATCACCCGAGACGCGGAAGAAGTTCTGGCTGGACAGAGCCCGTACCGCAGCGATCGCCGCGCATACCAACGCATTCAAGATCAACGAGGACGTCGTCATTCCTCTCGATCGCCTGGGCGACTACACCGACGGCATCGAACGGATAAATGTCGAACTGTCGATCAGCAACAAACTTGCACTGTGCGACGCGCTTGAGGCGGCGCTGGGCGAGCCGTTCCCGCCGGCGCTGTGGGGCGCCCACGCCGAGGAACTGCCACCGGCGGAGACCCTCGCCGCGAAGCTCGACGAAGCCCGTGCGGTAATCGCCGGCGTGCGCACACGATGGCAGGATTTCCTCGTCCGCATCGAGCAGATGTTTCCGGCATTGCAGGAGCATTCGGTTGTCGTGTCGTGGAAGACCGAGATCAAGGCGCCGCTGGAAGACATTTTCGCGGGCATTGCCTTCGCGCCCGTGCTCAAGCGCTGCGTCGATGTGCACCGGGAGGTGCTGCGCGCGCGCGTGTTCGTCGCGCTGCACATGCATGCCGGCGATGGCAACGTGCACAGCAACATTCCGGTGAATTCGGATAACTACGCGATGTTGCGCGAGGCGCATGCCGCGGTGGCGCGGATCATGGCACTGGCGCGACGCCTCGATGGCGTGATTTCCGGCGAGCACGGCATCGGCATCACCAAACTCGAATACCTGACCGCGGAAGAAATTGCACCTTTTGTCGAGTACAAGCGCAAAGTCGATCCCGAAGGACACTTCAATCGCGGCAAGCTCCTGCCCGGTGCGGACCTGTCCAAAGCCTACACGCCGAGCTTTAGCCTGCTCGGCGCGGAGAGCCTTATCCTCGAGCAGTCCGAAATCGGCGGCATTGCCGACTCCATCAAGGACTGCTTGCGTTGCGGGAAGTGCAAGCCGGTGTGCGCCACGCACGTGCCGCGCGCGAATCTGCTGTACAGCCCGCGCAACAAGATCCTGGCGACGTCGCTGCTGATCGAGGCCTTCCTGTACGAAGAGCAGACGCGTCGCGGCGTCAGCCTGCAGCACTTCGACGAATTCTCCGACGTCGCGGACCACTGCACGGTCTGCCACAAGTGCGCGAACCCGTGTCCGGTAGACATCGATTTCGGGAACGTCTCGATGGCGATGCGCAACCTGCTGCGCGAGCAGGGTCACCGCAAGTTCAACCTCGGGACGACTGCGTCGATGTTCTTTCTGAACGCGACGAATCCGACGACGATCAAGCTGACCAAGAAGTTCATGATCGACTGGGGCTACAAGGCGCAGCGGTTCGCGTATCGCACGGCACGACGGCTGGGTCTTGTGCAGCGTCAGACGGCGCGGCCGCCTGCTACGCTCGGCACTGCGCCGATCAAGTCGCAGATCCTGCACTTCATCAACAAGCCCATGCCAGGCGGCCTGCCCAAGCGCACCGCGCGGGCGCTCCTGGATATCGAGGACCCGACGATCGTTCCGATCATCCGCAACCCGGCCCGGCCTGCGGAAGACGCCGATGCGGTGTTCTACTTTCCCGGTTGCGGATCCGAGCGCCTGTTCTCCCAGGTCGGACTTGCGACGCAGGCGATGCTCTACCACGTCGGGGCGCAATGCGTCCTCCCGCCGGGTTATCTGTGCTGCGGTTACCCGCAGACTGCAGCGGGCAATCGCGACAAGGGCCAGGAGATCATTACCGACAACCGCGTTCTGTTCCACCGCGTCGCGAACACGTTGAACTATCTGGACATCAAGACGGTCATCGTTTCGTGCGGCACTTGCATGGACCAGTTGCAGAAATACGAATTCGAGAAGATCTTTCCGGGCTGCCGGCTACTCGACATTCACGAGTACTTGCTCGAGCAGGGTGTGCGGCTGGATGGACTGCAAGGCGTGCGCTACATGTACCACGATCCATGCCACACGCCGATGAAGACCTATCAGCCGCTCAAGGTCGTCAACGAATTGATGGGGACGTCCGTCGCGCTCAACGAACGCTGTTGCGGCGAGTCGGGCACGCTGGCCACGACGCGCCCGGACATCTCGACGCAGGTTCGCTTTCGCAAGGAAGAGGAGATGCGTCGCGGTGCCGCGCAACTGCGCGCCGACGGCTTCGCCGGGCCGACTAAAGTGCTGACGTCCTGTCCGTCGTGCCTGCAGGGACTCTCACGCTTCGATGAGGATGCGGGCACTCAGGCTGACTACATCGTCGTCGAGATCGCCCGCAATGTCCTCGGCGAGGACTGGCTGCCGCGCTATGTCGAGCGCGCGACGCGGGGAGGCATCGAGCGCGTCCTAGTCTGACCCTTTCCGGTCAGCGCACCTTGGGAATTTCAATGAACGCTGGCGGTACCGACGCAGCGCCGACGATGGCCGGTCCCGGGTTCACGTTGACCGCCGCACCCATGATGGCCGTGGGAGCACCGACGATCAGCGCGGAAGCAATGGCCACGACGGCAACAGCGAGGCCGATGATCGACTTGTCGGCCTTGCGCCATGACCTTTGCTTCTTCGGAGCTTCAGTCGCCTGCAAAAAAATCCCGCGACTGCGCGGCGTACGCGCAGCGCGGGGTGGAGGCAACCGTGTGCCGGAGCGAAATCCAAAATCTCCGCTCGTATCCTGGAGATGCACATCCCCATCGAACACGTCGCGTGACAGGCCTGGAATCCCATACGGCCGGAGGGCGCGAGGCCTGCGTATGACTCGTCGTTCAATGCTTCTGTCCATGATTTCCTCGGCTAGTAAAACTCGGACGCAATCACCGCGTCCATGGCGTTGATTGTCCGCGGCGGGCTTCCTCGCCGCCGCTGCGGATTCTGTGCTGCACATGTCGAATATTCACGTTGTCGGCTACGGACGGTGGCCGCCCGTGTGTGCGGCCGCGACCGTACGCCGGGCGGCAAGGCGTATTTCATGGGACTTGTGCTATAACTATTAGCAGCCCAGGTGGCGCGCTGGAGAGGTGCGCTCCTCCGTGCGGACGGCAGCGACATGGCGACAACCAACGAATACACGCTGACGCAGACCCAAACCCAACCCGGGGCGGACTCGCTCGCGTTCGCCGATGCGGATGGTTGTGCGGTATGGCTGCGCGCTCTTCCGCTGACCAACATTCCAAAGCACTACGAAGCGGTCCTTGGGCAGCTCAAGCGGCTGTCGGAGGCCGATTTCGCGCCGCGCGAGCGGGCGCGAATCGCCGAAGTGATGCGCGAGCCTGTGATGTTCCTCCACACTGAGCTTGCCCGTCGATATGCGGGCAAGCCGCAACCAGCGGTCGACCGCGAGCGCGAGGCCTTCCTGCAGGCACTCGCCCTTTGGCAGGCGCTCTGGGGCCAGTACTCGTCGTGTCTCAAGCCGTTGCTGGAAAACGATCCCGACCTCCAGGGCGTCAAGGCCAAGGTCCTGCAACGCGGACTGTGGGTCGGCAAACAGATGGTTCTGGTCCACGGTCTTGCCCGGCATATTCCGCCGCCCGCTGTGTGGCAGGAATTGCACGCCTATTACAGGCTGGCAGAGATCCTCGACTGCGCGGGCAGCGCGGTGACCGACGAACTCATGCCGAATGCCGTCGGCGTGTCGTGCTATTCGACCTATTGCCACGCCCTGTTGCTCGACCTCGCGGATCCTTGCGCGATGTCTGTACGCCAGATCGAACTGACCGATCGTTGGCTGGCCATGTGGGCGCGCAAAGTATTTCCTTACACACAGCAGCGCGAGACCGAAGGCCCGGTGATCACCATCGATCTCGACGCACCCGTCGGCGCGTCACTTGGACAAGTGGGTCCGCGTCACCCAGGGGAAGGCACGCGCTACGGCTACCCGGCAAAGCTCGCGACCAGCGTGCGCGGGCGCCTGAAGCGCCTTGGCAGCGGTGCCAATCCCGCAGAACTGCAGCTGGGGCACGATGTCGCCGTCGACGCCTGCACCGCGCTGCTCGCCCATCTCGATTCGCGCTGGTACGCGCTGCCGAACAAGCGCGGCGCCGACGAGTCGCAATCCGGTCTCGAGTTGTGCGTCGGGGGTCTCGGCGCCGCGTACTTCCGTATTACCGGCCGTACGTTCAACAGCCAGGACTTGCTTGGACGTCTGTCGTACCAAGGGACGCAGCACCTCGCCACTCTCGGTGCGCTGACCGACTATGACCGCAACAAGGACGATGCCGAAAAGGCGTGGACCTGGGAGCGTTGGCAAGGGTCGTGCGACTGGATCACCGCCAGTGTTCATCGCGTCGGCTCCGGGCAGCACCGCTGGCACCTGGATCAGTTGCTCATGGTGCGCGACGACGAGCGCATTCGCTGCGGATACGTGACGCGGGTGGCGCTGGACAGTCACGGCGATCTCGCGGTGACGCTCAAACTGTGGGGAGGTTCACCCACCGCCATCGCCGTACGTGGGCTGACGAGCATGCTCGTCGAGGAGACGCCGTTCCCGACGGTCTTGCTGGGCGTGACGCCGGACGAGAAGGCTACCCTGGTCGTCCCGTCGCGCACCTTCAGCGCCGGCCGCGTACTGCGCTCGCTCGCTTCTGGCGCGGAGCGCCGCTTCCGGTTGACGCGACTGGTGCAGCGCGGAGCCGACTTCGAGCGCCTCGCGTTCGAGGAAACGGTCGCGTAATCCCGTTGGCGAACCGCCTGGGCCGCGAGACCAGCCCCTACCTGCAGCAGCACGCCGACAATCCGGTCGACTGGTATCCGTGGGGTGATGAAGCGCTCGCTCGGGCGCGGCGGGAGCGCAAGCCAATCCTCCTCTCGATCGGCTATTCCGCGTGTCACTGGTGCCACGTGATGGCGCACGAATCGTTCGAGGACGCGCGGGTTGCGGCGCTGATGAATGATCTCTACGTCAACATCAAAGTCGATCGCGAAGAGCGACCCGATCTGGACCAGATCTACCAGGCCGCACATGCGGTGCTGACGCGGCGCAACGGCGGGTGGCCGCTTACCATGTTCCTGACGCCGGAGCAGGAACCGTTTTTCGGCGGCACCTACTTTCCCAAGTCGACGCGCCACGGCATGCCGGGTTTCGTCGACCTGCTGCCGCGTATCGCCGCCGCCTTTCACGAACAAGGCGGGGAGATCGCCGAACAGAGTACGCGCCTCCGCCAGGCACTCGCGCTCGCCGATCCCGCACCCGCCGCGGACGCCGCCGTGCCGCCTGCGGGGGCCGCATCAGCGGCCGTCGCCGCGCTGTCACGCGTATTCGATCCGGTGCAGGGGGGGTTCGGGAGGGCGCCCAAGTTTCCGCACACGATGGATCTCGACCTTTGCCTGCGCCGGTACGCCGCAACGGGCGACACGCACGCCCTCGAAATGGTCCGCGTGACACTCCGCCGCATGGCGGAAGGCGGCATTCACGACCAGCTAGCCGGCGGCTTCTGTCGCTACAGCACCGACGCCACTTGGACGATCCCGCACTTCGAGAAAATGCTCTACGACAACGCGCTGCTTTTGCCGTTGTACGCGGACGCGTGGCGCGCGACCGGCGAGGCACTGTTGGCGGATACAGCGCGCGATATCGTCGCGTGGACGTTGGCTGAAATGCGCTCGCCCGAAGGTGCGTTCTATTCGAGTCTCGACGCCGACAGCGAGCACGAAGAAGGCAAGTTCTACGTCTGGACCGTCGACGCGGTGCGAGCCCAGCTCGACGCAGACGAATTCGCAGTCGCTGCGCTGCATTGGGGGCTCGATGGCCCCCCGAACTTCGAGGGCGCCGCATGGAATCTGTGCGTGACCAGGCCACTCGTCGATGTTGCGAGCGGCCTGG
The DNA here is from genome assembly GCA_963726935.1 of uncultured beta proteobacterium. GTDB lineage: Bacteria > Pseudomonadota > Gammaproteobacteria > Burkholderiales > Casimicrobiaceae > PALSA-1003. Next base: position 21,996 of record CAVSEH010000033.1, read on the forward strand.
GTATCGATGTTTCCACTGCTCAGGCCAGGCTGGCTTCGGCGCGTGCCAAGCTGCTTGCCGCGCGCGCGCTGCGCGTGCGGCCGGAGCGTGACGACAAGCTGCTGACATCCTGGAATGCGTTGATGATCGGCGGACTCGCCCACGCCGGTCGGGTGTTCGACGAGCCGGCGTGGGTGGCAGCCGCGCAACGCGCGATCGATTTCCTGCGCTCGACGTTGTGGCGCGACGATCGCCTTCTCGCCACGTACAAAGATGGTCGCGCCCATCTGAACGCCTATCTGGACGACCATGCGTTTCTCCTCGCTGCCCTGCTCGAGCTGATGCAATCCGCGTTCCGGTCCCAGGACCTCGACTGGGCGATCGTGGTGGCCGATGCGCTGCTCGAGCGATTCGAGGATCGATCGAACGGAGGCTTCTTCTTTACCAGCCACGATCACGAAACGTTGATCTACCGCGGCAAGCCGGGACACGACAACGCGACGCCCGCCGGCAACGGCATCGCCGCGAAGTCTCTGCTCGTCCTCGGTCATTGGGTCGGCGATATGAATTACGTTGCCACGGCCGAACGCACGGTCAGGCTCTTCGCCCGCGACATCGTCGAGCAACCGTCAGGCTTCGCGTCGTTGATCATCGCCCTGGAAGCATGGTTGCAGCCGCCGACGACCGTGCTGGTGCAGGGCGACGCCGCAACGTGCGCTGCGTGGACGCAGGCAATCGGGCGCAGCTATCGACCCGAGGTCGCGGTCCTCGACCTGTCGGCACAAGACGCGTTGCCCGCGATGCTGGCGAAACCTCACGTTGGTGCGCCAGGAGGGGCGACGGCATGGGTTTGTAGCGGGGCGAGCTGTTTGCCGCCGCTGACGACGATCGACGCGGTCGAGGCGGCGCTGACTGCCAAGGCCTGATCGCATCGGCTGGCGTCACGCCTGCCATTCCGGTAGGATGGCGGCCGATTTACCTTACTGTTTCCTGGAGATCGCATGAAACGCCAATGCTTGGTTCTTGCCGCAGGTATCTTCGCGGCCGGCAGTGCCAGCGCCGCGCTCGACAACGCCAGCGCCGAAGCGATGATGAAAAAGGACGGCTGCGCCGCCTGTCATACCATTGACAAGAAACTCATTGGGCCGCCCTACGTCGAAGTCGCCGCCAAGTACAAGGGCGACAAGGACGCGCTCGCGAAGCTCACCGACAAGGTCAAAAAGGGCGGCGTTGGCGTGTGGGGCCAGATTCCCATGCCGCCCAATGCCCAGGTTCCCGAGGCCGACATCAAGGAATTGGTCACCTGGATTCTTACCCTTAAGAAATAGCCGCGCGAGAGCCCGGCGCGGGGCCCCACGCAAAGCGTGGGGATCGACGGGGAATTGCGAGTTGCGGCAGGCGGCCGACGCGCCTCGGTAATGCGTTCACTCGATGGCAATAGGAGGCCGCGCGCCTGCCTTTGACATCGGGAGACCTGACCGGTAACCTTGATTCGTCCGTGCAGGAGAGTGTGGCCACGACATCGTCGGCCGCCGCCGAAGGCGCAACTCCCGCAATCGCTCAGGCAAAAGGACTGCGCGGACTGCAGCACACGATCTGGAGAGCGGCCGCTCGACGTACGCCGGGCGGCCCACCGAAGGGGCACCGGACGCACGTCGTTACGACGCGCGCACCGCAATCTCTCAGGTAAAAGGACAGATGGGGCGAGGCCGACGTGGTGTCGCCCCTTTTGTTTGGCAACCTGGGAGACGCAGTGCTCAAGGAAACCCCCCTCAATACCGTTCATCGCGCGGCCGGCGCCAAGATGGTCGATTTCGGCGGGTGGGACATGCCCGTCAGCTACGGTTCGCAGCTCGACGAGCACCACGCTGTGCGCCGCGATGCGGGCATGTTCGATGTTTCGCACATGCTCGCGGTCGATCTGCGCGGGCCGGGCGCGCGAGATTTTCTGCGCTACGCGCTGGCGAACAATGTCGACAAGCTGAAAGTGCGGGGAAAGGCACTCTACTCGTGCCTGCTACAGCAGGACGGCGGGGTGCTCGACGACCTGATCGTCTACTTCCTTGCGGAAGATTGGTTCCGCTTGGTCGTCAATGCCGGCACTGCCGACAAGGATCTCGCGTGGTTGCATGCTCTGCGCGACGAGCGCGCGCCGCAATTGAAGCTCGAGCCGCGTCGCGACCTCGCGATGATCGCCGTGCAGGGACCGTCCGCGCGCGAGCGCTTGTGGCAGGCGTTGCCCGACACCCGCTCGGTCACCGAAGGACTCAAGCCGTTCATGGCGGCTGAAGCGGGCGACTATTTCATCGCACGCACCGGCTATACGGGCGAAGACGGGTTCGAAATCACGCTGCCTGCGACACGTGCGGCCGCGCTCTGGACCGCGCTCGCTGCTGCAGGCGTGCGTCCCTGCGGGCTCGGTGCACGCGACACGCTGCGCCTCGAGGCCGGCATGAATCTCTATGGGCAGGACATGGACGAGCGCGTGAACCCGCTGGAATCCGGGCTCGCATGGACAGTCGACCTGGCGAGCCCGCGCGAATTCGTGGGCAAGTCTGCGCTGACGGCGGCGTCGCCACGGCAACAGGTCGGGTTGCTGCTCGTCGACAAAGGTGGAGTCCTGCGCAGCCATCAGCAAGTGCGCAGCGACCGTGGCGACGGGGAGATCACCAGCGGTACCTTTTCGCCGACGCTCGGGACGTCGATTGCACTTGCGCGCGTGCCCAGTGGTGTGGCCCCCGGCGAGGTGGTTCACGTCGCCGTTCGAGGCAAGCAGCTCGCCGCGCGCGTCGTCAAACCGCCGTTCGTCCGTCACGGCAAGATTCTCGTTGAATAACTCACTGGAGATGCGCGCATGAACGTTCCCGTCGACTTGAGATACACCGCCAGCCATGAGTGGATCCGCACGGAAGCGGACGGAACGCTGACGATCGGCATTACCGACCATGCGCAGGCAGCATTGGGCGACCTCGTCTTCATTGAGCTGCCCGCCGTTGGGCGGACCGTGGCAGAGGGTGAGGTGTGCGCGGTCGTCGAGTCCGTCAAGGCGGCGTCCGATATCTACGCACCGGTCGCCGGGACCGTCGCCGCCGTCAACGCCGCCGTGGTCGCTGCGCCCGAAACGGTGAACGCAGACGCGTACGCGAACTGGTTCTACAAGCTCAAGCCGGCGAATCCCGGCGACGCGGCCAAACTACTCGATGCCGCCGCGTACACGGCGAGTGTCGGCGACGCCTGAGCCTCTTCCAAGGAACGCGGATGAAACTGAACGACATGCAACCACCGGCGCGTCGCTCGCTCGTAGAACTCGAGCAGCATCGTGATTTCGTGGGCCGCCACATCGGCACGACGGACGCCGACCAAGCGCAAATGCTGGCGACGCTGGGCTTTACATCGCGCGCGGCGCTCATCGACGCGATCGTTCCGCCGGCGATTCGCTTGTCGGATCCGCTGGCGCTCCCAGCCGCCAAGGGGGAACAGGAGGCGATCGATGCGCTGAAGGCGATCGCGCGCAAGAACCGCGTTCCCCGATCGTTCATCGGCCAGGGCTATTACGGCACGCTGACGCCTCCTGTGATTCAGCGCAACGTGCTCGAGAACCCGGCGTGGTACACCGCGTATACGCCCTACCAGCCCGAAATTTCGCAGGGACGGCTCGAGGCGCTCATCAACTTTCAGACGATGGTTTGCGACCTGACAGGACTCGCGGTCGCCAACGCATCGATGCTCGACGAAGCGACGGCCGCGGCCGAGGCGATGACGCTATGCCAGCGAGTGGGCAAGAGCAAAAGCAACGCCTTTTTCGTCGCCGACGGCGTGCTGCCGCAAACGCGCGACGTGGTCAGAACGCGCGCCGCGCCTCTGGGCATCGGCGTCGTGGTCGGTCCCGCGGAGGCCGCGCGCGATTGCGACTGTTTTGCCGCGCTGCTGCAATATCCGACAGTGAATGGCGACGTCGGCGACTATCGGGCCCTGACAGCCGCATTGCATGCGCGAGGGACGCTGGTGATTTGCGCTACCGATCTACTGGCGCTGACGCTGCTGGCACCGCCCGGAGAATGGGGCGCGGATGTCGCCGTCGGGTCAAGCCAGCGCTTCGGGGTGCCGATCGGCTTCGGCGGACCGCACGCGGCGTTCCTCGCGACGCGCGACGAATTCAAACGCAGCCTGCCTGGCCGCCTTGTGGGTGTGACCATCGACGCCGCCGGTCAGCCAACGTATCGGCTTGCGCTGCAGACGCGCGAGCAGCACATCCGGCGCGAAAAGGCGACGTCCAACATCTGTACCGCGCAGGTGCTCCTCGCGGTCATGGCGAGCATGTACGCGGTCTACCATGGCCCCGAGGGCCTCGCGACGATCGCCGCGCGCGTGCACCGCCTGACCGCCGTACTTGCCGCCGGACTGAAAAAACTCGGGCTCGCGATCGTCAACGATACCTTCTTCGACACGCTCACACTTGCCACCGGCGAGCGCACCTCGGCGATCCACGAAGCTGCCGTCGCTCGCGACGCCAATCTGCGGCGCGTAGGTGCCGAGCATCTCGGCATTTCGCTCGACGAGACCTCCACCCGCGAGGAGGTGAATCTCCTGTGGTCGATTTGCGCGCCGGCGGGTGCCGCTCTGCCCGACTTCGAGGGCATCGAGGCCAGCGTGGAGGAGGGTTACGCGCCAGAGCTCGTACGTACGTCGCCATTCCTGATGCACCCCACATTCAACCGCTACCATTCCGAAACCGAAATGATGCGCTACCTGCGCAGGCTCGCCGACAAGGACATCGCGCTCGACCGCGCGATGATTCCGTTGGGTTCGTGCACGATGAAGCTCAATGCCGCGAGCGAAATGTTTCCGGTGACGTGGCGGGAGTTCGGACAAGTCCACCCTTTCGCTCCCGCGAACCAGTCGGTCGGCTATCGCGAAATGATCGTCGAGCTCGAAGCGATGCTGTGCGCGGCCACCGGCTATGCCGCGGTATCGCTGCAGCCCAACGCGGGTTCGCAGGGGGAATACGCCGGGCTGCTGATCATTCGCGCGTATCACGCGTCACGCGGCGAGGCGCAACGCAACGTGTGCCTGATTCCAGCATCGGCGCACGGCACCAATCCCGCGTCCGCCCAGATGGCCGGCATGAAAGTGGTGGTCATTGCGTGCGACGATGGCGGCAATGTCGACCTGCAGGATCTCAAGTCCAAGGCCGAAGCGCATCGCGCCCACCTGGCCGCCATCATGGTCACTTATCCGTCGACGCACGGTGTTTTCGAGGCGGGCATCCGCGACGTCTGCGACATCGTTCACGCCAACGGCGGTCAAGTCTATGTGGATGGCGCAAACCTCAATGCGCTCGTGGGTCTGGCGGCGCCGGGAAAATTCGGCGCCGACGTTTCGCATTTGAATCTGCACAAGACATTCTGCATACCGCACGGCGGAGGCGGGCCTGGCGTCGGTCCTGTGGCGGTCGGTGCGCACCTGGCGAAGTTCCTGCCCGGGCATCGTGCACTCGGGACCAAGGCCGACGGCGCGTCGGAGGCAATCGGTCCGGTATCCGCGGCGCCGTATGGGAGTGCCAGCATTCTTCCCATATCGTGGATGTACATCACCATGATGGGCGCCGAAGGGCTCAGGGCGGCAACCGAGTCCGCGATACTCGCCGCCAATTACGTCGCACGCCGGCTGGCGCCCTACTATCCCGTGCTGTATTCGGGTCCGGGCGGGCTGGTTGCGCACGAATGCATCCTCGATCTGCGGCCGTTGAAAGAGACCAGCGATGTCAGCGTCGACGACGTCGCCAAGCGACTCATCGACTACGGCTTTCATGCACCCACGATGAGTTTTCCCGTCGCGGGGACGTTGATGATCGAGCCGACGGAAAGCGAGTCCAAGACCGAACTGGACCGCTTCATCGATGCCATGATCGCGATTCGCGAGGAAGTCCGTGCGATCGAAGAAGGCAGCATGGATCGCCTCGACAACGCGCTGAAGAACGCGCCGCACACAGCAACGGCCTTGCTCGGTGCCGATTGGACGCATGCCTACTCGCGCGAGCATGCAGCCTATCCGCTGCCCGGGCTGCGGAATAACAAGTACTGGCCGCCCGTTGCCCGCGCCGACAATGTCTACGGCGACCGCAATCTGTCTTGCTCCTGCATCCCGGTGGCGGACTACGCCGAATGAGGGTTGTCGTGCTCGGCGCCGGGGTCATCGGCACGACCAGCGCCTGGTTTCTGCGCGAGCGCGGCCACGAGGTGACGGTCATCGAGCGAGAGGGCGCCGCGGCGATGGAGACGTCGTTTGCGAACGGCGGACAGATATCGGTGTCGCACGTTGAACCGTGGGCCGCGCCGAAGGCGCCGTTGCAAATCCTCAAATGGCTGTCTCGACCCGACGCGCCGTTGCTGTTCCGGCCGACGCTGGACCCGCGGCAATGGCGGTGGGGTGTCGCGTTTCTGCTCGAATGCCTGCCATCGCGGACGCGGCGCAACATGCTGCAGATCCTGGCGATCAGCAAGTATTCCGGCGATGTGCTGCGCGAACTGCGTGCGTCCACCGGCATGCACTACGACGATCTGCAGCGGGGAATCCTGCAGGTCTACACCGACGAGGCGGGCTTTGCGTCGGCGGTGAAAGCTGCGGAATTGGTGCGCCGGTATGGCGTCGCCCGCGAGGTCAAGACCGCGGAGGAGTGTGTCGCGATCGAGCCGGCACTGCGCGATCGGCGCGACTGGATTGCCGGCGGTACCTACACCGCGACCGACGAAACGGGCGACGCTCGCAAATTCACGCAGGAACTCGCCGCGCGTGCCGCACAGCGGGGGGTCGCGTTCCGCTACGGCGTCAACGTCGCGTCGCTCCTGAGCGAAGGCGGGACGATTGTAGGCGTTCGCGTCGTCGATGGACAAGGGCGCGAGGAAGCGCTGACCGCGGATGCCTACGCCGTTTGCCTCGGCAGCTACACGCCGTTGCTCCTCGCACCCGTGGGTGTTCAGGCGCTCGTGTACCCAGCCAAGGGGTATTCCGCGACGATTCCCATCCTCAAATCGGATGCCGCGCCGGCCGCCAGCATTACCGACGATGCGAAGAAAATCGTATTCACCCGTCTGGGTGAACGGCTGCGGGTCGCCGGCACGGCGGAATTGTCCGGCTACGAACTCGATCTCAATCGCGTGCGCTGCGAAGCGCTGACGAGGCGCGCCACCGAATGGTTCGGCGATGCCATCGATGCGTCGCGCGCGGACTACTGGACGGGCCTGCGCCCGGCAACGCCTTCGGGTGTGCCGCTGATCGGCCGCACACGTTATCCCAACCTTTACCTCAACACGGGACACGGCACACTGGGCTGGACGATGGGCGCCGGATCCGGCAAGGCGCTCGCGGACATCGTCTCGGGCAAGAAGCCCGAAGTTGATTTCGATTTCATCGGGCGATGACGACAGCTGCGTACGTCGTCGAACGCCAAGGTGACTTCGAGCTGTCGACGGATCCGTCGCGGCTTGATCGCGCACTGATCCACCGGTTCCTGAGCGAGCAGTCGTACTGGGCAACGGGTGTTCCACGCGCGGTTGTCGATCGCTCGCTCGAGCACTCTCTGTGCTTCGGTGTCTATCGCGCTGACGAGCAAGTGGCTTTCGCTCGCGTGATCACGGATCGTGCGACCTTTGCCTATCTTGCTGACGTGTTCGTCTTGCCCGAGTGTCGCGCCGACGGTCTCGGCCAATGGATGATCGCCATCGTCATGCGCCATCCGGACCTGCAGGGCTTGCGGCGCTTTCTCCTGGCCACCAAGGACGCGCACGGGCTGTATGCACGCTTCGGCTTCGCGCCGCTCGCCAACCCGACGCGCTTCCTCGAACGCTTCGACCCGGACGTGTACGCCCGATCGTAAGGCGTGCGGAGGGGGCCGCTGAGAGCGCGGTATAATTGGGCTCTTTCCGCAGCGCGTCCCGATGTCCTTCTCCTCGCTTGTACGCTGGCTTCCGGCATTTGTCGCCTTGGCGGCGTCCGTCGTCGGGAACGTCGCTCCCGCGGCGACCGATTTGTTCGTGGCCGCGGCCGTGCCACCGCCGTCGATCGCTGCCAAGGCGTACCTCCTCGTCGATGTCCTCAGCGGACAGACCCTCGCCGCGCAAAATGCGGACGAACCGCGTGAACCGGCGTCGCTGACGAAGTTGATGAGCGCGTACCTGATCTTCCGCGCGCTCAAGGACAAGGAGCTCGTGCCCTCGCAGATGGTCAATGTGTCAGCCAGGGCATGGCGCGTGGAAGGTTCGCGCATGTTCATCGAGCCGAAAAAAGCCGTCAGTGTCGACGAACTGCTTCACGGCATGATCGTGCAGTCGGGGAACGACGCCGCGATCGCGCTGGCCGAAACGCTTGCGGGCTCGGAGGAAGCCTTTGTCGAGCGCATGAACAAGGAAGCAGCGCGACTGGGGATGAGGAATACGCGCTTCGCAACCGCAACGGGCCTGCCGGCGCCGCAGCAGGTATCGAGCGCGAACGATCTCGCGCTGCTGGCCGCGGCGATCATCCGCGACTATCCCGAGTACTATCCGCTGTACTCGATCAAGGAGTATCGCTACAACAACATTACGCAGCCTAATCGCAATCGCCTGCTCTGGAGCGATCCTTACGTCGACGGCATGAAGACCGGCAATACCGACGCCGCGGGTTATTGCCTGATCGCATCGGCCAAGCGAGGCCCGCGCCGCCTGCTATCGGTGGTGCTCGGTGCCGGGTCGGACACCGCTCGCGCCATCGAGTCGCAGAAGCTGCTCAACTACGGCTTCCAGTTCTACGACACCGTGCAGATGTACCAGAATGGGCAGACGATCAACACGCTGCGGGTATGGAAGGGCACCACCGATTCCGTGACGGCGGGCTTCGTGGCGGACCAGTACATCACGCTGCCCAAGGGGCAGGCGCAAAAGCTCAAACTGAGCATGGAGGCAATCGAGCCGCTGATCGCGCCCGTCACGCGGGGACAACGCGTCGGCGTGGTGCGCGTCACACTTGACGGCAAGTCGGTCGGCGAATATCCGCTGCAGGCGCTCGCTGATGTTCCACTGGCCAGTTTCTTCGGACGTGCCTGGGACACCGTGCGCCTGTGGGTGAAATGACGCATCCGTCCAAGAGCGGCCTGCCGCAGGACAGGCTGCGATTGGAAACGGATGCGTCATCCCGGACGAGCGTAGCGAGATCCGGGATCCAAGTTGCGATGTGGAAGGAGGGACGAAGAGACTTGGGCCCCGGCCTGCGCCGGGGCGACGATGGCTGCGTCATCCCGGACGAGCGTAGCGAGATCCGGGATCCAACTTCGGTGACGAATGGAAGAATGCATTCTCGCGTGTGCGGGAATGGCGGCTAACAATAACGAGCTCAACCATGACTGTTTACCTCAACGGCCAATTTCTTCCGATCGAAGACGCCAAGATCTCGGTGCTCGATCGCGGCTTCATCTACGGCGACGGTGTCTATGAGCTGATTCCCGTCTACGGGCGCGTTCCGTATCGCATGCGCCAGCATCTGGAGCGGCTGCAGCGCAGCCTCGGCGGCATCGGCCTCGCCAATCCGCATAGTCTGGCCGAATGGGAAACTATCATCCGGGATTTGATCGGGCGGATGCCTTTCGAAGATCAAGGCGTTTATTTCCAGGTCACCCGCGGCGTTGCCAAACGCGATCACGCGTTTCCGGCGCGGGTCGCCCCCACCGTGTTCATGATGAGCAATCCACTGGTGTTGCCTTCGGCGGAACAGGTCGAGCGCGGCGTGGCGGTGATTACCGGCACCGATCAGCGCTGGCTGCACTGCGACCTCAAGACCATATCGCTCCTCGGGAACGTGCTTGCGCGCCAGGCCGCGGTCGAGGCCGGTGCCGTGGAGTCCGTGCTGTTTCGCGACGGCTACCTGACGGAAGCCTCGGCGTCGAACGTGCTCATCGTGAAGAACGGCACCATCATCGCGCCGCCGAAGGACAACCTGATCTTGCCCGGTATTACCTACGATGCGACGTTCGAATTGGCGCAAGCCGGGGGACTGCCGCTCACCGTCCGGCCAGTGACGCGCGATGAAGCGCTCGGCGCCGACGAGATGTGGCTCTCGTCGTCGTCCAAGGAAGTGCTGGCCGTCACGACGGTCGACGGCGCGCCGTTCGCGGGCGGCCGGCCCGGACCGGTCTTTCGCAAGATGCACGCTCTGTTTCAGGCCAGCAAGAGCAAGCCGGCATGACCGCGCGCCTGACTAAGCGTCCGAATGGGCGAGACCGAGGCGATAGCGCCCGCCGTGCCAAACAAGCGGTGCCACGTTCCGATGCGCGCAGGCATCGACTTGGCCGATGAACAGCATGTGGTCTCCCGCGGGATGCAGCGCGTGATGCCGGCACTCGAGCCACGCGACGCAGCCCTCGATCAGCGGCGCGGCGGCCGCGCCCAGGCGGAACGGCACGCCGTCGAAGCGATCGGTGTGCGGACGCGAAAAGCGTCGCGCCAGGTCGATCTGGTCATGGGCGAGCACGTTCACGGCGTAGCGTTCGGCGCTCTGGAAGACCGCGAGGCTGCGCGACCGTTGTGCAAGGCTCCAGACGATCAGCGGCGGGTCGAGCGAGACGGAATTGAACGAGTTGGCGGTAAATCCCACAAAAGTATCGTCGCGGGTGCGCGCGGTGATGATGGTGACACCCGTCGCGAACTGCCCGAGTACGTCGCGGAACTGGCGCTCCTGAAGGGTCGGCTGGGGGACGCGCTCGGAAGGCATGGGATGGATCAACCGCCGGCACGAGTACGCAACGAGCGGATTGCCGCCCCATCTTAGGGGCCGCCCGCCGGGGTGTCAAAATCGATTGTGTGGCGCTAGACTATTGACTATCCGGCGCGCCCGCTCCGCCGACCATCGACCATGAAGGACTCGCTCTCCAGAATCGTCGCCAACCGCTACGGCGGTCGCAACATCCCCGTGGCGCTGGTCCTGCCCGACGGCGGGCGCGTCGCGCTGTCGGAGGCGCCCGAAGTCGATATCTATGCGCGCACGTGGAACGGACTGCGGGCGCTGGCGTCGCCCGAACTTGGGCGACTTGCGCGAGCCTACGTCCGCGACGATCTGGACTTCTCGGGCGGCGCGCAGCGCATGCTCGACATCGCCGAGACCCTCGTAGGAAGTGTCAACCACGGGCGCGAACGCGCCCGGGCACGGCTGGCTCAATGGTTGCATCAGCGACGGGGCAACCGGCCGAACATCCAGCACCACTACGATGTTTCCAACGCGTTCTACAAGCTTTGGCTTGATGACCGCATGGTCTATTCGTGTGCCTATTTTCGCGACCCCGCCGACACGCTCGACCAGGCGCAAGCGCAAAAGCTCGACCACATCTGTCGCAAGCTGATGCTGCGTCCGGGCGAGGAGTTCCTCGACATCGGATGCGGCTGGGGCGGGCTGATTTTTCATGCCGCGCAGGCTTATGGGGTCAGGGCGACCGGCATCACGCTGTCGCAAAACCAGTATGACTACGTGCGCGAACAAATCAGCGAGCGCGGCCTTTCTGACCGCGTGAGCGTCGAGTTCCGCGACTACCTGGACCTGTCTCCGGGCAAGCTGTTCGACAAGATCGCCAGCGTCGGCATGTTCGAGCATGTCGGCATTCGCCGGTACCCGCGCTACTTCGGCAAGATCTTCGGCATTCTGAAGCCGGGCGGCCTGGTGCTCAATCACGGCATCACGCTGAACCAGGTCGGCGTCGACAGCCTCGGCAGCGGCATCAGCGATTTCGTCGAGGACTACGTCTTTCCGGGCGGGCAGCTCGCCCATGTCTCGCGGGTGATCGAGGGTATGGCGGCCTGCGGGCTCGAGCTGATCGATGCGGAACCGTTGCGTGAGCACTATGCGCGCACGCTGTGGCACTGGGTCGATCGCCTCGAGCGTCAGGCGGACGCAGCTCGTCGGGAGGCGGGGGAGGAGACGTTCCGCACCTGGCGCATCTACCTCGCAGGGTCGGGGCACGCGTTCGATCGTGGCTGGCTATCGATTTTCCAGCTGCTGGCCGGCAAGCCTTTCCCTGACGGCCGCCTGCCACACCCGTTGACGCGCGACTACATGTACGTTCGCTGAGGTTGAATGGCCGCGCACCAGCCCCATATTCGGACGATGGAGACCGCCGTGGCCGAATCCCTGCTGGAATTTCCCTGCGCGTTCCCGCTCAAGATCATGGGCCGGACCAAGGACGGGTTCGCCCAGGCGGTGCTCGACGTCGTGTTGCGCCACGTTCCCGATTTCGACAGTGCGTCCATGGAGATGCGCGCGTCGCGCCTGAACAACTATCTATCGCTCACGTGCACGGTCAACGCTTCGTCGCGGGAGCAACTCGACGCGCTGTACCGCGAGCTGTCAGCGCATCCGCAAGTCGTCATGGTGCTGTGATGGCCGCGGCGCCGGGTTCGGCGCCGCGCGCCGCATCGAGCCCGGTCGTACGCCATCTGGGGCTATCCGATTACACGACGACATGGCGGGCCATGCGCGCGTTCACTGCTGCCCGTACGTCGGAAACCCCCGACGAAATCTGGCTGACCGAGCATCCGGCGATCTATACGTTGGGGCTTGCCGGGCGGCGCGAGCACCTGCTGCGTGACAATGGCATCGAGGCAATCAAGGTCGATCGGGGCGGACAGGTGACCTTCCACGGCCCCGGTCAACTCGTGGTGTATACGCTGCTTGACCTGGCGCGCGCCGGGCTCGGGATACGCGACACCGTACGCCGCTTCGAGCGCGCCGTGATACGATGGCTCGACGCGCTGGGTGTGGCGGCCTACGCAAAACCGGGGGCTCCAGGCGTCTACACGATGCTCGATGGGGCCGATGCCAAGATCGCCGCGCTCGGACTCAAAGTCAGTCGCGGGTGTACCTATCACGGCCTGTCGGTCAACGTTGCCATGGATCTCGCACCCTTCTCGGATATCGACCCTTGCGGGTACCGCGGGCTCGCGGTGACGCAACTGCGCGACCTTGGCGTCGCCACCACCGTCGATCAGGCCGGTGCCGGTCTTGCCCCGTTGCTCACCTGCGCCATCGTGGAGCCCGCCGCATCATGAGCGGCGCACCGGAAAGTCCTGCCGTCGCATCGACTGCGAATGCCGCGGGCGTCAAGCACAAGGGCGGCGAGAAGACGTCGCGCATCCCCATCAAGGTCGTCGCGGCGGAGCGGCTCAAGAAGCCCGAGTGGATTCGCGTTCGCGCGCCGTCGTCGCCGCGGTTCTACGAAATCAAGGCGATTCTGCGCGAGCACAATCTGCATACGGTGTGCGAGGAGGCCTCGTGTCCGAACATCGGCGAGTGTTTCGGCAAGGGCACGGCGACGTTCATGATCATGGGCGACATCTGCACGCGGCGCTGCCCGTTCTGCGATGTCGGCCACGGACGCCCGCTGCCGCTCGACGTTGCCGAGCCTGTCAATCTCGGGAAGACCATCGCGGCGCTGCGGTTGAAGTACGTCGTGATCACCAGCGTCGATCGCGATGATCTGCGCGACGGTGGCGCGCAGCACTTCGTCGACTGCATTCGCGCCGTGCGTGAATTGTCGCCGGCCACGCAGATCGAGGTGCTGGTGCCGGATTTCCGCGGCCGCCTCGAACGTGCTCTCGATATTCTCGCCGCCGCCCCGCCCGACGTGATGAACCACAACCTCGAGACCGTGCCGCGCCTCTACCGGCAGGCACGCCCCGGGTCCGACTACGCCAACTCGCTTGCGCTGCTCCAGTCGTTCAAGGCGCGCTTCCCCGGCGTTCCAACCAAATCGGGGTTGATGGTGGGACTGGGTGAAACCGACGACGAGATCATCGCGGTCATGCGCGACATGCGCGCGCACGGCATCGATATGCTGACGATCGGACAGTACCTGCAGCCGACCACCGGGCATTTGCCGGTGTTGCGCTATGTGCATCCGGATACGTTCGCGTGGTTCGAGCGCGAGGCCTACGCGCTCGGCTTCAGGCATGCGGCAGTCGGTGCGCTGGTCCGTTCGTCTTACCACGCGGACCAGCAGGCGCACGGCGTGCTCGAAGCGTCGGCGTAGCAAGTCACGGAGGAGCCCATGCGGCATCGTTTCCTGCGCACGGTCGCGACCGTCGCGTTGACCGTTTTTGCGATTGCCAATGCGCGCGCCGAGGTGTCCGAGGTGCGCATCTCGCGTGGCTTCGGCGTCCTCTATCTGCCGCTGATGGTGATGGAGAGTGAAAAACTGCTCGAGAAGCAGGCCAAGGCGGCGGGGTTGGGCGACGTCAAGGCAACCTATCTGGTGCTTGATGGCGGCAATGTCATCAACGACGCGATGTTGTCGGGCGCGCTCGACATCGCATCGATCGGCGTCGCCGGCTTTCTTACGCTGTGGGCGAAGGCCAAGGACAATCCGGCCATAGAAATCCGCGGCCTATCCGGGATGAGTTCGTCGTCGCTCTACCTGATGACGCGCAACCCGGCCGTGAAGTCGTTGAAGGATTTCAGCGACAAGGATCGGATCGCCGTCCCCGGGATCAAGACCTCGCTGCCCGCGGTGATCCTGCACATGGCGGTGGCCAAGGAATTCGGCGATGCCAACTACGCAAAGCTGGACCCGATCACCGTCGGCCTGCCGCACCCGGAGGCGCTGACCGTGCTGCTTTCCGGCAAGGGAGAGATCAACAGCCACATGGCGTCGCCGCCGTTCTCGTACATCGAGGATTCCACGCCCGGCCTGCATCGCGTCTTCAATTCGGTCGACGTGCTCGGCAACATCACGCTCGACATGACCTACACGACGCGCAAGTTCTTCGAAGCGAATCCGAAACTGTCAGCGGCTTTCATCGCCGCCATGAACGAGGCCAACGCGCTCATCGCCAAGGACAAGAAGAAGGCGGCGGAGATCTACATCACCGTCGGCAAGCAAAAGGCGACCGCCGACGAAATCATCAAGATCCTCAACGATCCGAATTCGAAGTTTTCCACCGTCCCAGACGGCACGATGAAATACGCGGAATTCATGTCGCGCGTGGGCACGATCAAGGCCAAGCCGGCATCGTGGAAGGATTTGTTCTTCCCACCGATCTACGCTCTCCCTGGAAGCTGACTCGAGCAAGATACATCGCGCTTTCGCGGGATGCGTTCAATGCGGCAGCGGTGCGCCTTTTGGCCATAGCAGCCACAGCATGCCTTCCTGCTTCATGCGGCCCGCCTGCTGCGCCGCGTCCTCGCCGAAACCCCAGAACCAGTCGGCGCGGACAGCACCGCGAATCGCGCCACCGGTGTCTTGGGCGAGCATGAGACGGTTCAGTGGTCGGTTCGACAGCGGCCAGGTCGTCGCGACGTATACGGGTGCACCGAGCGGAATGAAGCGCGGGTCGACCGCGATCGTGCGACCTGCCGCCAGCGGCACACCCAGGGCGCCCAGCGGTCCGTCGATCGTGCCGGCGGGATTCGGTGTCGCTTCGCGAAAGAAGACGTAACTCGGATTTTCTGCAAGCAGTGCCGGGAGCGCATCGGGATGATCGCGGCCCCATTGCTTGATGCCCTGCATCGAAGCCTTGTCCAATGTCAGCTCGCCACGTTCGACCAGGATGCGTCCGATCGAGCGATACGGCTGGCCATTCTGGTCCGCGTACCCGACCCGCACGACGCTTCCGTCGGGTAGCTGCACGCGTCCGGATCCCTGGATCTGCAGGAAGAATGCCTCGACGGGATCGTCGACGAACAGCAGTTCCTTGCCGCTGACCGCAGCCTTCCCTGCGTCGATATCGACGCGCGGCCAGTAGGGCACGACTCGCTTGCCGTCGACGCGCGCACGCACGCGCTTGTCCTTGAGCTCAGGATACAGATCGCCCAGCTCGACCGTGAGCAGGTCGTCCGGCGGCCCGTAGAGCGGAACGCGGTAGCGTTCATCGCGCTGTCGACTGCCGTGGAGCAGTGGCTCGTAGTAGCCGGTGACGAGGCCCTTGGCCTCGCCGTCGGCGGCGAGTACCTGGTATGCGTTAAAATGCCGCTCGAAGAATGCGCGGACGGCGAGCGTGTCGTGACCGTCGATCGTCGCCGCAGACGCGCAGACTGTAGTCCAGATTGCTGCGCTGGCCTGCCGCGCGAGGAGTGAGCTACAGGTCGCGCTGAACGAAGGCCATGCGTCCTGCTGCGCGTCGTCGTTCCAGCGCGGCAGTTCCGTGAAGGCGACAGCGCGCAACTGCATCGACGATGTCGCGGCGGGAGCGCGTGGTGGTGGTGACGATGGTGGTGTGACGCACGCCGACACGAGCGCGCCGGCCGCGGCAACGACGATCTTGCGGAGACACGACGCGATGGAATGGATACTGCTCGAAGCCGGAGTCGCGCTGTTTCTCGCGGTGTTCATCGTGTGGTTCACGACCGGCGGCAAGCGCAAGCCGCCGCCCCCCGACAGGAAGGCCAACACGGACCGGGAACGCTAATGGAGAATGCGCGGCACCGACAGCGTGAACAACGGGATCGGCGCCTCGAAAGTGTGGCCATCCTCGGCGATCATCTGGTACGTCCCGCGCATCGTGCCGACGGCGGTCTCGAGGTGTGTCCCGCTGGAATATTCGAAGCTCTCCCCGGGCTTGAGCAGGGGTTGCTGCCCGATGACGCCGAGTCCCTTGACTTCCATCACCTTACTGTTGGCGTCGGTAATGAACCAATGGCGGCTGATCAGTTGTGCGGGTACCGTTCCCGTGTTCGTGACTGTGATGGTATACGCGAACACGTACTGATCCTTCGAGGGGTCGGACTGATCCTCGACGTAGATCGCCTTGGGGGCGACGGTGATCTCGTATCTCTTGCTGTCGGCCACGGACACACTCTGCATTCCCGATAGGGGGATTATAACGCGATGCGAAACTGCCAGATTGCGCCGTCCATCCTGTCCGCGGATTTTGCGCGCCTCGGCGACGAGGTGCGCGCCGTCATCGCCGCAGGCGCTGACCTGATTCACTTCGACGTCATGGACAACCACTACGTGCCGAACCTGACCATCGGCCCGCTGGTCTGTCAGGCGCTCAAGCCAATTGCCACCGTACCCATCGATGTTCACCTGATGGTCAAGCCGGTCGACCGCATCGTGCCGGATTTCGCCAAGGCGGGTGCGGCGATCATCAGCTTTCATCCCGAGGCGTCGGAACACGTCGATCGCACGATTGCGCTCATCCACGACTCCGGCTGCAAGGCCGGATTGGTGCTCAACCCGGCTACGCCCGTCAACTGTCTCGACCACGTGCTGGACAAGCTCGACCTGGTGCTGATCATGTCGGTCAACCCCGGCTTCGGCGGCCAATCCTTCATTCCGGAGACGATGAACAAGCTCGCGCTCGTGCGCGCGCGAATCGACGATGAACAGGCGCGCACGGGTCGCGAGATCCGACTCGAAGTCGACGGCGGCGTCAAAACCGACAACATCGCGGCCATTGCCAAGGCCGGTGCCGACACGTTCGTCGCGGGCTCGGCGATTTTCGGAACCAGGGACTACGCGGGCACCATCGCCGCGATGCGTGCGGCGGTTGCAGCGGTGGTATAGTATTTCGGTCGGCTGCAGGATCTGCGCCGGCGTGATCAACTGACTCCTGAACCGATGAGCTTCGACACTTTCAACCGCAACAGCCGGGCACGGTGGCCCGGCCACGATTGGCGCTGGCGACGCCAAGCGTGAGTCGCGCTTGGCGTCGCGCGCAACAAGCGACGCCAGGTATCCGTTGCGTACGTTGACAGAATCGTTGGAGCATCATGACCGAAGCCGAATTCAGCGCGCTTGCCGCGCGAGGGTTTAACCGTATTCCACTCGTACTCGAGACCTTCGCGGATCTCGATACGCCCCTTTCGCTTTACATCAAGCTCGCCAACCAGCGGTACACGTTCTTGCTGGAATCCGTCGTCGGCGGCGAGCGCTTCGGGCGCTACTCGTTCATCGGGTTGCCTGCGAATTTGCGCCTGCGGGTGCGCGGACGCGACATCGAGGTCGAGGACAACGCCGGCATCGTCGAGCGGCATCATGGCGATCCGCTGGCGTTCATCGGCGATTTCCTGCGTCGGTATCGCGCCGCGCCGCAACCGGGTCTCCCGCGCTTTTGCGGCGGCCTGGCCGGCTACTTCGGATATGACACGGTGCGCCACATCGAGACCCGGCTCGCGGCATCGGCGCCGCCGGCCGCGCCGGCGCTGGCCGATATTCCCGACATCCTGCTCCTGCTCACGGAAGAACTCGCCGTCGTCGACAATCTGTCGGGCAAGATCTCGCTCATTGTCTACGCCGATCCGGGCATACCGAATGCGTATCGCGACGCACGTGACCGCTTGCACGCGTTGCGACGTAAGCTGCGCCAGCCCATATCGATCCCGTACCAGCCGGCGAGCGAACTGACGCATGCCGAGAGCGAATTCGGCGCCGACGGCTACAAGGCCGCGGTCGCGCGCTCACGCGAGTACATCGCGGCCGGCGACATCATGCAGGTGGTGATCGCCCAACGCATGCGGCGCAGCTTCACGGCCGCGCCCCTGCAGCTCTATCGCGCGCTGCGGTCGGTCAATCCGTCGCCGTACATGTTTTACTACGACTTCGGCGATTTTCACGTCGTCGGTGCCTCGCCCGAGATCCTGGTGCGCAAGGAGGCGGACAGCATAACGCTCCGGCCGATCGCGGGCACACGGCCCCGGGGCGCGACACGCGAGGCCGACGAGGCCCTGGCCAAGGAACTCCTCGCCGATCCCAAGGAGATTGCCGAGCACGTGATGCTGCTCGATCTCGGTCGCAACGATGTCGGACGCGTCGCGCAGACGGGCAGCGTGCAAGTCAGCGACCGCATGGTGATCGAACGCTACTCGCACGTCATGCACATCGTGTCGAACGTCGAGGGGCGACTCAAGCCGGGGCTGACCAGCATCGATGTCCTGCGCGCCGCGTTCCCTGCGGGCACGGTGAGCGGCGCTCCGAAAGTTCGGGCAATGGAGATCATCGATGAACTGGAACCGACACGTCGCGGAATTTATTCCGGCGCGGTCGGCTACATCAGTTTCCAGGACGACATGGACACGGCGATCGCGCTGCGCACGGCCGTCGTGAAGGACGGCGTTCTGTACGCGCAAGCCGGCGGTGGCATCGTTCACGATTCCTCGCCGGAAGGTGAATGGCAGGAGACCCTGAACAAGCTACGCGCGCTCCAGCGCGCTGCGGACATGGTGCAGGCCGGTCTCGACGCCGATTGAGGCAGGTCCCTGTTATTTGAGTTGCTCGACGAGTGCACGCGCTTCGCGGTCGTCCGGATCGGCAGCGACGAGCGCGTTGGCTGCCTTGCGTGCTTCCTCCTTGTGACCGGCATCACGCTCCATCGCCGATAGGGCGAAGAGAATATTGCGGTCGGCGGGCCAGCGCTCGGCGGCACGATGCAGCAGTCGCGTGGCGTCGGCGGAGCGTCCCATCGAGTTGAGCGCGACAGCGTAGACGTAGGTGTAGCGCGGATTGTCGGGCGCAAGCTGCACGGAGCGCGCGAATTCGACGAGCGCCAGATCGCGTTGCTGCGCGCGGGTATACGCCAGTCCCAGCGCGTGATGCAGCGTCGCGTTCGACGGCTGGACCGCGATGCCTTCCTGCAGCGTGCGAATCGCGTCGGCGTCGCGGCCCTGCTGGCGGTAGGCATCGGCGGCGTTGACGTAGGCGGGCACGTAGTTGGGCTCGAGCTTGCGGGCGGCGGCAAACTCCGCTTGCGCTGCATCGAACTGTCCTTGCCGCGCAATGAATGTCCCAAGATTGGTCCGCGATTCGGGCCGGTCGGCGTTGTACTTTTGCGTCTGGATGTATTCGTCCGCGGCTTTTCGCCAGGCGGCCTGTTGTCCGGCGGACAGCTGCGTGAGCGGCACATCGACCAGCGCATTGGCAGCTTCGATCCGAACCGCGCGTAAGGGATCGCTGAGCAGGGGCGCGGCGACGGTGATCCGCTCAGCGGGCGGGAGAGATGAGGCGAGTCTGGCTGCGGCAAGGCGAATCAGCGGGCTGCTGTTGCGGGCGCCGGATTGTGCTGCGGTCCCGGCGGCCGTCGCCGGCGTGTTCTGCATGCGGTCAAGCGCCGACGCGCGCGCAATGGCCGGTTGACTCGGGTCGGCGGCGATGGCGGCGAGCGAGGCGCCGGCACCGGGCTTGCCCAGTTCAGCGCTACGGAACGTCGGCGCGAAATTCTGGAATCCCTGCGCGTCGCGCCCGTACCAACTGCGCACCGCCGCCGCGGCCCACGCCGCGTCTTTCTTGTCGTGGCAGTTGTTGCAGGCGTTGGGCACGCCAAGTGCGACCGTCTGGTCGGGACGCGGCACGCGCATGCTGTGATCACGGCGTGCGTCGATGACCATGAAGTTCGCGCCGGGCATGTGGCAGTTGACGCATTGCGCACCGGGCGTGCCTGCGGCATGAAAGTGGTGTGTCGTCGCGTCGTATTTGGCGGGCGCGTGACATTGCGCACATAACGCGTTGCCCACCGCCTTCAGCTGTCCGGAGTGGGGATCGTGGCAATCGCTGCAGGTCACGCCCTGGCGATACATCTTGCTCTGGAGGAACGAGCCCCAGTTGTAGACTTCGTCGCGCTGCTGGCCATCCGCGTGATAGGCATGCTCGACCAGGAGGGTCGGAACGTAGTGGTCGAGAAACGGCTTGCCGGCGTGATAGCCCTCCGCAATCTGTGCGCGCCGCGCGTGGCATTGGGCGCACACCTCGATCTCCTTGTCCGCGTCACGCGACTTGCTCCGGGTCGAATTGCCGGTCTTGGCATCGAGTGCCCAACGGACGCCGGCACGTTCGTCGAGCGCAACCGCCAGTCCCATGCGCGGATCGCCGTCGCGCTTGGCCGCCCAGGCGAGGTGGTTCGAGCCCGGCCCGTGACACGATTCGCAACCGACATGAATTTCCGACCACGCCGTCGCGAACGTATCGGCGGACGCGTCGTAGTTCTTGCGCAGGTTCGTCGAGTGGCAGTCGGCGCAAACGAAATTCCAGTTCTGTTGCCTTCCGGTCCAATGCAGTTCGTCGTGAGCCGGGATCGTTTCGTTCGGATACAGACTGAACCAGCGCTTCGCGTTCGCGTCCCAAGCCACGGTAAGCGCCTGCAGGCGACCGCCGGGCAGCTCGATGAGGTACTGTTGCAAGGGCGTCACGCCGAACGTGTACTTGACCTCGAAGTCGGCGGGCTTGCCATCCGGGCCGTCGGTGCGGACGAAAAACTTGCCATCGCGCTTGGAAAAAATCGCGGTGCTGCCGCGGTGCTCGAAGCGACGATCCGCGAAATCACCGAGAACGGTTTGCGCGGTGGCCACCTGCATCGCGCGGGCGTGTTGTGAGTCCGTCCAGGACTTGGTCTCATTGGCGTGGCAGCCGGCGCAAGCCTGGCTGCCGACGAACGTCGGCGGCACCGCCGACACGATAGCCACCGGCGCCGCGGTTCGTTCCCACGGCTGCCACATCGCCAGCGCCGCGAGGCCACCGACGAGTAGCACGGCCGCGACGATCAGCAGCGGGCGCTTGTCCTTCGGATGCGGCTCCGCCGGAATCGCCGCCTTCGCGGTGGGTTCCGCGGAAGGTTCACGGTTGCGGGCAGGCGGTCGCTTTTTCGGCATGGAGCAGAACGAATGGCAATCGTCATTTTCGAGGTCCGCGCAGTGTACCGTGCTCGCCCGGTCATCGTCGCTCGGGGCGTAGCCTAGCGCCATGCGCTCTGCTACACTCAAACGATCGTGTGTGACCTCTCCCGGCTGCTTCTCAGCGCCAGTACGCGTCGTTGGCGGTAGCCCGCCCAACGACCTCGACGCACGCCCCATCGTTTGTTCCGCGTCCCGCGCGCATAGTGCGGGAGAATGTTGCGAAGTATTCGCGCCATCGACTGCATAGACCCTGGCCTGGGTGCACCATGATCCTGATGATCGACAACTACGACAGCTTCACCTACAACCTCGTGCAATATCTCGGCGAACTCGGTGCCGAAGTGAACGTCTATCGCAACGACGCGATCACCCTCGAGCAGATCGAGGCCTGGCGACCGGAAAAGATCGTGATCTCACCCGGACCTTGCACGCCAACCGAAGCCGGAATCTCGGTGTCGCTGATCCAGCGGTTCGCCGGAGAAATACCGATCCTGGGCGTGTGTCTCGGCCATCAGGCGATCGGTCAGGCGTTCGGTGGCAGGATCGTGCGGGCACAGCGGGTCATGCACGGCAAGCTGTCGGCGGTCAAGCACGATGGCGCCGGCGTCTTCACCGGTCTCGACAATCCACTGACGGCGACGCGCTACCATTCGCTCGTCATCGAGCGGTCCAGCATGCCGTCGTGCCTCGAGGTCACTGCGGAGAGTGAAGACGGCGACATCATGGGGGTGCGCCATCGCGAACTCGCCGTCGAGGGTGTCCAGTTCCATCCGGAGGCGATCCTTACGGCGCAGGGCCACGCGCTGCTGGCCAATTTCCTGAAGTCGCACTGAAAGGCGGACGGAGACCACGAATGTCGATCAACATGCAAGATGCGCTGCAGCGGACAATCGAACACCGCGAGATATTCCACGACGAAATGCTTGCGTTGATGCGCAAGATCATGAGCGGCGAAGCGACGCCGGTGATGATCGCAGCAGTCACCGTTGGATTGCGGGTCAAGAAGGAAACGATCGGCGAAATCACCGCGGCGGCCCAGGTGATGCGCGAATTCGCGACCAAGGTCGAGGTGCCGGATCGTGAGCATCTGCTCGATATCGTCGGCACCGGTGGGGACGCGTCGCACACCTTCAACATTTCCACGGCGGCGATGTTCGTGGCGGCAGCCGCGGGCGCCCGCATCGCCAAGCATGGCGGTCGGTCCGTGTCATCGAGGTCGGGGAGTGCGGACGTGCTCGAAGCGCTTGGCGCCAACATCATGCTCAAGCCCGAACAGGTGGCGGCGTCCATCGCCGAGACCGGCATCGGTTTCATGTTTGCGCCGAGCCATCACAGTGCGATGAAGCATGCCGCGCCGGTGCGCAAGGAACTGGGGATACGCACCATCTTCAATATCCTGGGGCCGCTGACCAACCCGGCCGGCGCGGCGAATCAACTGCTCGGGGTGTTCCATCCCGACCTGGTCGGCATCCAGGTGCGCGTGCTGGAGCGCTTGGGCAGCAAACACGTCCTGGTCGTGTACGGCAAGGACGGCATGGACGAGGTGTCACTCGGCGCCGCGACGATGGTGGGCGAGCTCAAGGATGGCACTGTGCGGGAGTACGAGATCCATCCGGAGGATTTCGGCCTGCGCATGATTTCCAACCGTGGACTCAAGGTCAGCGACGCGATGGAGTCGAAGACGATGCTGCTCGAGGCGCTGGACAATATCGAAGGGACGCCGCGGGAGATCGTCATTCTCAATGCCGGTGTCGCTCTCTACGCGGGCAACATCTGTGGTTCGATCGCCGAAGGCATCACGCACGCGCGGAGCGCGATCGCATCGGGCGCGGCGCGGAAGAAGCTCGCGCAATTCGTCGCCACCACGCAGAAACTCGCGTCGGGACCGGTCGGTTGAAGGCAGTCGAGACGATGGCCGATCGGGACGTCCTCAGGCGAATCCTCGCCACCAAGGCGAAAGAGGTCGCGGCTGCAAAAGCGACGAGACCCTATATCCGCGTGCGTGCGGACGCCGAGGCCATGCCGCCGCCCCGGGATTTCGTCGGTGCGTTGCGGTCGAGAATTTCCGTCGGGCGGTCAGCGGTCATTGCCGAGATCAAGAAGGCGAGTCCGAGCAAAGGCGTGTTGCGGCCCATATTCGACCCGCCGGCCATTGCCCGCCGCTACGAGGCTGGCGGCGCCGCCTGCCTGTCGGTACTGACCGACCGCGACTATTTTCAGGGTGCCCCCGAGTTCCTCACCGCTGCCCGCGCAGCGTGTACGCTGCCGGCGCTGCGCAAGGACTTCATCGTCGACGAATACCAGGTTGTCGAGGCGCGCGCCCTCGGCGCCGATTGCATCCTGCTGATCGTCGCGGCGCTAGACGATGCGCAACTCGCCGCGCTCGAGTCCAGCGCGCACGACATGGGGCTCGCCGTGCTCGTCGAGGTGCACGACGCGGGCGAACTCGAGCGCGCAATGAAACTGCGCACACCGCTCGTCGGCATCAACAACCGCAACCTGAAGACCTTCGACGTGACGCTGCAAACGACGCTCGACCTGCTGCCGCGCATTCCGCGCGAAAAGGTCGTCGTCACGGAAAGCGGTATTCAGACCCCGGCGGATGTCGCCCGCATGCGAGCGCACGGCGTACATGCGTTCCTGGTTGGGGAAGCGTTCATGCGCGCGGCCGACCCCGGCGCCGCGCTCGCAACACTATTCGCGTAGCATCGATCAAGTGCGTCGGGGCCGCCCCGTTTTGCTATCATTCCCGGCCGGATGTAGCGACCGGATCGTTCCGGTGCTGCGATAGGGGGAGCTGTGTCGGCGATCACCGTCGAGAACGTCAGCAAGCACTGGACGACCGCCGCGGGGCAGGTGCGCGCAGTGGACGGCGTGTCGTTCAAGCTCGATCCCGGTACGCTCAACGTGCTGCTCGGTCCGTCGGGCTGTGGCAAGTCGACGACGCTGCGCCTCATCGCCGGGCTCGATCAAAGCGACGGCGGCCGAATCCTGATCGCGGATCGCGATGTCACCCGGTTGTCACCGGCGGAGCGCAACATCGCAATGGTGTTTCAGTCCTACGCGCTGTTCCCGCATCTGTCGGTCGCCGAGAACATCGTCTTCGGCTTGCGCGTGCGCAAAGTCGATGCCACCGACCGCGACAATCGCCTGCAGCGCGTCGCGGGAATGCTCGGCCTGTCCAGCCTGCTCGATCGCAAGCCGGCGCAGCTATCGGGTGGACAGCAGCAGCGCGTCGCTCTCGGTCGGGCAATCATCGCGGAGGCGCCGATTTGCCTCATGGACGAGCCGCTGTCGAATCTCGACGCCCAATTGCGGCAGGAAATGCGCCTGGAAATCCGCAATCTCCAGCGGACGCTGGGCGTCACCATGGTGTACGTCACGCACGATCAGGTCGAAGCGATGTCGATGGCAGACCGGGTCATATTGCTGTCGAACGGCCGCATCGAACAAAACGGCGCTCCGGCCGACCTGTACGAAACGCCCGCCAATATCTTCGTCGCTCGGTTCATCGGCACGCCGCCGATGAACCTGCTCAAGCTGGGGCGCGGCACGACGGGCGCGGTCATCGCCGGCACGAACGGCCCAAGGGTCGCCGCGGCGGAACTTTCCGGCGCCACGCTCGGCGTGCGCCCCGAGCATGTCGTCATCGGCGGAGGCGGCGATGCGATCGCGGCGCAAATCGAGGGCATCGAATATCTGGGCGCGGACTCGCTGCTTTCGTGCCGCGTCGGCAGCGAATCGCTGACGGCGCGGGTCGCCGGTCGCGTCGGCCTACGTCGCGGCGACACGGCGCAACTCGGATGGGCTCCCGGCGCGCTGCACATTTTCGACGGCGCCACCGGCGTACGACACGACGTCGACATCCCTCACGAAACAGCGACAATGTTCGCCTGATAGCAGACTCATCGATCTTACCCGGAGGATAAAACATGAATGTCCAGACACTCGGACGACGTTTCGCAGGTGTCGCCATCGCGGCGATGTCGGCGATCGCGTTCGCCCAGGCGCCCGTCGAAATTTCCTTCTACTACCCGATCGCGGTCGGGGGCCCGATCACCAAGTTCGTCGACGGCCTTGCGGCGGATTTCGAGAAGGAAAATCCCGGCATCAAGGTCAAGCCGATCTACTCGGGCGACTATCAGGCATCGATCACGAAGGCGTTGACCGCCGTAAAGGGCAACGATGCGCCGACGATGTCCGTGCTGCTGTCGACGGACATGTACACGCTCATCGACGAGGATGCGATCGTGCCCTTCGATCCGCTGCTGAAGTCGCCGGAGGACCAGACATGGCTGAAGGGTTTCTATCCGGCGTTCATGGAAAACAGCCAGACCGGCGGCAAGACCTGGGGCATTCCGTTCCAGCGCTCGACCATCGTGCTCTACTACAACAAGGAACTGTTCAAGGAGGCCGGACTCGACCCAAACAAACCGCCGGCGAACTGGAAGGAGATGGCTGAATACGGGCAGAAGCTCACCAAGCGCGATGCCTCGGGCAAAGTCACGCAATGGGGCGTGCAAATCCCGTCGACGGGATTTCCCTACTGGCTGTTCCAGGCACTGACCACGGAGAACGACGTCATCCTGATGAACTGCGGCGGGTACCGAGACCTATTACGACAAGCCGGGCGTGGTCGAGGCGCTGCAGTACTGGGTCGACCTGACGAACAAGTACAAGGTACAACCCGAGGGCATCATCGACTGGGGAACGACACCGAAGGACTTTTTCGAGCGCAAGGTCGCGATGGTGTGGACGACGACGGGCAACCTGACCAACGTCAAGAACAATGCCAAGTTCGATTTCGGCGTTGCCATGCTGCCGGCGAACAAGCGACGCGGCAGCCCCACCGGCGGTGGCAATTTCTATGTCTTCAAGCAGGCCAAGCCGGAGCAGCAGGCGGCGGCGCTCAAGTTCATCAAGTGGATCACGTCGCCGGCGCGCGCCGCGCAATGGGGCATCGACACCGGCTACGTCGCGGTGCGACCGGACGCATGGGAAACGCCGGTGATGAAGAAATACGTCGCCGAGTTTCCGCCCGCTGCCGTGGCGCGCGATCAGCTGCAGTACGCGGTGGCGGAGCTGTCGACCCATGACAATCAGCGCGTCACCAAGGCGTTGAACGATGGCCTGCAGGCGGCGCTTACCGGTACCAAGCCGGCGGCGCAAGCGATGGCCGATGCACAGCGAGAGGCAGAGCGTCTGCTGCGTCCCTATCGGAAATAGGACGCGCGGCTTCCGTGAACGCGGAGGCCGCATTCGTGCGCAGGCTTGCGCCTGCCTGCCCCGCCGGCGATTGAGGACTCGCGTGACGCGAACGGCGACGTGGCTCTACGGTTGGCTGCTGCTTCTGCCGGCAGCGGCATTGCTCGCGCTGTTCACGCACTTTCCCGCGGTCGCGACGCTGTGGCATAGCTTCCAGTCGACACCAAAGGGTGCGCGACCGGCGGTATTCGTGGGCATCGACAACTATCGGCAACTCGCCGACGACCCGATCTTCTGGAAGGCGCTCACCAACAATCTGTGGTACGCCGCCGGAACGATTCCGCTGGCGATCGCGCTCGCGCTGCTGATGGCGGTCTGGGTCAATGGGAAGCTGGCAGGGCGGGGGTTCCTGCGGCTCGCGTACTTCACGCCTACAGTGCTGCCGATGATCGCGGTGGCGAACATCTGGCTGTTTTTCTACACGCCTGGCTACGGACTGCTGGAGCAGATCACCGGCGCTCTCGGCCTTCCCGCGCACAACTGGCTCGGCAGCCAGAGCACGGCCCTGATCTCCCTCATGATCGTCACGGTGTGGAAGGAAGCCGGATTCTTCATGATCTTCTACCTGGCGGCGCTCCAGCAGATGTCGCCTCACCTGGCCGACGCTGCTGCGATCGAAGGCGCGTCGCGCTGGTATTTCTTCCGCCGCGTAACGTTTCCATTGCTGATGCCGACGACGTTGTTCGTGCTGGTCAACGCCGTGATCAATGCGTTCCGCCTGGTCGACCACATCGTCGTGATGACACGTGGCGGCCCCGACAATGCGACGGAACTCCTTCTCTATTACATCTACGAGATCGGTTTCCGGTTCTGGGATTCGGCGTATGCCGCGGCGCTGACCATGGTGTTGCTTCTGCTTCTCGGCATCGCCGCGTTCCTGCAGTTCGTATTTCTCGAGCGCAAGGTGCATTACCAATGAGCACGGCGGGCGAGGCGAAGCCGAGCCGAGGCCCGAAGGGCGCGGCGCTGTGCGATTTGGGGAGGCCGACGCGCGGGGGTTTCGCTAATCGAGGGTGGCACAAGGAGGCCGAACAATGAGCGTAATTGTGGTTCGGTTAAGAGGCGCTGGTCGCGCGGTCGAGACACTCGCCGCGTGGGTGCTGGGCGCGCTGTGGATCCTGCCGCTGGTCTACGCCTTCTGGACGGCATTTCATCCGGGCGAATTCTCGACACGCTTCGCGTTGTCCGCCCCATTGACGCTGGAGAATTTCGTCAAGGCATGGCACGCGGCGCCGTTCGCACGCTACTTCCTGAACACGATCATCCTCTGTGCGATGATCCTGGTTGCGCAGCTCGTCCTGTGTACGCTGGCGGCGTATGCTTTCGCCCGCTTCGAGTTTCCCGGCCGCAACATTTTGTTCGCGCTCGTGCTGGTCCAGCTGATGGTGATGCCGGACGTGCTGATCGTCGAGAACTACCGCACGATGAGCGCGCTGGGGCTGCGGGACACGATTCTCGCCATCGGCTTGCCCTACATGGCCAGCGCATTCGGCATCTTCCTGCTGCGACAGACCTTCAAGACGGTGCCGAAGGAACTCGACGAGGCGGCACGAATGGAGGGTTGCACGCCGCTCCAGGTATTGTGGAAGGTCTATGTACCGCTGGCCCGTCCGGTGTACCTCGCCTACGCCCTGGTGAGCGTCAGCTATCACTGGAACAATTTTCTCTGGCCGCTCATCATCACCAATTCGGTGGAGTCGCGTCCGCTCACCGTGGGCCTGCAGGTCTTCTCCGCGGGCGACCAGGGCATCGACTGGTCCATCATCACGGCGGCAACGCTGCTCACGACGGCACCGCTGCTGCTCGGGTTCATCCTTTTTCAGCGACAATTCGTTCAATCTTTCATGCGCGCGGGGATCCGGTGAAGCTCATTACCTGGAATGTGCAATGGTGTCGGGGCGTCGACGGCAAAGTCGATCCTGCACGGATCGTCAAGCACGCCAAGGCCGTAGGCGATTTCGACGTGCTTTGTCTGCAGGAGATCGCCAACAACTATCCGGATCCTCTGCTGGGTGGCAGCCGGGGCGAGAATCAATTTGCCGAACTCGCGCGGTTGCTACCCGGATACCTGCCCATCCCCGGCATCGCGGTCGATGTTCCGGCAGAGAGCGGGCAACGGCGGCATTTTGGCAACATGATCCTTTCGCGCCTACCGGTCGGTCAGGTGTTCCGGCACTTGCTGCCCTATCCCGTCGATCCGCGCGTCAACGGCATGCCACGCATCGCGGTCGAAGCAGTGATCGATGCACCCTTCGGACCGGTGCGCGTGATCACCACGCATCTGGAGTACTATGGAACGAAAAAGCGATCGGCCCAGGTCGAGGCGTTGCGCACGATCTACGCGGAAGGGAGCGGCCATGCGCGCCTGGGCGATATCGTCGACACCGGCGGTGGCCCGTTTCACACCCGACTGCGTCCCGCTGCTACGATCATCACGGGTGATTTCAATCTCGAACCCGATGATCCTCTGCACGCGAGGCTCGGCGCGACGTTTGACGACGGAACGCCGCCATTGCGCGACGCCTGGGAGGTGGCGCATCCCGGTCAACCGCATCCTGCGACGTTCAAGATCTACGAGAAGGAACGGCCGGACGAGCCGGAGCTGCACTGCGACTTCATTTTCGTGTCGGACGATCTTGCGCGCCGTGTGCGCGCGATCAGCGTCGACCAGAAGACCCAGGCGGCGGATCACCAGCCGGTGCTGCTGGACCTGCGCTAGCCGTCGCAGGCTACCTTGGACCGTCGGTTCCGGCCGGCGTAAAATGGTGCAACCTCCGCCGCCAGCGCGCCACCTCCGCGCGGCCCGTGTCGATCAATCCACCCCGTCCACTTGACCGCATCCCTTCCGTTCACCGGTGAACGCTTCACGCCCGAAATCAAGGGCGCGATCTGGTACGAGCATTGGCACCGCTACAGCGTGATGCTGCGCGCTGCTCGCGGCCGGCGCGTGCTCGACGCGGCGTGCGGTGAAGGTTACGGCAGCTGGCTGCTCGCCAGTGCTGCGACCGAGGTCATCGGCATCGACATCGATGCCGCCGCCATCGGCCATGCCGTTGCACGCTATGCCACGCGCCCGAATCTGCGCTACATGCGAGCCTCGTGCACGGCCTTGCCGCTCGCGACGGGCAGTCTCGACCTGATCGTTTCGTTCGAAACCATCGAGCACCTCGATGCGCAGGAAGCGATGCTCACCGAATTCCGTCGCGTGCTTGCGCCGTCGGGTGCATTGGTGATCTCGTCGCCGAACAAGGCGATTTATTCGGAACAGACCGGCTACGCAAACGAGTTCCATGTGCGCGAGCTCACGCGCGACGAGTTGGCCTCGATGCTGCGGTCGCCTTTCCCGCAGCAAGCGTGGTACGGACAGCGCGTGCTTGCCCACTCGCTCCTCTGGAAGGAACTCCCCGGTGCCACGTCCAGCGTCGAACTCGTCGCGCTCAACGACGATCGCGTCGTCGAACAGGAAGCGCCTGCGCCACCCATGTATTTCGTCGTGGCCTGCGGCGGGGAGCAGGCCGTGTTGCCGACGCTTGCCGATCTGTCGGTGTTCGACGATGGATCGCAATCGCTTTACCGTGACTATCAGCGTGCGCTGCTCGCGGAGAAGCGGCTGTACTACGACGAAATCGACGCGCGCAAGATCGCCGAGACGCGCCTTGCGGATCTCGTCGCGACCGTCGGCGATCTCGCACAGGCGCGCCGGCGAGTGCTCGATCTGCAGGGTGAACTCGCTGAACTCGCTCGCTCCACGGACGCAACGGCACTGCTGCTGAGACGCACGGTCGAGGAAACCGAGCGCAGGCTCGCGTTTCGGGAATCCTGGCGAGGGTGGCTGCGCTGGCCGTTTGCGTTCGTCAGGCAGCGTATCGGAAAGAGCGTGCAGTGATGGCTATCGACGTCATCGTGCCAGCGCATGGTAACGCCACCGCCGTGCGCCGCTGTCTCGAGAGCGTGCTTGCTACGCAACAGGTAACAGCGTTCGAACTCGTCGTCGTCGACGATGGCATGGCCGACGTCGAACTATCGCGCTGGCTGCGCACCCTCGCGGGGGAGCGTCGCATAACGTTGCTTGACGCACCCGAGCAACCGGGCCTGGCCGAGGCGCTCAATCGCGGCGTCACGCTGCATCAAAGCCTGGATCGTGATGTTGTCGTGCTGCGGGGTGATACGGAAGTAGCCGGCAATTGGCTCGATCGCCTCGCGGACCACGCCCGCGCCGATGACATCGGTACGGTCGTTCCGCTTGCCAGCGCGGGTGGTGTAGCCGGCTATCCACGATCGGAAACCGACAACGCGATACCACGGGGCCAGGCGGCAGCGTCGCTCGATCAACTGGCCTATCGCGCAAACGCTGGTGCCGCGGTGGAAGTGGCGGTGTCCTTTGGGCCATGCATCTACATCCGCAGAGCTTGTTTGAATTCGGTCGGAGCATTCAAAGTCGTACTGGAGGGTGCAGACGCAGGGGTCTTCGAGGAGTTTTCCTTGCGCGCAGCAGGTGCAGGGTTCAGGCATCTGCTCGCGGCGGATGTCTGCGTCTGGCATCAAGGCGACGGTGACATGGCAAAGCAGGCTGCCTTGCAGGCGAGACACTTGCTCGACAAGGACTATCCCCACTACCGGGTGGCGCGCGCGGAGCTGGCCCAACGCGATCCTGCACGCCCGTTCCAGCGCAGGATCGATTTGTTGCGGTTGGCGGAATCACCCCGGCAGCTGTTGCTCTTCGTCGCGCATGCGTGGGGTGGCGGCGTTCGCTTACACATGCACCAGCTCGCTGCGTTGATAGACGAACGCTGCGATGTGCTCCTCCTCGAACCCGCCACGGACGATACCGTCCAGTTGTCGTGGATGAAATCCGGTGAGGCCTTCGTGGCCTATTTTTCGCTGCCACGCGAGGCGCCGGTGCTCATCTCGTTGCTTCGGCAGCTGGGCCTGGCGCGCATCCATTTCCATCATGTCCATGGCCTGCCGCCGACGGTGCTCGAGCTGGCGGGCGCAACGGGCGTGCCTTACGACTGTACGCTGCATGACTACTATCCGATCTGTCCGCAATACCATCTGGTCACCGAGGATGGCCGCTATTGCGGCGAACCCGACGCGGCGGGGTGTACTGCATGCATATACCGCCGCCCGAGCCAGTGGGGACTCGACATCGCCGCGTGGCGTGCAACTTTTCATGCATTTCTGGCCGGTGCCAGTCGCGTGTTTGCGCCGTCGCGCGACGTCGCGCGGCGCATCGCCGGCTATTTTCCGGATGTAGAAATCGCTGTTTTGCCGCATGCCGAAGTGCATGCGGTGATACCGCGGGTCGTGCGCGTCGTCACGCTTGGCACACTCTCTCCGGAGAAGGGGCTGCGCGTCGTGGCCGACTGCGCCGCGGACGCGCGTGCGCGAGCGCTGCCGCTGTCGTTCCGGATCCTGGGCCCGACGACCGAGCGCGTGCCGCAATGGCCCGATGCCGCGCTATCGGTGCACGGGCAATACGCGAACAGCGAGTTGCCAGCGCTGATCGCTGCCGAAAGGCCCGACGTGATCTGGTTTCCATCGCAGGTGCCCGAATCGTATTCGTACACGCTATCGGTGGCGCTGGACTCGGGCGCTGCCATCGTTGCTTCGGCCATGGGGGCGCTGGCCGAGCGGTTGGCGGGCCATCCAAAAGCAATATTGGTCCCGGCCGATGCTAGCGCCGCTGCATGGAACAAGGCACTGCTCGAGGCGGGTGGCACGGCCCATGCTGCGCGCACTCCGCCGGCCCGAATCGCCGTCTCATGACCGATCCGCAACGCTACCAGGCAATCTACCTGGCGGTACTTCCCGCCGGACCGCGCGCAATGCCGCAAGCCGCGCCGCCACTGCTCGACGCGAAGCATTTCTACCTGCCGGCTGGCGAGCGCGAGGCGCCGCAACTCTCGCTTCCACAGCTTTATGTCGCCGGGGTGGAATGCGGCAACGAGGAAGCGCGACTGGAACTGAAGCGCCGGGTGGCCGCGTTCGAGGCCGATTTCGAATGGTTCCGGGCACTGCGTAATCGCGTGGAGGACGACCGCGATGCACTCGCGGAACAACTGGCGATGGCGCGGCGCGACATCCTCGCGTATCAGGCCCACGCCGGTAACCTCGAGGGCGCATTGAACGAAGCGCGTGGCCGCGTCAACGTCCTGGAAACGAGCACTTCGTGGCGCGTTACCGCGCCGGTACGTCGCGGTGCACATCGAGCGAAGATCGAACTGTCGAGGGTTCGCGCGGCGCTCGCAGCGCTGCGGCAAACTCCGCGGTACGCGAGCCTCGCACTGACGATACTGCGCAACGAAGGCGGCAGCGCACTGGCGCGTCGCACCGTGCAGCGCATCGGGCGCGGCAGGCGCTATGTGCCGGCGTCCGGAACGCTGTACCGGCAAGAGACGGCGGTGCAGCCGATCGCGTTCGCGCCTTCCATCGAACCTCGGGTAAGTATCGTGATTCCAGCGTATGGCAACGCGCTGTTGACGTATACCTGTCTGAAAAGCGTGCATGCGACGGCGCCCGCGGGACTGTACGAAGTCCTGGTCATCGACGATGCGTCCCCGACGCCGCTCGCGCCAGAGCTCGCGGCAGTCAGCGGCCTGCAGATCGTGCGCAATGAAAAGAATCTGGGTTTCATCCAAACCTGCAACCAGGCGCTGAGTCACGCAAAGGGCGAGATCCTGGTCTTTCTGAACAACGATACGATTGTTACCACGGGGTGGCTCGAGGCACTCCTGGCCGTATTCGAACGGCGGCCCGATGCGGGATTGGTGGGCGCCAAGCTGATCTATCCGGACGGTCGCTTGCAGGAGGCGGGCGGCATCGTCTGGCGCGACGGCTCGGCGTGGAACTATGGCCGTAACGACGACCCGGACAAGCCCGAGTACAACTATTTGCGCGAGGTTGATTATTGCTCGGGCGCGTGTCTCGCGATATCGCGCGCGCTGTTCGGTCGGCTCGGCGGCTTCGACGTCCGCTATGCACCGGCATACTACGAAGACGCC
The DNA here is from genome assembly GCA_963726935.1 of uncultured beta proteobacterium. Taxonomy (GTDB): domain Bacteria; phylum Pseudomonadota; class Gammaproteobacteria; order Burkholderiales; family Casimicrobiaceae; genus PALSA-1003. The sequence continues at coordinate 55,859 of CAVSEH010000033.1, forward strand.
GACCTTGCCTTCTCCGTGCGTGCTTCCGGACGCAAGGTCTACTACCAGCCGCTCGCGAAGGTTGTGCACTTCGAGGGCGTGACGTCCGGGACCGACCCGAGTGCAGGCGTGAAGCGCCATCAGGTTGCCAATCAGGCGGTCTTGGCCAGCAAGTGGGAACGCGAACTGTCAAGCCACCGTCCCAACGGCGTGGCACCCGAGCTGGAGCGCGACCGTCGTGCGCGGCAGCACATTCTCGTCGTCGACGCCTGCATGTTGACGCCGGATCAGGATGCCGGGTCGATGCGCATGGAGCAGATACTCGCGATCCTCGTCGATCTCAACTGCAAGGTCACGTTTGTCGCGGACAATCTCGAATACCGTCAGCCTTATGTGACCGCGCTGCAGCAGCTCGGTGTCGAGGTGCAGTTTGCGCCCTACGTGCGGTCGATCCCGCAATTTCTCGGGACGCGTGGTGCGGAATTCGATGTCGTCATGTTGTCGCGCCACTACATCGCGGTCAAGTACATCGATACGCTGCGTTCGTTCGCACCACGCGCCCTGATCGTGTTCGATACTGTCGACCTCCACTTCCTGCGCGAGGAGCGGCTCGCAGATCTTCATGCGAGTCCAACCGCGCGCACGGCCGCCATCGCCAAACGTGACGAAGAGTTGATCCTCATCCGCAAGGCCGACCTCACGTTGGTCGTGAGCCCGTTCGAGCAGGAGCTCCTCGGCAAGCTCGTGCCGGATTCACGCGTCATGGTCCTCTCGACAATCCACGAGCCGCTGGCCGGGGGAAAGTCGTTCGCGGAACGTGAGGGTTTGGTGTTCATCGGCGGATTCCGCCATCCGCCGAATACCGACGCCGTGTTGTGGTACGCGGTCGAAGTCCTGCCGCGCATTCGCGAACGCCTTCCGGGTGTCAAGACGTACATCATCGGCAGCGATCCACCGCCCACGATCCGGTCACTGGCGGCGCAGGACCTCGTGATCGCCGGTTTCGTGCCGGATGTAACGCCGTATTTCACAGGATGCCGCATCTCTGTATCGCCGTTGCGTTACGGAGCCGGCGTGAAGGGAAAAGTCAATCTGGCGATGAGCCATGGCTTACCGGTCGTGGCGACGACGCCTTCAATCGAGGGGATGCACCTGACGCCTGAAGTCGACGTCCTCGTGGCCGACGATCCCGAAGCCTTTGCCGACGCCGTTGCGCGCGCCTACTCCGATAAGGGCCTCTGGACGCGACTGGCCGAGGGTGGTCGTCACAACATTCGCACCCATTTCTCACGCGAATTGGCGCGAGCCACGCTGACGCGTGTGCTCGCATTGTCTCGCGCCATCGGAACAAGCGCTGTGGTCTAGCAGCAGGCTGCTAGGCCTGGGTCCCATCGCGGCGTGGAAAGCCGCGCCGATTCACGGACGCACATCGGCCGTCTGACGCCGGCGGAAGATCAGATCCCACACGCCGTGGCCGCGGGCGAGGCCGCGGCGTTCGAACTTGGTCAGTGGCCGATATGCGGGTCGGGGCGCGAAATCCCTTGCGGAGTTCACGAGCAGGGTCTCGTGCTTCAGCGTTGCGAGCATCTCGACCGCGTAGTCTTCCCAATCGGTTGCGGTATGCAGATAACCGCCGGGGGCAAGGCGTTGGGCAAGCGCATGCACAAACGCCGGCTGCAGCAGCCGCCGCTTGTGATGTCGCTTCTTTGGCCAGGGGTCGGGGAAAAATACGTGTACTGCCGCAAGCGTGCCGGGCACGATCATGCGCTCAACGACGTCCACGGCATCGTGGGTGATGATGCGCACGTTCGTGAGTTGCGCGCGGTCGATCAGTCGCAGCAGGCTGCCAACGCCCGGCGCATGCACATCGACGGCGAGAAAATCATGTTCCGGCTGCAGCGCCGCGATGGCTGCGGTTGTCTCGCCCATGCCGAAGCCGATTTCCAGAACTTTGGGATTCGGTCGCCCGAACTCGTTCGCGAGATCGATGGCGGCCGGCGAATACGAGATGCCGAAACGAGGCAGGAGCAGGTCGTAGGCCTCGCGCTGCGCTGGTGAAAAGCGGCCCTGCCGCAACACGAAACTACGGATGGGGCGCCGCTGCAGGTCAGAGGTCACGCAGCTGCGCGCGCTATCTGACGCTTCAGGGTGGCGGCAAGCGCGTCCATGTCGGGTCGGCGAGTTTGCGGTCGACCCTGGCGTCACTCTTTTGTCCGGCCGTCGTGTAGTCAATGCTCAGTGTGTCGGCATCTTTCCATTGCGCACCGGCGTCGATCCAGCCGCCAGGCATCCAGGACAGTTCCTTGCGCAAACCATCGTTGGAAATGCGCCACACCGCGATTTCGTTGGTGCATCCCTTGGGACAGACGTCCGCGGTCACCAGCCGTTGCCGGTCCGGGGAGAGCATCGGCTCGGACGGCAGGATGAAGCGGCGATTGGTGCGCCGCTGCAGCAGCGTAAAGCTGGTCGCATCGTTGGTCGTCGTATAGAGCACGACAGCGTTGATGGGATCGAGTGAATCCCACAGGCTGAAGGAGCGCGCGTTGTCCGCGTCATCGACGTCGGTGAAGGTCGTGGAGCCATTTGGATACAGCGCGACCGTCAAGACGTTGCCTTCGCGTCGCGCGAGGCCGGGAAGACGCTGCAGCTGCTGGGCTTCGATGAGGCGGCCGCAGTGGGCCGGGCCCTCGGCATTGGCGCAGGCTTCGGCGATTTGCTCCGGCGTCAGACGGGTCGCAAACGCGATGAGCGGAATACAGCAGAGTGCCGCGAAAAGGGCACGCGATGGCAGCATCAGGAGATCAGGCCCGTCGTCGGCGAGCTGGGGCTCGCGACATAGAACTTGGGAGGCACGCGACCGGCGCGAAACGCATCGCGCCCCGCTTCGACGGCCTTTTTCATCGCGCTTGCCATCAGCACCGGATTTTTTGCCGCCGCGATCGCCGTATTCATCAGCACGCCTGCGCAACCGAGCTCCATGGCAATCGCTGCGTCGGACGCGGTGCCCACACCCGCATCGACCAGCACCGGAACTTTCGCCTGCTCGATGATGAGTTTCAGGTTCCACGGATTCAGGATGCCCATCGCCGAGCCGATGAGAGACGCCAGCGGCATGATCGCGACGCAGCCGATCGCCTCGAGCTCGCGCGCGATGATCGGATCGTCGGAGGTGTAGACCATGACGTCGAAGCCATCCCCGACCAGCGTCTCGGCGGCGCGCAGCGTTTCCCGCACGTTGGGAAACAGCGACTGCGGGTCGCCAAGCACCTCGAGCTTCACCAGCGCGTGGCCATCGAGCAGTTCGCGCGCGAGTTTCAGCGTCCTCACCGCGTCGTCCGCGTTGTAACAGCCGGCGGTGTTGGGCAACAGCGTGAACTGCGAGGGCGGCAGGTACTCGAGCAGCGAGGGTTCGCCCGGCGTCTGGCCGATGTTCGTCCGCCGGATCGCAACGGTGACGATCTGCGCACCCGACGCATCGATCGCCGCTCGCGTCTGCGCAAAGTCCTTGTACTTGCCCGTGCCGACCAGCAGCCGCGACCGGTACGCGCGGTTCGCGATCACCAGTGGATCGTCCATGGTCAGGCTCGGATTGTCAGTGGGAGCATTCATGCTGGGTCAGCCTTTATCCACCGCCCACCGCGGCGACGACTTCGATACGATCGCCGGCGGCCAGTGGCGTCACTGCGTGACTGCTTTTCGGGACGATTTCGCCGTTGCGCTCGACAGCGATGCGCTTGCCCTCGAGAGCAAGCTCGCGAACGAGGTCGGCCACCGTCGCGGATGGATTGCGACAAACATGGACCGAGCCATTGACCAAGAGCGAGAGCACGCCGGAGGATCCATTGGCATTCGAGCGCGAGCCGATAATTTTAGCACGCGCCGGTGGGCGGGGCGGGTCTCGCGCACGCAGGGCGGCCCGAGTTAGCGGGAATATCTCCGCATGGTGGCGCGCAGGAAGCGCAGTTGCCGGACAAAGCGCGTGCACGCGTCGCAAAACAGCAGGTGCAGGCGCACGGCCGCGCGCTGCCGGAATGGCAGGTCGCCATCCTCCATCCGCGAGATCAGGCGGCTTGCGTCCTTGCATGAAATCAGCATTCCCACGGCGTGCGACCCGGCGGTTCAGGCGGCGCTACCCTTGGCAGCGAACCAGTGCTGCTCCAGGCATTGGCGAAGCGCAACCCTGGCCCGATACAGGATCACCCACAGGTTGGTCGACGTGATCGAAAGTTCCTTACAGATTTCGCTGCCGTCGAGCTCCATCACCTCCCGCATCATGAAGACCCGCGCCGTGTTCGGCGGCAATTTGTCCAGGCAGAACTGGACCACGTCGAAGAACTCCTGGCGCTCGAATTGCGCCTCGGGATTACCCCATTTCGACGGCAGGCTCTCCCAGTGTCCGGTTTCGTCGAACAGTGCGTCGAAGTCCTCCAACCGGGTTTCGTCGTCGAGGTTGGCCATCATCGGTTCGCGGCCTTTCCTGCGTATCGCGTCGACAATCTTGTGCTTCAGGATGCCGGTAAGCCAGGTCTTCAGGCTCGATCGGCCGGAAAAGCCGGCCTCGCCTTGCAGCGCGGCCACTAGCGTGTCCTGGACGACGTCCTCGGCCAGATCCGGGTCGCGCAGCTGGAGGACTGCGACGCGCAACAGATAGGCGCGATGGCCGTCGATGCGCGTCGCAAAGTCCGGATCGGTCATCGGCTCAGGAAATCGCGGATCGCCGCCGACGCTTGGTTCACCTGGAACAGGCCGTCGTAGTGGCCGCCGTCACCCTCGATCTCGAAAATATCCACGGCATTGCCTTGCGCGCGCAACGTCTCCGCGGCACGGCGCGCCATCCACGGCGGAAACAGCGGATCGGATTTGGCCGGAACGAACAGGAACTTCGCCTTGATTTTCTTCGCCTCGGCGACGACCGAAAACAGCTGGTTGGCCTTCACCAGATAGATGAAATGGTTGGCGTCCACCGTTTTCGCCCGCGCAGCCCCCGCCTTGTACAGCCCATCCTCGATCGCGAACAGATTGCCGAACGCCGCGCCGGGGTCCTTGTCGGGCACCGCCCACTTGCGACCGAACCGCTTGTCCATTCCAGCGTTGGTCGACAGGGTAAGCGTCAGCAGCTTGATTGCCTGCGCGACGCCTTCCAGCGGTTCGTCCCGACCGTAGTAATCACCGCCGTTCCACTTCGGGTCCAGCATGATCGGCATGCTCCACAGGTTGAGCATGCCGACGCCGAGGCTGTCGATCTCCAGGCCCGGTGCGATCACCGCGATCACGCGTTCGACCATGTCGGGATACGCCGCCGACCACTCCGTTGCCTGGATGCCGCCGCCCGACGGGCCCGCGACCGCGACCAGCTTCTTGATGCCGAGGGAGTCGAGGAGTGCTTTTTGCACGTTCACGAAGTCGCGGAAGCTGACGACAGGGAACGTCATACCGTAGGGCTTGCCCGTATCGGGGTTGATCGTCGACGGACCCGTTGTCGTGACGTTAGGATCCTTGGTGTTCACGTTGAGCAGCGTATCGATGCTGATCACGAAATACTTGTCGGTGTCGATCGCCTTTCCCGCTCCGATGATTGCATCCCAGTATCCCGGCGCGGCGTCCTCGGTCTTGTACTTGCCCGCGGCATGCGACGTTCCGGTGAAGAAGTGGCAGACCAGGACGACGTTGTCCTTCGCCGCATTGAGCGTCCCGTAACTCTCATACCCGACGCGCACGTTCTTGATCGTCTTGCCGTTGACCGTGGTGTAGGCCGGCATGGTGAAGACTTCTTTCTTGACGAGGCCGTCGAAGGCGGCTGCAGGCAGCGCCAGGATTGCGGCGGCCGCAAGCGCAGCAACGATCAATACTCGTGTACAAGCGCGGTAGCACATCGCGGTTCTCCTGAACGTCCACATGGGCGGGCTATTTGACCATGCGCGGCGCGCCTCGGCAACGCGAACGCGTATGCCGGCACGCTACAGTCCGGTGGCGCGATGGATCAACGCGAAGTACCAGCGGTACGGCAACAGGCGCAGGAATTTCATCTGCCGCGTGAATGCCTTGGGAAACGCGATCTCGAACTCGCCTGCGCGCAGGCCGTCGATGAGCGCAGTCGCTGCTTCGTCGGCCGAGATCAGATGCGGCATCTGGAAATCGTTGTGGTCTGTGAGCGGTGTCTTCACGAATCCCGGATTGATCAGGTAGACGCCGAAGCCGCGGGGATGCAGGTCGAGGTAGAGCGTTTCCGTGAAATTGATCAATGCGGCCTTCGACGCACCGTAGATCAGCGCTTTGGGCAGGCCTCGATAACCGGCGACTGACGCGACGATGCCGAGCGCGCCTTTGCCCTGGGCCAGCAATGCCGGCATGACCGTGGCCACCGTACCGATCACACCGTGCAGATTCGTCTTGAGCAGCGCCATGGCGTTGGCTTCGGTCAGATCCCAGGCGCGAATCTCCGCATGGCTGCCGGCGACGATCAGTACGAGATCGACACCGTCCCACGCCTTCCGGACACGTTCCCATGCGGCGGCGACCTGCGCACTGTCGGTGAAGTCCAGAGGCTCGATCAACGCCCGCGGGCTGCCTCCGCCAACCTCCGCGAGAACGTCGGCCTTGCGTGCCGACAGTGCGACGCGCGCTCCGGCATCGAGAAGCCGCTTTGCCGTCGCAGCCCCGATGCCGGTCGACGCACCGATCACCCAGATGCGACATTCGTTCCATGGGGGCAGTGGCGGGTTGAGTGCCATGTCAGCGCTTCCTGAATGCCAGCGTGACTTCACCGACCTCGAAGCCGAGTTTCGACGTCTTGGTGCGCTCGAGCATCGGGGCCGCTCCGATCTGGAAGGTCCAGCCATCCAATCCGGGAGCTTTCATTGCGACTTGCGAAACCACACGAGTGATGCGACCGCTCCGAGCTTGAGCGCACAGGGTATCAGTGCATAGACGATCGTTAGCGCACCGAGTGCTGCAGGATCGCGCCCGCCGGGCCGATAACCGAGCGTGTCGAGCAGTGGCAGTGCGATCCCGGCAGCCAGCGCCAGATTGAGTTTTGTCGCGAGCGTCCAGAGGCCGAAGTAACTGCCGGTTGCGTCCATGCGTCCGCGACGACCGATGACATCGGCGAGCAGCGATGGCGGCAATGCGAGGTCGGCGCCCAGCGCGAGCCCCGACAGTACGCAAATGATGGCGAACGGCGTCGTGTCGCCCGAGGAAAGCCGCGATGCCCAGACAAAGGCCGCGACGGCGAGCAGCATCGCGGCCAGCCATGCATTCACCTTGCCGAACCGCGCCGAGGCCCGCACCCATAGCGGCATGCCTGCTGCGCCGGCTACGAAGTAGAGCGCCAGGAACAGCCCTTGACGGGATTCCGCATCGAGCACGTCGGCAATGAAAAACAGCACCAGCGTCGCCGGAACAGCTGCGGCGATGCCGTTGAGCATGTACACGATCAGCAGCCGGCGGAACAGCGGATCGGCCAGCGGTCGCCCGATCGATGCCCGGAATGACTGCGACGGTTCCCGCGCCGCCGGTGCCGACGCGCTAGGTGGCGTGGCCAGCAGCGTCACCGCCGCACAAACCAGGGTGAACGCGGCGAAGAGCAGCGCAAACCGGCCAAGCCCGCCGTCGTCACCACCCACGAACGACGGCAGCACCGAGGCGATCACGACACCCAGCAGCGCCAAACCCTCTCGTACCGCGGTGATGCGTGTGCGCTCCACCGGGTCGGAGGATAGTTCGGCGCCCCACGCCTGATGGTTGATCGTGGCGAGGCTGAACGCGAAATAGATGAGTGCCAGTGCGACGGCGAGCCAAACGAGCAGGGACACTTCGGCACGCGGGATCGGCCGGAACAGCGCAACCATGCCAAGCGCGAGGAGAGGCGCCGCGAGCGCGAGCCAACGCTTGCGAGCGCCGCCCCGGTCGGACAGTACGCCGAGAAAGGGATCGATGATCCCGTCGGCGAGGCGCAGCACGAGCAGCACGCCGCCGAGGAGCGCGAGATTGACACCGAGATGGTCGCCATAGAACTTGGGCAGATGCACGTACAACGGCAACGCGGCCATGGCGAGCGGCATGCCGAACAGACCGTAGGCCAGTAGAGTCGACGTCGGCAGCGGTGCGTCGAGGCGAGCCCGTGCCGTCACGTTCCGTGCGCTACCTGCGCGCTGCGCGCTTCGATCTGCGTCCTCGGGGCGGCCGGCGGGCTCAGGGGCTTTCCCCGAGAAGCCGCTTGCGCAGTGCGGGCTCGGAGGTGCGCGGATCGAGCCAGATCGCAAAAAACGCGCGCGCGAACTCGCGATCGTCGATGGACCCGAGCGCTTCGCCGTTCTGGTAGAAACGTACCCCGACCCGCGGAACGTTCACACCGGTGAGGCTGTCGCCATCGCTCACATCGGGGAGCATCTGCCGGAGCTGCGCACCCCAGCGCGCGCGCTGTTCCTTTGTCCCATAACCGAGCTTGGTCATTTCCTCGACGCTGCGTTCGGCGATGCGGTCGCCGTACAGACGCCGCTTGTAGGTAAGCTGCAGCGCGAAGGACTCGTCGGGCGCACAGTCGCCTCGGGCGCCCGGACTGCGGTAAAGGCGGGCATCGTAGATCGACATTCCCATGAACGTGAGCTCGCCACCACCGCGGATGCGCACCGCCGGCAACTGCTCAGCAACGGCTTGGCGGCAATCCAGGCGTGCCGGGGTCGGCTGCTGCCATGACCGTGGCCGCCGCGACGATGGCAATGCTAAGCAGGGACAAGCGTGTACTGTGCAACATCGGTCGTCTCGCTGGCGAATCCGGCAGCACAGTACGCGAGGTAGAAGCGCCAGCAGCGAATGAACTTCTGGCTGAACCCCTGCGCGAGCACGGCGTCGATGTTGAAGTCGAACGCAGCCAGCCAGCGCCGCAGTGTCTCCGCGTAGTCGTGTCCGAAACGCAGAACGGCGTCGACTTCGAATCCGAGGCCGCGGGCCACACCGACGAAGCGAGACGGGGAAGCGAGCATGCCACCGGGGAAAATGAACTGCTGGATAAAGTCGCTCGTCTGCCGGTACTGCTCGAACCGGTCATCCGCGATCGTGATCGTCTGCAGCGCCGCCCTTGCACCCGGCTTCAACGCGCTTTTCACCGCCTGAAAATAAATCGGCCAATATCGTTCGCCGACCGCCTCGAACATTTCGATGGAGGCGATACCGTCGAATTGTCCGCGGACATCGCGGTAGTCCTGGATGCGAAATTCGACGCGATCTGCGAGCCCTGCACGTGCGATGCGCGCACGCGCATACGCGGTCTGCTGGTCGGAGAGGCTCACCGCGGTCACGCGATGACCGGCACGCGCTGCGGTTTCGGCAAAGCCGCCCCAGCCGCAACCGATTTCCAGAACGTGCGCGCCAGGCGGCAGCCGAAGCTCGTGCAGGATGCGTACGTATTTGTCGTCCTGCGCCCGCGCGAGAGACCGCTGGGGTTCCCCTTCGAACAGCGCCGCCGAATACGTCATCGTGGGATCGAGCCAAAGCCGGTAGAAATCATTGCCCAGATCGTAGTGCGCGACGATGTTCTTTCGCGCGCGCCGCTTCGAGTTGCTGCGCAGAACGTGCTTGAGACGAAACGCGAGCTGTCGCCACCAGCTTCCGTAGAACGCGCGTTCAAGTGCACGCTGGTTGAACGCGATGACCGTGAGCAGCGTCGTGAGATCGCCGGTGTGCCAGCGGCCATCCATGTACGCTTCCGCGAAGGCGATGTCGCCACCGGTGATGACATCGCGACAAAGTCGCCAGTCGCGCAGCGTAAGGTCCGCTGCGGGCCTGCTCCTCGTGAGCGAGTTGGCCATTGCGCCAGGGCCGAAGCGACGCGTGACGCCGTCCGGCGTGGTTAACGTGAGCGAACCGTATTCCATGCGGTCGAGTAGAGCGAAGAGCAGGCGACTGGTCGCCGGCAGCGAATGGCGCGGCGCCCCGGCAGGCAGCGAAGAGTAGAGGGTGGTCATCGGGTTGTCCGTTGCAAGGGTGGTTTTGGTTTGGCGATGTAGGGCACGCGCTTCGCCCACAGCCTGACCGCCTGCCAGTGAATGCGCACGATCACAGCGGCTGTGAACCATCGGTAGCGCCAAAGCACGCGGGATACGGCCGCGCGTGTCAACGGCGTGGCCGCACCGGAGATCGAGGTCTCGAGCAATGCATCACCGGAGTCATTGTCGTAGTCGATGCGCGCGAGCCAGCGATGGGGCGCGAAATGAAAGCGGAACCGATAACCGCCGTTGACTTCGCAGAACGGCGACACGTGAAAAACCTTTCGGGCGCGTAGCGTCTCACCGCTAACCAGCGGACGTCCGTCCGGATGCGCGAGGAGGTAGTTGTGCTGTTCCCCGAACGTGTTGCAGACCTCGCATAGCACCGCGCGGATGCGGCCTTCGCGGTCGTGGCACACCCAGAAGCTCACCGGATTGAAGACATAGCCGAGCATGCGCGGAAATGCATGCAGCACGACCTCGCCGTTGGCATCCACGCCTTCGCTCGCCAAAAGCGCGCGAATCCATGGTTCCAGGGCGCTGCCGTCGCGCGCGCCGTGGTCGCGATCGTAAAAGCTGATGAGGCCGTGTCGATTCCAGGCGATGCCCAGGGTCGGCAATTCGGAGAGACGAGACAGGGGCAGCGCGAGCGAGAACGCGGAGTAGACGAATTGATTGCGTGCCGGACGCAGCCTGCGATGCATCACACTGCCGTGGACGATGCTAGCGGTCATGGCGCTCATGTGTCGTCCTCATGCGGCCGCGAGCTCGGCCTCGACCGCCGCCGACTGCGCCGCGATGCCGTCGGCGACCCGATGCGCGGACTCGAGTCCGTCTTCGTGGAAGCCGTGACCCAACCATGCGCCGGCATACCACGTGCGGCGCTGGCCCTGCAGGGGCGCGAAGCGCTGCTGCGCCGCGACCGCCGCGCCTTTCACGACCGGATGGGCATATTCGAATTCGTCGATCAACGAATGCGCCGACGGCTCGAAGGGCGGGTTCAACGTCACGAGCACGGGCGTATCGAACGGCAGCGGCTGGAGCTTGTTGATCCAGTACGTCACGCACACCGGCAGATCAGTCCGTTCGCGCGCCGCCAGATAGTTCCACGCTGACCACGCGCGCCGACGCCGTGGCATGAGGCGCGAATCCGTATGCAGCAACACGCGATTGGATTGGTAGCGCACGCTCCCCAGCAGCTCCGACTCCTGACGCGTTGGGTCGGCCAGCAGCCCAAGCGTCTGGTCGCTATGACAGGCGAACACGACCTGGTCGAAGCGCTCGGCCGTCGTCGGTGACGTTTCGATCTCGACGTGATTTGCGTCGCGGCGAACGCGGCGCACCGGCGTCGACAGGCGGACGTCGTCGAGTTGCGCGACGATGCGCTGCACATAGGTGCGCGCGCCACCCGCGACGGTACGCCACTGGGGTCGGTCCCGGATCTGCAGGAGCCCGTGACGGTCGCAAAAGTGCACGAACGTCGGTAACGGAAAGTCGAGCACGTCGGAAAGCGGTACGGACCAGATGGCCGCGGCCATCGGTAGCAGATACCAGTCGCGGAACGGAGCGGAATACCGACCCTCGTCGAGATACTCGCTCAGCGTTATGCAGTAAACGCGGTCGGCGCGCTGCATGGCCGTCGTGTCGCGATTGAAGCGCAGGATGTCGGCGAGCATGCGCCAGAATGCGGGGCGCGCGAGGTTGGTCGTCTGCGCGAACAACGCCGCCAGGTCGGTGCCCGCCCATTCGACCGCGTCCTCATCGTCGCGCACTGCGAAGCTCATCGTACTCGGTGCGGATTCGATCCCGAGTTGATCGAACAGGGCGATGAGCCGCGGATAGGTGCGATCGTTATAGACGAGAAAGCCTGTGTCGACGGGCGTCGTGATACCGTTGAGCGTGACATCGACGGTGTGCGTGTGGCCACCGGCATAGTCATTCGCCTCGAACACCACGACCTGACACCCCTGATCCTGCAGGAGTCGGGCGCAGCCCAAGCCGGCAATTCCGGAACCGATGATCGCGACACGCAAAGAAATGCCCCCTAGGCTATGCGCGGGACGGCTGACACAGAGCTGCCCGCTGGATTCCGCTGCGAACTTTCGTGGGCGCCGGGCGCGGCGTTTAGAACGATCATCGCCGCACGACGCCTCGTATCTCTCCAGACATACGCAGAATGATTGTGGATGGATTCAAACCGACGCGTTGAATCGCCGGTCGGCTGCCGAACGCCTGACCTGACTCAGCCGTTGGGCGCGGCGGGCTTTTCGGCCAGCAGTCTTTCCACGGACGTCACTAGCGCCCGGTCGTCAGGTTCGACGCGGGTACCGAAGCTGGTGACGCGCTTGCCATCACGGTCGATGAGGTACTTGTGGAAATTCCATTGCGGGGCTTGGCCGGTCCGCGCAACGAGATCGGCGAACAGCGGATTGGTCTTCACGCTCGTCACGCTCGACTTCTCGAACATCGGGAATTCGACCCCATACGTCAGCCTGCAAAATTCGGCGATTTCCTTGTTGCTGCCGGGCTCCTGGCCGCCGAAATCGTTGGAGGGGAAGCCCAGCACGACCAATCCGGCACTCTTGTATTTTCGGTAGAGTGCTTCGAGACCTTCGAACTGGTGCGTATAGCCGCAATAGCTCGCCGTGTTGACGATCAGCAGCACCTTGCCGCGAAACTGGCACAGCGATTCCGTCTTGCCGGTCTGAAGGCTGTTGAAGGTGTAGTTGAGGATGCCGGGGCAGGCATCGGCTTCCGCAGCCATCGCTGGAGTGGCAGCGAGAAGGGCGGTCAGCAGGATCGTGACGAGGATAGCGGCGCGCATGAGGTCTCTCGTAGGCTGTGGGTGGACAAAACCGTCAAAACCGCGCTGATGTCATGGACAAACGCGATCACAGGTGCTAGGGTAATTAACTGATGCCCCGTCGTCAACCTGCCTTTTTGGACCAAGACTGATGGACCACGCGCAAGTGCTGCTGAATATCAGTGCCGTCGAGCGCGACACGGGCTTGTCGAAGGATGTGCTGCGTATTTGGGAACGCCGCTACGGGTTTCCGGAGCCGCAGCGCGACGACAACGCCGAGCGCCAGTATCCGCAGGAGCAGGTCGCCAAGCTGCGCGCCATCAAGCGGTTGATGGACGCCGGGATGCGTCCCGGCAAACTCATCCGGCGGTCTCTCGCGGAACTGAATACGCTGGCCGAAACGCGGGCCGCTCCAAAGCGCGATACGCTTGCGCCGGCGCTCGAGCGCGACCTACTCGGACTTCTGAAGAGCCACAACGCGTCGGCGTTGCAGCATGCGCTGGCCAGTCAACTGATGCGAGAGGGTTTGCAGCGTTTTGTACTGAACACCGTCGTGCCGCTGCACCGGGCGGTAGGAGAAATGTGGATGCGGGGAGAACTGCAGGTGTTCGAGGAGCACTTGTTCACCGAGCAGTTGCATGTGGCCATGCGTACCGCGATCAACACCTTCCCACGACAGTCCGGAATGCCCCGGGTGCTGCTGACCACGCTGCCCGGGGAGCAGCACGGGCTCGGCTTGCTGATGGTCGAGGCGCTGCTCGTCCCAGAGGGCGCGCAATGCATTTCGCTCGGCACCCAGACGCCGCTCGACGACATCCGCAACGCTGCGCTCGCGCACAAGGTTCAGATCGTTGGGCTGTCATTCTCCGCTGCCTTCCCTATGCGGCAGGCCGGCGAAAGCCTGGCGACGTTGCGTCGAGCGCTCCCCTCCCAGGTCGCACTGTGGGCCGGCGGAGAAATGACCCGCCGGCTGCGCAAGTCGCTGCCGGGCGTTTTGCTGGTGCCCGATCTGGGCGATACCATCCCCGCCCTCAAGACCCGCCGGGCGGACAGCGGGCCCGAGGCGACCCGTCAGGCGTCACCTTGACGTCGGGAAGCTGCGACGCCCCGCCCCGGCCGTGGTAGCATCGCGCCCGCGACTCGCCCCCGAGACGCTCCAACGAAGGCGTCCGAACGTGGCAGAATCGTATCTGGATGTTAAGGCAGGGTACCCGTTGACCCTGCCGGTCGACCGGAACCCTATGCTCTATCACGAGCTCTTCCAGGATTTTGAACAGGTTCGCTGGAGCTTGGCGGAGGATGTGCCATGGACGCACTTCCATGCCGAGGCATTGTCCGAAGAGCAGGCGCAAACGGTGAAGATGAACGCCATCACCGAGTGGGCGGCGCTGCCGGCAACCGAGATGTTCCTGCGCGACAACCACGCCGACAGCGATTTCTCCGCGTTCATGTCGATCTGGTTCTATGAAGAACAAAAGCACTCGCTCGTACTGCAGGAATACCTCCGGCGCTTCCGGCCCGACCTGGTGCCGACCGAAGACGAGTTGCACGCTGTGCGCTTTCACTTCGACCCGGCGCCGCCGCTCGAAACGCTGATGCTCCACTTTTGCGGCGAGATCCGTCTCAATCACTGGTATCGACGCGCCGCGGAGTGGCACACCGAACCGGTGATCAAGGCGATCTACCGGTTGATTTCGCAGGACGAGGCACGGCATGGCGGCGCGTACTTGCGCTTCATGCGCCGCGCGATCGAGCGTTGTGGCGAGGAAGCCAAGCGTGCCTTCGCCAAGATCGGAGTGTTGATGGCGAGCCCGCATCGCGCTGGCAAACCTCTGCATCCGACCAACCTGCACGTGAACAAGCAGATGTTTCCGAACGACACGGTGCAGAGCCGCTTGCCGGACCCGGAGTGGCTCGAGCGCTGGCTCGATGAGCAGATCGATTTCAACGGCGATTGGGAACAGCGCGTCTCGCGCATGATCCTCAAGAACCTGTCGTCGCTGTTCGGACAACCGTTCGAAACCGTGCAGCAGCTGAACCGCTTCCGCAAGGGGCTCGTTCCTGCCTGAGCGCTGTTGGAACCCGATGTGGCGCCGCCTACATCGCGCCATGGTTTCTGCGACGGTGCAGTGATCCGGGTCATCGACTTGCGCGGGCGCAACCGGTGACCGCGCTACTCCTGTTTGTCCTGCTGGCCGCCGGGGGCACCAGTTACGTCTCGTGGGCCAAGCACGCGACCGCCAGCGGTGTACCGGGATGGTGGTTCATCGTGGGCGCGCCGATCGCTTACCTGACACCGGTCGTCCTGCTGGTAGCGCTGTGGTTCCTCATTTCCTGGATTTGGCGCACGCCGCGACCGCCCGGTGCTCAACTCGGTCCGACGCGATCGATGCGGACGTTCGTCGACGAAGTACTGGCGATCGCGGCTTCGTGGCCGCTCATGGTGCTGCATCGCTTGGTGATGCGCGATCCGGCCCCCGCGCCGTGCGCGCGCCCCGTTATTCTGGTGCACGGCGTGCTCGTTAACGACGGCGTGTGGTTTGGATTTCGACGACATCTCGCGCGCGCGGGCATCAGCGGCGTGTATACGGTCAACTATGGTCCACCGCACGCGGATATCGAGCGTTATGCTGGGCAGCTTGCCACGAAGATCGCCGCTGTTTGCGCTGCAACGGGTGCGCAGCGCGTCGTCCTGATCGGCCACAGCATGGGCGGCTTGGTGTCCCGAGCCTACCTGAGGCGCTACGGTGTGTCGCGTGTCGAGCAGCTCATCACGATCGGGACGCCCCATCATGGCAGCTTGCTTGCGTGGAGCTTTCCAGGCCGCTGCCTCGCGCAAATGCGACCCGGCAACAGATGGCTGACCGAACTCAACAGGAATGAGTCCAGTCCGTCACCTGTGCCGATTACATCGATCTGGTCCTGGCACGACAGCATGGTCATTCCGCAGGCGAGCAGCGAGTTGGCGTGCGCGAACAATGTCGTTGTCATAGGTATTGGACACAATGCGCT
>CAVSEH010000034.1:0-31419 GCA_963726935.1 uncultured beta proteobacterium
TTCGAACCCGGTGCGCAACGTGATGCAAATATGGCGGTCATAACGGTCGACAATCTGTGCAAGCGGTACGCCGGCGCAGCTGCGCCGGCGGTTCACGACGTAAGCTTCACCGTGGCGGATCGCGAATTCATGGTTCTGCTCGGCCCATCGGGCTGCGGTAAGTCCACCGTGCTGCGCATGATCGCGGGCCTGGAGCCGATCACGTCCGGTACCGTGTCCATCGATGGTCGGATCGTGAATCAGGTTCCAGCGAAGTCGCGGGATATCGCGATGGTGTTTCAATCCTATGCCCTGTATCCGCATATGACGGTGTACGACAATCTGGCTTTCGGCTTGCGGCGGCGCAATGTCGATCAGACGGAGCTTGACCGCCGAGTGCACGACGCAGCGAAGAGGCTTGGCCTGGCGCAGCTGCTGAAGCGCAAGCCGCACGCGCTTTCCGGCGGTCAGCGCCAGCGCGTAGCGCTCGGCCGCGCGATCGTCCGTGATCCCAAGGTGTTCCTGTTCGACGAGCCGCTGTCCAATCTGGATGCTGCCCTGCGTGTCACCACCCGCAACGAGCTGATCAAGCAGCAGCACGATATCGGCACGACGTCGATTTACGTGACGCACGACCAGGTCGAGGCGATGACGATGGGCCACAACATCTGCATCATGAACGAGGGCAAGGTCGTGCAGATGGGACGCCCGCTCGACGTCTACAGAAACCCTGCGGACACATTCGTGGCGAAGTTTCTCGGCAATCCGCCAATGAACCTGCTGCAGGGGCGCCTCGAAGCGCGGGACGGGCGTCCCGTCGTCCGCTTTGCGGGCAGCAGTGTCGTTGCGCTGCCCAAGCGCGCCGCGGTGGCACTCGGCCGGCATGTCGGGCATGACGTGATCATCGGCGTCCGGCCGGAGGACTTGTATGAAAACGCACCCGCCGACAGCCCGTCGGAGGTCGCGCGATTGCCCGCGCGCATCGTCGCCGTCGAGTCGCTGGGTGCCGAAACGTTGTTGGTGATGGCGTTGGACGCCTCGAACGAGGAGCTGATCGCGCGCATCGGGCGCGACACGAGGCTGCGCAGCGGCGATCGACTCGAAGTCTATCTGGATACCGCCGCCATCCATTTGTTCGATCCCGCCACGACCGAAGCGATCGTCTAGGTGATTCAGAGAAAGGTGCGATCGGACCATGGAAGAGCAAATCGTCGACTGTCACGCTCACATCATTGATACGGCCCGATTTCCGCTCACCGGCAACAAAGGGTATCAGCCCCGTCCGGACGAGGGCGGAACGCGCGAGGAATTCTGCGCGGCGCTTGACCGCCATGGTGTCAGCAACGCGGTGTTGATTCAGTTGAGCGGCTACGGCACCGACAATGGGGCGAACCTCGACGCTGTGAGGGCGTATCCGGGCCGGTTCAAGGCAATCGCAGCGGTGGATCCCGACGCCAGCGATCGCGCGTTCGAGGATCTGGCCGCCGCAGGTGTCGTCGGCGTGCGGTTCAACCTGGTGAGCTACGAGCCCGATGCCTTGTCGCGGCCGGGTGCGCCGCGCTTGCTGCAGCGGCTCAAGTCGCTTGGATGGTTTGCGCAGGTCTACGCTGACGACGCGCAATGGCCGGCTGCGGCTGCCACACTGAGCGCCAGCGGCATTCGGGTCCTGGTCGACCATTTCGGGGTCCGAGACATCGCCGTCGGGACCGGTCACGCGGGATTCCAGGCAGTTCTTGCGCTTGGACGCGCCGGCAATACGACGGTCAAATTGTCGTCGCTGTTTCGCGTCTCGCGCATGCTCGCAGGATTCGACGATCTGGATCCGTTCGTGGATGAATTGCTGAAGAGTTTCAAAGTGGATGGATGCATCTGGGGATCGGACTGGCCGTTTATCAATGTCCCTCGGCGTCCGACCTACGTGGACGTGATGGCGCCGCTGTCGCGGTGGCTGCCCGATCCCGGGGACAGAATGCGCGTGCTTGCGCGCAATCCGGCACGATTGTTTGGTTTTGGGGGTTGAACATGGGCGTCACGCATGGCAAGTCCGAACCGCTGAAGGTCGCGCTAGCCGGCGCGGGAATGATCAGCTGGCATCACCTCGTCGGCTGGCGCAAGCTGGGTGCGCGAGTGCGCGTGGTCGCCGTATGCGACCCGGATGCCGCCAAGGCTGCCAAGCGTGCCGAAGAGTTCTCCATCCCGAAGGTCTATCGTGATGCCGACGCCATGTTCGCCAGCGAAGCGATAGACGCGCTCGACGTGGCTTCGCCGCGCGAAACCCATGCGGCCTGGGTCGAAGCTGCCGCCGCGCGCGGCATCGATGTGCTTTGCCAGAAGCCGATGACGCCGACGCTGGCTGAATCGGAGGCGCTGGTCCGGCGGGTCGAGGGCAAGTCGCGCCTCATGGTGCATGAGAACTGGCGATTCCGGCCGTGGTACCGGGAACTTAAGCGATGGATAGCCGCGGGGGAGCTCGGCGATGTGCTGCTTGCGCGCATGGCGATGATCACTTCCGGGATGCTGCCCGACGCGAGCGGCCTGCGGCCATCGCTCGAACGCCAGCCCTTCATGCAACACGAACAGCGGTTGATGATCGCTGAAGTGCTGATTCATCACCTCGATGTCATGCGCTATCTTTGCGGCGAGTTGCGCGTCATCGGAGCGCGTACGGCGCGGACTATCCCCGACGTGCGCGGCGAGACGCTGGCGACAATCTTCATGGAAACCGCGTCCGGTGCGCCGGTCGACGTGACCGGCACCATGGCGGCCCCCGGTTACCCCTCGCGTCCGCCTGATTACCTGGAAGTCGTGGGCGGCAAGGCGAGCGCCACGTTCGCGGATTCCAAGCTACGCCTGCTCGGCGCCGCACCGCGAAGCAAGAGTTACGACAAGGATGCCGGCTACCAGGCCAGCTTCGACGGCGTCATTGCGCACTTCGTCGATTGCCTGGATAGCGGCGCGCCGTTCGAAACCAATCCAGCCGACAATCTCGAAACGCTGCGCCTGGTCGAGGATGCGTACACTGCCGCGGGTGTCCGTCAGGGCGCCCGAGCTTAGGAGAGCATCCGATGGACACCCGAACGGCGTCGTCGCCCAGCCTGATCGGTCAGGCCAAGTTCGCGCTGGATACGCCGGCGCTGCTTGTCGATCTCGACATCATGGAAGCCAATATCGGACGGATCGTCGCCGTTTGCCGCGCCAACGGTGTCGCCTGGCGGCCGCACTCGAAAGCACACAAGACACCGGAGATCGCAAAGATGCAGATCGCCGCCGGCGCGATCGGTGTTACCTGCGCGAAACTTGGAGAAGCCGAAGTGATGGCCGCCGCAGGCATCCGGGATATCCTGATCGCCAACCAGATCGTTGGGCACATCAAGATCGACCGGCTGGTGCGGCTTGCCGACCGCGCCGATCCGATCGTCTGCGTCGACAGCATCGAGAATCTCACGGAGCTCGACGCGGCATTCACGCGTGCCGACAAGCGGCTGCGCGTGGCGATCGAAGTCAATATCGGCATGAATCGCGCGGGCGTGGAACCGGGTGCGCCGGTCGTCGCATTCGCGCGCGAGATAGCGAGCCGACCGGGTCTTCGCTTCGTTGGCGTCGTGGGCTGGGAGAGCCAGGCCACGACCATTGCCGACCCGGCCGAGAAGCAGCGCACGGTTCGCGACGCCGTCGCCGCGCTCACGACAAGCGCCCGGGCCTGCGCAGCGGCCGGCCACAGCGTCGCGGTCGTGAGCTGTGGCGGCACGGGTACCTTTCCCTACTGTGCGCAGCAACCCGGAGTGACCGAGGTGCAGGTGGGCGGCGCGATTTTCAGCGATATGCACTACCTCACGCACTATCATGTCGACTTTGCGCCAGCGCTTGTCGTGCTCACGACGGTAACGAGCCGACCAACGCCGACCCGAATCGTCGTCGACGCCGGCAGGAAGGCGATGAGCGGAGATGCGGCGATGCCGGCGCCTCGCGGGATACCGCCCGTCAGTGCCATGAAGCTTTCGGCCGAGCACACCAAAATCGAACTGGAGCAGCCGAGCCCTGCTCCGAAGATTGGCGACAAGATCGAGTTGATCGTCGGCTATTCGGACACCACGGTTCATCTGCACGAGGAAATCGTAGGTGTCCGGGGCGGGCGCATCGAAACGATTTGGCAGGTTGAGGGGCGCGGCAAGCTCAAGTAGTGATTGCGAAAGGGACGTTGCCAGGATCGTTATTTCATGACGACGTCCGTCAACTCGTCATCGACCCGCCAAGTGCCGCCTTGGTTCAATAGAATGGCCTCGCCGGTGAGCTTCAGCACGCTCCCTTCGCCGTCGAACAGGATCACCGCCGCCTTGCCATTGCTCCAGCCCTTGGTGATCTTGACGGACTGAGTAGGGTGCTCCTTCGCCAGGTAGTTCATGTACGCGGCGCCTTTGCCCTCCTTGATGGCCCCGGCCTGGATTTTCCGCCCCTCGTCGGACAGAGCGGTTCGCAGCGCGTTGGCGTCGCGCTTCACGAGCGCGGCGTGATAGTCGAGGTAGGCCTTGCCGGGCGCACCGCCGTCCGGCGGCAGCGGGGCGCCGTGATCGTCGGACAGGACCGCGAGGTCGAGGGTCATGTCGAAGGTGCGGTTCGTGTCGGTGCCCTTGAGCGTTCCCGCGAGGCGCCCTTTGGCGAGCTTGACGGTCGTGGTGATCCCCATGTTGCCGCCACAATAGCCGCAGCCGTTGCCCGGGGCGAAGTAGAAAGAGTAGCCCTTGTAGTTGCCGTCGGGGCGGAACTCGAAGAAGACCACGCCGGTGTTGTTGTCCTTGATGCGCTGGTCGACTGCCCGGCGGCGATCGTAGTACGCGGCGAGCGCGTCCGCGTCCATCTCGGCACTGGTGACGGCCACGACGATTACGTCGCTCTTGTCAATCAAGGACTTCCCGGGAAAGGCGAGGGCGCTCTTGATCTGCATTCCCAGGTTCTGGTTCTTGAACGACCCCGAGGCCGTATCCGCGGCCGTCGCGGATCCGACCCAGGCCCCTAGCGCGGCTGCAAGCAGAAGCGTCTTCATCGTGGTCTCCCTTCAATGACAGCGGCATCCTACTGGCAGAGCGTCGTAGCGGCTACATCTTCAATGAATCGCCTTAGTCCACGCGTGAAGCGGACTTCCATGCTGACAACAACGCGGCTACTCGCTCAGGCGACATGCCCGCTTTCAACTTTGCTTGTCGGTCCGCTGGCTGCCGCTTGAACCAATCAAGTGTGTCCGTGGCAGTGATCGCGAGCGGGCGGAACGTCAGTCCAGCCGCAACGGCGCTGCGAATGCTGCGCCTTGCGAACCCTGCGCTGTCGCCTTCACCGGGGACCCATACCGGCATATCACTCCATGGGACGACCTTCTGCGCTTCCAGGAATTTCGGCGGCACCCACGTAATTCGCGCGTCAGAGTGAATTGCCGTTGCGATCCCCGTCAGCAAGTCGCGCATCCGGATCGGCTCTTCCGGCCCGGTCGCATTGAACGTTCCGAAGGTACGCGATTCGGTCATGCGGATCGTCCACTCCGCGAGGTCGCGGGCATCGATAATCTGGACGGGATCGGACCCGTCGCCAGGCGCCAGGACTTCGCCTCCTCGCGAAAGACAGACAGGCCAGTACGTAAAGCGATCGCTCTGGTCGCCCGGTCCGACGATCAGGCCGGGTCGGATTATTGTGGTCATCCCCGGAAATTGTTCCTTCGCTTCCTGCTCACTAGCCGCCTTGAGCGGTCCATAAAGCTCGCCGACGTTCGCGCGAAACGATTCCAGGGTCTCGGCCATCGCGTCCGTGCCCGTGTACCTCGTGAGAGGGGCGGACTCGTCGGCTGGACGGTCGTTGTCGGCATACACCGAGATCGTTGAAATGAAAACATACTGCTGAATTCTGCCGCGCAAGATGCGGCCGACGTCCCGTACCCAGAACGGAAGTGTGGTGGGATTGTCGATACACACATCCCATTCGCGACCCTCCAGCGCCGTCAAATCGCCAGTGTTTCGGTCACCGATCAATTCTTCGACTTGCCCGGGCCAGCCTATCGGTGCTTTGCCCCGATTGAACAGAGTCACCCTGTGCCCGCGCTCCAGCGCGTACCGCACCTGATGCGGCCCCGTAAAGCCCGTGCCGCCAAGAATCAAAATATGCAATTGCTTCGCAGGCACTGTTACCAGCCGGTTACAAACGCAACCGTCGCATTACGAAGCATCACGCGGCGGGACGTACATATAGCCGGTGCCACGCACAGTGCGGATCGCCTGCGGGTGTTCCGGATCGGCCTCGATCTTGCGGCGTACGCGCGCAATGCGAATATCAATCGAGCGGTCGAACGGCTCCCACTCGCGGTTCCGTGTCAGCGTGAGGAGCTGGTCACGGTTGAGGACCTGGTTCGGTCGTTCAAGGAAGACCTTGAGCAACTCGAACTCCATACCCGTCAGCGGAATTTCGCTCTCGTCGGACGCGAACAGCTGGTGCGAAGCGAGATCGAGGATGCGCGTACCTACCCGCACTCGTGACGAAGGCTCCGCAGCCGCGGCGTCGGCTGTCGCCGAGACCGCAGGGCGTGCCTGCATACGTCGAATGATGCTCTTGACCCGGGCCCGCAGTTCGCGCAGGTCGAAAGGCTTGACGACGTAATCGTCAGCACCGACTTCAAGCCCGGCGACGCGATCCGCCACCTCGGCGGAACCGGTCACCATGATGATCCCGACGTCGTAGCGCTCGCGCAGGAAGCGCGCGAGTGTAAAACCATCCTCTCCAGGGAGGTTGACGTCGAGCAGGACGACGTCCGGCAGGCACTTTTCGACCGTCTCGCGCATCGCCGTGCCGCGGTCCGCCTGCTCGACCTCATAGCCGTGCGTGCCGAGGTACTCCGCGAGCATTTGGCGCACGGTGGTGTCGTCCTCGACGATTAGGATGCGGCCGTTGAGTGCCATGATCCCCGCTTAGGCTTGATCGGCATCGCGCTGGAAGTATAGCGCCATGCAACCCACCTTCCCACCCGACCGTGCGCCGTACCGGGATTCACCGGTGGAGCGTGCAACAGCGACCCTGATACATACGAAACAAATTGCTCCCGAACTGTCGTCGGGCGGATACGTGGCGCGGGCAAAGTGGGCACCGTGTTCCGGCATTGGTCTTAAGAAGGTCCGATGCCGACACGAAATCACTTGTCATCAAAGGTACGACGCTCATGACCACGCAGGCCATTCGCCATTCCCGCACCGCGGCCGCGCTCGACGGCTGGGCTCGTCATGCGCGTGCCGCCAACGGTTTCGGCGATGCCGCCGCACCAATCAACCATACCCCGAGGAGACCCTTCATGCCTACCATGCAATCCAACCTGCAACCTCACGTCGATTCCGCACGCTACGCCAAGGCCGTGCAAGTGTCCAAGCGCGTCCGGTGGGACATCGACCGCGATGTGATTCGCCATCGCGAATTCGACTTCACGAAGAAATTCCTGCCTGACGGGCTGTCGTTCGCTAACCGGGTGCCGTTCCTCGGTCCCGACGAGCGCCGCCTGCTATCGCAAGTCCAGGGCCGCTCCTACGCCAACATCTTCGGTCTGGTCGAGCGCTACATTGGCGTCAAGATGCTCGAGCTGAGTCGCGACCATGGGCTCGGCGACCAGATCGCGCTCGAGGCGCTGGTTCGCTTCACCGACGAAGAACTCAAGCACCAGGAGTTGTTTCGCCGGATCGAGACTCTGATCGGCGCCGGGATGCCGGCGGGATATTCGTTTCTGCCGCAGCCGAACGATGTGGCGTCGGTTGTGCTGAGCAAGTCGACCTGGTCGGTGCTCGCACTGACCTGCCTTATCGAACTGTTCGTGCTGGCGCACTATCGCGAGAGCATCGATCCGGACAGCGAGCTTTCCCCGCTGTTCAAGGATGTGTTCCTCTTTCACGCGAAAGAGGAATCGCAGCACGCGATCCTGGACGAACTGGAATGGGTGCGGGAGAACGCGAAGCTCACGCCCGAGGCGCGGGATGCAGCGGTGGACGACCTGATTGCGCTGGTGGGCGCCGTCGACGGAATCCTGCAGGCCCAGTCCGCGGCCGATACGCACTACTTCGTGGAAATCTGCGGCCGACCCATGCAGGCGACCGAGGTCGAAACCCTGAAGGCCACCGTGCTTGCCGCTTATCGCTGGCAGTACATCGGGTCGGGCGTGCGGATTCCCCATTTCGGCGAATTGCTGAACGGGATGATCACGTCGGAGCAAGGCGCGCGCATCGGCGCCGCACTCGCACCGATCATGGCCTGATCCGTCCGTCGATAAGAGAGGAGACCCAACAATGGCAACCACATGCCCCATCGGATTCGACGTTGCCGGGCTGCGCGCGCAAGTGCTTGCGACCTACGACCGCGTTGCCCGCGATCCCAGTGGCGATTTTCACTTTCACCGCGGTCCACGCTACGCGGCCGAGTATCTCCGGTACGACGCTAACGAGCTGGCGCTGCTACCCGACGCGTGCACGGCGCGCTTTGCCGGCGTCGGCAATCCGCTGCGGATCGGACCGATCCACCCCGGCGAGACCGTCCTCGACCACGCTTGCGGCGCCGGCATGGACCTGCTGCTGGCGGCTCGTCGTGTCGGGCCGGCTGGGCACGCCATCGGCGTCGACATGACACCCACCATGCGACACGTCGCAGCCCACGCGGCTACCGAAGCCGGCCTGGGTGCGATCGTCAAGATCCGCGCCGGGTTCTTCGAACAATTACCCGTGGACGACGAGAGCGTCGACGTCGTGATTTCGAATGGCGTTGTCAACCTCGCGCCCGATAAGTCCCGGGTGTTCGCCGAGATCTATCGGGTGCTGCGTCCGGGTGGGCGCCTCTATCTCGCCGACGTCGTGGTTCAGCGCGAACTCAAGTTCGAGGTGCGCAACAGCCCGGACCTGTGGGCGGCATGCATCGCCGGGGCACTGCCGGAGTCGGAACTTGCGGAGCTTGCTCTCGCGTCGCGGTTACACGAACCGCGAATCACGGAACGCTTCGACTGCTTTCGTGACACCACGGCGGAGGCCAAGGTGGCGCACGACCTGCACGTTCAGGCAGTCAATTTTACGGCGCGCAAATAGGAGTCGATGTGCGGCTGCAAAACGTGAATGGAGAAATGAGATGGCGATGATGGCTTTCGAACGAGACATCGACACCCACGCAGAAGCGTTCGGCTCGACGTTGACACCGAGGAATCGCATCACCGACGCGACCAAGGAAGCGCCGACAATCGCCAGGCTGGTTGCCCTCGATCGCGGTGATGTACTTCGCATCAAAAATGGTCGAGGAACGCGTGTCCGCGCGACAGACGGTGTGCTCTGGATCACCGAGGAGAACAGCCCCGATGACCACGTACTGCTGCCAGGCGGCTCCCTCGAGCTTGCCCAAACCGGTCTGGCGGTTGTGCTCGCCCATCGTGCAGCGCGTGTCGTTGTCGAAGTGCCTGCTGGTGTAACACCACCGCGCGCGGTTGACCTGACGCTGGGTCGTGGACAGCGGGGTATGCGTATTGCGCTCGGCGAGCCAAC
This sequence comes from uncultured beta proteobacterium, assembly GCA_963726935.1. Taxonomy (GTDB): domain Bacteria; phylum Pseudomonadota; class Gammaproteobacteria; order Burkholderiales; family Casimicrobiaceae; genus PALSA-1003. The sequence goes on from CAVSEH010000034.1 coordinate 9,513, forward strand.
GCCGGTCTCGCTGTCATTGATTGCGGCGGCAATCGGAACTTTCATCGGCAAGGTACTCGCGTCGATTGATGCTTGAACGATGCGGAGGATGGGATGGATAAACGAGTCATACAGCGACCAATGAACCGTCAGGCAACGGTCATCTGCCTGCACTCGAGCGCAAGCACAGGTGGACAGTGGGCTGCGTTGCGTGCACAACTCGAGCCGGGAGTCCGGGTGCTGACGCCGGATTTCCACGGCCACGGGGCTGGGCCGGCATGGCAAGGCGCCGACGAAGACATCGTCGCTTTCGACGCGGCGCGTATTGCTCGTCTCGCCGAATCGGTTCCCGGCGGCGTGCATCTGGTAGGCCATTCCTATGGTGGCGCCATTGCGCTGCGCGTGGCGCTCTACCATCCGGAAAGCGTGACCAGCGTGTCGGTCTATGAGCCCGTCGCTTTCCGCCTGCTGTTCGATTATCACGGTCGGCGGCGGCCTGCAGCCGAAGTGATCGAGCTTGCGAGCGATATCCGCCGCCGGCTCCAATTCGGCGACCTGACCGGTGCTGCAAGTCGTTTCGTCGAGTATTGGGGTGGCCCTGGCGCGTGGCGGCGGCTGTCAGGCGATCGGCAGAGCGGCATCGCAATGCGCATCGCCGCAGTGGCCGCGCACTTCGTGGCGCTCGCTAACGACGCACCCCGCATCGGCAATTACCGCTCGCTGCGTGCACCGGTACTGGTGCTAGGCTGGAAGTGAAATGCGTGCACCGGTGCGTCGCGTCGCCGAACTCCTGCGCTTTGCCTTGCCGAACGCGGCGTTCTGCAGGATGGAAGGCATGGGGCACATGGGTCCGATCACTCACTCGAACGCGGTTGCCGAACGTATTGCACAGTTCATACAGGAGCATGCGTTCGTGCCAAGAAACGTCGAGCGCGAGCTTGCCGCCTGAAGGGTACTTTCCATGACGCGTTTACGCTCTGCATAAGGGAGCGGCATTTAACACAGCACCAACTTTCGAAGGAGCAAACCATGTCTTACGACACGCGACTGGCTTTACGCCGGCTGCCCGTGCACCAATCAACTGTTTCGGAAAATCGGGCTGCGTTCGAGGACGTCGCAGCCTGCAACACATGCGGCGACACCCCGACCGTCATCGTGCGATACGGATCCGCCGGCAACGATTCGGCGATCTCCGAGGACGGCCTCGAATCGTGGCCGCCCTACGCGATTGCGGCAAACGACCTTGGTGATGTCGCGGCCAGCCCGTCGACATCTTCCGCGCTGGCCGGGAGCTACGAGCTGCATCGCGCCGCTCGCGCCTATCGCTCGCTCATGCTCGGCTCGATCATCGTTGCATCGATCCGGGCAGTCGTTGCAATCGCACGCCGAGCATACGCGCGCCACCGGCAACGGCAGCGGGCAAGCGCTATCTACGACGTGCTTCGAAAAATCGACGACCGCACGCTGCGCGATATGGGCTTCGACCGCGGCGAAATCTGGTCGGTCGCAGCAGAAATGTCGGGAGAAGCACAGCAAACCCGCGTAGGCGCAAACGCCCCCGACGAAACTCCCGACCGCCGCTACTGGACCAGGTACGACCACTATATGGTCGAGCGCGAGGCGCGCGCGAGGCGCAGCGCCTAGCCGTAGCCCGTTCGCCGCCAGGTGGTCGACGGCAGAACAACGCTCGTAACGGGCGAGTTTCGTTGGTAACGGATTGGTAATCGAGGCGCTCTTTTCGCGCGACAGCCGCTAGACTATCCGGACAGCTGCCTTGACCAGGGCAGGGAGGGAGCAGTCCGGATGACCGCCACAGCCTCGTTTCTCGAATCGCGCGACTTTCTTCTTGCTCACCGCGCGGACTACGAAGTTGCACGCGAAGGCTTCGTATGGCCGCGCCTACCTCACTTCAACTGGGCGCTCGATTACTTCGATCCGATGGCTGTGGGCAACGAGGACACGGCACTGTGGATCGTCGAGGAATCGGGCGAAGAGTGTCGACTGTCGTTTGCGGCGCTTGCGGCTCGTTCCAACCAGGTCGCGAACTGGCTACGTGCGCAGGGCGTGCAGCGTGGTGACCGCCTCCTGCTCATGCTCGGCAACGAGCCGGCGCTATGGGAGGTCATGCTGGCAGCGATCAAGCTTGGTGTCGTCCTGATCCCGACCGCTAGCCTTCTCTCGCGTGACGATCTGCGGGATCGAATCACGCGGGGTGACGTACGACACGTCGTCACAACCTCGGTAAATGCCCCGAAGATCGATGCCCTGGGAGGTGATTTCACGCGTATCGGCGTCGGCGAACCAACCCCCGGCTGGCTGGACTTCGCCCAATCCAACGGCTTCTCCACCGCCTTCACGCCCGACGTCCCAACGCGCGCCGCGGATCCGCTATTTCTCTACTTCACCTCGGGGACCACAGCCAAGCCCAAGCTGGTGCCGCACACGCATCAGAGCTACCCCATAGGACATCTCTCGACGATGTACTGGATCGGCCTTCGTCCTGGCGATATCCATCTGAACATCTCGTCCCCGGGGTGGGCAAAGCACGCCTGGAGCTGTTTCTTCGCGCCCTGGAACGCGGGGGCGTGCGTCTTCATCTATAACTACGCGCGCTTCGATGCGAAGGCGATGCTGAGCGTGCTCGAACGTTGCCGTGTCACGACGCTCTGTGCGCCACCGACTGTCTGGCGCATGTTGATCCAGGAGGATCTCGCGGCGTTTCGCGGGCGTCTCGAGATCCGCGAACTGATTGGTGCGGGTGAACCGCTGAATCCGGAGATAATCGACCGCGTGCAGGCGGCTTGGGGAATCACGGTTCGGGACGGCTTCGGCCAGACTGAAACGACCGCGTTGGTCGGAAATTCGGTTGGCCAGCCGGTGAAAGCGGGCTCGATGGGGCGCCCACTACCCGGCTACGACGTCGTGCTGCTCGACGCCGACGGCAGGCCTGCGGACGAAGGCGAGGTCGCCATCGGCCTTGATCCACCTCCGGTCGGGTTGATGGATGGCTATTCGGGCGACCCCGCGGGGGCGATTGCGCCGGCGGGAGACACCCATTACCGCACCGGCGACATTGCCCGGCGCGACAGCGAGGGCTACCTCTGGTACGTCGGTCGCGCGGACGACGTGTTCAAATCGTCGGACTACCGGATCTCGCCGTTCGAACTGGAATCGGTCGCCATCGAACATCCGGCGATCGGCGAGGCGGCTGTCGTGCCCAGCCCCGATCCGCTGCGCCTCGCCGTACCGAAATGCTTCGTCACGCTCAGAGCCGGCTACAGCCCGACGCCCGGGCTTGCCGCCGACATTTTCGCGCATCTGCGCCAGCGGCTGGCTCCCTACGAGCGCATCCGTCGACTGGAATTCGCCGACATCCCGAAGACGATCTCGGGAAAGATCCGGCGGACGGAGCTTCGTCGGCTCGAAGCGAAACGACGCGCAGCCAACGAAAAAGGGGAGCTCGAATTTGTCGAAGACGAGACGGCGAGCGAGGAGCAGTACCGGGCCATCTTCAACGTGTCGGTGGACGCCATCAACCTCTGGGGTCCCGATCTCCGCTTGATCGATGCGAACCCCGCCTACTTCGAGATGTACGGTCATTCGCGCGACGAGGTGATCGGAAAGTCTTTTCCTCCGGGGTTGCCCACCGAAAGCGTGGACGCGCTGCACGCGCTCATACGTCGGACCCTCGCGGGCGAGTCGTGTCAGATCGAGATGACAGCCATTCGCAGGAACGAAGAGCAATTCCTCATCGAGGTGCGGACGATCCCCGTGCGCTACCGTGGCGCGACCCACGCGATCACCGTCGCGAGGGACATCACCGCACGCATGGCTGCCGAGGCCGAGCGCGCTCGTCTGGAGGAGCAGCTGCGGCAAGCGCAGAAGATGGAGGCGATAGGGCATCTGGCGGGGGGGATCGCACACGACTTCAACAACATTCTCGCGGGAATCCTCGGATACGTGGCGCTGGCAGCCGAACATCCGGAAGTCGCGGGCAACGCGAAACTCAAACGCTATCTCGAACAGGCGCAAGCATCGGGACTACGCGCGCGGGACCTGATCCAGCAGCTGCTGACCTTCGCCCGAGGCCGCCGCGGGAACCGCGTTGCCATCGCGCTTCCTGCAGTTGTCACGGAAGCACACGACCTCATTCGCTCAACCATGCCCTCGACCCTTGAAGTCCAGATCACGATCGACGAGGTTCCGAAGGTGATCGCGGATACTGTCCAGGTCGAGCAGGTGCTCCTCAATCTATGCATCAACGCCCGGGACGCGATGAACGGCGTGGGGACAATCAATGTCGCAGTGCGGCCCCTTGTCACGGGCGACCTCGTTTGCGCAAGTTGCCTGAAACGCATTGCCGGCGACTTCGTGGAGCTCGCCGTACGCGACACCGGGCCGGGCATACCGCCCGACGTACTGAAGCGGATTTTCGAGCCGTTCTACTCGACGAAGGCAGTGGGCAAAGGCAGCGGGATGGGGCTGGCCGTCGTCCACGGTATCGTGCACGAACACGGCGGACACGTTATCGTGGATACGTTCGTCGGCCGCGGCACCACGTTCCGGATACTGTTGCCGCCCATTGAAGTATCCGAGGAAACGCTCGTATACGGAGACGCAAGCAAGACTGAGTCGCGGGCGACTGGATTTAGGTTGCGCGGACGAGTTCTCGTCGTCGACGACGAGACGTTCGTGGGGGGGTTCATGCGCGAGTTGCTGGGTTCCTGGGGGCTCGAGGTGAGCTTCGCGAGCGACCCCGAAGCGGCCCTGTCGATGCTTCGAGCCGACGCCCAAGGGTTTGATCTCGTCATCACGGATCAGACGATGCCGCAGATGAACGGCCTTCAGCTTGCAGAAGAAATCGGCCGCATGTCCGCAGCGCCGCCAGTGGTCCTGTATACCGGTTACGCAGAAGCTGTTGACCCAGCGGACCTTTCAGCGGCCGGAGTCAAGGGGCTTCTCCGCAAGCCGTTGGACCCTGGCGAGCTGCGTGCAGTAATCAGCGGATACCTTAAGCGCGATGACCCCGAAGGTTAATGGCGCTAGGTCGCAGTCAGCGGCCTAGTGTCCATCGCGAGCCGGTAACGCAACGTTGGCCTTGATTTCGTGTCGAAGTAACATCGGCATTATGGCGCTTGGCGAACCTGCAATGTGGAATCGACGTCGTGCAATGCGCGCGCTCGCTGCGGCGAGCGCTTATGCGGCGCTGCGACCTGCGACTGCGCTAGCCCAGTCGCGTGCGATCCTGACTCGGACGATCCCGTCCACCGGCGAGACGCTGCCGGTCGTCGGCCTCGGCAGCTGGATCACGTTCAACGTCGGCGACGATCCCGTTGCGCGGGACGCCTGTACGGACGTCATGCGCAACTTCGTCGAGGCGGGCGGCCGGATGATCGACTCGTCGCCAATGTACGCCTCGTCGCAGGACGTCATCGGCTACGGCCTGCGCAAGGCGGCACTGACGGGACGCATCTTCTCCGCGGACAAGGTTTGGATCTCGTCCGGCGCCCAGGGGCGCGAGCAGATCGAGCGGTCGCGCCACAAATGGCAGGTGAACCGGTTCGATCTCGTGCAGGTCCACAACCTGCTCAATTGGCAGGAGCATTTGCCGACACTGTTCGCGATGAAGGGGGCGGGACAGCTCCGCTATGTCGGCATCACGACGTCGGAAGGGCGTCGCCATCGCGACATCGAGCAGCTGATGAGGAGCCAGGCGATCGACTTCGTGCAGGTGACCTACAACCCGGTGGATCGCGCGGTCGAGGAGCGGATCCTGCCGCTCGCGCGCGATCGCGGCATCGCGGTGATCGTGAACCGGCCGTTCCGGGAGGGTGCGCTGCTCCAAGCGCTTGCGCGGCAACCGCTCCCTTCGTGGGCAGCGGACATCGACTGCACGAGCTGGGCGCCGTTCGTGCTGAAGTTCATCGTCTCGCACCCCGCCGTAACCTGCGCCATCCCGGCGACGAGCAACGTTGCACATGTGCGCCAGAACATGAGTGCGGCGTACGGTCGCCTGCCCGACGAGGCGTTGCGCCAGCGCATGATCGCGGCGGTGGAGCGGGCCTGATGTCCGAGTGGTGGACGTACCGGCTTACGAGTTTTCTGCTGTTCTCGCCGCGAACCTACTACCGTCTGCTCGAGCTGTACAACCTTGCGATTTGGCCTGCGCAGCTGGCAGGGGTCGCGATCGGCCTTGCAATCGTCCTACTGCTGATTGGAAAGCATGGGCACCGCGGACGCATCATTGCGGGTCTACTGGCAGCCTGCTGGTTGTGGGTCGCTTACGCATTTCACTACCAGCGCTACGCCCAGATCAATTGGGCGGCGCAGTGGTTCGCGGCCGCTTTCGCGTGTGAGGCGTTGCTCCTCGTCGCTGTCGGCGTTCTCGCCGGCCGACTTGTCTTGCAACGCGCAAGCTATGGCATGTCTTGGATCGCAACCTCGGTTGTTGCAATTTCGATCCTCGGTTATCCGCTATTGGCGCCACTCACGGGACGTCCGTGGACGACCGCAGAGACATTCGGCGTCGCAGCTGACCCGACCGCGATCGCAAGTGTCGCAGTGCTGGGACTAGTCCGCGGGCGCATCCGATGGCTGCTGTTGGCCATCCCGCTCCTCTGGTGCGCGATCGCGGCGGCAACGCTGTGGGCGATGCAAGCACCGGAGGCGCTGGTCGTGGTGGCGGCTGGCCTGCTTGCGCTGTGGCCAGCGTTGTCGGGAACCCGACGCGATGTGCCTGCACTGTGCGCTGACTGCTGAATCTCCTACACCGGCAATGGTGGACCGCCGACAGACCTTATGGCCTAAAGCAAGGACCATTCTCTCTGGGGAAGAGAGACAACGGCCCGACACGCCATCTGCGCGCTGGAAGCACTGTTGGGCAACCATTTTCTAAGGAGCCTGGACGATGAAGAAATTTCTCGTTACGTATCTTGCACCTGCTTCGGTAATCGACGAATGGAAGAAAACCGAGCCCGAGAAGAGGCGACAGGCCGAAGAGAAGATGCAGGGCGAATGGAAAAAATGGATGAGCGATCACCGCAAGATGTTCGCTGACAACGGAGCCGGGGTCGGCAAGACCAAGCGCGTTACCGCACAAGGCACAGCCGACACAAGAAACGACATCATGCTGTATGGGGTCGTGGAGGCCGACTCACACGATGCGGCGGCAAGGACATTCGCGGGCCACCCGCACTTGCAGATCCCGCAATCCTCCATAGAAGTCATGGAGATCAATCCGTTGCCTGCCATGTAGAGCGGAGTCGCTACGGATGAAAACCATGACATGCAGAGAGCTCGGCGGAACATGCGATCAGAAGTTGTCGGCTAGTTCCTGGGACGAAATGGTGAAGGTGATGACCAAGCACGTCATGGAGAAACATCCTGACGTCGCAAAACAAATGGAAAAAATGCACCACGAAGATCCAAAGAAGTGGGGCAAAGAAATGAGGCCCAAGTGGGAGGCTGCTCCGAAACTGTAGTCGTCGCTCCGGGATCGCCGCACTTCAAGGGACTCTGGCGATTTCCGGACTCGTGGCCAGTTGTGCTCAAGCGTCGGGCCGGGTTCAAGCAACGCTTTAGCTGACTAGATGTCCCTACATTTTTTGGCTGCGCCCATCGGACACTCAAGCGGCTGCGCGATCCCAAGCCGAACTGTCGGCGGCTGCCGCGTAGGTGCTGTTCAGGAACTCGAGCAACAAGGCGTCAGGATTCCTGGCCGAACGGACCGCCTCGTACGGGAAGCAGGAATTCTCCGAGGGTGTCATCGTAGTGCGCACCTTCGGGCTCGTACCTTTGCCACTTGAAACGCACGCGTCGACGGATAGGCATAAGAGTAGAACGATGCCTCGACCCCACGGCCCCCGGGCCAGAATCCAGCGCTGCTCACCTCGTGCGAGTAGGCCTCCTCCATTACTTTCGTAGCAAGACCTGGCACGACGCCGCTGAACTTTGGCGCGCGGCGTCCGGAGAATCGCGTAACAGCGAGATCGAAACTGCCCCAGAAAAAGTGCACGGGGCTGCACTTGCCCAGGAAGCCGGTCCGAAATTGCTTGAAGACTCGGTCCACCTGAAGCAACGCGCGCCAGAACCGATTCGCGTACTCCGCGTCATAGGCGGCATGCTCATGGTCAGCGGCGAACGGAATCGCGCCGACGATTTCGCATGGCAAGTCGCTGATCGCAACGGCAATGCCGAGTTTCCCCAGCGCCGCCATGACCCTATCGCGGAATTCCGCTACCGATTGTGGGCGCAATGCAATTCGAGCGCCGGTTCCATCGGTGGTCCTAACGTCGAGCACGTGTTCAACGAAATCGAATTGGATCTCGAAACCACGTCCCTCGAACGGAATGAGGGAACTGGTCAGGCCGCGCGCGTTGACGTACAGCGCGACATGCCAGCTATGGTTCAGCCAAGGCGTCAGGGCGAGTCGCACCTTTCCCACGATTTGTGTCCACAGGTGCAGCGTCGCATATGTTTCGTGCCATTCCTGTAGCCGTAGGACGGGCCATGCCGGGGACGCAACCGTACTCATTGCGTTTCTCGCCGCGCCGGCCGTGGACGTCGCGCGAGTGTGCGAGTTAAAATCCGAATGACAGCGAATTCAGTCATCTGCCAAACCTCCAGCGCCGCAATGAGCGGCGATGACGGTGCGATAGTACCAAACGCCCGCTATAGCACCCCGTAACGCTCGAATACGTCGCGGAGCTTCACGCCGTTGGCCAGATCCTGCCGCGTCTTGTCTTCGTCGGTAACCTTTTCAAAGGCGCGGGCGAGTACCTGCTGCTCTATCGCCTTGGGTATTGCCACCGACCCCGTCAGCGTCCCCAAAGATCAGATCTCCTGTCTCGACGCGGACGCCCGCACAGACGACCGGCACGTCAATCTGCGACGTCTTGCCGCGACCCTTCGAATCGAGCGGACCGATGCCGCCATGAAAGACCGGGAATTTGAGTTGTCGAATCGCCCGTACGTCTCGCGTCAAGCCATCCGTGACGCAGCCGGCCGCGCCCCGCGCGAGCGACGCGGTGGACAGGAGCTCACCCCACGGCGCGATGCGTCCGGTTGCACCGCAGGCGAACACCGGTACTTCGTCGCTGCGGAGATCGTCGATGAGCGCGATCTCGAGCTCATACGGGATTCTCGCCCTTGGCGACATGGTAGATGTCCTGCCACAACCCGGTCCGCGCGAAGCCCGCCAGCACGAGGGAGTCATCCAGCGGGCGAATGTGCGACGACATCGCTTGATCGGTATATCCGAGCGAATCCAGTACGTCCGAGACAACCGCGACATACAGTCTCGTTCGAATCTCCTTCAGGAAATCGCTGTCGCCTCGCTGCAATGTCATTGCATGTTTCCTTTCGTATCTAAACGTCCGCATCGACCGCATTCACATCACTTCGCTCAGCCATCGCAGCGCATTGAGCGCGGGTGCGTATCCGCTATACGGCGACGTCTGGATGATCGCTTCGCATACTTCGTCGAGGGTCAGGCCGATGTTGTGCGCTGACTGCCCGAACTTCCTGAGCTGATCCTGGAGCTGCAACGCCGTGAAGCCGGCGAGCGACACCATCGCCCGTTGCCGGAGCGCGAGGCCCGGCCGATACCAGATCTCGCCATAGCCGTAGGGAATCGTCATCGGATACAGGCGGCTCGTGAAGCGGTTCTCCGGCGCGGCATAGCCTTGCGTGCCGCGGTCGCCATGGAGCGTTGCCATCACGTCGCGTCCGCGCTTGTCGAGTTCGTCCAGCGATAGCGTGGTCGCGGCCGGCGGCGGTAATGCGACGTTACGATCGCGGTAGACGACGTCGGCGACCTCCATCGCCGCCTCCGTTGCCGCAAAACCAGCGTAAATGCCGATCTGCGCGAAGATCGTGAACGGGGCGTCGTGCGGCAACCCGATATTGAGTGCGGCGTCGACGTAACGGCGCAGTTGCGGCAACTGCTGCACTGCGCACAGCGCGGCGAGCGTACACACCATGCGGTCGGCGAGATCGAGGCCGGGTCGGCTCCAGATCGAGCCGTACGTCGTTTCGACGACGAGATCGTCGAAGTCGGAATGCGCGCTCGTCGTGACCGTGCCGCCGAAAAGGCGGGCGCGCATCGCCTCGCCCTGCCGGCGCAAATGTGCGCGGGTGTCCATACGTAGTTGACCGTGATGCCGGACTGCTTGACGAGCTGGACCCAGAACGAGGAATCGCGCGCGAGGTAGTCCGCGAAATCCTGCGGCGACTTCGACAGCAACACCTCCGTGCCTTCCTTCTGCAGCACCGCCTTCACTTCGGGGCGTTGCACGCCATTGGTCGCCGCGTCGAACACTATCTTGACGATGGCGGAAGGGGTACCCGCGGGCATGAACAGGCCGTACCACGACGCAAGATCGTACGCAGGCAGACCTGCTTCCGCCATCCCTGGAATGTCGGGCATGAACGGGGAACGCTCGCGGCTCGTCACGGCCAAGGCGCGCAATCGGCCTGATTGGACGAGGCTCAGCACGGTTGGCGGCGTGGCGAACGTGACCTGCGAATCGCCCGCGAGCACTGACTGCACGGATTCAGCGCCGCCCTTGAACGGGACGTGCACCATGTCGACACCGGCGAGTTGCATGAAGAGCGCGGCGCAGAAGTGCGGTGCCGAACCATTGCCTGAGGTCGCGAAGTTGAGCGCGCCGGGCGACTTCTTCGCGGCGGCGATCAGGTCCTTGATCGACATGATCGGTGAATTGGCATTGACGACGACGACCAGGGGCGAACTGCCGAGGAGCGTGACCGGCAGCAGGTTCTTCGCGTAGTCGAGCTTCGGGTTGAGCGCGGGGTTGACCGAATAGCCGGCAGGCGGGCTAAGCAACAGTGTGTAGCCGTCTGGCGCGGCCTTCGACACCTGCTCAGCAGCGATGCTCGATCCGGCGCCGGGTTTGTTCTCGACGACCACCGGTTGCCCCAACTCCTTCGCCATCGGTACCGCAAGGGCGCGCGCGAAGACGTCGGTGGAACCGCCGGGGGCGAAGCCGACGATCAAGTGCACGGGCCTGGCGGGATACGTCTGCGCCGCCGCGACACCGCACACGAGAGCGACACCGATGAGCGCGCAATGGCGGAGCATGGTCATGTTTGAGCCACGTGGGTGGCGAAGCGGTACCGCGCGTACGCGCTCGCGCAGGGTGGACCGTCGGTAAACCAGAATTCACCGGCAGTGAGATCGGCCACGATCGATGCGACGGTGGTGCGCGCGTACAGCGGACGCGCCGCAGGGTCGGGATGCGAGCAGATGCCGTTGGGTGCGTGCGCGTGGTCGCGAAGGATATCCTGCAGGCGCCTCACCGACAGGCCATCGCTCTCGGAGAGCCTGCGTCGAATGTCGGCGAGGCGCGTGAGGCTGTGCGGGCTCTTGCCAACGTACGCGTCGATCGCGGCAAACTCCGTGCAAAGGAAATGATTGGCGTGTGCGATGAGCCCGCCGTGCGGATGCGTCGCGTGGACCTGTGCCTTGCCACCGGCGATAGTTTCGAAGTTCGTCGCGCGGCCCGACCGGTCGGCCACGAGATAATTGGCCGACAGTGCGCGTTGCACCGAGCCAAGGATACGACTCGCCTCGTCGACCGACTCGCTGTCGAGGAGGGCGCGCAGCATCACGTGATACGGCACGCCTTTGCTATCGGCGTCGCGCTCGCTGACGAGCGTGTTGGTGCACAGGCCGAGGCCGGCGGCGTTGACACCGACCTTCGCCAGCATTCCGGCTTCGACGATCGTTGCGAACGATGGCTTATCCTCACGCTGGACATCGAGGAGCACGCACACGTCGCGGGCGAACGGCACCCAGTCCCAGTTCTGGCCAAGGAGCATGTGGCCGTCGCTGCTGGCTTCCGGCGTCACCGCGAACGACGTGCACTCGCCCGGCGGTGTTTCGCCCTTGCTGCGCGCACCGGCGAACATGAGCTCGCTGCGGCAGTTGAGCACGAGGATCGCATCGAACGGCACGCCCGCGCCGTCGGCGATGCCGCGCATCTCCTCCATGGCATCAGGCGCAAACCTCTCGATCTCGTCGACGAACGCACGCGCATGGGTGACGGCGGCGCGCCACTCGAGTCCGGCACGATGCTCGAAAACGTCCCGATAGGCCGCGATGCAGCGGTGCACCCGGGGTGCGGCGAGCTTGCCGTACTGCTGTCCACGCCGCGCAGGTGTGCCCCGAACGGTGACGTGGTCCATCGTCAGTCGCGCCGGGCCGCCCCAAGCGACTGACTGCGCCCCCTTTGGGGGCAGCGAGCGAGGCGAGCGTGGGGGTCGTTCACAAAACGCGAGGGCCGTTCTTGACGACTGTCGTGTAGTCGGCGGACGCGACACCGCGCGGACCCTGCGAAAGCTCGGCCACGTGCGTGTACGCCGCGGAGACGCGCGGTTTCGTGGCGTCGAGCGGCTTGGTCGCGGTGCGGGGCGCTTCCCGCAAGTACGCAATGATCTCCTTGCAGAACAGGTGCAGGTCGCTCGGCAAGCGCGAACTGATCAGATTGCGGTCGCGCACGACGGCCTGGTCATGGTACCTGCCGCCAGCGTGGATCACGTCGTCCTTGACGAGCGCCACGCAGGTCAGGTCGCGATCGCGCGCGATGCCCGCGGACGCGAGCACGAGGCCGGCGTGGCACACGGCTGCGACCAGCGATCCCTGGTCATGCACCTTGCGAACGAAGTCGATTATCGCCCGGTGGCGACGCATGTTCTCCGGCGCGAAGCCACCGGGAATGACGACCGCGTCGAACGCCGCGGGATCGGCATCGGCGATTGCGAGGTCGGGCTTCACGGGATACCCGAGCTTGCTCGCGTACGTCTGTTCGGTCGGACCGACCACGACCACGTTGCATCCTTCCTCGCGCAGGCGCATGAGCGGATACCAGAGCTCGAGCTCCTGGTACATGTTCTCGGCAAGGACCGCGATTTGCGCGTCGGGCAGGTTCATGGCGTAAGCTCCTCGAGAAGTTTGCGTGTCCACAGAGGGACGTCGTCGGTGGTGCGTGCCACCAGCGCATCGGGGGCGAGCGCCGCGGCTTGCGAGGCGGCGGCGATGCGAACGCGCTGGTTGGCGGCTTCGCGCAGGAAATTGCTGAACGCAGTGTTGTTGGCGAGCGCGGTGACGTTGCCGCCGGGAATGATCAGCGCGGCGTAATCGCCGGGGGAGGCCTGTGCCATCGGTACATTCGGCACCACCGGATAGCCGAGCACGCTCGACGCCGCCTCGCTGCCTTCGACGCCGATCACGACGACGTCTGCGCCGACCTCGCGCAGCCGCAGCACCGGGTACCAGAACTCCATCTCCTGGAAGCCGTTGTAGATGAATACTCCGATCTTGCCCATGGCGCTCCGTTTGCGGTAAGCTGTCTGACAGGTTGCGATCGCGTCGCCCTGCCGATATCGTACAGCGAGAATTGCCCGGCGAGAACCAGGTCCCGTGAAAATCGAAGGTGCCCTGAGCGGAGGCTGTCTTACATGAGACTGCGCGTGGTTCCGCGTCGCGGCGCCGTCGCCGACGTGCAGGAACGGCTGCAGGCGCAGATCGCTTCGGGCGAGTTCAAGCCCGACGAGCGGTTGCCTTCGGAGAGCGAACTCTGCAAGGCGTTTGGCGTCAGTCGGCCCGTCGTCCGCGAAGCGCTGATGAGCCTGCAGGCGTTGGGGCTGACGACCTCGCAGCCCGGCATCGGTACCTTCGTCCTCTCCAATAGCGTCCGCGTGCCGTTGCTGCTCGGCCGCTATTCACCGGCGCACGTGCGCGAAGTGCGCCGCTGCATCGAGATTCCCGCGGCACGCTTGTCCGCGGAGCGGCGCAGCGATCGCGACGTCGGCGAGCTCGCCGCGATCCTCGCGCGCATGGACGACGCGGACAATCCCGCGCGCCGCAATCAACTCGATGCGAGCTTTCACATCGCCATCGCCCACTCGTCGGGCAATCCGCTGATCGTCAAGCTCGTCGAAGACCTGCGGAGCGTGCTCGAGGAGCATTCGCTCGCCGCGGCGCGTGCGCCGTACCGACGCCGCGCGGCCTCCGAGGAGCATCGCGCGATCTACGATGCGATCGTCGACCGCGATCCCGGCTCCGCCGCGGCGGCGATGGACGCGCATCTCGCAGCCGCCGAGCAAAGCTTCGCCGAACCCGAATCGAAGGAAGCGAAAGTGAAATGAAGATCCGCACCGTGACTGGCGACGTGCCGGCTGAGAAGATCGGCCGCACGCTCACGCATGAGCACCTGCTGTACACATACCCCGGTGGCGAGTACGACCATCTGTCGAGCTTTCGACTCGACGACGCGGTCGAGCGCATCTCGCGCGAGCTCAAGACCGGCATGGAAGAGTGGGGTTACGCAACCCTCGTCGACATGACGCCTTGCGAAGTGGGTCGCAACCCGGAGCTCATGAAGCGCGTGGCGCAAAAGACGAGCTGCAACGTGATCGGGGTGACAGGATTCTTTCCCGAGCGCATGGGCGTCCCGTACTGGTTCCGCCGCCAGACCGTTGACGAACTCACCGAGTTCTACGTGCGCGACATCACGGAAGGCATGGTGTTCGGCGGCTTCCAGACGGACATTAAGGCGGGCGCGATCAAGATCGCAACGGGCCAGGAAAGCGTGAATCCGATGCCAAGCCCGATCGGACCGAACGGTCGGCGCATCGGTGTCTACGAGGATCGATTGATCCGCGCGGCGGGGCGGGCACAAAAGCGGTTGGGCGTGTGCATCAACACGCACACCGATCCCATGGACTACACCGTGACGAATCCGGGCATCGAGCAGCTCGACGTGATCGAAGAGGAGGGCGGCGACCCCTCCAAGGTGATCGTGGGTCATGCGTTCGTCGAGCCGCAGAGCGTCGAGCAGATCATCGATGTCTGCAGGCGCGGCGCCAGCGTGCAAGTCGATCACCTGGGTATTCCGTGGCGGCACGACAGCACCGAGGAACTCGACGAAACGATGGCACGCATGATGTGCGAGGTCGCCGACCGCGGCTATCTGTCCCAGATGACCATCACCTACGACCGCTGGTTCTTCAACCCGCGCGGCCCCGCCACCGCCGACAACCCGCAATTGCTGAACGAGAAGGTCGGGCTGGGACATCTCTTCGAAAGCTTTGCGCCGCGCCTCAAGAAGAAGGGTTTCGGCGCCCGTGAGCTCGAGACGATTCTCGTCGACAACCCGCGACGCATCCTCGCGTTCTAGAGTTCAACGGAGATTTCCATGCGTCGGTTCCTGGCTTGCCTGCTCATGGCGGTCGCCGTCTTGCCAGCGTGGGCGCAGCCGTACCCGACGCAATCGATCAAGCTGCTCGTCGCGTTCCCGCCCGGTGGTGGCGCGGACGTGGCGGCTCGCATCCTCGCCGCGAGCCTGGGCGATCAGCTCGGCCAGAACGTGATCGTGGAGAACGTGTCCGGTGCGGGCGGCACCATCGGCACCGCGCGGGCGGCCCACGCGACGCCAGACGGCTACACGCTGCTTGTCGGCACGCCGAGCACACACGGCTCCAACGTCGCCGTCTACTCCAGCCTCGACTACGATCCGGTGCGCGATTTCTCGCCGGTCATGCTCATCGGCACATCGCCGTTCATGCTGCTGGCCTCGCCCTCGTTCGAGGCGAAGTCCGTGCAGGACTTGATCGCGATCGCGAAGGCGAAGCCGGGGCAGATTAACTACGCGTCGTACGGCAACGGCAGCATCAACCATCTTGCGGGCGAGCTCTTCGCCTCGCTCGCGGGCATCGACGTCACGCACATACCCTATCGCGGTAGCGCGCCGGCCATGACGGACTTGATTTCGGACCGCGTGCAGTACACCTTCGACGGGCCGGCAGCGCTCGGACAGGTCAAGGGGGGCAAAGTGAAGCTTCTCGCGGTCACCAGCAAACAGCGCTGGTCCGTATTTCCGGATGTGCCGACCGTCGCGGAATCCGGGGTGCCGGGATTCGCTGTGATCACGTGGTTCGGGTTGTTCGCGCCGAGCGGAACCCCCAAGGCGATCGTCGATCTCTTGAACGCAAAGGCCAACGCGGCCATCAAGACGCAGGCCGCAAAGGATGGGTTCAGTCAGCTCTCTCTCGATCCCGGCGGCGGAGCCCCGGACGTGTTGGCGAAACAGGTGCGCGCCGAGATCGACAAGTGGGTCGAAATCGCGCGCAAGCGCAATATCAAAGTCACCGAGTGAGCGAGCGATAGCGGTCGAGCAGGCGCTGCGCATTCCCGGATTCGATCTTGTGCACCACGTCATCAGGCAAACCTTGCGCGTGCAGCTCAGCGAGCTGATCAGTGCTCTTGCGCAGCGGCGCATCGGTGCCGAGCAGGAGCTGCGAAGCGTCGACGAATTGGAGTGCCGAGCTCATCCCGACCGGATGCATGCGCAGCGCGGTGTCGTAGTGCAGCGTGCGCAGGCGTGCGCGCACGCCATCCGGTACTGTCGCCGCGAGCGTTGGGTCGACGTACGCAGCACGCACGAGATGATCGACGACGAGCGGCAGGATGCCGCCCACGTGTGCGAATATGAAGCGAATGTCGGAGCAGCGCGTGAGCGTGCCGCCGAAGAGCAGGCTCGCGATCGCACGGGCGGTGTCGACCGGAAATTCGAGCACCCAGTCGGCGATCCCTGGCAGCAAGTTGCGGCAGCACTCGGCGACAGTGGGGTGTACATATACGACCGCACGGCGACGGTTCAGTTCGTCCATGATCGGGGCGAACACGGGGTCGCCGAGCCACCGATCACCATAACTCGTGAGCAGGCCGATGCCGTCCGCCTTCAGCACGTCGAGCGCATACTCGATCTCGCGCAGGCTGTCGTCGATGTTCGGCAGTGGCAGGCTGGCGAACAGCCCGAAGCGCTCGCGATGATCCGCCGACATGCGCGCGCCGAAATCGTTGCATTCGCGGTTGACGGTGAGAAGGCGCTCGCGCGGAATGAACGCAAGGCCCGGCGCCGTGATGGACGTGAACGCGGTCGCGATGCCCGCGGCGTCCATGTCCTCGAGGGAAACCTGTGGCGTCCAATGGCGCGCGACGCCGCGACCGAGATAGTGCTCGTGCTCGATCAGTTGCGCGACGAATGGTGGAGGAAAAAGATGGTGGTGTACGTCGATGCACGAAGCGTCCATCGTGCTTTTATACAACGAATCCGATGAAGATTGCATATCAACGGCAAGGCAGCGGGCCCCCGGTGCTGCTCGTTCACGGCGTCGGCGGCGATTCGAGCCACTGGGCTGCCATTACCGATCAGCTGCACACGCGGTTCGACGTGGTCGCGATGGATGTGCGCGGACATGGCAAGTCAGATCTGATCACGGGGCCGGTGGACGCTCACGATCTCGCGCGCGATGCGATTCAGGTGCTGGACGAGGCTGGCATTGCGCAGTGCCGCATCGTCGGCTTTTCGCTGGGCGGGGCGGTCGCGCTGGCGCTCACTCTCGATTTCCCGGAACGCGTGGAAAAGCTCGCCATCATTGGCACAGTCTGCGGTCGCACACCGGAGGAAAAGGCGAGGGCCCTCGAACGCGTCGAATTTCTGCAGCAGCACGGCGGCGCGGCGATTGCTGAAGCAAACCGCGAGCGGTGGTTCACCGACGAATTCCGCAAAGCGCATCCGGATATCGTCGACCGTCGCGTCGCGCAGGTCGTGGCGTGCGATCCTGCGTCCTACCTTCATGCGTTCAGCGTGTTCTGCACCGGCGACTTCGCGGATCGCCTCGATGAGATTCAGGTACCGACGCTGATCATCACCGGCGAGCACGACACCGCGGCGACGCCGCGGATGGCGCGTCTCATGGGCGAGCGAATCCGCGACTCGCAAGTGCACGTGCTTCCGCGACTGCGCCACAGCGTGCTCATCGAGGCCCCGGAGCAAGTCGGCGCGTTGCTGGGGGCGTTTCTTTGACGTCCCGCGCCGCAATCTGCGTCGCCGGACTCGTTCACCGCGGTCGCTTCCGCCAAAGGACTCTCGACGCTGCCGCAGCAGAGCCTTGTGCCGGGCGGCGTCGCATTGGTCCGCATCGATGCGCCGGCGGCGATGCACCGAACGTCACGCTAAATGGCGCGCGGGTCATGGTGCTGCGCGAGGACGATCATTGGCTTGCGGTGGTCGGTGTTCCGCTCGACACGAAGCCCGGCAAGCTCAAGGTTGCGGTGGAGAAGCGCAATGCGAAACCGACGAGCGTCGAGCTTGCCATCAAGCCGAAGCAGTACGTCGTGCAGCGGTTGCACGTGGCGCCGGGCATGGTGGAGCTCGCCCCCGACGATCTCGCGCGCGTGACTCGCGAGCGGCCGACGCTGCAGGCTGCGCTGGCCACCTTCAGCGAAGCGCCACCGACGACGCTTCGCTTCCGGCAACCCGTGCCGGGAACACGCTCGAGCTCGTACGGCATGCGCCGCGTGTTCAACGGCCAGCCGCGCAGTCCGCACACCGGGCATGGACATCGCGGCACCTTCGGGCACGCCTGTCGTCGCGCCCGCGCGTGGAACGGTCGTCCTGACGGGCAACTATTTCTTCAACGGCAACACCGTGATCCTCGACCACGGGCAAGGCCTGGTCACGATGTACGGCCATCTGAGCGCTATCGACGTGAAGCCCGGCGACGCCGTAGACACCGGCGCTGTGATCGGCAAGGTGGGCGCGACCGGCCGCGCCACCGGTCCGCATCTGCATTGGGGCGTGACGCTGAACCGCACGATGGTCGATCCAGCGCTTTTCGTTCTCGACTAGCGACCGCACCGTCTGTTGCGGGCCCGCTGTCTTACAGGCTTGCATCGACTTCGAGCACGGTCGGCCGCCGGCACGAAATTCCGAATCGACCATCATTGCGTTAGCACAGTGGCTGCTTTAAAGTCGTGCTGTATTACAGGTTAACCCGACACGGAGAGCGCAATGACTGCAACCGTCGACATTTCATCCCACCGCCGTTGGGGCCGGTGGCCTTCGCGCCGCGACCTCGCTGCTGGCAGCGCTGGCGCTGTCCGCGAGCGCCGTGAGTTACGCCGCGGTCGACGAGGCCGCGCGCGCGTTGCTTCCGGACGACATCAAGCAGAAGGGAACGCTCGTCGTGGCGATGCCGCTCGATTTCGAGCCCTTCAACTATCTCGACGAGAAGAACGAGCAGACGGGGCTCGACGTCGACATGATCCGCGCCATCGGCGACAAGCTCGGTCTCAAGGTCGACATCCAGCGAATCGGCTTCGCGTCGATGATCCCGAGCGTGTCCGGCGGACGCGTCGATGCGGCGATGTCGGCCATGGGCATCCTGCCCGCGCGGCTGCAGCTCGTCTCGTTCGTCCGCTACGGGCATTTCAGCAACGGCCTCGTGGTGCGTACAGGCAACCCCACCAACGTTCGCAACGACGACGCGTGTGGCCACACCATCGCGGTCGAGAAGGGCACGCAGCCGCTCCTCGTGTGGCAGAAGAAGTCGGACGAGTGCGTGGCCGCGGGCAAGGCCAAGATCGAGCTGCTCGTGTTCGAAGGCAAGGGGCCGCAAGTCTTGGCCGTCGAGTCGGGGCGCGCCGAAGCGGCGGGCGTCGGATTCGCGACGGCCATCGTCGCTGCCAAGCATTCGAACGGTAAATTGGACGCCGCGCCCGGCGGTCCCGTCCCCGGCGCGACGGTGGAATGCGGTATCGCGTTCAACAAGCAGAACGTGAAGCTCGGCCAGGCGATCGAAGCGGCGCTGAACGCGCTCGTCAAGGACGGCACCTACGACAAGATCTGGGAAAAGTGGTCGTTGAGTCCCGAGCGCGCGTCGCCTGCCGTGTTCCAGTAAGCTTCGACGTTGAGTTCGACGGCGACCTCCATTTCTGACAAGGGCGCGCCGCGTGTGGACCTGCCGCCGGTCCCGCTGGCGCGGCCCGGTCGTCGGGTGGCCGCCGTCGTCGTGGCGCTGCTGCTGGTCTGGTTCGTCTACATCGTCTTCAACAATCCGAACTTCCAGTGGAAGGTCGTCGGCAAAGTATCTCTTCAGCAAGGAAATTCTCGACGGGGTCAAGCTCACGATCGAGTTGACCGTGTCGGCGATGGCGATCGGCGTCACCCTCGGCGTGGTCGCCGCGCTGATGCGACTGTCCGACAACAAGCTGCTCTCCCGGGCGGCCACGTTCTACATCGTCGCGTTCCGCGGAACGCCCGCGCTGGTGCAGTTGATCTTCTGGTACAACCTGGCGGCGTTGTTCCCGAGGATCACGCTCGGCATCCCGTTCTTCGGGCCTGATTTCGTCTCGCTCAACGCGAACACGATCATCACGCCGGTCGTTGCCGCCAACCTGGGACTTGGCTTATGCGAGGGCGCTTACATGGCCGAGATCGTGCGCGCGGGAATCATGAGCGTGGATTCCGGCCAGCGCGAAGCCGGCGTGGCGCTGGGCCTTACCCGAGCGCAGACGATGCGCCGTATCATCCTGCCGCAGGCGCTGCGCGTGATCGTGCCGCCGACCGGCAACCAGATCATCGGCATGCTGAAGCTCTCGTCGCTGGCGAGCGTGATATCGGTCACCGAGCTCCTCGCCGCGGCGGGACTTATCTATACCCGCACCTTCGAAACCATTCCGCTCCTGATCGTCGCGTCTCTTTGGTACATCACGCTGACGAGCCTGCTCACGCTGGCACAGCGCGTCATCGAGCGGCGATTGGGGCGAAGCGTCCAGGAAACCACGACGGGT
Organism: uncultured beta proteobacterium; assembly: GCA_963726935.1. Taxonomy (GTDB): domain Bacteria; phylum Pseudomonadota; class Gammaproteobacteria; order Burkholderiales; family Casimicrobiaceae; genus PALSA-1003. Next base: position 30,151 of record CAVSEH010000034.1, read on the forward strand.
GCGAGCATGTGGTCACGCCTGCGCGCGGGTGGGCGACCGGTCGCCGGACCGGATTGACGCGATGGAAGCGATGATCGAGGTTCGCAATCTTCACAAGCGCTTCGAGCAGTGTCGAGGTCCTCAAAGGCATCAATCTGGACGTTGCGACGGGCAAGGTCGTGTGCGTGATCGGTCCTTCCGGCTCGGGCAAGTCGACGCTGCTTCGCTGCATCAATCATCTGGAACGTCCCGATGCCGGGTACATCCTCGTCGGCGGGCAGTTCGTCGGCTATCGTCTCGTCGGCGATCGTCTGCACGAGGTGCGCGAGCACGAGCTGTGCGCGTCGCGCGCGTCGATCGGCATGGTGTTCCAGCGCTTCAATCTTTTCCAGAACATGACCGTACTCGATAACGTGACGCTCGCACCGAAACTGGCGCGACGCATTAAAACGGGGGAAGCGGAGCGCAAGGCACTCGCGTTGCTCGAGCGCGTCGGACTCGCCAGCAAGAAAGATCGTTATCCGAATCGCCTGTCGGGCGGTGAGCAGCAACGCGTGGCGATCGCGCGGGCACTCGCGATGGAGCCAAGCGTGATGCTGTTCGACGAGGCCACCTCGGCGCTCGATCCGGAGCTCGTTGGCGAAGTGCTCGACGTCATGCGCTCGCTGGCGCGCGACGGCATGACCATGGTGGTGGTCACGCACGAGATCGGCTTCGCGCGCGAGGTGGCGGACGAGGTCGTCTTCATGGACCAGGGGGTGGTCGCGGAGCGTGGGCCACCGTCGCAGGTGCTGCAGGTGCCGCGCGAAGCGCGCACGCGCGAATTCCTCGCACGCCTGCTGTAATGCTGCAATGCGCCGTGCCGATGGACCGTCCATGTGCGCCGCCATCTCCGCGATGAGTCGGTGACCCTGGAACATTGACATGCCCGACTACCTGCACCCGGGTGTTTACGTCGAAGAGAGCGGGCACAATCCACGGCCGATCGAGGGTGTGCCCACGAGCACTGCCGCCTTCCTCGGCGAAACGGAACGCGGGCCGCTCAAGCCTCGTCTCGTGACGAGTTACGAGGAATACGAGCGCTGGTTCGGCGGCACCTTCAGGCCCCGGGCCACCGTCGACGTGGCCAACGGCACGACGGTCGTGCAGATCCCGCAACCGGGCGCCGGGACCCACGACATCGCGGCGCGCGGATTCAAGAGTGGAGCGCTGAAGGCGGTGGCCCACATTTAGAGTGGTTGTCCTGGTACTGCTCCAGGAGTCTCGGCCACGCTTCGTGATCCTCCCAAC
>CAVSEH010000035.1:0-37784 GCA_963726935.1 uncultured beta proteobacterium
TTCGAGCTCATCGGTGCGGCCGATGCTATGCGTGAAGCGATCGGAACACCTCGTCCGCCGACGCTCGAACAGGAGTTGGAAAAACACTTCGCTAAAGCTGCCGTCTCGCTGCCCGAGCCCGAGCGGACAGCGCTGCGCGCGCGAGGACGATCGCTGGACCTCGCGGCGGGACTCGCGCGTGCGAGGGCAGTATGCGAACAGTAATCAACGCTCGCGCCACGGCCGTAACCAGCCGTTCGGGGCGTCATCCTGCGGTAACATCGCAGGATGTGCGCGGCGCTGGCAACGGACGATTCGGGTGCTGCGTCGTGATAAATGAATGGTCAGCTCAATGATTGCAATTTTCCTTCCTCAACATGTCTAGCGAGATGCTTACTCCCTCTGGGATGTCAGACGCGAAAGACGCGACTACGCAGGGGGCCCAACCCGATATCGCTAAAACGAGCCGCTACGTCGCGCGGATCCTCCAGCAGCATCTCGTCGAAGACGCGGACGCACGCTGTTGGACGAGTCAGGGCAGCGCGGCCTTCGTCGACGTCTCCGGGTTCACAAGCTTGTCGGAGCGACTTGCGCGCAAGGGCCGGGAGGGTGCGGAGCAGATCACCGAGGCAATCGGCGGCAGCTTTGAATCGATCCTGCAGGTTGCCTATGACAACGGCGGCAGTCTGCTGAAGTTCGGTGGCGACGCGTTGCTGCTCTGGTTCGCGGAGGCTGGTCATGTCGAGCGCGCTTGCCGGGCGGCGTTGCTGATGCGCCGGACGTTGCGCGTTGTTGGACGTATCGAGGTGCCGGGGGCCAAGGTCACGTTACGAATGGCGCAGAGCGTCCATTCAGGGGAGTTTCATTTTTTCGCAGTGGGCGCGTCTCACATCGAGTTACTGCCGACGGGGCCCGGCTGGAGCCGTCTCGTGGCCATGGAGCAGGCGGCCGAAGCCGGCGAGATCTTGCTGAGCCACGACGTCGCCACATTGCTGCCAAGCCGTTGCCTGGGAGAGAGGAAAGGACCCGGCGTGCTACTTCAGCGCGAGCCACCCGGCGACAGCGAGAAACTCCCCCTAAGGCCACGTCCGCCGATGTCCTACGAAACGATCGCGCGCTGTCTGTCCCCCGCGATCCGCGCGCACGTGCAGGGTGGCGGCGGCATGTCGGAGCATCGTGCGGTCACGATTGCATTCATCCGCTTCGAGGGAACAGATGCGCTGATCGAGCGCAGTGGCGCGCACGCTGCGGCAGAAGCACTGCAGCGCCTGTTAGGTGTCGTGGGGTCTGCCGCCGAGGAACAGGAGGTCACATTTCTCGGCTCCGATGTCGACATCGACGGTGGCAAGCTGATCCTCACTGCCGGCGCGCCGAGGACTCTGGGCGACGACGAGGAGCGGATGCTGCTCGTGCTGCGAAGGATTGCAGATACCGACCTCCCGCTCCCCGTCCGCATTGGCGTTCATCGCGGCTCGGTTTTTGCCGGCGACATCGGCCCGTTCTATCGGCGTACGTACACGGTGATGGGGGATGCAGTGAACCTCGCTGCGCGATTGATGGCCACGGCCGAGCGAGGTCAAGTCTATGCAACGGCGTCGGTACTCGATCACTCGGACACGGTGTTCGAGACGACAGAGCTAGGCACCGATTACAGTCAAGGGCAAGGCGCAGCCGGTGCAGGCATGGTCGATAGGGCGCGCCAAGGGATCCCGAACACGGCAAGTGACCCTCAAGCGATTGCCCCTCATCGGCCGCGATGCGGAGATCGCCGTTATCCGTGACGCGCTGGCCACGGCGCGCACGGGAACGGGCCGGCTGATCGAGCTCGTTGGCGAGGCAGGGGTGGGTAAGACGCGTCTTTTGCAAGCGTTGCACGATGAAGCGCAGGAGATGAACAAGCAGCACGCGGTGTGCGAGGCTTACACCGCATCGACACCGTACGCGGTGTGGAGTGAACTGCTGCGGGAGTTCATGCATTTCGGACGGGACGATGCGGTTGCCACGATTACCGACCGCCTTCGCGACACGGTGGCGACCGAGGCTCCCGACCTCGTGCCGTGGCTGCCACTGATAGCGATCCCTTTCGGACTCGACATTGCGCCCACGCCTGAAGTCGAGATGCTGGCCGAGAAGAATCGCCGGCCCAAGCTGCACGAGGTCATCGACCGGTTCCTCGGCGTCATGATGCCCGGTCCGACATTAATCGAAATTGAAAATGCCCACAACATGGACGGCGCCTCGGCGGAGTTGTTCGCCTTCCTGTGTGGGCAGCTGAGCGAACGCCCCTGGTTGTTCGCCATAGCACGGCGCGATGCCGGGTCGCGATTCACCGCGCCAGAATTACCGACTGTGGTGCGTGTGAAACTCGATTCGCTACAGGCAAGCGATGCGTTGCGACTCACCCAGCTTGCTACTACGGATGCTCCATTGCCGCGCCACGTCCTCGAGATCATCGCCCAGCGATCGGGGGGAAATCCCCAGTTCCTGCGTGACCTGCTGCGCGCGGCAATCGAGTCCGGTGGCATCGGCGGCTTGCCCGATTCGGCGGAAGCCGCCGCAATGGCGCGCATCGACGGACTCGTCCCCGAGGACCGCGCACTGGTCCGACGTGCAGCCGTGTTTGGATTGACGTTCCATCCTCGGATGCTCTCGTGGTTCGCGGAGGACGGCGACAGTCCGCTGCCGGAGCAAGCCGCGTGGGACCGGTTGCACGAGTTCTTCGACGAGGAACCGGACGGATATCTGCGCTTTCGTCGCTCGCTGCTGCGCGACGCGGCGTACGAAGGGTTGCCCTACAAGCTGCGGCGCAAACTACACGGCAACGTCGCCGCGCACATGGAGGAGGAGCTAGACCAGCCTGAGGAGGCGGCCGACATCCTCTCGCTGCATTATCTCGTCGCGGGTGAATATGACCCGGCGTGGCGCTACGCGGCGGTCGCGGCAAAGCGGGCTCAGGGTGCGTATGCATATGTTGAATCTGCGGGAATGTACACGCGCGCACTGGAAGCAGGACGCCGCGTTGACGACGTTCGCGAGCAAGAGCTCGCGACCGTGTGCGAAGCGCTCGGCGATTGCTGGCTGCAAGCCAGCGAGTTTCTGAAGGCGTCGGAAGCTTATCGGGCAGCTCGGAGAATGAATGTCGACAGCGACCGACTCATGGATTCGAGCCTGCTGCTCAAGCACTCGCGCGTCGACGAAAGGCTCGGCAAGTATCCGAGCGCGTTGCGCTGGGCATCGCGCGCGCGCAAGGCGCTCGACGGACGCGACGATGCGAAGGCGCTGCGCCAGATCGCGCGCACGAGCGCGTGGCACGCAACCGTGCTCCAGCTCGAGGGCAAGTCGCGCGAAGCGGTCCGCTGGGCGGAGCAAGCGCTGGCCGAGGCCAAGCAGGTCGACGATGCCGAAGCGCAAGGCGGCGCCCATGTCGTGCTGGGATGGGCATGCGGGGTCCAGGGTAAGGAAGGCGCGGAGGCGAATTGGCGTCTTGCCCTGCGAAGCCTTCCAGCGCTCGGGCAATCTAGCGAGGCAGCCTGCGCTGCTCACCAACCTCGGACTCGCGTGCCAGTGGGAAGGACGCTGGGACGAAGCGCTCGCCTACTACGAGCGCGGCCGCGACGAAAACATCAAGATCGGCAACAACGTCAACGCGACGATCGCCCGGCTCAACATCGCCGAGATCCTGGTCGATCGCGGAGAATGGATCGAGGCCGAAGCGCTGCTGCGCGAGACGCTCCCGTTCTGGCAAGCGGCGCGCTACCGCTACTTTCTCGGCGCGTGTCTTTCGCTCCTGGCGCGGGTATCGCTGCGCGTTGGACGCGTCGACGAAGCCTTGGCCCGGTTCGAGGACGCCAAGGCGAACTTCCTGAAGATCGGCGCGGCCGACGAGGTCCCGTCGCTCGACGCGCGCATCGCCGAGTGTCGCGTGTACCAGGGAAAGCTCGACGATGCTGTCGGACTGGCGACCGGCATGCTGGCGCGCGCCGCCTCGTCGAACACGGTCGCCAAGCTGGTGCCGCTGCTCGAGCGGGTGCGCGCGCTCGCGCTGCTCGGACGTGGCGACCTCGAAGGCGCTCGTGCCGCCGCCGCGGCGAGCCTCGTCGCGGCGCGCACGCGCAAGGACCGCTTCGAATCCGCATTGACGATGCTCGTGCAGATCGAGATCGATCGCGTCGCCGGAATAACGCCGGCGTCTTCGCTCGAGCAGGAATGCCACGCGCTGCTCGAGCAGTTCAAGGTGCGCGCGGTGCCGTCGCTGCCGAGCTTCTCGTCCTAGCTGACTTCGGGTTTTCCAATGCAAAGCGGCCCCGAAGGGCCGCTTTGTATTTCTGCTTCGAACGCTTCGATCAGTCGAATGAAACCCAGCCGTCACCGATATCGAAGATCGTGGTCGTGAACTGCACAAAGCCGGGGGTGAGCGACGTGAAGCCTTCGTCCTGGATGCACATCTGCGCCTGTTTCCCCAGGTACGGGTTCACCTTGGCAGTGTTCGGCGGCGCCATGTTCGGATTGTTGTCGATGGGTAGTGGCGTACTCATGACAAACTTGTTGACGAAGAGAGAAAGATCTACGGGTGTTGTCCCATTTGCGCCGTTGCTGCGGACAACGTTGTAGACGCCTGGAGACCCCGAGTACGTAGCTGTCATCCGCTCCGTCCCTATTGCGAGCGCGAAGGAGCCCGATGTCGGTATCGCCGCCCAGCCGGTCGGCAAGCTTACGGGCACTGCGACGGTGATGGTATCCGGCGCAGTTGTGAACGAGCTCAACGTAGCGTACGGCGCCGGCAGATTCGGGCTGAGGCACGCCACCCCATAGACGTAGTCCTCGCCGCTCACGCCGTACTTGCCGGTTTCCCACGCGACCTTGGTGCGGCGCGCCGGCGGCATGCCTGTGGTCGCATCGACTGCTGTCGGGTTCCATGCCACGGTGTACTCAAATGCAGCGTTGGGCTGAGTGACCGTGTCCCATTTGAAATTGACGACCTTGTCGGCAGGAACGGCTAGACCGGTTGCGTCGTACGGCACCGCAACGCACGTCGAGCCATCCTTGTTGAATCGACCACGACCGCCACTGACACTCCCCGTGCCGTCGTTGAACGTGCTGTGTGTTGGAGGATTGGCGTTGGGATCTTCTTGCCCTGCGCAAACAAGCTGACCGTCATTCGTTGTCACCTTGAAAGTGTTCGACTGCGCGGACACGTAATTCGTCGCCGATGCCGTGAGCGTGCAACCTGCCCCAGGCGACGAGCTGCTCAGTGACCCAAATGCCGCCACACCGCTAGTCGTCGTTGCGCCAGCCCCGCTCAAAGTCAGCCCGAGGGTCGTGCAGGAACTACTTAGCGAGATGCCGAGGCCGGACGCTGTGGAGACGACGCCATTGATCAACGCGCGGACCTGAACCGGCTGGTCGTTCGCCGGAAGGTTGTACGGCGTGTTCGTGATGAGCACACCGACCATCGCGTCGGCGGGCTGAGACAGGAACTGAAGAATGCAATTTGCGGCAACCGTCGTTGTCGGCATCCAGTTTACGCTCGTCGTCCGCTTGACGAAGGAATCGCCGTTCAACTGAGAGCCGGTGAAAACCGCCGCAGTCCAATCCCCTTGCGCAGGGCTGCAGTCCGCGTTAGCTGAGCCCGCGGTCACGGTGAACTCGACCATTTGTGACTGACCTGGCTGGACGTTACCCAGCTTGGTGACCGAAATCGACTTCTTGTCGGCGCTGATCGAGACGGTCGCGCCAGGGATCTTCGTGAACCCTGTGATAGTCAGTGACGCACCCGTTGTGGGCACGAACAGCTGAAAGGAACTGAATTGCGAATTCGTCGCTGGCTGCGGAGTCTCGTTGTATACCGTCGCTTGCAACGTTTGCAGCGTTTGCCCGCCCACGAGCGGTGTCGGTGCCACCATCTTGAACGCGTATGTCTTCTGCGGGCTCTGCTGCGACGCTCGGTAACGCAAACGCCGCGAGCATCAACACCATTAGGAAACCAACTATCTTTCGCAGGCTATTATTCATGAAACCCCCCGTTTACGACTCCGACATTCGATCGATGCACTAAGTAAATATGAACTGCATATGCTTAGCATCGAGCGTTACAAGCGTGCAATGGTAGTGGTCTCTGGTCACTCGTGCAACAAAAATACTCCTTGAAAACCAAAGCGCTAGGTGAATATTCGCATTCCATTGTCATAGGAATCCACGTCGACCGCGATGGTTGAACAGCACTCAATTGCAATTGAAGAAACGCGCGTGCGCCGCGACAATGAAAATGTTTGCTACAACCTCGGCGTCCCGCATGCCTAAAGGATGTGACGCGACTGCTTGACGCGCGGTGCTTCGCGTACGAAATGGGTAAACCAACGGCGATCGCCCTCGGCATTACTGTTGGGTGCACGCGTACACTATCTGCTGCACAACTCAACTGCAACTGCGAGCGAGCGTGCGAGCAGGTGTATACGACAGTCGCACGCGATTTCATCTCGAATAATTCCGACGAGCGGCAACGCGATGAGGGCGATCAATTGCGTTCGCGAACGCACTGGATAGTGACCGCGTCGACATAAACCAGGTAGGCAGCGAGCAACGCGAGAAGATGACCATCACCAATTGCCGCGCACATGACTGTGTCGTTGGTCGCGTTAAGCCATTCGCGCCACCAGAAGACGATTCCATGGCGATTGCCGAGCACCACGGCAGTACTTAGCCATTGGTGTTTCGACGAGGTTCCCACGCAATACTCGGAATGCACGCTCTGCGAAAGCCCAAAGGCTCGTCACCAGAAGACGGGACAGCAATATGCTGCGGACGTGACTTGTCGTTCGCGAAGTCCATTCGCGACAGCAGCCAGTTGAAGTCCGAGCGATTGCCACACAGCGGAAGCACGCGATTCGTGCCTCTTCGAGACATACTTTGCTCGTCGTACTTCAGCGTTTCCACTCGTGTGCGCTCTTCGATGCAAACGGGGTCATGAGCGGCATATTGGTCGTTGGCGGAGCGTCGGGTGATGCCGATGACGACGATGCGCTGGACAGCGCCAAGATCTACGGTACTCCGTAGTCGCCTGTCGATTCAGTCCAAGTGACCTCGCGTGAGCATTCACGCGAGGTTGTTTTTTGACGTATCCGTCGATGCGGACAAGCGGTCGCCGGAGGCCCGACCGCCGAGAGGATTTCGCGACGCCGGCCAGGCCGGCACGTACCGGCTTGGCGTGGGCGCTTCAGGCAATTGTCAGGAGTCTCAACTCCGCAGGTTTTCGTTGAGGAACGCGATGGTGCGCGACCACGCGAGCTTGGCAGCGGCCTCGTCGTAGCGCGGCGTGGTGTCGTTGTTGAAGCCGTGGTTCGTATTCGGATAAATGAACGCCTGGTATTTCACGCCGTTCGCCTTGAGCGCGGCTTCGTAGGCGGGCCAGCCGGCATTGATGCGTTCATCGAGCCCGGCATAGTGAAGCATCAACGGCGCCTTGATCTTGGCGACGTCGGCTGCGGCCGGTTGGCCGCCATAGAACGGTACCGCCGCCGCGAGATCGGGCAACCGCACGGCAAACATGTTGACGGTGGTGCCGCCGAAGCAGAAGCCGACGGCGCCGACTTTCCCGGTGCATTCGGGCCGCGCTTTCAAGAAACCGTAGGCCGGCAATGAGGTCTTCGCCACGCTTGGTCGCGTCGAGCGTGCCGAACATCTGCGCCGCCTTTTCCTCATCGCCGGGATAGCCGCCGAGCGGCGTGAGCGCATCGGGCGCAAAGGCGACGAAGTTTGCCAACGCCAAACGACGCGTTATGTCTTCAATGTGCGGGTTGAGACCGCGGTTCTCGTGGATGACGACCACACCGGGCAATTTTGCCGGGAGGGTTCGCGGGGCGCGCGAAATAGCCGCGCATCGTCCCCGATCCCAGCGGGGAAGGATAAGTCAGATATTCGGTCTTGATGCGAGCGTCGTCCTTGGCGATCTGCTGGCCGAGCGCGAAGTTCGGCCGCAAACTCTCCAGCATCGCGGCCGCGGTGAAGCCGCCGACCGCGAACTTCGCGGCACCATCGAGAAATTGGCGGCGATCGATCCAGCCGTGCACATAACCGTCGAACAACTTGAGCACTTCCGGGGGAAAATCGCTGGCCTGTTTGCGTTCCATCGTCGTCGCTCCTTTCAGTTTGGTCGGGAGGTGGCGTGCGCCTCCGACCATTGTAGCCTGCATGCGCGAGCGATGAAATCAGCGCGCCGCCGGACGCCGTTGTCTGCGCAAGCGGGTATCATCGCCAGCGAGCCGACGATGGACGAAGGTCTCGTCGCAGAACACCCTCCGGAGGTTGTCGCATGCTCGTCGTCTGGGGCAGGAACAATTCGGTCAACGTCCAAAAGGTGCTGTGGTGCTGTGAAGAAATGGCGCTCGCCTACGAGCGCATCGATGCCGGCCTCGCTTTCGGCGTCGTGGACACTCCGCAATATCGCAGCCTCAATCCCAACGGGCTGGTGCCGACGATCGACGATGAGGGCTTCATCCTTTGGGAGTCGAACGCGATCGTCCGCTATCTTGCGGCGAAGCATGCGGCCGGCACCCTCTGGCCCGCGGATCTCAAGATACGTGCCGAGGCCGATCGCTGGATGGACTGGAACAACACGACGTTCTGGCCTGCCATCCGCCCGCTGTTCCACGGGTTGGTCCGCACGGCACCGGACAAACGTGATCCGCAGGCATTGGAGGATGCGCGCCTGAAGACGGCAGAGCTCGTTCGCATCGTGGACGCAAACCTGCAGGCGCGCGCGTATCTGGCGGGGGATTCATTCACGATGGGCGACATCGTCCTCGGCTGCGCGGTCTGGCGCTGGATCACGCTGCCGATCGAGCGTCCGGCCATGCCGAACCTGCAGCGGTGGTGCGACGCGCTCGCCCGACGATTGCCCTACCGGAAGATCGTCATGAAGCCGTTGAGCTGACGCCGCCACATGCCAAACGGATAGGGCCAGCCGCGAACAGTGTCGTTGACGCAAGCATCACGCATCCGATCGACTCGGTAGCATAGAACGCATGAGATCGTCGCAATTAGCAGGATGTAGAGCGCCAAGTGAAAGAGGCGGGATAAGCGCGCCAGCCACGTTGGCATTCCCTGCAGCGTGGTTCACAAGTGTATCGGCCGCCGCGTTGCCGCGGTCCGCGCACGCCAACGCGACGGGTCCGAACCGGCGCTGATCGCCGATCAGTTGACCGAAGTCAAGGTCGCCACGGGCCGAGTCGCGATAATCGATACAGGCGAGAGTTGACGCGCAATGTGCGCTGCAACCGCCTCACGGGGAGGATTCGGGATGGAAGTACGCAAGCATATGAGCGCCCCACCGATCGCCATCACCGGCGACACCGACTTCAAGACTGCATTGGGTTTGATGGAGAAGCATCGTATTCGCCGCTTGCCGGTGGTCGATGTCGACGGAGTGATTGCCGGCATCGTCGTCGAACGCGACCTGCTCATCGCCGCCGACCGCTACCTCAATTCGCCGGTCGACGTGGCGCGCATCATGACGCGTGAGGTCGTAACCGTTCGCGCCGCGACGCCAGTGATCGATGCTGCAACGCTGATGACCGAGCGCAAGATCGGTGGCCTGCCGGTCGTCGATACGTCAGGCAAGCTCCTTGGCATCATCACCGAGACCGATCTGCTTCACGCGCTCGTCGCGTTGTTGCGGCGAAATCAGCCGAGCCCGTCGGCGGCGGCGCAATCTCGCGGTAGTAAACGCTCCGCGAAGACTCCAGCGCGCAAGAAGAACGCGAGCAAGCGCCCAGTTGCAACCGAGCCGAAGGCCAAGGCGAAGAGCGTTGCGGCGAAGGAGCAGCGCAAGCGGCCGCCGTCAGCGCGTACGAGCACGAAACGCACTCGCGGCGGTTGAAAATGTGCCGCGCCTTGGCCCATGCGCCGGCGCTTGTCGTTTCCTTGCGTCAAATCCGGATTGTCCTGACGTTGCAGTAAGTATTTACTGCGTGAACCTGGCGTGGCGTCAGCACTGCACGACCGGCCGGATCGATTCGCCCTTTTTAAGTTGAAGCCCTCGCTGATGCGCTCCTGCCCGAACGCCGTGCCCGGATTTCGGCTAACCTTGCCCGACCCGAATCAGGAGGGCTTCGTGACAGATCTCAACCCGCAAGGCAAGCAGATGGCCGACGAGTCGATGGTGCGCAATCTCGCTGCGCAGGCGGAGGCCATCTGGCCGCAGGAGGCCCCGCTGCTAAAGCGGTATGTCCTGCCGGTCGAGCCGCGCATCCTCGACGCCGGATGCGGCACCGGCGAGGCTGCGGCGCGGATGGCGGAGTTCTTTCCGCGCTCGAGCGTCCTCGGTGTCGATATCATCGATGCGCACCTCGACCTTGCCCGCTCGCGCTACGCGAGCCTCGCGCCGCGACTGGGTTTCCAGCACCAGACCATCTACAGTCTCGACGCCGCCGACGGCACGTTCGATCTCACCGTCTGCCGCCACGTGCTGCAGTCGATCCCGCACGCGGATCAGGTACTCGCCGAACTGACGCGGGTCACCCGCCCCGGCGGCTACCTGCATCTCATCGCTGAAGACTACGGCATGCTGCACTTCCAGCGCGGCGCGCTCGACCCGCGGGACTTCTGGCATACCGCGGTAGCGAGTTTCGGCGCGGCCACCGGCACGGACCTGTTCATCGGTCGCAACATCTTCGGCATCCTGGCGGCGATGGGCCTCGAGCAGATCACGATCGACTATATCGTCGTCGACACGCTGCGCGTGCCGCGCGAAACCTTCGCCGCCATTTTCGAGGCGTGGCGCGATGGCTATGTCGATGCGATCGGTGAGCTGACGCCGATCTCGCGCGACTCGGCGGTGGCGTACTTCAATCAGATGATTGCGAACGTCCGCGACCCGCTCGGATACGCGGTGTGGATGGTGCCGGTGGTGAGTGCGCGCGTTGCGTCCGCCGGGGCGTATCAGACTTCTAGGGTATTTCGTAGACCGCGAATTCATCGGTGATCCCGCGCAACGGCAGGCGCCGCGCGGTCGGCGTGATTCCGTCCGCATGCAGGAGTTCAAGGCGGCCTGTGGATGATCGACGACCGATCCCGTCGCCAGTATCGAGCGCGACACCGCCAGTCCCTGGACGCGCGATGCGATGTTCACGGTCTGTCCGAAATAGTCCTGGCGGTCGTTGAGCGTCACCGCGAGACAGGGGCCTTCGTGGATGCCGATCTTCAGCAGCAGATCTTCGCTCCGGTGCTTCTCGTTGAGCGTGCGCATGGCGTCGCGCATGCGCAGCGCGGCAGCCAATGCCCGGTCGGGCGTGGCGAAGGTTGCCATCACGGCGTCGCCGATCGTCTTCACCACCGCCCCCGCTTCCGCCGCGATGATTTCGTGCAGCAACCGGAAATGCTCCTTCACGATGTCGAACGCGACCAGATCGCCCACCCGCTCGTAGAGGTCGGTCGAACCTTTCAGATCGGTGAACAGAAACGTCAGGCTGGTGATCTTGAGGCGCTGATCGACGTCGAGCGTGTCGGTGCGGTAGATATCGCGAAACGTTTGATTGGTGAGCAGTCGCTTGGCCGTAAGGAATCGCTTGCGCTTGCCGAGCATGTCGTGCATCGCCTGGCCGGCGACGTACACGCCCGGCACGATCCGCTTGTCGCTGCGATTCTCCAGCGTCAGGCGCAGGGGTCCAGGCTGCATGGTCACGGTCGAGGTAGGCGCGTGCGTCTTGTTGAATACGATGGCCAGTGCCTGGCGCTCTCGCGTCGGCTCACCCTTGACGTCAAGAAACTGCGCCGTGTGCGTCACCGGGTCGAAGACGATGACGAACTCCGACGGGAGCGTCAGCGACAGCAACGCCTTTTCGCCGGGAGGCAGCTCGATCATCTCCAGGGTGACTTCCTGGAGCATCCGGTCGAACGACTCGTCGGGTATGTCGAGGCCCGAGCTCCAGAACATCTGGCGACAATACTCGGCTGGCGCCAGCTGGTCAGGATCGTGTGCGGCGATCCGCCGGACGCGCGGGCTGACGGTGAACGTCACCTCGACCATTTCGTCGAGCGTCGGTTCGTAACCGGCCGCGCACAGTGCACAGGCGTATTCCGCTCGATCCACGCTCTTCAATGACGTCGTCGCGTCGAGCACGCCGCCACAGCCGGGGCACAGCACGTTCCAGGACAACTCGAAGATGCCGAGGCGCGCCGCGTGCAGGAGCGCGGCGATCGCATGCTCTTCATGCAGTCCGTGCTGGGCGGCGAAGTCCAGCGCATTGATGCGACACAGCCCCCTATCCGGTGCGTCCCGCACCTGGGACTGGATCGCCGCGACGGCGTCGCTGTCGGCCGATTGCCGCAACGCGGCAAAGAGTGTCTCTGCCTCGCTCATCCAAAAATCTTACGCCTTTCGATGCTCCGGGGGAGCTGCGGTCGCCGGTCGCCATCGCCGGCGAACATGCGGCCGCCTACGCCGGCCGCGTTGCCACCATCGAATCGCGGCCGCCGAACCATTCGTACCACGCCGCCGTGTTGGGATGCTGGTCGCGCCAGGGCAGCGTCGGGAAGCGAAAGTCGAGGTAGCCGAGCGCGCACGCGAAGGCGATCGTCCCGAGGTCGACGCGATCGCCGAATTCGAGAGCACGTCCTTCGATGGCGGCGAGTCCGGTCGTGATCTTGTCGAGCTGGCCCGCTGTCCAGTCGCTCCAGCGCAACGCCTCGGGGCGGACGACGTTCTCGTATCGCGCCAGCAGCGCCGCATCCAACATCCCGTCCGCAAGCGCCTGCTCGACGAGGACGTTCCAGCGTGCGGCGCCGCGATCGGGAATGAGATGGCCGTCGCCCAGGTCGTTGAGGTACTCGATGATTACGCGGCTGTCATAGAGCACTGTTCCGTCGTCGGTGATCAGGGTCGGTATTTTGCCGAGCGGGTTGTGGACGACAATCGCGCGATCGCGATTGACCGGGTGTGCGCTCGCGGGCAGTAATTCGATGCGTTCGTACAAGCCGAGCTCGTGGGCGCCGACCAGGCATTTGCGGACATACGGCGAGGCGGCGGCGTAATAGATCTTCAACGGGTTCTCCAAGGGGTTGCGATTGACGGCACATTCAGTCCAGCATTGTTCAAGCCTTCGCGGCTACGGTTAAGATAGCAGAACCGTCGCCCCAATGCCGCGGCGGGCCGTCCATGTGCTGGTCAAACTCATCAGTTATCGCTTTCAGGCGTGAGTGCGTGCGCATGGCGGACCAGGAGAATCGGATGAAGAACTGCATCGGCGCTGCCTTGCTCGCAGTCGTCCTTGTTTCCGTGAGCGGACTCGTCATGGCAGAAATACAGGAGGTCCGCTTCGCGAAGCAGACGTCCATGGGCTACGTGCAGTTCAACATACTCGAGCGGCACAAGCTGCTGGAGAAGCACGCGAAGGCGCTCGGACTCGGTGAGGTGAAGGCCACCTGGGTGACGTTCAGCGGCCCCGATGCGATGAACACCGCCCTTCTCGCCGGCGATGTCGACGTCGTCGCAGGGGGCGTGCCGGCGCTCGTCATCATCTGGGCAAAGACCCGCGGCACGCCACAGGAGGTGCGCGGGATTTCGGCATTGAGCTCGCAGCCGTTCCTGCTCAATACACGCAACCCCAAGGTGAAAACGATTCGCGATTTCACCGACGCCAGCCGCATCGCGGTGCCTGCCGTTGGAGTATCAGTGCAGGCAGTGACGCTGCGCATGGCCGCTGCGCAAGCGTTCGGGAAGGAAAATTACACCAGGCTGGATCCGCTCACGATTGCCTTGCCACCGCCTGACGCGACCATAGGGCTGCTCTCCGGCGGAAGCGCGTTCGACAGCGTGTTCAGTGTCCCGCCGTTTCAGACACAGCAGCTGCGCGATCCCGCGGTTCACACGGTGCTGTCGTCGTTCGAGGTGCTCGGGGGCTCGCACAGTTTCACCGTTGCCTGGACGTCGCGCAAATTCCACGACGAGAATCCGAAGCTCTATCGTGCGTTGGTGGCGGCACTTGCCGAGGCCACGGAAATGCTCAACGCGGACAAGCGCGCGGCAGCGATGTTGTGGATGGAAGATTCCAAGTCCAAACTCCCGCCTGATCTCGTGTTCGACGTCATCGGCGGTCCGCAGGTCAAATGGACCCTGGTACCGGAGAACACGATGAAATACGCGTCGTTCATGTTCGACGTGGGCATCGTGAAAGCGGCTCCGACGACATGGAAGGATCTGTTCTTCCCGGAAATCCATGATGCCGGCGGCAGCTGATTACGGCACGTCAGCCCGCTGATCCCACACCGGAGCTCCGACCATGCCCGACCAACCTTCGCTTCTCGACGAACTGCGCACGCAATACGAAGCAGTGCGCCAATCCACGCAGGCACACCCTGACGTCGAGAGCTTTCAGACGATCGATGCGCGACTGCGCAAGGCGTTTCGCTGGCTCGAAAAGGCGATCACCTATCTCGACGGTCTCAAGCCTGCGATTGAACATCGCTTCGACCTCGGCCACGGCCTCGTGTTCGAGTCACCACGATTCGGGCACGGTTCCGTCGGACAGCACGAGCGTCGCATCGTCGGATTTCCCGTGCTCGATGAAATCAACATTTACTACGACATCACGGCATCGAAACCGTTGTCGCTCGAGGTCGCGCCGGGCGGCGTCGTGTCCGCAGAAAAAGCGCTCGACGACGCCGGTTTGCAGTACACGAGCCGGCGCGTGGAAGATGCCGGCGGCGTCATCCGAAGGTGCGCGATCACCGTGCCACCGGCGATACCGGCGGCGGTTTCATTCCATGTCGACTATCAAACCGGTCTTGTCACGGTGGCGCTCGCCAATGTCGATCGTCTCGATCGCGTCACGCTGGAATTCCACAGCAAAGCGATCGACGAATCCGTGCTCGAAGATCTGATTCGCCTGATCCTGGGCCGCGACGCGGCATTTCTGCGGCGGGCGCCCCTCGCCGGCCTGCACCGGCACCCGACGGCCTGAATGTGACGACGTCACTCGACCTCGACGCCTACTTCGGGCGCATCGGCTGGGATGGCATGACGCGTCCCTCGTACGACACGCTGGCAGGTCTTGTACGCGCGCACATGGCGGCGATTCCGTTCGAGAATCTCGACGTGCTGCTCGGCCGGGGTGTCCGCCTCGACCTTGCCAGCATCCAGAACAAACTCGTGCGGGCGCGGCGAGGCGGGTATTGCTTCGAGCACGCAACGCTTTTCGCCGCGGTGCTCGAACGCCTGGGCTTTCGCCCGGTTCGACATTCCGCGCGGGTTACGCTGGCCGCCGCGCGCAGCACCTCGCCGCGAGGGCACATGTTTCTTACAGTGCCAGTCGGCGATAAATGGTTCGTCGTGGACGTTGGCTTCGGCGCACTCGCGCCTCAGTTTCCGCTCCCGCTCCTCGATGCCGCGAAAAGGCGTCCCGACCACGCGACGCAATGGATGGCCCGGGATGGCAGCCTGTGGGTGCTGCGAGCGAAGTCCGAAGGCAAGGCGGTCGATGCCTGGGTCTCCACGCTGGAGCCGGACAATCCCATCGACTTCGAGATGGCCAATCACTACATCGCGACCCATCCTGCGTCACCCTTCGTCAACCGGATGCTTTTGTGCGCTCTCGGCGCCGACGGACTGGTGACGGTCATGAACCGCGATGCAACCGTCTGGCACGGGAACGTGCCGCATGCGACGCGACTCCCGGACCGCACCGCGCTGCGGAGGCTACTCGCCCAGCGCTTCGGCTTCGATCTGCCGGAAATCGAAGGACTGCGCGTCCCGTCCATCGCGGAGTGGGCGTGAGCGGCGCCTCGACACGTCGCGGCGTAAGATGCCGAGCCCGCGCGATACGCCGTTAGCGGCGGGGAATGCAAACGCATGTCGGACTCGCAAAACGCTCTTCGCCGCGACGTCGTGCTCGCCAATCGCATCATTGAGCGGGTCGGCCTGTCGAACGCGTTCGGGCACGTGAGCGCACGCGTCCCCGGAACCGACACGTTCATCCTGCCGACGCGCCGTTCCCCGGGCCTTGCCGAGGAGACCAGGCTGCTCGTACTCGATACCGAGGGCAAGATACTCTCGGGCGAAGGTACGCCCAACAGCGAGCTGTGGATCCACGCGCGCGCCTACGCAGCCCGCCCGGAGGTCGCCAGCGTGGTGCATGCACATCCGCCCGGGTGTGTGTGCCTGACGCAGATCGGACAGCCCCATCGGATCGTGCACAATCAGGGGGGCGCGTTTGCCGGTGGTGTTGCCGAATATGGTCGCATCGGATTGATCCGTACGCGCGAACTGGGAGACCAGCTCGCGGCCAGCCTTGGACAATGCGTCGCAGTGATGATGCGCGGACACGGCATCACCACCGTCGCCGAGGACGTGCGTACGGCGACGGTCGCCGCATGCTTCCTGGAAGAGAGTGCCGAATTGCAGTTGCGGATGCTTGCGGCCGCGGGGGGCGATGCCACACGCATCCGCGCCTTCACACAAGAGGAGGCCGCTCGCGTGAGCGATCAACTGTCCCCGGGCATTGTCGATCGTGCCTGGGAGTACTACGCGGCCGTCGCCGAACAGCAGCCGCTGGGCGCGGGACTCTAGCAGCAGGCTGCTAGTCGGCAGTCGCGCCGGTGCGGCGCACGAGCTCGCCGTATTTTTTCGCGTCGGCACGGATCTCGTCGGCGAGTTGCTCGGGACTTTCGGGCGCCGGGTCGAAACCCAGCGTGCGCATCTGCTGCAGGATGTCCGGATCGGCGAGCACCTTGTTTACGTCGCCATTGATCTTGCGAACCACATCGGCCGGCGTTCCCCGAGGTGCGACAATCGCAAGCCACGCGCCGACGACCATCCCGGCGGGCCCACCCGCTTCCGCGAGCGTCGGCACGTCGGGCTGGACCTTCGAGCGCTGTGGCGCCGCGATGGCGATCAGCTTGATGCGTCCCGCCTGCATCAGCGGCAGCGCCGACCCGAGCGTGGTGAACGCCCAGCCGACGTCGCCATTGGCGATGCCGACGTACATCTGCGATTGGTCCTTGTAGGGTGCGTGAATCATCTTCGTGCCGGTAAGGAACTCGAATTCCGCGCTGCCCAGATGCGAGGGGCTGCCCACGTACGAGGACCCGTATGAAACCGCGCCCGGGTCCTTCTTGGCGGCGGCGATGAGCGAGGGTACGGTCGGATAGGGCCCGGCAGTGGCGACCGCGAGATAGAACGGCGTGTGATAGAACATCGCCACCGGCACGAAGTCCTTTTGCGGATCGTAAGGCAGTTTCTTGTAGAGCGCCGGGTTGATCCCGACGTGCGCGTCGCTCACGACCAGCAGTTCGTGACCGTCGGGTGCGGCGTTCTTCACCGTCTCGATGGCGATGAAGCCGCTGGCCCCGGGCTTGGCGTCGACGATGACTGGTTGTCCCCACAGCTTGGATAGCTTCTCGGCGACCGCGCGCGTGAACACCGCCGGCGCCGCGCCAGCGGAATACGGTGCGGTGATCTTGACCGGGCGGGAGGGAAACGACTCGGCGAACACGAAGCCGACAACGCCAAGCCACGTCGCGAGAAATGTGAAAGTCCGTAACCGCGCGTGAGGATTCATGGTCGTGTCCCGCATCGTTTGCCGGTAAACGGCGCCAAGCCGCTTCGCAGAAGTATCGCGGAATGCTTTCGGTTCTACAATCACGGTATGGCCCCGCTGTTCGTCGACACACCCCTCTTGCGCATCGGCTACGAGGTCACCGGACCGGCGACAGGATCTCCGGTCGTGCTCGTGCACGGCTGGCCTGACGACGCCCGCACCTGGGACGCGGTCCTGCCCACGCTCCACGACGCCGGCTATCGCACGTACGTGCCGTGGCTGCGCGGCTGCGGGCCCACCCGGTTCCTGCGCGACGATACGTTTCGCAGCGGTCAGCTCGTGGCGATGGGGCAGGACCTCGTGGATTTCACCTCGGCCCTCGGGCTCGGCCGGCATGCGCTGGTCGGCCACGACTGGGGCGCGCGGGCGGCGTACATCGCCGCGGCGCTGGATGAAACGAAAGTCAGCGCTTGCGTGGGCGTCTCGGTCGGCTACGGCACCAATTCGCCCAGCCAGAAACTGAGCTATCGGCAGACGCAGAACTATTGGTACCACTGGCTGATGGCGACGCCTCGCGGCAAAGCGCTCGTCCACGACGACCGACGGGCATTCACCCGACACATCTGGAACGAGTGGTTCGTCGCCTACACGCCCGATGCGGCGGAGTTCGAACGGACGGCGGCGTCCTTCGACAATGGCGATTGGGCCGACGTGGTCGTGCATTCCTACTGCGTGCGCTGGAACAACGCCGCGCCGGATCCGTACTATGTCGAACTGGAGGGACGCTTCGATCCCCCGCCGAAGCAGCGGGTAGCCACGCTGACGCTGCACGGCGCGCTCGACCCGGTCAACGCGCCGCAGTCCAGCGAAGGCAAGGAATCGTTTTTTACCGGGCCTTACGAGCGCCGGCTGATCGATGGCGCGGGGCATTTCCCGCAGCGCGAGCGCAGCGCGGAGACGGCGCGGCATCTGCTCGAATGGCTGCGCAGGTACGCATGACCGTGGATACCATTGACGATACGCCGGCGGTTGCCAACGAAGGGCTGGCATGGCGCGCTGCAACCAAGCTTTGAGCGGAGGAAGACGCAATGCGCTGGGTGCGCTATCACCACGGGGGAAGCATTCATTTCGGCGTTCTCGAAGGCGACACCATTGCGGAGGTTGATGGCGCGCCCTTCGATAAGCCTTCGCGAACCGGCGTCACGGTCGCCCTTGGCGCAGCCCGTCTGCTGCCGCCCGTGATTCCGCCAACGTTCTATGCTGCAGGAATCAACTATGAACAGCACGTCCGCAACGCGGCTGCGAGAGGCCTCCCGGTCCAGGTCCCGAAACAGGCGGATATCGGCTACCGTGCGGTCAATGCATTGGTCGGTGACGGTGCGTCGATCGTCATACCCTCTGACTCGTCCGGAAAAATCCAGTTCGAAGGCGAACTGGTGGTGGTTATCGGACGTGAAGCCAAGCACCTGTCCAAGAGCGATGCACTGTCGTGCGTATTCGGCTATACCATCGGCAACGACGTCAGCGAACGAACCTGGCAGAAATCGGACCGCACCTTCTGGCGTTCGAAGAACACCGACACGTTCAAGCCGATGGGTCCGTGGATCGAAACGGACGTGAATCTCGACGCGCTGGTAACGACGGTGCGTCTGAACGGCAAGGAAGTCAGTCGCTTCAAGACGAACGACATGATCTTTGGAATCGCCGAGTACATCAGCGTCATGACGCGCAACCTGACTCTATATCCGGGTGACGTGATCTGGATGGGCACCGACGATCCGACACTCGACATGGTTGCCGGCGACACGGTCGAAATCGGCATTGAAGGTATCGGATCGCTCCGCAACCCCGTGGTCGCCGCAAGACCTGCTACTGCAGGAAGCGGGTAAGGGCGGCGATCGTTTCCTCCTTGCGCTCTTCCAGAATCCAGTGGCCGGTGTCCTTGAGTACGATGACCTGCACGTCGGGGGCGATCAGCTTGACTTGTGCGCCCAGTGCAACGCCGTTGGCCTTTTCACCGCCGATCGAGAGCACCGGGAAGGGCAGCTTGGTCTTCGACAGTTCCGCGAAATCGACCGCTGTCTTCGGGAACGACGCGAAGTACGCAAAACCCGCCGCCATTCGACCCGGACGCGAGTACGCCTGTGTGTACGCGACGCGATCGGCCTCGGAAATCGATCGTGATTTGTCGGCCGCGAAATCGTTCCAGAAATGCTCGAAGAATGTCCGTTCGCGTCCCTTCACGAGCGCTTCCGGTGTCGGACCGTAGAAGCGGAAGTGCCAGATGCCCGGATTGTTGTAGATGGCTTCCCAGCCTTCGACACCCGGCAGGAACGCGTCCATCAAGACAAGCTTCTCGGTTTCCTGCGGGTACATCGCGGCATACGCGTAGGCGACCATCAGCCCGATGTCGTGACCGACCACGCGCACCTTCGTGTAGCCGAGCGATTTGACCGCCGCGTGCACGCGCTCGGCCGAAGTCTTCATGTCGATTCCCGTCTTCGGTATCGACGAGTCGCCAATGCCCGGCAGATCGGGCGCGATGACGGTGAAGCGAGGCGCGAGCACTTTCGCGAGCGGACGCCACATCCGCGATGTCTCCGCGTAGCCGTGCAACAGAAGCACGGGTGGACCATTGCCGCCGACCGTGACGCTTACCGTGCCACCGTCGACCGCGACCGACTGTGTCTTGAATCCGGCGCCGAAATCGGCAGCGTTCGCGGGCGTCCCACCGGGCGCCGCCGCCAGGACGCAAATCGAAGCCAGCGGCAGGACGAGAGAAATGCGAGGACTGCGATGCATGGGTTTGTTCCTTGGGGCGAGGAGTTGGATCAGTTATTCCCGTGGGGTCATGCCTTGATGAACGCCAGCAGGTCCTCGTTGACCTGGTCCTTGAGCGTCGTGCACATGCCGTGCGGCGCACCCTTGTAGACCTTCAGCGTGGCGCCCTTGACGATCTTGGACGACAGCATTGCCGAAGCCCCGATCGGCACGATCTGATCGTCGTCACCGTGAAGAATGAGCGTCGGGACGTCGAATTTCTTCAGATCTTCGGTCAAGTCCGTTTCGGAAAACGCCTTGATGCAGAAGTAGCTTGCCGGGAAGCCCGCCATCATGCCCTGCAGCCAGAACGATTCGCGCACGCCCTCCGATACCTTTGCACCCGGCCGGTTGTAGCCGTAGAAGGGCATGGTAAGGTCCTTGAAGAATTGCGAGCGGTCGGCGACAACCCCCGCGCGGATGCCGTCGAAGACATCGATCGGCAATCCTCCGGGATTGGCCGGGGTTTTCAGCATCAGCGGCGGCACGGCGCCGATCAGAACTGCCTTGGCGACCCGCTTTGTTCCATGCCGACCGATGTAGCGGGCGACTTCGCCACCACCGGTGGAGTGTCCCACGTGGATCGCGCTCTTGAGATCGAGTGCCTCGGTCAGCGACGCGAGATCGTCCGCGTACGTGTCCATGTCGTTGCCGTTCCACGGCTGGCTCGAGCGGCCGTGGCCACGGCGATCGTGGCCGATGCAGCGGTATCCGCGCGAGGCCAGGAAGAACATTTGGTCTTCGAAAGCATCGGCGGAGAGCGGCCAGCCGTGACTGAAGACCACCGGTTGCCCTTTGCCCCAGTCGTTGTAATAGATCTGCGTGCCATCCTTGGTCGTGATTGTGCTCATGGGTGCTCTCCTTTGCGTGGGTTTGAAACGAGTCTGCACATGACGAACAGTGGTTCGTAAGCTGGGGTTTCGTCCAGCGACAACACGTCACGCGCAGGGCGTGACGCACGCTTCGTGCGACCAATGCAAGAGGAAACGCAGGTGTGGCATCGGCGTGATCGTTCGCCGCCGCCCTTTCGTCCACGAATGACGAATGCAGTGCGCCTACGCCGCGACTTGCTCGATCGAGGCTGATACGGCCTTGAGCAGTTCTTCCGAGAATTCTGCATCATCCATGGCGCGCGCCAGCACCACTGCACCCACCATGCCGGCAAAACTGCTCAAGGCCTTCCTGCGTTTCATCGCTCGGGTATTTCCCGGCATCGCACCGGCCAGCACATCGATCATTGTACGCACGCCATGGGTCATCGCGTGACGCACCTTCGAACCACGACGCGCCGATTCGGTGCAAAGCGCCGCAACGGTGCAACCGTGGCCGGGATCGTCGCGATGCCTCGTCGACAGATAGGACTTCGCGATCGCCATAACTGCACCGTCGTCGCTGCGTGCACATATCTTGTTCCACCTTGTCACGGAGTCAGCGAGCGAGCGCTTGCACGCCTCCGCGATCAGATCCTCCTTGGATGCGAAGTGGCCGTAAAAGCCCCCGTGCGTGAGCCCGGCTTCCCGCATGAGATCGGCCACGCCGATGCCGTCGAGTCCGCGCTCACGAAAGAGTCGGGTCGCGACGTCGAGAATGCGCTCCCGATTGGCCGCTGCCTGTTCCCTGCTGACTTTCATTTGTTGCAACCTTGAAACAAACGCGTTGTTGACACGATACATGATGACCATCATATAATGCAACCCTGATCGCAATGCGGGCCCGGACTTACAAACCATGGAAACTGAAGTCGCAAAAGGGGTAAGTGCGCGCGGTGTGTGGGTCGTCACTATCGCGGCAGCGGCCATTCTCATGGTCACGATGGGTGCCCGGCAGTCGCTCGGTCTGTTCATCTCGCCGCTCAACGGCTCGACCGGGCTCGGCATCGCCACCATCAGCTTCGCGCTCGCGGTCGGGCAGTTGATGTGGGGCGTCGTCCAGCCGGTGGCGGGCGCGGTCGCCGATCGCTACGGTCCCGCGCGCGTCTTGATTGCCGGCCTGCTCGTGCTGTCGATCGGTACGGCGCTGACGCCCTTCATGACCTCCGGATTCGGGATTGTCGTGTCGTTGGGACTGCTCGCCGCGATGGGCTCCGGCGCCGGGAGCTTTTCGGTGTTGATCGGCGCCGCCGCGCAGCACCTCACGCCCGACAAGCGCGGCAAGGCGGCGGGCATCATCAACGCGGGCGGATCGTTCGGGCAATTCGTGTTCGCCCCCGTGTCGCAAGCGCTGATCCAGTTCCTCGGCTGGATGGGTGCCCTATGGGCGCTGGCGGCGATCACGCTCGGAGCTCTTCCCCTGGTGCGCGTCGTGAGCCCTTCCAAGCCCAAGCGAACGGCAACGACCGCAACGACAACCACCAAATCGGCACCTTGGCAGGCCATCCGCGACGCGATGGGCGACCGCAGCTATCTCCTGCTGCACGCCGGCTTTTTCACATGTGGATTTCACATCGCCTTCCTGGTGACGCACCTGCCGGGCGAGGTGAATCTTTGCGGCCTGCCGCCCTCGGTGGCGAGTTGGTCTCTGGCGCTCATCGGCCTCGCCAACATCGTCGGCAGCCTGATCGCCGGTTCTTCCACCCAGCGCTTTCGCAGCAAGTACATCCTCGCGTCGATGTACGGGTCGCGCGCGGCATTGATCGGCTGGTACCTGATCGCACCGAAGACCGAATGGACGTTCTATATCTTCGCCGTTGGCCTCGGGCTGACCTGGCTCGCCACGATACCGCCGACCGCCACTATCGTCGGCAAGCTCTTTGGGATCCGTTATTTGTCCACGCTGTTCGGCTTCACGTTGCTCTCGCACCAGATCGGTGGCTTTCTAGGCGCCTATCTCGGCGGAATTGCGATCACGCGAACCGGCAACTACCAGTGGATGTGGTACGCGGACATGGCGTTGGCGGCGGCTGCCGCCCTGATCAACCTGCCGATTCGCGAGGCGCGCATCCAGGCCGCGGCGGCAGCGGCCTGACGCGCGGGACGTGGGCGAAGTATCATTGGGATAGTCCACCGGCCCGCGATCCTCCACTCGGAGGCGTGCGCTCGCCGCCCGATCGTCATTCTGGGAGACCCCAAATGTTCGGCTTGACCCAACTCGGCATCGTTCATACCGCGATCAGCCTGGTCGCGGTGGTCGCGGGGGCGATTGCGCTCATCCGCGAGAGGAAAATATCTTCCAGAAACACGGTGGGTAAGGTGTATATCGTCACGACTGTCCTTACTTGCCTCACGGGCTTCGGCATCTTCCAGCACGGCGGCTTCGGCAAGCCGCATATGCTGGGCATCATCACCCTCGTGGTACTGGGCATCGCGTGGCTGGCAGGGTACACCAGCGTGTTCGGACGCCTCGCTCCGTACATCGAGACGGTAAGCTACTCGGCGACGTTCCTCTTCCACATGATCCCCGGTATTACCGAGACGACGACGCGACTGCCGCTCGGGGCACCTCTGCTGCCGAATGCCGATGCGCCGCAGCTGCAGGCGGCGTCAGGTGTGTTGTTCCTCTTATTCCTGATCGGCGCGACGTTGCAGGTGCGGGCGCTGCGAGCCGAGCGCTCAGCCGGTCTGCGCCCGACGCTTGCCTGAGACGCGACTGATGAGCTTAGCCGAAAGCGGCTATGGCTGACGATCCGCCGAGTGGTCTCGCGAGCCGATGGCACCAGCTCTTTCCGAAGTTGACGGAGCCGGACGTCGCTCGCATGCGGCGGTTCGGCACCGTTCATCACTATCCGCGCGGTACGCGCCTCTTCGCGGCGGGTGAGCCTGCCCCGGGAATGTTCGTTGTGTTGCAGGGAGCCCTGGCGCTCAGCCAGCGCGATGGCCTGGGTCACGTGGTTCCCATCGCTCGCCTGGCGCCCGGAGAATTTGCCGGCGAAGTCGCCCAACTTTCCGGCGGTCACGCGCTGGTCGACGCTTATGCCGAAGAGGATCTCGAGACCCTGCTGGTGCCGCCACCGCAGCTGCGGGCGCTGATCATCGCCGAGGCTGATTTGGGCGAGCGCATCGTGCGCGCGCTGATTCTGCGGCGGGTCGGGCTGATCGAATCTGCCGCCAGCGGCCCGGTGCTCATGAGTCGAGCGCACTCCCCGGTGCTGTTGCAATTGCAGAACTTTCTGCGTCGCAACGGTCATCCGCACCAGGTTGTCGATGCGGGCAAGGACGCCGAGGCAGCCGTCTTGCTCGAACAATACGGCGCGGCGTCCGCGGACGTGCTGGTCGTTTGTCCCGACGCCTCCGTGCTGCTCAATCCCACCGAAGACGCGCTCGCGCGCCGCCTCGGCATGCTCGATTCGAGCGAACACAACGAACTCTTCGACGTCGTCGTGGTGGGCGCAGGCCCCGCCGGGCTCGCGACGGCCGTGTATGCGGCGTCAGAAGGCCTGCACGTCGTCGTACTCGACTGCCGTGCGTACGGCGGGCAGGCAGGCGCCAGTGCTCGGATCGAAAACTACCTGGGCTTCCCGACGGGCATCTCCGGGCAGGCGCTCGCCGGCCGCGCCTTCGTGCAGGCGCAGAAATTCGGCGCCGAAATGATGATTCCCGCGCAGGCCGCGGCGCTCGACTGCAGCAGGGTTGCATCCGACAGCGAGTTGACGTTGACACTCGCCGATGGGCGCCGGCTGCGATCCCGGACCGTCGTCATCGCCAGCGGTGCCCGCTATCGCCGACCCGACGTGGCGCGCCTGAATGAATTCGAAGGTCGAGGAGTCTCGTATTGGGCCTCCGCGCTCGAAGGCAAGATGTGCACGGGCACCGAGGTGGCCCTGGTCGGCGGCGGCAATTCGGCCGGACAGGCCGCCGTATTCCTGGCGCAGTTCGCGACCAAGGTCTTCATTCTCGTGCGCGGCACGAGTCTTGCCGCCAGCATGTCGCGTTACCTGATCGATCGCATCGAGGCGACGCCCAATATCGAGTTGCTCGCGCACACCGAACTGACGCAGCTTCACGGCGACGTGGAGGATGGATTGACCGCGGTGTCCTGGCGAAACAATCGAACGGGCGTGGAAACGCAGCGGCCGATCCGACACGTGTTTCTCTTCGTCGGCGCGGACCCGGAGACGCGCTGGCTCGATGGCTGCGGTGTCGCCTTCGACAAGCACGGTTTCGTATTGACGGGGCATGCGGCGGCTCGGCTTGCGCTGGGCCATGAGCCTGCGTCGCTCGAGTCGACCGTCCCCGGTGTATTCGCGGTTGGCGACGTGCGTTCCGATTCGGTCAAGCGTGTCGGCGGCGCGATCGGCGAAGGCGCTGCGGCTGTGGCGCAGATTCATCACCATCTGGCCAGCGCGAGCGCGCCAGCGTCGACGCAGGCGAAACCCTTGCATGCGCCGGCAACATGATCGTCAAGCACCGAATGCTGCAGCGAACGGTTGCCCGCGACTAGAATATCGGTTTGCGAGGTCAGGATGATCAAAGTAAGGCAGGCGGGAGAGCGCGGGGTCGCCAACTTCGGGTGGCTCGACAGCCGGCATACGTTCTCTTTCGGCGACTATCACGATCCCAAGCAGATGGGCTTCGGCCCGTTGCGGGTGATCAACGAGGATCGGGTCAGCCCCGGGCAAGGTTTCGGCACGCACGGGCACCGGGACATGGAGATCATTTCCTATGTGCTCGAGGGTGCTCTCGAGCACAAGGACAGCATCGGCACCGGCTCGGTGATCCGCCCGGGCGACGTGCAGATCATGTCTGCCGGCACGGGCATCCGCCACAGCGAATTCAACCACTCGAAGACCGAACCGGTGCACTTTCTGCAGATCTGGATCGTGCCCGGCCGCGAAGGCATTGCGCCACGGTACGAGCAGAAGACGTTTCCCGCTGCCGACAAGCAGGGTCGGCTGCGCATTGTCGGTTCGACGGATGGCCGCGACGGTTCCGTGGTCATCCACCAGGATGCAATGATGTTGGCGGCGCTACTCGACCATGGCCAACAGGTGACCTATGCACTGGCGCCAGGACGCAAGGGATGGCTGCAGGTAGCGCACGGCGCGGTGACGCTCAACGGCGGCGACCTGGCGACGGGCGATGGCGCCGCGGTCGAGAGCGAGTCGACGCTGACGATTGCCGCGAAGAGCGACGGCACGGAAATACTGCTGTTCGATTTGCGGTGACGACTTGGCTTTGCAC
The DNA here is from genome assembly GCA_963726935.1 of uncultured beta proteobacterium. Classification (GTDB taxonomy): domain Bacteria; phylum Pseudomonadota; class Gammaproteobacteria; order Burkholderiales; family Casimicrobiaceae; genus PALSA-1003. The sequence goes on from CAVSEH010000035.1 coordinate 26,444, forward strand.
GATTGGCTGAGGTCGCTCCGGTCGAGCCGTCAGCCAGCGAAGGTTCGCAGCAGTGATCAATGACACGAAAGGAAAAGAATATGAAGAAGGCTTCCGCAACGAAAGTGCAGGACATGAAACTCAGGCGCAACGCTCCGCTGGTCACGCCGACGGATCTCAAGACCGCAGCGACCAAGGATATCGCGGGGTCGATGAATGGCATCCTGGCGGATGTGTTCGCGCTCTACCTGAAAACCAAGAACTTCCACTGGCACATGAGCGGTCCGCACTTCCGCGATTACCACCTGCTGCTGGACGAGCAGGCAGATCAGCTGTACGCGATGACTGACCCGATCGCGGAACGGATCCGGAAGCTGGGTGGCAACACGTTGCGGTCGATCGGCCACATCGCGCGAACGCAGCGCGTTCTGGACAACGACGCCGACTACGTCCAGCCGTTGGACATGCTTGCGGAGCTTCGCGAGGACAACAAGACGCTTGCGAGCAGCCTGCGCGAGGCGCATAACGTGTGCGACGAGCACCGCGACATCGCGACGGCCAGCCTCATCGAAGTCTGGATCGACGAAACCGAGCGCCGCACCTGGTTCCTTTTCGAGGCGAGTCGCGAGGGAGATTCGACGGGGCATTGAGTGTCTGGGGTGCGGGTGCTCCGCTTTCTGGAAAGCTCGCGCACGTTCTTCTGCCGCTGGTAATCTGTCGCCTATGAATCAACAGCCGTCTTTCGAATTGAGCATGCCCGTGAATCCGGGCGACCACGCGATCGGGCCGCCGCACGCCCGGGTTACGGTGGTCGAGTATGGCGACCTCGAATGCCCCAACTGCAAGCAGGCCGCCCCCGCCGTCAAGTTGCTCCTGCAGCGATACAAGGATCGAATACGCTTCGTCTTTCGCCATTTTCCACTCGAAGAAGTACATCCTCACGCACTGCTCGCGGCGGAGGCCGCGGAAAGTGCGGGCGCGCAAGGCAAGTTCTGGCAAATGCACGATCTGCTGTTCGACAATCAGGCACACCTCAAGCCGAATTCGCTGCGCGGCTATGCCGAGCGGCTGCAGCTCGACATGTCGCGCTACACGGCGGACATGAAGGAGCACACCTACCTGCAGCGGATTCGGGAGCACGAGCAGAGTGGCCGTGCTAGCGGTGTGCGCCACACGCCGACGTTCTTCGTCAACCGCAAGATCCACGAAGTATCGTTTGGCCTGCAATCGCTGTTCCAAGTGGTCGAAGCTACGCTAGGACCGAAGTCTCCCCCGAGACGACGATGACCGCGGAGCGCTCCGCGTGGAGCCCGCTCAAGAACGCGCTGTTTCGCAGTCTCTGGATCGCGACCATCGTCTCGAATATCGGGACGTGGATGCAGGACGTCGGCGCAGGCTGGCTGATGACGTCACTCTCGTCATCGCCGTCGATGGTCGCGCTCGTGGAAGCCGCGGACAGCTTTCCGTTGATGCTGCTCGCGCTGCCGGCGGGCGCGCTCGCCGACATCGTCGATCGCCGGCGCCTCTTGATCGCCATCCAGACGTATTTGTTGATTGTCGCCGGCGCGCTCGGCATCCTGACGTTGCTCGACATGACGACCGCGTGGTTGCTGATCGGTTTTGTTTTCGCCCTCGGCGTCGGCTCGGCGATGATGCTGCCGGCGTGGGCCGCAATCGTCCCGGACCTGGTTCCGCGCCGAGGACATGCCTGCCGCCATCGCGCTGAACAGCATCGCCATCAACGTGTCGCGCGCCATCGGCCCCGCGATCGCGGGTGTACTGGTCGCTGCAGTGGGTGCCTGGCTGGTATTCATGCTCAACGCGCTTTCGTACATCGGCATCCTCGCGGTGCTGCTGCAGTGGCGGCGCGAGCACCACAAGAGCACGCTACCGGCCGAGCGGTTCCTGAGCGCCATTCGCGTCGGCATGCGCTTCGTCTTGCATACGCAGTCGTTGCAGGTCGTGCTGATCCGTGGCGCCGCGTTCTTCGTGTTCGCCAGTGCGACATGGTCGCTGTTCCCGCTCATCGTGCGGCGAGAACTCGGCCGCGGCCCGGAAGTCTATGGTCTGTTGCTCACGTGCATCGGTATCGGCGCGGTCGCCGGCGCTCTTTTGCTTCCGCGGGTGCGCGCGAAGATCTCGCCGAGCGTGCTGGTCGCAGCAGCGAGTGCACTCTACGCAATGGCCATGCTCGCTCTCGCCCACGTGCAGGACATCGCGTTGCTCGCCGTCGCGATGCTTGCCACCGGCGTCGCGTGGATCTCGATCCTGTCGGCGCTGCAGGTCGCCGCCCAGATGACGCTACCCGCATGGGTGCGTGCGCGCGGATTGGCCGCTTTCGTCGTCGTGTTCATGGGGGGCATGACGATTGGCAGCGTCCTGTGGGGGCAGATCGCGACGCGGGTCGGGATTCCCGCAGCGCTGACCACCGCGGCCTGCGGGGCACTGATTGCGATCGCGCTGACATGGACCTTCAAGCTCGGCCAAGACCGCACGCTCGACCACCGCCCTTCAATGGATTGGCCGGCGCCGGTGTTGGCGGAAACACCCGAACCCGACAGCGGACCGGTCCTGGTGACGATCGAATACCACGTGCAACCCGACAAGCGCACCGAATTCGTCACGGCCATGCGAGGTCTGCGCGAAATGCGCCGCCGCAACGGCGCTTATTTCTGGGAGCTTTTCCACGACTCGGCCGATCCAGCACGCTACATCGAATGCTTCATGGACGAATCCTGGCTCGAGCACCTGCGCCAGCACGAGCGCGTGAGCGTCGCGGACCGGGAGATTCAACAGCATGCGAAGCAGTACATGGTCGCAGGCACGACGACAAGATCGCAGCATTGGCTCGCCGATCGGGAGACCTGATTTTGCGGCGGTGACATCAAACCGACAGGAGACAAATGCAAACACACGACACAGAGATCTGGCTCGCCGCAGGCGTCCGGACCCCTTTCGCGAAAGTCGATGGTCCGCTCGGGAGCTACGACGCAATCAGCCTTTCCGTGCCTGTGGTGCGGCACATGATCGACGAGCTGCATGGGGCCACGCCGGACTTCGCGGTTTGGGGGACGGTGGTCCCCAACCTCACGTGGAGCAACATTGCGCGAGAGATATTGATGGATGCCGGCGTCGATCCCTCGATCCCTGCGTTCTCGACCGTCATGGCGTGTTCGACCAGCATGATCGGAGCGATCGAGGCCGCCGGCATGATCAACGGAGTCAATCGCAACCTTGCGCTGGTCGGCGGCGTCGAGAGCATGAGCCGCGTCCAGCTCGGCCTCGGACAGTCCTTGTCGGACCGGCTCCGCAAGGTGCAGCAGGCGCGATCGCTCGGCGCGAAGGTTTCGCAGGTGTCGGAGCTGAAGCTCGGCGACATCCGCCTGTTCATTCCCAGTGTGACTAACCGCACGACCGGACAGAGCATGGGTGAGCACACCGAACTTACGGCCAAGGAGTGGCACGTGTCGCGCGACGAGCAGGATCGCATCGCGCTGGCGAGCCACCAATCTGCTTTGGCTGCCTGGGATCGGGGCTTTTTCGACGATCTCGTGATACCGCTCGGCGACATGCGCCGTGACAACATCCCGCGCGCCGACACATCCATCGAGAAGCTGGCGAAGCTGCCGCCGAGTTTCGATCGGAGCAGCGGGTTGGGCACGTTGACCGCCGGCAATTCATCGCCATTGACCGATGGGGCGGCCAGTCTTTGGGTCGCGTCGCAGGCAGGTTTGGCGAAACTGCCGGCCAACGTCCACAAGGCCAAGTTCGTCGATTGGGAAATCGCTGCCATCGACTTGCGAACCGAAGGACTGCTGATGGCACCGGCTTATGCCATACCGCGCCTGCTCGCGCGCAACGGCCTGACTTACGACGATATCGACATCTGGGAAATCCACGAGGCCTTTGCCGCGCAAGTGGTGGCTCACATCAAAGCGCTGGAAAGTCCTGACTTTCTGCGCCAGAAGGCCCGCGTCGACAAGCCCATGGGAGCCTTCCCTCGCGCGCGAATGAATCCGAATGGCGGGAGCGTCGCGCTCGGTCACCCGTTTGGCGCGACGGGAGCGCGGATTCTGAGTCAAACCGTAAAGGAGCTTTCCACCCAACCGGCGGCCAAGCGCGCGATTGTCAGCATCTGCGCGGATGGCGGACAGGGAAGCGTTGTATTGTTGGAAACAGGTCCCTAGAAACGACAACCCTGCCGGAGCGGGGCGCTGTCGGGCTTGCAGCGTTACTGCTGGCGGCGGGAGAAGCCGAGGCCGGCGACGCCGATCGGGTTCAACTCCGGGTCGGCGCTGAAGGAGAGCCCGGATTGGACCACATGACGGTCGGCGAAGAACACATCGAGCGTGTGCGAGTGTAAAGTTTTCTGACACTCGACAGCGGTTTCTGCGCCCAAATCGATGCGGAAGGCCGTCGCTGTCCTACGCTGCAATCAGACGTCACTGATAGCGGCGTCACCGACCTACGACTACATTTTTACCCATGGACGGGACGGCCCTCATGACGAATCGCGATGCGGCAAGTGGCGTTCGATGCGCAGGGCCCGCGATGTCCGACCGCGTAAAGGAGTGATTCCATGTTCTCCATTTGGTGGCTGCTTGCCGCATTTTTGGTGGGCACCTATGCAGGGATCTTTCTCATCGCATTGATGCAAGTGTGCGGCGATGTCTGCCGAGACGGAGACGCGCACGGATCGAGCGGATCGTCGGGGAACAATCGGCACGCACGCCAAGCCCCCGCGTGACGGCCCGGACACGACCGAGGCGTGATTCGGCGTTGCACTTCAGGGTGTCCTACACGGAAATCAGACGTCTCCCGCTTCAGTGGCGTACGGCCTTGGAACATCATTGCATCGTGGTAACCAGTTAGTGGGATCTATTCGGAGGCACGCCATGCAACGGGCAACGACCACTTCCAATGTGTTCTATGTTTCTCCGGTCCCCACCGGTGGTTGGGCAGTATTCGGATCGGACATCTCGCCGCCCCTGTCGACATTCGCACTGCGAGGCAGTGCGCTGGAACATGCCCGGGTCAGGGCGCAGCAGGTCGCGCTGGGTGAGGTGCAGGTGCTCGACTGGAACGGATCCGTGGAAGAACTATTCGTCAACGCGTCGCCGCGCGACGGCCGACCTGCGTGTCGGCGAGCGGTTTTGTAGGCCCGTCGCCGTAGCGGCATGGTTCGTCACTGAGCACCTCTTGCTGATTTTCTCGACAACACACCACTGTTCAAAGGAGTAGTTATGGATCGCACCCCGGCATTTGGAAACACGCCCGCCACCTCATCGACTAACGCAAACGCGAAGGTTGAATCTGCCGCGATGGCCGCACATCAGGCAACGGATCGGATCGCCGATTCGGCCACGACGAAAGTCGATCAGCTCAGCGGCACAGCGCACCGTGCAGTGAATCGCACGGCGGACGCCGTTGCTTCGGCGACCGACTGGGCGTCGACGATACCGGAGCAAGCCAAGCAGGTTCAGGCGCGCTTCACCGAATCGGCCTGTACCGCAATTCGTGCCAAGCCACTGCAGACGGTTGCCGGCACGCTGATCGTCGGCTACCTGCTCGGTCGACTCGCGCGACTTGTAGACGGCGCCGCTTAGTCAACGTCGAAGGCGAACCCATGGGGTTCGCCTTCGATATTCGACCAGGGTTGCCCCGCATATCCGTGCCGTTGGTTTACTATTGTGAGTCGCAGTGTCGCGACGCACTTTTGATAGAAGGCCAACATGAATTCCAGCAAGCTTGCTCTGTTCGCGTTCCTCGGCGTGGTCGCGGCCAGTGCATCTCTCGCCCAGTCGCCACCCACCGCCGCGCCAGCGCCTGCACCTGCCCCGGCACCGGCAGTCAGCGCGCCCGCAGCGGCGACTCCGGCGAAGTCGGCAGACGCAATGGACGGCTTGGCGGCTGTCTATTCAGACAAGCTGAACGGACGCAAGACGGCCAGCGGCCAGGTATTTCACCAAAGCGAGTTGACCGCAGCGCACCCCTCGCTCCCGTTCGGCACCAAAGTGAAGGTAACGAACAAGAACAACAACAAATCGGTTGAGGTTCGCATCAACGACCGCGGCCCCACCCAGACCGGACGTGTCATCGACCTGTCGAGCACGGCCGCCGCGAAGATCGGCATGAAGAAGACCGGCACCGCTCCCGTCACCCTCGAAGTCGTCGGCGAGGCGCCAGCCAAGAAGAAGTAGCGCGGGCCGCGGGTGCTAAACCTACCCGCGGAAGCCGGTCCTCTTGTGTGTCCCGTCGCAATACGGCTTGCTCTGCGATTCGCCGCACCGGCAAAGGAACGTCAACCCAGAGCTGGATGTTCGTCCGTCGGAACCGCGAATGACCAGCGGCCCCTCACATCTATTCGGCCCATTCGCTAGCGGCTGGATGTTGAGCGGACCGGTTCCCAATGCCTCTGATTCGAGCTTGGCGGGCAGGCGGGCTGAATCCCTGAAACCGGACCTCACATGCGCGCCGTCGCAAAAAGGCTTGTCCTGCGAGTGACCGCATCGGCACAGCATCGCAGATCGCATCTCGCGCAAACGCGCGGGGGTGGCGACGACGAGCTGACCTGTGACCAGGTTCGGGCCATCGATCTGGGTGATCAGAATGTTCGACTCGCGGATCATCTCGATGTCCTCCATCCTCTCGGCCCGTCGAGCTTACCGCTCGCGCGTGAAACCCACTAGGAGCGCCGCTTGCTATTCGACTCCGCCCGGCGGACGCTACACATTGTGGACGGGCGATCCGGGCCTCGCGGTCTACCTGTGGCATTGCCTGACAGGTTCGGCTGCAATGCCCGGACTCGACATCCTCTACTGAGCCCTGCCCCTGTGCTAGATTGCGGCCAAGGGGAATCTCAGTGATTCAGGGACAGCCGGAACCGGTAAACGGCAAGGCCGCGCGGCGCCTCGAAAGCTTCAGGCGGCTGCTGACCCAGATTCGCGAACTCCTTGGGCTCGACTTCGGCTTCGTGCTTTGGGACGGCTCCACCGTGCCGTCCGACCTCGCTTCGAACGCACTGGCCGTCGTCTTTGCGGACGAGGGCGTCGTCGCGGCGATGCAGCGGCGGCCAAACGCCGACACGTTCCTCAATCTCTGGGTCACCGGGCGAATCGATATCCGCAACGGTGTGATTTTCGATTTCCTTTCACGCCAGCCCAAACTGCGGACCAAGGAGCTTCGTAGACGTCTCGACAAGCGTTTGGCGCTGACGAATGCTCTGCGATTTCTGTTTGTGCCGCGGGGCGGGCCGTGGCCACTCGAGGCTATTCGCGATCACCAGGCGCGCAGCGATGGGCGGGAAGAAACCAACAAGGAAAACGTCCACTACCACTACGATCTTTCCAACGCGTTCTACGCGCTCTTTCTCGATCCGGAGATGGTCTACAGCTGCGCCTATTTCCGCGACTGGAAGAACGATCTGGCGACCGCACAGCACGACAAGCTCGAGATGATCTGCCGCAAGCTGCGCCTGAAACCGGGAGATCGCCTGCTTGACATCGGCTGCGGCTGGGGCGCACTGGTCTGCCACGCAGCGAAGAACTTCGGCGTCAATGCAGTTGGTGTGACGCTCTCGGAGGAGCAGTTCGCCTTCGCGAAGGAAAAGGTCGTGCGCCTCGGACTGGAGGACAAGGTAACGATCGAATTGCGCGACTATTCACTGGTCGAGGGCGATTTCGACAAGATCGCCTCGATCGGCATGTTCGAGCATGTCGGGGTTGCCAACTACCCTGCGTATTTCCGGACCATCCACCGGCTGCTGAAACCGGGCGGCTTCTACCTGCATCACTCGATCGCGCTCCGCTCGGCGGCGTGGGAGCGGCTGCAAGTCAAAAAGAAAAAACCGCAAACGACTAACGCGATATCGCGCTACATTTTTCCGGGCGGGCAGCTCGATCATGTCGGCATGTCGATTGCCAATCTGGAGCGTTACGGCTTCGAGGTGCACGATGTCGAAGCGTGGCGCGAGCATTACGCGCGGACGACTCGCCTCTGGCACGATCGCCTTTCGGCCAATCGCGCGGCGGCGGAGCGTGAGGTCGGCACCGTGAAGACGCGCTTGTGGATAGCCTATCTGGCCGGCGTCTCGATCGGCTTCACGCGAAACAGCATCGGCGTTTTTCAGACGCTCGCCTCGAAGCGCGCGCGTGGGCCATCCGGACTACCGCCTTCGCGCGAGGATCTGTATCGCTGAAAGGCACGCACGTTTGGCTAGCGTCTGACTCATCGATTTGTTTGTGACACCGGCCGTCGGCCCGAAGGTTCTGCGTCCTACGCATCGCCCGGCTATCGGGCGCGAAAAATCCCTCCAAAGCGGCCCTCCCATTGGCAAAACTGATTCTGGCCAATGATGTATCCAGTTGAAGCCGTTGACTAGTTGGGGTCATTTCGTACGCCAAAAACGGTCCCTGGGTAGGTATCCGTGCACGAGTACGTACCCTGAACTTCGCCGAGTTTGCCAGTCTGCACGTATGTTCCACTGAAACTACAACTGCCGCCGTCGGCACCTGGGGCTGAGAACGCGATGCTTGTCCCGGTTTGGCTTATTGCGATTACACCCGCGACCTCTTGGAATTCCGTTCAGCGAAGCTGGGTTGCATTGGCTCATGCGAATTGAATAGCCTCCCGCGTATGTGCCGGAGTAGTTCTCATTGGTCCATGTCTGGCGCTGCACTGCTTTGGTGACGGTCACACCGTCAACCGAAAAGGTTCAGAGTAGGCGAATCTGAGGATCGTCGGGCATTGAGAAGGTCGCGGTGCCTGCCTGGCGAACGGTTGTGTTCGGCGGAAATGGGCCACCGAACCAAGGACCGCGTGGTGGCGTAAAGCGATCCACTCCAAACAAACGTTACCTTGATAGGATAGTTGTGCCGTATACCAAACCGGATTTCTGTTGACGTCGTATACGAAAAACGTGACAAACGCGGTGCCATTCTGCAAGATGATGTTAAGTCCCCAACCCGATTCGGAGGGAACCCACCACATATCCGTAATTTCGCTTGATGCGCGTAGAGCTGCCGACGAGCGCTCGTTGCGAAGACAAACGCGAGGATTGCGAAAGATCTTGCGCATAAGCCCCCGCTGGCTGGATTGATCGCAAGCTACCGCGGACTGACGCCTTAAGCGCCTGTATTGCGTGCGGTGCGCGCCCATGCTACGCCGTAGTTCGGATGTCTGCCAGACGGACGCAAGCTCAGGAGGTGGGCATGCCAGGGGGGTCGGGGCGTTCGGGTGACTGCGTTCACAGCGGGCGACGGACGCCAGGTGCCGGCGAGAATGCGCTCCCTGGTGAGTGGACACTCTCGTCGGCTGCCGGCGCCAGCATCGCGGCCGTAAGCACGGCGAATGCGCAAAAGGGAGTGGTAGCGAGCGAGGGACTCGAACCCCCGACCAAAGGATTATGATTCTATCGAAGATTGTCGTTGTTTCAGTGAGTTGCGCCGGAAACCGTTCCGCAATTACAACGAATTCGCGGCCCGTAGAGCCTTTACTGGCGTGGCGTCCCCCGAAATTGCGGAACGGAATCTGGTCCGCGCTCGATTTCGGTTTCTCCACAAACGGCGCTGAGCTTGGGCGGCAGGTTCACTCCCTTCGACTTCGCCATCTCCGACGCAATCTTCTCAAGTAGATCGAACCGTTCATCTGCAAGGATGCGAGCCCATCGGTTCAACTCTTGCTCGATGCCTTGTTGGTCCTTCACATTGCTCATGTCGAGCCCGACTTGTCGGAACTCATCGATTTCGTGCGGTGAAAAGCGCGCCGACTTGCCTAGTCGAATCATGGATCGAGTATAGCGTAGCGCGTCCGATCCTCACTCGTGAAACGATAGTCGCTAGGCCCTTGAACATGGGGCGGGTGACCGGCTTCGACACACTGCAGGCTTTTATGTGCAAAGAAAGCCGCTATTCAAAATCGATAGAGCGGACGTACGATCCACTTCGAGTGATATGTGCGGCCTCGGCGCACGCCGCTGACGTTAGTCTGTGACGCCCTGTCTTTTTGGATTGATGCGTTACCTGCTCTGAGCAAACCATCGGTCATAGATTGCGTCATACGTCCCATTGCAGCGTACGGGTGGCTTGGACGTCCAAGGGCATTCGCACCTGCCGATCGATAAGTAAATCACGACGCTTGGCGCAACGTGGCTCGATCGAACCTTGGTCGGCACCGACGCACCCGCGGCCAATGTCGGCTTCGGTACAACCGTAAAAGAGGCTTTACGTAAGCGCGTAGATTTCCTGATCGAGCATGGCTTCGCGCAACGCGATGGCGACCGCACTAAGTTGTCGTCGGATCTGCTGACGGCATTGCGTCAACGCGAGCTCGACGGCATCGCGAAGACAATTGCGAAGGAAACGGGCATGGCTTACCGTCCCCTCGTCGATGATGAGCGCATCACCGGGGCTTATCGGCGGATGGTGGTTGCGGCAAGTGGCCGCTTTGCGATGCTGGATGATGGCCTCGGCTTCAGCTTGGTCCCTTGGCGTCCCGTGCTTGGGCAACGTATTGGCCAACAGTTGAGTGCGACGCTACGTGGCGATCACGTTACCTGGAGCTTTGGACGTCAACGAGACCTTTAAAGATAGCCTGCGATCGCCGGTTGCACACGGCAACGAGAGTGATCGGTGCGCCTAGGTCAACGTCTGCGGCGACGATCTCAGTTCGGGCCAGGAAGAGAAAATCTGCAGCGCCGCGCAGATTGCCACGGAGCGGACATTCGTGTCCTCCCAAGCGGCATCGTGCTCGTGTCCGTGCCGGGCGCCACGGAGCCCAAAACCATCACAATCAACGAGCCTAAGCCTGTGACCTCGGTGTCCACTGCCGCGCGATTCGTCAAACGGGGATCGATCTCGGGTAATTTGCTCGAGCTCTGGATCGCTGCGGGCCTTGCTCCGAACCTATGTGGACCGTTAACCGGCAAGTGGGGCAACGCGCTGCTTAATCCGATTAACACTTCAAACTTGCCTTGATCTGGAGCAAGGCGGACATTTGCGGGCTCGCCTATTGTTTCATCAGAGGCAGCACGCTGCGTTCGCGGCGTGTCCGTAGGTCGCTGGTACATGGTCAAGTGAACCATGGATCGCCAGCGCGTACGCATCGCCCGGCGCGGTGAAGGGCGATCGTATCGGAATCAAGCATGAGTATTGGATATCCCAGAGGGAGAGTGAGATGGCCGTGCTGCAGTGGTCCCGGAAAAACCGGTCGTGGGTCCGGGTGCTGACGGCCCTCGGTGCCGTGACGTTGGTCGTCTCACTGGCCGCTTGCGACCAGAGCAAGGAAGCCGATAAGGGCAAACAAGTGGGCGCCGCGCCGCCTCCTCCGGCCGTGGTCGTGGCCGAGGTCATCCAGAAGACGGTGC
>CAVSEH010000036.1:0-24868 GCA_963726935.1 uncultured beta proteobacterium
CGTTAGTCGATGAGGTGCCGGGCGTGCTTCCAAATGCAGGGCTGCGATCCATAAGTACTCCTTTGAACAGTCGTGTGTTGAGAGGAAAATCAGCGACGTGAGGAACCATATCGCTACGGCAGCGGGCCTACGAAACCGCTCGCCGGCACGCAGGACTCCCGTCGCGCGGCGATGCGTTGACGAAACTTTCTTCCACGGATCTGTTCCGATCGAACACCTGCACCTCACCCAGCGCGACCTGCTGCTCCTGACCCGGGCAGTTCAGCCACTGCCTCGCACTCGACCGTCGACAGGGGCGGCGAGATGTCAGATTCGAATACTGCCCAACAATGGTGGGGACCGGGGAAACGTAGAACACATTGGAAATGGTCGTTGCCCGTTGCATGGCGTGCCTCTGAATAGCTTCCACCTTGGTTACCACGATGCAATGATGTTCCAAGGGCGATACGCCACTCAGCGGGAGACGTCTTATTTCCGTGTAGGACACCCCAAAGTGCAACGCCGAATCATGCCTCGGTCGTGTTCCGGGCGGTCACGCGGGCGCTGGCGCGCGTGCCGATGTTCCCCGACGATCCGCTCGATCCGTGCTCGTCTCCGTCTCGGCTTACATCGCCGCACACTTGCATCAATGCGATGAGAAAGATCCCTGCATAGGCGCCCACCAAAAATGCGGCAAGCAGCCACCAAATGGAGAACATGGAATCACTCCTTCACGCGCTCGGACATCGCGGGCCCTGCGCGTCGAACGCCACTTTCCGCATCGCGATTCGTCATGAGGGCCGTCCCGTCCATGGGTAAAAATGTAGTCGTAGGACGGTGACGCCGCTATCAGTGGGGTCTGATTGCAGCGTAGGACAGCGACGGCTTTCCGCATCGATTTGGCGCAGAAACCGCTGTCGAGTGTCAGAAAACTTTACACTCGCACACGCTCGATGTGTTCTTCGCCGACCGTCATGTGGTCCAATCCGGACTCTCCTTCAGCGCCGACCTGGAGTTGAACCCGATCGGCCTCGCCGGCCTCGGCTTCTCCCGCCGCAAGCAGTAACGCTGCAAGCCCGACAGCGCCCCGCTCCGGCGGGGCGTTGTCGTTTCTAGGGACCTGCTTCCAACAATACAACGCTTCCCTGTCCGCCATCCGCGCAGATGCTGACAATCGCGCGCTTGGCCGCCGGTTGGGTGGAAAGCTCCTTCACGGTTTGACTCAGAATCCGCGCTCCCGTCGCGCCAAACGGATGACCCAGCGCGACGCTGCCGCCATTGGGATTCATTCGCTCGCGAGGGAAGGCGCCCATGGGCTTGTCGACGCGGGCCTTCTGGCGCAGAAAGTCAGGACTTTCCAGCGCTTTGATGTGAGCCACCACTTGCGCGGCAAAGGCCTCGTGGATTTCCCAGATGTCGATGTTGTCGTAAGTCAGGCCGTTGCGCGCGAGCAGGCGCGGTATCGCATAAGCCGGTGCCATCAGCAGTCCTTCGGTTCGCAAGTCGATGGCAGCGATTTCCCAATCGACGAACTTGGCCTTGTGGACGTTGGCCGGCAGTTTCGCCAAACCTGCCTGCGACGCGACCCAAAGACTGGCCGCCCCATCGGTCAATGGCGATGAATTGCCGGCGGTCAACGTGCCCAACCCGCTGCTCCGATCGAAACTCGGCGGCAGCTTCGCCAGCTTCTCGATGGATGTGTCGGCGCGCGGGATGTTGTCACGGCGCATGTCGCCGAGCGGTATCACGAGATCGTCGAAAAAGCCCCGATCCCACGCAGCCAAAGCAGCCTGGTGGCTCGCCAGCGCGATGCGATCCTGCTCGTCGCGCGACACGTGCCACTCCTTGGCCGTAAGTTCGGTGTGCTCACCCATGCTCTGTCCGGTCGTGCGGTTGGTCACACTGGGAATGAACAGGCGGATGTCGCCGAGCTTCAGGTCCGACACCTGCGAAACCTTCGCGCCGAGCGATCGCGCCTGCTGGACCTTGCGGAGCCAGTCCGACAAGGACTGTCCGAGGCCGAGCTGGACGCGGCTCATGCTCTCGACGCCGCCAACCAACGCAAGGTTGCGATTGACTCCGTTGATCATGCCGGCGGCCTCGATCGCTCCGATCATGCTGGTCGAACACGCCATGACGGTCGAGAACGCAGGGATCGAGGGATCGACGCCGGCATCCATCAATATCTCTCGCGCAATGTTGCTCCACGTGAGGTTGGGGACCACCGTCCCCCAAACCGCGAAGTCCGGCGTGGCCCCATGCAGCTCGTCAATCATGTGCCGCACCACAGGCACGGAAAGGCTGATTGCGTCGTAGCTCCCGAGCGGACCATCGACTTTCGCGAAAGGGGTCCGGACGCCTGCAGCGAGCCAGATCTCTGTGTCGTGTGTTTGCATTTGTCTCCTGTCGGTTCGACGTCACCGCTGCAAGATCAGGCTTCCCGATCAGCAAGCCAATGCTGCGATCTCGTCGTCGTGCCTGCGACCATGTACTGCTTCGCGTGCTGTTGGACCTCCCGGTCCGCGACGCTCACGCGCTCGTGCTGGCGCAAGTGCTCGAGCCAGGATTCGTCCATGAAGCATTCGATGTAGCGCACCGGATCGGCCGAGTCGTGGAAGAGCTCCCAGAAATAGGCGCCGTTGCGGCGCCGCATTTCGCGCAGGCCTTGCATGGCCGTGACGAATTCGGTGCGCTTGTCGGGTTGCACATGGTATTCGATGGTCACCAGGACCGGTCCGCTGTCGGGCTCAGGGATCTCCGCGAGCACCGGCGCCGGCCAATCCATGGATGGCCGATGATCGAGCGTCCGGTCCTGCCCGAGCTTGAAGGTCCAGGTCAACGCGATGGCAATCAGTGCCCCACAGGCCGCCGTCGTGAGCGTGGCGGGAATCCCGATCCGCGTCGCGACCTGACCCCACAGGACACTGCCGAGCGCCATGCCACCCATGAACACGACGACGAAGGCGGCCAATCCGCGCGCACGCACCCATGCGGGTAGTGTCATCTGGGCGGCGACCTGCAGCGCCGACAGGATCGAGATCCACGCGACGCCGGTGGCAAGCATCGCGACGGCGAGCAACGCGATGTCCTGCACGTGGGCGAGGGCAAGCATGGCCATTGCGTAGAGTGCACTCGCTGCTGCGACCAGCACGCTCGGTGAGATCTTCGCGCGCACCCGCGGAAGCAAAAGAGCGCCGGCGACCGCGCCGATACCGATGCACGTGAGCAACAGACCATAGACTTCCGGGCCACGGCCGAGTTCTCGCCGCACGATGAGCGGGAACAGCGACCACGTCGCGCTGGCGAACACGAAGAACGCGGCGCCACGGATCAGCACGACCTGCAACGCGCGCGTGTGCATGACGAAGCGCATGCCGACGCGAATGGCGCTCAGGAACCGCTCGGCCGGTAGCGTGCTCTTGTGGTGCTCGCGCCGCCACTGCAAGCAGGACCGCAAGGATGCCGATGTACGAGAGAGCGTTGAGCATGAATACCAACCAGGCACCGACCGCGGCGACCAGTACACCCGCGATCGCGGGGCCGATGGCGCGCGACACGTTGATGGCGATACTGTTCAGCGCGATGGCGGCGGGCATGTCCTCGGGCGGAACCAGGTCCGGGACGATTGCGGCCCACGCCGGCAGCATCATCGCCGAGCCCACGCCGAGGGCAAAAACAAAACCGATCAGCAACCACGCGGTCGTCATGTCGAGCAACGTCAGGATGCCGAGCGCGCCGGCGACAATCAACAAATACGTCTGGATGGCGATCAAGAGGCGCCGGCGATCGACGATGTCGGCGAGCGCGCCCGCCGGTAGCGCGAGCAGCATCAACGGAAAGCTGTCCGCGGCTTCCACGAGCGCGACCATCGATGGCGATGACGAGAGTGACGTCATCAACCAGCCCGCGCCGACGTCCTGCATCCACGTCCCGATATTCGAGACGATGGTCGCGATCCAGAGGCTGCGAAACAGCGTGTTCTTGAGCGGGCTCCACGCGGAGCGCTCCGCGGTCATCGTCGTCTCGGGGGAGACTTCGGTCCTAGCGTAGCTTCGACCACTTGGAACAGCGATTGCAGGCCAAACGATACTTCGTGGATCTTGCGGTTGACGAAGAACGTCGGCGTGTGGCGCACGCCGCTAGCACGGCCACTCTGCTCGTGCTCCCGAATCCGCTGCAGGTAGGTGTGCTCCTTCATGTCCGCCGTGTAGCGCGACATGTCGAGCTGCAGCCGCTCGGCGTAGCTGCGCAGCGAATTCGGCTTGAGGTGTGCCTGATTGTCGAACAGCAGATCGTGCATTTGCCAGAACTTGCCTTGCGCGCCCGCACTTTCCGCGGCCTCCGCCGCGAGCAGTGCGTGAGGATGTACTTCCTCGAGTGGAAAATGGCGAAAGACGAAGCGTATTCGATCCTTGTATCGCTGCAGGAGCAACTTGACGGCGGGGGCGGCCTGCTTGCAGTTGGGGCATTCGAGGTCGCCGTACTCGACCACCGTAACCCGGGCGTGCGGCGGCCCGATCGCGTGGTCGCCCGGATTCACGGGCATGCTCAATTCGAAAGACGGTTGTTGATTCATATGCGACAGATTACCAGCGGCAGAAGAACGTGCGCGAGCTTTCTAGAAAGCGAAGCACCCGCACCCCAGCGCATCCCAGACACTCAATGCCCCGTCGAATCTCCCTCGCGACTCGCTTCGAAAAGGAACCAGGTGCGGCGCTCGGTTTCGTCGATCCAGACTTCGATGAGGCTGGCTGTCGCGATGTCGCGGTGCTCGTCGCACACGTTATGCGCCTCGCGCAGGCTGCTCGCAAGCGTCTTGTTGTCCTCGCGAAGCTCCGCAAGCATGTCCAACGGCTGGACATAGTCGGCGTCGTTGTCCAGAACGCGCTGCGTTCGCGCGATGTGGCCGATCGACCGCAACGTGTTCCCGCCGAGCTTGCGAATCCGTTCGGCAATGGGATCGGTCATCGCGTACAGCTGATCTGCCTGCTCGTCCAGCAGCAGGTGGTAATCGCGGAAGTGCGGACCGCTCATGTGCCAGTGGAAGTTCTTGGTTTTCAGGTAGAGCGCGAACACATCCGCCAGGATGCCATTCATCGACCCAGCGATATCCTTGGTCGCCGCGGTCTTGAGATCCGTCGGCGTGACCAGCGGAGCGTTGCGTCTGGTTTTCATGTCCTGCACTTTCGTTGCGGAAGGCTTCTTCATGGTTTTTTCCTTTCGTGTCATTGATCACTCGCTGCGAACCCGCACCGGCTGACCGCTCGATCGTAGCGACTTTGCCGATGGCGCAAACTCCCGTCGTCACCGCAAATCGAACAGCAGTATTTCCGTGCCGTCGCTCTTCGCGGCAATCGTCAGCGTCGACTCGCCCTCGACCGCGGCGCCGTCGCCCGTCGCCAGGTCGCCGCCGTTGAGCGTCACCGCGCCGTGCGCTACCTGCAGCCATCCCTTGCGTCCTGGCGCCAGTGCATAGGTCACCTGTTGGCCATCGTCGAGTAGCGCCGCCAACATCATTGCATCCTGGTGGATGACCACGGAACCGTCGCGGCCATCCGTCGAACCGACAATGCGCAGCCGACCCTGCTTCTCGGCAGCGGGAAACGTCTTCTGCTCGTACCGTGGCGCAATGCCTTCGCGGCCGGGCACGATCCAGATCTGCAGAAAGTGCACCGGTTCGGTCTTCGAGTGGTTGAATTCGCTGTGGCGGATGCCGGTGCCGGCAGACATGATCTGCACGTCGCCCGGGCGGATCACCGAGCCGGTGCCGATGCTGTCCTTGTGCTCGAGAGCACCCTCGAGCACATAGGAAATGATCTCCATGTCGCGGTGCCCGTGCGTGCCGAAACCTTGCCCGGGACTGACCCGATCCTCGTTGATCACCCGCAACGGGCCGAAGCCCATCTGCTTGGCATCGTGATAATCGCCGAACGAGAACGTATGGCGGCTGTCGAGCCACCCGAAGTTGGCGACCCCGCGCGCTCCCGCCTGCCTTACTTTGATCATCCTGACCTCGCAAACGGATATTCTAGTCGCGCCAACGGTTAGCTGCAGCATTCGCTGCTTCACGATCACGTTGCCTGCACATGCAAGGGTTTCGCCTGCGTCGATGCTGGCGCGCTTGCGCTGGCCAGATGGTGATGAATCTGCGCCACGGCTGCAGCGCCTTCGCCGATCGCGCCGCCGACACGCTTGACCGAATCGGAACGCACGTCGCCAACCGCGAATACACCGGGGACGGTCGACTCGAGCGATGCAGGCTCATGCCCCAGCGCAAGCCGAGCTGCCGCGTGCCCCGTCAATACGAAACCGTGCTTGTCGAAGGCGACACCGCAGCCTTCGAGCCAGCGCGTCTCCGGGTCCGCGCCGACGAAGAGAAACACGTGTCGGATCGGCCGCTGCGTTTCGACGCCCGTTCGATTGTTTCGCCACGACACCGCCGTCAATCCATCCTCGACATCGCCGTGAAGCTGCGTCAGTTCGGTGTGCGCGAGCAACTCGATGTTGGGCGTCGCCTCGATGCGATCGATCAGGTAGCGCGACATGCTGGCGGCAAGACTCGTGCCGCGCACGAGAATGAAGACCTTGGTCGCGAACTGCGCCAGGAATACGGCGGCCTGTCCGGCCGAATTACCGCCGCCGACCAGGGCCACCTCGGTGCCCGTGCACATCTTGCCTTCGAGCGCGGAGGCCCAATACGAGACGCCTCGACCTTCGAATTCATTCAGGCGCGCCACGTCGGGTCGGCGATAGCGGGCACCGCTGGCGATGACGACGGTCCGGGATCGCAGCCGGCGCCCATCGGCGAGTGTCAACGTCAACTCGCTGTCGGATGCAACCCTGCTGCAGTCGAGCGCCGCTGCCTGCGCGGGAATCATCATTTCGGCGCCGAATTTCTGCGCCTGCACGAAGGCGCGGCCGGCGAGCGCCTGCCCGGAGATGCCCGTCGGGAAGCCCAGGTAGTTTTCGATCCGAGCACTGGCGCCTGCCTGCCCGCCGTACGCACGGCAGTCGAGTACGACGACGTGCAGGCCTTCCGATGCCGCATACACGGCCGTCGCGAGCCCCGCTGGCCCGGCGCCCACCACGACGACGTCGAAGAGTTCCTTGTGCTCGGTCGAATCGAGCATGCCGAGGCGGCGCGCGAGCGCGTCTTCGGTGGGATTGAGCAGCACGGAAGCGTCGGGACAAACGACCAGCACGTCCGCGGCCCCCGCCCCGTATTGTTCGAGCAAGACGGCTGCCTCGGCGTCCTTGCCCGCATCGACAACCTGGTGCGGATGACCGTTGCGACGCAGAAAGTTCTGCAATTGCAACAGCACCGGGGAGTGCGCTCGACTCATGAGCACCGGGCCGCTGGCGGCGGATTCGATCAACCCGACCCGCCGCAGGATGAGCGCACGCACGATGCGCTCGCCCAGATCAGCTTCGGCGATGATCAGCGCACGCAGGTGCGGTGGCGGCACGAGCAGGGTCTCGAGATCCTCTTCGGCATAAGCGTCGACCAGCGCGTGACCGCCGGAAAGTTGGGCGACTTCGCCGGCAAATTCTCCGGGCGCCAGGCGAACGATGGGAACCACGTGACCCCGGCCATCGCGCTGGCTGAGCGCCAGGGCTCCCTGCAACACAACGAACATTCCCGGGGCAGGTTCACCCGCCGCGAAGAGGCGCGTACCGCGAGGATAGTGATGAACGGTGCCGAACCGCCGCATGCGAGCGACGTCCGGCTCCGTCAACTTCGGAAAGAGCTGGTGCCATCGGCTCGCGAGACCACTCGGCGGATCGTCAGCCATAGCCGCTTTCGGCTACGCTCATCAGGCGCGTCTCAGGCAAGGGTCGGTCGCAGACCGGCTGCGCGCTCGGCTCGCAGCGCCCGCACCTGCAACGTCGCGCCGATCAGGAAAAGCAGAAACAACACACCTGAAGCCGCCTGCAGCTGCGGCGCATCGGCATTCGGCAGCAGAGGTGCCCCGAGCGGCAGTCGCGTGGTCGTCTCGGTAATGCCGGGGATCATGTGAAAGAGGAACGTCGCCGAGTAGCTTACCGTCTCGATGTACGGAGCGAGGCGTCCGAACACGCTGGTGTACCCCGCCAGCCACGCGATGCCCAGTACCACGAGGGTGATGATGCCCAGCATATGCGGCTTGCCGAAGCCGCCGTGCTGGAAGATGCCGAAGCCCGTGAGGCACGTAAGGACAGTCGTGACGATATACACCTTACCCACCATGTTTCTGGGAGATATTTTCCTGTCGCGGATGAGCGCAATCGCACCCGCGACTACCGCGACCAGGCTGATCGCGGTATGAACGACGCCGAGTTGGGTCAAGCCGAACATTTGGGTCTCCCAGAATGACGATCGGGCGGCGAGCGCACGCCTCCGAGTGGAGGATAGCGGGCCGGTGGACTATCCCAATGATACTTCGCCCACGTGCCGCGCGTCAGGCCGCTGCCGCCGCGGGCTGGATGCGCGCTTCGCGAATCGGCAGATTGATCACCGCCGCCGCCGCCGCCAATGCCATGTCCGCATACCACATCCACTGGTAGTTGCCGGTTCGCGTGATCGCAATTCCGCCGAGATAGGCGCCTAGAAAGCCACCGATCTGGTGCGAGAGCAACGTGAAGCCGAACAGCGTGGACAAATAACGGATCCCAAAGAGCTTGGCGACGATAGTGGCGGTCGGCGGTATCGTGGCGAGCCAGGTCAGCCCGAGGCCAACGGCGAAGATATAGAACGTCCATTCGGTCTTCGGTGCGATCAGGTACCAGCCGATCAATGCCGCGCGCGAACCGTACATCGACGCGAGGATGTACTTGCTGCGAAAGCGCTGGGTGGAAGAACCGGCGATCAGGCTGCCGACGATGTTGGCGAGGCCGATGAGCGCCAGAGACCAACTCGCCACCGAGGGCGGCAGGCCGCAAAGATTCACCTCGCCCGGCAGGTGCGTCACCAGGAAGGCGATGTGAAATCCGCATGTGAAAAAGCCGGCGTGTAGCAGGAGATAGCTGCGGTCGCCCATCGCGTCGCGGATGGCCTGCCACGGTGCCGATTTGGTGGTTGTCGTTGCCGTCGTTGCCGTTCGCTTGGGCCTGGAAGGACTCACGACGCGCACCAGGGGAAGAGCTCCAAGCGTGATCACCGCCAGCGCCCACAGGGCACCCATCCAGCCGAGGAACTGGATCAGTGCCTGCGACACGGGGGCGAACACGAATTGCCCGAACGATCCGCCCGCGTTGATGATGCCAGCCGCCTTGCCGCGCTTGTCGGGGGTGAGATGCTGCGCTGCCGCGCCGATCAACACCGAAAAGCTGCCGGCGCCCGAGCCCATCGCGGCGAGCAGGCCCAACGACACGACAATCCCGAAGCCCGAGGTCATGAAGGGCGTCAGCGCCGTGCCAATCGACAGCACGAGCAGACCGGCAATCAAGACGCGCGCGGGACCGTAGCGATCGGCGACCGCGCCCGCGACCGGCTGGACGACGCCCCACATCAACTGCCCGACCGCGAGCGCGAAGCTGATGGTGGCGATGCCGAGCCCGGTCGAGCCGTTGAGCGGTGAGATGAACAGACCGAGCGACTGCCGGGCACCCATCGTGACCATGAGAATGGCCGCGGCCGCGATAGTGACGACCCACACACCGCGCGTACTTACCCCTTTTGCGACTTCAGTTTCCATGGTTTGTCAGTCCGGGCACGCATGCGATCAGGGTTGCATTATATGATGGTCATCATGTATCGTGTCAACGACGCTTTTGTTTCAAGGTTGCAACAAATGAAAGTCAGCAGGGAACAGGCAGCGGCCAATCGGGAGCGCATTCTCGACGTCGCGATCCGACTCTTTCGTGAGCGCGGACTCGACGGCATCGGCGTGGCCGATCTCATGCGGGAAGCCGGGCTCACGCACGGGGGCTTTTACGGCCACTTCGCATCCAAGGAGGATCTGATCGCGGAGGCGTGCAAGCGCTCGCTCGCCGACTCCGTGACAAGGTGGAACAAGGTATGTGCACGCGGCGATGACGGTGCAGTGATGGCGATCGCGAAGTCCTATCTGTCGACGAGGCATCGCGACGATCCCGGCCGCGGTTGCACCGTTGCGGCGCTTTGCACCGAATCGGCGCGTCGTGGTTCGAAGGTGCGTCACGCGATGACCCATGGCGTGCGTACAATGATCGATGTGCTGGCCGGTGCGATGCCGGGAAATACCCGAGCGATGAAACGCAGGAAGGCCTTGAGCAGTTTTGCCGGCATGGTGGGTGCAGTGGTGCTGGCGCGCGCCATGGATGATGCAGAATTCTCGGAAGAACTGCTCAAGGCCGTATCAGCCTCGATCGAGCAAGTCGCGGCGTAGGCGCGCTGCATTCGTCATTCGTGGGCGAAAGGGCGTCGGCGAACGATCACGCCGATGCCACACCTGCGTTTCCTCTTGCATTGGTCGCACGAAGCGTACGTCACGCCCTGCGCGTGACGTGTTGTCGCTGGACGAAACCCCAGCTTACGAACCACTGTTCGTCATGTGCAGACTCGTTTCAAACCCACGCAAAGGAGAGCAACCATGAGCACAATCACGACCAAGGATGGCACGCAGATTTATTACAACGACTGGGGCAAAGGGCAACCGGTGGTCTTCAGTCACGGCTGGCCGCTCTCCGCCGATGCTTTCGAAGACCAAATGTTCTTCCTGGCCTCGCGCGGATACCGCTGCATCGGCCACGACCGCCGTGGGCACGGCCGCTCGAGCCAGCCGTGGAACGGCAACGACATGGACACGTACGCGGACGATCTCGCGTCGCTGACCGAAGCACTCGATCTCAAGAACGCGATTCACGTCGGCCACTCCACGGGTGGCGGTGAAGTCGCCCGCTACATCGGTCGGCATGGAACAAAGCGGGTCGCCAAGGCAGTTCTGATCGGCGCCGTGCCGCCGCTGATGCTGAAAACCCCGGCCAATCCCGGAGGATTGCCGATCGATGTCTTCGACGGAATCCGCGCGGGTGTCGTCGCCGACCGTTCGCAGTTCTTCAAGGACCTTACCATGCCCTTCTACGGCTTCAACCGCCCGGGTGCAAAGGTATCGGAGGGCGTGCGCGAATCGTTCTGGCTGCAGGGCATGATGGCGGGCTTCCCGGCAAGCTATTTCTGCATCAAGGCGTTCTCCGAAACGGACCTTACCGAAGATCTGAAGAAATTCGACATACCGACACTTATCCTTCACGGTGACGACGATCAGATCGTGCCGATCGGGGCGTCGGCAATGCTGTCGTCCAAGATCGTCAAGGGTGCTACGCTAAAGGTCTACAAAGGTGCGCCGCACGGCATGTGCACGACGCTCAAGGACCAGGTCAACGAGGACCTGCTGGCGTTCATCAAGGCATGACCCGGCGCGAACAACTGATCCAACTCCTCGCCCAAGGAACAAACCCATGCATCGCAGCCCTTGCATTTCTCTCGTCTTGCCGCTGGCCTCGATTTGCGCCCTGACGGCGGTACCCGGTGGGACGCCCGCGAACGCTGCCGACTTCGGCGCCGGATTCAAGACACAGTCGGTCGCGGTCGACGGTGGCACGGTAAGCGTCACCGTCGGCGGCAATGGTCCACCCGTGCTTCTGTTGCACGGCTATGCGGAAACATCGCGGATGTGGCGTCCGCTCGCGAAAGTGCTCGCGCCTCGCTTCACCGTCATCGCGCCCGATCTGCCGGGCATTGGCGACTCGTCGATACCGAAGACGGGAATCGACATGAAGACTTCCGCCGAGCGCGTGCACGCGGCGGTCAAATCGCTCGGCTACACGAAGGTGCGCGTCGTCGGTCACGACATCGGGCTGATGGTCGCCTACGCCTATGCCGCGATGTACCCGCAGGAAACCGAGAAGCTTGTCTTGATGGACGCGTTCCTGCCGGGTGTCGAAGGCTGGGAAGCCATCTACAACAATCCGGGCATCTGGCACTTCCGCTTCTACGGTCCGACACCGGAAGCGCTCGTGAAGGGACGCGAACGGACATTCTTCGAGCATTTCTGGAACGATTTCGCGGCCGACAAGTCCCGATCGATTTCCGAGGCCGATCGCGTCGCGTATACGCAGGCCTACTCGCGTCCGGGTCGAATGGCGGCGGGTTTTGCGTACTTCGCGTCATTCCCGAAGACAGCGGTCGATTTCGCGGAACTGTCGAAGACCAAACTGCCCTTCCCGGTGCTTTCGATCGGCGGTGAAAAGGCCAACGGCGTTGCACTGGGCGCACAAGTCAAGCTGATCGCCCCAGACGTGCAGGTCATCGTACTCAAGGACACCGGCCACTGGATTCTGGAAGAGCGCCAGGAGGAAACGATCGCCGCCCTTACCCGCTTCCTGCAGTAGCAGGTTTTGCGGCGACCACGGGGTTGCGGAGCGATCCGATACCTTCAATGCCGATTTCGACCGTGTCGCCGGCAACCATGTCGAGTGTCGGATCGTCGGTGCCCATCCAGATCACGTCACCCGGATATAGAGTCAGGTTGCGCGTCATGACGCTGATGTACTCGGCGATTCCAAAGATCATGTCGTTCGTCTTGAAGCGACTGACTTCCTTGCCGTTCAGACGCACCGTCGTTACCAGCGCGTCGAGATTCACGTCCGTTTCGATCCACGGACCCATCGGCTTGAACGTGTCGGTGTTCTTCGAACGCCAGAAGGTGCGGTCCGTTTTCTGCCAGGTTCGTTCGCTGACGTCGTTGCCGATGGTATAGCCGAATACGCACGACAGTGCGTCGCTCTTGGACAGGTGCTTGGCTTCACGTCCGATAACCACCACCAGTTCGCCTTCGAACTGGATTTTTCCGGACGAGTCAGAGGGTATGACGATCGACGCACCGTCACCGACCAGTGCATTGACCGCACGGTAGCCGATATCCGCCTGTTTCGGCACCTGGACCGGGAGGCCTCTCGCAGCCGCGTTGCGGACGTGCTGTTCATAGTTGATTCCTGCAGCATAGAACGTCGGCGGAATCACGGGCGGCAGCAGGCGAGCTGCGCCAAGGGCGACCGTGACGCCGGTTCGCGAAGGCTTATCGAAGGGCGCGCCATCGACCTCCGCAATGGTGTCGCCTTCGAGAACACCGAAATGAATGCTTCCCCCGTGGTGATAGCGCACCCAGCGCATTGCGTTTTCCTCCGCTCAAAGCGTGGTTGTAGTGCGCGATGCCAGCCCTTCGTTGGCAACCGCCGGCGTATCGTCGATGGTATCGATGGTCATACGTGCCTGCGCAGCCATTCGAGCAGATGCCGCGCCGTCTCCGCGCTGCGCTCGCGCTGCGGGAAATGCCCCGCGCCATCGATCAGCCGGCGCTCGTAAGGCCCGGTAAAAAACGATTCCTTGCCTTCGCTGGACTGCGGCGCGTTGACCGGGTCGAGCGCGCCGTGCAGCGTCAGCGTGGCCACCCGCTGCTTCGGCGAGGGATCGAAGCGCCCCTCCAGCTCAGCGTAGCGCGGATCCGGCGCCGCGTTGTTCCAGCGCACGCAGTAGGAATGCACGACGACGTCGGCCCAATCGCCATTGTCGAAGGACGCCGCCGTCCGTTCGAACTCCGCCGCATCGGGCGTGTAGGCGACGAACCACTCGTTCCAGATGTGTCGGGTGAAGGCGCGTCGGTCGTCGTGGACGAGCGCTTTGCCCCGAGGCGTCGCCATCAGCCAGTGGTACCAGTAGTTCTGCGTCTGCGGGTAGCTCAGTTTCTGGCTGGGCGAATTGGTGCCGTAGCCGACCGAAACGCCTACGCAAGCGCTGACGTTCGTGCCATCGAGTGCCGACGCGATATACGCTGCACGCGCGCCCCAGTCGTGGCCGACCAGTGCATGCCGGCCGAGCCCGAGGGCCGAGGTGAAATCCACGAGGTCCTGCCCCATCGCCACGAGCTGGCCGCTGCGAAACGTATCGTCGCGCAGGAATCGGGTGGGCCCGCAGCCGCGCAGCCACGGTACGTACGTGCGATAGCCGGCGTCGTGGAGCGTGGGCAGGACCGCGTCCCAGGTGCGGGCGTCGTCAGGCCAGCCGTGCACGAGCACCACGGGAGATCCGGTAGATGGGCCCGCGACTTCGTAGCCGATGCGCAGGATGGGTGTGTCGATGAACAGCGGGGCCATACCGCGATTGTAGAACCGAAAGCATTCCGCGATACTTCCATCCAACGACCTGGCGCCGATGAACGGCGAAATGCGGGACGCGACCATGAACCTTCACGCGCGGTTACGGGCTGTCGCCATTGTCGCGACGTGGCTTGGCGTTGTCGGCTTCGCGTTCGCCGAGTCGTTTCCCTCCCGCCCGGTGAAGATCACCGCACCCTATTCCGCTGGCGCGGCGCCGGCGGTATTCACCCGTTCCGTCGCCGAGAAGCTATCCAAGCTCTGGGGACAACCGGTCATCGTCGACGCCAAGCCCGGCGCCAGCGGCTTCATCGCCATCGAGACGGTGAAGAACGCCGCACCCGACGGCCACGAACTGCTGGTCGTGAGCGACGCGCACGTCGGGATCAACCCGGCGCTCTACAAGAAACTGCCTTACGATCCGCAAAAGGATTTCGTGCCGGTGGCGATGTTCTATCACACGCCGTTCTATCTCGCCGTCGCTAGTGCCGGGCCGTATCAGACGGTGCCGGCGCTCATCGCCGCTGCCAAGAAGGACCCGGGCGCGGTTTCATACGGGTCCTCGTACGTGGGCAGCCCCTCGCATCTGGGCAGCGCGGAATTCGAGTTCCTTACCGGCACGAAGATGATTCACGCGCCCTACAAGGACCAATCGCAGATGTACGTCGGCATCGCCAATGGCGACGTCGGCTGGGCGTTCACCACGCTCGGGTCGGCGCTGCCGCTGATGCAGGCGGGACGCATCAAGTTGATCGCCATCGCGGCGCCACAGCGCTCGAAGGTCCAGCCCGATGTGCCGACGCTCGCGGAAGCGGGTGGGCCCGCCGGGATGGTCGTCGGCGCATGGCTTGCGATTGTCGCACCTCGGGGAACGCCGGCCGATGTGGTTCGCAAGATCAATGGCGACGTAAACAAGGTGCTCGCCGATCCGGACATCCTGCAGCAGATGCGCACGCTGGGCTTCGACCCGGCGCCCGAAAGTCCCGAGCAACTCGCCGACGAGATCCGTGCCGACGCGAAAAAATACGGCGAGCTCGTGCGCCGCACCGGCGCGACTGCCGACTAGCAGCCTGCCGCTAGAGTCCCGCGCCCAGCGGCTGCTGTTCGGCGACGGCCGCGTAGTACTCCCAGGCACGATCGACAATGCCCGGGGATAGTTGATCGCTCAGGCGAGCGGCCTCCTCTTGTGTGAAGGCGCGGATGCGTGCGGCATCGCCCCCCGCGGCCGCAAGCATCCGCAACTGCAATTCGGCACTCTCTTCCAGGAAGCATGCGGCGACCGTCGCCGTACGCACGTCCTCGGCGACGGTGGTGATGCCGTGTCCGCGCATCATCACTGCGACGCATTGTCCAAGGCTGGCCGCGAGCTGGTCTCCCAGTTCGCGCGTACGGATCAATCCGATGCGACCATATTCGGCAACACCACCGGCAAACGCGCCCCCCTGATTGTGCACGATCCGATGGGGCTGTCCGATCTGCGTCAGGCACACACACCCGGGCGGATGTGCATGCACTACGCTGGCGACCTCCGGGCGGGCTGCGTAGGCGCGCGCGTGGATCCACAGCTCGCTGTTGG
This sequence comes from uncultured beta proteobacterium, assembly GCA_963726935.1. Lineage (GTDB taxonomy): Bacteria > Pseudomonadota > Gammaproteobacteria > Burkholderiales > Casimicrobiaceae > PALSA-1003. The sequence continues at coordinate 15,668 of CAVSEH010000036.1, forward strand.
GCGTACCTTCGCCCGAGAGTATCTTGCCCTCGGTATCGAGTACGAGCAGCCTGGTCTCGTCGGCAAGGCCCGGGGAACGGCGCGTCGGCAGGATGAACGTGTCGGTTCCGGGGACGCGTGCGCTCACGTGCCCGAACGCGTTCGACAGGCCGACCCGCTCAATGATGCGATTGGCGAGCACGACGTCGCGGCGAAGAGCGTTTTGCGAGTCCGACATGAGTTTGCATTCCCCGCCGCTAACTGCGTATCGCGCGGCCTCGGCATCTTACGCTGCAACGTGTCGTGGCGCCGCTCACGCCCACTCCGCGATGGACGGGACGCGCAGTCCTTCGATTTCCGGCAGATCGAAGCCGAAGCGCTGGGCGAGTAGCCTCCGCAGCGCGGTGCGGTCCGGGAGTCGCGTCGCATGCGGCACGTTCCCGTGCCAGACGGTTGCATCGCGGTTCATGACCGTCACCAGTCCGTCGGCGCCAAGAGCGCACAAAAGCATCCGGTTGACGAAGGGTGACGCAGGATGGGTCGCGATGTAGTGATTGGCCATCTCGAAGTCGATGGGATTGTCCGGCTCCAGCGTGGAGACCCAGGCATCGACCGCCTTGCCTTCGGACTTCGCTCGCAGCACCCACAGGCTGCCATCCCGAGCCATCCATTGCGTCGCGTGGTCGGGACGCCTTTTCGCGGCATCGAGGAGCGGGACCGGAAACTGAGGCGCGAGTGCGCCGAAGCCAACGTCCACGACGAACCATTTATCGCCGACTGGCACTGTAAGAAACATGTGCCCTCGCGGCGAGGTGCTGCGCGCGGCGGCCAGCGTAACCCGCGCGGAATGTCGAACCGGGCGAAAGCCCAGGCGTTCGAGCACCGCGGCGAAAAGCGTCGCGTGCTCGAAGCAATACCCGCCTCGCCGCGCGCGCACGAGTTTGTTCTGGATGCTGGCAAGGTCGAGGCGCACACCCCGGCCGAGCAGCACGTCGAGATTCTCGAACGGAATCGCCGCCATGTGCGCGCGTACAAGACCTGCCAGCGTGTCGTACGAGGGACGCGTCATGCCATCCCAGCCGATGCGCCCGAAGTAGGCGTCGAGGTCGAGTGACGTCGTCACATTCAGGCCGTCGGGTGCCGGTGCAGGCCGGCGAGGGGCGCCCGCCGCAGAAATGCCGCGTCGCGGCCCAGGATCAGGCGAATCAGATCTTCGAGCACGGATTCGTCGATCGCTTTGCTGTGGAATTCCAGCGTGACGCGATCGAGACGATCGACATTGGCGAGCGCCACGGTGACAAGACCGGTTTGATAGTCGACATGGAATGAAACCGCCGCCGGTATCGCCGGTGGCACGGTGATCGCGCACCTTCGGATGACGCCGCCGGCATCTTCCACGCGCCGGCTCGTGTACTGCAAACCGGCGTCGTCGAGCGCTTTTTCTGCGGACACGACGCCGCCCGGCGCGACCTCGAGCGACAACGGTTTCGATGCCGTGATGTCGTAGTAAATGTTGATTTCATCGAGCACGGGAAATCCGACGATGCGACGCTCGTGCTGTCCGACGGAACCGTGCCCGAATCGCGGTGACTCGAACACGAGGCCGTGGCCGAGGTCGAAGCGGTGTTCAATCGCAGGCTTGAGACCGTCGAGATAGGTGATCGCCTTTTCGAGCCAGCGAAACGCCTTGCGCAGTCGCGCATCGATCGTCTGAAAGCTCTCGACGTCAGCGTGTGCCTGCGTGGATTGGCGCACTGCTTCGTATTGCGTGCGCAGTTCGTCGAGAAGCGAAGGTTGGTCGGGCATGGTCGCAGCTCCGGTGTGGGATCAGCGGGCTGACGTGCCGTAATCAGCTGCCGCCGGCATCATGGATTTCCGGGAAGAACAGATCCTTCCATGTCGTCGGAGCCGCTTTCACGATGCCCACGTCGAACATGAACGACGCGTATTTCATCGTGTTCTCCGGTACCAGGGTCCATTTGACCTGCGGACCGCCGATGACGTCGAACACGAGGTCAGGCGGGAGTTTGGACTTGGAATCTTCCATCCACAACATCGCTGCCGCGCGCTTGTCCGCGTTGAGCATTTCCGTGGCCTCGGCAAGTGCCGCCACCAACGCACGATAGAGCTTCGGATTCTCGTCGTGGAATTTGCGCGACGTCCAGGCAACGGTGAAACTGTGCGAGCCCCCGAGCACCTCGAACGACGACAGCACCGTGTGAACCGCGGGATCGCGCAGCTGCTGTGTCTGAAACGGCGGGACACTGAACACGCTGTCGAACGCGCTTCCGCCGGACAGCAGCCCTATGGTCGCGTCAGGCGGTGGCAAGGCAATCGTGAGCGGATCCAGCCTGGTGTAATTTTCCTTCCCGAACGCTTGCGCAGCGGCCATGCGCAGCGTCACTGCCTGCACTGATACTCCAACGGCAGGCACCGCGATGCGGCTGGCGTCGGTGAAATCGCGAATCGTTTTCACCTTGGGGTTGCGTGTATTGAGCAGGAACGGCTGCGAGCTCAATGCCGAAATCCCGCGCACCTCCTGTGGCGTGCCGCGGGTCTTTGCCCAGATGATGACGAGCGCCGGCACGCCCCCTGCGACGACGTCGACATCGCCGGCGAGAAGGGCGGTGTTCATCGCATCGGGGCCGCTGAACGTCACCCAGGTGGCCTTCACCTCACCGAGTCCGAGCGCCTTCGCGTGCTTCTCCAGCAGCTTGTGCCGCTCGAGGATGTTGAACTGCACGTAGCCCATGGACGTCTGCTTCGCGAAGCGGACCTCCTGTATTTCTGCCATGACGAGTCCGCTCACAGAAACAAGAACGACTGCGAGCAAGGCAGCGCCGATGCAGTTCTTCATCCGATTCTCCTGGTCGGCCATGCGCACGCACTCACGCCTGAAAGCGATAACTGATGAGTTTGACCAGCACATGGACGGCCCGCCGCGGCATTGGGGCGACGGTTCTGCTATCTTAACCGTAGCCGCGAAGGCTTGAACAATGCTGGACCGAATGTGCCGTCAATCGCAACCCCTTGGAGAACCCGTTGAAGATCTATTACGCCGCCGCCTCGCCGTATGTCCGCAAATGCCTGGTCGGCGCCCACGAGCTCGGCTTGTACGAACGCATCGAATTACTGCCCGCGAGCGCACACCCGGTCAATCGCGATCGCGCGATTGTCGTCCACAACCCGCTCGGCAAAATACCGACCCTGATCACCGACGACGGAACAGTGCTCTATGACAGCCGCGTAATCATCGAGTACCTCAACGACCTGGGCGACGGCCATCTCATTCCCGATCGCGGCCCTGCACGCTGGAACGTCCTCGTCGAGCAGGCGCTTGCGGACGGGATGTTGGATGCGGCGCTGCTGGCGCGATACGAGAACGTCGTCCGCCCCGAGGCGTTGCGCTGGAGCGACTGGACTGCCGGCCAGCTCGACAAGATCACGACCGGACTCGCCGCCATCGAAGGACGTGCTCTCGAATTCGGCGATCGCGTCGACCTCGGGACGATCGCCTTCGCGTGCGCGCTCGGCTACCTCGACTTTCGCTTCCCGACGCTGCCCTGGCGCGACCAGCATCCCAACACGGCGGCGTGGTACGAATGGTTCGGCGGCCGCGATTCGATGGTGGCAACGCGGCCGGCCTAGGGCGGCAGCTTGTTCGCCAGCGATAACGGCCGGCGACCGCGGCCCCCGGAGCATCGAAAGGCGTAAGATTTTTGGATGAGCGAGGCAGAGACACTCTTTGCCGCGTTGCGGCAATCGGCCGACAGCGACGCCGTCGCGGCGATCCAGTCCCAGGTGCGGGACGCACCGGATAGGGCGCTGTGTCGCATCAATGCGCTGGACTTCGCCGCCCAGCACGGACTGCATGAAGAGCATGCGATCGCCGCGCTCCTGCACGCGGCGCGCCTCGGCATCTTCGAGTTGTCCTGGAACGTGCTGTGCCCCGGCTGTGGCGGCGTGCTCGACGCGACGACGTCGTTGAAGAGCGTGGATCGAGCGGAATACGCCTGTGCACTGTGCGCGGCCGGTTACGAACCGACGCTCGACGAAATGGTCGAGGTGACGTTCACCGTCAGCCCGCGCGTCCGGCGGATCGCCGCACATGATCCTGACCAGCTGGCGCCAGCCGAGTATTGTCGCCAGATGTTCTGGAGTTCGGGCCTCGACATACCCGACGAGTCGTTTGACCGGATGCTCCAGGAAGTCACCCTGGAGATGATCGAGCTGCCTCCCGGCGAAAAGGCGTTGCTGTCGCTGACGCTCCCGTCGGAGTTCGTCATCGTCTTCGACCCGGTGACACACACGGCGCAGTTTCTTGACGTCAAGGGTGAGCCGACGCGAGAGCGCCAGGCACTGGCCATCGTATTCAACAAGACGCACGCGCCTACCTCGACCGTCACCATGCAGCCTGGACCCCTGCGCCTGACGCTGGAGAATCGCAGCGACAAGCGGATCGTGCCGGGCGTGTACGTCGCCGGCCAGGCGATGCACGACATGCTCGGCAAGCGCAAGCGATTCCTTACGGCCAAGCGACTGCTCACCAATCAAACGTTTCGCGATATCTACCGCACCGACACGCTCGACGTCGATCAGCGCCTCAAGATCACCAGCCTGACGTTTCTGTTCACCGATCTGAAAGGTTCGACCGACCTCTACGAGCGGGTGGGCGATCTGGTCGCGTTCGACATCGTGAAGGAGCATTTCCGGTTGCTGCACGAAATCATCGCGGCGGAAGCGGGAGCGGTGGTGAAGACGATCGGCGACGCCGTGATGGCGACCTTCGCCACGCCCGACCGGGCATTGGCTGCCGCGCTGCGCATGCGCGACGCCATGCGCACGCTCAACGAAAAGCACCGGAGCGAAGATCTGCTGCTGAAGATCGGCATCCACGAAGGCCCCTGTCTCGCGGTGACGCTCAACGACCGCCAGGACTATTTCGGACAGACCGTGAACATCGCTTCGCGCGTGCAGGGACTGGCGGTGTCGCGCTCGATACTGGCGACGGGATCGGTCGTCGATCATCCGCAGGCCGCCGAGCTCCTGCATGCGGACGGGATCACGCCGACCGCGCGGCGCCTGCCGTTGCGCGGGATCACCGATGAATTCGCGGTCTACGAAATACCCTGAGAGGTCGATGCGATCCGCGCGGACGCAACGCGCGCACTTACCACCGGCACCATCCACACCGCGTATCCGAGCGGGTCGCGGACGTTCGCAATCATCTGATTGAAGTACGCCACCGCCGAGTCGCGCGAGATCGGCGTCAGCTCGCCGATCGCATCGACATAGCCGTCGCGCCACGCCTCGAAAATCGCGGCGAAGGTTTCGCGCGGCACGCGCAGCGTGTCGACGACGATATAGTCGATCGTGATCTGCTGGAGGCCCATCGCCGCCAGGATGCCGAAGATGTTGCGACCGATGAACAGATCGGTGCCGGTGGCCGCGCCGAAACTCGCTACCGCGGTATGCCAGAAGTCGCGCGGGTCGAGCGCGCCGCGCTGGAAATGCAGCATGCCGTAGTCTTCAGCGATGAGATGCAGGTAGCCGCCGGGGCGGGTGACCCGCGTCAGTTCGGCGAGTACCTGATCCGCGTGCGGGATCGACTGCAGCACGTGGCGGCAGACGGTGAGATCGAACGTGCCGTCGGCGGCGTCGAGGCTGTAGATGGTCTGGTGCTGGAAGCCCAGTCGCGGCGCGAGGCTCGCGTAGCGCGAGCGGGCGAGGTCGAGGTGCGCATCGATGATATCGACACCGAGGACGCTCGAGCGCGGAAAGAACTCCGCCATCCGCGCCGCAGCCTCGCCGGTGCCGCATCCGGCGTCGAGGATGCGCGGCTCGACCGGCAGGGCATACCGCTTTAGCAGCGGGGCCTCCTGCGGCCAGATGGCCTCCGCCTGCGCAGCGAGATTGCGCACCATCGACTCGTCGGCCATCTGCTTGCCTTGCGGATTGAGATCTGTCACGAGGCCCTCCTGATTCGGGTCGGGCAAGGTTAGCCGAAATCCGGCGGCCGCCACAGGGGCGCGACGATGGGCCAAAGCCTGCCCCACCCGGTTACATCAGGACAATCCAGATTTGAGTACGGAAACGATAAACGCCGGCGCTTCGGCCAAGCCGCGGCGCACATTCAGCGGCTACGCGCGCTTCATCCTCTTGCGCGCTGGCAGGGTCGCTTGCGTTGCTCCTTCGCGGCCCCGCTTCGCCTTGGCCCCGGGCTCGGTTGCAACTGGGCGCTTACTTGCGTTCTTCGTACGGGCAGGAGTCTTTGCGGAGCGTGCGCTACCGCGCGGTTGCGTCGCCGCCGGCGGCTCTAGCCCCTGGCGGCGCAACAGCACGATCAACGCCTGAAGCAGATCGGTCTCGGTGATGATGCCACGGAGTTTGCCTGACGCATCGACCACCGGCAGGCCACCGATCTTGCGCTCGGTCATCAGCGTTGCCGCATCGATCACTGGCGTTTCGGCGCGAACAGTCACGACCTGACGCGTCATGAAACGCGCCACATCGACCGGCGAATTGAGGTAGCGGTCGGCGGCGATGAGCAGGTCGCGTTCGACAACGATGCCAGCAATCACTCCGTCGGCATCGACCACCGGCAAGCGGCGAATAAGATGCTTCTCCATCAATCCCAATGCCGTCTTGAAGTCGGTGTCGCCGGTGATGGCGATCGGCGGGGTGCTCATATGCTGACGTACGTCCATCCCGAATCCTATCCCTGAGGTGGTAGCAGCGGCGTCAACTCTTGCCTGTGTCGATTATCGCGACTTGGCCCGTGGCGACCTTGACTTCGGTCAATTCATTGACGAACAGCGCCCGTTCGCACCTGTCGTGTTGTCGTGCGCGGACCGCGGCAACGCTGCAGCGCGATACACTTGTGAATCACGTCGCAGGGACTGCCAATGATGGCGACCGTCGGAAAGCGCTTGCGCTACAGCGCAGTGGCGCAATGCTTGCACTGGATGACGGCGATACTCGTCGTCATCGCGTTCGTCTACGGTCCGGGTGGATCGGAGCAGCGGGTCTACTCGCTCGCCAAGGAGTTCGACCGGCAACTCCACGAGACACTTGGTATCAGCGTGCTCGTCCTCACGCTGATCCGATTGACGTGGCGTCTGTCCGATACCAAGCCTGACCCACCGCCCATGCCGCCGTGGATGGGGCGCTTGTCCCGGATCTTCCACCGGATGCTCTACATCCTGCTGGTCGGGGTCCCCCTTACCGCCATTACAGGAGCGTGGCTCGAGGGTCATCCGCTGACCTTGCTTTATAACGTCCAGATTGGCCCGCTGCTCGCGGAGTCCCACGAACTGGGCCGCGCGATCGCATCGATTCACACCTGGCTGGGGGACGCGATTCTTTGGGTCGCTGGCGTACACGCTGCGGCAGCCCTGTTTCACCATTTCGTATTGCGCGACGATCTGCTGCGTTCCATGCTACCGGGGCGATCGGATGCGTGATGCTTGCGTCAACGACACTGTCCGCGGCTGGCCCTATCCGTTTGGCATGTGGCGGCGTCAGCTCAACGGCTTCATGACGATCTTCTGGTAGGGCAATCGTCGGGCGAGCGCGTCGCACCACCGCTGCAGGTTCGGCATGGCCGGACGCTCGATCGGCAGCGTGATCCAGCGCCAGACCGCGCAGCCGAGGACGATGTCGCCCATCGTGAATGAATCCCCCGCCAGATACGCGCGCGTCTGCAGGTTTGCGTCCACGATGCGAACGAGCTCTGCCGTCTTCAGGCGCGCATCCTCCAATGCCTGCGGATCACGTTTGTCCGGTGCCGTGCGGACCAACCCGTGGAACAGCGGGCGGATGGCAGGCCAGAACGTCGTGTTGTTCCAGTCCATCCAGCGATCGGCCTCGGCACGTATCTTGAGATCCGCGGGCCAGAGGGTGCCGGCCGCATGCTTCGCCGCAAGATAGCGGACGATCGCGTTCGACTCCCAAAGGATGAAGCCCTCATCGTCGATCGTCGGCACCAGCCCGTTGGGATTGAGGCTGCGATATTGCGGGGTGTTCACGACGCCGAAAGCGAGGCCGGCATCGATGCGCTCGTAGGCAAGCGCCATTTCTTCACAGCACCACAGCACCTTTTGCACGTTGACCGAATTGTTCCTGCCCCAGACGACGAGCATGCGCAACCTCCGGAGGGTGTTCTGCGACGAGACCTTCGTCCATCGTCGGCTCGCTGGCGATGATACCCGCTTGCGCAGACATCGCCGCCCGGCGGCGCGCTGATTTCATCGCTCGCGCATGCAGGCTACAATGGTCGGAGGCGCACGCCACCTCCCGACCAAACTGAAAGGAGCGACGACGATGGAACGCAAACAGGCCAGCGATTTTCCCCCGGAAGTGCTCAAGTTGTTCGACGGTTATGTGCACGGCTGGATCGATCGCCGCCAATTTCTCGATGGTGCCGCGAAGTTCGCGGTCGGCGGCTTCACCGCGGCCGCGATGCTGGAGAGCTTGCGGCCGAACTTTGCGCTCGGCCAGCAGATCGCCAAGGACGACGCTCGCATCAAGACCGAATATCTGACGTATCCGTCCCCGCTGGGATCGGGGACGATGCGCGGCTATTTCGCGCGGCCCGCGAACCCCCGGGAAAATTGCCCGGTGTGGTCGTCATCCACGAGAACCGCGGTCTCAACCCGCACATTGAAGACATAACGCGTCGTTTGGCGCTGGCAAACTTCGTCGCGTTCGCGCCCGATGCGCTCACGCCGCTCGGCGGCTATCCCGGCGATGAGGAAAAGGCGGCGCAGATGTTCGGCACGCTCGACGCAACCAAGCGCAGCGAAGACCTCATTGCCGGGTACGGTTTCTTGAAAGCGCGGCCCGAATGCACGGGGAAAGTCGGCGCCGTCGGCTTCTGCTTGGCGGCACCACCGTCAACATGTTTGCGGTGCGGTTGCCCGATCTCGCGGCGGCCGTACCGTTCTATGGCGGCCAACCGGCCGCAGCCGACGTCGCCAAGATCAAGGCGCCGTTGATGCTTCACTATGCCGGGCTCGATGAACGCATCAATGCCGGCTGGCCCGCCTACGAAGCCGCGCTCAAGGCGAACGGCGTGAAGTACCGGCGTTCGTTTATCCGAATACGAACCACGGCTTCAACAACGACACCACGCCGCGCTACGACGAGGCCGCTGCCAAACTCGCGTGGTCGCGGACGATCGCCTTCCTCAACGAAAATCTGCGGACTTGAGACTCCCGACAA
>CAVSEH010000037.1:0-38649 GCA_963726935.1 uncultured beta proteobacterium
TTACGCCCTTCCCGTATCGATGGCAGAGTTCCTCACGCTGCGCGGGCGCAATGCCCTGTCGCCGTTTCGCGTCAAAAATCTTCTTGCCGACCTTGCGCGAATCCGGATTGCCGGACTCGCCGCCGAATTCTGGCATTTTGTCGAGTTACGCCGGCCATTGTCCGGGCCTGAACGGGCGACGCTCGATCGGCTGCTGACCTACGGACCGCAGGGCAAGACCGACGACATCGAAGGCGAACTACTGTTGGTCGTGCCGCGTCCGGGAACGATCTCCCCCTGGGCATCGAAGGCGACCGACATCGCGCACAGCTGCGGGCTCGACGCGATCGTGCGCATCGAGCGCGGAGTCGCCTATCGTGTCTCGACACGCGGCGGTGCGCCGCTGGCCGAGCACGAGCGGTCGCTGCTGCTCTCGAAGATCCACGATCGCATGACCGAGACGGTCTTTTCGAAGCTCGATGACGCCCGCCGCCTGTTCACGCATTTCGCGCCGCAACCGCTGTCGGTGATCGACCTGCAGGAGGATGGCCGCAGCGCCATTGTCCGTGCGAACGTCGAACTCGGCCTCGCCTTGTCAGACGACGAGGTCGACTATCTCGCGGAGAATTTTCGGCGCATCGGTCGCAATCCTACCGACGTCGAATTGATGATGTTCGCCCAGGCGAATTCCGAGCATTGCCGACACAAGATCTTCAATGCGGACTGGATCGTCGATGGAGTGCGCCAGCCGCAGTCGTTGTTCGCCATGATCCGGCACACCCACGCGATCAACCCGCAGCGCACCGTCATCGCTTATGCCGACAACGCCGCGATCATGGAAGGCGGACGCACGCGCCGTTTCTATCCCGATGCGGACGGATTGTATGCGGCTCATGACGAGTCGACGCACATCCTGATGAAGGTGGAGACGCACAACCACCCAACCGCCATCGCGCCGTTCCCCGGCGCGGCAACCGGTTCGGGGGGCGAGATTCGCGATGAAGGCGCCACCGGCATCGGTGCGAAGCCCAAGGCGGGGCTGACCGGATTCACGGTATCGCATTTGCGCATCCCCGGCTTGCCGCAACCGTGGGAATTGCCGGAGGCACCCACAACCCTCACCCCCGCCCCTCTCCCCGAGGGAGAGGGGAGACAACAGCGCTCCGCGGAATATTGGATCGGCAAGCCCGATCGCATTGCGTCGGCGCTTTCGATCATGCTGGAAGGGCCGATCGGTGCGGCGTCGTTCAACAACGAATTCGGCCGTCCGAATCTGCTCGGCTATTTCCGCACCTTCGAACAACCCGTGGCCGGCGAAGTCCGCGGGTATCACAAGCCGATCATGATCGCCGGCGGCGTCGGCAATGTCGCGGCCCGCGATGCGCACAAGCGCGCATTGCCGGATGCTGCGCTCATCGTGCAGATCGGCGGTCCCGGCATGCTCATCGGCCTCGGCGGGGGTGCGGCGTCGTCGATGGCCACGGGTACCAACACTGCTGACCTCGACTTCGATTCCGTGCAACGCGGGAATGCCGAAATTCAGCGACGCGCGCAGGAAGTCATCGACCGGTGCTGGCAGTTGGGTGCGGACAATCCGATCCTCTCGATCCATGACGTCGGCGCCGGTGGGCTGTCGAACGCGTTGCCGGAAATCGTGCACGGCGGTCACAAGGGCGCATGCTTCGACCTGCGCGCGATCCCGAGCGAAGAGCCGGGCATGTCGCCGCGAGAGATCTGGTGCAATGAAGCGCAGGAGCGTTACGTACTGGCCATCGATGCCGCCGCGCTGGAGTTGTTCGCGGCGATCTGCGCGCGCGAGCGCTGCCCTTTCGCCGTCGTCGGCAAGGCAACCGCCCGCGAGCAATTGATCGTGGAAGATCGGGTGTTCGGCAACGTCGCGGTCGACATGGAGTTGTCGACCCTGTTGGGAAAGCCGCCAAGGATGACGCGGGACGTCCTGCGCGTGGCTCGAGCACTTCCCGCGCTTGCCACCGGTGGCATCGATCTCCTCGAAGCGGCGAAGCGCGTGCTGCAGTTTCCCGCGGTCGCCGACAAGACTTTTCTGATCTCCATCGGCGATCGTACCGTCGGGGGATTGTGTGCGCGTGATCCCATGGTGGGCCCGTGGCAGGTGCCGGTCGCCGACGTCGCGGTCACGCTCGCTGACTTTCAGGGATATGGTGGCGAAGCGATGGCGATGGGCGAGCGGACGCCACTGGCGCTGATCGATCCGCCGGCATCGGGCCGCATGGCGGTCGGCGAGGCGTTGACGAATCTCGCCGCGGCCGCGGTGGGCGATCTTGGCAACGTCAAGCTCTCCGCCAACTGGATGGCCGCGGCCGGACACCCGGGCGAGGATGCCGCGTTGTACGATACCGTGCGCGCCGTCGCTTTGGAGTTATGCCCGGCGTTGGGCATCAGCATCCCGGTCGGCAAAGATTCGCTGTCGATGCGCACGACATGGCGCGAGGGCGACGACGACAAGGCCGTGACGGCACCAGTGTCGCTAATCGTCACGGCCTTCGCCAGGATCGACGATGCGCGCCGCGTGCTCACGCCGCAGTTGCGCCTGGATACAGGCGAAACGCTGCTGCTTCTCGTCGACCTCGCCAACGGCCGCAATCGTCTTGGTGGTTCGGCGCTGGCACAAGTCTACGGGCAGCTTGGCAACGTGGCCCCCGATCTCGACGATGCGGCTGGACTTGCCGGGTTTTTCGCAACGATGCAGACCCTGCACGCGCAAGGCATGGTGCTCGCGTATCACGATCGCTCCGATGGCGGATTGTTCGCGACACTCGCTGAGATGGCGTTTGCGTCGCGCTGTGGACTGGCGATCGAACTCGACGAACTGCCGGGCGACGCGCTGGCGGCACTGTTCAACGAAGAACTGGGCGCGGTCGTGCAGATTGCGGCGACGGATCGCCACGCGGTCGTGGAAATGTTCGAAGCCGCAGGTGTCCGTTGCGTCGCAGTCGGCAAGCCTACGACGGATCATCGCATTCGCATCAGTCGCGACGGGGCTTCGCTGTTGGACGTCGGTCGGGTGGATCTGCATCGGGCATGGTCCGCGACGACGCATGCATTGCAGCGCATGCGTGACAATTCTGTCGCCGCGGATCAGGAATACGAGCGCATTCTGGACACGGCCGACCCGGGGCTGTCACCACGCGTCAGCTTCGATGCGGCGGAGGACATCGCGGCTCCATTCATCGCTACGGGCAAGCGTCCCAAGGTGGCGATCCTGCGTGAGCAGGGGGTGAACGGACACGTCGAGATGGCCGCAGCTTTCGATCGGGCCGGCTTCGACGCTTACGACGTGCACATGACCGACATCATCTCGGGGCGCATGGCCTTGTCGGACTACGCAGGCATCGTCGCGGGAGGCGGGTTTTCCTACGGCGACGTGCTCGGTGCCGGCGAGGGCTGGGCCAAGTCGATCCTGTTCAACGCGCGCGCCCGCGACGAGTTCTCGGCATTCTTCGCGCGTCGCGATACATTCGCCCTGGGTGTGTGCAACGGCTGCCAGATGATGAGCAACCTGCACGAAATCATTCCGGGCACCGCGCATTGGCCGCATTTCGTGCGCAACCGGAGCGAGCAGTTCGAGGCGCGATTGGTGCTCCTCGAGATCCGACCTTCGCCATCGCTGTTCTTCGCCGGCATGGACGGCAGCCGCATTCCGGTTGCGCTTGCGCACGGCGAGGGTTTTGCGGAGTTTCGCGATGCGTCGCAGTTGGCTGCGGCCGATCCGCTGGCGGCGCTGCGTTTCGTCGATCCGCGGGGCGATATCACGGAACGATATCCCTTCAACCCGAACGGCTCTCCCAAGGGGATCGCCGGACTGACGACTGCCGACGGTCGCTTTACCATCCTGATGCCGCACCCGGAGCGCGTATTTCGCAGCGTGCAGATGTCGTGGCGGCCGCCTCATTGGGGCGAGGATTCGCCATGGATGCGAATGTTCCGCAACGCGCGGGTGTGGCTGGGCTGAAAGGGGGCGGTATGGTGACGATCAAAGTCTGGGCAATCAATGGCGTGACACCGGTGATCAACCCGACCGCGTTCGTGCATCCGTCGGCTGTGCTGATCGGAGACGTGATCATCGGTGCGGGCTGCTACGTCGGCCCGCTCGCATCGCTGCGCGGTGACTTCGGCCGCCTCGAAGTGCGCGCGGGCGCGAACATCCAGGACAGTTGCGTGATGCATGGTTTTCCCGGCACCGACACCATCGTCGAGGAAAACGGTCACATCGGCCACGGCGCGATCCTGCATGGCTGCGTCGTGCAACGCAATGCGCTTGTCGGCATGAACGCGGTCGTCAACGACAATGCCGTCGTGGGCGACTCTGCGATCGTCGCCGCCATGGCGTTCGTCAAGGCAGGCATGGTGGTGCCGCCGCGAACGCTCGTCGCCGGCGTACCGGCGAAGATCATGCGCGAACTATCTGAGCAGGAACTCGCCTGGAAGATCGAAGGGACGCAAAGCTATCAGGAGCTCACGCGACGCAGCCTGGCGACCATGGTCGAGACTACGCCGCTTGTCGCGGTGGAGCCCGGCCGCAAGCGCATCGAGGTGGCGGAACTGCTGCCGCTATCGACGCTTAAGGCACGGGACAGCTAGAATCCCGCCGCTTGTCCGTCGCGGCGCGGATCCGATCCCGCGACGTAGCCGTCACCGGTGCGAACGATGAATTGTCCCGCGCCGAAATCCATGTAGGAATCCGGGATCGACGCGAACTCGTGACCGAGCGCAGCGAGTCCGGCACGCAGCTGCGGGGATGCCTCGGCTTCGAGATCGATCGACAGTCCGCCGTTGACCTTCCAGCGCGGGGCGTCGAGGATTGCCTGCGGATTGGCGTGATAGTCGATGAGGCGGACAAGGGTCTGCAGGTGTGCTTGCGGCTGGATCGGGCCGCCCATGACACCGAACGACGCATAGGGCGCCCCGTTTCTGGTGACGAATCCGGGGATGATTGTGTGATAAGGCCGCTTGCCACCACCGACCAGGTTTGGATGGCCGGCCGCGAGTGAAAAGCCGGTGCCACGGTTCTGCAAGCTGATGCCGGTTCCGGGCACGACGATGCCCGACCCGAAACCCATGTAATTGGACTGGATCAGCGACACCATCATGCCGCTCTCATCGGCGGCAGTGAGGTAGACCGTGCCCGCCGTGGGTGGCGTCCCATGCTGGAAATCCTGCGCCCGTGCGGGATCGATGAGACCCGCGCGCGCCGCGAGATAGCCGCGGTCCAGCAGCTGCGCGGGCGTGACCGTCATCGTGCGCGGGTCGCTCACGTAACGATAGGCGTCGGCGAACGCGAGCTTCATCGCTTCGATCTGCAGATGCTGTACTTCGACCGAGTCCGCGATGTGATTGCGATAGTCGAAGGTTTCGACGATCCCGAGGGCCATGAGCGCGGCGATACCTTGGCCGTTTGGAGGGATCTCGTGCACCGTGTAGCCGCGATAATCATGCGCGAGCGGCGTGACCCAGTCGCAGGCATGGCCACCGAAGTCGTCGAGCGTATGCGCACCATCGAGCGAGCGCGAGTGCGCGACCATTTTCTCGGCAAGTTCACCGCGATAGAAAGCTTCGCCCTGGGTCGCCGCGATGCGGGTCAGCGAGTCCGCCATGGCCGGCGACGCGAAGATCTCGCCGGGCGCGAGCGCATGGCCATTCGGAAGAAAGTGCTCGGCAAAACCGGGCACCTTGCCGAGAATCGGGACCGCGTTGCGCCATTTCTCCGCGACGACGGGACTGACGGCATAGCCGTCGCGGGCATAGCGGATCGCCGGCGCGAACAGGTCCGCGAATGGCAATTTCCCGAAGCGGCGCGAGAGCGCCACCCAGCCCGACACCGCGCCGGGGATCGTCACGGTATCCCAGCCGGCGCGAGGCATCGCCCGAACTGCCGCGAAGCGTTCGGGCGTCCACGCGGCGGGCGCACGGCCGGACGCGTTCAGGCCGGCAAGTTCGCGACCGTCCCAGATCAGCGCGAAAAGGTCACTGCCGAGGCCGTTGCTGCACGGTTCGAGGACCGTCAGCGCCATGGCAGTGGCGAGTGCCGCATCGAGCGCGTTGCCGCCCCGCTGCAGCATGGCGATGCCTGCCTGCGTCGCCAGCGGTTGCGACGTCGCCACGACGTTCCTGGCGAGGATCGGCGAACGGCGCGAAGCGTACGGGAGACTCCAGTCGAAGCTCATCGGGCGGATCAGGTTTCGCCCTCTTCGAATACCTCTTCCCGCTTTTTGCGCAGGTTCGGAAGAACAATGATGATCAGCAAGCAGCGCGGCCGCAGCCAGCATCGCCGGCCGAAAGCGGTCGGGTGAGGAATGTCATCGGATCACCGCGCGACAGCAACATGGCACGACGCAAATTCTCTTCCATCATCGGACCGAGCACGAAACCGAGCAGCAACGGGGCCGGTTCGCACTCCAGCTTGAGAAACAACACGCCGAGTGCGCCGAAGGCGGCGGTCTGCGCGACGTCGAAACTGGTGTTGTTGATCGAGTAAACGCCGATCGCGCAAAACAACAGGATGGCGGGGTAGAGCACGCGGTAGGGGACCTTCAGCAACTTGATCCACATCCCGATCAGCGGCAGGTTCAGTACGACCAGCATCAGGTTGCCGATCCACATGGACGCCACGAGGCCCCAGAACAGCCCCGGGTTGGAGGTCATTACCTGCGGGCCGGGCTGGATGTTGTGAATGGTCATCGCACCGACCATCAGCGCCATGACTGCATTTTCCGGGATGCCGAGAGTCAGAAGCGGAATGAAGGACGTTTGCGCGCCCGCATTGTTGGCGGATTCAGGTCCCGCGACGCCCTGGATTGCGCCCTTGCCGAATTCGCTCGGATCCTTTGCCACCTTCTTTTCCAGCGCATACGAGGCGAACGACGCCAGCATGGCGCCGCCACCGGGCAACAATCCAAGAATCGAGCCGAGGCCCGTACCCCGCAACGAGGCCGGCCATGCTTTCTTGAACTGTTCCTTGGTGAGCCACAGGCCACCGACCTTGCCGGTGACGATCTCACGCTTTGCGGTACTTTCCAGATTGCTGATGATCTCGGCAAATCCGAACAAGCCCATCGCAACGCTGACGACACCCAGACCGTCGATCAACTCGGGGACACCGAAGGCAAATCGCGCCGTGCCCGAATTGACGTCGGTACCGACGATGCCAAGCAGAAGGCCCAGCACGATCATCGCGATTGCTTTGAGGAGCGACCCATGGGCAAGCACGACGGCGCCGATAAGGCCGAGCACCATCAGCGAGAAGTACTCGGCTGGGCCGAATTTCAGCGCGAGTTCCGACAGCGGAATGGCGACCGTGGCAACGAACACTGTGGCGACGGTGCCGGCAAAGAATGACCCGAGCGCCGCGGTGGCGAGTGCGGTGCCGGCCTGACCCTTGAGCGCCATCTGATGACCATCCAGGCAGGTCACCGCCGACGATGTCTCGCCCGGCATGTTGAGCAGGATCGACGTGGTCGAGCCGCCGTACTGCGCGCCGTAGTAGATGCCGGCCAACATGATCAACGCAGATACGGGCTGCAGTGCATAGGTGGTCGGCAGCAGCATCGCGATGGTGGCGACCGGGCCGATGCCGGGAAGCACACCGATCAGCGTACCGACCATCGACCCGATGAATGCGTACAGCAGATTGATCGGCGTCAGCGCAACGCCGAAGCCGAGAGCGAGGTGGCTGAACAGGTCCATGGGGGCTCAGTTCGATCCGGGCCAGATCGGCAGCTGCAGCTTGAGGCCGATCACGAAGACGGCGACCGTCAGTCCTGCCAGCAGCACGCCGCTTATCACCGCCTCCTTCGGTCGAAACTCGGTGCTTGCCGCGCTGGACAACAGGATCAGGATGATGGTCGAAAGCACCAGACCCACGCGATTGACGATGACGCCGAAGAGCACGACGCTACCGAGCACGATCAAGGTCGGCCGCCACTTCCATCCCGGCAACGGTGACCCCTGGACGCGAAGGGCGCGAAGCGCGAGCGCGGCGCCGAGGACGATCAGCAGAATGCCGAGCATGCGCGGAAAATAACCCGGACCCATCCGGGCCGCAGTCCCAAGCGCGTAGTTGCTGCCGATAACGATCGCTCCGACGCCGAAGGCGATGAACAGCAGCCCGGAATAGAAATCCTTGGGATTGCGAATGAACGACATGCGACTCCTCCCGATCGAATTCGCTTTGGCTGACGATTTTTAGTGGCGTAAGAATAACATCGAAGCGCGGGTACCGGGCCCCGGTCGCACCGGTCGCCGGACGGAAAAAAAGCAGGCGGAAGGCCGCCTGCTTTCTGTCACCTTGCTGCGTTACTCGCAACGTCTTACATGCCGTTCTTTGCGCGCAGATCCTTGAGGTAAGCGTCGACGACCTGGCCCTGCATCCGCTGCGCGAGCTGGGGCTTCACTTCGTCGAAAGGAGGTACCTTGGCGTCGCGGATGTCGTCGACTTCGATGACGTGCCAGCCGAATTGGGTCTGGACCGGAACCGTCGTGAACTTGCCTTTCGGAAGCGCGACCATCGCGTCGCTGAAGGGCTTCACGAAGTTCGCCGGTGCGTTCCAATCGAGATCGCCGCCGTTGACCTTCGAGCCGGTGTCCTTCGAGCGCTCTGCGAGCTTTTCGAATTTTTCACCCTTCTGGAGTGCGACGATGATTTCCTTCGCATCGTCCTCCTTCTCGACCAGGATGTGCCGCACCTTGTATTCCTTGTCGCCGATCTGGTTCTTGATGGTGTCATATTCCTTGCGCAGGGCGGCATCGGAAACCGGGTGCGACTTCAGGTAGTCGGCCATGTACGTGCGCACCATGACGGTCTGCGCGGCCAGGTCCATTTCGGTCTTGACTGTGGGATTCTTGTCGACGCCCTGTTTCTTGGCTTCCCGGACGAGCAGTTCGCGGGTGTTGAGTTCGTCGCGAACGGCGGCCCGGAGTTCGGGGCTATCCTGTTGCCCTTGCGCGATGCGCTGCTTGAGCATGAAGTCGTAGAAGCCTTGCGGGTACAGGTCCTTGCCCGTGGCAGCGGATGCGGCGGCCTTGGGCGCTGCGTCCGCCTTGGGCGCCGCGGCCTTGGCCTTCGGGGCGTCCTGGGCGAGCGCGACGGGCGCCGCGAGAACCGCGGCCGACGCGATGAGCGCGGCCAATAGTCGTGGGATCTTATGCATGAATGACAGTCCTTTTTAATGGATGAGTGCGTGGATGGTGCGAATCAGGAAATCTCGTCAGGGGCCAGCGCCTTGATCTGCAGCGCGTGGATAGGGAAGGGGAGCAGATCGTTGACGCGGGCCAGTACTTGTTGATGGCGCTGAAGGCGCGAAATCCCGGAAAACGCGTTCGACACGATGAACAGCGAAAAGTGCCCGGCGCCGCCGGCGGCACCGGCATGACCCACGTGATCGGCACTGTCGTCCCGGACCTCGAACGCGGTTGGAGCGAGATCCGCCAGCCGCAGGCGGAGGGTGGTCGGTATGTCGGTCACGATTTCTCGGGCAGGTAACGCGCAACCGACGCCACCGTGGCCACGGCGGCCAGCATGAACATCCCGATGCCGCCCCAGATCTTGAAGTTGACCCAGATGTCGGTCGGAAAATGAGACGCAATATAGAGGTTCGCGGCCCCCATCGCGCCCAGGAACGCGACCCAGGCCCAGGTGATGCGCGCCCAGACAGGTTCCGGCAGTACCAGGTCGGGGAGCAGTGCACCGATCAGGTTGCGGCGGAAGCCCAGGCGCCCTACCAGCAGGACCACCCCGAACAGCCAATACAGCACCGTCGGCTTCCACTTGATGAACGTCTCGTCGTGGAGCAGCAGCGTCGCCCCACCGAAGACCACGATGATGACCAGACTCAGCCAGTGCATCGTCGCGACCTTGCCGCGGCGCCACTTGAAGTACGCGATCTGTGCAATCGAGGCGACGATGGCCACTGCGGTTGCGGTGTAGATATCCGCTAACTTGAACGCCACGAAGAACAGGATGAGCGGAAAGTATTCGGCCAGAAAGTGCATAACCTGCTATTTTACATCGGAATACAGCCGGAGTTCAAGGCACGAACGTCGACATGGCCCGGACCTTTCCCCGGCCATGCGGAGGCCCTACTCTTCGGCCAGCGGAGGGCGGCTTCTGGGCAAGGTCAAGCGGCGGAAGCGCTTCCAGTCGAAGGCTGGCCCCGGGTCAGTCTTGCGATCCGGTGCGATCTCGCAATGTCCGGCGACGTCCCGGACGCGATATCGCCTACGCAGCGCACGCGTCAGGGCCGCCAGCATCGCGTATTGGGCGTCCGTGTACGGCACGTCATCGGTGCCTTCGAGTTCGACCCCAATCGAGTAGTCGTTGCAGCGTTCGCGCCCGCGCCACGCGGAAACGCCGGCGTGCCAGGCACGCATGCTGCACGGGACGAACTGCGCCAACGAACCGTCCCGGCGAATGAGAAAATGCGCAGAGACTTTCTGATCGGCAATCTTGGCAAAGTAGGGATGCGCGCTGGGCTTCAGGCGATTGGTGAATAGCTCGACGATCCATGGACCGCCAAATTCGCCGGGCGGCAACGATATGCCATGGATGACGATCAGCGATATCCGCGCCCCGACGGGGCGCGCATCGCAATTGGGCGACGCGATCTGCGCGGCGGCCCGAACGATGCCCGCGCGATCCACGTGCAGCTTGAGGGTCGAGATGCTCACCGCCGCATGCGGCTATTTGATGCCCAGCCGCTCCATTCGGTAGCGCATGGCGCGAAAGGTGATCCCGAGTAGTTTTGCAGCCGCCGTGCGATTGTAGCGCGTCTTCTCCAGCGCCTCGTTGATCGCCGTTCGTTCGACGCGATCGAGGTAATCCTGCAGCGGCCACTTGTCGCCTGTCGGCATCGTCGCGTCCGACTCTTCCGGTTGAGGCGTCAGATGCAGGTCCCCTGCGGTGATCTTTTGCGGATCGGCAGCCAGCGAGAGTCCGCGCTCGAGAATGTTCTCGAGTTCGCGCACGTTGCCCGGGAACGGGTACGCCTCGAGCGCAGAGACCGCCTCGGCGTCGAGTCGCGCGATCGGCCCGCGAGTGAGTTTCTTCAGAATCGCATCGGCGATCGTCGGAATGTCCTCGCGCATCTCACGGAGACTCGGCATGCCGAGTTCGATGACGTGCAACCGGTAGAAAAGATCCTGCCGGAATTCACCTGCGTCGACCAGCGCCGGAAGCCGCTTGTGCGTGGCGCTGATGATGCGCACATCGACAGGTTCCTCGGTCGTCGCACCCACTTTGCGCACCTTCTTTTCCTGGATCGCGCGCAGCAGCTTGACCTGCATCGGCAGCGGCAGATCGGCGACCTCATCCAGAAACAGGGTGCCCCCGTTCGATGCCTGGAAGAAGCCGTCGCGGTCGCCCTCCGCACCGGTGAACGCGCCTTTCTTGTAGCCGAAGAACTCCGACTCCATCAGGTTCTCCGGAATCGCGCCGCAATTGACGGGAACGAAAGGGAGTTCGGCACGCGAGCCGCCCGAGTGGATCATGCGTGCGGCCAGTTCCTTGCCGCTGCCGGATTCACCGGTGATGAAAACCGGTGCCTGGCTCTTGGACAGCCGCTCGATCATGCTCCGCACCTGCATGATCGCCTGCGATTCGCCGAGGAGTTGATACGAGGATGGCGCCGCCGGTTTCTCGGGCACCTTCAGCGCCTGCTTCACGAGCGCACGAAGCTGTTCGAGGGCGACCGGCTTGGCGAGGTAGTCGAACGCGCCGGCCTTCAGCGCCGCGACCGCGTTTTCTGCGCTCCCGAAGGCAGTGATCACCGCGACCGGAACATCGAGTCCCTTTTCCGTGATGTGCTCGACCACGGCCAGCCCTTCACCGTCGGGTAGACGCATGTCGGTGAGACAAAGATCGAAGCCCTGCGTGTCGAGCAATTTGATCGCTTCGCCGACCGTCTGCGCGCGAGTGGTGTCGAGCCCCATCCTCGACAGAGTGAGTTCAAGCAGCTCGAGCAAGTCGGGCTCGTCGTCGACAACCAGCACTTTCGGCTGGCCGCGATCGCGGATTCTGCGGGTCATTATCGGTACTCCCCTTACCTTTTATCGTGCGACCGATTGGCCTGTCGCGCGCTTCAACGTCATCCGGAAGTGCGCACCCGGACCCTTCGGCAGCAACTCGAGCGCGGCACCATTGGCATCGGCAAGCTCGCGCGCAATGTACAAGCCGAGGCCGGTCCCCCCAGGGCGCGTCGTAAAAAACGGCTCGAAGATCTGGGCGCGCAACTCCGCCGGAATCCCCGGTCCGTCGTCCGTGAGCTCGCATATTACGGCATCGCCCATGTAGCCGGCACGCACGACGATCCGGATGCTGCCATCCTTCTTCTGGCAATGTTGCCACGCATTGCGTACGAGATTCCACAAGATCTGGTTCAGGTGCCCACGGTCGAAGATCACCAGCAGGTCAGTGGGCGCCTGGACGGCGACGCCTCCCGCCGGTATGCGCTCGGCCTGAACGATCTCCTCGATCAGCGAGTTGATGAACTCGTGGTACACGATGACTTCGGGTTGCTGGCGGTCGCGTCGATTGAGTTGCAGGACCTCGCCGACGATGCGGTCGATGCGCTTCGCGTTGTTGCGGATCATCGAGAGCAGGCGCTGCCCCTCGGGCGCGACCGAGCCGTCCTCCTCGAGAAGCTGGGCTGCCTGGTTGATGGCCGACAGGGGGTTCCGTACCTCGTGCGCAATACTCGCGGTCAGCCGGCCCATCGCCGCCAGTTTGATCTGCTGCGCTTCCCCCTGCGCCCGGCCCAGGTCCTCCAGGTAGATGAGCGTGCCGCCGTTGAGCCCGGAGCCGATGCGCACCAGCCGGACGCGCAACAGCCGCTGCGTCGACTCCACTTTGAACGGCGGCAACGGTTCGGCGAAATCTTCCTGCCAGCGTCGCCAATAGTCGTGGAGGACCGAGCTGAATTCCGCCAGGCGCATGCCCCCGCGCATGCGCCCGAACCCGCCAAGGAGGCGCGTGACCTGCGCATTGTGCCCGCGGACCACGCCATTCAGGTCCACCACGAGGACGCCGTCCTGCATGTCCTGGATGATCAGTCGGTTGACTTGTTCGAGGTTGGCCACGTCGATGCCGCGCTGCGCGGCAAGCTCCTCACTGGCCCGCGTGTAGCGGCCCAATGCGAGTGCGACGCCCACCGTGGCGAAGTAGCCGAATCCGATGAGCCCGGTCTGCAGGATCTGCGGGCTGGGTATCAGGCCGTCGATGAGGCGCCAGCTGTCGACCGCGATGAGCACCGAACTGGCGAGTGCGGCATGGAAGAAAGCGATGCGCGAGCGCAGCAGCCAGCCGCTCGCCGCAAGCTGCGGGAACAACAGGATCGGTAACGGACCGCTCGCACTGCCTCCCGAATACATCAGCAGGGAGATGAAGAAGATGTCGCCGATCAACAGCGTCAGCAGCAGCGCGGGCAGGGGAATGAGCAGCGATTCGCGCTGGATCCACAGGAACGCGAGCAGTCCGAAGATGAAATACAGGCCGGTCGCCGTCAGAAAAGCGTTGGGCAGCCCCACGCCGGCGACCCGCAAGTCGAGGAACAGCGCGATGCCGACGAGCAACGTGCCGCAGACCGCCCGATAGATGCCGACGATCCAGAGGATCCGCCGTCCGGATTCGTTGATCGTTTCCGGAAGCGAAGCCTGCTCGAAGGGCGGGATGGCGGGCTGCGTCTGGGTTTCCATGGTCAGCGTTTTGCGCACTGGCCGTCGGCGCACGCAAATCCGGTGCTGACCTGGCGTGCCTCGGCGCGCGGAAGAAACACGCCGCAATTCTCGCAGCGGACCATTGGGTCGCCGGCATCGGCCGGCTTGCCCGGTGCTTCGGTCCGACGCCGCACCCGATTGTTGCGCATGTTGATCATGCGCAACGCCAGCAGCACGATGAAGATCAGTATCAGCCAGGCAATGATCTTGCTCATAGCCGTCTAGACGACCTTGCCGGGGTTGAGCAGGCCTTCGGGGTCGAGGGCGCGCTTGACCCTGCGCATCAGCTCGATCTCGATCGCCGGTTTGTAGTGAATGAGTTCGTCACGCTTCATCTGTCCGACGCCGTGCTCAGCGCTGAAACTGCCGCCGTGTTCGGCGGCGAGGTCATAGACGATGCGATTGGCCCGCTCCGTCGCGGCGATGAACGCAGCGGGATCGGCGCCGAGCGGCGCAGACAGGTTGTAGTGCAGGTTACCGTCGCCCAGGTGACCGAACACGACGTAGCGCACGCCGGGGAATGCGATGTCGAGCGCGGCACGGGCCTGATCGAGAAACGCGGGGATGCGTGACACGGGCACACTGATGTCGTGCTTCACGTTGGGCCCTTCGAGGCGCTGCGCTTCCGGAATGTGCTCGCGCAGCGCCCACAGCGCAGCGGCCTGCGCCTCGGATTGCGCGATCGTCGCGTCGCGCGCGATTTCTTCGCTGATCGCGTCGGCGAGCGCCGTTTCGATCTCGGCTGAAACCGACGCGTTGGCCGCGGCATCGTCGGCTTGAATGAGTGCGAACCAGGCGTGTCCGGGTAGTGGATCAGGTAGCGCCGGGAACTGCGCGCGCGCAAGCGCAACGCAGTCGGCGGAGATCAGTTCAAAGCCGGTGAGGCGGTCGCCGAGCGCAGCGCGCATCGCCCGCAACAGTTTGACTGCTGACGCGACGTCGACCACCGCAGCCCACGCTGTCGCGGAAGTGCGGGGACGCGGGAAGAGCTTCAGCACGGCAGCCGTGATGATGCCGAGCGTGCCTTCGCTGCCGAGGAACAACTGCTTGAGGTCGTAACCCGTATTGTCCTTGCGGAGACCTTTCAGGCCGTCCCAAACGCGACCGTCTGCAAGCACGACTTCGAGACCGAGCACCAGGTCGCGCGCGTTGCCGTAGCGCAGAACGGCCGTACCGCCCGCATTGGTCGAGAGGTTGCCGCCGATCAGGCAGCTTCCTTCGGCCGCAAGCGACAACGGGAACAGCAATCCGGCGTGCGCTGCGGCTTCCTGCACGCTTGCGAGCGGAACCCCGGCCTCGACGGTCATGGTCGCATTGTCGACGTCGATGGCGCGCACGCGGTTAAGCCGCGCCAGCGACACCACCACCTCCCGGCCTTCGGCATGCGGCGTGGCACCGCCACAGAGCCCTGTGTTGCCGCCTTGGGGCACGACCGCAACGCCGCTCTCCGCACAAGTGCGGACGACGGCGGCCACTTCAGCAGTCGAACCGGGGCGTACCACGGCGCGTGCTTGGCCGTGGTATCGACCGCGCCAGTCGGTGAGATACGGGGCAACATCGGCGGTGGCGGTCAGCACGTGGGTGTCGCCGACAATGGCTTTCAGTGCAGGCAGTAGTGGGCTGGCAGATTCCGCCATCAAGTGGGCTCGGAGGTTCCGTAGCATAATAGCGGAAAAAACAGGCGTTCCGTAACCGGCGCCACCCACGAGGAGACGACCCATGTCAGACGCACCGCCGCTGCCGTTCACCCCGCAGCAAGCGCTGGAATTCATGCAGCGGATGTGGAATCCGTTTGGGATGCCTCTGCCGGGATTCGCACCTCCTCCCGCCGCGGGCGCCGCGCCGGCGGGGATGCCGTTTCCGAATCCGGCGGCAATGTTCGCTACGCTCGACCCCGCGGAGATCGACAAGAAAATCTCTGAACTGATCATCATCGAAAACTGGCTCGGCATGAGCCAGAATTTCATCCAGATGAGTATCAAGACATTGGAACTGCAAAAGGCATCGCTCGAGGCGATGCGCGGCGGCGCGGCAGCAGTCGGCATGGGCGACGCGTCGCGCAAACGCCCGAAAACGAAATCCGAGGAATGATCGATGGCTCTGACGCTCTACTATGGCTCCGGCTCTCCGTACGCATGGCGCGCGCAGTTGGCGCTCGAGCACAAGGCACTGCCGTATGACTTGAAGGTGCTCTCGTTTTCCGCGGGGGACACCCGCAAACCCGAATTCATCGCGTTGAATCCGAGGCACCAGGTGCCCACCATCGTCGACGGCGATTTCGTCCTCTATGAATCAAATGCGATCGTGGAGTACCTCGACGAGGCTTACCCCGGTCGCGGGTCGCCGTTGTTCCCGGGAGACGCCCGAGCGCGCGCCATCGTGCGCAGGCTGATATTGGAAATCGACAATTATTACGACAAGGCCGCGGACCCGCTGCTCGATCAGGCGTTCTGGAAAAAGCCCGAGGAACGCGACGTGGCGAAAATTGCCGAGGCGCGCAAGGCGGTCATGGATGAACTGGTGATGTTCACCAAGGCAATGCGCGGTGATTTCCTGGCGGGTCCGCTCTCGGCCGCCGATTTCGCGTTGTATCCGTTGATTGCCTTTCTGTATCGAGCACAGAAAATGAAGCTGCCCGACCTCGATGCCGATGGGATGCTCACGCCGCAGCTGCGGGCGTGGAAGGCGCGCATGGAGGCACTGCCGTTCCTCGAGAAAACAGTGCCGCCGCACTGGAAGGCACCGTAGGTTTTGCGGGAGGATGCTATGCGGCTCATGACCACTGCCTTTGCGGACGGCCAACGCATTCCGGCGGAGTTCGCATTCTGCGCGATCGATCCGCAGACGCACGTGCGGCTCTCCGACAACATGAATCCGGACTTCGCGTGGAGCGCATTGCCGTCGGACACGAAGTCGCTCGCGCTGGTCTGCAGCGATCCCGACGTGCCGTCGCGAGGCGACGATGTGAACAAGGAGGGACGCACGGTGCCGGCGACGCTACCGCGGGTTCCTTTTTATCACTGGGTGCTGATCGATCTGCCGGCAGATACGCCACCCATCAGGCGCGGTGAATTTTCGCGCGGCGTGACCGCACGCGGCAAACCCGGGCCGGCCGCAAGTCGAGGTGCTCGGCAGGGTCTCAACGACTATACCGGCTGGTTCGCAGGCGACAAGGACATGGCCGGCAATTATTTCGGCTACGACGGCCCCTGTCCGCCGTGGAACGATGCGCTGCGGCATCGCTACGTCTTCACGCTTTACGCGATGGATGTCGCCCAGCTTGACGTGCATGGAACCTTTGGCGGCAGTGACGTCCTCGCGGCAATCACCGGGCATATCCTGGCTCAGGACTCCGTGACCGGCGTGTATACCCTCAATCCGGCGGTTCGCCTCTGAGTCGGGCAGGCGGTCACGCGTTCGTTGCGAGCCAGTCGGACCGACGCAAGCGCATCTCCGCGGTCGCCACGCCGTCGAGTGCGAGCCAGCAGGCATCTTCAGGCGCCGCCTCGAGCACGACGCGAAACGTCATCAGTTCGTCGCGGCGAAATGCGTGCAGTGTCACGATGTCACCGGGTTGACGTGTCTTGAGCATGTCGTCGACGCTGTCTGCGGACGCGCGCGTTCCATCGAGAGCGATGAGGTTGTCGCCCGCGGCCAGTCCCGCGCGCTCCGCCGGACTGCCGTTCATGACCGTCTTCACGCGCAATTCGCCGCCGCCCATGAACCGCGCGCCGAGCCAAGCCACGGTCAGGCCCGATTGCGCCGGCTTGCCTCCTTTGTCCTTTTCGCCGCGCGATCGGCGCGTGTTGAGACTCACGCCCACCGTGCGCAGCAGCGATGCCAGAGGCAAGTCGACAGTGCCATGCACGAAGTCGCGAAAGAACGGCGCCAGGTCGATGCCCGACAATTCGCTCGCCATGGCCTCCACGCCGCCTTCAGGCACACCGATGCCCGGCACGCCGTAACGCTGCCATAGCGCGCGCATCACGTCATCGAGCGTGATGCGGCTTTGGTCGCGCAGCGTCAGGTCGAGCGCCAGCCCGACGAACGCGCCCTTGACGTAGTAGCTGACGATGGCGTTCGGTGAATTCTCGTCCTGGCGATAGTATTTGATCCAGGCATCGAAGCTGGATTCGGCGACGCTCTGCCTGGATCGCCCGGGCGTGCGCAGCAGTGTCGTCAGGTTCTGGCCGAGCAATTCCAGGTAGTCGTCGATGCTGATGAGGCCGGCACGGACCAGCACGAGATCGTCGTAGTAGGACGTGATGCCTTCGAAGGCCCACAGCTGTCGCGTATACGCCTCACGCGTAAGGTCGTAAGGAACAAAGGCCGACGGCTTGATGCGTTTGACGTTCCACGTGTGGAAATATTCGTGGCTGAATAGACCAAGCAGCCGGCGATAGTCTTCGTTGACCTCGGACGCGCCCGGAAGCGGCAGGCCATTGCTCTTCGAGACAAGGCTCGTGCTCGCGCGGTGCTCGAGGCCACCGTACCCATCGGTCAGCAGCAGCTGGAACACGTAGTGGTCAACGGGCGCGCTGCTCGACGTCACGCCGCCGAACAAGTCGATCTGCGTTTGGCAGATGCGCTGCACATCGCGGCTCAATCGCTCGAGGTCGGCGCGGTGCCGCCCCGTCACCGCGATGTCGTGCTGTGCGCCGCCAGCCACGAAATGCACGAGTTCGAACGTCCCCATCTCGACCGGGTGATCGAGCAGCTCATCGTAGTCGGACGCGCGATACATGCCGAAGCCGCCTCGTTCGGCGTCGGCGCGTGGCATGCTCGTCGCCACGCGCCATTGTCCGGAGGCAACGCTGTCGGGTGCGCGCGATTTCCAAGGTGCACGGGCGGTGTTCATGTCCCACCGGCCAGACGAACACACTGGGGCCATTGAAGAAGCCACGCGTGCCATCGAGATAGGCCGCACGCACTGACGTATCGAAGGCGTACACCTGAGCGACCAGCGTCAACGGTCCGGTGCAAGGCGCTGCTTGCCACGCGTCCTTGGATATCTTGGTGATCGCGACGGGTGCGCCCGCTGCCTCGGCGCGCACTGCGACGAAATGCCGGGCAAACTCGCGGATGAGGTAGCTCCCCGGCACCCATGAAGGCAGGCAAAAGATCTGTCCGCCCGCGGCGGGATCATCCACCGTGCAGAACACCTCGAACAAATGCGCGTGAGGATCGGACGGAACTATGCGGTAGCGTGTGGGCGTCATGCGGCGTCGAGGGTAAAGGGGACTGGCGCCCTCGACACGAATCGAACGTGTGACCTGTCCCTTAGGAGGGGACCGCTCTATCCACTGAGCTACGAGGGCGGCGACCGAATTCTACCCGAACGCCAGGGCCCGGCGAGAAAGCGGCGCGCCATACCGTCTACAATGTCGGCTCCTGCTTGCAACTGCGACGATGGACGCGACTCCTTCCCCGCCTCCGCGCCTTCCGATTCGCCGGACACTGGGCCGGCTTGGAAGTTTCCTTGCGCCGTATCGCGCGCGGTTCGTCGTGGCCGGTATTGCGCTGCTGATCGCCGCCGGCTGCGCGCTGGCAATCGGACAGGGTCTCAAGATCGTCGTCGATCGCGGATTCGCTGCGGGCGACGGGGGCGAGCTCGATCGCGCTCTGTTTGGCGTCCTCGCGATCATCGCGGTGATGTCCATTGCAACGTACATACGTTTCTACAGCGTGTCGTGGATCGGTGAGCGGGTCACCGCCGATCTGCGCAAGCGAGTGTTCGATCACCTGCTCAAACTGTCGCCGGGCTTCTTCGAAGTCACACGCACCGGCGAGGTCATCTCGCGCCTCACCAACGATACGACCATGCTGGAATCGGCGATCGGTTCCAGCCTTTCGATGGCCCTGCGCAACATCGTGCTCGGCGCGGGCGCCCTTGTGCTGCTGATGCTGACCAGCCTGAAACTGACCTTGTTGGTCCTTGCGGGCCTGCCGGTCGTGCTGCTGCCGATCATCCTGTTCGGTCGGCGCGTGCGGCGCCTGTCGCGCGCAAGCCAGGATCGCGTTGCCGACACCGGCGCCTACGTCGACGAGGCGATTCACGAAATTCGTACGGTCCAGGCCTACGCGCACGAACCGGTCGACCGCGCCGCGTACGCGCAGCGCGTCGAGCAGGTCTTCACCGCCGGGGTGCGGCGCATCCGACAGCGTGCGCTGCTCATTGCCGCGGTGATCTTCCTGGTCTTCGTCGCGGTGGGGATCATTCTCTGGATCGGTGGACACGACGTGCTCGCGGGGCGGCTGTCGGCGGGCGAGCTTTCGGCTTTCGTGTTCTATGCGGTTGTGGTGGCGACGTCGATTGGCGCAGTGAGCGAAGTTGCGGGAGAAATCCAGCGTGCCGCAGGTGCGACCGAGCGCCTGTTCGAGATCCTCGACACGCCACCTGAGATTGCGGCGCCGACGGCGCCCGTCGTCCTGCCCGACCCGCCTCTTGGCACCGTCGCACTCGATGCGGTGACGTTTGCCTATCCCTCCCGACCTGGCGATCCTGCGTTGCGCTCGCTGACGCTCAAGGTCGCTGCGGGCGAGCGTGTCGCGCTGGTGGGTCCGTCCGGCGCGGGCAAGACCACGGTGTTCCAGTTGCTTCTGCGCTTCTACGATCCGCAATCGGGACGCGTGCTGATCGACGGCGTCGATGTGCGAGCTGCCGATCCCCGAGAGGTGCGGGGAAGGATTGCTGTCGTCCCGCAGGATCCGGTGATCTTTGCCGCGAGCGTGTGGGACAACGTCCGCTACGGCAGACCCGATGCCAGCGATGCGGACGTGCAGGACGCGTGCGAGGCTGCGTACGCCAGCGAGTTTCTGACGCGTTTGCCGCAGGGGTTTGATACGCAGCTGGGTGAGCGCGGGGTCAAGCTCTCCGGGGGACAGCGTCAACGGCTTGCCATCGCCCGTGCAGTCCTCGCGCGCCGGCCCGTGCTTTTGCTCGACGAGGCGACGAGCGCACTCGATTCGGAAAGCGAGCGCACGGTCCAGCTGGCGCTTGATCGGCTAATGACGGGTCGCACGACGCTGATTATCGCGCATCGCCTGGCGACAGTCGTCAGTGCGGCCCGTATCATCGTCCTCGACGGTGGTGTGGCGATTGCTCAAGGCACGCACGCGACCCTGGTTCGCGACGATCCTCTTTACCGGCGGCTGGCGTCGCTGCAGTTCGGTCTGGACAGCGGGTCAGGTCCGGGGGAGGGGCGTGCGCTTGCAGAGGCGCGATAGCGGCATCCGCTGCGTCAAATGCTTGCATCGGGGTGGCGGAAGCACGAGACAAGGTGATCGTTGACCATGCCTGTCGCCTGCATGAAGGCGTAGCAGATGGTCGTGCCGACGAAGCGAAACCCCCGTTGCTTGAGCGCCTTGGAAAACGCGTCCGATTCGGCCGTGCGCGCTGGAACCGAGCCGGCGCGGCGACGCCGGTTGACCCTCGGCGTGCCGTCGACAAAACCCCAGATGAATTTGTCGAGACTGCCGAACTCGCGCTGAACGTCCAGCACGGCCTGTGCATTGCTGACGGTGCTTTCGACCTTCAGCCGATTGCGCACGATGCCGGGATTCGATAGCAGCGTTTCGATACGGCGTTTATCGAATCCTGCAACGCGCGTCGGGTCGAACCCCAAGAATGCCTCGCGATACGCGTCACGTTTATTGAGGATGGTCTGCCACGACAAGCCGGCCTGCGCGCCCTCGAGCGTAAGGAACTCGAACAGTAACCGGTCATCGTGAACCGGTACGCCCCATTCGGTGTCGTGGTACGCGATCATTCTCGGATCGGTCCCGGACCAGGGGCAGCGCACTTTCTCTTTCATGTCATTCCTTCCAATCGCGATCGACCGCCTTGTTGTCGAGAGTGGCCACGGTCAGAATAGTACGGTGATCCATTGGCTACGTGGCGACGGCTCCTTTCCACCGATCGATCGGGCGCTGGACGAACCCAACGGACTGCTGGCGGCCGGCGGCGACTTGTCGCCGGAGCGCCTGTTGAGCGCCTATAGCCAGGCGATCTTTCCATGGTTTAGTGACGGGCAGCCCATTCTGTGGTGGTCCCCGGACCCGCGAATGGTGTTGTTTGTCGACGAATTGAAAGTGTCGCGGTCGCTACGACGCGCCGTCGCCAAGGGACAATTCGAGATCCGAGTGGATACGGTGTTCGAAAAGGTTATCGGCGCGTGTGCCGCACCTCGCTCGGAGCAGGGCGGAACGTGGATCACTCCCGCAATGGTCGCAGCGTATGTTCGGCTGCATCGGCTTGGCTACGCGCATTCGGTCGAAGCCTGGCAGGACAATGCCCTGGTCGGCGGTCTGTACGGTGTGTCGATCGGGCGGATGTTCTTTGGCGAATCGATGTTCGCGTGGCAGACCGACGCCTCCAAGGTTGCCTTGGTCCATCTTGCCGGAATGCTGAAGGGGTGGGGCATGCCACTGATCGACTGCCAGCAAGACACCGCACATCTTGCGCGGCTGGGTGCCCGCCCGATATCGCGCAAGTCGTTTGCTGCCGAGGTGGCGCGGTTGGTACACTCAAGAGCGCAGGCAAGCGCTTGGCGTTGGCATGCGGATAGTTCTACACGCACGTGACTAAACTCAACGACCTTCCACTTGCGGCGCTGCAGTTCTATGCGACGGCGCCGTACCCATGCAGTTACCTGCCCGATCGGCTCGCACGGTCGCAGGTGGCCACCCCAAGTCATCTCATAGACAGCCGCGTCTATGGCGAACTCGTACGGCTGGGTTTTCGGCGTAGCGGGGCGTTCACATATCGGCCGTATTGCGATCATTGTCGTGAATGTGTCCCGGTTCGGGTCCCGGTTGCAGACTTTGCGATGAGTCGTAGCCAACGCCGCTCGTTCAGGAGACACGCGAAATTAGCAGCAATTAGGGGTGTTTTGGCGTTTAATAGCGAACATTACGCCTTATATCTGCGGTACCAGCGCCACCGGCACCCCGGCGGTGGGATGGACCAGGATAGCCGCGAGCAGTACCAGCACTTCCTGCTTCAAAGCAATGTCGGCACGGATCTGTACGAATTCCGGGAGGAGGGCCAGCTG
The DNA here is from genome assembly GCA_963726935.1 of uncultured beta proteobacterium. Lineage (GTDB taxonomy): Bacteria > Pseudomonadota > Gammaproteobacteria > Burkholderiales > Casimicrobiaceae > PALSA-1003. The sequence goes on from CAVSEH010000037.1 coordinate 22,776, forward strand.
CGAATGGTGAGCCTGGTCGACCGGTTACACGACGGGCTTTCGTCCGTCTACACCTTCTATGACGTGGATCCGCCCGGGGCGAGCTATGGAACTTATAGCGTCCTGTGGCAAATCAGACGTTGCCAGGACCTTGGGCTGCCGTATCTCTACCTAGGCTACTGGATTGCGGGCAGCAAGAAGATGGCCTACAAGGCGGCGTTTCGACCGACCGAGGGGTTGATACAGGGCGCTTGGAGGAGGTTGGGAGTTTAGAGTCGACGGCGTTAAGGGGCAGAAACAAGAACATCGGGTGCGTCTGTTTCAAGGGGCTCGGATGCTGCGCAACCTGGCTGTTGGAAAGGTCGTACTGGAAGGCGCGAAGTACATGCCCGCCTCCTTGCGGCCACTTGTTATTGCAGCGGAGGCTGGCGAAGCCCTCGAGCCAGCGTTGACATCAATCGTGCGTGGTTTCGGTTTCGACACCTTCATGTACGCGATGAGTGTCGATCCGCAAATTGCTCAAATGCGCCCCTCTAGAGAATGCCAAGCCTACGTGTTTACAACGCTTCCTGCAGAGTGGGTGATCCGATATGACCAGATGGCGTACGTGGAGATTGATCCACGCATCCTCAAGACTTGGGAGAGCGCGCTTCCGCTAGTATGGGACTACGAGAGTGAGAGGGGATTCGACGCGCGCACCGACGCGTTCTTGGAAGATGCAGCACGGCATGGTGTAGGAAGCGGCGTCGCTTTTCCGCTGCACGACGCGAGATACAAGCGGATCGTCGTCGTATTCAACTCGGCGAAGACGGCTATCGACGACGCTCGCCGTAATGCTATCTCGCGCATGCTCGGCGAACTGTTGATGCTGGGTACCTACTTTCACGAACTCTTCTGCACGGGTGTCGTCGAGCGCGGAATCCCGCCGGCAACGCGTGGAGCGCCTCTGAGTCCACGCCAAGTCGAATGTTTGACGCTTGCTGCACGTGGACTGACCACGGAAGATATCGCACTTAGACTCGGCATTGCGCAGCGCACCGCGCAGTTTCACTTTGATTGCATTCGAAGCAAGCTGGCGGCGGCGAATCGGCAGGAGGCGATCGCGAAGGCGATATCAAGTGGCGTAATCTTCGGGTGAGCGGCTCGTCAGCATGAACTCTGAGTCATATCGTTTGTTGCGCCACGACGAATATGGCGTGCTAGTCGAGCTATGACCGCCGAATTAGTTGTTGCGTCCTTGCTTTGACATCTGGAGTGCACGAGCGCTCGCGCGGCGATCGATACGTAATTAGGGGGAAACGGTGCTTAGCAATGTTAAGCCCGCACGGGCCCGGCTCGAGCGACATGAGTTCATGCCGGAGTTTTTGCAGCCGCTGGTTGAGGCCCTCGACCGTGGGCAGGCTGTTGGTCCGGCGATTGTAGAAATCGTCCAAGGACTTGGCTTTGAGAACTTCCTGTATGGCGCAAGCGCAAGCCCAAAGCTGAACCACGAGAGCAAGAGTTACGTCTTCACTACGCTGTCCCGAGAATGGGTAGCGCTTTACGATCAGCAAGCTTATATCGAGGTGGATCCGCGGCTCAGTCGGGCGTTGGATAGTGCCCTGCCCGTGATATGGGACTACGATTCTGAGTACGGTCAGGACTTTCGGGTCGATCGTTTCCTGGACGACTCGCTTAGGCACGGCGTGGGTAACGGGATTGTTATTGGAATTCACGGCCCGCATGGCGTCCGCGTAATCATTGCGCTAAGCAATCCCGCCCCACGGATCAATTCGATCCAGCGCGCGTTCATAGCAAACAAGATTGAGCGAAATTGTGCTCTTTGGGATCTACTTTCATGAACTGTTCATGAAGGCAATCGTCGAGCGCGGCGTGGCTCCTGCATCGCAAGGCTTTCCGCTCAGTCCTCGGGAATTGCAATGCCTCAGGCTCGCGGCGCATGGTCAAACCACTAAGGATATGGCGCTCAAGCTTGGCATCAGCGAGCGCACAGTCCAATTTCATTTCGACGGCATTCGCAGCAAGCTTTGCGCGGTCAATCGCCAAGAGGCTATTGCGAAGGCCGTTTCGTACGGTGTGATTTCGCGCCAGCAATAGGCTTCAACGAGGTCCACATTCGCGGAGGGTTTGGCGGTAAACCACCAAGCAAAGCACCTTTGTCGCGTCTAGCGAGGTTTCAGTGATCGATAAACGCGCGTTATGCCTCGTAACGAAGCCTTATCTGCGAAATAGGCCAGGTTCAAGGGTTCGCTGAGGACCGGTAGGCGTGCATGTCTGTCGCGGCGGAACCACTAGCTATTGGGTGTACGCAGTAGCCACGATGCAACGCCATGTAGGTGTGGGATATTAAGGGTTTTTGTCGAACAATTGATGTTTGTCAGCTACTTAACTGCTTAGAAGGGCTTGGTCGCGGCAAGGAAATAACGGTTAACTCGTGCCTTACATGGCGTTCTTGACAAAAATTCCTTGGTATCCACACGATTTGTTTGCCACAATGTGACTGTTCCATGGTTTTGTTGTCGGCCAACCTCAAGAGGATCACATCATGCAAGCCATTGCGGAAGCTCGGTTTTCGCCCCCAACATTCGGACAAATTGAAACCCGGTTTGACGTTGAATTTGGCGCACTTTGGGGATTCATGAATCCGAAGCCCCGGCCTACATTCAACACTTCGCTATTGTCGGAAGCACGCGAGTTCGCGTCAGGCATTTCTGCGTCGGGTGGTGTGCTCTGGGAAAATGGCCAGAGACATACAATTAACTATGTGATCGAGGCGTCGAAGGTGCCGGGTGTCTATAACCTTGGCGGAGATCTTGCGCTTTTCCGCGACGCAATCGCGCGTCAGGATCGTGAACTGTTGCTAAGTTATGGACATGCTTGCATCGACAACGTCTACGGCTGGGCTACGTGCTTTGGGCAACCGCTAACTACCATTGCACTTGTAGAGGGCGATGCCATGGGTGGCGGATTTGAGAGCGCTTTGGCGGCCTCGGTTCTCGTTGTCGAAGAATCTGCTCGTTTGGGCTTTCCAGAAATTCTGTTCAATCTCTTCCCGGGCATGGGGGCCTACAGCTTGCTGTCACGAAAAGTCGGGCGGCGACTTACGGAGGAGATGATCAATGGTGGCAACATGTACACTGGGCGCCAGCTCTACGACATGGGCGTCGTTGACGTACTTGCGCCGGATGGCGCCGGGGAAGCGGCCGTCTACAGTTTCATAAAGAAGCACGCTAAGGCGGCAAATGGTCGAAGGGCTGTAGAAGCGGCCAGGCGGGAGGTGACGCCATTGTCGTATGACGAGTTGTCACGCATCGTTACGGTGTGGGTTGACGCCGCGTTACGTCTAAGCGAGCGAGACATGCGGATGATGGAACGACTGGTACGCGCGCAAAATCGCAACGTCGATCTTGAAATCGCTTCGACCAATGTTCTACCACTTCAGCGAACGGCATAAAATCTAACTGCTAGATTTGCGCTGTCGCTCCACGAGATGTTGATCGAGCGCGGCAAGCGCCGCGTCGGATGCTTTCATAAGCTCTTCGGTCCACGCCGCTGACTTGAGCCGCAGGACATCATGGCCTGCCTTCTCAAAGCGCACGGCAAGTTGGACTAACTGCGTGGCACCGACGCTTCCTGCGCCACCCTTAAGTGCGTGTGCTCCGTCTTTTGCGTCCTCATAGCGCCGCGCCGCGAGCGAATCGCCAATCGACTTTACCAGGCGTTGACAATCAGATCGAAAGCCGTTTAAAAGGCGTTCCACGAACGTCGGGTCCGGTGAAAGCCGACCTAGATCATCTAGGACTCCGAGATCAACAATCGGTGTGTCAATAACTGTAAGTGTTGGCCGTTCCTCGGCGCGAGGAAGCGGCTGTCGTTGCACGAGTTCATCGGCCGCACTCGCAAGGTGGCGTTCGATCGCATCAAGAAGCGTTGATGGGCGAACGGGCTTTGCAACGAATTCTGCACAACCAGCACTTTGACACTCAGCTATTATTTCTGTCGTTACGTTCGCTGACAGAATCAACACTGGAATCGGCTTTGACGTCGTATATTTGTATAGTTTGAGAGCCTCGAGCCCGCTAACACCGGGCATCGACAAGTCAAAAAGTGCTAGATCGAAAGCCCCACGTTCGAGAGCATCTAATGCCAGTTCGCCATTGGACACAATGGTTGCCCGGTGACCTCCACTTTCCAAAATCAATTGGGTGACACGCTGATTCGTAGGATTGTCTTCGGCAACCAATACTCGAGCGCCCCGAATTTTGGTAACGTTGGCTGGTTGCTGTGCAGCAAGCGCAGTAGCGGCAGACATAACTCGGCGCGTGGATGCCAGTTCCTCCGTCAGGTCGATGCCTGTGGGGTTGCTAAGCGGTAGCGGCAATTCGAACCAAAACGTGCTCCCGACCCCAAGGGCGCTCGATAGCCCCATCGTACCGCCCATCAGTTTCACCAGCTGCGCGGCGATTGTCGTACCTAGGCCGGTACCGCCATAGATTCGCGTGATCGAGTTGTCGGCTTGTGTGAATGGCTCGAAAATGGCTGCTTGTTTTTCGGAAGAAATCCCGATCCCGGTATCTTTGACTTCAAATCGGACCGTCGCTGAGTCCTCGCTGAACTTGGGGACGGTAACGTTTAGCAATATTTCGCCGCGTTCAGTAAATTTTATTGCGTTCGCAAGAAGATTTAGAAGCACCTGCCGCATGTGGTGGGCGTCACCCGCAAACCAGCGAGCAGCTTCAGTCGAGATCGAAGTATTTACAGTCAATTCTTTGTAACGCGCTTGGGGCAAAACCACCTTAATCGTGCTAGTTACAAGCCGACTGAGATCAAACGGACGTAGCTCGATCTGGACACGTCCGGCCTCAATCTTGGCCATGTCCAGCACATCCTCGATCTGTGCGAGCAGAAGGTTGGCAGAAGTGCCAAGGGTGTCGACGATCTCGCGTTGGGACTCGTTAAGGATGGTTTCACGGAGGACATCGGCCATTGCGATAACGCCGTTTAACGGCGTTCGCATTTCATGGCTAACGGTCGCAAGGAATCGACCTTTCGCCTGGTTTGCATCGTCGGCACGCCGACGCTGAACGTTGATACGCTCAGCAAGCATGCCAACATAGAAGGGTACGATGACTAATGCGATAAGGAATCCTGCACCTATCGCTGTGTGTTGGGACCAGAACGGTGACACATACATCACGCACGAAAAGCCAATTAACGATAGGAGCTGCGAAGTGTGCAAATAGAAGCGCCCATATCGGAAACCATTGCCGAGGGTAACAAAGAGATATAGGCCGACAATTACAGCGCCACCTTCGCCCAAAACAAACACGCCGAATGAGGCAACCGTATTGTCGACAACGATTCCGAGAATGCGGCGGGCTTTCGAGATGCCTGGTGCTTGTACGATGCGAACAGTAATTGCTACTGCGAACGCGAAAAACGCGAACGCTGCTAGCAGCGCTTGAACTTCATCAACGTTGAGTTTGCTATCCCGTCCGACGTACCACACAACGTATGCGAGAACCAAGAAGGAAATGCCTACTCGAATTATCGCTTGCTCAAATTCGAGGCGTGGGACGCCCACGATCTTCGGTTGGATCCTGTCTAGTGAAACCCTCCGCAGTAATGATGCCTTTGAAATCATCAGTCGACTGTACAATCGACGGGGTCCTAGTAGACGAGGGAGGATCTGCATTTGCCTAGTTCGCGTTTGCGCCGCAATCAGATGGTTGCCACTCGCGATTTCGAGGGCGCGACGTCATCGGAGTTCAAGTTGCCGGCGCTCGATGGCTACGCATTGGGCGCGCAAGTTTGGAAACCTGCCAAACTCAACCAGACAACCGCGACCGCCCTGATTAATGCTGGTGCCGGTATCTCGTATCGCTACTACGACCACTTTGCATCCTTCCTGGCAGCCAATGGCATCGCTACCCTTATCTATGACTATCGCGGTATTGGTCGATCTCGCCCGTCTTCGCTGCGAGGTTTTGACGCGTCTGTTGAGGACTGGGGCAGCAAAGACTGTGCTGCAGCGCTGTCGTGGCTGGCGGAGCGCTTTACGGGTCTGCCGCGCATCCTTATTGGCCATAGCGTAGGTGGTTTTGTGACAGGATTTGCCAACAACGGATCAACGATCGACCAAATGCTGCTTGTTGGAGCACACAACGGCTACTGGCGCGATTATCATGAAAAACATCGCTTAAAGATGTACGTGCTGTGGCATGTACTGATGCCAACCTTGGCGCGCGCAGTTGGTTTTTTCCCAGGCCGCACATTACATCTGCTCGAGGATTTGCCACTGGGTGTAGCGGTCGAATGGGCGAACCGCCGACAGCCCGAATTCTGGTGGAATGTCAAAACTAGCGAGGGGGTACGCGATGCCGAGCGGATCGACATGGTCATGACGCGATTTCGCGCCTTGCATGCACGTACGCTTGCAGTCCATTTTTACGATGATCCTTTCGCGACTAGCGCTGCGACCGATCGTCTTCTCGACCTATACCCAAACTGTCGAGCCAAGCAGTTGCTAATAGGTCCCTCAGATACCAATGGGCGCCCAATAGGTCACTTCGGCTTTTTTCGCTCCCGTTTTCGGGAGACCTTGTGGCCTCGAGTTCTCGCATGGCTACTCAATAAGGAACCGCCAGCCGCGTGAAACAAGACGATTCCAGTAGTCCCATGGCCTAGTGATCCGCATACTGCTGCCTGATCTCCCTTACCTTCGCCTCGCCCGAAATAAACGCCTCGACGCACCGCGGGTCGAAATGCTTACCCTTCTGTCCCTCTAGGTACGCGAATCCTTCTTCGATCGTCCAGGCGTGCTTGTAGGGTCGTTCGCTGACTAGCGCATCGAACACGTCGGCCACTGCGACGACGCGGCCGACGATCGGGATATCTTCTCCGTGTAGTCCATTCGGGTAGCCCGAGCCATCGAATTTTTCGTGGTGACCCAGGGCAATGATTGCGCCCATGCTCAGGTACTTCGAAGGACTGCCCTTCAGGATGTCGTACCCGATGCGCGGATGCGTTTTCATCACGCCGTCCTCTTCGGGAGTCAACGGTCCTTCCTTGAGCAGGATGGAATCCGGGATACCGATCTTGCCGATGTCGTGCATGGGAGCAGCCACTTCCAGCACATGCACGGTCTCTGGGGCGAGCCCGAGATTGGTACCAATCAATGCCGAGTATCGCGCCATGCGCGTAAGGTGGTTGCCGGTCGTACGGTCCCTGAATTCGCCGGCCTTAGCCAGTTTGGAGAGCGTTTCGAGTTCGCGCTCGTGAATCTCAGCGACCGATTTGTCGACCTGGTATTGCAGCACCCTCGCCTGGTCAGACAACACGATCTTGTGCCGCCGCAGTTCCAGCAGGTTGGCGCAGCGCGCCCGCGTCTCATGCTCGTCGAGCGGTTTGATCAGGAAGTCCGTTGCGCCGGCCTCCAATGCCTCGTAGCGCACGCGGCGATCGTCGACGACCGTGATCACCACGATCGGCACGTCGATGCAGTGGGGGAGGCCACGGATCTGGCGTACGAGCTGCACGCCGTCGAATTCCGGGAGCTTGTAGTCGGTCAGGACCATGTCGACACGGTTGTTCCGCGCATATTCGAGCGCACGGCTCGGGGTGTCGAACAGCTCCAGGTTGAGCTTGCCGTCGATCTGGCGGACGATTTCGGCCAGCAGCAGTCGGCTGCTGAACAGGTCGTCGATGATGAGGACGGTGTTGCGTTGCGCGCGAGCGAGCGCCAGCTCGGAGACGACGGCGTTTTTGCTCGGGCTGCGGACCGCACTCATCGGAAGCACCTGGCTAGCAAAATTCGGTCTTTGGACCGTAAGCAAAACCTGTGCCGAACATCATCTCCTGTGGCGTACAGGCAAATATCAGCCTGCGCCGAATCCAGCCAAATGGCAATGTCCATCGCAACTCTCTCTGGAAACGAATACGGACGAAGCGCCGACTCAGGGGCCGCGCACTCGTCCGTTCAAAGGGGAAATGGTCGGGGCGAGAGGATTTGAACCTCCGACCCCCTGCACCCCATGCAGGTGCGCTACCAGGCTGCGCTACGCCCCGACGCGAAACCATGGATTATACCGGCTTCATGGATTGGGGCCGAGCAGCGCCCGAATTTCTTCGATGACCTGCCGCAATTCGGCAGAGGAAAGTGACGCGGTCCGACGGCTTTCCGGTTTCGATGGCGCCCCCGGCGCCGACGGGCTTGCCAACGCGTCGGACTCGAGCCGATGGCGGGCGCCATTGATGGTGAAGCCCTGCTCGTAGAGCAGGTCGCGGATGCGCCGGATCAGGAGCACTTCGTGATGCTGGTAATAGCGGCGGTTGCCGCGGCGCTTAACCGGCTTGAGCTGCGTGAACTCCTGCTCCCAGTAGCGCAGCACGTGCGGCTTGACCGCACACAGGTCGCTTACCTCGCCGATGGTGAAGTAACGCTTGGCCGGAATCGCCGGAAGTGCGGAGTTAGTCTGCCTGTGCTCGGCCATGGTTCGCGGCTTCGACCATTGCCTTCAGCTTCTGGCTGGCGTGGAAGGTGACGACGCGCCGTGCAGTTATGGGGATTTCCTCACCGGTCTTCGGATTGCGTCCAGGCCGCTGCGGTTTTTCGCGGAGCTGAAAGTTGCCGAAGCCGGACAGTTTCACACTGTCGCCGGATTCGAGGGCAATGCGAATTTCCTCGAAAAAACGCTCGACCATGTCCTTGGCTTCGCGTTTGTTGAGCCCGAGCTGCTCAAAAAGCAAATCGGCTAGTTCGGCTTTGGTGAGCGTCATCGGAAATTCCTACTGGCGTAGCGCCGCGTCGAATTGCGTCTCGAGCTCGCGCAGCAGCACTCCCACTGCGGCGTCGATTTCAGGGTCCGTCAAAGTACGTGCAGTATCTTGTATAAGCACCAGAATTGCAAGGCTTTTTTTACCTTGTTCGACACCAGGGCCCTTGTAGACGTCAAATAGCGAAATCTGTTCGACCTGAGGAAGTTTCAGGGCCTGAAGCGCGGCCAGGACATTTTGGACAGGCAGGGCCTCGTCGACGACGACCGCCAGGTCGCGGCGAACGACCGGCAGCTTGGAGATGGCGTGCGCCACGGGCATGGGTCGCTGTGTGAGGGGATCGCTGTCGAGTTCGAACACGATCGGGGCGCGCGGCAACTCGTACTCGCGCGTCAGCCGCGGATGCAATTCTCCCAACCAGCCGATCGGATGTCCCCCGACCAGAACGCGCGCGGAACGCCCTGGATGGAGTGCAGGGTGCGACGCTGCTGCCACCGTGGTGACGTGCAGCGGGGCCGCCAGCGCCTCGATATCGCCTTTGGCGTCGAAGAAATCGACCATCCGTTTGCCGCTGTCCCATTGCGGTGGATCAGCCGGCCCGAGCACCAGCCCGGCGATACGCGGCGGCTGTACAAAGCGCTCCCCCTCGCGGAGGAAACATCGTCCGCTCTCGAAGATCCGCACCCGCTCGGCTTTGCGGTTGACGTTGGTTCGCAGCGTGTCGAGCAACCCGCCGAGCAGCGTCGTGCGCATCACGTCCAGGTGACTCGCGATGGGGTTCAGTACCTTGATCGGTGGCGGATCGGACCGCAGAGCGTGCTCGCCGGCCGAGCTGACGAAACTGAAGGTGATGACTTCCTGGTAGTCCCGATCGACGAGGCGCTGGCGCAATTCCGAGAGCGGGCGCATCGCCTCGAAGGCAGGCAACATCGCCTGCGTGTGCATCGCAGCCGGCACATGGATGTTGTCGTAGCCATGGAGCCGCGCCACTTCTTCGATCAAGTCTTCCTCGAGCACGAGGTCGAAGCGGTAGGGCGGAGGCGTGACCACGAAATCATCGCCGTCTCGCTGTGGTTTCAGCCCGAGACGCGTGAAGATCGCGGTGACCTCGTCCGGGGAAATGCTTACGCCCAGAATGCGCGCAATGCGCGCGCCGCGCACGCGAATCGGGTCGCGCCGCGGGAGATCGCCACAGATGTCGATCAACGGACCCGCACGGCCACCGCATAGTTCCAGGATGAGCGCTGCGGCGCGATCGACTGCGTCCGGCGACGCCTGGAAATCGATGCCGCGCTCGAAGCGGTAACCAGCGTCGGTGACAAAGCCGAGGCGTCGCCCCTTGCCCTGAATGACAGCGGGATTCCAGAACGCGCCTTCGAGCAACACGCTGGTGGTCTTGTCGCTGATGCCGCTGTGCTCACCGCCCATGATGCCGGCGAGCCCAAGCGGCTTTTGTTCGTCCGCCACCAGCAGCAGCGACGCATCGAGTTCGAGCACCTGGCCGTTGAGCAGCGTCAGTCGTTCACCATCGCCCGGGAAGCGCACGACGATATCGCCTTCGAGCAGCGCGTTGTCGTAGGCATGCAAGGGCTGGCCGAGTTCGAGCATCACGTAGTTCGTGACGTCGACGACGGCGGAAATCGGGCGAATGCCGCTGCGCTCGAGACGTTGTTTCATCCAGGCCGGTGTCGGGGCGCGCGCGTCGATGCCGTCGATCACGCGAGCGCAAAAGCGGGGACATGCCAGCGGTTCCTCGACGCGCACGTTGCGGCGCGTCGTGGTCGAACTCTCGATCTGTGCGCGGGGCGGCGACGTGACGGGCAACGCGGTGATCGCGCCTACCTCGCGCGCAATGCCGATGAGCGAGAGGCAATCGGCGCGATTCGGCGTCAGCTTCAGCGTCAGCAGCGAATCGTCGAGATCGAGCACCTGCCGCAGATCGCTGCCGATCCGCAGATCCTTGTCGAGCAGCAGGAGTCCCGACGCATCGTCGGAGATGCCCGAGTTCCGCCGCGGAGCACAGCATGCCTTGCGACTCGACGCCGCGCATCGCCGCCTTGCGGATCACCGTTCCGTCGGGCAGCTCGGCGCCAACGAGAGCGCACGGCACAACGATGCCCGGGACGACGTTGGGTGCGCCGCAGACGATCGATAGTGGCGCACCTTGACCTGCGTCCACACTGCAGACCGTCAGGCGTTCCGCGTTGGGGTGGCGCTCGACCGCAAGCACCTTGGCGACAACGACTTGCGTGAACTTAGGCGCAGCGGGCGAGCGGTCCTCGACTTCGAGGCCGGCCATGGTCAGCGCGTGTGCAAGCGCCTCGCCGTCCATCGGTGGATCGACCAGCGTGCGCAGCCAGTGTTCGGAGAATTTCATGGTCCGCGCGCGACGTCAGGCAAACTGGCGCAGGAAGCGCAGGTCGTTCTCGTAGAACAGGCGCAGGTCGTTGACGCCGTAACGGAGCATCGCCAGGCGATCCGGCCCCATGCCGAACGCGAAGCCCTGATAGCGCTCCGGGTCGATGCCCACTGCGCGCAGTACATTGGGGTGGACCTGTCCCGCACCCGATACCTCGAGCCACCCGTCGCCGAAGCTCATGTCGATTTCGGCGGAGGGCTCGGTGAACGGAAAGTACGACGGCCGGAACCGTACCTTGAGATCGTCGCGCTCGAAAAAGCGATGCAGAAACTCGGTGAATACGCTCTTCAGGTCGGCGAACGTGACGTTCTCGTCGATCCAGAGTCCCTCGACCTGATGGAACATCGGCGAGTGCGTTGCATCGCTGTCGACGCGATACACGCGTCCCGGGGCAATGATCTTGATCGGCGGTGGGTGGGACTCCATGTACCGCACCTGCACCGGGGATGTATGCGTGCGCAGCACCATGCCGCCTTCGACGTAGAACGTGTCGTGCATCGAGCGCGACGGATGGTCTTCCGGCATGTTGAGTGCCGTGAAATTGTGGAAGTCGTCCTCGATTTCCGGACCATCCGCAACCGCGAATCCCAGCGAATGAAACAGCGCTTCGATGCGATCGATGGTGCGGGTGATCGGGTGCAGCCCGCCGGTGCCGCGGCCGCGACCAGGCAATGACACGTCGAGGGCTTCGCTCGCGAGCTGCAGCGCAAGCTTCTGGTCGGAAAGTTCTTCGCGACGGCGCGTGAGGGCTGCCTCGAGCTGTTCCTTCGCGGCGTTGATGCGCGCGCCGGCGGCGGGACGCTCCGCGGCGGGCAGCTTCCCCAAGGCCTTCAACAGGTCAGTCAGCCGGCCCGACTTGCCCACGTAGCGGGCCTTGACGTTCTCGAGCGCGACCGGATCGCTGCACGCTGCGAAGTCGGCGAGGGCGCCTGCGACGATGGTCTCGAGTTCGTCCATGCTCTACAGTAAGGACCCCTCGCCCTCTGGGAGAGGGGCGGGGGTGAGGGCTGAGCTTTGCCAACTGTCAGTCATTTCTGCAAAGCTCAGTAGAGAAAAAAGAGGCGCTCAGTTGACTGTAGCGCCTCCCTCGTTGATCTTGAAAGTTCAGGCCAGAGAGGCTTTGGCCTGCTCCGCGATCTTTCCAAACGCCGCCTTGTCGTGGATCGCCAGGTCGGCAAGGACTTTGCGATCGATGTCGATCGACGCTTTCTTCAGACCGTTCATGAACGCGCTGTAGCTCAGGCCCAGCTCGCGCACCGCAGCGTTGATCCGCGCGATCCACAGGCCGCGGAATTCACGCTTCTTGTTGCGGCGATCGCGGTACTGATACTGGCCCGCTTTCATCACCGCTTCCTTTGCAACGCGGTACACGTTGCCGCGGCGGCCGCGATAACCCTTCGAGAGGGTCAGTACCTTCTTGTGCCGCGCCTTGGCGGTCACCCCACGCTTGACTCTTGGCATGGCTCGGCTCCCTTAGGCGTACGGCAACATGGCCTTCACCGAGTCCGCATTGGTGCTGTGGACGTCGGCGGAGCCGCGAAGATGCCGCTTGTTCTTGGTGGTCTTCTTGGTGAGGATGTGGCGCTTGAACGCCTGCGAGCGCTTGACGCTGCCGCTTCCGCGCACGCGGAAGCGCTTCTTCGCGCCGCTCTTGGTTTTCATCTTTGGCATGACAACACTTCCTTCGTCTTATTTGCTGCCCACGGCGGTGCTCTCCTTGGGAGAGGCTTCTTTGCTCGCTGGCTTACCGGCTTCGGGCTTGTTCGGGTGATGCTTCGTTACAGCGGTCTTCTTCGGGGCCAGCAGCATCACCATTTGCCGGCCTTCGAGCCTTGGAAACTGTTCGACGATGCAGTACGGTTCCAGGTCGCCACGGATGCGCTCGAGCAGGCGGATACCAAACTCCTGGTGCGCCATTTCCCGGCCGCGATACCGCAGCGTGACCTTCGCCTTGTCACCTTCGCCCAGAAAGCGGATCAAGTTACGCAGCTTGATCTTGTAGTCGCCGTCGTCGGTGCTCGGACGAAACTTCACTTCCTTGACCTGGATCTGCTTGAGCTTGAGCTTGGCTTCGTGCGCGCGCTTTGCCTCCCGGTACTTGAACTTGCCGAAATCCATGATCCGGCACACGGGGGGCTCGGCGAGCGGGGCGATCTCGACGAGATCGAGCTCCGCTGCTTCCGCTCGTGCAATTGCATCCGCAATGGGCACGATACCGAGTTGCTCACTATCTGCACCTACCAGCCGGACTTCGGGAGCGTTGATCTCTCCGTTGACCCGCTGTGCTTTGTCCTGGGCTATCGCGTTACTCCTCGTCTGTGAAAAATAGGCCGTGCCGCCCGCTGCCCATCTAGCGTTTGCCGCACTTAGCGACGTGACGCCGTCTCGCTCTGGAGACGTTCGATGAAGGACGCCAGAGGCATCGCCCCGAGGTCCTCGCCGGTGCGGGTTCGCACGGCCACCTGACCAGTTTGCAGTTCCTTGTCGCCCACAATTACTTGGTACGGCAGCTTCTGCAAGCTATGTTCTCGAATTTTATAGGTTATTTTCTCATTACGCAAATCGGAAAAGGCCCGGATTCCGGCCTCCCTGAGGCGCGCGGTAACCCCTTGGGCGTACTCGGCTTGCCGGTCGGTGATGGTCAGCACGACCGCCTGGACCGGGGATAGCCAAACGGGCAGGGCGCCGGCGTAGTGCTCGATCAGGATCCCGATGAAGCGTTCCAGCGAGCCGACGATCGCCCGGTGGAGCATGACCGGTACTTTGCGGGCGTTATCGACATCGACGAATTCCGCGCCCAGCCGGCCTGGCATCTGGAAATCGACCTGCATGGTCCCGCACTGCCAGGAGCGGCCGATCGAGTCCTTGAGGTGATATTCGATCTTGGGGCCGTAAAAGGCGCCTTCACCCGGCAACTCGGTCCAGGTGGCGCCGCAGGCCTTGAGCGCATTGCGCAGCGCGTCTTCGGCCAGGTCCCAGCTCGCGTCGTCGCCAAGGCGCTGGGCAGGCCGCAGGGCGATCTTGATGTCGACGTCGTTGAAGCCGAAGTCGTGGTAGACGTTCATGGCCAGCGTATTGAACGCGGTGCATTCCGCCTGGATCTGCTCCGGGGTGCAAAAGATGTGGCCATCGTCCTGCGTGAACGCGCGCACACGCATGATCCCGTGCAATGCACCCGACGGCTCGTTGCGATGACAGGCACCGAACTCGCCATAACGCAGCGGCAGGTCGCGATAGCTTCGCAGGTCCGAGTTGAATATGAGGATGTGACCCGGACAGTTCATCGGCTTGATCGCGAAGTCGCGCTTCTCGGACTCGGTCGTGAACATGTTGTCCTTGAAGTTCTGCCAGTGTCCCGACCGTTCCCAGAGCGAGCGGTCGATGATCTGCGGCCCGCGCACTTCCTGGTAGCCGTTGTCCTGGTACACGCGGCGCATGTATTGCTCCACCTGCTGCCACACGGTCCAGCCCTTGGGATGCCAGAACACCATGCCCGGCGCCTCCTCCTGCTGGTGAAAGAGGTCGAGCTGACGGCCGAGCTTGCGATGGTCGCGCTTTTCGGCTTCCTCGATGCGGTGCAGGTAGGCGTCGAGATCCTCCTTCTTGGCCCAGGCGGTGCCGTAGATCCGCTGCAGCATCTCGTTCTTGGAGTCGCCGCGCCAGTACGCGCCGGCGAGCTTGGTCAGCTTGAACACGCGCAGCTTGCCGGTCGACGGTACGTGCGGACCGCGGCAGAGGTCGGTGAACTTGCCTTCCGAGTACAGTGAAATGTCCTCGTTCGACGGAATCGAGGCGATGATCTCCGCCTTGTAGTGCTCGCCGATGGACTCGAAATACTTCACGGCCTCGTCGCGCGGCATGAGCTGGCGCGAGACGGGCTCGTCCTTCTTCGCGAGTTCCGCCATCTTCTGCTCGATGGCGATGAGATCCTCGGGCGTGAACGGCCGCTTGTACGAAAAATCGTAGTAGAACCCGTCCTCGATGACCGGACCGATCGTCACCTGCGCATCGGGAAACAGCTCCTTGACCGCATACGCAAGCAGATGGGCGGTCGAATGACGCAGCAGGTCGAGGCCGTCGGGGTCACGGTCGGTGACGATGGCGAGGTTCGCATCGCGGTCGATCGCGAACGAGGTATCGACGAGCTTGCCGTCGACTTTGCCCGCCAGCGCGGCTTTGGCGAGTCCGGGGCCGATCGCGGCGGCGACTTCGGCGACAGTGACTGGCGCGTCGAAGTGTTTGACGGCGCCGTCGGGTAATCGGATATCAGGCATTGCAGTCTCCAGAAACAAAAAAAGTGCGGACGAGCCGCACTTTTCGCTGGACAGCAGCGTGCGAACTCGAGCCTAGCTCAACGGGTCTCCGAACGCGTTCGCGGTGTCATAACCATGCCTTTCCTTCGTTCCTTCTTGCCCGAAACGGGCAGTGGTAGGCGCGATTGGACGGGAACTGCCGCGCCGAGGGTGATTATGCCGCACGAGAAGGGGCGGCGCTAGTCCATAAGTTGCCGTCATTCCGGCCAAGCCCGCACTGCGGGCGCGAGCCGGAATCCATTTCACTTCAATACGAATGGATTCCCGCTGGAGCCTGCCCTCGAATGAAGTAATCGGGGGCGGGAATGACGACTATCGCGAGGGGAAGCTTGCGACTTGAACGATCAGGCCGTCAGCGCCGCCTGCTGCAAAGGGCAATTCCACGCTC